>NZ_JBEZAN010000004.1:465756-640241 GCF_040646595.1 Streptomyces sp. NPDC045470
CCGACTCTGCCCCCCCACGACGCTCTCCCGCGCCCCCGCCCCGCGCGCCCGGCGGGGGCCGCGCCCGCACGCTTCGGCGGGCCGGCCCCTCACGCTTTCGAGGCATTGCGCGGAGCCCTGCCGCCCCCCGTGGCGCAGCGCGGGCATATATCACCCCGAACGCGTACGTATCCGGACGTACGCCGCTACGAGGAGTGACGATGCCCGAGTGCGCGCCGCCGGTCCGCCCGCCCGCCCCAGCGCCGTGGTGATCACCCCGAAGGGCGCCCGCGCGGCGCGCGCCATGACTTCGGAAGGCGTCCGTGCGGCGCGCGTCTTCAACAGCCTCGGTATGGATTTCGAGCTGGCCTTCGCCGGCCGGAAGCAGGCCCAGACCGACGCCGTCGAGGAGCTGACGCGGCGGCTGGCTCCCGGCTCCCGCGTGCTGGACGTGGGGTGCGCGACGGGGCGGCCCACCACGGAGCAACTGTGCGCGAAGGGCCTGGACGTCACGGGTATCGACGTCTCCGAGGTGATGCTGGCCCATGCGCGGCGGCAGGTGCCCCAGGCGCGCTTCGTCCTGGCCGACCTCTTCGGCGAGGCCCCCGCCGAGCTGGGGGTGTACGACGCCGTGGTGTGCCTGTTCTGCTTCGGCGACCTGCCCGAGCGTTCCTTCGTGGAGGGGCTGCGGCGGCTCGCTGCCCTTACCGTGCCGGGCGGCACCGTCCTCCTCGCGGTCCTGGAGCGCCGGGCGGCCGAGGACGTGCGGTTCCTCGGCCGGACGTACCGCGCCGCGCGGTGCCTGCGCGAGGACGTCCGGCACCACGCCCGGCTGGCCGGTCTGGAGACCGAGCGAGTGGAGGTCCGCGTCGAGGCCCCGCCGGACGGTCCGGTGCCGTCCGAGCCGGAGAACAGCCTGTACCTGTGGGCGAGGAGGCCGGTGTGAAAGCGGAGGTGAACGCGGACGCGGAGGTGAACGCGCACGTGGACGTGGACGTGGAATGGCCCCTTCCCCGGCGCGGTGACGTGGTCCCGGACGTATGTACGTGGCTGCGCGAGCACAAGCCCGTCGCCCGCATCCGTACGTTCACCGGCGACCCGGCCTGGCTGGTCTGCACGCACGAACTGGCCACGCGGGTACTCCAGGACGACGCCTTCAGCATGTCGGCCCTGGCCGAACCGGGCGGACGCCTGCAATACGCGCCGCTCTTCCCGGCGTCGAACCGCAGCAGCGTCAAGGACATGGTGGGCGTGGGCCTGCGCGACACGGTGATGCAGGCCCTCTCCCCGCACGCGGTGAAAGAGGCCACCGGCGCGTTCCGCCGCAAGGCCGGCGAACTCCTCGACGACATCACGGCCGAGGGCCCGCCGGTGGACTTCCGGGCCCGTTTCACCCAGCCCTACACCGCCTCCGTCATGGCCACCGTCATGGGCCTTTCCGAGGACCACGGACGGCTGCTGATGGACGGATTCGACATCAGCATCATGACCGTGCCGCGTACGTTCGAGGGCGCGCAGGTCAACCTGGAGAAGTGCCTGGCCCGTACCCGCGCCCGCCTGCTGGCGCCGGACGCCGTCGACGCGCCGGGCCTGCTCGGCGCCCTGGCCCGCTTCCGTATCGAGAACGGGACGGAGCCCGAACTCGACGAAGAGATCATCCTCATGATCAACAACCTCTTCGTCGCGGGAGGGCTGAGCACCGCGGCCTTCCTCCTGCTGTCCTTGCTGCAACTCGCCACGCACCGGGACCAGACGCAATGGCTGCACGCCCACCCGGAAGCCATGGAACCGGCGGTGGAGGAACTCCTCCGTTACAGCCTCGCCATCGGCGACGGTCTCCCGCGCATCGCCGTCAGGGACACCGAGCTCGGCGGCCAGGCCATCACCAAAGGCGACCTCGTCCTCGTCCTCGTGGAAGGCGCCAACTACGACCCCGCCGTATTCGACAGCCCCGACCAACTCGACCTGACCCGCAACGCGAAGGAACACCTGACCTTCGGCACGGGCCGCCACTACTGCTCGGCCACGTATCTCGCGCGCACCCACGCGTCCGTCGCGCTGTCCGCCGTTCTGGAGCGGATGCCCGCACTGCGCCTGGCGATCCCCCCGGAAGAAATCAACTGGCGGACGGGCTGGATCAAACGCCCCCCGGAGCGGCTGCCACTTCTGTGGTGACACCGCGCGGGTACGCGCCGGTCGCGGTTGTCCACGATCACGACCGTTCACGATCCTGGCTGACGCCGTACCGGCGTACGCGCCGGCGCAGGGCCGAGAGCCGGTCCGGGCCCACGGGAGCTGCGAGCAGTGCGGTCCGCTCAGGCCGCCCCACCTGCACGGTTAGGCTGATGATCACCGTTCGAGGAGATGCATCGTGTCCAGCCGCCCCCGCGTTCTGTTCGTGACCGACCTCGCCTACCAGGCCAAGGGGCGGCGCTACTGCGACGAGGACATCTTCCTGTCCTCCCGGCTGCGCGACGCCTTCGACATCGCCCTGTGCCACCCTCTGGACGCCGCCGGGCTGATGGACGCGTTCGACGCGGTCATCGTGCGTAACAGTGGTCCCGTGCTGCACTACCAGGAGGAGTACGACGCGTTCCGCGAGCAGGCTCTGGCGCGCGGCACCCGGGTCTACAACCCGCTGACCGGGCGTGGCGACATGGCCGGCAAGCAGTACCTGCTGGACCTGACCGCCGCCGGGTACCCGGTCATCCCCACCGTCGACCGCCCCCGAGACCTCCACCTGCTGCCCAAGGCCACGCAGTACGCGGTCAAGCCGAAGGCGGGCGCGGACTCCATCGGCCTGACCTTCGCCCCCGCGGCCCAACTCGCCGACCTGCCCTACGGCGACATCCTGGTCCAGCCGCGCATCGACTTCCGCTACGAGGTGTCCTTCTACTACGTCGACGACACCTTCCAGTACGCCCTCCACGCCCCGGACCCCACCCGCCGCTGGGAACTCACACCGTACGAGCCCACCGAGGCGGACCTCGCCTTCGCGCACCAGTTCATCGGCTGGAACACCCTCGACCACGGCATCCAGCGCGTGGACGCCTGCCGCGCCCCCGATGGCGACCTCCTCCTGGTCGAGTTGGAAGACCTCAACCCGTACCTCTCCCTGGACCTGCTCCCCGAGCAGACCCGGGACGCGTTCGCGACCAGCCTCGCGGCGTCACTGCGTGGGTTCTTGGAGGGGTGAGGGGGCAGCCGCTCAGGCGGAGAAGGTGCCGGACTTGACGCCGACGACGAACGCCGCGAAGGCGGCGGCGGGGAAGGCGAGGACGGGACCGTCCGGGGCCTTGCTGTCGCGGACCGGGACGATGCCTGTGGCCTCGGCGGTCGAGGGAGACCACTCCACGCAGTTGCCGCCATCCGGGCTGCTATGGCTCGACTTGGCCCAGGGAAGGGGCAGGTTGGGCGACATGGTGCCTCCCTGTGCTGTCCGGTTTTCCCGGCGCACGCCATGCAGGGGCAGGGAGCCGTAGGCCCGGCGGAGAGCGACGACTCCCGTACGCGCTCGGTCACTAGAGACTGATGCCCGAAAGCTTGGACAGGCGCAGCAGCTCCGGCTTGCTCCGCCTGTGCAGGGACGACAGTACGCGGAACACCTCCCGCGCCGTGGGGTGGATGCGTGCCATCTGCGGGGCCGCGTCCCATGCCGCACTCAGGCTTTCCAAGGCGCCGTCACGGTCGCCCACGTCCAGCTGAGCGCGGGCGAGATTCATCCTGGTCGGGCCGACGCGGTTGGCGGGCAGGTCCGCCAGGGCCGCGTCGATGTCCTCCGCGGCTTCCAGGGCCTCGCGCGGACGGCCCAGGTCGAGGCGGGTGGCCAGTACGTGAGTGGTGACGTTCCGCGGGCCGAAGATCATGTTGTGCCGGTGCCAGTCGCGGTCGTCGAACCACTCGGCGGCTTCCCACGCGGACGCGATGTGCCGCTCGGCCTCGCGTCGGCCCACCTGCTTGTCGTGCAGGCGACCGGCCAGGGTCATGCCGCGGAGGTTCAGCACGCCCACGGCGAAGGCCCGGTCCTGACCGGACAGGCCGGACTGGGCCTGTGCGACGGCGCGGTCGACAATCGTCAGCCCGCCCTCGAAGTCACCGCCGTTGAGGTACGCGCCCGCCCTGTCGCGAGCGGCGATCGCCACCCCCAGCGGGTCGGGCTTCTGCTCGACGGCCCAACGCTGCCGGGTCACGGCCAGCTCCGCCATGTCCATCCAGCGGTGCCGGGCGGCCAGCCAGTACACGCTGCTGTAGACCTCGGACAGCGCCATCCACGCATCCACCGTGTTGGCGGCGTGCGCATGGACGGTGGCATTTCTGAGCAGCCCGGGGAGCAGTGTCAGCAGCCGGTCCACCGCTGCGGCGTCGCGGTGACGCCGCGCGGTCTCCAGGGCGGCGACTATGCCGGCCTCGTGGACTTCGTGACGTCCGGGCAGGTCGTAGTCCCGGATCGCAGAGCGCAGTTCCGCCAGTCGCTGCTCGTCGTCCCGGGAGACCGAGGCCCGGCCCAGCACCTCGGCCATGCTGAGCCCCATGGGTTTGCCCAGGGCTGCCGCTACGGCAGATGTCAGGGCCCTGTCTCCCACCTCGATCTTGGACAGGAGGGAAACGGAGATGTTCGCCCGTGAGGCCAGCTGCGTCTGAGACATGCCGCGCGCCTTGCGAAGCGCCGCGAGGTTCGCGCCCGGTGCCAGTTCCGTGGTCGTGCCCATGTGATCAGCCCTACCCGAGGAGGTGCGTCCTGCTGTCATGGTGGCAAGGCCCTGCGGGTACCCGCACGCTCTTTGTGCAAGCCATGTGCAAGTTCACCGCCCGCAACCTGGGTTGACTGGTTGCATGACGTTCCCCAGGACCTCGCACGAGCAGCCGGTGGAGCTGCCACCGAGGCAAGAAGCCGAGCCACGTCCCCGCCCGGGTTGCACGACGTGTCTCGGGGTGTCCACGCGCAGGGCGAACTGCCGATCGACCGGTGATTGCAGCGGCGTGTCCGACGCGAATGTCCTGATGCGCAAGCACCAGGCCAAGGAATGTGGGCAATGAGCCGCCGCATCTTCCGGTACGTGCCCTTCACGATCAGGCAGGACCCGACAGCGGAGCCCACCTACGAGGCCGTGTGCGTTTCAGGCGAGGAAAAGGAATGCGGCGAGAAGTCCGACGAATGGCTGACTCCCCACCCGGTGGAGGTGTGGATGCGTGAGCACAGCAAAGAAACCGGCCACAGGCGCTATCGGCGGAACTTCCAGGATTATGCGGCGGTGGAAGCGGAGTTGCCCGCCGGGCCGTGGAAGCATCCGTACGGTGATGACAGCCCCTCACCGCCTCGGAGGCCGTGAGCTCCTCGCGACGGGCGCAGCGCTTCGGGGAAATTCACCGGGGCGGTGGAATGCATGAAGCTGCGGGCGCAGCGGCTGCCGCAAGTGGTGCACACGGCGTACGTTCCGGGAAGCGTGGCGAATGGGGACGAGACGTCCACGGGGCTTACGGAGGAGGAATTCACGGGCGGGGCGTTCGGGCCCCAGCGGTTTGCCGTGGGGCTGCGGGTGCCCCACTGTGTGCAGGTCGAGGCGGAGAGACGCGGGGGTGCGCGGCCGGTGTGGCTCTACGGGCTGCGGGACCGGTCCTGGGCGTGCGTGTACTTCCGTGACGGCGCGGAAGCCCGCGTCTGGCAGGGCGGCCCTCGTCGGCTGTGGGACGAGGTGGAGGCCGCCCACCGGTGGTGGGTGGCGCAGGGCCGGCCCGGCTGCGAGCGGTTCGGGCTGACCGTCGCCGCCGAGGGCCAGCAGGTGTGGCTGGACGATCCGGGTGCTGCCTGGGCGCTGTGAGGCGGACAGGCGCGCGGCTTTCCGCCGGCTCCCCGGAGAACCCGTCTCGCTGGTGGTCGTGTGTGGTGGGTGCCCGAGGGCGGCGAGCTACGGCGAAGCGGACGGGGGACGGGGCCCGCCCCGCTGGCGTCGGCTCGCTGTGCCGCGTGGCGAAGCGTGGGCGCATATGCTGATCAAGCCATGCACGCTGACATCGCCCGTGTACTCGACAGTCTCCCGAATCGCGTGGACGTCACCGGCGTCCACGACGAAGTCGAGCGTCGGGTGACCGCCGGGGACCCCGACTTCGCCCGCGACCTGGCCAGGGCCATTGTCGCTCTCGGTCGCACGAAGACCGAAGCCTGGCAGTACGAAGCGGTGTTCAGCCACGCACTGTGCGCCTTGCAGACCACTCCGGGAAGGGCGAACATCGAGCGCGCGATCAGCCTCCCCGGTACCCGCTTTCCCGAGGCCGAGCGTCAGGCAGCACGCTTCCGGGCCTCCGTACTGGCCTCCGAGCAGCCCGTGGAGGACCTGCTCGCGGCGGTGTTCGCTCCCGGGAGGACGACGGCGGCAGCCCCGTACGAACTGCGTGCCTGCCTGCTGCACGAGCTCGTACTGCGTGGCATCGATGTGAGCGGGCTCGCGGAGACCCGGGGCTTCGCCGCGGCACTGCGCAGCGGAGACCACCCGCTGGCGGCGCTGCCGACCCGGCTGCTGGAGGCCGAGGAGAAGGTGGAGCTGCCACGCTACTCGACCCGTGGTGCATCGCACAGCCTTCCCTGTCGCTCCGGGACGGAGCCGCCTGGCCCGAGTACGAGCCCGTCCGCCGGCCCCGGCCCGGCCTTCGGCCTGGCGGAACTCCCCGACCCGGCGCAAAGCGAAGCCATGGCCACAGCGGTCAACGGTTGGCGGGAGCACTCCAACGGGAAGATCGAGGCGCGGGTCTTCGCCGGTGACGCCCCTTGCGACCGCGCCCACCTGCGCGCGGCGATCGATGTGCTACCCCTGGAATGCCTGGCGGGAACACGGCGCGGGACGGTACGCATGGACGCCTCGACCGCCGGGAGGGCGTGGCGCATGCTGTTCTCGGCCGCCTCCACCGGAGGCGCATACGGCGGGAGCTTGCACGGCGCCTACGGACGCTTGGCAGCCTGGCACTCGATGACCGGGCTTGTCGGAGCGCCGGCCGGCACAGAGTTCGAACAGGTCGACGAGAGCGCCCGGGCCTGCACGTGGTACGACTTGGGCACCGAAACGGACTGGTTCTACGGCGTCGCGTGGGACTTCGGCATCTTGGCGCTGCGCCCCGACCGGCATCACGTGGCCGTCCTGGCGGCTACGGACACCGACTGACTCCTGGCCCGCCTCCCGCCGGTCGGCTGATGACTGCTGACGTACGCACGGCCGGGCGACACCGTGCGCATCTCCGAGAGCTGTGGTGCACGGTGTTTCCCGAGGCCGATTGATGGCGGACGCGCCGGGGCCCGCCGCTGACCGGGGTCAGCGGGTGCGTACCTCGTACGGTCCGGTCTCCAGGAAGCGCCGCATTTCTTCCGGCGTACCGTCCACGGCCTTTTCGGCGGCCTGGCGGAGCTTCTTGTCGATATTCGGCTTGGCCAGAATGCGGAGGATGGCGAACCGGTCGTCCTCGGCGCGGGCGAGGCGGTAACCGGTTTCGAGGAAGGCGCGGAGGGCTTCCGGGCTGCTGTCGTCGAGGGCTTTGCCGGCTTCCCGCTTCACGGCCTTGCCGACGTTCTTGCCGGCGAGGATACGGGAGATGGCGAACCGGTCGTCCTCGGCGCGGGCGAGGCGGTAACCGGTTTCGAGGAAGGCGCGGAGGGCTTCCGGGCTGCCGTCGTCGAGAGCCTTGCCGGCTTCGCGCTTCACTCCCTTGCCGACGTCTTTGCCGGCGAGGAGGGTGGCTATGGCGACGCGGTCGTCTTCTGCGCGGACGAGACGGTAGCCCGTTTCGAGGAAGGCACGCAGTTCTTCCGGTGTGCCGTTGTCGAGGAGCTCGTAAATGGCTTCCTTGACTCCGCGACCGGTGTCCTTGCGGGCGAGGATGATGGAGATCGTGACGCGATCGTCCTCGGCCTGGGCGAGGCGGTAACCGGTTTTGAGGAAGGTGCGGAGGGCTTCCGGTGTGCCGTCGTCCAGGGCCTTGCCGGCTTCGCGCTTCACTCCCTTGCCGATGTTCTTGTCCGCCAGAATGCGCGAGACCGCGACGCGGAGGTCGTCCGGCGACATCTCGTCGACCGGCGTGCCGGGGGCGGTGGTCACGTGCGTGGCCGCCACGGGTGTCGGCGTGGCCGCCGGGGTGGTGGCGGACGCCGGGGTGGCCAGGAGCAGGGCCGGGGTCAGGGCGGTGGCCGCGACGAGCAGGGCAGCGCGGGTCGGTCTCATGGGTGGGGTGCCTCCGTGGTTGAACTGCCGATGACACGATCGTCACCCTCGTGCGCCCGGCGGTCATTGCCTGAAATCGGCAAAGTCGGGAAGCTGTCGGTGCCTCCGGATACTTGGTGATGTGGGGGCCGGTCAACTTCCCGGGATCTGTCCCCTTCGTGCGATCTGCCGGGAATGAGAAAAGCGTTAGGTCCGTGGGACAGGGTGAGGGACGTCCACGTGACGTCCCGTGACCGTCTTCGGTCGTCTCCGGCGCATTCCGGCAGGAGTCCCATGTCCCGCCCCGCCTTCCACGACACCGGCGTCAGAACGCGTCGGCGGTCTCGTCCCCTGGTGCGCTTGATGACGGTCTGTGCCGCCTTGGGCGCGGCACTGCTCACGCCCGGTGCCGCCGGGGCGGCCGGATCGCGGAACCAGGACGCCTACCGGGACCTCGGGTCGACGACCCGGCTGGACTGGATGGCGAACATCGCGGACGACACCTCGCTGGCGGCGATGTCCCTGCCCGGCACCCACGACACGCTCGCCATTCACGGTGGCGCCATCACGCAGACGCAGGAGGACTTCGGCGACAACGGGAAAACCCTGAAGGCGCAACTGGAACACGGCATCCGTGCCATCGACGTCCGGGTCCGTATCGGCGGGGCGAGGATTTCACCATCCACCACGGAGTGGTCTTCCAGGAGGCCGATTTCCGTGACGTTCTGGACGAGACGCAGGCCTTCCTCAAGAAGCACCCGAGCGAGACGGTGGTGATGCGCCTGAAGGCCGAGTGCCCCTTCGGGGGTGCCAGCGCCACCGAGTGTGCGAACGATCCGAAGTCGATGACGGCGGAAGACGCCCAGAGCATCTTCGGCCACTACGTGAAGAGGTTCGGCGACCTGTTCTACTCCCCTTCGGTGAAGGGCGACAAGAGAGCGCCGGTCCCCAGCCTCAAGGACGTCCGCGGCAAGCTGGTCCTGGGCAGCTTCGACAGCGTCGGCAACGACAAGTACGGGATCGAGACCTTCAACAAGAATCAGGAAGACCACTGGACGGCGGACCCCGTCCAGAAGAAGTGGGACCACGTCAAGGAGAACGTCGACCGGGCGGCCCGTGACGACAAGGACGAGGTGTACGTGGCGTACACCTCGGCGTCCAAGACCATTCTGCGGCTCCCGTTCGAGTACGCCGGCGGGTACTGGCAGGAGCAGGGCGGTGTCCGTACCGAAGTCGAGGGCATCAATCACCGGTTGCTGAAGTACCTCAACGCCGGTGACAGCGGCCGCGTCGGCATGGTCATGATGGACTTCCCCGGCTGGGCCCTGGTGGACAACATCATCTCCCGCAACGACGGCCACATCCCCAAGGGCGGCGGCAACCGGGCGATCTGGCTGGTCAACTCCGACAGGACCTACGCCAACAGCCAGTACAAGCGGTGCATGGTGCGGGGTCCCGAGTTCGACAGCTCCAAGACCGGCGGCCTGGTCACCCAGCGCGCGTGCCGGTCGAAAGCGCCCAGCAGCCACCAGTGGCAGGCCGAGCAGCCCACGTCCTTCGAGCACAAGGGCTACTTCCAGATCAAGTCGAGCAACGGCAAGTGCCTGACCGTCCCCTACAACGACGGCAAGCCGCCGCCGGCCGGCACCCAGCGGTTCTGGTGGGACTGCGAGACCCGCTGGTTCTCGGGCAGCCAGATGTGGAACGTCGTCCCGACCAAGATCGGGTCCGTGAGCGACTCCAAGAAGAGCTTCCGGTTCGTCAGCAACTGGACGAACCTGTGCCTGTCGATGGACCCGGCCACCGCCTCCGCCGGCAGCGGCAAGGTGACCCAGGACACCTGCCCCGAGCAGGCAGGCCCGACACGGGAGCAGGGAACGGGGAGCGGAGAGCGGTCAGTCCCCGCTCCCGTTTCCGTTTTCCGTCTCCCGCCGCCACGAGTCCAGCTCCGCCCGCACCCTCCGGTCCATCGCCATCGACAGTTCCGCGTCGACGATGCCCTTGGAGATGGGGCGGAGTTTTTCGATGGTCCGGGTGATGCGGGCGGCCTCGGTGGGGTCGAGGGGCACGCCGGCCGCGGCGCGGTCGAGGACGTCGGCCAGGACGTGGGTGCGGATGACCGAGATGAACAGGTCGGCGAGGGCGTCGGCGTGGGTGCGGACCTCGCGGCCCGCTGTGAGGACGGCGGCCAGCGGTACGCCGTTGGCGACGAGTTCGGTGGAGGCGTCGAGCAGGCGGCGGCTGATGTGGACGAACTC
This sequence comes from Streptomyces sp. NPDC045470, assembly GCF_040646595.1. Taxonomy (NCBI): domain Bacteria; kingdom Bacillati; phylum Actinomycetota; class Actinomycetes; order Kitasatosporales; family Streptomycetaceae; genus Streptomyces; species Streptomyces sp. NPDC045470. Next base: position 476,177 of record NZ_JBEZAN010000004.1, read on the forward strand.
GTCACCGTCGACCGCCAGATAGCCGATGTCGAGGGAGGCGGAGAGGTTCTCCGGGGTGACGTCGTCCTTGAAGTGGTCGGCGAGTTCCTCGGGAGTCAGGCGTACGGGGGTCTCCTCGGACCAGGGGGCCACGAGGGTGTCCTCCAGGCCGAGGAGTTCGCCGACGTCGCGGCCGGTGTCGAAGGCGGCGAGGAGTTCGGCGATGCCGCCCAGGGTGTGGCCGCGTTCGAGCAGGCCGGCGATGGTGTGGAGGCGGGCGAGGTGGTGCTCGTTGTACCAGGCGATGCGGCCCTCGCGGCGTGGCGGTGGGATGAGTTTGCGCTCGCGGTAGAAGCGGAGGGTGCGGACGGTGATGCCGGCCGCTTCGGCGAGGTCGGCCATGCGGTATTCGCGGGGACCGGGGCCGGGAGCGGGGGTGCCGGGGTCGGCGGGAGGTCCGGGATCGCCGTGCGTCTTCTCTGCCACGGCTTCACCCTATGTCGCCCCACCGGGCCCCGGCCGAGGTGCAACCAGCGGTAACTTCCCGCCGCGTACCCCCTACCGCTCGGTACGTCCGTGTCCTACCCTCCAATCGTGCCAGTGATTGCTGGCGCGATCGAGCAGGGTCTGACGACGACGGTCGAACTCGGGAGGCGGCGGCATGGCCGAGCGCGAACACGAGCACGTACGGGTGGCGGTGATCGGATCGGGGTTCGGTGGTCTGGGGGCGGCCGTACGGCTGCGACGCCAGGGCATCACCGACTTCGTGGTCCTGGAGCGGGCCGGCTCGGTGGGCGGCACCTGGCGTGACAACAGCTATCCGGGATGCGCGTGCGACGTGCCCTCGCACCTGTACTCGTTCTCCTTCGCGCCCAACCCCGAGTGGCCGCGCAACTTCTCCGGGCAGCCGCACATCCGCGCGTACCTGGAGCGGGTCACCGACACCTTCGGGCTGCGGCCGCACCTGCGCTTCGACTCCGAGGTGCGCAGCCTGCGGTGGAACGGGGAGGAACTGCACTGGGAGGTGGAGACGGCGAAGGGCGCCCTGACGGCGGATGTGGTGGTTTCGGCGACCGGGCCGCTGTCGGATCCGAAGGTGCCGGACGTTCCCGGACTGGACTCCTTCCCGGGGAAGGTCTTCCACTCGGCGTGCTGGGACCATGACTACGACCTGCGCGGCAAGCGGGTCGCGATGATCGGTACGGGCGCCTCGGCGATCCAGATCGTGCCGTCCATCCAGCCGACCGTGGACCGGCTCACCCTCTTCCAGCGCACTCCGGCCTGGGTGCTGCCGCGCGCGGACCGGAGGATCAGCGGGCTGGAGCGCTGGCTGCACACCAGGGTCCCGGCGACCCGGGTCGCGCGCCGCGGACTGCTGTGGGGCATCCGCGAGATGCAGGTCAGCGCGTTCACCAAGCGCCCGAACGAGCTCGGGCTGATCGAGGGCCTGGCCAAGGGGCACATGAAGCGGGCCGTGAAGGACCCGGCGCTGCGGGCCAAGCTGACACCGGACTACCGCATCGGGTGCAAGCGCATCCTGCTGTCCAACACGTACTACCCGGCGCTGACGCAGCCGAATGTGGACGTGGTGGCGAGCGGGCTGAAGGAGATACGGGGGAACGTGCTGGTCGCCTCGGACGGTACGGAGACGGAGGCGGACGCGATCGTCTTCGGCACCGGCTTCCACGTCACCGACATGCCGATCGCCCACCGGGTCACCGGCGCCAACGGCACCACCCTCGCCGAGGAGTGGAAGGACGGCATGGAGTCGCTGCGCGGCGCCAGCGCGGCCGGCTTCCCCAACTTCCTCACCATCATCGGCCCCAACACGGGCCTGGGGAACAGCTCGATGATCCTGATGATCGAGTCGCAGTTGAACTACCTGGTCGACTACCTGCGGCAGTTGGACGTGCTGGGCGGGAAGAGGAAGGTCGCGCTGAACGCCCGGCCGTCCGCCGTGCACGCCTGGACACGCGGCATCCAGCGGCGGATGGAGCGCACGGTGTGGACCACCGGCGGCTGCGACAGCTGGTACCTGGACGCCAACGGCCGCAACACGACGGCCTGGCCCGGTACGACCGCCGAGTTCCGGAAGCTGACGCGGGAGGTGGACCTCGCGGAGTACGAAGTGCTGCGCCTGCCGGCGCCCCGTACGGGCGAGCGGGCCGGGCACGCGGCGAAGGCGGTGGCGTGATGGCACCGACCCCGATGACCCGCGGGCGGTACGCGCCGCCCGCACCGCGCCGCGAACTGACCGTCACCTCCGCCGACGGCTCCCGGCTGCACGTGGAGATCCACGGGCCGGAGGCCCCGGGCACGCCCGCCGTCGTCCTGTCGCACGGCTGGACCTGCTCGACCGCCTTCTGGGCCCCGGTGGTCCGGGACCTGGCCGCCGACCACAAGGTGGTGCTCTACGACCAGCGGGGGCACGGCCGCACCCCGGCGGTGGGCCCCCGCGGCTACAGCACCACCGCGCTCGCCGACGACCTGACCGCCGTCCTCGGCGCCGCGCTGGATCCGGGGGAGTGGGCGGTGCTGGCCGGGCACTCCATGGGCGGCATGACGATGATGGCGTCCGCCGAACGCCCCGAGTTCCGGGAGCGGGCCGCGGCCGTCCTGCTGTGCAGCACCGGCAGCGCGAACCTGACGGCGGAGTCCCTGGTGATCCCGCTGCGCTCACCGGGCGGCCGGCGCGTCGCGCACCAGGTCGTCCTCGGGTCGCGGGCGCCGCTCGGACCGGTCAGCGCGCTCGCCAAGCGGATTCTGAAGTACGCCACGATGGGGCCGGCCGCCACGCCCGAGCAGGTCGAGGCGTGCGCGCGCATCGTGCACGCCTGCCAGGTACGGCCGCGGGCGAAGTGGGGCAAGGTCCTCGCGGGGCTGGATCTGACCGGCGGCGCGGCCCGGCTGGAGGTGCCGACCGCCGTCATCGCGGGCACCGCCGACCGGCTCACCCCGATCGTCCTCTCCCGGCGGCTGGCCTCCGTACTGCCCCACTTCCTGGGGCTGACCGAACTGCCCGGAGCCGGGCACATGACGCCCATCGAGGAGCCCGACGCGGTCATCGGCCGCATCCGGGAGCTGGTACGGGACCACCTGCCGGCCCGTGCCGTCCGTGCCGAGGCGGCCACCGAAGCGAAGGAGAAGACCGGATGAGCGCACGCAGGAGCCTGGAGGGACAGGTCGCCGTCGTCACCGGCGCGGCCCGCGGGGTCGGCGAACTCCTCGCCCGCAAACTGTCCGCACGCGGCGCGACGCTCGCCCTGGTCGGCCTGGAGCCGGAGGAACTGGCGCGCGTCGCCGCCTCGATGCACGGCGAGGCGGCGCACTGGCACGCCGACGTGACCGACCACGAGGCGATGGCCCAGGTGGCGCGCGAGGTCAAGGCGCGCTTCGGCAAGGTGGACATCGTGGTCGCCAACGCCGGGGTGGCCACCGGCGGCCCGTTCGTGGACTCCGACCCGGTGTCCTGGCGGCGGGTCATCGAGGTCAACCTCATCGGCGGCGCGGTCACGGGACGGGCGTTCCTGCCGGTCCTGGCGGAGTCACGCGGCTACTTCCTCCAGATCGCCTCGCTCGCCGCGCTCACCCCGGCGCCGATGATGACCGCGTACTGCGCCTCCAAGTCCGGCGTCGAGGCGTTCGCGCACAGCCTGCGCGCCGAGGTCGGCCACAAGGGCGTACGGGTCGGCGTCGGTTATCTGAGCTGGACCGACACGGACATGGTGCGCGGCGCCGACCAGGACGACATCATGCGCGAGCTGCGCCGGCGGCTGCCCTGGCCGTCGAACAAGACGTACCCGCTGAGCCCGGCCGTGGACCGGATCGTGGCGGGCATCGAGCGCCGCTCGTCGCACGTGTACGGGCAGTGGTGGCTGCGCGGCATGCAGTCGGTCCGCGGCTACCTGCCGTCCGTCATCGGGACGGTGGGGCAGCGCGAGATGCGCCGCTTCGGCGACCGGCTGGAGGGGATGCGCGTGGGGCTGGTCGGCGCGGGCGGGGCGGCGGACGAGAAGGTGCGCGCGAACCGCTAGGAAGGCCGCCGACGCCGCCGGTTGATCGAAAGGCGCGGTGTGCCGGCGCGTGCCGGGCTGGTCGGTTGCCTTCCCCCGACCACCCCACCAGGAGTGCAGCACGGGCATCAAGGACCAGTTCGAGGACAAGCGGCGGCAGCTCCGGAAGAAGGCCGAGGAGTGCGGGCAGCAGGGCAGGGACGAGGCGAGCGGACGCGCCCAGCAGGCCCGCGAGGAGGCCCGCGACCGCGAGGAACAGGGCCGCCGGCAGGTCGCGGACGCCGAGCGGGGCCCCCGGCACACCTTCGAGGGCTGAGAGCGCGTACCGCACACCTGAGGGGTGTACCCGTACCGGCGGGTGCACCCTTCAACCGTTGGGCGGAAAGGCTTACTTGACGACCTTCAGCGACGTCGGCCACCCGTACCGCTCCGCCGCCGCGAAGAGGTTCTTGATGTCCGCCGGGGCCAGCTTCACGCAGCCCAGCGAGCGGTAGTCCCCGTCGCCGTCCCAGCGGTACGGACTGTCGCGGCCCGGCACCGCGATGCCCTGGGCGCCGTCCGACCGCATCTCGCTGTGCAGGAACAGCGCGGTGCGCCGGGTGCTGCCGTCCCGGCACACCTTGTCGCCGACGTGGATCGCGTAGCCGTTGATGCCGTCCCGCCCGCCCTTCTTGCGGGTGGTGTGCGAGAGCACCCGGTACGTGCCGTCCGGCAGCCAGCCCTTGTTCCGTACGCATTCGTCGCGGCCTGCCGTGCCGCCCTGGCCGGACCCGGCGCGGTAGTCGGCCAGTGCCTTGCCGGTGCCGGTCCGCACCAGGCGCACCCGGGACGCGGCCGGGTCGCGCTGGTTCTTCTCGAAGAGGAGGTGGGTCGGGCCCGCCCGGCCGGGCGGCGGGGCGGCGTGGGCGGGTGCCGTGGCCGTGACGAGCCCGGCCGTCAACGCTGCGGTGACGGTCAGTGACGCTGTGCGTATGTGCGTTCCCATGCAGGTGCTCCTGTCGTGCGGGGGCGTTGCTCAGCCGCTGCGGGGCGGCAGGTGGGGACGCCGCCGGTCCGGTACGTCGGACAGGTCGGGCGGCGTCGCGGCGGGGTGGCGTTCCAGGAGGTCCAGTGCGGTACGGACGGCCACGCCGAGCTGCGGGTGGCGGCCCTCGGCCCAGTCCAGCGGGGAGCGCGGCGCCTCGATGTCCGGCTCCACGCCGTGGTTCTCCACGCCCCAGCCGTACGCCTCGAACCAGGCGGCGTTCATCGGCACCGTGATGTACGTACCGTCGCCCAGCCGGTGCCGCCCGGTCATCCCGACCACACCGCCCCAGGTACGCAGGCCCACGACCGGGCCGATGCCCTGGAGTTTGAACGCCGCGGTGATCATGTCGCCGTCGGAGGAGGTCATCTCGTCGGCGACGGCGACCACCGGGCCGCGCGGCGCGTTGCTGGCGTAGCTGACCGGCCGGGCGTCGCGGGTCAGGTCCCAGCCGACGATGGTGCGGGTCAGCTTCTCGACGACCAGCTCGGAGATGTTGCCGCCGGCGTTGCCCCGCACGTCCACGATCAGCGCGGGCCGTGAGACCTCCATCCGCAGGTCGCGGTTGAACTGCGCCCAGCCGGAGCCGCCCATGTCGGGGATGTGCAGATAGCCGCACCGGCCGTCGCTCAGCTCCCGTACGACCTCGCGGCGCTTGGCCACCCAGTCCTGGTAGCGCAGCGGCCGTTCGTCGATCAGCGGGACCACCGCGACCCGGCGTGACGGGCCGCCGCCCGCCGGCGCGAAGGTCAGCTCGACGGTGGTGCCGCCGGCCGCGGACAGCAGGGGGGCGGGGCCCGCCACCGGATCGACCCGGCGGCCGTCCACGTGTGTGAGCGCGGCGCCCTCGCGGATGCCCGTACCGGCCAGCGGCGAGCGGGCCCGGGAGTCGGAGGAGTCGCCGGGCAGGATGCGCCGCACCACCCAGTAGCCGTCCTTGAAGACGAAGTTGGCGCCGAGCAGGCCGATCGCGCGCTGGTAGTGCGGCGGCCCCTCGTTGCGCTTGCCCGCCGTCACGTACGCGTGCGAGGTGCCCAGCTCGCCCAGCACCTCGCGCATCAGGTCGGCGAACTCGTCGGGCGAGGCGACCCGTTCGACCAGCGGCCGGTACTGCTCCAGCACCGCCTCCCAGTCGACACCGCACAGCCCGGGGTCCCAGAAGTACGCGCGGATGATCCGGCCGGCCTCGTCGTACGCCTGGCGCCACTCGGCGGGCGGGTCCACCTCGTGCAGGATGCGCCGCGGGTCCAGGTGGACGGTCGAGTCGGCGTCCGGCGGCTCGGTGGCGGGCACCGCCCGCAGGTCGCCCTCGTCGTTGACGACCAGCCGGGTGCCGTCGCCGCTGAGCGCGTAGGAGTCGATGGCGCCGGTCAGTTCGGTGCGCTTGGCCTTGACCAGGTCGAAGTGTTCCAGCGTGGGCTGGCCCGAGGTGTTGTCGGGATTGGCGAAGGTCTCGCCGAGCGCGCCGGAGATCGGCCAGCGCAGCCAGACCAGCCCGCCGCCCGCGACCGGACGCAGTGCCGAGTACTTCGACGCCGAGACCGGGAACGGCGTCACCCGGCTGGCCAGCCCCTCCACCTCCACCAGCGCCGTGCCCTCGGCCGTCACCGGGGCCTCCGCCGGGTCCAGACCGCCCGCCGCGGGCCGCCCGTCGGCGGACAACTGGAAGGGGGAGGGCGTGGCGGAGGACAGCGGTACGAGGTAGGGGCGGCAGCCGAGCGGGAAGGACAGGTCGCCGGTGTGCACGTCGTAGACCGGGTCGAAGCCGCGCCAGGACAGGAACGCGAGGTAGCGGCCGTCGCGGGTGAAGACCGGCTGCTCGTCCTCGAAGCGGCCGTTGGTGACGTCCACGACGGTCCGGGCGGCGGAGCCTTCCCCGTTCCCGTCCCCTTCCCCTTCCCCGTTCCCGTCCCCGCTCCCGGCGCCGTCGCCGCCGGTCAGCCGGGCCATCTTGATGCTGCGCAGCGTCCGGCCGATGCCGGGGTGGGACCAGGTCAGCCAGCCCGAGTCGGGGGAGAAGGCCAGGTCCCGCACGGGCCCGTTGTCGGACCTGATCAGCTCGGTGACCCGGCCCTCGCCGTCACCGTCGGCCGAGACGTCGACGAGCAGCAGCCGCCCGTCGTGCGCCGCCACCGCCAGCCGTTCGCCGTCCGGCGCGGCGACCAGTTCGTGCACGCGGCCGAGCCGGCCGGCCGCGAGGCGGTGCGGGTCGCGCGGGATGCCGGCCTTGGGCAGGTCGGCGATCTCGATGGCGTCGTCGCCCTCGGCGGAGGTGATGTAGGCGATCCGGCCGGTGGAGCCGAGCATCTCGGGGAGCCGGACGCGTACCCCCGGCTCGTCGTGGATGGTGCGCGCCGGGCCGTCGCGGTGGGTGAGCCAGTACAGGCTGCCGCGGACGCCGACGGCGCTGGCCCGCCCGGTGGTGTCCACGGCGAGGGAGGTGATGTGCGAACCGGCCGGGATCTGGTACGTACGGCGTCCGGCGCGCGGGCCGCCGAGCCGCACCCGCAGGCGGCGCGGTGCGCCGCCCGGGCTCAGGTCGTCCACCAGCCACAGGTCGCCGCCGCACTGGTAGACGACGCGCTGCCCGTCGGTGGCGGCGTGCCGGGCGTAGAAGTCGGCGTGATCGGTGTGCCGCCGCAGGTCCGTGCTGTCCGGCCGGCAGGAGTAGAGGTTGGCGATCCCCTCGTGGTCGGAGAGGAACGCGATCCGGTCGCCGACGAACATCACCGCGTCCAGGTGGCCGCGCAGGTCCGGCACGAGCCGGGTGCCGTGCAGCCACATCCGTCCCATCGCGCCGCCGCGGTAGCGCTTCCAGGAGGCGGGCTCGTGCGGCGGCTTGCCGGTGAGCAGCAGCGTCTTGCGGTCCACCGAGTCGTCGTGGCCGCTGCCGGAACCGTTCCCGGGGCCGTCCCCGTCGTCCACGTGCCCGTACGGATGGCCGTCGCCTTCCAGCCGGTGCCCGTCCGCGGCGAAGTCGGCGACCGCGATGTCCGAGACCGGGCCCCAGGGCAGCCGGCCGCCGGGGCTGCCGTCGGTGGGGACGCTGTAGGCCCAGGAGTAGTACGAGAAGGGCTGGCCGTGCGAGGAGACGGCCAGGATCTGGCCGTCGGGGGTCCAGCCGCAGACCCGGGCGTCGGTGCTCCCCCAATAGGTGAGGCGGCGGGCCGGGCCGCCCTCCACCGGGGCGAGGTGGATCTCCGGGTCGAGGCTGCGCCAGGTGGTGAAGGCGATGTGTCTGCCGTCCGGGGAGATCCGGGGGTGGCTGATCCGGGTGCGGTCCACCGTCAGCCGCCAGGCCCGTGGCGTACTGCCGCCCTCGGTCGTCAGCGGTGCCACCCAGAGGTCGTCCTCGGCGGCGAAACACAGCATCTCGCCGTGGAGATGCGGGAACCGGAGATACGCGCCGTCACTCACGCCCCCATGCTTTCGGCGAGCGCGGACGGTGGCAACTCGGCCGGGCGCGTGTTCCCGTGACACACGCCACCATCGAAACGTTTCCGTTTCGCTGGGGCCGGGGGTACGGTCGAGCCGTACCGAAGCTGTACGAAACCGTTTCGTTCACCTGAAGTCGTGAGGAGGTGTGCCGCCATGGGCCGCAGCCGGCTGACCCCCGAGCGCGAGGCGGAGCTCTACGCGGCCGTGCTCGACCTGCTCCGCGAGGTCGGCTACGACGCCCTGACCATGGACGCCGTCGCCACCCGCACCCACGCCAGCAAGGCCACCCTCTACCGCCAGTGGCAGGGCAAGCCGGAACTGGTCGCCCAGGCGCTCCACCACCACAAGCCCGTCCAGGTCGCCGACATCGACACCGGCAGCCTCCGCGGCGACCTGCACGCCATGGTCTCCCGCGCGGACGACTGCGAGAGGGAACGCGACTGCGCGCTGCTGCGGGGCCTCGTACGGGCCGCGCACGACAACCCCGACCTCCACCGGGCGCTGCGCGACCTGTTCGTCAATCCGGACCTCTCCGGGATGGACGGGATGCTCGCCCGCGCCGTCGAGCGCGGCGAGATCCCCGCCGACCGCCCCGCGCTCGCCTACGTACCGCACATGCTGATCGGCGCCTTCGTCGCCCAGCAGCTCATCGAGGACCGGCCGCCGAACCGCGCCTTCCTCGCCGATTACGTCGACGCCGTGGTCCTCCCCGCCCTAGGCGTCTGACCGGGTCCGGCCGCCCCCCCGGCCGGACCTCCGCCGTCCCCAACTCCCCCCATCACGGCAGCACTCGACGCGCCGCTCTCGTCGTCGGGCCGGCTCCGTACGCCCTTGTACGTCCCTCATCCCGACGGGAGCGCCCCTTCTCGTGGCCACATTCCTCTACAAACTCGGACGGTTCGCCTTCCGGCGACGCCGCTTCGTCGCTCTCATATGGGTGGCGCTGCTGGCCGTCGCCGGAGTCGGCGCCGCCACCGCGTCCTCGCCCGCCGCCGACTCCTTCTCCGTACCGGGTACGGAGTCGCAGAAGACCTTCGACCTGTTGGGCGAACGCTTCCCCGGCACCAAGGCGGACGGCGCCACCGCGCGCGTGGTCTTCAAGGCGCCCGACGGGCAGCAGGTGACCGCGCCGGCGCAGAAGAAGGCCGTCGAGAAGGTCGTCGGCGAGCTGAAGTCCTCCTCGCCCCAGGTCGCCTCGGTCTCCGACCCGTACCTGGCCAAGGGCGTGGCCCAGGACGGCAGGATCGCCTACGCGCAGGTCACCTACAAGGTCTCCGGCTTCGAGCTGAAGGACGACGCGCGCGACGCGCTCAAGGACGCGGCGCAGCACGGCCGGGACGCCGGACTGACCGTCGAGATCGGCGGCAACGCGCTCCAGGCGATGCCGGAGACCGGCGCCACCGAGATCATCGGCATCGTCATCTCCGCCGTCGTCCTCGTCATCACCTTCGGCGCCCTCATAGCCGCCGGCCTGCCGCTGCTGACCGCGCTGATCGGGGTGGGCATCGGCGTCTCGTCCATCACCGCGCTCGGCAGCGTGCTGGACCTGTCGAGTACGACCTCCACCCTCGCCATGATGATCGGCCTCGCCGTCGGCATCGACTACGCGCTGTTCATCGTCTCCCGCTACCGCTCCGAACTGGCCGAGGGCCGGGAGCGGGAAGAGGCGGCCGGGCGGGCCACCGGCACCGCCGGGTCCGCCGTGGTCTTCGCCGGACTGACCGTCGTCATCGCCCTGGTGGGCCTGTCCGTGGTCAACATCCCGATGCTCACCAAGATGGGCATCGCGGCGGCCGGCACGGTCGTCGTCGCCGTCCTCGTCGCCCTGACCCTGATCCCCGCGCTGCTGGGCTTCGCGGGCAAGCGCGTACTGAGCCGCAAGGCGCGCAAGGGCGCCACCGCCCCCGAGGAGGCCGACGGCGGCAAGCCCAACATGGGCACCCGCTGGGCGCGCTTCGTGCTGCGGCGGCCGGTCGCGGTGCTGCTGGCCGGAGTCGTCGGCCTGGGCGTCATCGCCGTACCCGCCGGCTCGCTGGAGATGGGCCTGCCGGACGACGGCGCGCAGCCCACCAGCACCACCCAGCGCAAGGCGTACGACCTGCTCTCCGAAGGCTTCGGGCCGGGCTTCAACGGCCCGCTGATGCTGGTCGTGGACGGGCAGGGCGGCAAGGATCCGAAGGCGGCGGCCGCGCAGGTCGCCGGGACCGTCGCCAAGCTGGACGGCGTCGCGGCCGTCACCCCGCCCACCTTCAACCAGGCGGGCGACACGGCGCTGCTGAACGTCGTACCGAAGTCCAAGCCGAGCAGCACCGAGACCGAGGACCTGGTCCACGAGATCCGCGGCAAGGCGGGCGACGCCGCCCGGGACGCCGACGCGCAGGCACTGGTCACCGGCACCACCGCGATGAACATCGACGTCTCCGAGAAGCTCAACGACGCGCTGCTGCCCTACCTGGCGCTGGTGGTCGGCCTGGCCTTCCTGCTGCTGATGGTGGTCTTCCGCTCGGTCCTGGTACCCCTGAAGGCGGCCCTCGGCTTCCTGCTGTCGGTCGTCGCGGCGCTCGGCGCGGTGGTCGCGGTCTTCCAGTGGGGCTGGCTGGCGGACCTGTTCGGCGTCGAGCAGACCGGCCCGGTCATGAGCATGATGCCGATCTTCATGGTGGGCGTGGTCTTCGGACTCGCCATGGACTACGAGGTCTTCCTCGTGACGCGGATGCGGGAGGCGTTCGTCCACGGGGAGCGCCCCGGGCAGGCCGTCGTCACCGGCTTCCGGCACGGCGCGCGGGTGGTCACGGCCGCCGCGGTCATCATGATCTCGGTCTTCGCGGGCTTCATCGGCTCCTCCGAATCCATGATCAAGATGATCGGTTTCGGGCTCGCCGTCGCCGTCTTCTTCGACGCGTTCGTGGTCCGCATGGCCCTCGTCCCCGCCGTCCTCGCGCTCCTCGGGCGCGCGGCGTGGTGGCTGCCCAAGTGGCTCCAGCGCGCCCTGCCCAACGTGGACGTCGAAGGCGAACAGCTCCAGAAGCACCTCGCGCCCGAACCGGCCGGCAAGCCGGAACTCACCACGGTGTGACGGCCGAGGCGTGACCGGCCCCGGGGCGGTCGCGTGAGCGGCGCGCTCGCTCCGGACCGCGCCGCCCCGTGGGGACGGGGCGGGCGCGCGGGACACGGCCCGGCGACGGGTCCCGTACGGAACGGGGCCGGTCGCCGGGCCGTGTCCGTGGGCCGTGTGCGCGTGCCGGGCGCGTGTGCCGCGTCCCGGGCGGCGGGGCCTCAGGCGGCGCGTCCGGTCAGCCCCGGCGCCGCGTACACCGCCTCGACCAGCGCGAGGTTGCGGGTGTCGTCGCCCGTCGTACCGCTGCCGAACCTGTTCATCACATACGCGTACGCCAGCCGGCTCTCCGGGTCGGCGAAGGCGAGGGAGCCGCCCGCGCCGCCATGGCCGAAGGCCGTACGGTTCGGGCCGAAGTAGTGCGCCTCGTTGAGCATGTAGCCGCAGGCCCAGGCGAACGGCAGTGCCTCCTGCGCGAACGCGCCGAGCACCAGGTCGCGTTCGCCGGGACGGCTCTGCCGCTCCCGCAGGGACGCGAGGGTGCCGGGGCCGACCAGCTCGCCGTCGGCCAGCGCGCGGTAGACCGCCGCCAGGCCGCGCGCGGTGGCGTTGGCGTTGGCGGCGGGGACCTCGGCCGAGCGGCACGCGGCGCTGTTCACGTCCCCGGTGGGCATATGGCGCATGGCGAGCGCCAGCGGGGCGAACGGGTGGCAGTCCAGGGACCGTACGGCCCCGTCCGGCACGCCCGGGAACGCGCTGCTGAGGATGCCGTCGCCGTCCGGGCCGATGAACCGGGCGCAGCGGCCGTGTTCCGAGGCCGGCGTACCGATGTACAGGTCGGCGCCGAGCGGTTCGGTGATCTCCGTACGCAGGAAGGTGCCGAGCGAGACCCCGGTGACACGGCGGACGACCTCGCCGACCAGGAAGCCGAAGGTGACGGCGTGGTAGCCCTGGGCCGTGCCCGGCTCCCACCACGGCTCGGTGGCGGCGAGGACCGCGCAGGTCTTCTCCCAGTCGTACACGTCCTCGGCCGTCAGCCGCTCCCGGGGGCCGATCAGGCCCGCGCGGTGCGAGAGCAGCCAGCGCACCGGCACCTCGCCCTTGCCGGCCTGCGCGAACTCCGGCCAGTAGCGGGCGACCGGCGCGTCCAGGTCCAACGCGCCGCGGTCGGCGAGCAGGTGGGCGCACAGGGCGGTCATGCCCTTGCTCGTCGAGTACACGTTGACCAGCGTGTCGCGCTCCCACGGGCGGGTGCCGTCGGCGTCCGCGTGCCCGCCCCACAGGTCGACGACGGTCTCCCCGTCCAGGCACACCGCGAGCGCGGCGCCCACCTCGCCGCGTTCGGTGAAGTTGCGCGCGAACTCGGCCCGTACGTTCTCGAACTCGGGGGCACAGGTGCCCTGAACGGCTGCTGCCACGGTCGACGGCTCCTCACACGGGCTGAGTGGTTGCCTCGGCAACCTAACTCCGGGCCAGGACCCCGTCCAGGACGCCGCTGGACACTTGGACGGCCTTGGCGCGTTCCCGCTCCCGGACCGCCGTCAGACCGCCGTCCGCTCCCGGTGCGACGTGTCCTCGTCCAGCAGCCGCGCCGCCATGTTGTCCAGCGCACGCGCCAGCCGGGCGCGGTCCTCGGGGTCCTCCGCCGTCCACCCCTCCAGCCGCTCGTCCAGCCACGTGCGCCAGGCGACGATCAGCCGGTCGATCTCGGCGCGGCCCGCCTCGGTCGGCTCCAGCCGCCCGCCGTCCCCGTACCGCGCGTACCCCGAGGACACCACCCGGGTGAAGACCGGCTCCAGCACCTCGTCCGGCATCCGGTGCGCCTGCGCGACGGCCGTCAGCGACGTCTCACCGTGGATACGCGTACGCCAGTGGATCTGGCCCAGCGCCCACGCCTGGCCGGGCGTGAGCGGGCTGCCGGACGCGGCCAGCACCTCCAGGCTCACCGGCCCCTCCGCCTTGCGCATCGCCCGCGCCACCGCACGCTCCAACTGCTGGTCGGAGTCGGTGGAATCGGGCGCCGCGAAGCCCTCGCCGAGGTCGCCGGCGGCCGCCCGCGCGCTGTCGCGCAGCGGCACCTCCTTGAGGAACCACGCCACCACGAACCCGGCCAGCGCGACCGGCACCACCCACTGGAAGACGTGGTTGACGGTCTCCGCGTACGCGTCGATCACCGGCCTGGCCTGCGCTTCGGGCAGCCGGTGCAGCGCCTGGGGGCTCGCCGCGGCCTCCGGCGGCACGCCCGGGGACTTCGCCAGCGCGGCCTTCAGGCTGGGGTCCAGGCGGTTGCTGTAGAGCGTGCCGAAGACGGCCGTGCCGAAGGACGAGCCGAGGGTACGGAAGAAGGTCACGCCCGAGGTCGCCGAGCCCAGCTCGTGGTAGTCGACCGTGTTCTGCACGGCGATGGTCAGCACCTGCATCGCCAGGCCGATGCCGAGGCCGAGCACGAACATGTACAGGGATTCGAGCCAGACGCCGGTGTCCGCGCCCATGGTCGACATCAGGTAGAGGCCGAGCGCCATCACGCCCGTACCGACGATGGGGAAGACCCGGTAGCGGCCGGTGCGGCTGACGACGACGCCGGAGAGCATCGAGGTGCCCAGCAGCCCGGCGACCATCGGCAGCGTCCGCACGCCCGACATGGTCGCCGAGACCCCGTCGACGAACTGGAGGTACGTCGGCAGGTACGTCATCGCGCCGAGCATCGCGAAGCCGACGATGAAGCTGAGCACCGAGCAGACGGTGAAGACCGGGTTGCGGAACAGGTGCATGGGGAGCATGGGCTCCTTGGCCCGCAGCTCCACGAAGACGAAGGCCGCCAGCAGCACCACCGAGCCCACGAACAGGCCGATGATGACCGGCGAGCCCCAGGCGTACTCGTTGCCGCCCCACTCCAGGCCCAGCACCAGGCCGCAGGAGCCCAGCGCGACCAGCACGATGCCGATGTAGTCGATCACCGGGCGGACCGCGGCCCGGACGACCGGCACCGTACGCGCGGCCATCACGACCATCACGATCGCGATGGGAATGTTGACGTAGAAGCACCAGCGCCAGGAGGCGTGGTCGGTGAACAGGCCGCCCAGTGTGGGCCCGACGACCGTGGTCACGCCGAAGACGGCGCCCAGCGCGCCCTGGTACTTGCCGCGTTCGCGCAGCGGGATGACGTCCGCGATCAGCGCCATCGCGGTGACCATCAGGCCACCGCCGCCGATGCCCTGCACGGCGCGGGCCACGACCAGCATCAGCATCGAGGCCGAGGCGCCGGCCAGGACGGAGCCGCCGACGAAGACCACCGCGCTGACCTGGAAAATGATTTTCCGGCCGAACAGGTCGCCGAACTTGCCGACCAGCACCGTCGCGACGGTCTCCGCCAGCAGGTACGCCGTCACCACCCACGCCATGTGCCCGCCGCCGCCCAGGTCCGCCACGATCGTGGGCAGCGCGGTGGACACGATCGTCTGGTCCAGGGCGGCCAGCAGCATGCCGAGCACGATCGTGGTGAAGACGAGGTTGGTACGGCGGCGGCTGAGCGCGGGCGGGGTGCTGCGCGCTTCGGGGGCGGAGGCTTGCGCGGCGGCCGTGGTCATGGACCAAGCCTTTGCGCCAATGCCCCGCTTCGCCACCTTTTGCTGCTGTGGGGGTGACGCGCGGTCGCCGTTTCGCGCCCCGAGCGCTCTTGCGACCCGTTTGCAGTACGGCCACGATGAAGGGATCGCGCGGCTGAGCGGAGACCCTCATGCACGTACCCGACGGATTCATCGACGCCCCCGTCTCGGCCGCCACCGGCGTTCTCGCCGCTGCCGCCGTCGCCGTCAGCCTGCGCGGCGCCCGCCGCGAACTGGGCGGCCCCGAACCGCACGCCGGACTCGGCGCCGAGCGCACCGCACCCCTCGCCGGGCTGGTCGCCGCCTTCATCTTCGCCGTCCAGATGCTCAACTTCCCCGTCGCCGCCGGGACCAGCGGGCACCTGCTGGGCGGCGCGCTGGCCGCCATCCTCGTCGGCCCGTACACGGGCGTGCTCTGCGTCTCCGTCGTCCTGCTCATGCAGGCCGTGCTCTTCGCGGACGGCGGGCTGACCGCTCTCGGCGTGAACATCACCGACATGGCGGTGGTGACCGTCCTCGTCGCGTACGGGATCTTCCGGGGCCTGGTCAAGGTGCTGCCGCGCGGGCGCCGCTCGGTCACGGCCGCGTCCTTCGTGGCCGCCGTGGTGTCCGTACCGGCCGCGGCCGCCGCCTTCACCGGGCTGTACGCGCTGGGCGGCACCACCCACGTACCGATCGGCACCGTCTTCGCGGCGATGACCGGCGTGCACGTCCTCATCGGCATCGGCGAGGCCGCCATCACCGCACTCACCGTCGGTGCGGTCCTCGCCGTGCGCCCCGACCTCGTGTACGGGGCGCGCGGGCCGGCCGAGCCGCTCCGGCTGCGGACTTCCCCCTTGGCCGGGCCCGTGGCGGGAGCGGGGGAGCCCGGTGCCGTGCCGCCGGCGGCGCCCGGCGCCGGCCCGCGGCCCGCCGGTGCCCGGCGCTCCGCCCGCCGCGTCTGGCTGGCCGGCGTCGCCGTCGCGCTCGTCTGCGCGGGCGGCGTCAGCTACTACGCCTCCACCAGCCCGGACGGACTGGAGAAGGTCGCCGGGGACCAGGGCATCGACGCCAAGGCCGAGGAGCACGCCGCGAAGGACTCGCCGCTGGCCGACTACAGCGTCAAGGACATCGCGGACCCGCGGATCTCCGGCGGGCTCGCCGGAGTGATCGGGGTGGGGGCGACGCTCGCCGTCGGCACCGGCGTCTTCTTCGTCGTACGGCGCCGCCGCGGCGCGGCCCGGGACGACGGCGGGACCGACACCGCTGCCTCCGCCAGGCCCGGAACCGGCGCCGGGGACGCCCCGGCGCCGCCGCGGCACAGCCCGGGATCGGCCTGACATGAGCGCCGGGCACGCCCACAAGCTCTACCGGCACGGGCACTCGCCGGTGCACGCCCTGCCACCGCACTGCAAGATCGCGGCGGTGCTCTGCTTCGTCCTGACCGTCGTCGCCACCCCGCGCACCGCCGTCTGGACCTTCGCCCTCCACGCGCTGCTGCTCGCCGCGGTCGCCGCGGCGGCCCGGGTGCCCGCCGGGTTCCTGCTCAAGCGGCTGCTCATCGAGGTGCCGTTCGTGGCCTTCGCCGTCCTCATGCCGTTCGTCGCCACCGGGCCGCGCGTCCACATCCTGGGGACGGCGCTGAGCGAGCCCGGACTCTGGGGCGCCTGGAACATCCTCGCCAAGGGCACGCTGGGCGTCGCCGCCTCCGTCCTGCTCGCCGCCACCACCGACCTGCGCGGCCTGCTGCTCGGCCTGCAACGGCTGCGGATGCCGCCGCTGCTCGTCCAGATCGCCTCCTTCATGATCCGGTACGGCGACGTCATCGCCGACGAACTGCGGCGGATGCGGGTCGCCCGCCTCTCCCGCGGCTTCGAGGCGCGCGGCGTCCGCCACTGGGGCGTCCTCGCCAAGTCCGCCGGCGCCCTGTTCATCCGCTCCTACGAACGCGGCGAACGCGTCCACCTGGCCATGGTCAGCCGCGGCTACACGGGCACCCTGCCCGTACCGGACGCCGCCGCGGCGACCGGCGCCCAGTGGACCCGCGCCGCCGCCCTGCCCGCCGCCGCCCTCGCCGTATGCCTGCTGGGATGGACCCTTTGAACGACCCCGCGACCTCGCCCGTCACCACCGCGCCCGTACCGCCCCCGGAAGCCGCCGTGCCCGTGCCCTCCCTGGAGGTCGCCGGGCTCGCCTACGCCTACCCCGACGGACACCAGGCCCTCTACGGCGTCGACCTGACCGTAGCCCGCGGTGAGCGGGTCGCCCTGCTCGGCCCCAACGGCGCCGGCAAGACCACCCTCGTCCTGCACCTGAACGGCATCCTCACGCCCGGCGCCGGCACGGTCACGGTCGCCGGGCTGCCCGTCACCCGGCACCACCTCGCCGAGGTCCGCCGCCGCGTCGGCATCGTCTTCCAGGACCCCGACGACCAGTTGTTCATGCCCACCGTCCGCGAGGACGTCGCGTTCGGGCCCGCGGCGGCCGGGCTGCGCGGCGCCGAACTGGCGGCGCGGGTCACCGAGGCGCTCGGCCGCGTCGGCATGGCGGACTACGCCGACCGCCCGCCGCACCACCTCTCCTTCGGGCAGCGCCGCCGGGTCGCGGTCGCCACCGTCCTCGCGATGCGCCCCGAGATCCTCGTCCTGGACGAGCCGTCCTCCAACCTCGACCCCGCCTCCCGTCGTGAACTGGCCGACATCCTGCGGGCGTTGGACGTGACGGTGCTGATGGTCACGCACGACCTGCCGTACGCGCTCGAACTGTGCCCGCGCGCCGTCGTGCTGTCCGAAGGCGTCATCACCGCCGACGGGCCCACCCAGCGCCTGCTGAGCGACACCGAACTGATGGCAGCGCACCGACTCGAACTGCCCTTCGGATTCGATCCGGGCTCTGTGACGATCCCCACGCCCTGACGGCACCCCCGCACACCGCGTCCGCCGCCGCCCCTGGTCACCAGCACTGATCCGCGCGTTGCACCATTGATAGGTCACAAACGCGACGGATGAGTGGGAAGCGGGAAACAGTGGTGGACGTCCAGGGCACGGTCGCGGACGGCTTCGAGCCGGTCCGGGACGCCTTCGCGGCCAACTTCGCGCGGCGCGGCGAGCGCGGCGCGGCTGTCGCCGTCTACCGGCACGGGCGCAAGATCGTCGACCTGTGGGGCGGCAGCCGGGACGCCGACGGCCCCGAGGACGGCGCCGCGCCCTGGGAGGCGGACACCGCCCAGGTCATCCGCTCCGCCACCAAGGGCGTCGCCGCCATCGTCCCGCTCCTGCTGCACCAGCGCGGCCTGCTCGACCTGGACGCGCCCGTCGGCACGTACTGGCCCGAGTTCAAGGCCGCCGGCAAGGAACGCGTCCTGGTCCGCCACCTCCTCTCGCACCGCGCCGGACTGCCGGTCCTCGACACCCCGCTCACCCCGGAACAGGCCGTCGACGGCGTCAGCGGCCCCGCCGCCCTCGCCGCCCAGGCCCCCGCCTGGACCCCCGGCACCGAGCACGGCTACCACGCCCAGACCTACAGCTGGCTGCTGGCCGAACTGGTACGGCGGGTCACCGGCCGCACCATCGGCACCTGGATCGCCGACGAGATATCCGGACCCCTCGGCCTGGAACTGTGGGTCGGCGCACCCGCCGACGCGCTCGCCCGCACCGGCCGCCTGGCCGACGTCGAGGCACCGGCCCCGCCCGCCGCGGCCGGACTGCGCGTCCGCCCCAAGCGCAGCGTCACCGACGCCTACCGCGACCCCGCCTCCCTCACCCGGCGCGCCTTCGGCGCCATCACCCCGGCTCCCGACGAGAACGCCGACGCCTACCGCGCCGCCGAACTCCCCGCCTCCAACGGCATCGCCACCGCCCGCGCCCTGGCCCGCTGCTACGCGGCGCTCATCGGCCCCGTCGACGGCCACCCCCGCCTCTTCGCGCCCGCCACCCTCACCCTGGCCCGAACGGAGGAGTCCGCGGGCCCCGACCGCACCCTCGTGGTCACCACCCGCTTCGGCCTCGGCCACATGCTGCACGGCTCCGCCGCGCCCCTCCTGGGCCCCGGCTCCTTCGGCCACCCCGGCCGCGGCGGCTGCCTGGCCTTCGCCGACCCCGAGTCCGGCACCGCCCTCGGTTACGTCACCAACGGGATGCAGCAGAACGTGACGGCCGACCCGCGGGCCCAGGCACTCGTACGGGCGCTGCGGGCGGCGCTGGAAGGCTGAGCGTGGGGCGCACGTGTCGCACGTGGCTCCCGGGGCACCCGTACGCCCTGACGAGCCACTTCGATCCACACGCCAAGGAGCCGACATGGGCGACGAGCGCAAGCTGACGGACCCCCGGGAGGCCGGGCCCGACGAGGACAAGCCGAAGCCGCTGAACAACGAGCGGGACCGCAGCGCCGAGGAGGTCAACGCGGACCAGCCGTCCGTACGCGGCGAGAAGCCGAAGCCCGCACCGAAGCGGTACTGAACCGGCGCCCGGCACCGGTCTGGCTCGCGGTACCGGCCCGGCGTGCGGTACCGGCCGGGCACGGCCGACGCCCCCTGTTGCCCGTGGGGCGTATGCGCCAAGGTGGGCGCATGAGGCGATTCGACGGCTACCGCGTACTGATCACCGGCGCCGGCCAGGGCATCGGCGAGGCCACCGCCCGACGGCTCGCCGCCGAAGGCGCGCGGGTCCTGGTCACCGACCTGGACGGGGAGCGGGCCGAGCGGGCGGCGGCCGGCATCCGGGACGGCGCCGAGGTACGCGACAGCGGCGGCACCGCCGAGGCACTCGCCTGCGACGTCGCGGACCGCACCGCCGTCGAGGCGGCCGTCGCGCACGCCGTGCGGCGCTTCGGCGGGCTCGACGTGCTGGTCAACAACGCCTGCCGCTGCACCCCCGACGCCCCGCTCTTCGACGGCCAGCGGGACGAGGACTGGGCCGGCGACCTGGACGTCACCCTCAACGGCGCGTTCCGCTGCGCCCGCGCCGCCCTGCCCCATCTGGCCGCCGCCGGCGGCCGCGGCGCGATCGTCAGCGTCGGTTCGGTCAACGCCGAGCAGGACTTCGGCAACCACGCCTACAGCGCCGCCAAGGCGGGCCTGGCCTCCCTCACCCGCACCCTCGCGGGCGAGGCGGCCGGCCGGGGCGTACGGGTCAACCTGGTCGCGCCGGGCACGGTCGACACCCCCAACTGGGGCGACCGGCCCGAAGCCCTGGAGCGCGCCGCGGCCGAGTACCCCCTGGGCCGCGTCGGCCGTCCCGCCGACATCGCCGCCGCCGTGGCCTTCCTGGCCTCCTCCGACGCCGCCTGGATCACCGGCGTCACGCTCCCGGTGGACGGCGGCATCCTGATCGCCAACACGTCCCTGAGCCGGGCGCTGCACGGCGGACCGGACGGACCGCGCTAGCGCAGCATCAGCGCGATCCCCGCGACCATCAGCCCCGCCGCGGCAAGACGCGGGGCGCCGAAACGTTCCTTGAAGAACAGGGTGCCGATGGCCGCGCCCACGATGATCGAGGACTCGCGGAGCGCGGCGATCGGCGCCAGGTCGGCCCGCGTCTGGGCCCACAGGACCAGGCCGTAGGCGAAGACGGACAGCACCCCGCCGGCCGCGCCGCGCACGGCCACCGGGCGTAGCTGGGTCAGGAGCAGCCGGCGCCGGGTGGCCAGCGCGTACACGGGGATCGCCACGCCTTCGAGGACCATCAGCCAGCCGATGTAACCGAGCGAGGTGCCGGAGGCGCGGACGCCGATGCCGTCCACCGTCGTGTACGAGGCGATGGCCAGCCCGGTGGCGAGAGCGGCGACGATGGCCGGCCAGTGCGGTCTCGTACCGGAGCCCCGGATGCCCCACAGCGCCAGACCGACCAGGCCCGCCGAGGCGAGCACCACACCGGCCAGCGCCCAGGCGTCGGGCACCTCCCCGACGAAGACGGCGGCCAGGACCGTGACGGCGAGCGGCGCGGTGCCCCGCGCGATGGGGTACATCTGCCCGAACTCGCCCATCCGGAAGGACTGCATCAGCAGCACCTGGTAGACGATGTGCAGCACGGTGGAGCCGGCGAGCGGGAGCCAGGCGGCGGGCGCGGGCAGCGGCGCGCAGCAGGCCAGCACCGCGCCGCAGACCGCCCCGCCGCCGCCGACCAGCGTGAAGGCGATGAGCTGGTCCTCGATGTGGTGCGCGATCGCGTTCCAACTGGCATGGGTGACGGCGGCGGTCAGGACCGCCGCGACGACCAGGGGGCTCATGCGGCGCGCTCGCGCACGTCGGCCGCCCGGCTCCGGGCGTACGGGGCCGGGACTCCGGGGGCGGCGCCGGGGGCCGGTGGGCGGGGGGCTTCATGACCGTACGGGAAAGGGCGCATGGCCCGCACGCTAGCTGTAGCTGTACGGGCCATGCGATGGTGCGCGGGCGGGGTGGGGGAGATCACCCCGGGGACCGGGGGAGGCCGCCCCGGGAGACGGCCCGGCAGGTCGCCCCGAGTCGGAGGGGCTCAGCCCGCCGACAGGATGGACCGGACGACCGGCCCGGCGTTCGAGCCGCCGTGGCCGCTGGCCGGGACGACGGCGGCCGCCGCGATGTCGCCGCGGTAGGCGGTGAACCAGGCGTTCGGCTTCTCCTGCCCGTCGACCTCGGCCGAGCCGGTCTTCGCGCCGATGTCACCGCTGAGCCCGGACATCGCCTCCGCCGCCGTGCCGGACGTGGCGGTCAGCTTCATCAGCGACTTCAGCGCGGACGCGGTGTCCGGCTTCATCGCGCGCGGCGCCTTGGCCAGGGCCCGGCCGTCCAGCGCGGGCGCGACGACGTACGGCTGGTGGAATCCGCCGTTCTGCACGGTCGCGGCGACGGAGGCGACGGTCAGCGGGTTCATCCGCACCCCGCCCTGCCCGATCAGCGAGGCGGCCATCTGCGCGTCGCTCTGCACCGGGACCGCGCCGTCGAAGGTCGGGATGCCGGTCTGCCAGTTCAGGCCGATGCCGAAGACGTCGCGGGCCTGCTTCGTCAGATCGTCGTCCGCGAGCTTGGGCGCCATGGAGATGAAGGCGTTGTTGCAGGAGGCGGCGAAGCTCTGCGCGAAGGTGCCGTTCTTGATCTCGGTCTTGTTCAGGTTCTGGAACTTCCAGCCGCCGACCGTCACGAACTTCTCGCACGGGTGCGGCTTGCCCGGCGCCGTCAGGCCCTTGTCGATGAGCATCGAGGCCGTCACGACCTTCATCGTCGAACCGGGCGCCAGCGAGCCCTGGGTGGCCGTGTTGAAGCCCTTCTCCGGGGAGTTGGCGATGGCCAGGATCTCGCCGGTGCTCGGCTTGAGGGCGACCGCCGACGCCTTCGGCTTGCCCTTGACCGCCTTCTCCGCCGCGGCCTGCACCGTGGCGTCCAGAGTGGTCTTCAGGGTGCCCGGCGTGCCCTTGGAGAGCACCTTCAGCGTCTCGTCGGGCTGCTGCGTGGCCTTGTCACGGGCAGCCCGGTGGACGGACAGCTCCACGCCGGGCTTGCCGTCCGTCTTCTTGCCGTACTTGTCGCGCAGGCTGTCCAGCACCCCGGCCAGCGCCGGGTGCGCCTCCTTGGTCAGCTCGGCGCCGTTGCGGTCCACGGCCTTGATGGGCGGCGCCTCGGCCTCGCCGGTCCGCAGCACGTCGCCCTTGCCCAGCTTCGGGTGCAGGATGCTCGGCGCCCAGGCGACCCGCGGCTCGCCGGTCTCCTTGTCGCGCTTGACGGTCAGTGAGGTGCCGTACGAGACGGGCGCCTTCAGGTTCTTGTACGAGATCTGTGCGGCGACCGTGTACGCGACCTTGTCGCCGGTGGCCTTGCCCGGGGTGAGCTTCAGGTCCGTGAAGTGGGTCTGCTTCGGGTACGCGGCCAGGCCGGCGGCGGCCGCCTTCGCGTCGTCCGTGAGGGCGGCGGCCCGGTCGGCGGCGCCCGCCTTCCAGGCGTCGAGGAACTTCCCCGCGGTGCCGGTGACTTCCGCGGCGGACAGCGGTCCCGACTTCACCTCGGGCGCTCCGTCACCGGGCTTGCCGTCCCGGGCCGCGCGGACCTCCTGGGCCGGATCGCCGTCACCGGACCCGCCGAGCAGCGTGTAGCCGCCGACGCCACCCAGGACCAGGGCCACCGCCCCGCCGATCAGCCCGTACCTCACCTCACGGCGCATGTCGCCGATCCCCTCCCGAATCCTCGTTCTTCAGCACGCACACAAGAACGTGCAGCGCACTCTATGGGACACGGGGTGCCGGGGTGAGTCTCGGCCCTGTGCCGCGCGCGACGCGGGCGCCGCACGCGGCGCCTCAGGTGGCCGGCTGCCGCGACAGGGGCCGGCGCCGCCCCGGGACCACTTCCACCGCCGTCACGCGGAAGACCACGGTCCTGCGCCCGTCGACCTCGGTCGTGGCCTGGCGGCCCGTCGCGTTGCCGAGCAGCGGATTGTTGCTCTCCTGCCAGGTCAGGCCCGGGTGCTGCTGCCGTTCACCCCGGATCTCGGCCACCACCCTGGCCTGTTCGATGTCGAGGAACGCGGCGAGGGCCAGCTCCTTGCAGGCGGACGCGACGGTACGCGGCGCACCGTGGCCCCCGACCTGTTCCGGCTTGTTGTGCCCGATGACGTACACGATCTTCGGGGTGCTCAACTGCGGTTCCTCCCCGGCTGTCCGGGGCGCCGGGGCGACGATCGGCATTGACCGGCATCGTTCGATGACGGTCAAGTATGACCGCCGTCCCTGCGCGGACGGCGCTTTCGGCGTACGGAATCCGGCCGTGTCGCCCCTGCGACAGGTCCTAGACCCAGGTGTCGAACCACATCCGGTTGTGCCAGGCGCTCTTGGGGATCGGCTGGCCCGTGTAGATCGGGTAGAAGTAGATGAAGTTCCAGACGATGAGCAGGACGAGCACCCCGGCGCCGACCGCGCCGGCCGCGCGCCGCCGTTCGCCCGACCCCGGCGGGCCGAGGATCGCGCCGATCATCATGGCCAGGGCCAGGCACACGAACGGCACGAACACCACCGCGTAGAACAGGAAGATCGTCCGGTCCTGGTACAGGAACCACGGCAGATAGCCCGCCGCGATGCCGCAGGCGACGGCGCCCGCCCGCCAGTCCCGTTTGAACAGCCAGCGGTAGAGCATGTAGAGGATCGCGAAACAGCCCGCCCACCACAGGAGGGGAGTACCCAGCGCGAGCACTTCCCGTGCGCACCCCTCGGCCGCCTTGCAGCCGTCCTGCCCCATCTTGGGGTCCTCGTAGAAGTACGAGACGGGGCGGCCCTGCACCAGCCAGCTCCAGGGGTTGGACTGGTACGTGTGCGGGGTGGACAGGCCCTTGTGGAAGTCGTAGACCTCCGTCTCGTAGTGCCACAGGCTGCGCAGCCAGTCCGGCAGCCACTGCCAGCCGCCCGCCCGGCCCTCCGGCGTGGCGGTGGCCCAGTCGCGGTGGTAGCCGCCCTTGGTGACCACCCAGCCGGTCCACGTCACCAGGTACGCGGCCAGGCCCACCACGACGGTCGAGACGAACGCGGGCGCCACGTCCCGGCGCAGCACCGCGCGTACGGGGTGCCGGGCACCGGCCGTGCGCCGCGCGGCCACGTCCCACAGCACCGACAGCACGGCGAACGCCGCCAGGAAGTACAGGCCGTTCCACTTGCTCGCGGCGGACAGCCCCAGGCACAGCCCCGCCGCCAGCCGCCACGGCCGCCACCCCAGGCGCAGCCGGTCGCCCACCGACTCGTCCGGCCGGGCCAGGCCGTCCGCGCCGACCGGCAGCGCCGCCGCCAGCCGCGCCCGGGTGCGGTCCCGGTCCACCAGCAGACAGCCGAACGCCGCCACCACCCAGAACATGACGATGAGGTCCAGCAGCGCGGTACGGCTCATCACGAAGTGCAGCCCGTCCACCGCCAGCAGCAGCCCCGCCAGGCAGCCCAGCGCCGTGGAGCGCAGCAGCCGGCGGCCGATGCGGCAGATCATCAGCACCGACAGGGTGCCGAGCAGCGCCACCATGAACCGCCAGCCGAAGGGGTTCATCCCGAACGCCCATTCCCCCAGCGCGATCATCCACTTGCCCAGCGGCGGATGGACGACGTAGGAGTGCTCGGGCGAGAGCAGGATCTCCGGGGGGTGCGCCACCAGCGCGTCGTTGGCGTTCTTCGCCCAGGTGCCCTCGTACCCGTACTGGAGCAGCGACCAGGCGTCCTTGGGGTAGTACGTCTCGTCGAATATCACCTTCGCCGGGCTGCCCAGGTTCCAGAACCGCAGCAGGCCGGCGAAGAGCGCGACCAGCAGCGGACCGCCCCAGCCCGACCAGCGCGCCAGCCGGCCCGCGGCGGCCGGGCCCAGGCCCAGCACCGTCCACACCCGCGTCCCCGGTACGGGGAACGCCGGCACCAGCCGCTCGCGGGCGTCGGCCTGCGGCTGCCCGGCGTAGCCGAACCGGCGCAGCCTGCGCTGCCACCGCCGGGGCTGCCCGGCGAGCTCCTCCTCGGCGCGGTCTGCGTCTGTCGCGGTGTCACTCGTCACCGGCCCATCGTAGGGAAGCGGCCTGTGCGGAACGCGGGGGCCGCGCGGCCGGGACCGCAGGACCGGTACGGGCGGGGCGTACGGGGCCGGTGAGCCGCGTGCGGCAGCCGCCACCGGGACGCGCCGCGCCGTACGGCTGGGAGGATGGGGGCGTGACTGGAACGCTGGTACTTGCAGGGACGCCCATCGGCGACGTCGCGGACGCCCCGCCGCGGCTCGCCGCCGAACTGGCGGCGGCCGAGGTGATCGCCGCCGAGGACACCCGGCGGCTGCGCCGCCTGACCCAGGCGCTCGGCGTGCACACGACCGGCCGCGTCGTGTCGTACTTCGAGGGCAACGAGGCGGCCCGCACCCCCGAGCTGGCCGACGCCCTCGAAGGCGGCGCCCGCGTGCTGCTCGTCACCGACGCCGGCATGCCCTCGGTCTCCGACCCCGGCTACCGGCTGGTCGCCGCCGCCGTCGAACGCGGCGTCAAGGTCACCGCCGTGCCGGGCCCCAGCGCGGTGCTCACCGCGCTCGCCGTCTCCGGCCTGCCCGTGGACCGGTTCTGCTTCGAGGGCTTCCTGCCCCGCAAGCCCGGCGAACGCCGCTCCCGGCTGCGCGAGGTCGCCGACGAGCGCCGCACCCTCGTCTACTTCGAGGCCCCGCACCGCCTCGACGACACCCTCGCCGCCATGAGCGAGATCCTCGGCGCGGACCGCCGCGCCGCGGTCTGCCGCGAGCTGACCAAGACGTACGAGGAGGTCCGGCGCGGACCCCTGGAAGAACTGGCAGCGTGGGCGGCGGACGGCGTACGCGGCGAGATCACCATCGTCGTCGAGGGCGCCCCCGAGACCGGCCCGCAGGACCTCGGCCCCGAGGAGCTCGTGCGCCGCGTACACGTCCGGGAGGAGGCGGGGGAGCGCCGCAAGGAGGCCATCGCCGCCGTCGCCGCCGAGACCGGCCTTCCCAAGCGCGCGGTGTTCGATGCCGTCGTGGCGGCAAAGAATGCGGCGCGAACGGGACCGGCGGAAGGTAAATGACTAGCCTGGAAGGTAAAACGTGGGCCGCGCAGCGGGGCCGATTCTCTGCACCCCGCCAAATCTGGGCCAACAGCTGACCGTCCTTGCTGCGCCACCGCCGGGGAAGGCGTCCACTGGGAGGTGGGACGTCCGTCCCCGGAGACCTTGTCCAGCGGGCAAGAGGAGCGGCTATGAGTGACATCGCGCGTACGCCGGGCAGCATCACCACCGGCGCCCACCCCACCCCCCGGACCGACCCCCCGGCACACGAGGCGTACGCCTTCGCGTGCATGAGGTGCGGCCACGGCTGGGAGCAGGCGTACGAGATAACGCACCACGTCGACGCGGACGGGCGCGCGCACTGTGTGTACTACGCGGACGGCGAGCGCGTCCCTTCCCCCCTGACCCGGCCCACCTGCCTGAACTGCGGCGCGCACGTCGTCCGCATCATGCGGGCCGGGCAGGTCTCCATGGTCTCCAAGGCGATCGCGAGTCTGTACGAGCAGCCCTCGGCGGGCGCCGCCGAGGGCAACGCGGGCGCGGGGGCGGGAACCGTCCCGCAACAGGGCGAGCACAGCGGGACCAGCAAGAACACCGCGGACGGTCACCGCGAACGCCACCACTGGCACCTCGCCGACCTGCTGCACCCCTTCCAGCACCACCGCAGGTGAGCCGGCGGCCGCGGTCCCGCCCGGTGGCCGTCACCGGCCCCTCGTAGGATCGCGGCCATGAGCAAGAGCACCAAGGACGCGCCGCCGCCGCTGCCCGAACCGCTTCGGGTGCCGGTGGCGGACTCGCACACCCACCTGGACATGCAGGACGACTCCGTCACGGAAGCCCTGGCCAAGGCCGCCTCCGTGGGCGTGACCACCGTCGTCCAGGTCGGCTGCGACGTGAACGGCTCGCGCTGGGCCGCCGAGACCGCCGCCGCGCACGAGGCCGTGCACGCGACGGTCGCACTGCACCCCAACGAGGCGCCGCGGATCGTGCTCGGGGACCCTGGGGGAAGCCGGTCGCACCAGGGTGCCCGCGAGCCCGGCGGCGACGCCGCCCTCGACGCCGCGCTCGCCGAGATCGACGCGCTGGCGGCCCTGCCGCACGTCCGCGGCGTCGGCGAGACCGGCCTGGACCACTTCCGCACCGGCCCCGAGGGCATGGCCGCCCAGCAGCGCTCCTTCCGCGCCCACATCGAGATCGCCAAGCGGCACGGCAAGGCCCTGGTCATCCACGACCGCGAGGCCCACGACGACGTGTTGCGGATCCTGCGCGAAGAGGGCGCGCCGGACACCGTCGTCTTCCACTGCTACTCGGGCGACGCCGAGATGGCCAAGGTCTGCGCCGAGGCCGGTTACTTCATGTCCTTCGCGGGCAACGTCACCTTCAAGAACGCCCAGCCGCTGCGCGACGCCCTCGCCGTCGCCCCGCCCGAACTGGTGCTCGTCGAGACCGACGCCCCCTTCCTCACCCCCGCCCCGTACCGCGGACGGCCTAACGCCCCGTACCTCATTCCGGTCACGCTGCGGGCCATGGCCGAGGTCAAGGGAATGACGGAGGACGCCCTGGCCAGCGCCGTCGCCGCGAACACGGCGCGCGCCTTCGGCCACTGAGGGGCCCGCGGAGACGGGCGCGGCACCATAGCGCGACGACACTGCGTAGCGGGTCCGCTTTGGAGAGTCACCCGCGCTCCGCTACATTCCGGGCCGACACCCGGACCCGTGGCATGTGGAGCGTCGTGACTCATTCGCAGGGCAGCCACCACCTCGCGCACGGCGGACACGGACCGAGCACCGAGCCGCCGCGTGACGCGACCGTCGAGACCCCCGACCCGTACGGGAGGTACGCGGCGTACGGCGACCACGGGGCGTACGGGACGCGCGGCGGTTACGGGACGCAGGGCGAGTACGGGGCCTACAGCGCGTACAGCGAGTACGGGCCGTACGACGTGTACGAGACGTACGGCCCGTACGGAACGGGCGACCGGTACGAGCGCCACGACCCGGCACGGGACAGCCGGGCCGGCTCCGCCCCGGCCGCCCCGGCGCACCCGTACCCGGCGCGCGACACCGCCGACGCCCGGCAGCCGGAAGAACCTTCGGGCGGCCCCGCGAGCCCGCCCGGCGCGGGCGAGACCTGGGAGACCCCCGCGGTCCCGGGCCGCGTGCCCCACCAGGGGCCGCTGGTCCCGCTGCACGACGACCTCGCCGGTGTCCCGGCCCCCCGCGCCGGAGGCCGGGCCGCCGCCCGCCGTGCCTCCCGCGGCACCGCCCACCGCCGCGGCATGACCGGCCGGCTCAACGCCACCGACCGCCGCGGCGCCGACGGCACCGAGACCCGCCGCCGCCTGCTCCCGCAGGCCCTCGTCGTGGCCTTCCTGGCCGGCGGCACCTCCGCCTTCATCGCCCACGACAAGGCCGTCCGCATCGACGTCGACGGCGAACCCCGCACCCTGCACACCTTCGCCGCCGACGTCGGCGACCTGCTCGCCGACGAGGACGTCGAGGTCGGCGCGCACGACCTCGTCCAGCCCGCCGCCGACGCCGCGCTGACCAGCGGCGACGAGATCACCGTCCGCTACGGGCGGCCGGTCCGCCTCACCCTGGACGGCGAACGCCGCCAGGTCTGGACGACCGCCGAGACCGTCGGCGGCGCGCTGCGCGGGCTCGGCGTCCGCGCCGAGGGCGCCCACCTGTCCGTCGACCCCGCCCAGCGCATCGGCCGCAACGGCCTCGACCTCGACGTCCGCACCGAACGCAGCGTCACCTTCATCGCCGACGGCCGCGAGCACACCGTCCGCACCAACGCCGCCACCGTCAGCGAGGCCCTCGACCAGGCGGGCATCGTGCTGCGCGGCGAGGACATCACCTCCGTGGCCCCCGAGTCCTTCCCGCGCGACGGCCAGACCGTCTCCGTCCTGCGGATCACCGGCGCCGAGAAGGTCCGTGAGGTGACCATCCCGTTCGAGACGGTCAGACAGGCCGACCCGACGCTCTTCAAGGGCACCGAGACGGTGGTCCGCCAGGGACAGCCCGGTGTACGCCGCCTGACCTACGAGATCCGCACGGTCAACGGCGTCCAGCAGAAGCCCAAGAAGGTCGGCTCCGAGGTCGTCCGCGAGCCGCGCGACCGGATCGTGCACGTCGGCACCAAGCCGATGCCGATGAGCGTCGACGGGGCCGACCACCTGAACTGGGGCGCGCTCGCCCAGTGCGAGGCGGGCGGCCGCCCGGACGCGGTCGACGCGTCCGGCACCTACGGCGGCCTCTACCAGTTCGACACCGGCACCTGGCGCGGCCTCGGCGGCAACGGACGCCCCCAGGACGCACCGGCCAGGGAACAGACGTACCGCGCCAAGAAGCTCTACATCAGCCGGGGCGCGAGCCCGTGGCCGGTCTGCGGGCGCAAGCTGCACGACTAGCGGGCTGCACGACTGAGCGGGGGGGAGGACGGCCCGGGGCGCGGAGGCGCCGTCGCCGAGCCGCGCCCGGCGCGCCGTAAGCTGCACGGGTGAGCAACAGCAGCCCCACCGACGAGCCCGGCCCCCTCCTCGGCGCCGCCGACATCCGCGAACTGGCCACCGCCCTGGGCGTCCGGCCCACCAAGCAGCGCGGCCAGAACTTCGTCATCGACGCCAACACCGTCCGGCGCATCGTGCGCACCGCCGAGGTACGGGCGGACGACGTCGTCGTCGAGGTCGGCCCCGGGCTCGGCTCGCTGACCCTGGCCCTGCTGGAGGCCGCCGACCGGGTCACCGCCGTCGAGATCGACGACGTCCTGGCCGCCGCGCTGCCGTCCACCGTCGAGGCCCGGCTGCCCGGCCGCGCGGACCGCTTCGCCCTCGTGCACAGCGACGCGATGCTCGTACGGGACCTGCCGGGGCCCGCGCCCACCGCGCTGGTCGCCAACCTGCCGTACAACGTCGCCGTCCCCGTCCTGCTGCACATGCTCGCGACGTTCCCCACCATCGACCGCACCCTGGTCATGGTCCAGTCCGAGGTCGCCGACCGGCTCGCGGCCCGGCCCGGCAACAAGGTGTACGGCGTGCCGTCCGTCAAGGCCAACTGGTACGCCGAGGTCAAGCGGGCCGGCGCGATCGGGCGCAACGTCTTCTGGCCCGCGCCTAACGTCGACTCCGGGCTGGTCTCGCTGGTCCGCCGGGAGAAGCCGGTCGAGACCACCGCGAGCCGCGAACAGGTCTTCGCCGTGGTCGACGCGGCGTTCGCCCAGCGCCGCAAGACGCTGCGCGCCGCGCTGGCCGGGTGGGCCGGGTCGGCGGCCGCCGCCGAGTCCGCGCTGGTCGCCGCGGGCGTGTCGCCGCAGGCCCGCGGCGAGGCGCTGACCGTCGAGGAGTTCGCCCGCATCGCCGAGCACAAGCCCGTCCACGAGGGGAGCGCCGCGTGACCGACCGGTCCGCCGTCACCGTCCGCGTACCCGCCAAGGTCAACGTCCAGCTCGCCGTCGGCGGCGCCCGCCCGGACGGCTTTCACGACCTGGCCAACGTCTTCCTGGCCGTCGGCCTGTACGACGAGGTCACCGCCACCCCCGCGGCCGCCCTGCGGATCACCGCGACCGGCCCGGACACCGACCGCGTCCCCCTCGACCGTACGAACCTGGCCGCCCGCGCCGCGGAACTCCTCGCCGCCCGGCACGGCATCGCGCCCGACGTGCACCTGCACCTCGCCAAGGACATCCCCGTCGCGGGCGGCATGGCCGGCGGCAGCGCGGACGCGGCGGGCGCCCTGGTGGCGTGCGACGCGCTGTGGGGCACCGGCGCCACCCGCGAGGAGCTGCTCGCGATCTGCGCCGAACTCGGCAGTGACGTGCCGTTCTCCCTGGTGGGCGGGGCGGCGCTGGGCCGCGGCCGCGGCGAGCTGCTGACGCCGCTGGAGGTGGGCGGCACGTTCCACTGGGTCTTCGCGGTGGCCGACGGCGGCCTGTCCACTCCGGCCGTCTACGCCGAGTTCGACCGCCTCACCGAGAACACGGACGTCCCGGCCCCGGAAGCGTCCCCGGCCCTGCTCGACGCCCTGCGCACCGGCGACGCGACCGCCCTGGCCCCCGCCCTCGCCAACGACCTCCAGCCCGCGGCCCTCTCCCTGCGGCCGTCCCTGGCCGCCACCCTCACGGCGGGCACCACCGCCGGAGCCCTGGCGGCCCTGGTCTCCGGCTCGGGCCCCACCACGGCCTTCCTCACCAAGGACGCCGACACGGCCGCCTCGGTGGCCGACGCCCTGCTGACCTCCGGCACCTGCCGGGCCGCCCGGGTGGCGGCGGGACCGGTGCCGGGCGCGACGGTCGTCTGACGCGACGCCCGTCCGAGGGGGCGACGGCCCTCGGCGCGGTACGGGGCGCACGGGGCGCCCCGGCCACCCCCGCGGCGCGCGGCGCCCCGATGCGCACTCCCCGCGCGGGAAGCACGCGGGGAAAAGCCTCCGGGGGCCGGACTAGGCTGTCGGGAGGACCCCGACCGATGGAGTGAAGTGTGGCCGTCAACCTCGTCAATCTGGAAGCCGTGGGCAAGGTGTACGGAACCCGTGCACTGCTCGACGGTGTTTCCCTGGGTGTCAATGAGGGGGACCGGATCGGCGTCGTGGGGCGTAACGGCGACGGCAAGACGACCTTGATCCGGATCCTCGCGAAACTGGAGGACGCCGACGACGGCCGGGTGACGCACAACAGCGGACTGCGGCTCGGCGTGCTGACCCAGCACGACTCGCTGGACCCGGCCGCGACCGTGCGCCACGAGGTCATCGGCGACCTCGCGGACCACGAGTGGCGGGGCAACGCCAAGATCCGGGACGTGCTGACCGGGCTGTTCGGCGGGCTGGACCTGCCGGGGCTGGGGCAGGGCCTGGACACCGTGATCGGCCCGCTGTCGGGCGGTGAGCGCCGCCGGATCGCGCTGGCGAAGCTGCTGATCGCCGAGCAGGACCTGATCGTGCTGGACGAGCCGACGAACCACCTGGACGTCGAGGGCATCTCCTGGCTCGCCCGCCACCTGCGCGAACGCCGGTCGGCCCTGGTGTGCGTCACGCACGACCGGTGGTTCCTGGACCAGGTGTGCACCCGTATGTGGGACGTGCAGCGCGGCGACGTCCACGAGTACGAGGGCGGCTACAGCGACTACGTCTTCGCGCGCGCGGAGCGGGAGCGCATCGCGGCGAGCGAGGAGGCCAAGCGGCAGAACCTCATGCGCAAGGAGCTGGCCTGGCTGCGCCGGGGCGCCCCGGCGCGGACGAGCAAGCCGCGGTTCCGTATCGAGGCGGCCAACGAGCTGATCGCGGACGTGCCGCCGCCGCGGGACACCGCCGAGCTGATGAAGTTCGCCAACTCGCGGCTGGGCAAGACCGTCTTCGAGCTGGAAGACGTGACCGTGCAGGCCGGGCCGAAGGTGCTGCTCAAGCATCTGACGTGGCAGCTCGGCCCGGGCGACCGGATCGGCCTGGTCGGCGTGAACGGCGCGGGCAAGACGTCGCTGCTGCGGGCGCTGGCCGAGGCGGCGCGTACGGAGGGCGAGGCGCAGCCGGCCGCGGGGAAGATCGTGGTCGGCAGGACCGTGAAGCTGGCCTATCTGTCGCAGGAGGTCACGGAGCTGGACCCGGCGCTGCGGGTGCTGGAGGCCGTGCAGCGGGTGCGGGAGCGGGTGGATCTCGGCAAGGGCCGGGAGATGACCGCGGGGCAGCTCTGCGAGAAGTTCGGCTTCACCAAGGAGAAGCAGTGGACGCCGGTCGGCGACCTGTCGGGCGGTGAGCGGCGGCGGCTGCAGATCCTGCGGCTGCTGATGGACGAGCCGAACGTGCTGTTCCTGGACGAGCCGACCAACGACCTGGACATCGAGACGCTGACGCAGTTGGAGGACCTGCTCGACGGCTGGGCGGGTTCGCTGGTGGTCATCAGCCACGACCGGTACTTCGTCGAGCGGACCACCGACCGGGTGTTCGCGCTGCTGGGCGACGCGACGCTGCGGATGCTGCCGCGCGGTCTGGACGAGTACCTGGAGCGGCGACAGCAGGTGATCGACGCGGCGGCGCCCGCGTCCGCTCCGGCGCAGGAGGCGCCGAAGCAGAAGCCGGCGGCCGTGACGCGGGCGGCGCAGAAGGAGCTGCAGAAGATCGAGCGGCAGCTCGACCGCATCGGCGAGAAGGAGGCGAAGCTGCACGCGCAGATCGCGGAGCACGCGACGGACTTCGAGAAGGTGGCGGGGCTGGACGCGCAGCTACGGGAGCTGGTGGGCGAGCGGGAGGAGCTGGAGATGCGGTGGCTGGAGCTGGCGGAGGACGCGTGACGGATCGTCACCACCGCCGGAGCCGGCCACGATCGATCAGCTCCGGTGCATCTCCTGTCACATTCGGCCAAGAAACTGGGTCCAGCTCCCCCCGATTGGCCGGGATTTCAGCATGACGACAGGCTTCTTCCTCTGAGGGGGCGCGCAATGTCGAACAAGCGTGTAGCTTCCGGGGGCAAGGGGCCTGGCGGGGGCCGGGGGGCTGGGCTCGCCGGGGAATTTGGGGGGTTGCTGCAATGGGCGTGCGGCTGATGGTGGTCGACGATCACCGACTGCTCGCCGAGGCACTCGCCTCGGCC
This sequence comes from Streptomyces sp. NPDC045470, assembly GCF_040646595.1. NCBI lineage: Bacteria > Bacillati > Actinomycetota > Actinomycetes > Kitasatosporales > Streptomycetaceae > Streptomyces > Streptomyces sp. NPDC045470. Next base: position 510,329 of record NZ_JBEZAN010000004.1, read on the forward strand.
TTGAAACTGCGCGGCCACCGCGTGCTCGCGGCGGCCGCCCCGAGCGCCGGGGCGGCGGACCTGGTGGTGAGCCGGGCGCCCGAAGTGTGCCTGCTGGGCACCGCGTCCCCGGCCGAGCCGGGCGCCTTCGACCCGGTCGTACGGATCAAGAAGGAGCGGCCGCAGGTCGCCGTCGTGGTGCTCGGCCCGGTGCCCAATCCGCGCGGCATCGCGGCCGCGTTCGCCGCGGGCGCCTCCGGCTACGTACGCCACGACGAGCGCATCGAGGGCGTGGAACGCGCCATGATGAAGGCGCGGGCCGGTGAGGCGGCGATCGCGCCGCAGTTGCTCCAGCAAGCCTTCGAGGAACTGCTGCATCCGGCCGCCCAGCCCGACGACGAGGGCGCCCGGCTGCTCCAGATGCTCACGCCGCGCGAGGTCGAGGTGCTGGTACGGGTCGCCGAGGGCGAGGACACCCGGCTGATCGCGGCCGGGATGGGCATCGCGCCGAGCACCGCCCGTACGCATGTGCAGCGGGTCCTGATGAAGCTGGGCGTGGGCTCGCGGCTGGAGGCGGCGGCGCTGGCGGCCCGTACGGGGCTGCTGGACCGGGCGGCCACGCGGGGCGCGGGCGCGCGTGAGGCGGCGGAGGCCGAGGCCGTCCCGCCGCCGTGACGCGCGCCGTCAGTCGGTGTCCTCCTGGAGGGCAGCCAGTTCCTCGGCGGTCGGCGGGACGACCGGGCGCAGCTTGATCCAGGCCAGGAAGAACAGGCCGAGCAGCAGCATGCCCAGGCCGGTCCAGAGGTTGATGTTGATGTCCTCGGCCTTCTTCAGGTCCGCGTCGGAGACGGTGAACCCGGCGATCATGACGATGACGCCGTAGACCGTGAACAGGCCGCCGATGATGAGCCGGATGTCGAAGAGCCGGGCGGCCGTGGCCGACCTGCGCTCCAGTTCGACCTCGTGCTGGTAGTCACTCATGGTGCGTGCGTTCCTTCGGCTGGGTGGCGGGCGTCAGAAGGAGTACGGGAGGTAGCAGAGCGCGGCGAGGACGACGGCGCCCCAGCCGAGCAGGGCCGGCTTGCGGTACCAGGCGTCGTCGCCCTCGGCGGGCGGCTCGTCCAGGCCGGGGACGGGGGTCCCCCCGGCCGAAGGCTGGGGGAGGGTGCCGTAGACCAGGCCGGCCAGCTCGGCCTCGGGCCTGGGCCGCGTGAACAGGGTGACGGCGACCATCACCACGGCGCCGACGACGAAGGCGACGATCGCGGAGACGAAGTTGGCGCCCTGGTCGGTGGGGATGGCGATGATGCCCTGCTTGTAGATCCAGAAGTAGTTGATCATCGCGGCGGTGGTGCCCGAGACCAGGCCCCACACACCGGACTTCATGGAGGCCCGCTTCCAGAACATGCCGATGATGAACACCACGAACATCGGCACGTTGAAGAACGAGAACAGCGTCTGGAGGTAGCCCATGATGTTGTTGAAGCTGGCGGCCAGGAAGGCCGTACCGATGCTGCACAGCACGCCGACGGCGGTCACCAGACGGCCGAACCGCAGGTAGTAGCGGTCCTCGCGGCCGGGCCTGACGTACTTCGCCCAGATGTCGGAGGTGAACACCGTGTTGAACGACGAGACGTTGGCGGCCATGCCCGCCATGAAGGCGGCCAGCAGACCGGTGACCGCGATGCCCAGGACGCCGTTGGGCAGCAGGTCCCGCATCAGCAGCGGAATGGCGTCGTTGTACGTCAGGTCGGACCCCTCCTGGCCGATGCGGGGCACCACGACCGCGGCGACCAGACCGGGGATCATCACCAGGAAGGCGATGAACATCTTCGGGTAGGCGGCGATCAGCGGGGTGCGCCGCGCGGCGGAGAGGTTCTTGGCGGACAGGGCGCGCTGCACCTCGGCGAAGTTGGTGGTCCAGTAGCCGAAGGAGAGCACGAAGCCCAGGCCGAGGATGATCGTCAGCCAGTTGGCGCCGAGCGCGTTGGGCTCGCCGATGCCGGTGCCGTCCCAGGCCGTCAGGAAGCTGTGCCCGTGGCTCTTCTCCAGCGACGAGGTCAGCCCGTCCCAGCCGCCGACCCGCTTGAGGCCGAGGACGCAGATCGGGATGAGCGCGGCCAGGATGACGAAGAACTGCAGCACCTCGTTGTAGATCGCCGAGGACAGACCGCCGACGGTGATGTACGCGAGGACGAACACACCGGCGACGACGATGGCGACCCACTGCGGCCAGCCCAGCAGCGCCTCCACCACGATCGACAGGGCGTAGAGGTTGACGCCCGCGATGAGGATGGCGGCGAAGGCGAACAGCACCGAGCTGAGCAGGTGCGCCGACTTGTCGAAGCGCTGGAGCAGGAACTCCGGTACCGAGCGCACCCGCGAGCCGTAGTAGAACGGCATCATCACCAGGCCGAGGAACACCATGGCGGGGATGGCGCCGATCCAGTACCAGTGCACGACGGCGACGCCGTACTGCGCGCCGGTGGCGGCCATGCCGAGGATCTCGGTGGCGCCGAGGTTGGCGGCGACGAAGGCGAGACCGGTGACCCAGGCGGGCAGCGACCGCCCGGACAGGAAGAAGTCCAGGCTGGTCTTCACGCTGCGCCGGGCGGCGAAGCCGATGCCGAGGACGACGACGAAGTAGAGGGCGAGAATCGCGTAGTCGAGCCCGTTGGTGGGCAGCCGTAGCCCTGCGGCCAAGGTGATCATGGGGGCACTCACTTCTCTGTGCGTGATGAACGCACAGGAAACTACGCGCGGTCCTTGAGAAACTGAAGACTTTTGTTCGTTCTCGTGGCTCCATCGTGATCGGGGCGGGGGCTTTGGAATGGATTGTCCGGGTGCCGATCCGGCCGAGGTCAGGCGTTGACTGGGTTGTTTAGTTGTGCTTCATTGTGTGTGTTTGTGTTTGGTGGGTGTGACGGTGTGCCCGAGGAGTGCTCCAGTGAAGAAGACGATGACCCGGCTCGCCGACGGCCGGGAGCTCATCTACTACGACCTGCGCGACGACGTGGTGCGCGACGACACCGACCGCCGCCCGCTCGACCCGGTCTCCACCGCCTCCGAGGTCCGCCACGACCGCCTGCTCGGGGACGCGGTGGCCGTCGCCTCGCACCGCCAGGGCCGTACGTACCACCCGCCGGCCGACGCCTGCCCGCTGTGCCCCTCCCGCGACGGCCGCGGCACCGAGATCCCCGCCGCCGACTACGACGTCGCCGTCTTCGAGAACCGTTTCCCCTCCCTGGCCGGCGACACCGGCCGCTGCGAGGTCGTCTGCTTCACCCCCGACCACGACGCCTCCTTCGCCGCCCTCACCGAGGAACAGGCCGCACTCGTCCTGGAAGCCTGGACCGACCGCACCGCCGAACTCTCCCAACTGCCCGGCGTCCAGCAGGTCTTCTGCTTCGAGAACCGCGGCGCGGAGATCGGCGTCACCCTCGGCCACCCGCACGGCCAGATCTACGCCTACCCCTTCACCACCCCGCGCACCGAGCGGATGCTCGCCCAGTTCGCCGCCCACCGTGACCGCACCGGCGGCCGCAACCTCTTCGACGACGTCCTCGCCGACGAACGCGCCGACGGCCGCCGCGTCGTCCTGGACGCGGAACACTGGACCGCCTTCGTCCCGTACGCCGCGCACTGGCCGTACGAGGTCCACCTCTACCCCAAGCGCCGCGTCCCCGACCTGCTCGCCCTCGGCGAGGACGCGCGCACAGAGTTCCCACAGGTCTATCTGGAAGTCTTGCGGCGCTTCGACCGGATCTTCGGCCCCGGTGAGCCGCCGACCCCGTACATCTCCGCCTGGCACCAGGCGCCGCTGTACGCCGCCGACCGCGGCGAGTTCGCGCTCCATCTGGAGCTTTTCACCGTCCGCCGTACTTCCGGCAAGCTGAAGTTCCTCGCGGGTTCCGAATCCGGCATGAACGTGTTCATCAACGACGTGCCGCCGGAGGCCGCGGCCGAGCGACTGCGAGAGGTAGCGAGCGAGTGAGCGACAAGTACCTGGTCACCGGCGGCGCGGGATACGTGGGCGGCGTCGTCGCGGCCCACCTGGTCGAGGCCGGGCACACCGTCACGGTCCTCGACGACCTGTCCACCGGGCACCGCGAGGGTGTCCCGGCCGGCGCCCGCTTCATCGAGGGCCGCGTCCAGGACGCCGCCCGCCACCTGGACGCCTCCTACGACGCGGTGCTGCACTTCGCCGCCTTCTCCCAGGTCGGCGAGTCCGTCACGGACCCCGAGAAGTACTGGCGCAACAACGTCGGCGGCACCATGGACCTGCTCGCCGCGATGCGCGCCGCCGGCGTGCGCACCCTGGTCTTCTCCTCCACCGCCGCGACCTACGGCGAGCCCGTGGCCACCCCCATCACCGAGTCCGCGCCCACCGCGCCCACCAGCCCGTACGGCGCCTCCAAGCTCGCCGTCGACCACATGATCGCGGGCGAGTGCGCGGCGCACGGCCTGGCCGCCGTCTCGCTGCGCTACTTCAACGTCGCGGGCGCGTACGGCGCGTACGGCGAGCGCCACGACCCCGAGTCGCACCTGATCCCGCTCGTCCTCCAGGTCGCCCAGGGCAAGCGCGAGGCCATCTCCGTCTACGGCGACGACTACCCGACGCCCGACGGCACCTGCGTACGCGACTACATCCACGTCGCCGACCTGGCGGAGGCCCACCTGCTCGCCCTGACCGCGGCGGCCCCCGGCGAACATCTGATCTGCAACCTCGGCAACGGCAACGGCTTCTCCGTACGCGAGGTGATCGAGACCGTCCGCAAGGTCACCGGCCACCCCGTCCCCGAGATCACCGCGGGCCGCCGCGGCGGCGACCCCGCCGTCCTCGTCGCCTCCGCGCGGACCGCCGTCGACCGGCTCGGCTGGCGCCCCAGCCGTACGGACCTGGCCGAGATCGTCGCCGACGCCTGGGACTTCGCCCGGCGCAGGGAGGCCGACACCCCGTGACGGACATCAGCGGCCCGGCCGCGGACCAGGAGCAGCGCGCCCGGGACACCGCCGAGCGCTTCCGTGAGGTGTACGGCGCCGCCCCCACCGGAGTGTGGGCGGCGCCCGGCCGCGTCAACCTGATCGGCGAACACACCGACTACAACGACGGCTTCGTGATGCCCCTGGCCCTGCCCCACACCACCCTCGCCGCCGCCGCACCCCGCGCCGACGGCGTCCTGCGGGTGCACTCCGGGGACGGCGGCAGCGGCGGCGGCCAGACCGTCGAACTGCGGCTGGACGCCCTGCGCCCGGTCCCCGACGGCGGCTGGGCGGCCTACCCCGCGGGCGTCGTCTGGGCGATGCGAGAGGCCGGACTGCCCGTCGGCGGCGCCGACCTCCACTACGACAGCACCGTCCCGGTCGGCGCCGGACTGTCCTCGTCGGCCGCCCTGGAGGTCGTCACCGCGCTCGCCCTGGACGACCTGTACGGACTCGGGCTCACCCGGCAGCGCCTGGCGCAGCTCGCGCAGCGCGCCGAGAACGCCTTCGTGGGCGTGCCCTGCGGCATCATGGACCAGACCGCCGCCGCCTGCTGCGCGGACGGCCACGCGCTGTTCCTGGACACCCGCGACCTCTCCCAGCGGCAGGTCCCGTTCGATTTGGCGGGGGAGGGGCTGCGGCTCCTGGTCGTGGACACCCGGGTGAAGCACGAGCTGGGGGACGGCGCGTACGCCCAGCGCCGCGCCATGTGCGAGCGCGGTGCGCGGGCGCTCGGCGTACACGCGCTGCGCGATGTGCCGTACGCACACCTGCCCGCCGTACTGGACGGACTCACCGCGGAGCACGGCGAGCCGGGCGACGGGCCGGGCTGCGGGCACGTCGACGTACCGGGCGACCAGCCCGCCGACGTACCGGGCGACCGCGGTCCCGGCGTCCGGGCCGTCGTACGGCACGTCGTCACCGAGAACCGGCGCGTGGAGGACGTCATCGCCCGCCTGGACGCCGGCGAGCCCCGCGCCATCGGCCCGCTGCTGACCGCGGGGCACGCCTCGCTGCGCGACGACTTCCGGGTCTCCTGCGCCGAACTGGACCTCGCCGTCGACGCGGCGGTCGCGGCGGGCGCGCTGGGCGCCCGGATGACGGGCGGCGGATTCGGCGGCTCGGCCGTCGTCCTGGTCGAGGAGACGGAAGCGGACGCCGTCGCCGCGCGGGTCACCGAGGCGTTCGCGGCGGCCGGGCACCCGGCGCCACGGATCTTTCCGGCCGTTCCGAGCGCGGGCGCCCGGCGGTTGCTGTGAGGCCCGTCGCCCGGAGCTCACCCCGCTCCGGGCGCTTCCCGCCGGTCGCTCCGGCCGATCGGATTCGGACGAACCTTGTCGACTCGTGCCCCTCGACGACCGTTGGGCCCCACTGTGAACACTTGGGCCGAGCAGTTTTGCCAATAGCCTTCCGTTGCCGCACCCCGTCCGTACTCTGAGTCCCAGCACCGGTGGGGGCCGGTGCTGATCAGGGGGCGAGACAGTCGGGTACGACGCCCGGGGTGGGGTAGCCAGGCGGCACGGCGGCGGCCGTGCGGCTGCGTCGGCCTTGGTCCCGGGCGCCGTGCCCACTTGGTCCGTTCCCCGAGACAGGGGGTCTCAGTGCAACGCATCCGGGTTCTGGTGGTCGACGACCACCGCATCTTCGCCGAGTCCCTGGCGGCCGCGCTCGCGGCCGAGCAGGACGTGGACGTGGCCGCGGCCGGCAGCGGACCGGCGGCTCTGCGCAGCCTGGAGCGGGCGGCCGCGGACGGCCGGCGCTTCGACGTGATGCTCATCGACGCCGACCTCGGCACCGTCGCGGCGCCGCTGGCGTCCGTACCGGACCGGCCCGCGCCGGGCCGCGACAGCGCCGCGGACGGCGGCCCGCTGGACGGCATCTCGCTGGTCGCCGGCGTCCGTACGGCGTACCCGTACGTCCGTACCGTCGTGCTCGCCGAGAAGGACGACCCGCGCCGGGCCGCCTTCGCACTCCAGGCGGGTGCCGGCGGCTGGGTCGCCAAGGACTGCTCGCTCTCCCGCCTGCTCGCCGTCATCCGCGGCGTGCTGCGTGACGAGACGCACCTGCCGCCCGCGCTGCTCACCGGCGTCCTGCGGGAGCTGACGGCGGCACGCAAGCACCGTACGGAGAGCGAGCGGCTGGTGGAGTCGCTGACGCCGCGCGAGCGCGAGGTGCTGCGCTGCATGGTGGCGGGGCTGGGCCGCAAGGCGGTCGCCGAGCGGCTGTTCCTGTCCCCGCACACGGTCCGTACGCACATGCAGAACGTGCTCGGCAAGCTGGGCGTCCACTCCACGCTCGCCGCCGTCGCACTGGCCCGGCGGGCCGGCGTGGGCCCGGTGGAACTCGAACCGGCCACCGCCGCGGCGTCCGCGCTGACCTGAGGCGCGGCGCGGGCCCGCCCGCGCCGCGCCCGGCACCGCCGGTCCCCGGTCAGCCGCCCGCGGGCACCGCCCCGTGCAGGTCCTTCAGCACGGCCGCACCGCGGGCCGGCAGCCCTATCCGGTACGTGTGCTCCGCCCGCTCCCCGCGCGTCCCGGCGAGCGCGTCGGCCATCGGGCACGGCAGGGTGATGTCGGCCGCCCGCGTGCCGTGGTTGAGCAGGAAGAGGAAGCGGCCGCCGGCGCCTTCCCGGACGGTGGCCTGCACGCCGTCGGGCAGCCCGGCCAGCACCGGCCGCACGCCCGCCGCCTCCCGTACGCGGTCCGTCAGGGCGCGCATCAGCGGCGGTTCGAGGCGGGTGCCCAGATACGTCACCGTGCCCGCGCCGTAGCCGTGCCGGGTGACGGCCGGGGAGCCCGCCAGATCGCCGTCGGTGAACTCCGCGACGGGCTCGGCGCCCTCCAGGCGGACGGCCTCCGACCACAGGTCCGCCGTACCGGCGGGCAGCACCCAGGCGCCCGCCGCCCCCGTACGCGCCCGGCCGCCGCCCCGCCCCCGTACCCCCGCCAGACCCCGCACCCCCACCGTCGCACCCTCGTCCAGCGGCCAGAACTCCTCCACCCGCAGGCCCAGCAGCGACCGCAGCGGCCCCGGACAGCCGCCCGGATGCACCCGGTCGCAGTCGTCCACGACCCCCGAGAAGAACGACATCAGCAGTTGGCCGCCGCCGCGCACGTACGACGCCAGGCGCTGCGCGACGGACCCCGTCACCAGGTACAGGTTCGGCACGACGACCAGCCGGTAGCCGGACAGGTCACGGTCCGGCGGCACGACGTCGCACGCCACCCCCGCCTCGAACAGCGGCCGGTAGTGCCCCAGCGCCAGTTCCGGCAGGCGCAGCGCCGTGGACGGGTGCGAGTCCAGCTCCAGCGCCCGCCAGCAGTCCCAGTCCGTCACCAGCGCCACCGTCGGCCGCACCACCCGTGTCCCCGCGAGCTCCGGTACGGACGCCAGCTCCCGCCCCAGGTCGCACACCTCGCGGAAGATCCGGGTGTCCGTACCGGCGTGCGGCACCATCGCCGAGTGGAACTTCTCCGCGCCGCCGCGCGACTGCCGCCACTGGAAGTACAGGACGGCGTCCGCGCCCTGCGCGACGGCCTGCCAGCTCCACAGGCGCATCGTGCCCGGCGGCTTCGGACCGTTGAGGGCCCGCCAGTTGACCGCGCCGGGCGCCTGCTCCAGCAGCAGCCAGGGCTGCCCGCGGCGCGCCGAACGCATCAGGTCGAAGGTGTACGCGGCCTTCAGATGCGTCTCCGGGTCGAACGGGTCCTGGTAGAAGTCCAGCGCCATCGCGTCCATGTCGCGCGACCACGCGAAGGCGTCCACCGGCTTGTGGAACGGCATCAGGTTCGTGGTCACCGGCATCCCGGGACTCAGCCGCGCCAGCACCTCCCGCTCCGCCAGGTAGCAGTCGCGCAGCGCGTCGTCGCTGAAGCGCAGATAGTCGAGCTGATGGGCCGGGTTGGGGAAGGTGGGCGCGGTACGCGGCGGCAGCACCTCCTCGAAGTCCGTGTACGCCTGCGACCAGAAGGCCGTGGACCACGCGTCGTTGAGGCGCGCCACGCTGCCGTACCGCTCGCGCAGCCACCGCCGGAAGTCCGCGGCGGACACGTCGCAGAAGCACTGGCGGGTGTGGCAGCCGTACTCGTTGCCGACGTGCCACAGGGCCAGCGCCGGGTGACCGGCGTAGCGGGCGGCGAGCCGCCCGACGAGACGGACCGCGTGCTCGCGGTAGACCGGGCTGGACGGGCAGTAGTGCTGCCGTCCGCCGGGCCAGCGGCGCTGTCCGTCCGGGCCCTGCGGCAGCACCTCCGGGTGCGCGCGGGTGAGCCAGGGCGGCGGGGAGGCGGTCATGGTGGCCAGACACACGCGGATGCCCGCGCCGCCGAGGCCGTCCATGACCCGGTCGAACCAGTCGAAGTCGTACGCGCCGGGCCGGGGCTCGGCCTTCGCCCACGAGAAGATCCCGGCGGTGACCATGGTGACGTGGGCCCGCTTCATCAGGCCGATGTCCTCCTCCCAGACCTCCTCGGGCCACTGCTCGGGGTTGTAGTCCGCACCGAAATGGATGCCCATCGGATCCCCTTGGTCGCGACGTGTGGTGGCACGAGCTGCGGGCGGCGCGGCCGGCCGTGCCCGGGAGCGGGCCGCCCGTACCGCCATGATTCCCGCGGCGGGGCGCCGCAGCGCGCACATCCGGCCTCACGGCGGTCTCACGGGGGCGTCGGTGTTTCGCGCCTGCCCCTCAGGACGACTCCTTCCGCACGCTCCAGCCGCCGTCCACGACCAGGTCGGTGCCGGTCACGTACGACGCGTCGTCGGAGAGCAGGAACGCGATGGCGGTCGCCACCTCCTCCGGACGCCCGAGCCGCCCGGCCGCCGTCGCCTCGGCGCTGGCCCGCCGGTCCGCCTCGCCGACGGACTCCCAGGCCGCTGTCAGCACCGGCCCCGGCAGCACACTGTTCACCCGCACCTGCGGCCCGTACTCGACCGCCAGCTGACGGGCCAGACCGGTCAGCCCCGCCTTCGTCGCGGCGTACGCGGGACGGCCCGGCAGGCCGAAGTGCGCCTGCACCGACGAGGTGAGCACGACGGCGCCGCGCCGCTCCCGCAGGTCCGCCAGTACGGCCCGTACGCCCAGGAAGGCCCCGGTCAGGTTCACCGCCAGTTGCCGGTCCCAGTCCGCCGGCGCGATCACGTCGGCGGGTGTGTGCGGCCCCTGCAGCGCCGCGTTGCTGACCAGCGCGTCCACCGGCCCGTACCGCTGCCGGGCGGCGTGCGCGGCACGCTGCCAGTGGTCCTCGCGTGCCACGTCGCAGTGCTCGTACGAGGCCCGGCCGCCGAGGGCGCGGATCCGGCGGGCGGTGCGCTCGCCGCGCTCGTCGTCGATGTCCAGGAGCAGCACCCGCGCGCCCTCGGCCGCCAGCCGGTCGGCGGTCGCCGCGCCGATTCCGGCGGCGGCACCGGTCACCAGGACCGTACGCCCGGTGAAGCGTGACCCGTCCGGCGCTCCGGCGGGCCGCCGGTGTCCCTGGCGCCGGGAGTGGCCCTGCTGCCCGTACCGGTCCTCGTGCCCGTACCGGTCCTGCTGTCCGTACCGGTCCTCGTGCCCTGGCCCGCCGTCATGCCCCTGCTGGCCCCGCGGGCCGTGCTGGCTCATGGTCGCGATCCAAGCCCAACGGGCGGGGGCGAGGCAAGGGGACGTGACGGGGCCCGGCGGCGGCCGGGGCCGGCCGTCAGCCCGGCGTGTTGTCGAACGGCGCCGTCAACTGCCTCAGCAGCCCGGACAGTTCACCGCGCTGCTGAGGGGACAGCTCGGCCAGGATCGCGCGCTCCTGGGTGAGCAGCCCGGCCAGCGACTCGTCGGCCGCCTCGCGCCCCTCCGGGGTGAGCCGGACCAGTACGCCGCGCCGGTCGCTGGGGTCGGGCAGCCGTTCGACCAGGCCCTTCTTGGCGAGCCGGTCGATGCGGTTGGTCATCGTGCCGGAGGTGACCAGCGTCTGCGTCAGCAGCGCGCCGGGGGACAATTGATACGGAGCCCCCGCGCGGCGCAGCGCGGTCAGCACGTCGAATTCCCAGGGCTCCAGACCGACCTCGGAGAAGGCGAGGCGGCGCGCGCGGTCGAGGTGCCTGGCCAGCCTGCTGATGCGGCTGAGGACCTCAAGCGGTTCCACGTCGAGGTCCGGGCGCTCCCGGCGCCATGCCGCGACCAGTCGATCGACCTCGTCCTCCATGTCGATCAGTGTAGTTGGTCTGTCGATGTGAAGTCTCTTGGCATCAAGATATATTTCCGTGGACTATTGGGCATCGTCGGCGATGGGCTCACGCCGCGCTCGCGTGGCCTGTACCAACCCTGCACCAGCCGAAGGGGTTCGAACATGCACGTCGCACCAACCTGGGACCCGCAGCAGTACCTGCGCCACGCCGGACACCGCACGCGCCCGTTCCACGATCTCCTCGCCCGCATACCCGAGCTGCCCCACCGCAACCGCCCCGCCCGCATCGCCGACCTCGGCTGCGGTCCCGGCAACGTCACCGTCCAGCTCGCCGACCGCTGGCCCGACGCGCACATCACCGGCCTGGACAGCTCGGCCGAGATGCTCAAGGAAGCCGACCTGTACGCCGGACCCACCCCCGGCGGCGGCCACCTCGACTTCGCACACGCCGACGCCGCCGACTGGCGCCCCGCCGAACCGTTCGACCTGATCATCTCCAACGCGGCGCTGCAATGGGTCCCCAACCACCCCGAGTCCCTCCCGGCGTGGATCGACGGCCTCACCCCCGGCGGCACCCTCGCCTTCCAGGTCCCCGGCAACTTCACCTCGCCCAGCCACGCACTGCTCGGCGAACTCTGCGACGAACCCCAGTGGCGCGACCGCCTCGCCGACCACGGCCGCCGCTTCGTCCACATCCTCGCCCCCACCGCCTACCTGGAACGCCTCACCGCGCTCGGCTGCGCCGTGGACGCCTGGGAGACGACCTACGCCCAGCTCCTCCAGGGCGAGGACCCGGTCCTCGACTGGGTCAAGGGCACGGCCCTGCGCCCCGTACTGACCGCCCTGGAGGACGACCCGGCGGCCCGCGACGAATTCCTGTCCCAATACCGGGACCTGCTCCGCAAGTCCTACCCGCCCGGCCCGCACGGCACGGTCTTCCCGTTCCGCCGGATCTTCGTCGTGGCCCACAAGGAACACTGACCCCGGATGAGGTGAACCCGTGATCACCGGCCTCGACCACGTCCAGCTCGCCGCACCACCCGGCAGCGAAACCGTCCTGCGCGCGTTCTACGGCGGCATCCTGGGCCTCCGGGAAATCCCCAAGCCGCCGTCGCTCGCCGCGCGCGGAGGCTGCTGGTTCGAGGCCGGCCCCACCACCCAGCTCCACCTGGGCATCGACCCCGACTTCAGGCCCGCCCGCAAAGCCCACCCGGCCCTCCGCGTCACCGGCATCCGCGCCCACGCGACCCGCCTCACCCACCACGACATCACAGTGACCTGGGACGACACCCTCCCGGGCCATCACCGCTTCTACGCACACGACCCCGTGGGCAACCGGCTGGAATTCCTGGAATGAGGCAGGGGCCTACGGAATCGGATCCTTGTGGCCGAGCGTCCCCGGGAAATGCTTCATGAATTCCCCATCCCCCGGAACGAACAGAGTTCCCCACGACCCGTCGGAAAACCCGAACTGCATCTCGTTCTTCGGCTCGTGCCGCCGGGTCCACACCAGAGCGTCGTGCGGAAAAGAGGCCCCCAGCTCGACAGCCTCACCCAGTCCACCTAGGACGCGCCGGTACTGTACGTAGACAAAACGCATACACACATCGGTGACGGCCACGACGGCAGCCACCCCGGTCTTGGACTGCGGCTGGCCGGCGATCAGGAACTGCCCGGCCAGACTGTCCCAGCCACCGAAGAACGAGTCCTTGTTCTTCTGGCGCTCGCCCCGCAGCGAAGGCCCCTCGACGGAGACGCCGCGCTGCTGAGCAGGCACATCAGTGGTGAACACGCGAAAAACCCGGGAAATGAAGCGAGTCCAGCCGTCCCCGTCCTTCTCCTGCCCTACCAGCACCTTGGGCCGCCGCGAGTCCGGAGCGCTGCTGCTCCCGCCCCGACCGCGGCTGAACGCCAACGAACGCGAGACCTCGAAGCCCGTCAGCAGCTTCTCGCCCGGCGGCAGAGCGGAAAAAACCTTCTGTTCGAGCTCGGGTGTCATGACGGGCAACTCCTCATACGATCTGTCCAGCGGTCTTCCGGAAGAAGACGAGGGTTCATGGGATGGGCACGAGGTGGCTGAGAGTCCCGGGAAAAACCTGGAGGAAATCTTCTTCCGGCGCGGCCATGACCGTGCCCCAGGACCCGTCGGTGAACCCGAACTGCATGTCCAAGTGCGTGTTCCTGCGGCGCGTCCACGTCAGGGAGTCAGGCGAGAAGGACGCCCCCAGCTCGACCGTGTCGCCGAGGCGGCCGGTCAGACGCCGACGGGGTATGTACTCGAAGCGCAGCCGCTTGTCGGTGAGGACCACGGTAGTGACCAGCCCCGCACGGGAGCGAGGCTGTGCCGCCGCCAGCCACTGCCCGGCCAGACTGTCCCGGCCACCGAAGAACGAGGCGTTCTTCCGCTGCCGCTTCGGACGTTTGGCGGGATCCTCGGTGCCCTCCCGGGCCGACGGCGACCCCACATCGTTGATGACCCCCTTGAAGGAGGCCGAGATGCCGGCAACCCACAGAGCGCCCTCCCCGGCCAGCGCCCGCGGCCGACGCTCGGCCGGCGCGTCGGAACTCACCGAGTCCTGGCCGGTGGTCGCCCGCATGACGCTGAACCCGCCCACGAACCGCTCGTCCTGAGGCAGAGCCGCAACGATCTTTTGCTCCAAGTCTGGCCGCATGGGTCAGTTCTCCTTACGGGGCAGCGCATGCGTACCACCGGAGCGATAGGGAGTTCGTCAAGGAATGGGAAGTTCTTTTCGGTGAGCGTACCGGGGAAGAAACGGCGGAAATATTCTTCGTCCGGACCCGAGGCCACGCCCCACGACCCGTCGGTGAAACCGTACATGTAATCAAGGAACTGCTTGTCGCCCAGACGGGTCCACGCGAGGGCGGAGCGGTCGAAGGACGCACCCAGCTCCATGACACCGGCGCTCCCCGCCCGAGCGCGGAGCCTGCGCGTACACGAACTGGAACGTCCGCTCGGTGAGTGCCGCGTACGTCAGCACTCCCGCCTCGGAACGGGGCTGCGCCGCCGCCAGCCACCGGACCGCCGGACTGTCCCAGCCGCCGAAGGACGTCGCCTTCCGCTTCTGCCGCTCCCGGCGCAGGGCGGGACCGTTGTCGGTGCGGGTGGTGGACGAGGGCGGCAGGTCGTCGAGGCCGGGACGCAGCAGCAGCGACCCGAATTTCCCCCCGGTCTCCGCGGACGGGTGCCGCACCCGACAACACCACGGGCCGTTTCGCCTGCGGCGCATCGCACCCCTCCTTCCCTGACGGACAGTTCATCGACCGGCCGACACGGAGTGTGCCGACACATATCTCCCCGCGGGGAGTGCGGCGGCGAAATTCTGCTCCAGGTCAGGGCGCAAGGTGACGGAACTCCACTTCAGCCGGAAACGGAATCCGATGCTATCGAGGTGTGTTCGCGCGGCGAAGACACCTCGACGGTCGGCCGGATTTCGGCGAATGTTCCGCGGAAGGGGAGACCGGGAGGTTTGGGGAGTGCAGGAGGGTTGTCGCTCTATGGGGTGTTTTGGGGTGCGCGGGCAGGAGGCACCTGCGGGCCGGGGCCGGAGCGGTCCGGGGTCAGGCCCGCCGATGGCCTATCAGGCGGGGCTTCGGTTCCAGGCCGTCCAGGCCGTGCCAGGCGAGGTTCACCAGGTGGGCGGCCACCTCGGACTTCTTCGGTTTGCGGACGTCGAGCCACCACTGGCCGGTCAGGGCGACCATGCCGACCAGGGCCTGGGCGTACAGGGGGGCCAGTTTCGGGTCGAAGCCGCGGGCCTTGAATTCCAGGCCGAGGATGTCTTCCACCTGGGTGGCGATGTCGCTGATCAGGGAGGCGAAGGTGCCGGTGGACTGGGCCACGGGGGAGTCGCGGACCAGGATGCGGAAGCCGTCGGTGTAGGTCTCGATGTAGTCGAGGAGGGCGAAGGCGGCCTGTTCGAGGAGTTCGCGGGGGTGGCCGGCGGTCAGGGCGCCGGTGACCATGTCCAGCAGCTGGCGCATCTCGCGGTCCACCACGACGGCGTACAACCCCTCCTTGCCGCCGAAGTGCTCGTAGACGACCGGCTTGGAGACGCCGGCCTTCGCCGCGATCTCCTCGACCGAGGTGCCCTCGAAGCCGCGTTCGGCGAAGAGGGCGCGACCGATGTCGAGCAGCTGCTCACGGCGTTGGGCGCCCGTCATCCGCACCCTGCGGGTGCGCCGGGTCCCCGCGCCGGAGGGGGCCTTGCCCTGGTTGTCGTTCACGCTGCTGCCGTCGATCGCCACCCGTCAATCATGCCTTCCCCGGCTGTCACCGCCCGGTACCCCCGGGCGCGGCGGCGTCCGCGCGCTTCGCGTCGAGGCGGGAGGCGTTCGGCCAGCGCACGTCGTACGCCCAGCCGGCCTTCTCGAACCAGCGGATGAGGCGGGCGCTGGAGTCGAGCTGCCCCTTCATGACGCCGTGCCGGGCGCACGTCGGGTCGGCGTGGTGCAGGTTGTGCCAGGACTCGCCGCAGGAGAGCACCGCCAGCCACCAGACGTTGCCGGAGCGGTCGCGGGACTTGAACGGGCGCTTGCCGACCGCGTGGCAGATCGAGTTGATCGACCAGGTGACGTGGTGGAGCAGACCGACGCGGACCAGGGAGCCCCAGAAGAACGCGGTGGCCGCGCCCTGCCAGGACATCGTGACCAGGCCGCCGACCAGGGGCGGGACGAGGAGGGAGACGACGGTCCACAGGACGAACTGGCGGGAGATCCGGCGGATCGCGGGGTCCTTGATCAGGTCCGGCGCGTACTTGTGCTGCGGCGTCTGCTCCTCGTCGAACATCCAGCCGATGTGGGCCCACCACAGGCCCTTCATGAGCGCCGGCACCGTCTCGCCGAACCGCCAGGGGGAGTGCGGGTCGCCCTCCGCGTCGGAGAACTTGTGATGCTTGCGGTGGTCGGCCACCCAGCGCACCAGCGGCCCCTCGACCGCCAGCGACCCCATGACCGCCAGGGCGATCCGCAGCGGGCGTTTGGCCTTGAAGGCGCCGTGCGTGAAGTAGCGGTGGAAGCCGATGGTGATGCCGTGGCAGCCGATGAAGTACATCGCCGCCAGCAGCGCCAGGTCGAGCCAGGTCACACCCCAGCCCCAGGCCAGCGGCACCGCGGCCACCAGCGCCACGAAGGGCAGGGTGATGAACAGCAGCAGGGTGATCTGTTCGACCGAGCGCTTGCTGTCGTCGCCGAGTGTCGCGGACGGCAGCGGCGTTTCGGCGGGTTTCGGTGACTCTTCGATGACTTCGGGGCCAGCGGTCATGTGGTGTCCCTCGTAGGGGGCTCGGGGGCACGGTTACGGCTACGGGACCGTAACCTACGGTTTCGTAAGTATGGCAGTGCCCTCGGTACGGGCAAGGGTCCGACAGGTCGGTAACGGGTGACCGAATTGCGGCAAAAACATCAGGCAATCAGGTGAGAGAACCGTGCAAGTTCCGTCACATATGAACAACGTCCAGGTGTGAGCGCCACCCCGAACAGGTAGGTGCCCACAGAACGGACAGGGTGATCCGCCGACGCCGCGGAGACCTATCCTGGGGAACGTCGGACAGCGCGGTCCGCGAACCGCCCCCAGCACCGCCGGGCCCACCCCCGGCAGCCGCTGGGGAGCACCCCTGCCAGCGCCCGGACGTGCTCAGATCACGAAGATCACTGCAAGGAGCCGCACCTGTGAGCAGTGCCGACCCCACCCCCGCCGCGAACGACGAGCGCACCGGCGCCACCGACACCCCGGCCGCCGCCGACGCCGCACGCGACAACGGGCCCCTGCGCGCCGACATCCGCCGCCTCGGCGACCTCCTCGGCGAGACCCTCGTCCGCCAGGAAGGCCAGGACCTCCTCGACCTCGTCGAACAGGTCCGCGCCCTGACCCGCACCGACGGCGAGGCCGCCGCCCGGCTCCTCGGCGAGACCGACCTGGCCACCGCCGCCAAGCTCGTCCGCGCCTTCTCCACCTACTTTCACCTCGCCAACGTCACCGAGCAGGTCCACCGCGGCCGCGAACTGCGCGCCCGGCGCGCCGCCGAAGGCGGCATCCTCGCCCGCACCGCCGACATGCTCAAGGACGCCGACCCCGAGCACCTGCGCGCCACCGCCGCCAACCTCGGCGTACGGCCCGTCTTCACCGCCCACCCCACCGAAGCCGCCCGCCGCTCGGTCCTCACCAAGCTCCGCAAGGTCGCCGAACTCCTCGACCGTACGGACACCACCGAACGCCGCCGCGCCGACCTGCGCCTCGCCGAGAACATCGACCTCATCTGGCAGACCGACGAGCTGCGCGTCGCCCGCCCCGAGCCGACCGACGAGGCCCGCAACGCCATCTACTACCTCGACGAGCTGGGCCGCGGCGCCGTCGGCGACGTCCTCGAAGACCTCGCCGCCGAACTGGAACGGGCCGGCGCCCAGCTCCCGCCCGGCACCCGCCCCCTCACCTTCGGCACCTGGATCGGCGGCGACCGCGACGGCAACCCCAACGTCACCCCCCAGGTCACCTGGGACGTCCTGATCCTCCAGCACGAACACGGCATCACCGACGCCCTCGAACACATCGACGAGCTGCGCGGCGCCCTGTCCAACTCCATCCGCAACTGCGGCGCCACCGACGAACTCCTCGCCTCCCTCCAGCAGGACCTCGACGCCCTCCCCGAGATCAGCCCCCGCTACAAGCGGCTGAACGCCGAGGAGCCCTACCGCCTCAAGGCCACCTGCATCCGCCAGAAGCTCGTCAACACCCGCGAACGCCTCGCCAACGACACCCCCCACGTCCCCGGCCGCGACTACCTCGGCACCACCGGCCTCATCGAGGACCTCACCCTCATCCAGACCTCCCTGCGCGAGCACCGCGGCGGCCTCGTCGCCGACGGCCGCCTGGAACGCACGATCCGTACGATCGCGGCCTTCGGCCTCCAGCTCGCCACCATGGACGTCCGCGAACACGCCGACGCCCACCACCACGCCCTCGGCCAGCTCTTCGACCGCCTCGGCGAGGAATCCTGGCGCTACACCGACATGCCGCGCGACTACCGCCGCAAGCTCCTCGCCAAGGAACTGCGCTCGCGCCGCCCCCTCGCCCCCAGCCCCGCCCCCCTCGACGAGGCCGGCGCCAAGACCCTCGGCGTCTTCCGCACCGTCCTCAAGGCCAAGGAGACCTTCGGCCCCGAGGTCGTCGAGTCCTACATCATCTCCATGTGCCAGGGCTCCGACGACGTCTTCGCCGCCACCGTCCTGGCCCGCGAGGCCGGCCTCATCGACCTGCACGCCGGCTGGGCCAAGATCGGCATCGTGCCGCTCCTGGAGACCACCGACGAACTGAAGATCGCCGACCAGCTCCTCGACGAGATGCTCGCCGACCCCTCCTACCGGCGCCTGGTCGCCCTGCGCGGCGACGTCCAGGAGGTCATGCTCGGCTACTCCGACTCCTCCAAGTTCGGCGGCATCACCACCAGCCAGTGGGAGATCCACCGCGCCCAGCGCCTGCTGCGCGACGTCGCCCACCGGCACGGCGTACGCCTGCGCCTCTTCCACGGCCGCGGCGGCACCGTCGGCCGCGGCGGCGGCCCCTCCCACGACGCGATCCTCGCCCAGCCCTACGGCACTCTCGAAGGCGAGATCAAGGTCACCGAACAGGGCGAGGTCATCTCCGACAAGTACCTGGTCCCCTCCCTCGCCCGGGAGAACCTGGAACTGACCGTCGCCGCCACCCTCCAGGCCTCCGCGCTGCACACCGCGCCCCGCCAGTCCGACGAGGCGCTGGCCCGCTGGGACGCCGCCATGGAGACCGTCTCCGACGCCGCCCACGGCGCGTACCGGCGGCTCGTCGAGGACCCCGACCTGCCCGCGTACTTCTTCGCGTCCACCCCCGTCGACCAGCTCGCCGAACTGCACCTCGGCTCCCGGCCCTCCCGCCGGCCCGACTCCGGCGCCGGACTCGACGGCCTGCGCGCCATCCCCTGGGTCTTCGGCTGGACCCAGTCCCGGCAGATCGTCCCCGGCTGGTTCGGCGTCGGTACGGGCCTCAAGGCCGCCCGCGAAGCCGGACTCGACGTCGTCCTCGACGAGATGCACGAGCACTGGCACTTCTTCCGCAACTTCCTGTCCAACGTCGAGATGACCCTGGCCAAGACCGACCTGCGGATCGCCCGGCACTACGTCGACACCCTCGTCCCCGACGAGCTCAAGCACGTCTTCGACACGATCAAGGCCGAACACGAACTGACCGTGCAGGAAGTCCTGCGCGTCACGGGCGAGAGCGAACTGCTCGAATCCAACCCGGTGCTCAAGCAGACGTTCCACATCCGGGACGCCTACCTGGACCCGATCTCCTACCTCCAGGTCACCCTGCTGCACCGCCAGCGGGCCGCCGCGGAACGCGGCGAGGAAGCCGACCCGGTACTGGCGCGGGCGCTCCTGCTCACCGTCAACGGGGTGGCGGCGGGACTTCGCAACACCGGATGAGCCGGACGGCCGACCGGTAGGACACACACCGTTGGCCGGGGCCCGTGCCCCGGCCAACAGTCGTGCGCGGATACGAACCCCCGCCTACAACGCCGCGAACGTCGCCCCCAGCAACACCGTCCCCATCAGCCCCATCACCCAGGCCGTACGCCGCAGCTTCATGCCGCCCGCCACCACCAGAGCCGCCAGCAGCAGCGACCCCGCGAACGGCACCCACGCATGCAGAACGCCGCCCGCCCCGATGCGCACAGCCCGGTCCGTACCCGGCTTCACCGTCACCTCGACCTGCTCACCCCGGTCCGGAGCGGCCGCGGCGGCCATCGACACCTGCGTCCGGCGCCGACTGCCCTCCAAAGGCAGATACGGGCCCGTGCACCGGTCCTCATGGCAGGCCGTCACCGTCATCGTCCCCCGCTCCCGCGCCTCCACGAGCATCGCGTACCGCGCCGTGTTCCACGACGTCCAGACACCCGCCACCAGCAGCAACAGCGCCAGCGCGCCCATCAGCCCCATACGGGCGACGAGCAGCAGCCCATAGGCACTCTCCCCCATCCGGCGGGTACGGCTGCGTTTGACGGGGCGGCTGCGCTTCTTGCTGCTCGGGCGGCTCTTGGGCATGGCGGCGATCCTTGGCCATATGACTGCGCGCGGTCAACCTGGGACGCCGGCCCGTTCAGGAGTTGTACGTACTCTGCGCCCGCTCCAGACCGTCCAGCACCAGCCCCTCCACCGCGTCCGCGGCCCGGTCCACGAAGTAGTCCAGCTCCTTGCGCTCGGCACCGGAGAAGTCCTTCAGCACAAAATCCGCCACCTGCATACGCCCCGGAGGACGGCCGATACCGAACCGCACCCGGTGATAATCCGGCCCCAGCGACTTCGTGATCGACTTCAGACCGTTGTGCCCGTTGTCACCACCGCCCAGCTTCAGCCGCAGCGCCCCGAAGTCGATGTCCAGCTCGTCGTGCACCGCGATGATGTTCGCCACCGGAACCTTGTAGAAGTCCCGCAGCGCCGTCACCGGACCACCCGACAGATTCATGTACGTCATCGGCTTGGCCACCACCACCCGCCGGCCACCCGGCCCCGGCGGACCGATCCGGCCCTCCACGACCTGCGCCCGCGCCTTGTGCGCCTTGAAACGCCCCCGCATCCGCTCCGCGAGCAGATCCGCCACCATGAACCCCACGTTGTGGCGATTGGCCGCGTACTCCGGGCCCGGGTTGCCCAGCCCCGCGATCAGCCAAGGGCCCTCGGCGTCCGTCGTCATCCTCATGTCTCCTTGCAGCGACCCACCCTGAAACGGCTCAACCGCCGCCCCGCACCGAGAGGGCGGGGCAGCGGTTGACAGTAACGCGCGTTACGGAAGCGATCAGCCCTCGGCGGACTCGTCGCCCTCGCCCGCCGCCGGCGCCTCGGCCTGCGCCGCGACGACCTGGAGCACCACGGTCTCCTCGTCGATCGCCAGCGTCGAACCGGTCGGCAGGGTGATGTCCTTGGCGTGCACCGAGTCACCGGCGTCCAGACCCGCCACGGAGACGGTCACCGACTCCGGGATGTGGGTGGCCTCGGCCTCCAGCGGCAGCGTGTTCAGCAGGTGCTCCAGCAGGTTCGCACCCGGCGCCAGGTCACCCTCGGTGTGGATCGGGATCTCGACGGTGACCTTCTCGCCCTTGCGCACGGCCAGGAAGTCCACGTGGACCAGGAAGCCACGGATGGCCTCACGCTGCACGGCCTTGGGGATGACCAGCATGTTCTCGCCGTCCATCTCCAGACGGATCAGCGCGTTCGGGGTCTTCAGGGCCATCATCAGCGCGTGGTTGTGGATGGCGATGTGCTTCGGCTCGTCACCGTGGCCGTAGACCACGGCGGGGACCATGTCCGCACGGCGGGAACGGCGGGCGGCACCCTTACCGAAGTCGGTACGGATCTTGGCGTCGAGCTTGACCTCAGCCATGGCGGCACTCCTCGTAGTCGGCGCGGTCGACGGACGACCGGACGGATCTGTGGGGCGTCACCCGGCCCACGACAGACCTGCTACGAAGAGCGCGTCGATAACGGACCGCCGCACCACAGAAAAGTGCGGCCTCCCTCGCCGAGCAACTCCATGAGTCTACCCGGCGGGGAGGCCGCCCCCAAAGTCGATCTCCGCGCGCCCCTACGGGCTACGGAATCCGGCTCACTGCTCCTCGAAGAGGCTGGTCACCGAGCCGTCCTCGAACACCTCACGGATCGCCCGCGCGATCGTCGGCGCCATCGACAGCACCGTGATCTTGTCCAGCTCCAGCTCGGACGGGGTGGGCAGGGTGTTGGTGAAGACGAACTCGCTGACCTTGGAGTTCTTCAGCCGGTCCGCCGCCGGACCGGACAGGATGCCGTGCGTGGCCGTCACGATGACGTCCGCGGCACCGTTGGCGAACAGCGCCTCCGCTGCGGCGCAGATCGTGCCACCGGTGTCGATCATGTCGTCGACCAGGACGCAGACCCGGTCCTTCACGTCACCGACGACCTCGTGGACGGTGACCTGGTTCGCCACGTCCTTGTCCCGGCGCTTGTGCACGATCGCCAGCGGCGCGTCCAGCCGGTCGCACCAGCGGTCCGCGACCCGCACCCGGCCCGCGTCCGGCGAGACCACCGTCAGCTTCTCGCGGTCCACCTTGGCGCCCACGTAGTCCGCGAGGACCGGCAGCGCGAACAGGTGGTCCACCGGGCCGTCGAAGAAGCCCTGGATCTGGTCGGTGTGCAGATCGACCGTGACGATCCGGTCGGCGCCCGCGCACTTCAGCAGATCCGCGATCAGCCGGGCCGAGATCGGCTCGCGGCCACGGTGCTTCTTGTCCTGACGGGCGTACCCGTACGACGGGATGACCACGGTGATGCTCCGGGCCGAGGCCCGCTTCAGCGCATCAATCATGATCAACTGTTCCATGATCCACTTGTTGATGGGAGCCGTGTGGCTCTGCATCAAGAAGCAGTCCGCACCACGCGCCGACTCCTGGTAACGGACGTAGATCTCGCCGTTGGCGAAGTCGAACGCCTTGGTCGGGACCAGCCCGACACCCAGCTGGTGGGCGACCTCCTCAGCCAGCTCGGGGTGGGCGCGGCCGGAGAAGAGCATCAGCTTCTTCTCGCCGGTCGTCTTGATCCCGGTCACAGCAAATCTCCTCGAATCCTGTTTGCGTGCACTAATCACGGTACGCCCCGCACGGCGCACCCGAGCACGATCACTGCTCGCCGTCGGACTCCTGGCCAGCAGCAGACGCAGCCTGCGCGGCGGCGCTTCCGGGACGCTTACGAGCGACCCAACCCTCGATATTCCGCTGCTGGCCACGCGCGACCGCCAGCGAACCCGGGGGCACATCCTTGGTGATGACCGAGCCGGCAGCCGTGTAAGCGCCGTCCCCGACCGTGACAGGAGCCACAAACATGTTGTCCGAACCGGTCCGGCAGTGCGACCCGATCGTCGTGTGGTGCTTCGCCTCACCGTCGTAGTTCACGAACACGCTCGCCGCACCGATGTTGGTGAACTCACCGATCGTCGCGTCACCCACGTACGACAGGTGCGGCACCTTCGTGCCCTCACCCACCGAAGCGTTCTTCATCTCCACGTACGCACCGGCCTTCGACTTCGGCCCCAGATCCGTACCCGGGCGCAGATACGCGTACGGACCCACACTCGCCCCCGGACCGACCTTCGCCCCGTCCGCGACCGTGAACGACACCTTCGCGCCCTCACCCACCGACGTGTCCGTCAGCCGCGCGTCCGGACCCACCTCCGCGTGCGCCGCCACATGCGTACCGCCCAGCAGCTGCGTACCCGGATGCACCGTCGCGTCCGCCTCGAACGTCACCGACACGTCCACCCACGTCGTCGCCGGATCCACCACCGTCACACCCGCCAGCATCGCCCGCGTCAGCAGCCGCTCGTTCAGCAGGCGCCGCGCCTCCGCGAGCTGCACCCGGTTGTTGATGCCCAGGATCTCCCGGTGGTCGTCCGCCACCGCCGCACCGACCCGGTGCCCGGCCTCGCGCAGGATCCCCAGCACGTCCGTGAGGTACTCCTCGCCCTGGCTGTTGTCCGTACGCACCTTGCCCAGCGCGTCCGTCAGCAGCTGCGCGTCGAACGCGAACACTCCGGAGTTGATCTCCCGGATGGCGCGCTGCGCGTCCGTGGCGTCCTTGTGCTCGACGATCTCGGTCACCGCGCCGGTGTTCTCGTCCCGCACGATCCGGCCGTACCCGGTCGAGTCCGGCACCTCCGCCGACAGCACCGTGACGGCGTTGCCGTCCGCCGCGTGCGTGTCACCGAGCTTCTTCAGGGTCTCGCCGGTCAGCAGCGGAGTGTCGCCGCACACGACGATCACCGTGCCGTCGAGGGTGACCCCGCCGTTGCCCAGTTCCTCCAGGCCCATGCGGACGGCGTGACCGGTGCCGTTCTGCTCGTGCTGGACGGCGGTGCGCACATCCGGGTCGATCTCGGCGAGATGCCCGCCGACCTGCTCACGGGCGTGACCCACGACCACCACGAGGTGCTCGGGGTCCAGCTCACGGGAGGCGGCGACGACGTGCCCCACGAGGGAGCGGCCGCAGATCGCGTGCAGAACCTTGGGGGTCGACGACTTCATGCGGGTGCCCTCACCCGCTGCGAGAACGACGACGGCGGCCGGGCGGTTGGCGCTCACGGGGATGCCCTTCGGCTTCTTCGGGTGGTGGACACCCGAAGGATACCGGTGCGGTTTGCGGCCGAAACGCGGGCGGGTCCCGACCGGAGGTCGGGACCCGAACTTGGCTCCCCCGTCAGGACTCGAACCCGAACAGATGGCACCAAAAGCCACAGTGCTGCCAATTACACCACGGGGGATTATTGCGGTCTAAACCGGACATTGCGTCAGGCTGTCGACCGGACTCCCAACACTATGCCGTACCACCAGCCTTCAATGCGACGGTACAGCTCTGTGCCTTGCAGAACACGGACGACCAGACAGCCGTGGTAGTCCTCGCCGACATTCTTGCGGACGGTCTTCGGGTTGTGCTTCTTCAGCGTCGTCTTGCCGAAGGCCGCGACGTCGACTCCCACCAGTTCCGCCCAGTAGCGCTCGGACGCGGCCACGTCGGCGGATTCGTGGATCAGTACCCGGAACCGCAGTCGGTCGGCTCCTACGGCCAGCAGGTTCAGCCAGGCCAGGTAGACCTGGATCATGCCCGGGTCGCTGTTGATGAAAGTGACCGATTCGTCCGTGCGGTGCGGTTTGCTCTTCGAGCCCTCCGCCCAGTACAGGCCGACGCCGACGAGGAAGAGTTCCCGCTCGCTTAGGGGGCCGACGTCGCGGGTCGCCTCCTCCTTCGTCCGCGTGCGCGCTTCGGCCACTGCCCTGCGGTGCGGCTCCCAGCGGGCTTCTCGCATCCGGTGCATGCGTTCCGGTGAAGCCACCGGCTTGGGGAGGTCGCGGACCCAGAGCGAGACGGAGCTCTTGGAGACGCCGAGTTCGGCAACGATCTCGTCATACGTCATCCCCTCCCCCCGCAGCTCCCGCGCCCTGGCCCGCAGACCGTCCTTCGCGTTCGGGCGGCGGGTCCAGTCGGGAGGTGGTTCGCCTTCGAGGAGGCGGTTGAGGATGTCGTTGTTGTGGAGGTGTAAGCGGTCGCGGATCTGGCGGCGGCTCAGGCCGTCGCGGCGGAGGGTGACCGCCTGGTCGCGCAGGGACTCGAAGTCCGCTCGTGTGTGGTGGTGCATGGGCTCAGCTTCAGGCCGGGCGCTGGACAAACGAGTCGAAAATGTGGGCGATTCAACAGTTCGAGGGAAAACAGGAAAGTACTGGTCCGTAACGGTGCACTCGCGTGCAGAGCGCTCGACGGAAATTCGCGTGCGGGCGCCCGTAGGCTGGTCGGTATGACCGCAACGGGGGCAATCGAAGCAACGGGTGCGAGGGACGCGCCCGCCGGACCGTGGTGGTGGCCGCGGCGGCGGAGCGTGGTGCTCGATGTGTCGCTGGCTGCCGTGTCGACCGTCGAGACCGTGCTGGAAGGGCTGGACTTCGCGGGCGACACGGGGCTGCCGACGTGGGCCGGGCTGCTGCTCGGGCTGGTCGTGGGTCCGGTGCTGCTGCTGCGGCGCCGCTGGCCGGTGGCCGTGGTGCTGGTCTCGGTGGCGGTGACGCCGGCGCAGATGGGCGCGCTGCTGGGCATGGTCGGCCTGTATTCGCTGGCGGTCTCGGACGCGCCGCGGCGGGTGATCGGGCTGCTGGCGGGGATGGCGGTGGCGGGGACGCTGGTCTCCGGTTTCTTCACCATCCGGCAGGACGTGGGGGGCGAGCCGGATTTCAATCCGCCGACGTGGTTCGTGCTGGTGATGGCGGCGGCGGTGGCGCTGGTGGTGACGGCTCCGCCGGTGTTGTGGGGGTTGTACGTCGGTGCGCGGCGCCGGCTGGTGGAGAGTCTGCGGGAGCGGGCGGACGGGCTGGAGCGGGAGTTGTCGCTGCTGGCGGACCGGGCCGAGGAGCGGGCGGAGTGGGCGCGTAACGAGGAGCGGACCCGGATCGCGCGGGAGATGCACGACGTGGTGGCGCACCGGGTGAGTCTGATGGTGGTGCATGCGGCGGCGTTGCAGGCGGTGGCGTTGAAGGATCCGGAGAAGGCGTCGCGGAATGCGGCGCTGGTGGGGGACATGGGGCGGCAGGCGTTGACGGAGCTGCGGGAGATGCTGGGGGTGCTGCGGACGGCGGAGGGGGCGTCGGGCCGTCCGTCGGCGCCGGTGTCGAACGAGCCGGAGCGGCTGGTGGCGGTGGCGTCGAAGGCGAAGACGCAGGCGGCGGGGGAGGCCGCTGGTGCTGGTGGGGCCGGTGGCTCGTGGTCGGAGGGGTCGGGCCGGGTGGCGGAGGCCGGGGCGGGGTCCGGTGGTGGTGCGGTGCGCGGTGGTGCGACGGTGGTGACGGCGGAGCCGGAGGGGGAGGGGCCTTCGCTGGCGGAGCTGGGGGATCTGGTGGGGCAGTCGCGGGCTGCCGGGATGGCGGTGGAGCTGTCGGTGGACGGTGCGGCGGGGGAGGCCGGTTATCCGTCGGGGGTGGAGCAGACGGTGTACCGGGTGGTGCAGGAGGCGTTGACGAATGTGCACAAGCACGCTCCGGGTGCGGAGGCCCGGGTGCGGTTGGCGCATCGTGAGGGGGAGGTGGCGGTGCAGGTGGAGAACGGTCCGTCGGAGCGGGGTGCGGCGGGTGTGGGGTTGCCGAGTGGGGGGAACGGCCTGGTCGGTATGCGGGAGCGGGTGACCGGGCTGGGTGGGGTGTTCGTGTCGGGGCCGACGGAGGCGGGTGGTTTCCGGGTGTCGGCGGTGTTGCCGGGGCGGTAGGGGGCGCGAGGGGGCGGTTTCGGGGGGTGCGGGTCTGCGGGGGCCGGCGCAGGGCCCTGTTGAGCAAGGGCCGGGGGCGCGGCCCTGTTCGGCGGGTGTCGGGGTGCGGCCCCGTGAGGCGGGGGGCCGGGGGTGCGGCCCCGTGAGGCGGGGGCGCGGCCCTGTTCGGCGGGGGCCGGGGGTGCGGCCCCGTTCAGCTCTCTCGTGCCGTGGCCTGGCTCAGCCGGGTGGGGCGGATGCCGAGGACGAGGGTGTTGAGGGCCTGGTCGATGTGGGGGCCGAGGTACCAGTCGCCGGTGTGGTCGAGGCTGTAGACGCGGCCTTCGGTGTCGATGGCGAGGACGGCCTGCCCGCCGGCTTCCTGGCCGAGGGGGGCGACATCGGTCTCCAGGGCGCGGCCGAGGTCGCCGAGGGTGCGGGCGAGGTGGAGGCCGTGGAGGGGGTCGAGGGTGAAGGGGGTGGGGGCGATGTGGCGTCCGGGGCCGGTGGGGGTGATGTCGAGACCGCCGAATTCGGCCCACGCCTCGACGGCGGCGGGGAAGACGGTGTGGCGGTGTCCGGCGGGGGAGGTGTGGGCGCGCAGGGCGTCGGCCCAGTGTTCGGCCTGCTGGATGTCCCAGCGTCCGGTGCGCCAGCCGGCGTCCTGGAGGGCGGCGTCGACGGCGACCGGGAAGCGGGTGGCCGAGGTGCGGTCGTAGGAGTCGTAGACCGGGGCGACGGGCGCGGCGGAGGCCGGGGTGGTGGTGTCCGCGGACGGTGCGGTGGGGGGCATGGTGCGGGTCAGCTCCCTGCGTGCGTACCGATGGGCATGACGCCGAAGAAGGCGAGGAGGGCGTCGCAGGAGCGACAGGGGGGAGCGTAACTGCCGTGCAGGGGGTCGCCGTCCTCGCGGATGTGCCGGGCGGTGATTTTGGAGTGTTTCAGGGAGCGGCGGGCCTCGCCGTTGGTGAGGGGTTTGCGGGAGGCGCGTTTGCCGCGGTTGGCCTCGACGGCGGTGAGGTGGCGGCTGAGCAGGACGGCTTCGGGGCAGCGGCCGGTGAAGCGTTCGCGCTGGGCGGTGGCGAGGGTGTCGAGGAAGTCCTGGACGAGGTGGTGGAGCACGGGGGGTTGTTCGGCTTTGCTCGCGGTGCAGGTGAGGGTGCGTCCGCGGACGGAGAGGGCGGCGCCGACGGTGGGGAGGATGCCGTCGCGGCGGTGGCGGAGGGCAGGCGGACGGTCGTCGTCGGCGGTGCCGCTCCAGCCGACGCGGGGGTCTCCCGCGGTGGCGGTGTTGTGGTGTGCCGTGGTGCGCATGGTCAGTGCTTTTCCCTCCCCGAATCCCCGGGACGCCGGAGGCCCCCCGCAAGGGTAGGGGGAGGGTCAGCCTGCCAAATGTGGTGGGTGTTGGGGAAGTCGGGTGTGCTGTCGGTGATGTCACGGTTGTGTCCCGGGGCGGGGCCGGGTTCCGGGGTGTTCCGGTGGTGTTCCGGCCGGGGGCGGCGGGTGGTTGCGCGGTGGGGGCGTGCGGTGAAGTGGCGGTGTGCCGCCGTTGGTTGGGACGGGGGTGGGGGAGGCCGGTCGACGTGCGCGGGAGGGTGGGTTGCGGTACGGCATAGGCTGTGCCCAGTAGCCGGATTCAGCCAGGGAGCACCGCCATGACGTCAGGTCGGCACGGGCTGGGGGCACCTCCCGGCCCTCAGGCCGCGGGCCACGCCGCGCCACCGAACACGGCCTACGCCGGGCAGGTCGTGCATTTCCCGGATCCGGTGCGTGCGGCGCGGTATCCGCGGGGGGTGCCGGTGGACGGTGCCGGGTTCCCGGATTTCTCGTCGTACGCGCGGGCGGCCGCGGAGATCGCGGAGCCGCCGGAGGGTTTCGGCGTGGACGAGTTGCGGCTGACGGACTATGTGTCGGCGAACGTGGCGTTGCATGCGCGGGGGCACGAGCTGTGGGAGGACGTGCCGCCGGTGGCGACGCCGCACGGCTGGACGTGGCATCACGTGGCGGGGACGCGGCGGATGGAGCTGGTGCCGGTCGAGGTGAAGGCGCTGTTGCGGCATCACGGCGGGCTGGCGACGGCGGCGGTGGACCACGGGAAGCGGGGGACGCGGCCGTTGCAGGACACGCGGCCGGTGCATTTCGGGCTGCCGCACCGGGAGCTGTCGGTGACGGAGGAGCAGGTGCGGCAGGCGGAGGAGGCGCTGGGGTACCGGCTGCCGGGTGCCTATCGTGCGTTCCTGAAGGCGGCGGGCGGGTGTGCGCCGGTGGGTGTGGGGCTGTACGCGGATCTGGGGCTGCTGGTGGACCAGCCGTTCTTCACGGTGCGGGACGAGGCCGCGATGAACGACCTGGTGTACGTCAACAAGTGTCTGCGCGATCACTTCACCAAGGACTACCTGGGTGTGGGGTTCGTGCAGGGCGGGGTGATAGCGGTGCAGGTGCGGGGTGCGGCGCCGGGTTCGGTGTGGTTCTGCGCGTACGACGACGCGCGGGACCGGGACGGGTGGCCGGTGCAGGAGCGGGTGGAGCAGCTTCTGCTGCCGTGCGGGGCGGATTTCGACGATTTCCTGCAGGAGCTGGCGGGGAGTCCGCCGGAGCTGGAGACGGTGGCGGGTCTGATGGTGGACGGCGGCTTCGCGCGTGTCGTCCCGGTGGAGGGGTGAGGCGCGGTGGTGACGTTCGCGCAGGCGCAGGAGCGTGCGGAGCGCTGGGTCAACGAGGACGTGTCGGGTCCGTTCCAGCGTGAGGTGCGGGTACGGGAGTTCGATCTGGGGTTCGTGGCCTGGGCGGAGGACCGTGCGGGCGGTCCGACGACGGAGGGTGGCCGGGCCCGGCTGGTGATCGCGCGGGACAGCGGGGAGACGACGCTGTGGCCGGGGCTGCCGGTGGGTGAGGTGATCCGGCGGTACGAGGAGGAGTACGGCGCGGTGGCGGACGCCGCGGTGGTGGAGGCGCCGCCGCAGCGGATCGATCTGGAGGCGACGTCGTTCCTGCTGACGCCGCCGGAGTGGTTGCAGGAGGCGGCGGACCGGCGGACGTCGGGTGCGGGGCTGGTGCTGCCCGTGGACGGGCCGGCGGCGCCGGAGCCGGTGCGGGACGCGGTGCCTGTGGCGGATGCGGGCGGGGGTGCGGGTGCGCGGTCGGCGGGGGCCGGGGCGCCGCCCGTACCGGCGGACGCACCTTCCGTACCGGATCAGGCTGCTTCCGTACCGGTGCCGGGCCAGGCCGTTTCCGTACGGGACGAGCCGGCCGTCGTGACGCCGTGGGCGGGGACGGACGTCCGGGCGGACGAGGACACCGACGACCGTTCGGTGGGGCTGCCCGCGACGGTCTTCGCGCCGCCGCTCGCCGGTTTCGACGACGAGGACACGCCGCCGGCGGGCGCGGGGGCCGAGGCCAGGACGGAACTGATCGCGGGCGGCAGCCAGTTGCCGCGGACGATGATGGCGCCGGCGGTCGAGGAGGCGGGGGCCGGCGGGCCGGTGGCGCCGCCGATGCCGTCGTCGCCTCCGCCGGGGCCGCCCGCCGGGGCCGTGCCGTACGGCGGTCCGGTGCCGCCCGCGGACACGGATGCGGCGGGGCCGGACGGGACCGGGCCGGACGCGGCGGGGCTGGCGGAGTTGCCGCCGCCGTCCGGGCCGCCGATCGCCGATGTGCCGCCGCCCCCTGCGTACGCGGGCTCCGGTGCCGCCGAAGGGCCGGGGGCGCCGCCCGCGCCGCCCGGTGCGGGTGTGCACGCGGCCGCGATGACGCCGGCGGACGGTTCTGCGCTGCCGGGGAACGCGGGCGGTCCGCCGCCTCCCGGTGTGCCGGGTGCGGGCGGTGCGGACCGTACGGGTCCGGGCGCGCCGGACGGTGGCGCGGACGGGTCGGCGCCGTCCGCTGCCGCTCCGGCGGGCGGGTACGTCCCGACGCAGCTCGTGTCGCAGCTCGACGCCGATCAGGTGGATCTGAGTGCGGTGGACGGTCCGGAGGCGGCCGGGCCGGAAGGGGAGCAGGGGCCGCCCGCTCCGCCGTCGGCCGGTGCCGGTGCCGGTGCCGGTGCCGGTGGTGGGGTGCACGCGGCCGCGACGATGCTGGCCGGTGGCGCCGCGCTGCCGTCCGGCGCGGCCGGGCCGGGTGGTCCGGGCGGCGTCGGTGGCCCCGCCGGTCCCGGTGTGCCACCGCCCCCGGCGCCTCCTGGCGTGCCGCCGGGTCCGCCCGGTGGCCCGAAAGCTTCCGGTGCGCCCGGTACATCCGGTACGTCCGGTGCATCCGGTGACCAGGCTGCGTCCGGTGCCGCGGGCGGCCCGCCTCCGCCGCCGTCCGCGCCGCCCTCGGCCGTTCCCGGCGGTTCGGCCGGTGCCGGCGGCGGTGTGCACGCCGCGGCGACGATGCTGGCCGACGGCGCGGGTGGCCCGGGTGGCCCGGGGATGCCGCCGCCCGGCGTTCCGGGCCCGCCGGCGCCCGCTCCCGCCGCCCCCCACCCGGTGGCATCCGCCCCGGCCGCGCCGACGCCCGGTATGCCGCCGTCCGCCGCACCGCAGTCCGCCGCGCCGCCCGCTTCCGGCTCGTACGGTTATCCGCAGGCGCCGCCGTCCGGGCAGCCGACCGTCGGCCCCGGCTACATGGCCGTCCTGAGCTACCGCGCTCCGGACGGTTCTGAGCAGAAGATCGTGCGGCGTTCCGCGCCGGGCACCCCGCATCCGGAGTGGCAGCTGCTGCACGAGCTGCGGGGCATGAACGTCCCCCCGCAGCAGGTGCTGGAACTGCACACGGAGCTGGAGTCGTGCGACGTGCCGGGCGGGTACTGCGCGCGGATGGTGCGGGAGACCTGGCCGCAGGTGCGGATCAGCCACACCGCGGCGTACGGGACGGAGCACGCCTCGCGGCAGCAGGGGGTGCGCCACCTCGTGGAGCACCAGGGCGAGTTGCACCAGGTGGCGGACGGTCCGGCGCGGCCCGCGCCGGTGCGGGCGCCGTTGCCGCACCCGTCCCAGGTGCAGGTGGTGCCGCCGGTGCCGCCGCAGGTGTTCGGGCAGGAGCTGGAGCAGTCGTTCGGTCCGCAGGGGATCTTCCGTTTCGATCAGCGGGCGGTGTCCCGGCACGGGGTGCCGGAGGTGGTGGCACAGACGCTGGTGTGGGCCGGACTGCCGGTGGACTTCGGGCCGTTCTTCTGGGCGCAGGCGCAGCCGGGCCGTCCGGTGCCGACGCTGGCGGAGCTGGCGGCGGAGCGCGGGGTGCGGCCGGCGGCCGACGCGGGGTCGTACCTGGTCATGGGGAACGACTTCGGCCGTCAGCTGTGTGTGCAGTACGGGACGGCGCACATCGTGGCGGTGCCGCTGGACGGTGGTGCGCAGGGGCCGGGCGGGCAGCCGGCGGTGCCGCAGTTCGTGAACAGCGGGCTGCCGGAGTTCGTGCGCTGCCTGGCGATGCTGGGCCGGATGTGGCGGCTGCGGTACGGGCTGACGCCGGAACAGGCGGGGCGCTGGACGGTGGACTTCCAGGCGCAGCTGGTGGCGCTGGACGCGCCGGCGCTGGGGTCACCGGAGACGTGGTGGTCGGTGCTGCTCGAACAGATGTGGGACGGGCTGCTGTAGGGCGCGGCTGCGTGGGGCGGGTGACACGCCGGTTGCCGGTGGGCCGCCCGTGCCGCCTCCGGCGGCGCTCGACCTGCGGGACGCGCGGCTCACCATGATCCTTCGTATATGGGTCAGCCGTCGTGGTCGCCGCAGCCTCCGTCGCCGGAGGGTACGTCGACGCTGTACCGGTCCGGGCGCGGGGGCCGCTGGGGCCGCCGTCCGGGCGGGCGGCGGCGGATGTCCTGGCCGAAGCGGATCGCGCTGGTGCTGCTGGTTCTGGTGGTGCTGGCGGTGGCGGGCGGGGTGGCGCTGTACGTCTGGGCGGGTGACCAGGTGCGCCGTACCGACGCCGTCGCCGACTACTCCGGCAGGCCGTCGCCGGGCAAGGGCACGAACTGGCTGCTGGTCGGTTCGGACAGTCGCGATAGCCTGACGCCCGAGCAGCGCGAGCGGCTGCACGTCGGCAACGACCAGGGGCTGAACACCGACACGATCATGGTGCTGCACCACGGGGACAGTGGCCCCTATCTGGTGAGCCTGCCGCGGGACAGCTATGTGGCGGTGCCGGGGCACGGCCGGAACAAGGTGAACGTGGCGTTCGCCGAGGGCGGGCCGAAGCTGCTGACGCGCACCGTGGAGCAGGCGACGGGGCTGCGGATCGAACGCTACGCCGAGGTGGATTTCCTCGGCTTCGTGAAGGTGGTGGACGCGCTCGGCGGGGTACGGATGTGCCTGGACAAACCGCTCAAGGATGAGAAGTCGGGTGCCGACTTCCGGGCGGGTTGCCAGGAAATGGACGGAGTGCGGGCACTTGCGTACGTACGGGCGCGGTATACGGATCCGGAAGGCGACCTGGGCCGGGTCAGGCGGCAGCGGCAGCTGATCGGCGCGCTCGGCGACAAGATGCTCGGTGCCGGGGTGCTGCTCAACCCGTTCGCGCTGGTCCCGGCACTGGACGCGACGCTGTCGGCACTGACGGTGGACCGGGCGGCGGGCGTACCGGACCTGGCGCGCCTGGGCTGGTCGATGAAGAAGATCGCGGACGGGGCGGATGCGGCGACCACCGTTCCGGTGGCGAACCCCGGGGTGAACCTGGGCGGTCTCGGTGATGTGGTGGAGTGGGACGAGCAGGGAGCGCGGCGGCTCTTCCAGGCTCTCCGCGAAGATGTCCCGATTCCGACTTCTGGCAACAATTGACGCATCCTTGGACGATGGAAAGGGGCGGAGTGTCGCGTAACGGTCGCTTCGAATCGATCCAGAAAGATGTGCGCGCGAGTGCGCCGCACGTCGGAGAGGGGCTTGAGGGATGAGTGCATCGGTTTCGCCTCACGGGTTCGAGATCGTACGAGGACGTGGCTACCGTCCCGAGGATGTCGACCGCCGGGTGGAAGGGCTCTCGGTCGACCGTGATTCCTGCTGGGAGCGCGCGGCACGGCTGACGGTCCTCGCCAACGAGATGACGGCCGAGCTGGCGGAGCTGCAGGAGTACGTCCGGCAGCTGCCGCCGCAGACGTACGAGTCGCTGGGCGACCAGGCGCGGCTGATCCTGACGACGGCGGAGTCCGAGGCGGCGCGGCTGCGCAAGGACGCCGAGGAGGCGGCCGAGCGGGCGCGCGAGGAGGCCGAGGCGTACGCGCGGCAGATCCAGGAGGCCGCGGACCGGGCCGCGCAGCAGCTGCGGGACGAGACCGAGGACCAGGCGCGCCGCACGGTCGAGGCGGCGTGGGCCGAGGCGGACGGCATCGAGGCCGCGGCCGTCAAGGACGCCGGGCAGTGGCGGACCGCCGCCCAGGACGCGCTGCACGAGATGGAGCAGCGCACCACCGGGATGCTGCGCGAGCAGGAGCAGGAGCAGACCGAGGAGTGGGAGGCGGCCGGCCGCGACCTGGCCGCGCAGGAGGCCGACCTCGAACTGCGGGTGGCGGAGCTGGAGGAGCTGGGCCGGGCCAAGGTCGCCGAGGCGGAGCGCCTCCTCGCGGAGGCCGAGGAGGCGGCGCGGCACCGCGACGAGGACGCCGAGGCGCGCGCCGCCGACCTGCTGGCGCAGGCCAGGGTCGAGGTCGAGCGGATCGAGCGGGCCACCGACCGGATACTGCGGGAGCACACGGAGCGGCGCGAGAAGGTGCGTGAGCACATGACGCACGTCCGCAACACGCTGGCCGCCCTGACGGGCAAGGCTCCCGAGGAGGACGAGCCGGCGGGCGGCACGGGGGCCGAGGGCGCCGGGGACGTCGCGGACGCGGGGGCCACGACGAACACGCGGGGCGGCACGGTGCTGCTGGAGAAGGCCGGTGGCGCGGGGGAGGCCGAGGACGCTGGAGTGTCCGAGGGGATCGAAAGCACCGGTGAGGCTGACGGGTCCGACGGGGCCGGTCGGGTACGGGAGGCCACGGTGTCCGGTACCGGTGCGACCGCGGCCGGGGAGCCCGCCGACACGCGGGCGCCGGTGGACCCCGACAACGAGGACACCCTGGAGACGAAGCTGCCGCGGCTGCCGGAAGGGCACCAGTGATACGGGCCGTGAACCCTGCGGGGAGGACGGCAGGCGCCGAGGGGCGCACGCCGCTTCCCCGCCGGGCGCCGTAGCGCTGTCAGTCAGCCGCTGGCGGAGTCGGCGACCGGCTGCTTGAGGGGCGGCTGCTCTATGGCCGTACCGGGTGTGCCATCCGTCCCGCCTGTACTGCCTGCCCCGGGTGTACCGCCCGCCCCGGCAGTCCCACCCGTACCGCCTGTAGTGGCCCCGCCCCCGACGCCGCTCCCGGGCTCGTCCTCGGACGTGTCCTCCGGCCCGCCGCCCGCCTCTCCGTGGACCGGGAAGCGGCGTGGCGCGAGGAACAGCAGGATCAGGAAGGCGAGAGCGGCGGCGGCCGCGGCACCGAGGTAGACGTGCTCGACGGTGGCGTCCACGGCGCGCCGCAGGTAGTCGGCGGCCCGGTCGGTGAGGGCGCCGGCGCTGGCCAGTGCGTGCGAGACGGAGTCCAGGTCGTCCGGCAGTCCCGGCCGGATGTCCGTGGGCGCGGTGGCCAGCCGGCCGTTGAGGGTGGCGTTGGCGACGGCGCCGAAGAGGGCGGCGCCGACGCACTGGCCGACCTGGCGGCAGAAGAGGATCGAGGCGGTCGCGGTACCGCGCTCCTCGAAGCCGACCGAGGACTGCACCCCGATGATCAGCGGCAACTGGAAGATCCCGAGGACGGCGCCGAGCGCGAACATCAGCAGCGCGGGCTGCCAGG
Source organism: Streptomyces sp. NPDC045470 (assembly GCF_040646595.1). Taxonomy (NCBI): domain Bacteria; kingdom Bacillati; phylum Actinomycetota; class Actinomycetes; order Kitasatosporales; family Streptomycetaceae; genus Streptomyces; species Streptomyces sp. NPDC045470. The sequence continues at coordinate 546,030 of NZ_JBEZAN010000004.1, forward strand.
CGGCGCCGGGGTAGGGGAGCAGCGGGAAGGTGAGCAGTACGAGGGTGGCGGCACCGATGCCGATCATGGAGCAGGTGCGGATGCCGACGCGGTTGTAGACGTGGCTGCTCAGGGCGGCGGACACCGGCCAGCTCAGGGTCATGGTGGAGAGCACGAAACCGGCCGCGATCGGGCCCAGGCCCAGTACGGCCTGGGCGTAGGTGGGCAGGAAGACGGTCGGCGCGACCATGAGCAGGCCGACCGCGCCGAGCGCGAGGTTGACGGCCGAGATCGTCCGGCGGCGCCAGACCCAGCCCGGGATGATCGGTTCGGCGGCGCGGCGTTCGATGAGGACGGTGGCGGCGCCGCAGAGCGCGCTGCCCGCGAAGAACAGCAGCGAGGGGGCGGAGAGCCAGGGCCAGGCGACACCGCCCTGGACGAGGGCGGTCAGCAGCAGGCCGCCGCAGGCGAAGATCGCGAGTGCGCCGGGCCAGTCGATACGGGGGCGCCCGGTACGGTCCCGTGCGGGCAGCGATTCACGGAAGTGCCGTACGACGAGCCAGAGCGCGAGGACCCCCACCGGCAGGTTGACCAGGAAGATCCAGCGCCAGTCGGCGTACGCGGCGAGCAGGCCGCCGAGGGCGGGGCCGGCGACCGAGGAGGTCGCCCAGACGGTGGACAGCTTGGCCTGGATCTTGGGCCGTTCCTTCATCGGGTAGAGGTCGGCGGCGACGGTCTGGACGGTGCCCTGGAGGGCACCGCCGCCGAGCCCTTGGAGGACGCGGAAGGCGATGAGGGAGGCCATGTTCCAGGCGGCCGCGCACAGCAGCGACCCGACGAGGAAGACGATCACGCCGGTGATCAGGATGGGCTTGCGGCCGAAGGTGTCGGAGAGCTTGCCGTAGACGGGCAGGGTGACGGTGACGGCGAGCAGGTATCCGGAGAAGAGCCAGGAGAACACGGCGAAGCCGCCGAGGTCGCCGACGATCTGCGGGACGGCGGTCGCGATGATCGTCGAGTCGAGCGCGGCGAGCGCCATGCAGAGCATCAGGGCGGCCACGACCCGGCCGCGCCCCGCGGGGGTGCCGGGTATCGGAGGTACGGGGGCCTCCGCCCCGGCCCCCGCGCCTCTCCGGGCCCCTGCGCCCCCGCCGGCCTCCGCCCCGGCCCCCGCGCCTCTCCGGGCCCCTGCGCCCCCGCCGGCCTCCGCGCCCCGGCCGGTGCTGCTCCCTGCCCCCGCCGCCCCTGCTCCCGCCGTCCCTTCCGCTGCCGTCCGGCCGCTCGTGCGGTGACCGCTCCCGCTGTGCTGGCTCACATGCCCCCCTCGGCTTTTGCGTGTACGTGACACCCTTCCATGGAGACGCCGCGACCGGAACGGGACTTCGCGCCCGGGTGGGGCGGGTCGCCGGGGCGAGTGGAACGCGGGTGTCAGCAGGGAGTCGTACTCTTGGGGAAACCCGGCCCGTCGCACGTGCCGGGCTGCTCGCGTTGTTCGCCTCACCGGGACGGAAAAGCCATTCTCATGAGCCTGACTGGTCTGCTCGACGCCGTCGCCCAGGACCCGGCGCTCGCCGAAGCCGTGCGGGCCGCGGCGGACGGCAACCGTCCCCAGGTGGACCTGGTCGGCCCGCCCGCCGCCCGCCCGTTCTCCATCGCCGCCCTCGCGCGCCGCAGCTCCCGTACGGTCCTCGCGGTGACCGCCACCGGCCGGGAGGCCGAGGACCTGGCCGCCGCGCTGCGCTCGCTGATGCCGGCCGGCGAGGAGAACGCGGTGGTGGAGTACCCGTCCTGGGAGACGCTGCCGCACGAACGGCTCTCGCCGCGCTCGGACACCGTCGGCCGGCGCCTCGCGGTGCTGCGCCGCCTCGCCCACCCCAGCCAGGACGACCCCACCGCGGGCCCGGTCCAGGTGGTCGTCGCGCCCGTACGCTCCGTGCTCCAGCCGCAGGTCAAGGGCCTGGGCGACCTGGAGCCCGTGGCGCTGCGGACGGGGCAGACGGCGGACCTGGAAGAGGTCGTGGACGGGCTGGCGGCCGCCGCGTACGCGCGGGTCGAACTGGTCGAGAAGCGCGGCGAGTTCGCGGTGCGCGGCGGCATCCTGGACGTGTTCCCGCCGACCGAGGAACACCCGCTGCGGATCGAGTTCTGGGGCGACGACGTCGAGGAGATCCGCTACTTCAAGGTCGCCGACCAGCGGTCCCTGGAGGTGGCGGAGCACGGCCTGTGGGCGCCGCCGTGCCGTGAGCTGCTGCTGACCGCCCAGGTGCGGGCGCGCGCGGCGGACCTTGCCGAGCAGCACCCGGAGCTGGGCGAGCTGCTGGGCAAGATCGCCGAGGGGATCGCCGTCGAGGGCATGGAGTCGCTGGCCCCGGTGCTGGTGGACGACATGGAGCTGCTGCTGGACGTGCTGCCCGAGGGCAGCATGACGGTGGTGTGCGACCCGGAGCGGGTGCGGACGCGCGCGGCCGACCTGGTGGCCACCTCCCAGGAGTTCCTCCAGGCGTCGTGGGCGGCCAGTGCGGGAGGCGGCGAGGCGCCGATCGACGTGGGCGCGGCCTCCCTCTGGGGCATCGCGGACGTCCGGGACCGGGCCCGCGAGCTGGGCATGATGTGGTGGACGGTCAGCCCGTTCGCCGCCGACGAGGAGCTGGACGAGGACACCCTCAAGCTGGGGATGCACGCCCCGGAGACGTACCGCGGCGACACCCAGCGGGCGCTGGCCGACACCAAGCGCTGGATCGCGGACGGCTGGCGGTCGGTGTTCATCACCGAGGGGCACGGCCCGGCCGCCCGTACGGTCGAGGTGCTGGGCGACGAGAACATCGCGGCCCGTCTCGACCCGGAGCTGGGCGAGCTGTCCCCGTCGGTCGTGCACGTCTCGTGCGGCTGCCTCGACAACGGCTTCATCGACCCGGGCCTGAAGCTGGCGGTGCTGACCGAGACGGACCTGACCGGCCAGAAGTCGGCGAGCAAGGAGCTGGGCCGGATGCCGGCCCGCCGCCGTAAGACCATCGACCCGCTGACCCTCCAGGCGGGCGACTTCATCGTCCACGAGCAGCACGGCGTCGGCCGCTACATCGAGATGGTGCAGCGCACGGTCCAGGGCGCCACTCGCGAGTACCTGCTGGTGGAGTACGCGCCGGCCAAGCGCGGCCAGCCCGGCGACCGCCTGTACATCCCCACCGATCAGCTTGAGCAGGTCACCAAGTACGTGGGCGGTGAGGCGCCGACGCTGCACCGCCTCGGCGGCGCCGACTGGACGAAGACCAAGGCGCGCGCCAAGAAGGCCGTCAAGGAGATCGCCGCCGACCTGATCAAGCTGTACTCCGCGCGGATGGCGGCGCCCGGCCACACCTTCGGCCCGGACACGCCCTGGCAGCGGGAGCTGGAGGACGCGTTCCCGTACGCGGAGACGCCCGACCAGCTCACGACGATCGCCGAGGTCAAGGAGGACATGCAGAAGTCCGTCCCGATGGACCGGCTGATCTGCGGCGACGTCGGGTACGGCAAGACCGAGATCGCGGTGCGGGCGGCGTTCAAGGCCATCCAGGACGGCAAGCAGGTCGCGGTCCTGGTGCCGACGACGCTGCTGGTGCAGCAGCACTTCGGTACGTTCACCGAGCGGTACGGCCAGTTCCCGGTCGTCGTGCGGGCGCTGAGCCGCTTCCAGAGCGACACCGAGGCCAAGGCCACCCTCGAAGGGCTCAAGGACGGTTCGGTCGACCTGGTCATCGGCACCCACCGGCTGTTCTCCTCCGAGACCACATTCAAGGACCTGGGCCTGGTCATCGTGGACGAGGAGCAGCGGTTCGGCGTCGAGCACAAGGAGCAGTTGAAGAAGCTGCGCGCCAACGTGGACGTGCTGACGATGTCCGCCACGCCCATTCCCCGTACGCTCGAAATGGCGGTGACCGGCATCCGCGAGATGTCCACGATCACCACCCCGCCGGAGGAGCGGCACCCGGTCCTGACGTTCGTCGGGCCGTACGAGGACCGGCAGATCGGCGCGGCCATCCGGCGTGAACTGCTGCGCGAGGGCCAGGTCTTCTACATCCACAACCGCGTCGAGTCCATCGACCGGGCCGCGGCCCGGCTCCGCGAGATCGTGCCCGAGGCCCGCATCCAGACCGCGCACGGACAGATGGGCGAGGCCCAGCTCGAACAGGTCGTGGTCGACTTCTGGGAGAAGAAGTTCGACGTGCTGGTGTCCACGACGATCGTCGAGTCCGGCATCGACATCTCCAACGCCAACACCCTGATCGTGGAACGCGGCGACAACTTCGGCCTGTCCCAGCTGCACCAGCTCCGCGGGCGCGTCGGCCGTGGCCGGGAGCGCGGTTACGCGTACTTCCTCTACCCGCCCGAGAAGCCCCTGACGGAGACCGCGCACGAACGCCTGGCCACCATCGCCCAGCACACGGAGATGGGCGCCGGCATGTACGTCGCCATGAAGGACCTGGAGATCCGCGGCGCGGGCAACCTCCTCGGCGGCGAGCAGTCCGGGCACATCGCGGGCGTCGGCTTCGACCTGTACGTACGGATGGTCGGCGAGGCCGTCGCCGACTACCGGGCGTCCCTGGAGGGCGGCGTGGAGGAGGAGCCGCCGCTGGAGGTCAAGATCGAGCTGCCGGTGGACGCGCACGTCCCGCACGACTACGCGCCCGGCGAGCGGCTGCGCCTCCAGGCGTACCGGGCGATCGCCGCCGCGTCCTCGGAGGAGGACATCGCGGCCGTCCGCGAGGAGCTGACCGACCGCTACGGCAAGCTGCCCGAGCCGGTCGAGAACCTCCTCCTGGTCGCCGGCCTGCGGATGCTCGCCCGTTCCTGCGGGGTCACGGACATCACGCTCCAGGGCTCCAACGTGCGCTTCGGCCCGGTCGAACTGCGCGAGTCCCAGGAACTGCGCCTCAAGCGCCTCTACCCGCGTACGGTCCTCAAGCCCGCCACCCGCCAGGCACTGGTGCCACGCCCGTCCACCGGCAAGATCGGCGGAAAGCCGCTGGTCGGGCGGGACCTGCTGGCATGGGTCGGAGAGTTCCTGACGTCGATCCTGGGGTCCTGACGGCTCTGCCCGGCCGGGCGGGGTGACCGGCCGGGGTGCCCGGCCGGGCGCGCACTGCCGTCTTCCGGAGGAGCCGGAGCGGAACTGCCCGGGGCGGTTCCGCTGTCACGGTGATTGATTACGATGCCGTGGCAGACCGCACGAGACACGGGGGAGAGCGTTGGGCAGCAAGTTCCAGGTCGAGACGCATGAGCTCGACCAGCTTCTACGGCAGTTGAGCACCGGGCGTGAGGACATGGAGAAGGCGCTCAACGCCCTGGAGCACGTGGGGCCGAAAAGCACGGGCAGTGTGGCTCTCGACCACGCCTGCGACGAATTCCACGACAGCTGGGACGACGCGATCAAGAAGATCGCGAAGGGCACCCAGCAGATCGAGGAGAAGCTGAAGGCCACCAAGAACAACTACGAGGAGACGGAAAAGGCCATCCGGGACGCCATGACCAAGGGCGCGGCCCCGCCGATGCCGGGCCGGCCGGCACCGCCCAATGTGGGCGGGTACCCGGCCGGCCCGCGGCCGTCGGCACCGTCCCCGTCCCCGTCGGCCGCCCCCGGGGCGGGTGCCCGATGAGCGACGACAAGGAATTCCCCGGCCTCGGCTTCAACCCGGCCCCGGGCAAGGTCGAGAGCGTCGAGGACCTCAGCAACAAGATCAACCGTGCGTCCGGCGGCCTGGAGAGCGCCCACAAGACGCTGATGGGCATCGCCAAGGGCGGCAAGACGTGGGAGGGCCTGGCGGCGAACGCCTTCACCCAGCACGTCGGCGACCTGCCGAAATCCCTCTCCGACAGCGTCGACGCGCTGAAGCAGGCGTCCACCCAGCTCGGCGGCTGGCGCGGCAAGCTGTCCGGCTACCAGAACACGGCCCGCCAGTACGAGGCGCAGGCCAAGGCGGCCAAGGAACGCATCAAGACGCAGGAGGCGGCCCACGACCGGGCGACCAACGACTACAACCAGGCCGCCTCGGCCCCGGCCTTCCGGCTCGCCGGCCAGTACTACACCGACCAGGCGGCGCTCAACGAGGCACAGAGCAAGCTGGACGCCGCCCAGGCCCGCCTGAAGACCGCCGGCCAGGAGCTCGACAGCGTCGGCAAGCGCCTCGACGCGGCCAAGGACGAGCTCGACGACATCATCAAGAAGGCCAAGGAACTCCTCGAACACCACCAGTCCGACGCGCGGGACGTCGCCGACCGGCTGCGCAAGGCCAACAAGAACGCCCCGGACATCAGCCTCTTCGAGCGCCTCGGCGACGCCTTCAAGCGCATGGGCCACGCCATCAAGGAATGGTGCGTCAAACACGCCGACCTGCTGAAGACGATCGGCGACTGGCTCGGCAACATCGCCGGCGTCCTGGGCGTCCTCTCCCTCCTCACCATGTGGTGCCCGCCCCTGTCCGGCGCCCTCGCCCTGGCGGGCGGCGCGCTGTCCCTGGGCTCACTGGCGGCCCACGCCGGGGCCAAGCTGGGCGGGGCCAAGGTGAGTTGGACGGATCTGGGCATGGACGCGCTCGGGGTGGTGCCGTTCGGCAAGTTCGCCAAGGTGGGGGCGATGGGGAAGGTCAAGGTGCGGGTGGGGACCAACTCGGTGACCGACGCGGCAACGGGACTGTCCCGAGAGGTGCAGAGTGTGGACAAGGTGGCCCAGGTGAACCACTTGGAGGGTCTGGTCCAGCGGGGCGTGGCCTCCAGCGACGACCTTGCGGCGGGGCGGCGCATCGGCCGCTACCAACCGCCGTCAGGGCGGGTTTTCGAGGCCAACGGGTTCGGCAACCGTATGAAGCTGGCCTGGGAGAGTCACGTCAGCAGCACCATGGGGGCAGGCATCAAGGAACAGGGCTGGGCGAGGACGCTGGAGAAGATCCCCGGTGTCAAGGACCTCGATTCCTTCAAGGCGGCGGTCCGGGCGGACGGCACACTCGACCCCATGTCCTGGTGGTCCAAAGGCCCGCTCGTCGGGCAGGGTGCCGTCGGCGCCGGGGTGGGTATGTACCAGACCGCGAACGAAGGATGAGCGTGAACCACCGACAGGAAACCGGCGGCGGGCCCGCCTATCTGTCCCGGACCTGGCTCCTCGTCTGGTTCGTGCTGCAGTGGCCGGTGCTGCCCTGCGCTCTGGCGCTCCTGGTGGCCTGGTACGTCTGCTTGTTCCTCGCGAACGCGGTCGTCGAGACCGAGCCCCGTCTCAGTTACATCGTCCCGCTCTACCTCGGCCCCCGGCGGCTCGCCCGCGAATGGAACCGGAACCCGGGCCGTTGGGAAGACCACTTCCGGGCGCTCCTGCCCGAGCTGCGCAAGGAAGTGCCGAAAATCAAGACACCGCTGGGCCGGCGGGTCGAGTATCCGTTTTCGGGCAGCTTGAAGTACCAGATCAGACACATTCCTGCGGAGCACGGTGAGCACGCCGACATCGCGTTCACGGTCCCCCCGCACCACTACCGCGGATGCGGTCCGGAGGCCGCCCGGCGCATCGCGCGGGCGGACGGCTGGCGGATCCTCGCGCCCGGGACCTCTACGGGGAACGGCCTGGCCCCGGAAGAGCGCCACGGCCTCGTCCTGGCCATCCCGGCCCCGCGCATCGACCCGGCCCCACCCCCCACCACCCCCTCCGGAAAGCCATGAAGAACTCCACCCAGCTCCAGATCGAGATACCGGACGGGTTCCACACCCTCGGCCTCGAAGGCGACGACGCCTACCGTGCGGACTGCATCCGGGAGATGGCGGACCTCGTCTGGTCCGAGGGGACCGATCTCCAGCGCGACACCATGGCGGCCGTGTACGACGAGATGGCCGAGTCCTTCGCCGACGACGGGGCGTTCTACGCCGGTGTCTGCTTCGTGGGCATGGACGACGACCGCGTCAGTACGGCGTCGGTGGTCGCCCGGCTCGACGACGCGGACGCGACCGACGCCGACCTCGTCGCCACCGGTCTGGCGGAGGCGCTGTCCCACACCACGACGGAAGTCAGTGTGACGCGGGTGCCCGCCGGGCCGTGCGTGGTGTCCTTCCACGGCTCGGAATGGGTGCCGGCCGAGGGCGCTGAGCCGCTCGGCATCGCCCGCGTGGACGCGCAGATCCCCGTACCGAGCCGCGCCCAGTTGCTGACGCTCTCCCTCAGCACCCCGTCGCTGACCGATCTGCCGGTGTACGTCAACATGCTGCGTCTCATCGCGGAGACCGTGACGGTCGTGGACGCCGAGTCCCCGTCCGACGGGTCCGGCTCCGGCGCCGAGGTGGTCACCGGACAGCACAACGTCGCGGACGAGATGCGCTCCACCTTCGGCTGAGGCGCGGCGCGACCGTCTGACGCCATGGCGGGCCTGCCGGTCTTTGTGCCGTCTTCCGCCCGATTCAGGCACCTTGACGGTGACCGGTAGGAGATATCGCTCTATGGTCGGGCTGCCCCGCGCGTCGCACGGGGCCACCCGACCGCAGAGAACTGGATGTTCCCACCGTGATAAGACCCCGCCGCGCTGCCCTGTCCGCCGCCTCCCTGATCACCGCGGCCCTGATCGCCCTCTCCGGATGCACACCGGACGGCGGAGCGGACAAGGACGGCGCGGCGAGCCCGTCCGCGACAGCCTCCGCCTCGGCGTCCGCCACGCCTTCGCCGTCCGCGTCGCCGACCGAGAGCCCGAGCCCCAGCGCCACGCCGTCGGCCGCCGCGCCCACGCCCACACCCGAGGCGGCCGAACCGCCCGCGCCGGCGCGCAAGACGCACCGGACCGGCGGAGGTTCGGACTCCGGTTCCGGTGGGACCGGCTCCGGCTCCGGCGGTTCGTCCTCCGGCGGCTCCGGATCGGGTTCCGGCTCCGGTTCCGGCGGTTCCGGGAGCGACGCGTCCGGCGACGTGATCCTCGCGCCGTCCGGCAACCACTACCGCCGCGGCCAGTTCTGCAAGAAGGCCCACCTCGGCCTGACGACGAAGGACGCCCACGGCGCGACGCTGAGCTGCGAGATGCAGAGCGGTCGCCCGCACTGGCAGTGAGCGGTGCCGGCCGGGCGCCCGCACCGACGGTGAGCCCCCGCCGCCCGGCCGCCCTCACACCACGTACGCGGCTATCCGCCGTGCGCACGTAAGGGCATCGGTGACGCCGGTGTCCACTTCGACGTCGTAGCTGACGCCCCGGTGGACCAGTTCGGCCTGCGACGCCGCCATGCCGGTGATCCGGTCGCCGCGCGCGGCCTCGCGGGCGGCGGCCGTCTCCGGGGCGCAGCGCACGCCGACCCACAGCACCGACAGGCCCTTCAGCGTGCGGCGCCAGCGTTCCTGGCCTTCGGCGCCGCCGAGGAAGACCTCGTCCAGGAGGACGCCGGTTCCCGTGCGGGCGACGGCGGCGACGCCTTCCTGCCAGTCGTTCTGGAGGGCGCGGAAGACCGGGCCGACGGTGATGCTGCCGTCGGGGGCGAGGCCGAGGCCCGGTGCGCTGTCGGACGCCTCCGGTACGACGAGCGAGGGTGGCAGGGCCTCGATGAAGGAGTCGACGCCGAACGTCAGCCAGGGCCGGGGCAGGACCTCCTGGAGCTGCCGGATCAGGGTGGACGTGCCGGAGCTGGAGCCGCCGTTCAGGACGACGACGTCGGTGCGGGTGCGGGACGGGCCGGTGGTCATCGGGCCACCGTACGGAGTCAGAGCCGGCCTGTCCGCTGGATTACCGTGACGTCACCGGCCACCCCGAGGATGCCGTACACGGCCTTGGGGTGGCGCTTGCGGGCGTCCTCCAGGGCCTGTTCGGGCTTGCGGCCGTCATTCAGCTCCACGGCGACGTAGTCGGGGTCGATGCCGCGGGTGTCCCCTATCCAGAAGACCCGGGTGCGGTCGGTCAGGCGGGAGATGGGCCGTATGTCGGCCTCGACGGTGGCGCCGTCGGGGATACGTTCCAGCAGGTGCTCGGCGGCCGTCACGGACGGCGGTTTGCGGTAGGTGCCGGCCTCGGTGAGGCGGGCGAGGGGGAGGGTGGTGGTCAGGGCCAGCGCGGCGGCCAGTGCGGCGGCCGGCAGGTGGTGGGCGTAGGCGCGGAGCCAGGGGCGCGCGGAGGCCAGCGTGCGCGGCAGGGCGTCGGCCAGGGCGAGGAAGACCACCGGCATCAGGACGGCGTTGTAGTGCCAGTCGATGCCCCAGTAGTGCGGTTCGTGGGAGAGGAACCGCCAGCCGAGGGTGGGCAGCGCGGCCAGCAGCAGGGGGGAGCGCAGGGCGAGCAGGCCGGTGGTGGGCAGGAGGAGCCAGAGCAGGGTGCGTACGGCGGTGTCCGCCGGGATGCGGGGGGCCGGGCCGCCGGCGCCGCTGAGCTTGGTCCAGTAGTCGTACGAGCCGGACCCGTTGAAGCCGGGGATGATCACGCCGAGGGTGACGGCGGTGGCCGCGAGGCCGAAGGCGACGAGTCCGACGGCGAGCGGCACGGCGCGCCGCGCGCGGACGAGGATCAGCGCGCCGATGACGGCGGCGGTCACCCCCAGGTCCTCCTTGACCAGGACGAGCGGTGCCGCCCAGCACACCGCCGCGGTCCAGCGGCCGCGCAGCACCGCTTCCAGCGCGAAGGCGATCAGCGGTACGGCGAAGGCGACCTCGTGGAAGTCGAAGTCGGCGGCCTTCTGCAGGCCCCAGGACAGTCCGTACGCGACGCCGACGGCCAGGCCGCGGCCCTGCCCCAGGACGCGGACGGCGATCCGGGTCACCGGCACGGCCGAGAGCGCGAAGAGGAACGCCTGCGCGAACAGCAGTGTCTGGGGGCCGGGGAAGAGCCGGTAGAGCGGGGCGAGCAGGGCCAGGACGGGGCTGAAGTGGTCGCCGAGGATGTTGGTGCCGGAGCCCTTGAGGTCGGCGACGGGGGCCCGCAGGTGCGCGTAGGCCCGTACGGCCTGCTCGAATATGCCGAGGTCCCAGGAGGATGTCGCCATCGAGCGGAAGCGCAGGACGGAGACCGTGGCGAACAGGACGAAGAAGGCCGCGGCGGTCCAGTAGGGGAGCAGGCGCGGGCCGAGCAGGGTGGCGGTCCGGGCGCGGAGGCGGCCGGGGGCCGGTGCGCGGCCGCTTCCGGTGACGGGCACGGGCGTCGTCCTGCCGCTGGTCGCGGTTGCTGCGGCCGTGTCCATGGGCGTCCTTACTCTCAACTTCCGAAAAGATATCCGAGGCCGCTGAACCGGCCGGTATTTGTCGCCTGTTTTGAGATGGGATGTCCCTCTTGCACCGGATACGGACCGCATCGTCGCTCCGCACCAGGACCCTGCCCGGCACCCGCCGCGGCGGCGCCGTCGCCGCGGCCGGACTGGCCGCGCTGCTCGCCCTCACCGGCTGCACACCCGGCGGCGGCAAAGGGGGCGGTACGGGAGAAGACGGCGGCCCGGCGTCGTCCGTTCCCGCCGCGGGCGGCACCGCGCTGCACGCCGTCGGCACGCTCACCGTCAAGGGCCGCGCCCCCAAGACCGGTTACGCCCGCGCCCGCTTCGGCACCGCCTGGGCCGACACGGACGGCAACCACTGCGGGACCCGCGACGACATCCTCAAGCGGGACCTGACGGAGGTGCGGTTCACCGACGGGCACTGCAAGGTCGCCTCCGGGACGCTGAAGAAGGACCCGTACACCGGCCGGGCGGTCCAGTACGAGCGCGGGCGCAGCAAGGTGGACATAGACCACCTCGTGGCGCTGTCGGACGCGTGGCAGAAGGGCGCGCAGCAGTGGCCGGGCCGCAAGCGCGTCGCGCTCGCCAACGACCCGCTGAACCTGATCGCCGCCGACTCCTCCGCCAACCGGCAGAAGGGCGACGGGGACGCGGCGACGTGGCTGCCCGCCAACAAGGCGTACCGCTGCGACTACGTGGCGCACCAGGTGGCGGTGAAGAAGAAGTACGGACTGTGGGTGACGCAGGGGGAGAAGGACGCGATGACCCGGGTGCTCGGCGGGTGCCCGAAGCTGAAGCTGCCGGCGGGCGGCGGGCCGACGGAGGCCCCGGAGCGGTTCGCCGCCAAGTAGGGACGGCGTGGGCGGTGTGCGGCAGGCCGCCGGCCCGGTTCCGCGTGCTGCGGTTCCGGGCCGGCGGCCTGTGTGGTGTGCGGGGCCCGCACCCGGGGCGTCGGGTGCGGGCCGAACGGCGCCGGGCCGTCAGAGGGTGAGCTGCCAGTGGGTGGCCTTGTGGTCGAAGCCGGGGCGGACCTCGACGTCCAGGGTCTTCGCGCCGGCCGGCACGTCGAAGGCGTAGTCGGCGGTGGCGGTCTTGCCGGCCGTCAGGGTGCCGCTGAAGCCGGAGTCGGTCTTGCCGTCGTAGATCCGCTCGGCGGTCTTGCCGTCCTTGCCGGCCCGCGCCTCGACGGTCACCAGGTCGCCGGTGACGTCCTTGGTGCCCTTGTTCTCCAGGCGCACGGTGACCTTGTAGGACTTGTTGCCCTGCTTGTGGCCGAGGGCGAACTCGTCGGCGGTGTAGGAGGCCGGCTTGGAGACGGTGACGTTCAGCCCGGTGCCGTAGACGGCGGTGGCGCCGCCCTTGTACTCCTTCGCGGACGCGCCGCCGTCCTTCGGCTTGGCCTCCGAGCCGTCGAGCGCCTTGTTGACCTCCTTCACCGCCTGGTCGACCGCGGTCACGGTGATCACCAGGCCGGCCACCGACGCGATCAGCGCGAGGACGCCGAAGATCGTGCCGGTCAGGGCCACGCCCTTGTTGGTGGCCTGCCTGCGCTTGACCCTGCCGAGTCCCACCAGGCCGAAGATCAGGGCCAGTACGCCGAGGATGCCGGCCAGCCAGAAGAGCAGCGGGATCAGGCCGCTCAGGGTGCCGATGATGCCGAGGGTGAGGGCGGCAATGCCCAGCCCGTTGCGGGCGGCCTGCTGCGGCGGCATGCCCGTCGGGGCCTGCGGCGCGTGCGGGTGGTGCATCTGGTGCGACATGGAGATACGGCCCCTTCCGGGCGCTGGAGCGGGAGATCGGCGGTTCAGGGCACCGGGGTGCGCCACGAGCCGGAGTGAGCCGGTTCCGCCGTGTGAACCGGTGGTGCGGTGGGTCAATAACAGCACTACCTGTGAACCGAGTCAACACGGTTAACGAGGTGGGGTCAATTCACGCCGTGAAGAGGGTGGGGTCGTATTCGTGGGTATGCTCGGCGTCACAGGCAGGTCAGGCGCGAGCGGACGGGAGCCGGCAAGGTGGCGGAGACAGCGGCGACGGACAGCGGACCGACCGACGGCGCGCCCCCCGGGCCCGTGACCGAGGTGACCGCCGCCGGCATCGCCCGGCTGGCCGGTGTCGGCCGCGCCGCGGTCAGCAACTGGCGCCGTCGGCACACCGGCTTCCCCCGGCCCGTCGGCGGTACGGAGACCAGCCCCACCTTCGCCCTCGCCGACGTCGAGCACTGGCTGCGCGCCCAGGGCAAACTCGCCGAGGTGCCGCTGCGCGAACGGGTCTGGCAGCAGCTCGTCTCCCACCCGGCCGGCGCCGCCACCGCCCTGCGGCACGCCGGCGCCGTCCTGCTCTTCGTCCGCGACCGGCCCGCCGCCTGGCGCCGGCTGAACGCGGCCGCCGACGACACCGAGCTGGCCGGCCTGCTGCCCGCCCCCCTCGCCTCGGTCCTCGCCGCCCACCTGGGTCGCCACCACCCCGTGCACGGCCTGACCCGGGACGCCCTCCTGCCGTCCGCCGCCCTCGTGCGGGCCACCGCGGAACTCGCCACCGGCGAGGACGGCGCCGTACCCGCCTTCGAGTTCCTGCTGGGCCGTCACCTGGACGCCAACCCCCGGCAGTACACCCTCACCCCGCCCGGCCCCGCCGCCCTGATGGCCGCGCTGGCCGGACCGGCCCGGACCGTCCTGGACCCGGCGAGCGGCACCGGCAGCCTCCTGGACGCGGCCGCGGACGCCGCCGAGGACACCGCGGAGCTGTACGGGCAGGAGGCCGACCCGGACCTGGCCGCGCTCACCGCGCTGCGCCTGGCGCTGCACGCCCCCGCCGCCCAGGTGCGTGTGCACGCCGCCGACACCCTGCGCGCCGACGCCTTCCCGGAGCTGGCCGCCGACGCCGTCCTCGCCCACCCGCCCTTCAACGAACGCAACTGGGGCCATGACGAACTGGCCTACGACCCACGCTGGGAGTACGGCTTCCCGGCCCGTACGGAGTCCGAACTGGCCTGGGTGCAGCACGCGCTGGCCCGGCTGCGCGAGGGCGGCACCGCCGTCCTGCTGATGCCGCCCGCCGCCGCGTCCCGCCGCTCCGGCCGCCGTATCCGCGCCGACCTGCTGCGCCGCGGCGCCCTGCGCGCCGTGATCGCGCTGCCCGCCGGGGCGGCGCCGCCGTACGGCATCCCGCTGCACCTGTGGGTCCTGCGCAGGCCGGGCGCCGCCGCCCAGCCCTCGCCGCACCTGCTCGTCGTCGACACCGCGGCCCTCACCGCGGGCGGCGCTCCCGGCCGGGACAAGCCCGACTGGCAGGCCGTACGGACCACCGCGCTGGAGGCGTGGGAAGCGTTCGACCGGGACGGCGAGGTCGAGGAACAGCCCGGCGTCCGGCGCTCGCTGGCCGCCATCGACCTGATCGGCGACGACGTGGACCTGGCCCCGGCCCGCCACCTGCCGCCCCCCTCGGCCGCCGGCGGCCTCGCCGAACTGGCCACCGTCCGGCAGCGGCTGGCCGCCACCCTGTCCCGTACGGCCGAACTGACCCCGGAAGCGGCGGGCGGCCCCGAGTCCGCGCCCGCCCGCTGGCCGCTGACCACCGTCGGGGAACTCGCCCGCGCCGGCGCCCTCGTGCTGCGCGCCGGCGGCCCCGGCACCGCGACCGCGGACGCCGCGCCCGCCGTCCTCACCGAGCACGACGTGATCGGCGGCACGGCGCCCAGCGGCGTGCTGCCCGAGGGCGGCGCCGCACCGGCCGAGGAGCCCGTCCTCGTGGCGGCCGGGGACGTCGTGGTGCCCGTCCTGGGCGGCGGTGCCGTCGCCCGTGTCGTCGACGAGGCCACCGCGGGCGCCGCCCTCGGCCGCAACCTCTTCCTCCTGCGGCCCGACCCGGCCGCCCTCGACCCGTGGTTCCTCGCCGGTTTCCTGCGCGGCACCGCCAACACCCGGCAGGCCAGCAGCTACGCGTCCACCGCCACCCGTCTGGACGTCCGCCGCCTCCAGCTCCCCCGGCTGCCGCTGGCCGACCAGCTCCGCTACGGACGGCGCTTTCGCGAACTGGCCGATTTCGAGGAGGCCCTGCGCCTCGCCGCCCGCCTGGGCGAACAGCTCGTCCAGGGGCTCCACGACGGCCTGACGGACGGTTCGGTGACGCCCGGCTGATTCCCTACAACCCCGGCGGCCCCAGCGGAGTCGTATATACGCTCGATCTCACGCATCCGAGCATGTCCCGGCACCGCACACCACCGCCCCACGCCGGGCCTCGATCCGTCAGGAGCAGTCATGCACGGCCCCGTCCCGGCAGCACCGCCGCACCGTCCCGCGTCGCACAGGACGGTCGTCCTGCTGCGGGTGGTCTTCGTGGCGCTGGCCGTGCTCAGCCTCGGCTTCCTGGCCTGGGTGACGCTGCTGCGCGCCGCGCTCGTGCAGCGGCGGCCGCTGGGCTGGTGGGTGTTCGGCGCGGACCTGGCCCTCGTCTTCGCCGCGATCGCGTTGGCCGGCGGCCATGACGAGAACTCCTGGCAGTCGAACGCCGGCGCGGCGCTGATCCTCCTCCAGATGACCGGGGCCGTCGTGTACTACCTCGTCGTCGACGGGCGCGCGCAGCGCGTCACGGCCGACTGGCCGGCGCACGGGGCCCGGGGGACGGCTCCGGCGTACGGCTACCCCGGCTCGGCCCCCGGACCGGCCCCCGCGCCGGGGTACGGCTGTCCCGGTGCGGACGGTGCGGGGTACGGCTACCCCGGGCCGGACGGCGCGGCGTACGGCTACCCCGGACCGCCCCAGGTCCAGGCCCAGGCTCCCGCCCCGGCCCCCATGCCGCCCGCCCCGAACCCGTACACCGGAACGCAGCAGCCGCCCCACCAGCAGCCTCACCCGCACCCCCAGCCCCAGCGCATCGACCGCGTGCGCGCCGAACTGGACGAGCTGAGCGACTACCTCCGCAAGGAGGAGGGCCGTTGAACGGACGTGTCGTCGCCGAGCGCTACGAGCTCTCCGCACTGCTCGGCCAAGGCGGCATGGGCCAGGTCTGGATCGCCTACGACCGCCGCCTCGACCGCCGCGTCGGTGTCAAACTGCTGCGCCCCGACCGGGTGTCCGGCACCCCCGACGCGGAGGAGATGCGCCGCCGCTTCGTCCGCGAGTGCCGCGTCACCGCGCAGGTCGACCACCCCGGCCTGGTCACCGTCCACGACGCGGGCAGCGACGGCGACGACCTCTACCTCGTCATGCAGTACGTCGAGGGCGCCGACCTCGCCGACCACCTGGCCGAGCACGAGCCGTACCCCTGGCCGTGGGCGGTCAGCGTCGCGGCGCAGCTGTGTGCCGTGCTGGCGTCCGTGCACGCCGTGCCGATCATCCACCGCGACCTGAAACCGCGGAACGTGATGGTCAAGCCGGACGGCACGCTGACCGTCCTCGACCTCGGCATCGCCGCCGCCCTGGACACCGACACCACCCGCCTGACCAGCACCGGCTCACCCATCGGCAGCCCCGCCTACATGGCGCCCGAGCAGGCGATGGGCGGCGCGGTCGGTCCGTACACGGATCTGTACGCGCTCGGTGTGCTGCTGCACGAGCTGCTCAGCGGCGAGGTGCCGTTCGCCGGTTCCACGGCGCTGGGCGTGCTGCACCGCCACCTCTACGAGCCGCCCGTGCCGGTGCGCCGCCTCCGGCCGGACGTGCCCGAACAACTGGAGGCGCTGGTCCTGCGGCTGCTCGGCAAGGACCCGCAGGAGCGCCCCGCCGACGCGCAGGAGGTCTACCAGGCACTGGTGCCGCTGCTGCCCACCGCGGCGCAGGGCCGGGCCGGTACGGGCACGGGCGCGCCGATGGATCCGACCCGCCCGTTCCTGCACCCGCACGCGCCGTGGCCCGCCCGCGCGGCGACACCTCCGGCCCCGCAGCCGGTGGTGGCCGCGCCCGCCGTGGCCGCGCCCGCCGTACCGCAGCAGACGGCCGCGGCACCCGCCGCCCACGCCCCGCCGCCCCCGTACCCGCCCGTGGGCGCCGACCCGCGGATGTCCCTGGGAAACGGGGGCTTCCGGGCCCCGGGAACCACCGACCCCCGGACCTCCGGCACCGGCGGCCCCGATGTCGCCGCGGCCGTGGACGAGGTCAAACGCCTCCTGGACCAGGGCCGTATCACCCACGCCGTGGACATCCTCGGTGGCATCCTCCCGGCCGCCGCCGCCCGGCACGGCGCCCACTCGCCGGTCGTACGGACCCTGCGCAAGCAGTACGCGGCCACCCTCATGGACGACGGCCAGTACCGCCGGGCCCTGCCGGAACTGCGCGCACTGGCCGAGGAATTCGGCCGCGACACCGGCCCGGGATCGGCCCGGCAGGCGCTCCAGTTCCACTACGAGGCCGCGCAGTGCCTGGAGCAACTGGGCGAGGTCACCCAGGCACTGGGCGAGTACCGGGCCCTGCTGCCGCACTTCGAGCGCTACCCGGACGACCCCATGAGGCCCCTGGAGATCCGGCGTTCCATCGGCCACCTCCTGCTCGCCCTCGGCGAGCGCGGCGCCGCCCAGGAAACCCTCTCCCGCCTCCTGCACGACGCGGAACGCCTGCACGGCCCGCACGGCGCCTTCCCGGCGGAGGTCCGCCGCACCCTGTACTGGCTGGGCCAGGTACGCGGTTGAATCCCGTACCTTCCCCGTCCCCGAAGAGAAACCGCCTCCCGGGCAACTCGTTGGTCGAATCAGTGGCCCGGACCACGCGGACTCTTTAGCATCGGCATCGATCAACGCCGGTTTTGCCAGGTTGGAAGAGCCGCACGTCGCCGCACCGTTCGCACCCTGCCAGGAGGCTTGATGTTCCGCCGTAGGACCGCGCTTCCCGTTTCCGCCGCTGCCGCCCTGTTGGCCGCCCCGCTGCTCACGGCCTGCGGCACGGAGGCGCACCCCGGCGCCGCGGCCGTGGTGGACGGGCAGCGGATCAGTGTCTCGCAGCTCCAGTCGCGGGTACGGGACGTACGCGCCGCCCAGGAGAAGTCCCCGCAGGCCGCCCAACTGGTGGAGAACACCGGGAAACTGAGCCCGGCCACCCTCAACGGCATGATCTTCGACCGGGTGCTGGAGCGCGGAGCGAAGGACGCCGGGGTCACCGTCTCCCGGCGGGACGTGCAGCAGTGGCGCGCGGCTGCCGAGCGCAGCGCGGGGGGCGCGGACCGGCTCAAGGAGATGTGGCTCCAGCAGGCCATCGCGCCCGGCGAGATCGACGCGGTGGTCCGCAACCAGCTGCTGCTGGACGGCGTCGCCAAGAGCATCGGCGCCGACCGGGGGCAGCCGCGGGGCCAGCAGCGGCTCGCCGAGTCGCTCGCCGAGACGTCCCGGAAGATGCGCATCGACGTCAATCCGCGCTACGGGAAGTGGGACGACAGTCAGGTCGTCCTCGGCGGGACGAAGGAGCCGTGGGTCAAGGACGTGACGGGCGCGGGGCCGCAGCAGACCTGAGAGCCCGGGTCATGACCCGGCCGGGGGCGGAGCGCGTACGAGGTCGTGCGTTACGTTCGTCGGGTGAACGCTGACGCCACCGACGCCCCCGGCACTCCGCAGGCCCCGGCCCCCGGCCGCCTGGTCCTGCTCACGACCAGCCACCGGGTCGCGCCCGGCCTGCTGTCCTGGCCCGCGTGGCAGACGCTGCGCGCCGCCGGCCTCGTGCTGTGCGCCGACGCCGCCCACCCGCAGTTGCCGTATCTGCGCGAGGCGGGCGTCGCGGTCGGTACGGAGGTGCCGGGCGCCCGTGAGCTGGTGGAGTTCTGCCGGGCCGGGAACCGTACGGCGGTCGTGATCACCTCGGCCGACGGTGACTCGGAGCTGACCGACGGCCTGGCCCGGATGGCGGGCTCCGGCCGGGAGACCATGCCGGACCTGGAGCTGCTGCCGGGCTCGTACGACCTGCCGGGCGCCCGCCTGCTCGACCTCGTCCAGGTCATGGACCGGATCCGCCGGGGCTGCCCGTGGAGCGCGGTGCGCACCCACCAGGACCTGGCGAAGTACGGCATCGAGGAGATGTACGAGCTGGTCGAGGCCATCGAGGACGGCGACCGGGAGGCGGTGCGCGAGGAGCTGGGCGATGTGCTCCTCCAGGTCGTCTTCCACGCCCGGATCGCGCAGGACGACCCGGACGAGCCGTTCTCCGTCGACGACGTGGCGGGCACGATCGTGGAGAAGCTGATCCACCGCCATCCGCACATCTTCGGCGAGGACGAGGCGCACACCCCCGAGGACGTCAAGGAGCACTGGACGCGGACGAAGGCGGCCGAGAAGCAGCGCGCCTCGGTCACCGAGGGCATCCCGCTCGGCCAGCCCGCCCTGGCGCTGGCCGGCAAGCTGGCCTCGCGGGCGCGTGCGGCCGGTATCGACGCCCTCCCGGCGGGCGAGGGCATCGGGTA
Source organism: Streptomyces sp. NPDC045470 (assembly GCF_040646595.1). Classification (NCBI taxonomy): domain Bacteria; kingdom Bacillati; phylum Actinomycetota; class Actinomycetes; order Kitasatosporales; family Streptomycetaceae; genus Streptomyces; species Streptomyces sp. NPDC045470. Next base: position 565,563 of record NZ_JBEZAN010000004.1, read on the forward strand.
CGAGCTGCTCGCTCTCGCCGTACGGGCCGAGGCTGCCGGCACGGACCCCGAGACCGCGCTGCGCGCCGCCGCCCGCGCCTACCGGGACGTGATCCGCTCCGCCGAGGAGGCTGCCTCCGGCGCCGGGGACTGAGCCCTGGACCGGGCGCCCCGGTTCCGCAGCCGATCGGCCGTCCAGACGGCGGCCACGGCCGCGCTCACCGCCGCGCCCACGCCGCACACCCCGGCCCAGCCGGCCGCGCCCCATACCGCCGAGGTGAGCGCCGAGCCGGCCGCGCCGCCGACGAAGTAGCTGGTCATGTAGGCGGAGTTGAGGCGGTTACGGGCCTCCGGGCGCACCGCGTAGACCAGGTTCTGGTTGCTGATGTGCACCGCCTGCACCGCCGCGTCCAGGACGACCACCCCGGCCAGCAGGGCCACCAGCGACCAGGCACCGCCCGCGCCCCCGGCCGCCAGCAGCGCCCAGGAACCGAGCAGCAGGAACGCGCCCGCGCCGGTGACCCGGTGGGCCAGCCCCCGGTCGGCCAGCCGGCCGGCGGCCGAGGCGGACAGCGACCCGGCCGCGCCCACCAGGCCCAGCAGCCCGATCGCCGTCTCCGACCAGCCGTAGGAGGGGCCGGACATCAAGAAGGCCATCGCCGTCCACAGCACACTGAACGCGGCGAAGGACAGCGCGCCGAGCGCGGCCCGCCGGCGCAGCACCGGTTCCTGCCCGAAGAGGGCGAGCGTGGAGCGGATCAGCGCGGGGTAGCGCAGTCCGGCGCCGGTGTGCAGCGCGGGCAGCCGCAGCCGCAGCAGTACGGCCATCAGCAGCATCAGGCCCGCGTTGACCCAGTAGACGGTGCGCCAGCCGCCGAGGTCGGCCAGCAGCCCGCTGGCCGTACGGGCCAGCAGGATGCCCAGCAGCAGCCCGGTCATGACGGTGCCGACCGTACGGCCGCGTTCGGCGGGCGGGGCGAGGGAGGCCGCGTACGGGACGACCACCTGGGCGGCGACGGAGGTCAGACCGGTGAGGGCGGTGCCGACCAACAACAGCGTCCCGTTGGGGGCGCTCGCCGTCACGGTCAGGAAGACCGCGGTGGCCGCGGTCAGGCCCACCGCCAGCCGCCGCCGTTCCAGCAGGTCACCGAGCGGCACGAGGAACAGCAGCCCGAGCCCGTAGCCGACCTGCGCGACGGTCACCACCAGCGCGGCGGTGGCCGCCCCCAGGTGGAGGTCGTGTCCTATGACGTCCAGCAGCGGCTGGGCGAAGTAGTTGCCCGCCACCGACAGGCCGGTCGCCACGGACATCAGCAGCAGCGTGCCGCGCCCCAGCCCGGGATGCCCCTCTACCTGGGAAGCCATCGGGTCCCTTTCTCCATGACGCGTCACCCGTTCGGTGGTGCTCGGACCCTCAGCCTCCGCCGCGCCGGACGATGAGTCCAACACATAGTTTTCATCGCATCCATCGCGAAACACGATGGATGCGCTCCGCCGGCCGTTCCCGGCTGGCTACGCTCCCCGCCATGGAGCTGCAACAGATGCGGTACGTGGTCGCGGTCGCCGAGACCGGCGGCTTCACCCGCGCCGCCGAACGCTGCCACGTCGCGCAGTCCGCGCTCAGCCACCAGATCGCCCGCCTGGAGAAGGAGCTGGGCGCCCGGCTCTTCCACCGGACGAGCCGCAGCGTGCGGCTGACGGCCGCGGGGGAGGCGTTCGTGCCGGCCGCCCGGCAGGCGCTGGAGGCGGCCGAGCGGGCCCGCGCCGAGGTGGAGGCGGCAGTCGGCGAGGTACGCGGCCGGTTGGCAGTGGGGGCGATCTCCACCGTCGCGGCCGTCGACCTGGCCCGCGAGCTGGGCGCCTACCGCGCCCGCTACCCGCAGGTGCGCATCAGCCTGCGCACGGAGATGAGCGAGCAGCTCATCGACCAGGTCCGGCAGGGCTCGCTGGACGTCGCCTTCGTCGGCCTGGTGCCCGGCGCCCGCAGTCCGGGCGTACGGGAGCGGGCCCTGGCCCACGGCGAGCTGGTCGCCGTCGTACCGCCGGACCACCCGCTGGCGGGCCGGGAGTGGACGGACCTGCGGCGGCTGGCCGAGGAGACCTTCGTGGACTTCACGGCCGGGTCGGCGGCGCGCCGCCAGCGGGACGAGGCGTTCCGCGCGGCGGGCCTGACGACCGAGGTGGCCTTCGAGGTGACCACCGTGGAGTTCCTGGCCAAGCTGGTCCGCGCCGGGCTCGGCATCGGCATGGTGCCGCTGGCGTTCGCCGCGGAACTGACCGGGCTGAGCGTGGTGCGCGTCCCCGACGCGCCCGCCCGGGTCGAACGCGTCGTCTGGAGCGCCCGCGGGCCCTCCCCGGCGGCCGCGGCCTTCCTCGACGCGCTGGGCGTGGACCCTTCCGAGCCGGACCCGGGCCCTGCCGTACGCGGGCCGGACCCGGACCCCGTCGTACGCCGGCCGGACCCGGGATCGGCCGTACGGGGGACATGAGCCCGTACCCCGAGCCGGTGACCAGGGCGTTCGCACGGGTGGCGGCCTCCGGGGCGGGCGCCGTGGCCGCCCGCGCATCGTCCCCGCCCACCCGGGTACCCGGGTCCAATGGCAGCAACGATCGCTTCGACCACACCGGCCCAGGACGTGACCTCCGTCCAGCAGGCCGTGGACTTCACGCGGGACATGGTCGTCGGCACCGGTCCGCTGATCGCCGGGATCGTCATCGTCGCGGGGCTGATCCTCGCCGTGGTCTACGGCAGGCGCCGCCGGGACCGTGAGCCCGACCCGCCCGAGCCGGAGACCCAGCCGACACCGCCCAAGAACCCGACCGGGTACGAGAGCGAGCTGCGCGACCCGAACGAGGTGCCGCGCGACGGCGACCACCGGCTGACCCCGCACGAACTGCCGGACTACGGCAACGCCCCCACCCGGCACGGCGACGACCAGGACCGGGAGCGCAAGCGCTGGCAGGACGGGCACAGCGGGTCCTTCGGCGGGGGTTAACGTCGAGGGGTGCGCCCGCAGACCCCTCTCCCCGCCGAATCTCCCGCCGACCCCGCTGCCGGTCTCCCCGCCGGCGAGCGGCCCGCCGACCCCTCCGGGGCCGGGCCCGCCTGCCCCGTGACCGGCCCCGCGGCCGCCCCCGCCTGCCCGGAACTGTTCACCTGGGAGTTCGCCTCCGACCCGTACCCGGCGTACGCCTGGCTGCGCGAGCACGCGCCCGTACACCGGACACGGCTGCCCAGCGGCGTCGAGGCCTGGCTGGTGACCCGGTACACGGACGCGCGGCAGGCGCTCGCCGACACCCGGCTGTCGAAGAACCCGGTGCACCACAGCGAGGCCGCGCACGGCAAGGGCAAGGTCGGCATCCCCGGCGAACGCGGCGCGAACCTGATGACCCATCTGCTCAACATCGACCCGCCGGACCACACCCGGCTGCGCCGGCTGGTCTCCAAGGCGTTCACCCCGCGCCGCATCGCCCGGTTCGCGCCGCGCGTACAGGAACTGACCGACGCGTTCATCGACTCCTTCGCGGAGCGCGGCGAGGCCGACCTCATCCACGAGTTCGCCTTCCCGCTGCCCATCTACGCCATCTGCGACCTGCTCGGCGTCCCGCGCGAGGACCAGGACGACTTCCGCGACTGGGCCGGGATGATGATCCGGCACGGCGGCGGGCCGCGCGGCGGCGTCGCCCGGTCGGTGAAGAAGATGCGCGGCTACCTCGCCGAGCTGATCCACCGCAAGCGCGAGTCGCTGGGCGACGAAGGCGCCGACGACCTGATCTCCGGCCTGATCCGCGCCTCCGACCACGGCGAGCACCTGACCGAGAACGAGGCCGCCGCGATGGCCTTCATCCTCCTGTTCGCCGGCTTCGAGACCACCGTCAACCTCATCGGCAACGGCGTGTACCAGTTGCTGCGCCACCCCGAGCAGCGGCAGTTGCTCCAGAAGGCCGCCGCCGAGGGCGACGAGGAGCTGCTCGCCACCGGCGTCGAGGAGCTGCTGCGCTACGACGGCCCGGTCGAGCTGGCCACCTGGCGCTTCGCCACCCGGGACCTCACCCTCGGCGGGCAGCGGATCGCCGAGGGCGACCCGGTCCTGGTCGTCCTGGCCGCCGCCGACCGCGACCCCGGGCGTTTCCCGGGGCCGGACGTCCTGGACCTGTCCCGCCGCGACAACCAGCACCTCGGATACGGCCACGGCATCCACTACTGCCTGGGCGCGCCGCTGGCCCGCCTCGAAGGGCAGACCGCGATAGCCACCCTGCTGAACCGGCTGCCGGACCTCCGGCTCGGCGCCGACCCGGACGAACTGCGCTGGCGCGGCGGACTGATCATGCGCGGGCTGCGGGCCCTGCCGGTGGAGTTCACCCCCGTACAGAGATGACGCGGTACCCGTACACGCGGTTCCGCGCACCCGCTGTACATGACATCCCGTCAGGCCGTGACCTGCGCGTGATCTCCGCTACACCGGCTTGTGACGGACGGGCCGTCCCGCTACTTTCAACCGTTTGAAAGGCCGGGGCGGGCGGCGCGGCAGCGCACGGGCCACGCAGCCGACGGTGCCGGCCTCTCGACGACAACTCAACCGCCGCTCGAAAGGCAACCGCATGCGCTCCGGGAACGGCCGTCACCGACGCCCCCGCCAGGCTCCGGCCATCTTCGTCACGGCGGGAGTCGCCGGCGGCGCCCTCGCCATGCCCCTGCTCGCCGCGAGCAGCGCCAACGCCGCCGACGCGGCCACCTGGGACCGCGTCGCGCAGTGCGAGAGCAGCGGGGTGTGGAGCGCCAACGCCGGCAACGGGTTCTACGGCGGGCTCCAGCTCACCCAGGAGATGTGGGACCGCTACGGCGGCCCGTCGTACGCCTCGCGCCCCGACCTGGCCAGCCGGTCGCAGCAGATAGCCGTCGCCGAGTCGATCCTCGCCGCGCGCGGCCCCGACACCTGGCCGAGCTGCGCGGTGAACGCGGGGCTCAAGCAGGGGGGCAGCGGGCCGGACGTCGACCCGGGCGGTACGGCGACGCCGTCCCCGGAGCCCTCCTCGCCGTCCCCGTCCACCCCGCCGCCCTCGTCCGAGCCGTCCAAGCCGTCCAAGCCGTCCGGGACGCCGGGATCCGGCGGTACGCGCACCCCGGAGCCGAAGCCGTCGCCCACCGGTCCGGCCGGCACCCCGGACCCGTCCCGTACGCCGGATCCGTCCGGCACGGGCCGTACGCAGGACCCGTCGCGGCCCACCGGCCCGGCCACCCCGGACGACGGCGCCTCCACGAGCCCCACCGCGCCCCCGTCGCAGGGCAAGCACCGCGGCCGGCCCGCCGAGCAGCCCGGCACGGGTGCGGGTACGGGCGCGGACACGGGTGCCGGCGGGGGCACGGGCTCCGGCGACGCGGGCCGGTCCGGCGGGGGGCACCCCTCGCGGGGCGGCGACGCGCACCGTACGGACCCGGGCGCGCCGGGCGACTACACCGTGCGGCCCGGTGACAACCTGTCAGTCATCGCGGCGGACCGCGGGGTCACCGGGGGCTGGCCGGCGCTCTACGCGGCCAACAAAGGCGTCATCGGGGGCGATCCGGACCTTATCCACCCTGGTCAGCGCCTTGAGCTCGGAGACCAGCAGGGATAGTTCGCAGGTATTTGCCCGCTTTGGTGAAAGTGAGACATGGATCTCGTTCGGGACCGCGGTGACCGTCCCGTCCGTTGTTTCCAAACCTGCGGCGACCTGCGGAAATGTGATGATCCTGTGATGTCTGGGGGTCAACTGGCCTCAGATGTAGGGGTTTGAACCCGCGGGGTGTTCCTGTTTACCGTCTTCATCGCTCGCCAAAGCGGGCCCTTCGATCGCACGCCGAATCCTGCCGGTGGTCGGAGGTCACTCGACGCGAGAGCGCCGAAGGCAGGAGCGGGGGACCCAAGGTAAGCGCCGGCCCCGCCCGCGGAAGCGGGTCCAACCGGCTAGGGGTGAAGCCATGTGTGAAGCACACACGGCCGGGCAACTCACATGGCCCGAACCCGACAGCTCACCTCGCAGGCGTCGGTGAGGAACAACCATGCTGAACACCAAGGGCAAGCACCGTCGTCCCTCCAAGGCCGTCCGCGTCGCCACGCTGGCGGGCGTCGCCGGTGCCGCTGTGGCCGTCCCGCTGATGGGCGCCACCTCTGCCTCCGCCGCGGGCAACAACTGGGACGCCGTCGCCCAGTGCGAGTCCGGTGGCAACTGGTCGATCAACACCGGTAACGGCTACTACGGTGGCCTGCAGTTCTCGAACTCCAGCTGGGCCGCCGCCGGCGGTACCCAGTACGCCCCGCGCGCCGACCAGGCCAGCAAGAGCCAGCAGATCGCCGCGGCCGAGCGCCTGCTCGCCATCCAGGGCCCGGGTGCCTGGACCTGCGCCGGCGGCCACCTCGGCCAGGGCAACGCGAACGCCAAGGCCGACGGCGGCTCGTCGCAGGGCAGCAGCTCGCACAAGTCGTACAAGTCGAAGCGCTCCTACTCCGCCCCGCAGAACACCTCGCGCTCCGAGGCCCGCAAGCAGGGCGAGGAGCTGGCCCGCAAGACCCCGGCCCCGGCCCAGAAGTCCACGCCGAAGTCGAACCCCGAGGGCAACTACACCGTGAAGTCCGGTGACACCCTCGCCAAGATCGCCGCTTCCCACGGCAAGAACTGGAAGTCGGTCTACGCGAACAACAAGTCCGTCATCGGCGGCAACCCCAACCTGATCTTCCCGGGCCAGAAGCTGGCCGTCTGAGCCGGCTCCGGTCCTGAGAGATCCCGGGTGACCGTGGCACTCCGTACGTACGGCGGTACGTACGGGCGGCCCGGCTCCCCGGAAGCCGCTCACCCCGGGAATCCGCTCTTCCCGTGAGACTGCCCCGTCACGGCGCCTGTCCCCCGCAGGCGCCGCGGCGGGGCTTCTCCCGTTCCCCGGCCCCCCGGGCCACGAGCCCCGGCCGGGCCCGTCCAGGACCCGCCCAGGGCCCTGGAGGCCACCGTCCCGGCCGCTCCGCCGGACCCGCCCCGCCCCCGTCCGCCGACTTCTCCCTTCAGCGAACATTGCACCCATACGTCCCGTGAACAGGGCCTTTGTGGGTGTATTCGGCCCGAGGGCCGGGCTGGCGGCGAGCGGAACCCCCGGAGGCCGTTAGGCTCGTGCTGCAGAACTCCAGACACCCATGAAGGAGACAACGTGCCGTCCATCGACGTCGTCGTAGCTCGCGAGATCCTCGACTCGCGAGGCAACCCCACGGTCGAGGTCGAGGTCGGCCTCGACGACGGCAGCACCGGCCGTGCCGCCGTCCCGTCCGGCGCCTCGACCGGCGCCTTCGAGGCCATCGAGCTGCGCGACGGTGACCCGGCCCGCTACCAGGGCAAGGGCGTGGAGAAGGCCGTCCTCGCGGTCATCGAGCAGATCGGCCCGGAGCTCGTCGGCTACGACGCCACCGAGCAGCGCCTGATCGACCAGGCCATGTTCGACCTGGACGCCACCGACAACAAGGGCTCGCTCGGCGCCAACGCCATCCTCGGCGTCTCCCTGGCCGTCGCGCACGCCGCCTCCGAGGCCAGCGACCTGCCGCTGTTCCGCTACCTCGGCGGCCCGAACGCCCACGTGCTGCCGGTCCCGATGATGAACATCCTGAACGGCGGCTCGCACGCCGACTCCAACGTGGACATCCAGGAATTCATGATCGCCCCGATCGGCGCGGAGTCCTTCTCCGAGGCGCTGCGCTGGGGCACCGAGGTCTACCACACCCTCAAGAAGGTCCTGAAGGGCAAGGGCCTGGCCACCGGCCTGGGCGACGAGGGCGGCTTCGCCCCGAACCTGGGCTCCAACCGCGAGGCCCTGGACCTGATCCTCGAAGCGATCAAGGAAGCCGGCTACACCCCCGGCCAGGACATCGCGCTGGCGCTCGACGTCGCCGCCTCCGAGTTCTACAAGGACGGCGTCTACGAGTTCGAGGGCGAGCAGCGCACCGCCGAGCAGATGACCTCGTACTACGAGGAGCTCGTCGCCGCCTACCCGCTGGTCTCCATCGAGGACCCGCTGTTCGAGGACGACTGGGCCGGCTGGAACGTCATCACCGAGCGCCTGGGCTCCAAGGTGCAGCTGGTCGGCGACGACCTGTTCGTCACCAACCCGGAGCGCCTGGCCCGCGGCATCGAGGAGAACTCGGCCAACGCCCTGCTGGTCAAGGTCAACCAGATCGGTTCGCTGACCGAGACCCTGGACGCCGTCGAGCTGGCCCAGCGCAACGGCTTCAAGTGCATGATGTCGCACCGCTCCGGCGAGACCGAGGACGTCACCATCGCCGACCTGGCCGTCGCCACCAACTGCGGCCAGATCAAGACCGGCGCCCCGGCCCGCTCCGAGCGCGTCGCCAAGTACAACCAGCTCCTGCGCATCGAGGAGATCCTCGACGACGCGGCGGTCTACGCCGGCCGCTCCGCCTTCCCGCGGTTCCGCGTCGCGGACTGACCGGCACGAGCGGGGGCTGAAGCCCCGCGGGCCGCGAACGGCCCCGGAAGCCGTGAATACGTACGTCCCCGGCAGCGGTCCCGTACCGTTGCCGGGGACGTACGTGCTGCGGGCCGGGCCGTCCCGGGCCCGGTGATCCAGGGGAGGCGACGTGTCCGCGGAACGGTTCTCCACCGCGACCCGGCTCAAGGCGCTCGGCGAGCAGGCCGCCGCCCGCGTCCAGAGCGCCGGCCGGCCCCGCCGGGGCCGCCTGACCGGCCGTGCGGCGCTGCTCGCGCTGGTGCTGTGCTCCCTGGTCGTCGCCCTCGCGTACCCCACCCGGCAGTACATCTCGCAGCGCGCCGAGATCGCCGACCAGCGCCGCCAGGCCGCCGAGGCCCAGTTGCGCGCCGACGAGCTGCGCGACGAGAAGGCCCGCTGGCAGGACCCGGAGTACGTACGGCAGCAGGCGCGGCTGCACCTGCACTACGTCCGGCCCGGCGAGACCGGCTTCATCGTCCAGGACGGGTCCGGCACGGGAAAGCGGCGCACCGGCCGGGCCGCCACCGAAGATCCCTGGTACGACAACATCTGGAACGGCCTGGACGCCGCCGACAAGTAGCCTGTCCCGTGCGCGCGCCCGGCCCGGCCCGCCGTACGGCGCCGCCGTCCTCCACCACCGCCACGACCGAAAGCACCCACGTCCGTGTCTGAACACCTCATGCCCCCGCCGCAGACCGAGCGCACCGAGCCCACCGACGCGGACATCGCGGCCTTCAAGGAACAGCTCGGCCGCCCGCCGCGCGGCCTGCGCGCCATCGCGCACCGCTGCCCCTGCGGCCAGCCGGACGTCGTCGAGACGGCCCCGCGCCTGGAGGACGGCACCCCCTTCCCCACGCTCTACTACCTCACCTGCCCGCGCGCGGCCTCCGCGATCGGCACGCTGGAGGCCAACGGCGTGATGAAGGAGATGACCGAGCGGCTGGCCACGGACCCGGAGCTGGCCGACCGGTACCGGGCCGCCCACGAGGACTACATCCGCCGCCGGGACGCCATCGAGGAGCTCAAGAACTTCCCGAGCGCGGGCGGCATGCCCGACCGGGTCAAGTGCCTGCACGTCCTGGTCGGCCACTCGCTCGCCGCCGGCCCCGGCGTCAACCCGCTCGGCGACGAGGCGCTGGCGATGCTGCCGGCGTGGTGGCGCAAGGGCCCCTGCGTGACCCCCTGCACGGACACCACCGAGGACGAAGGAGACCCGACCGCATGAAGCGCGTAGCGGCCGTCGACTGCGGCACCAACTCCATCCGCCTGCTCGTCGCCGACCTCGACCCGGCGACCGGCGAGCTGAAGGACCTGGACCGCCGGATGACGATCGTGCGGCTGGGCCAGGGCGTGGACCGTACCGGCCGGCTCGCTCCCGAGGCCCTGGAGCGCACCTTCGCGGCCTGCCGCGAGTACGCCGCGGTCATCGAGGAGCTGGGCGCCGAGACCGTCCGCTTCGTCGCCACCTCCGCCTCCCGCGACGCCGAGAACCGCGACGACTTCGTGCGCGGTGTGGTGGACATCCTGGGCGTCGAGCCCGAGGTGATCACCGGCGACCAGGAGGCGGAGTTCTCCTTCACCGGCGCCACCAAGGAGCTGACCGGCCGCACCGGCCTCGACACCCCGTACCTGGTGGTGGACATCGGCGGCGGCTCCACCGAGTTCGTCCTCGGCTCCGGCGCGGTGGACGCCGCCCGCTCCGTGGACATCGGCTGCGTCCGGATGACCGAACGGCACCTCGTACGGGACGGCGAGATCGTCGACCCGCCCGGCGACGAGCAGATCAGCGCCATGAGGTCGGACATCGCCCGCGCCCTGGACGAGGCGGCACAGTCCGTCCCCCTGGACCGGGCCGCCACCCTCGTCGGCCTGGCCGGCTCGGTGACCACGGTCGCCGCCATCGCCCTGGACCTGCCCGGTTACGACTCCGAGGCCATCCACCACGCGCGCATCCCGCTGACCAGGGTCCGCGAGATCACCCACCACCTCCTGACCGCCACCCACGCGGACCGCGCCGCCATCCCCTCCCTGCACCCGGGCCGCGTCGACGTCATCGGCGCGGGCGCCCTCGTCCTCCTGTCGATCATGGAACGGGTGGGCGCGGACGAGGTCGTCGTCTCGGAACACGACATCCTGGACGGGATCGCCTGGTCCTTGGCCTGAGTCCCTACAGGTTGCGGTAGACGTCCCGCCGGTCGCCCACCTTGACGACGAGGACGACGAGTTCACCCTCGTTGATCTGGTAGGCGACCCGGTAGCTTCCGACCCGGAGCCGGTAGAGCCCTGACGGGCCGGTGAGCTTCTTGACGTCGGCGTCCTGGCGGTACGGGTCGTCACCGAGTGCGGTCAGCGCGGTCAGGATGCGCATGGCGTCGGGTCGGCTGATGGTCCGGAGTTTCCGCTGCGCCGCTGTGGTGAACCGGAAGGCGTACTTCACGCCGTCTCGCCGTCCTGCTCGGTGAACAGGTCCGCGAGCAGTTCCGCCATGGTCACGGTGCTGCCTCCCTCGGCCAGCACCGCTTCGGCCTCGCGCGCCAGCATCACGTCGGCCGCTTCCTCCAACGCTTCGAAGTCAGAGATCGGCACCACGGCCGCCACCGGGGCGCCATTGCGCGTAATGACAGTCGGGACACCTCCCTCCGCCCGGTTGATGTGGTCGGCAAGGTGCGCGCGGGCTTCCCTTACGGTCACGGTGTTCTCAGCCATGAGGTCAGTGTACGCAGTCGCGTGTACACGCGGCGTTCGTCGGGAGTTGCGTTGGGAGGCGATGCTCCACGGCATCGCCTGGTGCTGCGCGTGATACTCCCCGCCCGGCCCGAGACCGGGCGGCCCGTCGCGGACGCTACCGCTTACGGCCCCTCGGAGCCCCACGAACCGCACGGACTCCCGTCATGCCCACGAGCACCCGATTACGTCCGCGAGGCTGCTCCCGGAGATGTCGGGGACGGCCGCTTCGATCGCCTCGCGCGCATACGTCCGAGCATTTCGGGCATCTGCGCGTCGCTCAGGAATCCCCGGAGCGGCGCTGTGGACACGGATGCTGGTCCCGGGAAACTGCCGCACGCTAGGAGCTGTTCGCGGCCCCCGCACACGGGAGCGAGCCATGACGTCGATGCGTTCGCCGATCGGCCCGGAAAGGCTGACGGGGGTGCGGGTTCTCCGCAGCCGGTCCGGTCTCGGGGGGCATCACGGGGCACCTCTTCAAGGCCACCCGAGAACGCATTCCCTGCACACAGCATGGCCTGGCCGAGTTGCTGGACGTGGACCTCGCGACCGTCCAGGGCTGGGAGTCCGGCCGCCGGTCGCTGGCGGCCGTGCTGTCCGCTCAGTTCTTGCGGATCCGCCGCCACCTGCTCCGGCACGGTGGACGCGTTCCGCAGCCACCCGCTGTCCGGATGGGTGTGCACACGGACGGCCGTCCACATGATCGCTTGGGTGCTTACCGGGGTAACCCCCAAGGCCCTTCCGCGGCCCCGGCGACCACACCGTGCAGGCGCGGACCGTCTCCCATCTCTCCGGCCCTCTCCTGAGGTCCGACGATTCCTTCATGGCGGACCGCACGCCGGTGTGGGACGCGGGCGCGCTGCTCCGCAGCCTCGCGGATCGCCTCGCCCCCGGTCTCGGCTGCGTGGATCTGAACATCCACTCGGTGTGGGCGCTGATCGTGGCTCGTCCGGGGGCTCCGGCCGCTCATCCCGGACTCGTCGTAGACCTGCGGCACCGGGGCGAGCGCCTGCTCGACAGCGGCACCGGTTCCAGGCAGTCCCGGCGCGAGCTCGACGCCGTGCAATACGGGGACCCGGAGACGATCGCCGAGCACAGTTTCCGTACGGCGGTCATCGGTGCCGTGCTGGCGATGATGGAAGGCGCCGATCCGGCGAAGGTCGCGCTGATGTGCACGTTTCACGACACACAGGAGACGCGGGTCGGCGACATCCCGTGGGTCGGCCGGCGCTATCTGAAGGCGGCGAAGAGCGAGGACGTCACGGCCGATCAGGTCGCCGACGCCCATCCGGCGGTCGCGGCGGGTGTCCGGGCGGTGGTCGAGGACTATGCGAACGGTGACTCCCTGGAGGTCGCGGTCGCGCACGACGCGGACGAGCTGGAGTGCATGATCCAGGGGATCGAGTACCTCGAACAGGGCTACCGCAACGCCCAGGAGTGGGGTGGACAGCACGCGGGCGAAGTTGAAGACCGCTTCGGCGGTCGAGCTTGCGGAAGCCGCGCAGGGGATGAGTTCTGCCGACTGGCAGCGGGTGTTCCTGCGCTGAGGCGACGGGGGGCGGAGGTGGCCCGACGGGATGGTGCCGCGGCCGTCGTGGAGGGGGTGGGCAGCTCCTCGTGCGGGCTCGCGGCAGGGCCTGGCGGGGTCTTCTTCGGGGGTGAACGGCCCCTTCCGCGAGAAAGTTCGTGAAACTCTTCACATGAAAAAGGGCCCAACGGGCGGGAGAAACCGGTCGCCTGGCCCTAGTTCTGGAGCCGTAGGCCCCTGAGGTCGCAAAAATGTGCGGTTTCAGTGGTGTTAAAGAGATCCTTACGCACCGTGTGGTCCACCGGGGCCGGAGGGCGCAATCCCTGATCAAAAGGGGTTTCCAACGCTTCGGAGGGTAGCGTGGTTCCCTCTTGGGGGTATGGCGTCGATCACGGGGGCGCGGAGTGTAGCAGATGACCTTCGGAACCTTGTGAAGGGGCTCACGAGGGGTGCCCCGGGTCGGGGTGGATACTCGATTGCATGAGCACCACGGAGCGTCCCAGGATCCTCGTTGTAGGCGGTGGGTACGTAGGTTTGTACGCGGCACGCCGCATCCTCAAGAAGATGCGGTACGGCGAGGCGACGGTCACGGTCGTCGACCCGCGCTCGTACATGACGTACCAGCCCTTCCTCCCTGAAGCTGCTGCCGGCAGCATCTCTCCCCGCCACGTCGTGGTGCCGCTGCGACGCGTGCTCCCGAAGGCGGAGGTCCTCACCGGCCGCGTCACCACCATCGATCAGGACCGCAAGGTCGCCACGATCTCGCCGCTGGTCGGCGAGGCGTACGAGCTGCCCTTCGACTACCTGGTCATCGCGATGGGCGCGGTCTCCCGTACCTTCCCGATCCCCGGCCTCGCCGAGAACGGCATCGGCATGAAGGGCATCGAGGAGGCCATCGGCCTGCGCAACCACGTCCTGGAGCAGTTGGACAAGGCCGACTCCACGACCGACGAAGAGGTCCGCCGCAAGGCGTTGACCTTCGTCTTCGTCGGCGGTGGCTTCGCCGGCGCGGAGACCGTCGGCGAGGTCGAGGACATGGCCCGCGACGCCGCGAAGTACTACAACAACGTCAAGCGCGAAGACATGCGCTTCCTGCTGGTCGACGTGGCCGACAAGATCCTCCCCGAGGTCGGCCCCAAGCTCGGCGCCTACGGCAAGGAGCACCTGGAGAGCCGCGGGGTCGAGGTCTACCTCGGCACCAGCACCAAGTCCTGCGTCGACGGCCACGTGGTGCTGAGCAACGACCTGGAGGTCGACTCCAACACCATCGTGTGGACCGCGGGCGTCAAGCCGAACCCGGCGCTCTCCCGCTTCGGTCTCCCGCTGGGCCCGCGCGGCCACGTGGACACCCAGGCCACCCTCCAGGTGCAGGGCACCGACTACATCTGGGCCGCGGGCGACAACGCCCAGGTCCCGGACCTGGTCGGCCGCAAGGCCGGCAACGAGAACGCCTGGTGCCCGCCGAACGCCCAGCACGCGCTCCGCCAGGCCAAGGTCCTCGGCGACAACGTGATCTCCGGCATGCGGGGCTTCCCGCAGAAGGAGTACAGCCACGCCAACAAGGGCGCGGTCGCGGGCCTGGGCCTGCACAAGGGCGTCGCGATGATCGTCCTCGGCAAGACCAAGATCAAGCTGAAGGGCCGGCTGGCCTGGTACATGCACCGCGCGTACCACGGCATGGCGATGCCGACCTTCAACCGCAAGATCCGCGTCTTCGCCGACTGGACCCTCGGCATGTTCCTCAAGCGCGAGATCACCTCGCTCGGCGCCATGGAGAACCCGCGCGAGGAGTTCTACGAGGCCGCCAAGCCGGCCCCGGCGCCCGCCGCCGCGGCCGACGACAAGGCGAAGAGCGGCGACAAGGCGGAGGCCAAGGCCTCCTGACCTTCCGTCGGGAGTGACGTCCGGCAGCGGACGTCACCCGTACACCACCGCCGAAGGGGCGGCCGCCATCCGTGGTGCGGCCGCCCCTTCGGCGTATTCGTTGTGGCGAAGCGCGGTCGTTTTGCTGTTCCCTTACGAACGAACGGGACTAGCGGGCGCCCGGACGGCGTTTACATGGTGGGTGAAACTGTCTTCGCCCTTCTCGTCAACACGGAGGTGTGCGACATGGCCGACGCCGCTGGACGGCTCTCCAAGCTCGCCGAGGAGGTGCTGGGAGCCCCGCTCCCGGTCCGTATCCGCGCCTGGGACCGCAGCGAGTACGGCCCGCCGGGCGCCCCCACCCTCGTCGTCCGCCACCGTCGCGCCCTGCGCCGCCTCATGTTCAAGCCGGGGGAGTTGGGCTTGGCGCGCGCTTGGGTGGCCGGTGAGATCGATGTGGACGGCGACCTGTACGAGGCGCTGGACCTGTTGTCGGGGATGGTGTGGGAGCGCGGTACGGCGGCGGACAAGCCGCAGCGTGCCGCCGCCCTGCGGGCCCTGGTCAGGCCGGAGATCCGTGCCGCCGCCCGTGACCTGGTGGCCCTGGCGGGCCTTCCCGTACCGCCCAAGCCGCCGGCCGAGGAGGCCCCCAAGAGCCACGGCCCGCTGCACACGCTGCGCCGTGACAAGGAGGCCATCAGCCACCACTACGACGTCGGCAACGACTTCTACGAGCTGGTGCTCGGCCCGTCCATGGTCTATTCGTGCGCGTACTGGGAGAGCCCGGACGCCACCCTGGAAGAGGCCCAGCGCGACAAGCTGGACCTGATCTGCCGCAAGCTGGGCCTCAAGGAGGGCGAGCGGCTGCTGGACGTCGGCTGCGGCTGGGGCTCGATGGCCCTGCACGCCGCCCGCGAGTACGGCGTACGGGTCGTCGGCATCACCCTCTCCGAGGAGCAGGCCACCTACGGCCGCAAGCGCGTCGCCGAGGCCGGCCTCGCGGACCGTGTCGAGATCCGCGTCCAGGACTACCGCGAGGTCCACGACGAGCCGTTCGACGCGATCTCCTCGATCGGCATGGCCGAGCACGTCGGCCGCGCCCGCTACGCCGAGTACGCCGCCGACCTGTACGCGCTCCTCAAGCCCGGCGGGCGGCTGCTCAACCACCAGATCGCCCGCCGCCCGCTGGCGGACGAGGACGCCTACCACGTCGACGAGTTCATCGACCGGTACGTCTTCCCGGACGGCGAGCTGGCCCCGGTCGGCCGCACCGTCGGGCAGTTGGAGGACGCCGGGTTCGAGGTGCGGGACGTGGAGGCGATCCGCGAGCACTACGCGCTGACGCTGCGCGCCTGGGTGGCCAACCTGGAGGCGCACTGGAAGGAGGCGGTGCGGCTGACGACGCCGGGCCGGGCCCGGGTGTGGCGGCTGTACATGGCCGCTTCCGCGCTCTCCTTCGAGCAGAACCGGATCGGGGTCAACCAGGTGCTCGCGGTCCGCACACCGGACTCCGGCGCCTCCGGGCTGCCGCTGCGCAGCCGCGACTGGCGCGGCTGACCCCGTACGGCACACGACGACCCCGGTGGCCGGCCCGCGCGGAGCGGACCGGCCACCGGGGTCGAGTCGTGCGGTGCCCGTACCGTTGCGGCGCGGTACGGGCACCGGCGCGCCGCCGTACGGGCGGCCGCTACTCGGCCTTGATCGCCTCCAGCATGTTCAGCTTCGCGGCCCGGCGGGCCGGCCACAGCGCGGCCAGCATGCCGACCACCGCGGCGAGCGCCAGGAAGACGCCCAGCCGGCCCCACGGGAGCACCAGCTCGTAGGCGGCCATCGAGCCGCCGATCAGCTCACCGGCGGCCCAGCCGAAGAAGACGCCCAGGCCGATGCCGAGGACCCCGCCGAACAGCGCGATCACCAGCGACTCCAGCCGCACCATCCGCTTGATGCCGACCCGGTCCAGGCCGATCGCCCGCAGCATGCCGATCTCCTGCGACCGTTCGAAGACCGACATGGCCAGGGTGTTGACCACCCCGAGCACCGCGACGACCACGGCCATGGCGAGCAGCCCGTAGAGCATGTTCAGCATCAGGTTGATCGTCTGGGCGATGCTCTCGGACACGTCCTTCTTGTCCTTGACGGTGATCGCCGGGTTCTTGCCGAGCGTCTCGGTCAGGGAGTCCTTGGCGGCCTGGCTCGCGCCGTCCGCCGTCTTGACCAGCACCTGCGCGTCGGTGGGGTGCTTCTGGTGCGGGGTGAGCACGGAGGTGTCGAGCAGGATGCCCCGCAGCAGATTGTTGCCCTCGAAGACACCGGAGACGGTGAGGCGGCCCTTCCTGCCGTCCTCGAAGGTCGTCTCGAAGGACGAGCCGACCTGCCAGCCGTGCTGCTCGGCGGTGTCGCTGTCGACGACCGCCCGGTTCGTCTTCGGGGCGCCGAGCCCGTCGAGGGAGCCAGCGGTGAACTTCAGGTTCGTCAGCTCGCCGATCGTCCTGCCGTCGACCCCGGTCAGGGACTCCGTCCCGCCGCCGACCCGGGCGTCGGCGCTGCGCACCGGGCTGGAAGCGGTGACCTTCGGGTCGGCCGCCAGCGTCTTCGCCACGTCGGGGGAGAGCGGGCCCATGGTGGCCATGCTGACGACGTAGTCGGCCTTCAGGGCGTCGGTCGCCATCTTGTCGATGGCCTTCTGGACACTGCCCGCGATCACGGTCAGGCCGGTGACCAGGGTGAGCCCGATCATCAGGGCGGAGGCCGTGGCGGCCGTACGGCGCGGGTTGCGCACCGCGTTCTGGCGGGCCAGCTTGCCCGAGATGCCGAACACGCGCAGGACGGGTGCGGCGGCCGCGATCAGCGGGCGGGACAGCAGCGGCGTCAGCACGAAGACACCGATCAGGAGCAGCCCGGCGCCGAGCCCCATCAGCCCCTTGCCGTCGGTGCCGATCGCGGTGGCGCCCAGCACGCAGGCGATGCCCGCGCCGGCCAGGACCGCGCCGATGGTGTTCCGCACCACCAGGGACTTCGTGGTCGCCGCCGCGTGGACGCTGTTCATCGCGGCGACCGGCGGGATCTTCGCGGCGCGGCGGCTCGGCAGCCAGGCGGCGAGCACCGTGACCACGGTGCCGACCAGCAGCGAGACGACGACGGTGGAGGGGGCGACGACCAGCGGGCCCTCCGGGACGGTGCCCAGGGCGCCGGTGAACGTCCGCAGCCCGGCGCCGATGCCGATACCGGCCAGCAGGCCGGTGACGGCGGCCACCGCGCCGACCACGAACGCCTCGATCAGCACCGAGCGGGTGACCTGGCGGCGGCTGGCGCCGACCGCCCGCATCAGGGCCAGGTCCTTGGTGCGCTGGGCGACCAGCATGGTGAAGGTGTTGGCGATGATGAAGATGCCGACGAAGAGCGCGATACCGGCGAAGACCAGCAGGACGGTCTTCATGCTGTCCATGCTCTTGGCGATCATCTCGGCCTGGTCGTCGGCCATCTTCTTGCCGGTGACCGACTCGGCGGTGTCCGGCAGCACCTTGTCGACCGCGGCCTTCAGCGCGTCCTGGGAGGTGCCGGGCGCGGCCTTGACGTCGATCTCGCTGAACTCGCCGGGCGCGGCGAACAGCTTCTGCGCCGTCGCGGTGTCGAACAGCGCGAGGCTGCCGCCCGTGGCGACCGCGCCGTCGTCGGTGGTGAAGATGCCGGAGATCTTCGCCTCGCGGACCGGGCCGTCGACGGACAGCCGTACGGTGTCGCCGACCTTGTAGCCGGTCTTCGCGGCGGTCCCGGAGTCCAGTGCGATCTCGTGTGCGCCCTTGGGGGCGGTGCCGGACGTCATCGGGAAGCGGGCGTCCTTGCCGTCCGCGCCGGGGTAGTAGTTGCGGCCGCGGGCGCTGGTGCCGTTGCCGGCCTGCCGGCCCTTCTTGTCGGCGATGGCGGTGAACCCCTCGACGGTGCCGGTGGCACCGGCCGCGCCGGGGACCTTCCCGGCCTGGTCGAGCAGCGCCTGGCTCAGCCCGGGGGCCTCGCCGGGCGCGGCGTCGGCGGCGTCCGAGCGGTGCGGCTGGACGGCCACGTCGACGCCGTCGAGGCCCTTCTGCGAGCTCTTCTGCGTGGCGTTGGAGAGGGTGGAGGTGAAGACCAGGGTGCCGGAGACGAAGGCGACGCCGAGCATGACGGCGAGGACGGTCATCAGCAGCCGGGCCTTGTGCGCGAGCACGTTGCGCAAGGCGGTACGGAACATGGTGGGTCCTGGGGGGAGTGGGGCGGTCGGCGGGCTTCCGGTGCGGGTCAGCTGACCCGGCCCCTGGCGTCGAAGCCCTTCATGCGCTCCAGCACCCGGTCGGCGGTCGGGTCGGCCATGTCGTCGACGATGCGGCCGTCGGCGAGGAAGATCACCCGGTCCGCGTAGGCCGCCGCCACCGGGTCGTGGGTCACCATCACCACGGTCTGCCCCAGTTCCCGTACGGAATTGCGCAGGAAGCCGAGCACCTCGGCGCCGGAGCGGGAGTCGAGGTTGCCGGTCGGCTCGTCGGCGAAGATGATCTCGGGCCGGGAGGCGAGCGCGCGGGCCACCGCGACGCGCTGCTGCTGGCCGCCGGAGAGCTGCGCGGGCCGGTGCTTGAGCCGCCCGGACAGGCCGACGGTCTGCACGATGCGGTCCAGCCACTGCCGGTCGGGCTTGCGGCCCGCGATGTCCATCGGCAGCGTGATGTTCTCCAGCGCGGTCAGCGTCGGCAGCAGGTTGAACGCCTGGAAGATGAAGCCGATCTTGTCGCGGCGGAGCTGGGTGAGCTTCTTGTCCTTCAGGCCGTTCAGCTCCGTGCCGCCGATCAGGGCCGAGCCGCGGGATATGGCGTCCAGTCCGGCCATGCAGTGCATGAGGGTGGACTTGCCGGACCCCGAGGGGCCCATGATCGCGGTGAACTCGGCCTGCCGGAACTCCACGGACACCTGGTCCAACGCGACCACCTGGGTCTCGTCCTGTCCGTAGACCTTGGTGAGATCCGTGGCGCGTGCGGCCACAGTGGCGCGGGTGGCGGTGGAAACGCCGGTGTGGGGGGTGGTCACGGGAAGGGACTCCTGTCGAACGTCGGGACCGTGGCAGGCCGGGTGAAAGCGGCCTTGTCCATCGTGGGGGAGACGTGAGCACGCCAACGTCACCCCCCGAGCCGGTCCTGGGGGAGCCCTGGGGCGTAGCGCGGACCCGGCCGGTCATCCCTGGGTATGAGGGGGACCCCGAGGGGCCAGGGGGCGGAAGGGCGCTCGAGGGGGCGCACGCAAGGCATCGAGTTTCCGTCAATCCGGACACGGCTCGCGGCAGGCGCCGGAGCGGCGGGGGTGGGCCGCAGGCATGTGCCGAAGGCCCGTACCAGCCGCTGATGACCCCTCAGTTGCCAATAAAATAAGACAACCTCGGGAAGACGGGCCCCTGTTCGGACGGCACTGCGGGCTAGGCTCGTGCTGCCCCCTTCGAGGTGGCATTGGGGGGTCCCAGGCCCGGATGGTGGAATGCAGACACGGCGAGCTTAAACCTCGCTGGCCTTCGGGCCGTGCCGGTTCAAGTCCGGCTCCGGGCACAGTACTTGACCACCGGTCCGGCGTTCTGCCCGGCTCGGCACGCCGACGACTCGTGGGGCCGGTGAGGCCCGTGGGGGCCGCCCGGACGCTTACGGGGCGGACCGGCCCCGGCTGTCCTGCTGCGGTCGCTCCCGGTCGGCGGGCCGGTACGCGTCCGGGTCGCTGCTCTTGACGCCGTCGCCGTCCCTGCCGTCACTTCCATCAGTGTCGTTACGGCCGTCACCGCCGTCACCGTCGTTGATCACCGCTCCGCCCGGCGGCCAGGACGGGCGGATCTCCTCGGGGACGGCGGCCAGGGCGTGGCCGACGGTCGGGAAGCATGCCAGGGCGTCCACGGCACGGGTGACCAGGAGGACGTGCAGGACGCGGACGCCCAGGGAGGCGAGCAGCAGGCGGCCGTTCATACGCCGGCACAGCCACTCCAGGGCGAGGAGGCAGTTCAGGCCGCGGGAGTCGCAGAACCGCAGCGCGGTCAGGTCCAGCACCAGGAACCGGTGCCCGGCCGCGATCACGGCCCCCGACTCGTCCAGGAACTGCCGCTCCGCGTGCACGTCCAGTTCTCCGGCCACCCGGAGGACCGCGCACTCCTCGGCGTCGACGACCGTGGTGATCGTCAGGTGCCGCCTTCCTTGAGCCATCGCTCCTCCACGTGTACGCCCGGACCCGGCCGGACTCCCGGGGCGTGTCCCCGTTTCCGTCCAGTGTGCCGGGCGGCGCTCCGTTCCCCGGCGTCGGCACGGGGCGTGCCCGCCGCGCGGGGCCGCCGGCGGGCGCCGGGCCCCGCGGGCCGGTCCCGCATTCGGCGCACCGCGCGAATGCGTCCCGCCGTGGATAGCGCAAGCATTTCCACGGGGGAAACGCTGGTGCTGCAAATGGTCGCACTTCGGACCCGAACAGATATATCACATGGCAGCGCGTGTTCGATCGGATACGGCCGCGGTAGACATCCCGTGTCACATTTCTGCGCACGAGGAGAGAAAGCATGCGCAAGTTCATCGGTCGTACCGCGGGCTCGTTCGCCATCGCCGCCCTTGCCGTCGTCCCGCTCTCGGGCCTGGCCTCCGCCGCGTCGTGGGACGACGCGCCGCGCCTCAGTGCCGGCAACAACTGCGGTGCCAAGTACGGCAAGTTCCACTGTGACCGGGTGCACAAGGAGCACAACGAGTACAACGACAACAAGGCGTACACGTACAACGACAACGACACGTACAAGTTCAAGTACAAGAAGAACGTGACCAAGGTCGGCCTGGCGATCGGCAACGTCGAGCAGTGAGCCGGCTTCCGCGGGACGGGCGGCTCCCGAGCCTGCCCACCCGCTGAGACCAGGAAAGGCCCCGCGTGTCGCGGGGCCTTTCTCTGTGTGGCGGGATTATGGCAGTCGGGACGGGGAATGGCACGGTGGGCGGAGCCGATGGCGGTTTCGCTCATTTTCGCGATTTTGGCGCGGGGGGCCCGAAGTTCGGGACTTTTGCTCGGGGCGTGCGCTCCCGGGCGGACGGTAGCGCGGTGATATGTGTCTACGGTTTCGTGGCATTCGGGTGAACCGGCGAAACTGAACTGGCGGACGCGAGTTGTCCAGGACGCTCCGGAAACGGGCACTCCGCTTCGAGAAGGGTGAATCGTGATCAAGAAGTTCCTGGCCACGACGGCCGTAGCTGCGTCCATCGTCGGCGTCTCGGCCATGGCGGCTCCGCAGGCCATGGCGGTCGGTGACGGTCGTGGCACGTCGACAGCCAACGGTAACGGCGCGGGGCAGGCCTTCGGCAACTCCAACACCGAGGGCGACATGTCGCCGCAGCTCAGCCTGATCGAAGGCACGCTCAACAAGCCCTGCATCGGCATCCCGATCACGAACGTGCAGAACATCGTGGCCCTGGTCAATGTCGGCGTGCAGGACATCCTGTCCTCGGACCAGAACCAGCAGTGTGTCGAGAACTCGACCGAGGCGCAGGGCGACCAGCCGCTGTCGCACATCATCGACAAGCTCCCGCTGCTGTCCGAGAACGGCGTCAACAACAGCTGAGCCGGTCTGCCGTAAAAGGCCCGGGGCGTCGGTTCTCTCCTCCTGAACGGCTCGGGCCTTTGCGCTTCACAAAAGCGCGAGCAGGCCCTGCATTACCCCACTCTTCTATCCGGGCCGCGCTGAACCATTCGGGCGATTCCTCGTGAAAATCGACTTCGCAGGAGTTTCGTCGGCGCGGACGAATCGTTAGACATATTGGTAGCGGTGTTACGGGCGAACTAGAGGGCGCCCGTGCGGCACGAAGGACGTGACCGTTTCAGACTCCGCTGCGGAAAGGGCTGAAAGTGAAGTACGCGAAGGTTGCCGCAGTCGCTGCTGGAACGCTCATGGCGGCTGGAGCCGCCACTCCGGCGTTCGCCGACGCGGGTACCTCGGGCGCCGCCCAGAACTCCCCCGGCGTCCTCTCCGGCAACGTTCTCCAGATCCCGATCCACATCCCGGTCAACCTCTGTGGGAACTCGATCGACATCATCGGTCTGCTGAACCCGGCGTTCGGCAACACCTGCGTCAACGACTGACGCACCGCGTCGAACGGGTAGCAGTGGATGGAGCGAAAGGCCCCGGCGCGCCAGCCAAGCGTGCCGGGGCCCTTCGCGTCGGAGGGGGCCGGGAAGTGGTGAAACGGATGGGTTTCTCTTTCGGTCCGACATCGTTGAACACCGAAAAAGCGGTGGTCCGGAGAGAGCCGGGGAGGCCGCGCGGCGATTTCCGCCGCGGCGTCCGCCAACACCGCTCAGGAAAGGACAGCGGAAAGTGAAGTACGCGAAGACGGCCGCGTTTCTGGCCGGTTCCGTCATGGCTCTGGGAGCGGCGTCCCCCGTTTTCGCCGGTGCACCGGGGCAGGTGCCGAGTTTCAGTCTGAACGGTGGCCTTGCGGACGCGCTGAAGAACAAGCAGCTGGACGGCCGGCAGCTCGATCCGGTGGTCCGGACCGTCGAGAACGCCTCCGGTGATCTACAGAGTTCCCCCGCCACCAAGAAGCTGCTGAACACCGTCGGGGATGTCACGCAGAAGACGCCGGGGCTCAGGGGCGTCGAGGTGGCCAAGCCGGCCAGGAAGTAAGGCCCGGCCCGCTGTACGACTGTGCCGCTCAGTTGTACGCGAAATCATTTGAGTGATGGAGCACAACCAAGCTCGTCACACCGAGTTGTGCAAACTGCCCCGGGTAAAGAGCATCCCGAAACGCGAAGGATCACATATGATCAACAAGGCGCTGGCAACAGTGGCCACGGCCGCTTCCATTGTCGGTATCGCGGCCGCCACCGCCCCAGAAGCATCGGCCGTCGGAGACCACCGCAAGGTCACCACGGTCAACGGAAACGGCGCGGCCCAGACGTACGGCAACTTCTCCACGATGGGGAACATGAGCCCGCAGTTCGCGCTCATCCAGGGCTCCTTCAACAAGCCCTGCATCGCGGTGCCCATCGACAACGTGCAGAACGTCGTGGGCCTGGTCAACGTCGGTGTGCAGGACCTGCTGTCCTCGGACCAGAAGCAGCAGTGCGTCGAGAACTCGACCCAGGTCCAGGGCGACGGGCCGCTGTCGCACCTCATCGACAAGCTGCCGGTCCTCTCCGTCAACGGCACCAACAACCAGTGACGGGTGCCGTCGCCGGGTGACCGGAACGAGGGTCCGCGATGCCGCCGCCCGGCAGCGCGGACCCTTTTCCGTACAGCCGGTTCCCGGCGGCCGGGAACCGGCGCCGATGAAAAGACCGGTGTCAGCCGGTCTCGTCCGGCCGTTCCAGCAGCGCTCTGCGCAGACTCATCAGCGCTTCCAGATCGGCGACCCGTGCGAAGCGACCGAGCAGGGTGTCGACGCCGGCGTCGTCGCCGCGGCGCACCGCTGCGACGATTTCTTCTTTCACGCGCATCGCGTCCACGGGGGCGACCATGCGGTAAGTCTTGTCCTTTCACTGTTCGGTGGGGCCGGGAGAATCGTCCCCGGAACGTGCTGCCGAAAGCCCACACGGAAGAGTGGGATTTCGGGCAGGGAGCTGGAATGTCGATCTGTTCGGGTGATGATGCGCAACTTTCCGGGCTGTGCCGGGTTGTTTCTTACAGGGCTCCCTTCGTCATGGGAGTTCATTTCCTGAAGGGGTTTCGAGATGAACAAGATGATGGCGAGCGTGGCGGTTGCTGCGTCTCTGGTCGGTATCTCCGCGGCGGCCGCTCCGCAGGCCATGGCGGTGGGCGACGGCCGCAACACCGGAACGGCGAACGGCAACCACTCGGCGCAGGCATTCGGCAACGGCGGCACCGAGGGCGACATGAGCCCGGACGCCACGCTCATCGGTGACTCGCTGAACAAGCTGTGCATCGGCATCCCGGTCACGAACGTGCAGAACATCGTGGCCCTGGTCAACGTCGGTGTCCAGGACATCCTGTCCTCGGACCAGCACCAGCAGTGTGTCGAGAACTCGACCGAGTCCCAGCAGGACCAGGCGCTGTCGCACCTCATCGACAAGCTGCCGATCCTCTCCCAGAACGGCGTCAACAACCAGTGACCCGTCCGGCGGCCGTCACCGGCCGCCGAAACCCGTTGAGGGACCGCACGCCGCCCGCGTACGGTCCCTCAACGGCGTCCGGGCACCTTCTCGGCCTCCCATACGTCCTACGGACGTGATCCACCGGGGGAATCGTCCCCGGGCGGGATTGATCACCCGAAGTTGCGGTGAAGATCCTGCTCAAGAACTAGAACGCGCTTTTGCCAAGCCATTACCCTTGTGGGAAGGCCGCGCACGGCGGCCATGGAGGAGTGAGATGAGGAGCAGCAACCCGGTCTTCTCGCGACGGGGGTTCAGCCGCGACAACAACGGCTACGCGGGCTTCGACGCGCCGCCGCAGGCCGGGGCCGCAGCGAACCCTTACGCCGGGACCAACCCGTACGCCCAGGGCGGCAACCCGTACGCCCAGGATGCCGCGCCGGGCACCCAGACGCCGCAGTACGCGCCGCAGACCCGTCGGATGACGATGGACGACGTCGTGCTGCGTACCGGCATGACGCTCGGCACCGTGATCGCCGGTGCGGCCGTCGGCTGGATCTTCCTGACCAAGAGCCTCGGCTTCGCCGTCGGCGCCGGGCTGATCGCGATGGTGCTGGCGTTCGTCCAGTCCTTCAAGCGCAAGCCCTCGCCGGCCCTGATCCTGACCTATGCCGCGTTCGAGGGCCTGTTCCTCGGCGCGCTCAGCGGCGCGATCAACGACGTGCCGAAGCTGGCCGGCGCGCCCATGCAGGCCGTGATGGGC
Organism: Streptomyces sp. NPDC045470; assembly: GCF_040646595.1. Taxonomy (NCBI): domain Bacteria; kingdom Bacillati; phylum Actinomycetota; class Actinomycetes; order Kitasatosporales; family Streptomycetaceae; genus Streptomyces; species Streptomyces sp. NPDC045470. The sequence continues at coordinate 590,979 of NZ_JBEZAN010000004.1, forward strand.
ACCATGGCGGTCTTCGTCGCGATGCTCGTCGCCTACAAGACCCGCATCGTGCGGGTCACCGCCCGCTTCACGCGCTACCTGATGATCGCGCTGCTCGGCTTCGTGCTGCTGTCGTTCGTCAACGTGCTGTTCATGGCCTTCGGCGGCGGTGACGGCCTCGGCTTCCGCAGCGGTGGCCTGGGCATCCTCTTCGGTGTCGTCGGCGTGGTGCTCGGCGCGCTGTGCCTGGCGATGGACTTCAAGCAGGTCGAGGACGGCATCGCCTACGGCGCTCCGCGCGAGGAGTCCTGGCTGGCCGCGTTCGGCCTGACCGTGACGCTGGCGTGGATCTACATGGAGCTGCTGCGGCTGATCTCGATCCTCCGGGACTGAGGTCCGCCACCGCGACGGGCGACGCCCGCCGCGGTGACCCGGTGACATGACGAAGGGCCCGTGGGTGTTCCCACGGGCCCTTCGCCTGTCTTCCGGCGGACACGGCTAAAGCTTGCGCGCGGCGCGCCTGAGGTCGTACTCGTGGACGATTGCCTTGGCGTGCCCGTAGGCGAGATCGTGCTCGCCCCGGAGCCAGCTGACCTTCTCCTCGAAGCGGAAGAGAGCGGGGCCTTCATCTACCGTGCGAAGCCAGTCGGAAACTTCGCGGCCGGTGCAGTGGGGGATGCGGGAGAGCAGGTTCCGGTGGGTCTCTTCGGAGAAGAGTTGAGACATCGGCGCCTCCGGACGCGTTCGATGCTGGTCCTTCAGCCCACCGTGCCTGACCGTTGGGGTGTTGGCAACCACCCGGGAGTGGCGCATAAGCTCGGCCTGTGCTTGACGTGACGCCTTTGCAGACTGCCGTGGAAGCCCTCGCCGACCGCCTGCGGGCGCTGCCGCAGAGCGCCCTGGCGCGCGGTGCGGCAGCGGAAGCGCTCGCCGTGGCCCGCGAGTTGGCGGTACGGGCGCAGCGCGTCGAGGAGCCGGGGCGGGAGCCGCGGGAGCTGCCGGACGCCGGGATGTTCGCGGTCGGCGACCAAGTGGCGGTGGCCGGGCACGATTTGGTGGAGGCGGTACGCGCGGCCGGCGACGAGCGCGCGCTGGCGGCGGCGGTGGAGCTGGTGCGGGGGGCCGCGGCGCGCTGCTGAGCCCCCCGGGGAACGGCTGCTTCCGGCCGGATCGTCCGGCGAGCGGCTTTCAGAGGGACGCGATGACGCGGTCCGCGAGGATGTAGACGCTGTCGGTGGCGGCGGGGCCCCAGGAGAAGGTCAGGGCGTAGGCGCCGGAGATGCCGGAGCCGCCCAGCAGGACGGGGGAGCTGCCCGCGCGCAGGGCCGCGGCGACGCGCTCGGCGGTCTCGCGGTGGCCGGGCGTCATGCAGATCGTGGTGCCGTCGGTGAAGACGTAGACGTCCAGGGTGCCGAGCGGGCCGGGGCGGACGTCCGCGAGCGGGGTGCGGTCGCGGGCCAGTTCCTCCAGACGGCCGACGGTGCGCTCGTGGTCCCCGACGGCGGGGGCCGGGGTGAAGTCCGGGTGCGAGGGGTGGCGCCGGCGCGCGGCGGCCAGCTCGGCGGCCTCCGCCTCCTCGGCGGCCTCGCTCTCCAGCGCCTCCACCGGCTCCAGGGCGCCCGCCCCGTCGGCGTGCGGCGCGTCCGGACCGAGCAGCGGCTCCAGCCCGGCGAGGTCCGCCTGCCGGGGCAGGAAGTACACGTCGTCGAGGCGCTCGTGCGGGTCGAAGTGGTCGGTGCCGCCGTCCAGCGGGCCCATCAGGGACGGGGCGTCGGCGGCGTCCCTGGCCTCCTGGGCGGCCCAGAAAGCGCGGGCCTCGGCGAGTTCGCGCTCCCGCTCCTCGGCCAGCGCGTCGGCGACGGCGGCCCGTATGTCGGCGAGCGCGTGCCCCGCGTCCGGGGTGGTGCGGGCGGCTGGGATGCTCGCGGCGGCGGTCTGCGCGCGCGCCTCGGCGCGGGCCTCCGCGTACGCGGCCAGGAGCTCGGCGCGCAGCCCGGCGACCTGGCGGCGCAGCGCGTGGGCGGTGTACAGGGCGGCCGCTCCCAGGGTCACGGCGACCGCCGCGGCCAGCAGCAGGGCAAGAGTGATGGCGCTCACTGACGTACTCCCATTAGCAGAATGTCCCCCGACTTCCTACATCAGGCTGCCGCCCGTCGGCGACCGGGCCCAGTGCCGCAGGTCCTCGACCGGGTGGGGATTCGGTCCTCTTACGTTCGGGTGACGCCGCTCTGACCTGCGGTGACGCGGCCTCGTGAGGGGTTTGGTCACAATCCTGGGGGTGATTTGATCGCGATCTTGTCAACCGGTGACCCAGCTCACCGACGGTCGCTCTGCGTACGTCAGTTGGGACGCAGGGTGCGGGTGGGGCGCCGATGGGGGGTACGGACACCGGCGGTCACGGACGGTCGCGGGAGCGCGCGCGTCCGCGCGGCGGCGGGCCGTCCGCGACCGGCGGGCGGGCACCAACCGTAGCCGCGGGGCGGGCACCGTCCGCCGTGGACGGCGCCCGCCCGGCCGGGGTCAGCTCAGGCGCTCGATGACCATGGCCATGCCCTGGCCGCCGCCCACGCACATCGTCTCCAGGCCGAACTGCTTGTCGTGCCACTGGAGGGAGTTGATCAGGGTGGTGGTGATGCGGGCGCCGGTCATCCCGAAGGGGTGGCCCACGGCGATCGCGCCGCCGTTGACGTTCAGCCGGTCCAGGTCGATGCCGAGGTCCCGGTACGAGGGGATCACCTGGGCGGCGAACGCCTCGTTGATCTCCACCAGGTCGATGTCGGAGATCCCCAGGCCCGCGCGGCGCAGGGCCTGCCGGGACGCCTCGACCGGGCCGAGGCCCATGATCTCCGGCGACAGGCCGCTGACGCCGGTCGAGACGATCCGGGCGAGCGGCGTCAGGCCCAGCTCGCGGGCCTTGGTGTCGGACATGATCACGAGGGCCGCGGCGCCGTCGTTGAGCGGGCAGCAGTTGCCGGCCGTCACCAGGCCGTCGGGGCGGAAGACCGGCTTGAGGCCCTGCACGCCTTCGAGGGTGACGCCCGCGCGGGGGCCGTCGTCCTTGCTGACGACCGTGCCGTCCGGCGTGGTCACCGGGGTGATCTCGCGCTCCCAGAAGCCGTTCTTGATCGCCTCTTCGGCGAGGTTCTGGGACCGTACGCCGAACTCGTCCATGTCCTGGCGGGTGACGCCCTTGGCGCGGGCCAGGTTCTCCGCGGTCTGCCCCATCGCGATGTACGGGTCGGGCAGCAGGCCGTCCGCGCGCGGGTCGTGCCAGTCGGCGCCCTCCTGCTCGGCCCGGGCGGCGGTGCGCGCCTCGGCGTCCGCGAACAGCGGGTTGTGGGTCTCCGGCATCCCGTCCGAGGTGCCCTTCACGGAGCGCGAGACGGTCTCGACACCGGCCGAGACGAAGACGTCGCCCTCGCCCGCCTTGATGGCGTGCAGCGCCATCCGGGTCGTCTGGAGGGAGGACGAGCAGTAGCGGGTGACCGTACAGCCGGGCAGGTGGTCCATGCCCATCTGCACGGCGACGATCCGGCCCAGGTTGTGCCCCTGCTCGCCGCCGGGCAGGCCGCAGCCGAGCATCAGGTCGTCGATGTCCGTCGGGTCCAGGGCGGGGACCTTGGCGAGGGCGGCCTGAATGATTCCGGCGGTCAGGTCGTCCGGCCGTACGTCCTTCAGGGAGCCCTTGAAGGCGCGGCCGATCGGGGTGCGGGCAGCGGAAACGATCACGGCTTCGGGCATGACGGCTCCAGAGGAAGGACGGGCAGGGCTGTGGGGGAAGTTACCCGGCCGTAGGGCGGAGGTCACGCGGTAGCGCTTGTGATGCGGGACTCTTTTCTAAGCGGGTGCTTATCGCTGCGCTCGGCTGGTGTTTGGTGGGGTGGTGCGCCGCGTGTGCGTCTGCGGGTGCGGTGCGCCTGCGGCGGGCGTCCTCAAGCGCCGGACGGGCTTGATATTCGCTTCGCTCGTCCTCAAGCGCCGGACGGGCTGGCCCGGGTGCTGGGTGGGCGGGTTTCGCTTGGCTTGGCCTCAAGCGCCGGACGGGCTGATTCTGGTGCTGGGCGGGGCGGCCCCCGTGCTGGGTGGGCCGTTTTCGGTTCGCTCGGTCTCGGGCTCCGCGGGTCAATGCTGGGGGGTGCCCCGGGACGGGGTGGTCTCCTCTGTGGCTTCCGTCGGCTCCGGTGTCGGGATCTGCCGCCGCCTGCGGTGTTTGAGCAGGGCCCACGGGGCGCGGGTGGCGGTGACTTCGGTGCCGCCCTCGTCCGCGGCCTGCGCGGCGGCCTCGGCGACCGGGAGGATGCCCTCGCGGCGGTACGGCTCGGGGTGCTCCTCTTCCGGCCACAGGCCGAGTGCGGCGCAGAGGGTGGGCAGTACGGCCATCGCGGCGGTGGCGTACCCCTCGGCGGACGGGTGGTAGTTGTCGGGGCCGAACAGTTCGCGGGGGTGCGCCTCGAACTCGGGGCCCAGCAGGTCGCCGAGCGAGACCGTACGGGCGCCGTGCGCCACCACGCCGATGGTCTGCGCGGCGGCCAGTTGCCGGGACAGGCGGCGCGCGACCCAGCGCAGCGGCTGGTAGACCGGCTCGATGGTGCCCAGGTCGGGGCAGGTGCCGACGACCACGGCGCAGCCCGCCTCGCGCAGCCGGCGGACCGCGTCGGACAGCAGGCGCACCGAGCGGGCCGGCGGCATCCGGTGCGTGACGTCGTTGGCGCCGATCATGATGACGGCGACGTCGGGCGCGGGCCCCGGCGCCGCCAGGACGAGCGTGACCTGCCGGTCGAGGTCGTCGGACTGGGCGCCGGGCAGCGCCACGTTGTGCAGGTCGACCGGCAGTTCCGCGACGGCGGCGAGGCCGGAGGCGAGCAGTGCGCCCGGAGTCTGCCGGGGGCGGTGGACGCCCTGTCCGGCGGCCGTGGAGTCGCCGAGGAAGCCCAGGCGCAGCGGCGGCCGGTCGGTGCGGTGGGCGAAGGCGGAGCCGTAGCGGCCGTCCGCGCGGGGCGGCTGGGCGCTGGAGCCGCCGACCGTACGGCGGGCGAGGCGGACCTCGGTCAGCAGCAGGCCGACACCGGCCACGCCGAGCAGACCGATCCCACCGCCGCCCACCGCGGCGGCGGTGGCGATCCGCCGTGCCACCCTCGCCCTGGACATCGTCATCGGCATAGGCCGGGCACCTCCCCGTGCAGTGCGTGCGAAATGTGGTTTCGAAAGGGTGCGGAACGTGGTGCGGAATGTGGAGTGGCGTGTGGAGTGACGGGCGGACGGGATCGGAGCGGCGGCGGAGTCGGCGGCAGGGCGGGTCGCGGGGCGTGGGGCGGGACGTCGTGGCGGCGGCGGTGCGGAGCGCCGTACCAAGGTGGTGCCCCGTCGGGCGGGCCGTGCAACGCGCGGCGACTCCATGAGGGGCGGGCAATAGGCTGGTCGGATGGGCGCAGGACAGCGCGCCCCCGACAGCGGAGACCACCGTGCAGTTTTACGAATCCATGATCGAGCTCGTCGGCAACACCCCGCTGGTGAAGCTCAGGAACGTCACCCGAGGGATCCGGGCGACCGTCCTGGTGAAGGTCGAGTACTTCAACCCGGGCGGCTCCGTGAAGGACCGGATCGCCGTACGGATGATCGAGGCCGCCGAGAAGTCCGGTGAGCTGAAGCCGGGCGGCACCATCGTGGAGCCGACCTCGGGAAACACCGGGGTGGGCCTGGCGATCGTGGCCCAGCAGAAGGGCTACAAGTGCATCTTCGTCTGCCCGGACAAGGTGTCCACCGACAAGATCAACGTGCTGCGGGCGTACGGCGCCGAGGTCGTGGTCTGCCCGACGGCGGTGGACCCGGAGCACCCGGACTCGTACTACAACGTCTCGGACCGGCTGGTCCGTGAGACGCCGGGCGCCTGGAAGCCCGACCAGTACAGCAACCCGAACAACCCGCGTTCGCACTACGAGACGACCGGTCCCGAGCTGTGGGAACAGACCGAGGGAAAGATCACTCATTTCGTCGCGGGCGTCGGCACCGGCGGCACCATCAGCGGCACCGGCCGCTACCTGAAGGAGGCCAGCGAGGGCCGGGTGAAGGTCGTCGGCGCCGACCCGGAGGGCTCGGTCTACAGCGGCGGCTCCGGCCGTCCGTACCTGATCGAGGGCGTCGGTGAGGACTTCTGGCCGAGCGCCTACGACCGTACGGTCGCCGACGAGATCGTGCCGGTCTCGGACAAGGACGCCTTCCAGATGACCCGGCGCCTGGCCAAGGAGGAGGGCCTGCTGGTCGGCGGCTCCTGCGGCATGGCGGTCGTGGCGGGCCTGGAGGTCGCCGAGCGGCTCGGTGAGGACGACGTGGTGGTCGTCCTGCTGCCGGACAGCGGCCGCGGCTACCTCAGCAAGATCTTCAACGACGAGTGGATGGCGGACTACGGCTTCCTGGAGGACGCCGGTACCGCGGCGCGCGTCGGCGACGTGCTGCGGCACAAGGAGGGCGCACTGCCCTCGCTGGTCCACATGCACCCGGAGGAGACGGTCGGCGAGGCCATCGAGGTGCTGCGCGAGTACGGCGTCTCGCAGATGCCGATCGTCAAGCCGGGCGCCGGGCACCCCGACGTGATGGCGGCGGAGGTCGTCGGCTCGGTCGTGGAGCGGGAGCTGCTGGACGCGCTGTTCGCACAGCGCGCGTCGCTCGCCGACCCGCTGGAGAAGCACCTGTGCCCGCCGCTGCCGCAGGTCGGCTCGGGCGAGCCGGTCGGCGACCTGATGGCGGTCCTGGAGAAGGCGGACGCGGCGATCGTGCTCGTCGAGGGCAAGCCGACGGGCGTGGTGAGCCGGCAGGACCTGCTCGCCTTCCTGGCACGGGAGGCCAAGCAGGCGTAGCGCGGGACGCACGGGACGGGCGGTGCGCGGCGCCGAGGACAGCCGGCGTCAAGCGACCGTCAGGAAACGGGCGGACACCGCTAGATGTACGTATGCGTCACGTGCCCGCAGCACGGGCTTAACACTGGCCCGGCACAGTGGTGACGGTGGCGATACGGACTTCCGGAGCGGCTCCCGGACCTTCCGCAGATCGCCCGGACGCGACGGCCGGCCCTGACCCGGTCCGCGTCCCCCGCGGGGACCGCCGTCGTCCCGCCCCCGGCCCCGGCCGGGGTGCGGCGGTCCCCGCGCACCGGCCCCCGCACCGCCCCGCGGGCGGGCCCCCGCGCCGGCCGGCTCAGTCCCACCCGTCCGCCTCCCGCTTGCGCTTCCCGGGCGCCCACCCGAAGAGGCCGGAGGTGTGCAGCACATTGACGCCGACGATCCCGGCCCAGCTGACCAGCATCCCGATCAGGTCCGCATGGGCCGCGCCGATCGCGGACAGCGGTATCGCCAGGACCAGGGAGACGGTGGCGAAGCCGAAGCGCTCGCCGTAGCCGCTGCCCGGCGCGGACTGCGGGCGGGACGGTGTGGCGCCGCGCGCGACCTGCATCTGCTGCTCGGCGAACTGCCGGCGCACCCGCTGGTCGACCGACGTGTCGAGCTTCTCCAGGAAGCGCTCGACCAACTCCGACTCGTACTCCGGCCCCAGCTCCTTGCGGGTCTGCAGGGTCGCGTCGAGTTCCTTGCGCAACTCCGGGTCATGGGTAGCCATGCTGCCGAGATTACGGACGGGAGGCGGGCCGCGCGGTAGGGCTTTCCCCCGTATTCGTGGGGGTGGAGCCCGGTTCTCCCGGGGCGGCGGGCGGGACGCGGCCGGTGTCGTTGCGGGTGACGGCCCAGTGCAGGGCGGCGGGTAAGGCCAGGCCGACGAGCCAGGAGATGTCGGCGCCGCCGAGCGGGGACACCAGCGGGCCGGTGCAGAAGTGGGTCGCCAGGAAGGGGAACTGGGTCAGCACCCCGGCCGCGTACACCGCCAGCGCCCGGCCGTTCCAGGCGCCGTAGCGGCCCGCCGGGTCGCTGAGCGCCGGGATGTCGTAACGCTCCTTGGAGATCAGGTAGTAGTCCACCAGGTTGATCGCCGACCAGGGGGTGAAGAAGGTCAGCAGGAACAGCAGGAAGTCCTTGAACGAGGTGAGGAAGGAGTCCTTGCCGAGCAGGGCGACGGCGGTGCCGGCCAGCATGATGCCGGCGATGTAGGCGGCCCGGCCGCGTGGCGTGAGGGCGCTCCCCTTGCCGCCGGCGCCGGGCGGCCCCGGCGTGCGGAAGCCGCTGACGCCGGTGACCAGCGACATGAAACCGCCGTAGGTGTTCAGGACGTTGATGGTCAGCTTGCCGAGGGCGATGACGAAGTACAGCGCCGAGGCGATCAGACCGGTGCCGCCCAGGGAGACGACGTAGGAGACCTCGTGGCCGACGAAGGCGGCGGGGGCCGCGGCGGCGGCCAGTGCGCCGAAGGTCATCGACCACTGCGAGCCGAGGACCGAGCCGGACAGCGTCCACCAGAAGGTGGCGCGGGTGGAGGTGTGCCGGGGGAGGTAGCGGGAGTAGTCGGCGACGTACGGGCCGAAGGCCAGCTGCCAGGAGGCGGACAGCGAGACGGCGAGGAGGAAGAGCGGGAAGGAGAAGGACCGGTCGTGCAGGAGCACGGCCAGGTCGGCCCGCTCCAGCAGGCGCGCGCCGAGGTAGAGGAAGGCCAGCGCGCAGACGGCGCTGGCGACGCGGCCCAGGATGTGGACGAGCCGGTAGCCGACCGCGGCGGCGACGGCGGTGAGCACGGCGAAGACGACGATGCCCGGGGTGTCGCCCAGGTGCGTCAGCGCGCCGACCGCCTGCCCGGCCAGCACCGTGCCGCTGGCGAAGAAGCCGACGTACATCACGATGACCAGGGCCAGCGGCACCACCGCGCCGCGCACCCCGAACTGGGCCCGGGAGGTGATCATCTGCGGCAGGCCGAGGCGCGGCCCCTGGGCGGAGTGCAGCGCCATGACCGCGCCGCCGAGGAGGTTGCCGAGCAGCAGGCCGATCAGGGACCAGAAGGCGTTGGCGCCGAACACGACGGCCAGGGCGCCCGTGACGACGGCGGTGATCTGGAGATTGGCACCGAGCCACAGGGTGAACTGGCTGACCGGCGTGCCGTGGCGTTCGTCGTCCGGGACGACGTCGATCGAGCGCTGTTCCACCACTGCCGCCATCGGCTGCTCTCTTCCGCGCATCGGCTGTATGAGCTCATGCAGGATCGATGCGGGTGAATGGAAAAATCAATACCCCGGGCCGGAAAAGCTGCCGGGGGAGGCCGCGGGCTCCAAGGGACGCAACTCGTCCGCGTACGAGACGGAGAGACGGCGCATCAGCCCGTCCTCGGTGATGGCGTACTGCCCCAGACGCCACAGCGGCGGCGAGTACGCGTGCAGGGACACCGCGTCGTCGGTGGCGCCGGTGAGGCGGTGGATGTGGTCCGGGCCGAAGCAGAAGGAGGCACCGGCCCGGACAGGGGTGGCCAGGTGCGTGCCGCCGATGCGCGGGTTGGTCTCGGTCAGTACGCCCTGGACGACCCGGACCGCGCCGGACGAGAGGTCGTGGTCGTGCCAGCCGGTGTCGTTCTGCCGGGTCCAGCACAGCAGCCAGATGTCGACATAGCTGTCCCGGTGCAGGGAGGCGTAGTGCCGCTCGGCGTCGGAGAAGGCGACCTCGCCGCGCCAGAGGCCGGGCGCCCCGGCCAGCCGGTCGACGAGGGTGCGCAGTTCGCGCTTGCCGAGGGTGCGGGCGGGGAGGGCGGCGAAGAGTGCGGGGACGTCGTGCGGGGGTGCCGCGGGGACCTCGGAGGACATGTGCGGGCTCCTTACGCCGGGCCGAGGAGGCGGGCGGGGTTGGCGGTGCGCAGGGCGTGCACGGCGGTGGTGCCGAGGCCGGGCACGTCCGGCAGGGCGTACGGGCGGTCGCTGGCGTGCACCACGGCGTCGATGCCGACGGCGCGGACGACCGCGTCCACGGCGCGCGTGCCGTAGGAGGAGGTGTCGTAGAAGACGCCGGGGTCGACGCGCCCGCGGTCCCGGCCGCCCCGCGCGACGAGGCGTTCGCCGTGCAGCGGAGCGAGGCCCGCGAGGGCGGCGAAGCAGACGCGCAGGCGCGGGTGGCGGGGACGGCCGAAGGCACGGAAGGCGAACCAGGCGGCGTGCAGTTGCTGGAGGTACGGGACCAGGGCGGGCCACCACGGAGGGCTTCCCGGCGGGGCCGGGGGAGCGGGCCCGGGGTGGATGAACAGAGGTTTTCCCAGGTCTTCCGCGGCATCGAGAAGAGGCGCGCAGCGCATCCACCCAGCGGCGTCGGGCAGGGCGGTGGCGGGGAGTTGCAGCCCGACGCAGCCGCTGCGCAGCAGACGCACGACGGAGGCGGGGTCGGGAGTCCCGGCGGACAGGCAGGGCGCGGCCCAGACGCCGAAGGGCGCGGGCAGCGCGAGCGCGCCCTCGTGGAAGGCGTCGAGCAGCGGTACGGCCTCGGCAGGCGGCAGGAATTCGACGCCGAGCGGGCTGGAGAGGCAGATCAGGGCCCGGTCGAGCCCGTCGGCGCGGGCCAGCTCCGTCCGGGCGGTGAGGTCGTGGTCGGCGGGATCGACGGCGTACGGGGGTTCGCCGGGCAGGTGCAGCGTCCAGCCGTCCAGGCGGGGCGGGACGCGGCGGGTGCGCAGCAGGTCGGTGAACTGCGGTGGCCACAGATGCTGGTGGACGTCGGAAGACACGGGCTTCCTCCGGTGGGGGGAGGAGGTCAACCGCTTCAGTGATGCGATTCAGTGAAGCGATTAACCGAAACGGCTGTCAAGGGAACGGCGGGGGCGCCCACGCGCACCCGGCGGCGGACGGACGGAGCAACACGCCGGACGCACCGATGCCTTGGGTAGGCTTCCGGCATGGCCAGGCCCCGTAAGCGCACCACTCTCCGCGAGGTGGCCGAGGCCACCGGGCTCTCCACCGCCGCCGTCTCCTACGCCCTGCGCGGTACGCACGTCTCCAAGGAGACCGAGGAACGGGTGCGCAAGGCCGCCGCCGAACTCGGCTACGAGGCGGACCCCATCGCCCGCGCCCTGGCCAGCGGCCGGACGAGCATGGTCGGCGTGCTGGCCGGCGACCTCCAGGACCTGTGGCAGCAGCAACTGATGGCGGCGATAGGGCGGGAACTGCTCGCGGGCGACCGCTACGCCCTGATCCTTGACGCGGGCGGCGACCCGCAGCGCGAACTCGCCCTGGCCAAACAGCTCCGCGACCAGCGCGTGGACGGCCTGCTGGTGTCGCCGGTCGACCCCTCGGCGGCGGGCTGGGCGCAGATCGCCGAGGCGGTGCCGGTGGTCTCCATCGGGGACTCGCTGCGCCGCGCCCGTACGGCGGGCGAGGTGCTGTTCGACAACCGCGCCGGGATCGACGCCGTACTGGAGTACCTGGTGGGGCTGGGGCACCGGCGGGTCACCGTCCTGACGCCGACCGGCCCGTCCACCCCCGACCGGCCTGCCGACGTGTACGTACGGGAAGCGGCCGGACGCCTCGGCATCACCGCCGAAGTCCTGCCGTGCGCCCAGGAACTGGGCGAGGCGACGGCGGTCGCGCGGCGTGTGCTGGGCGGCGGCGGACCGGGCGGGGCGACGCCGACGGCGGTGTTCTGCTTCTCCGACTCGATCGCGTACGGGGTCTACGCGGCGGCGGCCGAGGCGTCGCTGGCCGTCGGCCGGAACGTCTCGGTGGTCGGCTTCGACGACCACCCCGTCTCCCGGGTGCTCACCCCGCCCCTGACGACACTGGACTGGGGACTCGCCGGCATCGCCGAGGAGGCGGCGCGGCTGGCCGTCGCGGCCATCGAGGGGCGGCGCGTCCGGCGCAAGCGGATGCTGTGCGCGCCGCGGCTGAGCGAGCGGGGGTCGGCGGTACGAGTCTGAGGGCGCCCGGGACGCCGACGACTCTCCGCGACACCGATGACTCCCCGGGACACCGATGACTCCCCGGGACACCGGCGACTCTCCGGGGCCCGTGGCGCCTCGGACCCCCGTGGCGCGGGCTCCGCGTCCCCGCGGTCTTGCCCGACTGTATATCGTCATGCAGAGTCATCAGTGAGTGAATAAGGGCTGTCGGGGAAGGGAGCCGCGCACCATGCCGTCCCGGACTCTGGACCAGGGCAGACGGCCCGGCCGTACGCCTGCCGCGGCGCGTTCCGCCGGGGCCGTGCCCACGGTCGCCCTCGAAGGGCGCGGTCTCGGCGTGGCCGGGATCGCCGCGCTCGCGGACGGTACGGCCCGGCCCGCCGCCCTGCGCGCCGAAGACCTCGCCTGCGCCGAGGCGTCCTGGACGACCGCCCGCCGCCTCGCCGCCACCGGCCGGGTCTACGGCCGCAGTACCGGCGTCGGCGCCAACCGCACCGAGGACGTGGCCGTCGCCGACGACGGGCACGGTCTGCGTCTGCTGCGCAGCCACGCCGGGGCGATCGGCGACCCGTTGCCCGCCCGTGAGGTGCGCGCCATGCTCGCCGTACGCGCCAACCAGTTGCTGGCGGGCGGCGCGGGACTGCGCCCCGCGGTGATCACCGCGCTGGTCCGGGCGCTGGAGACCGGCGCGTACCCGGTCGTCAACGAGTACGGGGCGGTCGGCACCGGAGACCTGGCCGCGCTCGCGCAGACCGGGCTGGCGCTCGCCGGTGAGCACCCCTGGGTGACGCCGGGCGGCGGCCCGGCCCCCGCCCCTCTCGCCCTGGACGGCAACGACGCGCTCGCCTTCATCAGCAGCAACGCACTCACCCTCGGCCAGGCCGCACTCGCCCTGGACGGACTGCGCCGCCTGCTGGCCGCCGCGCTGCCGGTCGCCGCGCTCTCCCTGCTCGCGGTCGGCGGCTCCCACGAGCCGTTCGCCGCGCCGGTCGTACAGGCCCGCCCGCACCCCGGATCGGCCGCCGTCGCCGCCCGGATGCGGGAACTGACCGGTGCCCCCGCCCGGCCCGCGCCGCCGCTGGGCCGCATCCAGGACCCGTACGGCTTCCGCTGCATCCCGCAGATCCACGGCCCCGCGCTGGAGGCCGCCGACGCCCTCGACCGGGTCCTGGCCGTCGAGGTGAACGCCGCGGCCGAGAATCCGCTCATCAGCGTGGCGGACCAGGCGGCCTACCACCACGGCAACTTCTACGCCGCCCACCCGGTCCTCGCGCTCGACGGCTTCCGGCTCGCCGTGCTCCAGACCGCGCTGCTGTCCGCCGCCCGCCTCGCCGCGCTCTCCGAGCCGGACCTCACCCGGCTGCGGCCGTTCCTCGGCGACCAGGCGCCGGCCAGCTCCGGCGTGATGATCCTCGAATACGCGGCCGGGGCCGCCCTCGGCGAGCTGCGGGCCGCCTCGCAGCCCGCGTCCCTCGGGCACGCGGTCCTCTCCCGCGGCGTCGAGGAGCAGGCCAGCTTCGCGTCGCTCGGCGCCCGCCAGACGCTGCGCGCCTGCGTCACGTACCGGCGGGTGCTCGCCTGCGAACTCGTCGCGGCCGTACGGGCGTTGCGGATGCGGTCGCTGGAGCCCGAGCCGGACGTGCCGGCGGCCCGCGCCTTCTCCCTGGCCGCCGGGGCGCTGGACGCGCGGATGGCGGACCGGCCGCTGACGGAGGACGTGGCGGTGGCGGAGGGGCTGTTGGACGGGCTGGCCGCGCTGTGAGCCGGGGCGGAAGGGCCGGAGAAGGCGGCGGAACGGGCAACGGGGACGGCGGCCGGGACAGCGGCGGGGACGGCGGCGGGCAATGGAACGGGGAACGCGCCCCGATTACGTACAGTCGGGCGGCGGGACGGGACCCGCGCGGTACAGCGCCGCCCCGCACGACCAGGAACGACACGAAGGCCGGCAGCACGGCCGCGAACACGGCCGGGAGGCAGCGATGAACGGGGACGGCGGCGAGGACCGTGGCGGTACGGCGGCGGAAGCGGAAGAGGGCCTGCGGGGGACGCCGGAGTCCGGTCCCGGAGCGGACACCGGCGCGGCGGCGCGCCTGCAGAAGCTCTTCGAAGGGCACCGCCTCACCCCGACCCAGCGGCGCATCGCGCACTGCATGGTGCGCCGGGCCGCCGACGCGCCCTTCCTCTCCAGCGTCGAACTGGCCGAACTGGCCGGGGTCAGCCAGCCCTCGGTGACCCGCTTCGCGGTCGCCCTCGGCTTCGACGGCTACCCGGCGCTGCGCAAACACCTGCGCGAGGTCGCGCCCGCCGCGGCGGCGCGCGGCACCGGGACGTACAACGAGTACCAGCAAGCCGTACAGGCCGAGATCGACAACCTGCGGCACCTCGCGGCGGTGCTGGCCGACCCGGGCCCGGTGGTCCGGGCGGGCCGGCTCTTCGCGGCCTCCCGGCCCCTGCCGGTCCTCGGCCTGCGGGCGGCGACCGCGCAGGCCGCCGGTTTCGCGTACTTCGCGCGCAAGGTGCACCCGGACGTCCGGCTGCTCGACGAGGGCGGCACGATGCTCACCGACCGCATCGACGCGGCGGTGCAGGCGGGCGCGGGCACCCTGCTGTGCTTCGCGCTGCCGCGCCACCCGCGCGAGGTGGTGGACGCCCTGGAGTACGCGCGCGCCGCCGGTCTGACCGTCGTGACGGTCGCGGACAGCGCCTTCGCGCCGGTCGCCCGCCACACCGACCTGCTGCTGCCCGCCGCGGTCGGCACCGGCCTCGCCTTCGACACGGCCTGCGCGCCGATGCTGCTCGGCCGGGTGCTGCTGGAGGCGATGTGCGACGCGCTGCCGGACGCGCAGGCGCGACTGGAGGAGTTCGACGCGAAGGCCGCCGAGCGGGGGCTGTTCGTGGAGTGAGCCGCCGGCGCAGCTCCGGCACCCCCTTCGGCCTCACGGAATTCTCAGACGGGCTGGCTACCATCCGCCGCCGTGACGGGGATCCGTAGCCGGATCGTGGAGCGAGGAGGTTGTCGTGGGTCGCGGGGCTGTTGCGCTGGCGCGGGTGGCGGTGCTGGTACGGGCGCCGGCCGGGTGGCTGTGGTGGCCGGGTGTGCTGGCCGCGGGGGCGGGCGTGCTGGTGCCCGGACTGACCGGGCGGCGGATCGGGGTCTACGCCGGGGCGGCGCTGTTCGTCGTCGCGGCATACGTGGTCTTCGCGGTGCGCCGCAAGCGGTACGCGCACCTGGCGAAGGCGGCGTCCCGGGCCGGCAAGACGGCGATCCTCCAGGACCGTGCCGTGACGCTGCGGGTCTGGCGGCGGGCCCACCGCTGGTGGCTGCTGCTTGCCTTCCTGGCGGCGGCCGGCTCGTCGTTCGCGCTGCCCGCGGCGGGCGGGATGCTGCTGGCCGGGGCGGGGCTCGGGCTGTGGGCCAAGGCGCTGTGGCTGGGCCGCTGGGAGCGGGACCACGACGCGCTGCTGTGGGTCCGTACGGAGGCGGCCGTACGCGGCGGGCCCGCCGGGCGGGACGTCCGCGGCCATCTGACGACGGGCGTGGCGGCCAAGGACGCGCGTCCGGGCGGGGCGAGGGCGGCCCGGCCGAAGGCGGCCGGGCGGAAGGCCGCAAAGGTCTGACGGCTGCGCCGGCTGGTCCTGGGGCCGTCCGACGGCTGGTCCGGCGGCTGGGGATTCACTCCCCCCGCACGCGCAGGACGAGCTGGTTCACGCCCCACAGGGCGATGCCGATCACCACCAGCACGGCGGCCCGTACGTACACCTCCAGCGGCCGGTCGGCGAGCGGACCGGCCAGCGCGAGGGCCCCGGCGGCGCCGAGCACCGGCAGGACGGTGGGCGTACGGAAGTGGTGGTGCGGCACCCGGTCGCGGCGCAGCACCAGCACCGCCACGTTGACGACCGCGAAGACGCACAGCAGCAGGAAGGCCGTCGTGTCGCCGAGCCCCTCGATCTCGCCGGTGAGGACCAGGCCCAGGGCCAGCACCGTGGTCAGGGCGATGCCGACGACGGGCGTGCGGCGGCCCGGCAGGACGCGGGCCACGGCGCGCGGCAGGATGCGCTCGTTGGCCATGCCGTAGCACAGCCGGGAGGCCATCATCAGGTTGATCAGCGCGGAGTTGGTGACCGCGCACAGCGCCATCAGCGCGAACACCGTCGGCGGGAACGTCGCGCCGCCCGCGTGCACCACCTCCAGCAGCGGCGCCGACGACTCCTGGAGCCGCCGGTGGTCGACGAGCAGCGACGAGACCAGGGCCACCAGGATGTAGACGGTGCCGGTGATCCCCACCCCGAGGAAGATCGCGCGGGGGAAGCTGCGGCCGGGGTGCGCGGTCTCCTCCGCCATGTTCACCGAGTCCTCGAAGCCGACGAAGGCGAAGAAGGCGAGCCCGGTGGCGCCCAGCACGCCGGTCAGCACCGCGAAGCCGGTGCCGCCGGTGTCCAGCTCGGCCAGCCGCGCCGGCTCCCCGCCGCCCGTCCAGACCGCGTACACCCCCAGCCCGATGATGACCAGCAGGCCGGACACCTCGACCAGGGTCAGCACCACGTTCGTCTTCACCGACTCCGCCACACCGCGCAGGTTCAGCGCGGCCAGCGCCAGGACGAACACCACCGCCACCAGGGTCGGCGGCAGGTCGGCGAAGGCGCGCAGGTAGTCGCCGCTGAAGGCGCGGGCCGCGGCGCTCGCCGAGGACAGGCCCGAGCACATCACCATGAAGGCGACGAGGAACGTCAGGAACGGCACCCGGAACGCCTTCTGGGTGTAGAGCGCGGCCCCCGCCGCCTTCGGGTACTTGCCGACCAGCTCCACGTACGAGGCGGCGGTCAGCGCGGCGATCCCGAAGCCGATCACGAAGGGCAGCCACAGGGCGCCGCCGACCTTGCCCGCGACCTTGCCGGTGACGGCGTACACGCCGGTGCCGAGGATGTCCCCGACCACCAGCAGGACCAGCAGTTTGGGACCGATGGCGCGGCGCAGGGGGGTGTCGGAAGCGCTCGGGCCGCTCGGGTCGGCCGGTCCCGGGGAGTCCGTGGAGGGGGTCTGCATGAGCCCGGGATGCCCGCTCCAGGAGATCTTTAGAGCTGGGTGAGCGCGTCCGCGTGGGCGCCGCCGCTCTCCGCGACCAGTTCGGCCATCCGCTGCGCGGCCCGTACGGTCGCCCAGCGCGGGGCGCCGTCCGGCCCCGGCGCGTACCCGTACACCCCGGGCCGGGGGAGCGAGTTGTACGCGAAGTGGGTGGAGAAGTAGTACGCGCCGGTGTCCAGGAGGGCGACGTGGTCGCCCGGCTCCAGGGGCGGCAGCGGCCGGTTCCGGGCGACCAGGTCGCCCGCGAAGCAGCAGGGCCCGGCGACGTCCTGGGCGACCGGATCGCCGGTCTTGGGGCGCCCCTGAGCGTCGTACGCGGCCACCCGTACCGGCCAGGCGTCCGGCGCGAAGACCGTACGGGTGGCGATCTGCGCCCCCGCGTGGGTGACCGCGATGCGCCGCCCGCCGGCCGACTTGGCGTACTCGACACGGGCCAGGACCAGGCCGTGCTTGGCGAGCAGCGCGCGGCCGAACTCGGTCACCAGGCCGTACCGGCCGTCGAAGAGCCCCGGCACGGTGCGGTGCAGCAGCCGGGCGTGGTCGCGGTACGTCGGCGCCACCGCGTCGGACGCGAAGTTCACCGGCAGGCCGCCACCGATGTCCAGCGTGGTGACCCGGGCCCGCGCGGCCCTCTCGTTGATCTCCTCGGCCAGCTCGTACAGGACCCGCACCCCTTCCGCCATCAACTCCAGCGGCATGCCCTGGGACCCGACGTGGGCGTGCAGGCGGGTCAGCCACGGCCGGTCCAGGAAGGCCCGTACGACACGTTCGCGGGCGTCCTCGTCGCGCAGCGCCACGCCGAACTTCGACGTGCCGGTGGCGGTGCTCATCGCGTCGATGCTGCCGCCGCCGAGCTGCGGGTTGACGCGCAGACCCAGCGGTGAGGCGGTCGGCGCGGAAGCGGTCAGGGCGTCCAGGCGGTCCAGTTCACCGAAGCTGTCGGCGTTGACGGCGATGCCGAGGGCGAGTGCCTCGCGCAGCTCGGCGTGGGTCTTGGCGGGCGAGTCCAGCACGGTACGGGCCGGCGGCACACCGGCCGCGCGGGCCAGCGCCAGTTCGCCGGGACTGGCCACCTCGCAGCCCAGCCCCTCCCGCGCGAGCAGGCGCAGTACGGGGACGAGCGAGGCGGCCTTGACGGCGAAGGCGTGCAGGACCGGCGTGCCGTCCGCGGTGAACTCCTCGAACGCGGCGCGCAGTTCGGCGGCGGACCGGCGGATGCCGGTGACGTCCAGGAGCCCCGCGACGGGATCGGCCGTGCTCACCAGCCCCTGGGCGACGGCTGCCGCGACGGCGCGGTCCCGCAGGGCGGCGTCGGAGGAAGGCGGGGGCGGGGGTGTCGCGGTGCTCATGGCACCACTCCACCACCTGCCCGCCGTGGCCGCCATCGACCGGCACACGCGCAGGCGGTGTTGACCTGTCCGGCCCGCGGCAATAACGTCACGGCGCTCTCACGAGGGGGCCCTTCACGCGGACGCGCGACGCGGAACGGTGGTGCGGGTTCATGCGATACCGGCACGTCCAGGCGAAACCGGCGGTGCGGCACGGCTCCCCGTGTCCGCCGCCCCGGCCCCCGTACCCCGACGTGGCCGTGGTCGGCAGCGGCATCGTCGGCGCGGCCTGCGCCGAAGCGCTCACCCGGCGCGGCGTACGGGTCACCGTCGTGGACCGCGCGCCGCTCGCCTCCGGCACGACCGCCCACGGCGAGGGCAACGTCCTGGTCTCCGACAAACCGCCAGGACCCGAACTGGACCTGGCGCTGGCCTCGGCGGCCCGCTGGCCACGGCTGCTCGCGGAGCTGGGGGACGAACTGGGCGCGGGGCTCGCGGAGCGGTGCGAGTACGAGACGAAGGGCGGCCTGGTCGTGGCCCTCGGGGAGGCGGGCGCACGGGCGCTGGCCGGGTTCGCCGCCGCCCAGCGGGCCGCCGGTGTCACGGCCCACGAGGTCGCACCGGACGCCGTGCACGCCCGCGAACCGCACCTCGCGCCGGGCGTCCGCGCCGCCGTCCACTACCCGCAGGACGCCCAGATCCAGCCGGTCGCGGCGGCCGTCGCGCTGCTCGGTGCCGTACGGCGACGCGGCGGCACACTGCGGGCCGGGGTGCGGGCGCTCGGCGTGGAGCGCGGCACGGGCGGGCGGGTGACGGCGCTGCGCACGTCGGCCGGGACGCTGCCGTGCGGGGCGGTCGTCAACGCCTGCGGGCCGTGGGCGGGCCGGTTCGCGGCGGAGGCGGGCGTGCCGCTGCCCGTCCAGCCGCGCCGGGGCCTGGTGCTGGTCACCGCGCCGCTGCCGCCGGGCACGGTCCGGCACAAGGTGTACGACGCCGACTACGTGGGCGCCGTCGGCAGCGGCGACGCCGACCTGCGGACCTCGACGGTGGTCGAGGCCACCCGGGGCGGGACCGTGCTCATCGGGTCCAGCCGGGAGCGGGCCGGCTTCGAGGAACGTTTCCGCGTCGACGTCCTGCGCGAACTGGCCCGCAAGGCGACGGCGCTGTTCCCGGTGCTGGGCCGGGTCCCGGCGATCCGCGCGTACGGCGGCTTCCGCCCGTACACCCCCGACCACCTCCCGGTCATCGGCCCGGACCCGCGCCTGCCGGGCCTGTGGCACGCCACCGGACACGAAGGCGCGGGCATCGGACTGGCCCCCGCGACCGGCGAACTCCTCGCCCGGCTGTACGCGGGCGAACCGCCGTGCCTCGCCCCGGAGCCCTACCGGGTGGCCCGGCCGGGACTGGCGGAGGAGGCGCGGTGTTCCGCGTGACGGTGGACGGCGCCGAGCGATGGGCCCGTACCGGCCAGACGGCCGCCGCGGTCCTGCTGGCCGCGGGGCGCGCCTCCTGGCGGACCACCCGCGGCGGCCGCCCGCGCGGGGTCTTCTGCGGGATCGGCGTCTGCCACGACTGCCTCGTGGTCGTCAACGGCGTACCGGACGTACGGGCCTGCCGGCGCGTGGTCGAGGCGGGCGACCGCATCGAGACCCAGGAGGGCACGCCGTTGCCGTGCCTGCCCCCGGAGGCGGGCACGGGCGCGCCCGCGGGGACGGTGCGCGACGTGCCGGTGGTCGTCGTGGGCGCCGGTCCGGCGGGCCTGGCGGCGGCGCTGGCGGCGGCCGGGGCCGGGGCGTGGGTGGCGCTGGTGGACGACGGGCAGCGGCCGGGCGGGCAGTTCCTCCGGCAGGCGGCGGACGGCCCGGCGCGGGGCGCGGCGGTCCGCGCCGTACAGGAGCACCCGCGCGTCGAGTGGCTTCCGGGGTGCACGGTCTGGGCGCTGGAGCCGGACGGTGGGCCGCCGGGCACGCCGGGCCGTACGGACGCGGGCTGGACCGTACACGTCCTCCAAGGGCCCGCCGACGCCCCCGGCCGCACGGCGCACACACTGCGCGCCGCCGCGCTCGTGCTGTGCACCGGCGCGTACGACCGGGCCCTGCCGTTCCCCGGCTGGGACCTGCCGGGCGTCGTCACGGCGGGCGCGGCCCAGGCCCTCGCCAAGGGCCAGCGCACGGCGATCGGCCGCCGGGTGGTGGTCTGCGGCACCGGACCGTTCCTGCTGCCGGTCGCGTCGTCGCTGCTCACCGTGGGCGCACGCGTCCTCGGGGTGTACGAGGCGGGCTCGCCGGCCGCCTGGCTGCGCGCCCCCGTGGCCGCGCTCCGCGACGGTCGCGCCAAACTGCCCGAACTGCTCGGGTACGCCGCCGGTCTGGCGCGGCACCGCGTTCCCTACCGGGCCCGCCGGGCCGTCGTGGCGGCGCACGGACGGGAGCGCGTCGAGGCGGTGACGGTGGCCCGCCTCACCCCCGACTGGCGGATCAGACCCGGCACCGAACGCCGCATCGAGGGCGTGGACGCGGTCTGCGTCGGCTACGGCTTCACCCCGCAACTGGAACTCGCCCTCGCCGCGGGCTGCGCGCTGCGCGACAACTCCTGGGTCGCGGTGGACGCCTGGCAGCGGACCTCCGTCCCCGGCGTGTACGCGGCGGGTGAACCCACCGGCGTCGGCGGCGCGGCACTCGCCGCCGCGGAAGGCGAACTGGCGGGGCTGGCGGCCGCCCGCCGGGCGGTGCCCGCCGCGGCGGCCCACGTGGTGGCGCGCGCCCCGGCCGCCCGACGGCAGGTCGTCGCGGGCCGCCGCTTCGCCCGGCTGCTCGCCGCGGCCCATCCCGTACGCGACGGGTGGCACGGCTGGCTCGGCGAGGACACGCTCGTCTGCCGCTGCGAGGAGGTCCCGTACGGCGCCCTGCGTACGGCGGCGGGGGAGCCGGGCGTGGACGGCGTGGGTGCTGTGGACGGTGGGGCGGAGGGGGCCGGTGGGGACGACGGGGGCAGCCTCGCGGCCGACGGCATGTGCACGTTCAAGCTCACCACGCGCATCGGCCTGGGCCCCTGCCAGGGCCGGATCTGCGCCCGTAACGCGGCCGGACTCCACGGCCCGGACGCTCTCCCCGACCCCCAGACCGCCGACCGCCGCCCGATCGCCCAGCCGGTCCGCCTCGCGGACCTGGCCGCGCCCGGCCCCGTACCCCGTGACCCCGGCGCCCCCGACCCCGCCGCACCGTACCGAGAGGACCCGACATGACGGACCACGCGACGCCGCAGTCCCGTACGTCCCGCACCGCCGCCGCCTCCCGTGCGCCGCTGACCGGTGTCATCGTCGCCACCACCCTGCCGTACGCCGAGGACCGGAGCGCGCCCGCCGGGCTCCGGCCGGACCTCGACCGGTACGCCGAGCACTGCCGCTGGCTCGTCGACAGCGGCTGTCACGGCGTCGGGCCGAACGGTTCGCTCGGTGAGTACTCCTCCCTCACCGACGACGAGCGGCGCGCGGTGGCCCGTACGGCCGTCGCGGCGGTGGGACGGGACGCGCGGGTCGTCGTGGGCGTGCACGGGGTCGGCTCGCACCAGGCGCGGCACTGGGCGGAGCTGGCGGCCGAGGACGGCGCGGACGGCGTGCTGTGCCTGCCGCCCACCCTCTACCGGGCCAACACCGCCGAGGTGGTGCGGCACTTCGAGGAGGTCGCGGCCGTCGGCCTGCCGGTGATGGTCTACAACAATCCGCTCGACACGAAGGTCGACCTGACGCCGGAGACGCTGCGCGAGGTCGCCGCGATCGACGGGGTCGTGGCGGTCAAGGAGTTCTCGGGGGACATCCGCCGGGTGCTGCACATCAAGGAGCAGGCCCCCGGCCTGGACGTGGTGGCGGGCGCCGACGACCTGGTGCTGGAGGCGCTGCTGATGGGCGCCACCGGCTGGTTCGCCGGCTTCCCCAACGTCTTCCCCGCCGCCTGCGTCCGCCTCTACGACCTCGCCCGGGCCGGGCGGGTGGCCGAGGCGCGGGAGCTGTACGAACCGCTGGTCGCCGCGTTCCGGTGGGACTCGCGTACCGAGTTCGTGCAGGCGATCAAGCGCGGGATGGACCTCGTCGGCCGGTACGGCGGGCCCTGCCGGCCGCCACGCGGCCCGCTGCTGCCCGAGCGCCGGCGGCAACTGGACGCGGACCTGCGCGGCGCCGTGCAGGCGCTGGAGATCTGGGCGAAAGCGGCCGGGTGATGGCGGCCGACGGCTCCCGGGCCACCCGGCTCGCCGCCCGCAGCGTGCACACCTTCAGCGCCGTGGACTCGCACACCGAGGGAATGCCGACCCGCGTCGTCACCGACGGCGTCGGCACCATCCCCGGCGCGACCATGGCCGAACGCCGCGGCTACTTCGTCGAACATCTCGACCACATCCGCCAGTTGCTGGTCAACGAACCGCGCGGACACCCCGCCATGAGCGGGGCGATCCTCCAGCCGCCGACCCGGCCCGACGCCGACTGGGGCGTCGTCTACATCGAGGTCTCCGGCTGCCTGCCGATGTGCGGGCACGGCACGATCGGCGTCGCGACGGTCCTCGTCGAGACGGGCATGGTGGCGGTCACCGAGCCCGTCACGACCGTACGGCTGGACACCCCGGCGGGGCTGGTGGCGGCCCGGGTCGCGGTCCGCGACGGCCGCGCCGAGCACGTCACCCTGCACAACGTCCCCTCGTACGCACACGAACTGGACGCCGTGGTGAAGGTGCCCGGCTACGGCGAGGTCCGCTACGACCTGGCGTACGGCGGCAACTTCTACGCGATCACCCCGCTCGCCGCGCTGGGCATCCCGTTCGCCGCCGCCCACCTGGACGAGATCATCGCCGCCGGGCTCGCGGTGATGGCCGCGGTCGACGAGCGCGACCGGCCCGTCCACCCGGCCGACCCGGGCATCTCCGGCTGTCACCACGTACAGTTCACGGCCCCCGGAACACCGGGACAGGACGGGTCGGACTCCCGTAACGCCATGGTCGTCCACCCCGGCTGGCTCGACCGCTCGCCCTGCGGCACCGGCACCAGCGCCCGGATGGCCCAGCTCCACGCGCGCGGCACGCTCCCGCTGCACCGGCCCTTCGTCAACGAGTCCCTGATCGGCACCCGCTTCACGGGCCGGCTGGTGGACACCGGGCGGGTCGGCGGCCGGGCGGCGGTCGTGCCGACGGTCACCGGGCGGGCCTGGATCACCGGCACGGCCACGTACGTCCTGGACCCGGCCGACCCGTTCCCCCGGGGGTTCGTGCTGTAGCGGAGGCGGCGGCGGGTTCCCGGTTTCGGGTGTGCGGCTGCGAAGGTGAACAGTCGTGCGCGGCCGTCGCGCACGAGCGGAGAGAAAGCGGAGTACATGTTCACCAAGGGGATATCGGGCCGGCAGTACGCGCGGCGAGGAGCCGGCGCGCTGGCCGCCGCGGCCGTGGCACTGGCGTTGCAGACCGGAACGGCGACGGCTTCTGACGCGGGTACGGGCGAGGCGCCGGCTTCGGCTGCGCACACGGCCCAGGCTCCCGCCCCGGCCCCGGCTCCCGCCCCGGCCTCCGCCGTACGGATCACCGAGGGCCAGGTCGGGGAGGCCGCTCCCGGCGGCACGCTGCTCTACCCGAGTGTGACCAGTTGTCTGACCGTGACGGTCCGCCTCGCGGACGGCGGCCTGGTGGGCGCGCACGCCAGCCTGTTCCAGGTACCGGGGGAGTACCGCTCCGACCGCGTCCTCGGCGCCCTGCGGGACCGGGTGGGCGGCCGGGACGTGACCGCGGTGGAGGTCAGGGGCGCGGTCGGTGCCTGGCTCCCCGGCTACTTCACCAAGGCGATCGAGAGCTACGGGGAGGGCGAGAGCGTGCCGTTCCCGGCCGAGCCCGACCCCGACGGCCTGGCGGCGGCGGTGGCGGACGGCCTGGGACAGCCGCGCGCGAAGGTCACGGTGACGGACGTGCCGGACGGCGACCAGACGGTGCGCTGAGGGAGCGGCCCGCGGGCCGGGGCGGCGGACGGGCCGCCCCGACCTGTTGACTAGGCCTATTCAGCACTCCAAGATGTGAATAGCTCGATCCATTCGCATCGACGTCAGGGAGGCACGGCCCATGTCAGGACCGCGACCCGTGCGGGCACCGCGCGGTACGGAACTGAGCGCCCGGGGATGGCAGCAGGAAGCCGCGCTGCGCATGCTGCAGAACAATCTCGACCCGGAGGTCGCCGAGCACCCGGACCAGCTCGTCGTCTACGGCGGCACCGGCAAGGCCGCCCGGGACTGGCGCTCCTTCGACGCGATGGTGCGCACCCTGACCACGCTCAAGCAGGACGAGACGATGCTCGTCCAGTCCGGGCGGCCGGTCGGCGTCATGCAGACGCACGAGTGGGCGCCGCGGGTCCTGATCGCCAACTCCAACCTGGTGGGCGACTGGGCCAACTGGGAGGAGTTCCGCCGCCTGGAGGCCCTGGGCCTGACCATGTACGGGCAGATGACCGCCGGTTCGTGGATCTACATCGGCACCCAGGGCATCCTCCAGGGCACGTACGAGACGTTCGCCGCCGTCGCCGCGAAGAAGTTCGACGGCTCGCTGGCCGGCACGATCACCCTCACCGCCGGACTCGGCGGCATGGGCGGCGCCCAGCCGCTCGCCGTCACGATGAACGACGGCGTCGCGATCTGTATCGACTGCGACCCGCGGGCCATCGAGCGGCGCATCGAACACCGCTACCTGGACGTGCGGGCCGACAGCCTCCAGCACGCCCTCCAGCTCGCGGTCGAAGCCCGTGACCAGCGCAAACCGCTCTCCATCGGCCTGCTCGGCAACGCGGCGGAACTGCTGCCGCGGATGCTCGCCGACGGCGCGCCGATCGACATCGTCACCGACCAGACCTCCGCCCACGACCCCCTCGCCTACCTCCCGGTCGGCGTGGACTTCGCGGACATGGCCACCTACGCGGCCGAGCAGCCCGCCGACTTCACCCGCCGGGCCCGCGAGTCGATGGCCCGTCACGTGGAGGCCATGGTCGGCTTCATGGACGCCGGCGCCGAGGTCTTCGACTACGGCAACTCCATCCGCGGCGAGGCCGAACTCGCCGGGTACAAGCGCGCCTTCGCCTTCCCCGGCTTCGTGCCCGCCTACATCAGGCCGCTGTTCGCCGAGGGCAAGGGGCCGTTCCGCTGGGCCGCGCTGTCCGGCGACCCCAGGGACATCGCCGCCACCGACCGGGCCATCCTGGACCTCTTCCCGGAGAACGAGTCCCTCGCCCGGTGGATCAAGCTGGCGGGCGAACGGGTGCACTTCCAGGGCCTGCCGGCCCGGATCTGCTGGCTCGGCTACGGCGAACGCGACAAGGCGGGCGAGCGCTTCAACGACATGGTCGCCGACGGCACCCTCCGGGCGCCGCTGGCCATCGGCCGCGACCACCTGGACTGCGGCTCGGTGGCGTCCCCGTACCGGGAGACCGAGGCGATGCTCGACGGCTCCGACGCCATCGCCGACTGGCCGCTGCTCAACGCCATGGTCAACGTCGCCTCCGGCGCCTCCTGGGTCTCCCTGCACCACGGCGGCGGCGTCGGCATGGGCCGTTCGATCCACGCCGGACAGGTCACGGTCGCCGACGGCACACCGCTGGCCGGCGAGAAGATCCGCCGGGTGCTGACCAACGACCCGGGCATGGGCGTCATCCGCCACGTCGACGCCGGGTACGACCGCGCCGACGAGGTCGCGGCCGAGCGCGGCGTACGCATCCCGATGCGGGAGGGCGAGTGACCCCGCCGTACGACGGTCCGGCGGACGAGGGCCGGGCGGACGGCGGCCGGGCGTCCGGCGCCGCGGTGGCCGCCGCCGGAGAGCCGGGGGCGCCGGGGGGCGCCTCCGGGCGCTCCGGGAGCCCGGCGGGCGGCGCCGGTACGGCCGCGCCGTCCTTCCACGAGATGTGGCGCGACCTCGCGCCCATCGGCCGCCACTCCGGCACCGGCGGCTACCGCCGCTTCGCCTGGACCGGCGCCGACGCCGACTGCCGGGCCTGGTTCGAGGCCCAGGCCCGCGCCCGCGGACTCGCCTGCGAACAGGACCGCAACGGCAACCAGTGGGCCTGGCTGGGCGCCGCGTCCGCCGCGGACGTGGCCCCCGGCGAAGCCGTCGTCACCGGCTCCCACCTCGACTCCGTCCCGGACGGCGGCGCCTTCGACGGCCCGCTCGGCGTGGTGTCCTCCTTCGCCGCGCTCGACGAACTCCGCCGCCGGGGCGCCGAGCCCGCCAAGCCGCTGGCGATCGTCAACTTCGGCGACGAGGAAGGCGCCCGCTTCGGCCTGGCCTGCGTCGGCTCCCGGCTCAGCGCCGGACAGCTCACCGTCGAGGCGGCCCACCAACTGCGGGACGGCGACGGGGTGACGCTGCCGCAGGCCATGGAGCGGGCCGGGCACGACCCGGACGCCATCGGCCCGGACCCCGACCGCCTCTCCCGCATCGGCGCGTTCGTCGAACTCCACGTCGAACAGGGCCGCGCCCTCGACCTGACCGGCGACCCCGTGGGCATCGCCTCCGCCATCTGGCCGCACGGCCGCTGGCGGTTCGACTTCCACGGCGAGGCCAACCACGCGGGCACCACCCGTCTGGCGGACCGGCGCGACCCGATGCTCACCTACGCCGCGACCGTGCTCGCCGCCCGCAAGAGCGCCGAGCTGGCCGGTGCGCTGGCCACCTTCGGCAAGATCAGCGTCGAGCCGAACGGCGTCAACGCCATCCCGTCGCTGGTCCGCGGCTGGCTGGACTCCCGCGCCGCCGACCAGGAGACGCTGGACACCGTCGTCGCCGCCGTCGAGCGGGAGGCCGCCGAGCGCGGCGCGCGCGACGGCGTCGACGTCCGGGTCACCCGCGAGTCCTTCACCCCCGTCATCGAGTTCGGGCACGCCCTGCGGGACGAGCTGGCCAAGATCCTCACCCACTCGGCGGACCACCGCCCGGGCGGCGCCCGCGAGGTGCCCGTGCTGGGCACCGGCGCCGGACACGACGCGGGTATCCTGTCCGCCACCGTGCCCACCGCCATGCTGTTCGTACGCAACCCCACCGGCGTCTCGCACTCACCCGCCGAACGCGCGGCCGAGGACGACTGCATCGCCGGGGTGACCGCACTCGCCGACGTACTGGAGGGCCTGGCGTGCAGGTGACGCCGCAGGAATCCGAGACGGCCCCGCGCCCCGGAGGCGACCGGCCGGGACCGGCCGCCCCGAAGACGTACTGGCTGGAACACGCCTGGCTCGGCACGCACGTCGAGCCGGGCGTGGCCGTGGACGTGGACCCGGCCGACGGCCGCATCAGCGCCGTACGGACCGAGGTCCCGGCACCGCCGCCCGGCGCCGTCCCGCTGCGCGGCCTGACCCTGCCCGGCCTCGCCAACGCCCACTCGCACGCCTTCCACCGGGCCCTGCGCGCCACCGTCCAGGTCGGCTCCGGCACCTTCTGGACCTGGCGCGAGGTGATGTACCAGGTCGCCTCCCGGCTCACCCCCGACTCCTACTACGCCCTCGCGCGGGGCGTGTACGCGGAGATGGCGCTGGCGGGCATCACCTGCGTCGGCGAGTTCCACTACCTCCACCACGGACCGGGCGGCTCCCGCTACGCCGACCCCAACGCGATGGGCGAAGCCCTGATCGCCGCCGCCGACGAGGCGGGCATCCGCATCACCCTGCTGGACACCGCCTATCTCTCGTCCGGCTTCGGCGCCCCGCCCGACCACCACCAACTGCGTTTCTCCGACGGCACGGCCGACGCCTGGGCCGAGCGCGCCGCCGCCCTGAAGGACGGCCGCCCGCACGCCCGCATCGGGGCGGCCGTGCACTCCGTACGCGCCGTGCCCGCCGACCAGCTGAGCACCGTCGCGCAGTGGGCCGGGCACCGGGACGCGCCGCTGCACGTCCACCTCTCCGAGCAGACCGCCGAGAACGACGCCTGCCGCGCGGCCCACGGCCGCACCCCCACCGAACTCCTCGCCGCGCACGGTGTCCTGGGCCGCCGCACCACCGCCGTGCACGCCACCCACCTCACCGACGAGGACGTCCGGCTGCTGGGCGACACCACCACCGGCGTGTGCATGTGCCCCACCACCGAACGCGACCTCGCCGACGGCATCGGTCCCGCCGTCCAGCTCCAGGCCGCCGGCAGTCCCCTGTCGCTCGGCAGCGACAGCCACGCCGTCATCGACCTCTTCGAAGAGGCCCGCGCGATGGAGCTGGACGAACGGCTGCGCACCCGCACCCGCGGCCACTGGACCGCCAACGCCCTGCTGCGCGCCGCGACCGCCGACGGCCACGCGGCACTGGGCTGGGACGAGGCGGGCACCATCGAACGCGGTGCGCTCGCCGACCTCACCACGGTCGCCCTGGACTCCGTACGCACCGCGGGGCCGCTGCCCCGGCTGGGCGCCGAGACGGCCGTATTCGCCGCCTCCGGGGCGGACGTGCGCCACACGGTGGTCGGCGGCCGCCAGGTCGTACGCGACGGAGTCCACACGCTCGTGCCCGACGTCCCCACCGCACTGGCCGAGGCCATCGCGGCCGTACACGGCTGACTCCGCGGCCGAAGGAGAGCACCCCCACGATGAACCCCAGCACCACGGCCGCGGAGCGCGCCGCCACCGGCCGCACCACCGCCGTCACCAACATCGCCACGCTCGTCACCAACGACCCCTCCCTCGGTGAAGGCCCCCTCGGTCTGATCCAGGACGCGGCCGTCGTCTTCGACGGCGACCGCGTCGCCTGGGTCGGTACGACAAGCAAAGCACCCGCCACTGACAGTCACCACGACGCGGGTGGCCGCGCCGCGATCCCGGGCTTCGTCGACTCCCACTCCCATCTGGTCTTCGGCGGCGACCGCACCGCCGAGTTCAACGCCCGGATGTCCGGCCGCGCCTACTCGGCCGGCGGCATCCGCACCACCGTCGCCGCCACCCGCGCCGCCACCGACGAGCACCTGCACGCCAACGTCGCCAAGTACCTCGCCGAGGCGCTCCGCCAGGGCACCACGACCCTGGAGACCAAGTCCGGCTACGGCCTGAACGTCGAGGACGAGGCCCGCGCCCTGCGCATCGCCGCCGCCCACACCGACGAGGTCACCTTCCTCGGCGCGCACATCGTCTCCCCCGACTACGCCGACGACCCCGCCGGCTACGTCGACCTGGTCACCGGCCCGATGCTGGACGCCTGCGCCCCGCACGCCCGCTGGATCGACGTCTTCTGCGAACAGGGCGCCTTCGACGGCGACCAGGCCCGCGCGATCCTGACCGCGGGCAAGGCCAAGGGCCTGCTCCCGCGCGTGCACGCCAACCAACTGCACCACGGCCCCGGCGTGCAGATCGCCGTCGAACTCGACGCCGCCTCCGCCGACCACTGCACCCACCTGGACGCCGCCGACATCGACGCGCTCGCCAACAGCGCGACCGTCGCGACGCTGCTGCCCGGCGCCGAGTTCTCCACCCGCGCCCAGTGGCCCGACGCGCGCCCCCTGCTCGACGCGGGCGCCACCGTCGCCCTGTCCACCGACTGCAACCCCGGCTCGTCCTTCACCAGCTCGATGCCGTTCTGCATCGCCCTGGCCGTACGGGACATGAAGATGACGCCCGACGAGGCCGTCTGGGCCGCCACCGCCGGCGGCGCGGCGGCCCTGCGCCGTACCGACGTCGGCCGCCTGACCCCCGGCGCCCGCGCCGACCTCGCCCTCCTCGACGCGCCCTCGCACGTCCACCTCGCCTACCGCCCGGGCGTCCCTCTCGTCTCCGACGTCTGGCACCGGGGCGTACGCGTCTGAACCGCGCCCTGCGGCAGTAACCGGTACCGGGCACAGCGAAGATCACGTAAGGTCCGGGACCGACACGAACAACTGTCGCAGTCACCCGCACAGCCGGGGAAACTTCACCGGGCGGACCTCCGGAGGAGGCAACCACGGCGCAGGGCCAGGGTGACCGCGCGGGGGGAAAGGAACCTCATGAAGTC
The DNA here is from genome assembly GCF_040646595.1 of Streptomyces sp. NPDC045470. NCBI lineage: Bacteria > Bacillati > Actinomycetota > Actinomycetes > Kitasatosporales > Streptomycetaceae > Streptomyces > Streptomyces sp. NPDC045470. The sequence goes on from NZ_JBEZAN010000004.1 coordinate 621,137, forward strand.
GACCCGCCTCAAGGCCCGCCTCGCCGGCACCGCGGCCACCGTCGCCGTCCTCGGCGGCGCCGCCCTGGCCACGGCACCGGCCGCCGCGGCGAAGGCGAACGTCATCTCCATCGACAAGGTGACGCTCGACGGGCAGCAGCTCTCGGTGCACCTCGGCTACTCCTGCGACACCGGCTACACCTGGGGGCTGTCCGGCAAGGCGGTCAAGACGGACGGACAGGCCGGTCCGGCGTCCGCCACCGGCACCGTCGCGACCGGTACCCTCACGTGCGACTACCGCAGCCGCGCCCTGAAGCTGAGCCTGACGCAGGCCGCCGGCGCGCACTTCGCCGCGGGCGACGAGGTGAAGGTCACCGTCGACTTCACGGAGGAGAACGGCCCGGGCCTGGAGGGCGAGGAGATCATCACCACGCTCCAGGCGCCCGCGCCGACGCGGTAGACACGCGTCAGGCACCCGTACGGCGCCGATACGGCAGAGACCCGTACAGCAGAGGAGGGCCCGTCCCGGACAGCCGGGGCAGGCCCTCTTCCACGCGGGCGGAGGCCGGCCCGTCAGGCCGGCAGCGACCGCGAAGTGTCCGCCGGACTCACTCCTCGACCATCAGCCCCTTGCGGAGCTTGACGAGCGTGCGCGACAGCAGCCGCGACACGTGCATCTGGGAGATGTTCAGCTCCTCGCCGATCTCCGACTGCGTCATGTTGGCGACGAAGCGGAGCGAGAGGATCTTGCGGTCACGCGGGGGCAGCTCGGCGATCAGCGGCTTGAGCGACTCCACGTACTCGATGCCTTCGAGGCCGTGGTCCTCGTAGCCGATGCGGTCGGCCAGCGCACCCTCGTTGTCGTCCTCCTCCGGCTGGGCGTCCAGCGAGCTGGCCGTGTAGGCGTTGCTCGCGGCCATGCCCTCGACGACCTCGTCGTTGGTGATGCCGAGGCGTTCGGCGAGCTCGCTCACCGTCGGGGAGCGGTCCAGCTTCTGCGCCAGCTCGTCGCCGGCCTTGGCCAGGTCCAGACGCAGCTCCTGCAGGCGCCGGGGCACCCGCACGGACCAACTGGTGTCACGGAAGAAACGCTTGATCTCGCCGACGATGGTCGGCATGGCGAACGTCGGGAACTCCACGCCGCGGCTGAGCTCGAAGCGGTCGATCGCCTTGATCAGGCCGATGGTGCCGACCTGGACGATGTCCTCCATGGGCTCGCTGCGGGAACGGAACCGGGAGGCCGCGAACTTCACCAGCGCGAGGTTGAGTTCGACCAGGGTGTTGCGGACGTACGCGAATTCGTGCGTGCCTTCTTCCAGCGACTCCAGGCGCTCGAAGAGGGTCTTGGACAGGGCCCGCGCGTCCACCGGCCCCACCTCGGCGTACGGGGGGATCTCGGGCAGTCCGTCGAGCTCGGGGATTCCCGCCGTGTCCGGTGCGGACGATTCAGATGGGATCTGCGGGGAATGAGACGTCTGGGACTGTTCGGGCAGGGCGGCCTCGGACAGGACGGCCTCGGTGAGAGCGGCCTCTGCGAGGGTGGTCTCTGACAAGGGAGTCGACGACGCGGTCTCCGTGGTGTCTTCGGTGCGCAATTCGTCGAGCCGGGGTGACATGTTGTCCTCCATCGTTCTCGGCATATGGCTGCCGATGCCTCTACGCGAAGCTGCGGTGTGCGGCGCCTCCAAAGCCGGCCGTTTCGAATGTGTCCTTACTACGCCTACCTGGGTTTGCCGGAAGATGGCAAGTGCGTGTTGTCCAGGTTTGCTGGGTATTACGTATTGTTCGGCTACCAGTCGTGTGGATCGAAGGCGTAGTGTTCGGTCAGCGCAGTCGTAAGCAATCGGACGCCGAGACAGCAAGAGGGGTGCACGCGCATGGACCGCGGGACGGTCGGCAGTGCCAGTCGGGGACGGCTCAGTGTCGCGATCCGGCATCAGGGTGCCAGCGCGATCGTGACCGTCGCGGGTGAGCTGGATCACCACACCGCGGACCTGTTGCGGGAATCACTTGAGAGGTGCGTCGCGGACGGCTTCGCGCGACTGGTCGTCGACTGCTCGCAACTGGAGTTCATGGACTCCACCGGCTTGAACGTGCTGCTCGGCGCCCGCCTGAAGGCGGAGGCCGGGGGAGGCGGAGTGCATCTGGCCGGAATGCAACCGGTGGTGGCGCGGGTCTTCGAGATCACTGGCGCGGACGCGGTGTTCACCGTGCACGACTCCCTCGACAAGGCTCTCGCCGACTGACGGTGGCGGCGTGGGCGGAGCACTACGGGGGGTTCCTCCCGTACGGGTTGCCCGCGTCACAACTTCCGTACCCAAGAAGTGGGTGTTCTCACGGTCCCGTCGGGCAGGAGACATCTGAATCTGTTGAATCTGTCAGGTAACCGCTATCCGTGAAATGGCGAATCGGTGAGGTGAAGCGCTGATGAGCACCACCCGGCCGTACCCGCCGGGCGACCTCGGCCCGGAGCCGGGCAACGCCGGCGCTCCCTCCGCCTCCCCGGCCGTGCCGGCCGGCCAGATCCGCAGGCTGCGCCTGGCGGGTGTGCAGGGAGCCGTCGCGCGGGGCCGTGACTTCGCACGGCAGGCCCTCCACGACTGGGGCTGGCTCCCGGCCGTCGGCGCCGACCAGCGGGCGGCCGCCGAGGACGTCCTGCTCGTGGTCTCCGAGCTGGTGACCAATGCCTGTCTGCACGCGGAGGGGCCCGAGGAACTCCGGCTGCGCAGCAACGCCAAGGTGCTGCGCATCGAAGTGACCGACCTCGGCGCGGGCTCTCCCGCGCCCCGCACGCCCCACCGGGCGGGGCGGCCCGGCGGACACGGCATGTTCATCGTGCAGCGGCTGTGTCTGGACTGGGGAGTCGTACGCAACCCCGACGGCACGGGCAAGACCGTGTGGGCGGAGCTGGCGGCTCCCTCTTAGGGCCCCTGGGCGGGGCCCTCCTTCGCGCCCCGGGCCGGCAGAGGGGCGCGGTGTACGGCGGTGGGCGCCGCGACCGGGCCACGCGGCCGGAGTGACGTGGCCGGTGCGACGTGAACGGTACGACGTGGCCGTGGCGGCGCGCTTCCGCGGCCGCGCGGTCTGTGACGCGTACGCGCCCTGTGCCTCGTACGCACTCCGTGCCCCCTGCGCCCCTCCCGCCCCGTTTTCCGCTCTCCCCGCCTTCCCCTGGCGTCCCGCGCCGTACGGATCCGGCCTGTTCTGTGACTTCCCTCGACAAGGTCCCCGGCGTACCTTGAGCCACCGATCTGATGTGCCGTCAGTAACATCGGGCGGCGCTCAACCGCGAGAAGGGGAACTCAAGGTGGCCCGCTTCTACGAACAGCACGCCGCGCGCCCCCGCCGCCGCGCGGCCGGCCTGGCCGCGGCCGTGGCGCTGACGGCGGGGTCCGCGGTCCTGCTCACCGCGCCGGCCGCGCAGGCCGACGTCGTGGACGTCAACTACCAGTGCAAGACGCCGATCGGGAACAAGGGCGCGGTCTCGCCCATCGACATCAGGAGCACGCGGAGCGGCAGCGCGTACAAGCTCGTGATGTCCTTCCAGAAGGGCGTCTCCTCCAGTCCCGTCGAACTGGGCGCGGGCGCCATGAAGCCGAGCGCGCTCATCGAGCTGGGCGGCGCGGAGAGCGGCACCGTACCCGTGTCCGGGCCGCCCAACGACAAGGCGATCCCCGCCAACACGCCCATCAAGATCAGTGACCTGAGCGGGACCTACACGCCCCAGAAGAGCGGCAAGGTCACCTTCACCGCCGCCACGCTCACCATCAAGGCCCTCGGGACGACCACCACCTGTACGCCCGTCAACAACCCGAAGCCGTCGCTCACGCTGGACGTCAAGAGCGCGGGCGGAGCGGGGAGTTCCGGCGGAACGGGCGGTTCCGGCAGTACGGGCGGCAGCGACACCGCAGGGACCACCGGCGGGACCACGGGCGGTTCCGGGAGCGGCACCGGGGGATCGGCGGGCACCTCCGGCGGCGGCGAACTGCCGCAGACCGGCCCGGCCGACTCCGCCGTCGCCCTCGGCACGCTCGGCGGCACGGTGCTCCTCGCCGGCGCGGCAGGCGTCCTCTGGCTCACCCGGCGCAACCAGAAGCGCGCCTGAGGCCGGCACCTCGGCCCGAGAGCCCCACCCCGCACGCGTACGAGCACAGCACCTGCACCAGCCCAGGAGCCGCCGATGCCGTCCCGTACCCGCTCGGTGGTCCCGGGCGCAGCGCTCGCGACCGCCGTCGCGCTGCTGAGCCCGGCCGGTGCGTACGCCGCGCCCGCCCCCGGCCCGTCCGTCCCCGGTCCGTCCGCCTCCGGTCCGTCCGCCTCCGGCCCGTCCGCCTCCGGCCCGTCCGTCCCGGGCCCGGGCGGCGGGCGGTGGACCGCCGCCCCCGCCCCCGGAGGCGCGGCGCGGCCGAGCGCCCAGGACCGCCCGTACTTCTACCTGGAAGGCGCCCCGGGCGCGGTCCTGAAGGACCGGCTGGCGCTCACCAACCCCGGCGGCAGCGCGGTGACGCTCCGGCTGCGCGGCGGGCCGACCGGGTCCGGCGGCTGGATCTCCACGGCGGGCAAGGAGGTACGGGTGCCGCCGCGTACCCGGGCGGCCGTGCCCTTCACCGTGACCGTCCCCGCGGACGCGCCTCCGGGCGACCACCCGGCCGCGCTCGTCGCCGAAGGGGGCGGCCGGACGGCCACGGTCCCGGTGCACCTGCGGGTGACCGGGCCCGCGCTCGCCGCGCTGAGCGTCGAGGACGTGGCGGTGGAGCGCCGGGGAAGCGCCGCCGTCATCCGGTACGTACTGGTCAACCGCGGCAACACCACGCTCACGCCACGGCTCGCGGTCGACGCCGACGGGCTCTTCGGACCGGCCCTGCGCCGCGCGGCGCGCACCCTACCCGTCACGCTGCCGCCCGGCCGCCGGGCCCCGCTGACCGAGCCGTGGCCCGATCCGCCCGTGCTGGACTCGGTGGACGTACGGCTGACGGCCACGGCGGCAGGCGGTGCGCGCGGGACGGCTGAGACCTCCTGCACGGCCGTGCCGTGGGGAGCTGCCGCGCTGCCGCCGGCGGGTCTGCTGGCGGGCGCGGCTCTGTGGCGCGTACGGCGCCGGAGGCGGACGGCGAAGCTTCGGCAGGGCCCTCCGGCGGCGGAAGCGCCACAGGGGCCGTCGCAGGAGCCGTATGCGGCCTCTGGGACGGCCTCCCGGGCGGGGGCGGACGCATGAGTGGCCGGACGAGCGGCCGGATACGGGGGCGGATGCGCGGCCGGATGTGGGGCCGGATGAGCCCCTTCATCGTCCTTCTCTGCCTCGTCCTGCTGCCCGTACCGGCCGCGGCCTCAGCCGCCCCCCGGACCGCCCTCGCCCCCCGGACCGCCCCCGCCCCCCGCATCCAGCTCTCCGCCCAGGAAGCGGGCAAGGGCGGCACCCTCACCGTGACCGGCAGCGGCTGGCGCCCCGGGACGCTGCTCACCCTGCTGATCTGCGGACAGAACATGATCGGCGGCACCAACGCGTGCGCCAACGGCGACGGCCGGGCCGTGACCACCGGCCCGGACGGCTCCTTCCGCAAGGCCCTCCCGGTCGCCGAGCCGCCGAAGCCCTGCCCGTGCGTCGTGCACGCCGCCACCGTGACCGGCGCGCCCGCCACCGCCGACGCCCCGTTCACGGTCGCCGGGCACCCGGTCGCGCCGCTGCCGCGGGAGGACCGGGGCGGGCGGCTGAGTGTCCTGGCGCCGCCGCGGCTGGAAGGCTCCAGCGGCCTGCTGACCTGGTTCGGCGCACCGGCGCGGCGACGGCTGGTGGTCACCGTGGGCAACGTCGGCTCCACCCCGGCGCGGGACCCGGTCTTCGAGGTCGGTACCTCGCACGGCGTCTTCGCCCCGCAGTGGGAGGAGCGGCAGTGGCAGGGGACCGTGCCCGCCGGGCGGAAGCAGCGGATCGAACTGCCGGTGGAACTGCCCGCCGGGGCGCACGGTGACTACCTCGTGTCGCTGAAGTACGGCGGCAAGGTGCTCGCCGAGCAGCCGTGGGGCGTCGGGCGGCCCTGGGGCGTGACGCTGTTCTGGATTCTGCTGTGCGTCGTCGTGCCGGCCGCCGTCTTCCGTATCGGCATGGCCGTCGTCGACCGCGTCCGCCCGCGCCCCGGAGCCGCCCGTACGAAGAGCCGGCCGTGGGGGAGGGCCGTAGCGCGGACCCCCCGGCGTGCGGCGGCCGCCGGGCGCCATCGTGGCGCCCGTGCCCCCGCACCCCGCACGGCGGAGCCCGCCCCCGCGGACGGCGACGCCGCCGCCCCCTTGCCGTGGTTCACCCCGGACACCGCACCGTCCGCCACCACAGCACCACCCACCGACCCGCCGACATCGAAAGGTTCCACGTGATGTTCCACGTGCTGAGGCAACGCAGAAGAGCGAGCGCGGGCGGCTTCGCCCTGATGCTCGCCGGTGCGGGCGTTCTGGCGACCGCCGGACCGGCCGGGGCCGCTGAGACGGCGTACCGGACCGAGTGCGTACCGCCGCCGATCTCGGGGCTGCCCGCGATCCAGGGCACCACCAAGGTGGAGGTGACCGCACCGGCGACGGCGAAGGTCGGCGACGAGGTCGAGGTGGTGTGGCGGACGGTCGAGGCCGCGTCCAAGAACCCCGACATCCTCGACCTGGACAAGGACACCGTGCAGCCCAGCGGAAAGATCAAGGTGGGCGGCGCGCAGAGCGGCGAGCTGAGCGTCCAGGGGCCGCGGCAGAACCCGCCGATTCCCAAGAACAGCCCGATGAAGCTCTCCGACATGAAGGGCACCCTGAAGCTGGAGAAGCCTGGCGAGGTCACCCTGGCGCCCGGCTTCTACAACATCAACGTCAACAAGCCGATCTCCACCGACACGAAGTGCACCCCGAAGGAGGACGTGAAGCCCGCCGCCACGATCAAGGTGACGGACGGCGGCAGCTCGGGCGGCACCACCGGGGGCGGTACGGGAGGCGGTGACACCGGCGGCAGCGGTACGGGCGGCACCGCCGGCGGTTCCACGGCGAGCGGCGGCACGAGCACGGGCAGTACCGGCGGCGGTGCCGCGGGCGGGTCGGACACCGGGGGCTCGACGGGCGGTACGGGCGGCTCCTCCGGCTCCTCCGGCGGCGGTGGCGACCCCGACGGCACCTCCTACGAGGGCAAGCAGGTCCAGGTCCCGTACGCCTGCAAGACGCCCATCGGCGACAAGAAGGCGACCTCCCCGGTGCAGATCAACGCCACCAAGAAGGGCGGCGCCTACGACCTGACCGTGAAGTTCGCGAAGTCGGTGATGGACAGCCCGGCGGACATCCCGGCCGGCGCGGTCAAGCCGTCCATGCAGGTACGGGTCGGCGGCGCCGACAAGGGCACGGTCACGGCCGAGGGCCCGGCGAACAAGGAACCGATCAAGTCCGGGCAGCCGATCGCCATTCCCGACCTGAAGGGCACCTACACGCCGGGCGCCACCGGGAAGACGACCCTGACGCCGGGTGTGCTGACCGTCAACGCCCTGGGGACGACCACGACCTGCACCCCGGAGAAGGACCCGGGTGTCTCCCTCGCCCTGGACACGACGGCCCAGCAGGGCGGCACCAGCGGCGGCGCGTCCGGCGGCTCGTCGTCCGGCGGCTCCGGCGGCGGTTCGGCGTCCGGCGGCTCGGTGGGCCCGGCGAGCGCGGGCGGCACCTCGGGCGGCCTGGCGGAGACCGGAGCGAGCGACCACGGAGGTCTGCGCGCCCTCGCCCTGGTCGCGGGCACGGTGATCCTGCTGGGCGGCGCGGTCTTCACCTTCGCACCCGGCCGGACACCGCGGCGCCGCTGAGCGCCGTACGACGGGGTCCCGTACGACCGGGCCCGTACCACTGGTCCCGTACGACGGAGCCCCGTACGCGACCGCCGGGCCCGGCACGGAACCGCCGGGTCCGGCACCCGCGCCCCGCACACCGCAGGAGGGGCCCGGTGCCCCATGGCACCGAGCCCCTCCGCGTATCGGGGACGCGCTACGTCAGCGTCAGTGGACGTCGCCCATGGACGCCTCGATCTTCTTGCGGGACATCCAGATCGCCACACCGGCCAGGACGGCCAGGGCCGCTTCGGACGCCACCACCCCCACACCGCTGAGGTCGGCACCGGCCAGGGAGATCAGGCTGACCACGCAGTCACCGGTGGTGACGGCGAGGAACCACACGCCCATCATCTGGCTGGCGTACTTCTGCGGGGCCATCTTGGTGGTCACCGACAGGCCGACCGGGGAGAGGCACAGCTCGCCCATGGTCTGGATCATGTAGACGGTGATCAGCCACATCGGGCTGACCTTGTCGCCGCCGGACGACATCTGCATCGGGACGATGAACACGAAGTACGAGGCGCCGACCAGCAGCATCGACATCGCGAACTTCACGACCGTGCTGGGCTCCTTCGAGCGCCGGGCCAGGGCCGTCCACGCCGCGGCGAAGAGCGGCGCGAGCGCCAGGACCCAGGCCGAGTTGACCGACTGGAACCAGGTCGACGGGAAGTGCAGGCCGAAGACGGTGTCCGTGGTGTTCTTGTCGGCGAAGACGTTCAGCGTCGAACCGGCCTGGTCGAAGATCATGAAGAAGATCGCGGCCGCGACGAAGAACCAGATGTAACCGCTGACCTTGGTCTGCTCGGTCTGCGTCAGTTCCTTGTCGCGCTTGATGCGCACCAGGACCGAGATCGGGATGATCATGCCGAGCAGGCTGATCGGGATCAGCGCCCAGTTCAGCGTGAAGGTCCCGGTGGCCACGACGATGCCGTAGAAGACGGCCGCGATGACGGTCCAGATCAGGCCCTTGCGCAGCCAGCCCATGCGCTCTTCACGGGTGAGCGGGGTCGGCACCTCGTTGCTGCGCGGGTTCAGGTTGCGGGTGCCGAACAGGAAGCCGACCAGACCCAGCGCCATACCGAGACCGGCGGTCGCGAAGCCCACGTGCCAGTTGATGCTCTGGCCGATGGTGCCGACCACCAGCGGGGCGGAGACGCCACCGAGGTTGATGCCGATGTAGAAGATCGTGAAGCCGGAGTCGCGGCGCGGGTCCTGCGGGCCGTCGTAGAGCTGGCCGACCATCGTGGAGATGTTGGCCTTGAGCAGACCCGAGCCCAGCGCCACCATGGCCAGACCGGCGAAGAACGTGCCCTGGCCGGGCAGGGCCAGCGTCAGGTGACCGACGATCACCACGCCCGCGCCGATGATCACGGTCTTGCGCGGGCCCCAGACCCGGTCGCCGAACCAGCCGCCGGGCATGGCGAGCAGGTAGACCATCGCCATGTAGACCGCGTAGATCGCCGAGGCGGTCGCGGCGGTCATGGCCAGGCCACCGCCCTGCTCGCCCACCTTGGCGTCGGCGCCGCCCGAGATGAGGTAGAGGACGAGGAGTGCCCTCATGCCGTAGAAGCTGAACCGCTCCCACATCTCGGTCATGAAGAGAGTGGCCAGTCCGCGGGGGTGGCCGAAGAAGGTTTTGCCGTCGCTGGCAGGGTTCCCCTGCGCGCCGGCGTCCTTCGTCAGGCTGGACGCCATGGTGCTTCCTAGGTGTGCTCGGGACGCGTGAGGAGACCGCAGCGCGCCCGGGTCGGCTGACCGGCACCGGCGTCACGTTGCCCGCCCCCACGTCCTCGGGGGCCGACGCCACTCTGGAAGAGGAATCGGCAGGACTCGCGACACCGGGATCCACGCCCCCGTGCTGTGTGCGCGGTGGACCCGGTCGACAGGTCATTCACTGTGTATCAAGACTGGTGGTTCCAGCCCCGCACACAACAGGGACCGATGACGGCTCTTGAGCGTCATGGGTCCCGAGGCTGTGCTACGGACGTTGGGACACCATACGTCCAGCAGCCGCACCGATGGGACCACTGAGACAACGGTCACATGATCAACCGGGAACCGTACGGAGGTCGGCGGCCGCGGAGCGCGCCCCGTCCCTTGATCACCCGCCGGCCGCGGGCACGTCGCCGGCGCGCCGTCCGCGGGACGTTCTCCGGCCGCCTGCGGGCGTACCGGGTCCCGCCCGTGGAGGGGAGACCGGGGACTACCATCGGCCCATGACCCGTGTACTGCTCGCCGAGGATGACGCGTCCATCTCGGAGCCGCTCGCCCGCGCCCTGCGCCGCGAGGGTTACGAAGTCGAGGTGCGCGAGGACGGCCCCACGGCGCTCGACGCCGGTCTGCAGGGCAGCATCGACCTGGTCGTCCTCGACCTGGGTCTGCCCGGCATGGACGGCCTGGAGGTGGCCCGCCGGCTGCGCAACGAAGGCCACTCCTTCCCCATCCTCGTGCTCACCGCCCGCGCCGACGAGGTCGACACCGTCGTCGGCCTGGACGCCGGTGCCGACGACTACGTCACCAAGCCCTTCCGGCTAGCCGAACTGCTCGCCCGCGTCCGCGCCCTGCTGCGCCGCGGTTCGTCCGTCGAGCCGCAGCAGCCGCCCGCGACGCACGGCGTGCGGATCGACGTCGAGTCGCACCGCGCCTGGATGGGGGACGACGAACTCCAGCTCACCGCCAAGGAGTTCGACCTGCTGCGGGTGCTGGTGCGGGACGCCGGCCGGGTCGTCACCCGTGACCAGTTGATGCGCGAGGTCTGGGACACCACGTGGTGGTCGTCCACGAAGACGCTGGACATGCACATCTCCTGGCTCCGCAAGAAGCTGGGCGACGACGCGGCCAACCCGCGCTACATCGCCACCGTGCGGGGTGTCGGCTTCCGCTTCGAAAAGAGCTGAGGCCCGCCGCCGGGCGGGAAGAAGCAGAAGAACCAACGCATCCCGCCCGGAGGACACCGTGCGCCGCCGTCTGATCAATTCCACCCTCGCCGTGGTGCTCGTGGTGATCGCCGTCTTCGGCGTCTCGCTCGTCATCGTCGAGACCCGCACCATCCAGTCGGGGGCACAGGACAGCGTCGCCGCCGAAGCCGTACGGCTCGTCGGCATCGTGGAGAGCCGGCTGGGCAGCGGCGAGAAACTGACGCCCGAGATCCTCTCGGAACAGATCACCGCCAAGCGGTACGCCGAGATCAAGGTGCCGGGCCGGGCCCGCATCGAGATCGGCTCCCGGCCGGCCGGCGACGTCATCGCCTCGACCCAGCACGGTGACCGCGGTGAGACCGTCACCGTCGAGGAACCGCGTTCCGCGGTGAGCGCCGAGATCGGCCGGACGCTGCTGGTCATCCTGGCCGTCGCGATCCTGGCGATCCTGGCCGCGGTGGTGCTCGCCGTCCAGCAGGCCCGCCGGCTGACCGCGCCGCTGACCGACCTCGCGGAGACCGCCGAGCGCCTCGGCTCCGGCGACCCGCGGCCGCGCCACCGCCGGTACGGGGTCCAGGAGCTGGACCGGGTCGCGGACGTGCTGGACGCCAGCGCCGAGCGCATCGCGCGGATGCTCACCGCCGAACGCCGGCTCGCCGCCGACGCCTCCCACCAGTTGCGGACGCCGCTGACCGCGCTGTCCATGCGGCTGGAGGAGATCACCCTCACCGACGACCCGGACACGGTGAAGGAGGAGGCCAGCATCGCGCTGGGTCAGGTCGAGCGGCTCACCGACGTCGTCCAGCGGCTGCTGACCAACTCCCGCGACCCGCGCTCCGGCTCCGCCGTCGCCTTCGACCTCGACGAGGTCGTCAAGCAGCAGGTCGAGGAGTGGCGCCCGGCCTACCGCAGCGCGGGCCGGGCCATCGTCCGCTCCGGGAAGAAGGGGCTGCGGGCGGTCGGTACCCCCGGGGCGGTGGCCCAGGTCCTCGCCACCCTGATCGAGAACTCGCTGATGCACGGGGACGGGACGGTGGCGCTGCGCACCCGGGTCACCGGCAACCAGGCGGTCGTCGAGGTCACGGACGCCGGCCGGGGCGTACCGCCGGACCTCGGCTCGCGGGTCTTCGAGCGGACGGTCAGCGGCCGGAATTCGACGGGGCTGGGGCTGGCCGTGGCCCGGGACCTGGCGGAGGCGGACGGCGGGCGGCTGGAGCTCCTCCAGCAGTACCCGCCGGTGTTCGCGCTCTTCCTCGCCCGGGAGGCCGAGCCGTCGCCGGAGTGAGCCCGGGCGGGCCCGCGGGGCGCCGGCCGCCCCGGGCGTGTGGCCGTCGGTCGCGCGGCCGTCTTCAGCCGCGAGACCGGTCCTAGTCGCGCGCCCGCTCGGCGGCGGCCGCGCTCGCCGCCCGCTGCGGCTGCGCGCCCTCGGCCAGGAAGGACTCCGCGGTCTCCACGGCCTCGCGCGCGGGCAGCGCGCGGAACACCCAGGTGCGGTAGGACCAGAAGCGGAACAGCGTGGCCAGGCCGATGCCGAGGAACTTGAAGACGTTGCTCTGCAGCGAGGTGTCCCACCCGAACCCGTACGTCGCCACGTACAGGACGCCGTTCTCGATGACCAGGCCGACGACGCTGAACAGCAGGAAGAGCGTCAGCTCCTTGGTCCGCCCGTTCTTGTCGCGGTCCCGGTAGGTGAAGTAGCGGTAGCCGAGGTAGTTCGTGCCGGTGGCCACGACGGTCGCCACGACACTGGCCCGGACGACGGGCAGCTCGGTCAGGTGGCGTACCAGGTTGAAGACGACGAAGTTGACGAGGACCCCCGCACCCCCGACGGCGCCGAACTTCATGAGTTCGCGGGCCAGCGCGTCCAGTCGGGCCCGCAGTGCGCTCCGTTCACTCATCGTGATCGTTCAGCTCCTGTGGTGGGCGGTCGTGGGCGTTCCTGCACGGTCGCCCCCGTGCAACCGCACGCTCATGCTAACCAGGGGACCTGTGTGCTGCCTGCCACCCGTGACGGCAGGGGCGGACGGGATATGTCAGTCCACGGTCACGCGGAACCGCCGGGTCCGGCTGTTCTCGTCCTGCTCGTCGGCCTGCGGGGTGCCGCAGCGGAAGCAGTATCTGAGAGTCACCTCGGTACGTCCGGCGCCCCGCGCCATGAAATCGACGTAGCGCAGACCGCCCGATCCCGGGCGGACCGGCTCGTCGGCGTCGTAGTGCCCGCCGGTCCTCCGCAGTACGGCCGGATCCGGCTCCGGTGTGGCGAGGACCCACCGGAAGCCGGTGGCGGGGTTGTCCTTGAGGCGGATCGAGAAGTGGGTGCCGGAGGAGACCGTGATCTCCCGGTCGTCCTCGTCGAAGACGACGGGGCCGGTCAGCTGGGTGACCACCGCGTAGACCGCGGCGGCCAGTGCCGCCACCGCGACGACGATGCCCACGGTCCTGGTACGCCCGGGTGTCCGGCCCTCGCTCATGCGTTCCTTCCCCTCGGCGCGGGCGGCGAGCCTACCGCCCGCGCCGATCCCCGGGGGCCGGAACGGTGAGAGTGGCGTACTTGTGTTCGTACGTTCCTCCAAGGTGGCGACGGGGCTCCGTGGGCGGGCGGATACCCTGGGGGCGTGACGTTCCCGGTAGTCGGCATGGTCGGCGGCGGTCAGCTCGCCCGTATGACCCACGAGGCGGGCATCCCCCTCGGCATCAAGTTCAAGCTCCTCAGCGACACTCCGCAGGAGTCGGCGGCCCAGGTGGTCAGCGAGGTCGTCCTCGGCGACCACCGCGACCTGGAGACGCTGCGCGCCTTCGCCCGTGGCTGTGATGTGATCACTTTCGATCACGAGCATGTCCCCACCGAGCACTTGAGGGCTCTGGAGGCCGACGGCATCCCCGTCCGGCCCGGCCCCGACGCGCTCGTGCACGCCCAGGACAAGGGGGTGATGCGAGCGAAGCTCGACGCGATCGGGGCGCCCTGCCCCCGGCACCGCATCGTCGCCGACCCGGCGGACGTGGCGGTCTTCGCCGCAGAGATCAGCGGGGGCGGCGCGCAGCGCCTTGATGAGGGGCGGTGGCCGGGTGGCGGGCGGGACGGCGGCTTCCCGGTGGTCCTCAAGACGGTACGCGGCGGCTACGACGGCAAGGGTGTCTGGGTCGTACGATCCTCCAAGGAGGCCGCCGAGCCGTTCCGCGCCGGAGTGCCGGTTCTGGCCGAGGAGAAGGTCCCCTTCGTCCGGGAACTGGCCGCCAACGTGGTCCGCTCGCCGCACGGCCAGGCCGTCGCGTACCCGGTCGTCGAGTCCGTCCAGGTCGACGGCGTCTGCGACACGGTGATCGCGCCCGCCCCCGGCCTCTCCGACGCGCTGTCCGGCCAGGCCCAGGAGCTGGCGCTGCGCATCGCGCACGAACTCGGTGTGGTCGGCCACCTCGCGGTCGAGCTGTTCGAGACCGCCGACGGCCGCATCCTCGTCAACGAGCTGGCCATGCGCCCGCACAACTCAGGTCACTGGACCCAGGACGGCGCGATCACCTCGCAGTTCGCCAACCACCTGCGGGCCGTCCTCGACCTGCCGCTCGGCGACCCCCGCCCGCGCGCGAAGTGGACCGTGATGGCCAACGTCCTCGGCGGCGACTATCCGGACATGTATTCCGCGTACCTCCATTGCATGGCACGGGACCCGCAGTTGAAGATCCATATGTACGGAAAGGACGTGAAGCCCGGCCGCAAGGTCGGACACGTCAACACCTACGGCGACGACCTGGCCGACGTGCGAGAGCGCGCCGCGCATGCCGCCGGCTACCTGCGAGGGACCATCACCGAATGAGTGCGAGCACTTCCCCCACCGTCGGCATCGTCATGGGCTCCGACTCCGACTGGCCCGTCATGGAGGCCGCCGCCAAGGCCCTGGACGAGTTCGAGATCCCCTACGAGGTCGACGTCGTCTCCGCGCACCGGATGCCGCACGAGATGATCGCGTACGGCGAGGAGGCCGCCGGCCGCGGCCTGAAGGCGATCGTCGCGGGCGCCGGGGGAGCGGCCCACCTGCCCGGGATGCTCGCCTCGGTCACCCCGCTGCCGGTCATCGGCGTGCCCGTACCGCTGAAGTACCTGGACGGCATGGACTCGCTGCTGTCCATCGTGCAGATGCCGGCCGGCGTGCCCGTCGCCACCGTCTCGGTCGGCGGCGCCCGCAACGCCGGGCTGCTCGCCGCCCGGATGCTCGCCGCCCACGACCCCGACCTGCTGGCCCGGATGCGCGAGTTCCAGCAGCACCTGAACGAGCAGGCCACCGAGAAGGGCAAGCGGCTGCGCAACAAGGTCGCCGCCCCGGCCGGTTTCGGCTTCGGGAGCGGCAAGTGAGCGCGTCCCTGGAAGCGGCCCGCGCGCTGCTCGCCGAGCACCCCGTCGTCGACGGCCACAACGACCTGCCCTGGGCCCTGCGCGAGCAGGTCTGCTACGACCTGGACCAGCGCGACATCGCCGCCGACCAGACCGAGCACCTGCACACCGACATCCCCCGGCTGCGGGCCGGCGGCGTCGGCGCGCAGTTCTGGTCGGTGTACGTACAGTCCGACTACGCCGGCGACCGGGCGGTCAGCGCCACCCTCGAACAGATCGACGTGGTGCGGCAACTCGCCGCCCGCCACCCCGGCGACCTGCGCCTGGCGTACACCGCCGACGACATGGAAGCGGCCCGCGCCGACGGCCGCATCGCCTCCCTGATGGGCGCCGAGGGCGGCCACTCCATCGACAACTCGCTGGCCACCCTGCGCGCGCTGTACGAACTGGGCGTGCGCTACATGACGCTCACCCACAACGACAACATCGACTGGGCGGACTCGGCCACCGACGAGCCGCGCGCGCACGGCCTGACCGCCTTCGGCCGCGAGGTCGTCCGCGAGATGAACCGCCTCGGCATGCTCGTCGACCTCTCGCACGTCTCCGCCGACACCATGTGCCACGCGCTGGACACCAGCGCCGCGCCGGTCGTCTTCTCGCACTCCTCCGCCCGCGCGATCTGCGACCACCCGCGCAACATCCCGGACGACGTGCTGGAGCGGCTGCCCGCCAACGGCGGTGTCGCGATGGTCACCTTCGTACCGAAGTTCATCCTGCCCGAGGCCGTCGACTGGACGCTGCGGGCGGACGAGAACATGCGCGCGCACGGCTTCCACCACCTGGACACCACCGCCGAGGCCATGGCCGTGCACCGTGCCTTCGAGGCCGGCAACCCGCGCCCGCTCGCCACCGCCGCCACCGTCGCCGACCACCTCGACCACATGCGCGAGGTCGCCGGGGTCGACCACATCGGCATCGGCGGCGACTTCGACGGCACCGCCTTCACCCCCGCCGACCTCGCCGACGTGTCCGGCTACCCGAACCTGGTCGCCGAACTCCTGGACCGGAAGTGGTCCACGGCCGACCTGGCCAAGCTGACCTGGCAGAACGCCGTCCGCACGCTGCGTGGCGCGGAGGACGTCGCGCGCACGCTGCGCACCGAGCGGGGACCGTCCATCGCGACGATCGACCAGCTCGACGGCCTCGACGGCTGAGGACACGCAGGGGAAAGGGGCCGGACTTCCACGGAGTCCGGCCCCTTTCCCCCACGCCTACGTCACGCCTGCGGACGCCCCAGCGCCCGGTACGTCCAGCCCGCCTTGCGCCACAGCTCCGGGTCGAGCGCGTTGCGCCCGTCCAGGATGCGCGGCGCGGCCACCACCTCGGCCAGCGCGGCCGGGTCCAGCTCCCGGAACTCCCGCCACTCGGTCAGGTGCAGCACCACGTCGGCGCCGCGCACCGCCTCCAGCGCCGAGTCCGCGTACCCCAGCGTCGGGAACACGCGCCGCGCGTTCTCCATGCCCTTGGGGTCGTAGACCGTCACCTGGCCGCCCTGGAGGTGGATCTGCCCGGCGACGTTCAGCGCGGGCGAGTCCCGTACGTCGTCCGAGTCCGGCTTGAACGTGGCGCCCAGGACGGCGACCCGGGTACCGAGGAAGGAGCCGCCGACCGCCTCCCGGGTCAGCTCGACCATGTGGCCGCGGCGCCGCATGTTGATCGAGTCGACCTCGCGCAGGAACGTCAGCGCCTGGTCGGCGCCCAGCTCACCCGCGCGTGCCATGAACGCCCGGATGTCCTTGGGCAGACAGCCGCCGCCGAAGCCGATGCCGGCCCGCAGGAACTTCTTGCCGATCCGCTCGTCGTGGCCGATCGCCTCCGCCAGCTTCACCACGTCACCGCCGGCCGCCTCGCACACCTCCGCCATGGCGTTGATGAACGAGATCTTCGTGGCCAGGAAGGAGTTGGCGGACGTCTTGACCAGCTCGGCGGTGGGGAAGTCGGCCACGACGAACGGCGATCCCTCGGCCACCGGCTTCGCGTACACCTCCCGCAGCAGCTCCTCGGCCCGCCCGCCGTCGACACCGATCACGATCCGGTCCGGGTGCAGGGTGTCCTGCACGGCGAAGCCCTCGCGCAGGAACTCCGGGTTCCAGGCCAGCTCCACGTCCTCACCGGCCGGCGCCAGCTCCACGAGCCGCTTCGCCAGCCGCGCCGCGCTGCCCACCGGGACCGTCGACTTGCCGACCACCAGCGCCGGGCGCCGCAGCAGCGGGGCCAGCGACTCGACGGCCGACTCGACGTACGACATGTCGCAGGCGTACTCGCCGTGCTTCTGCGGCGTGTTCACACACATGAAGTGCACGTCGCCGAAGTCCGCCAGCTCTTCCCAGGAGGTGGTGAAGCGCAGCCGGCCGCTGGCGCCCTCGAAGCCCGCGACGTGCGCCCGCAGCAACTCCTCCAGGCCGGGCTCGTACATCGGGGTCTCGCCCCGCTCCAGCATCGCAATCTTCGCCGGGTCGATGTCCAGCCCCATCACCTCGAATCCCAGCTCCGCCATGGCCGCGGCGTGCGTCGCGCCGAGGTAGCCGGTGCCGATCACGGTGATCTTCAGGGCCATGGGTGCTCCAGGTGCATACGGGGAGGAGTGCGCTGCCTGAGCATAGTCCGGCCGGTGTCCGGGGGGACGGGCCCGGTGGCCGGGACCGTACGGGTGCTGTCGGCTAACTCACGTATCCCCGGTGCCGTACAGCCCCCTAGAATTCGGGTTACTTAACGGTAGTTAGCACTGTAGTCAGCTCTCAGGGGAGTGAGAAACCTTGGCGGGAACCGTCGATTTCGATCTGTACCGGACGTCCGAGGAGCACGACATGCTCCGCGACTCGGTGCGCTCGCTCGCCGAGGCGAAGATCGCCCCGTTCGCCGCCGAGGTGGACGAACAGGCCCGCTTCCCGCAGGAGGCCCGGGACGCGCTGACCCTCAACGACCTGCACGCCGTCCACGTCCCCGAGGCGTACGGCGGCGCCGGTGCCGACGCGCTGGCCACCGTCATCGTCATCGAGGAGGTCGCCCGCGTCTGCGCCTCCTCCTCCCTGATCCCCGCGGTCAACAAGCTCGGCTCCCTCCCCGTGATCCTCTCCGGCTCCGAGGAGCTGAAGAAGAAGTACCTGGGCCCGCTCGCCAAGGGCGACGCGATGTTCTCGTACTGCCTGAGCGAGCCGGACGCGGGCTCCGACGCGGCCGGCATGAAGACCAGGGCCGTACGCGACGGCGACCACTACGTCCTCGACGGCGTCAAGCGCTGGATCACCAACGCCGGCGTCTCCGAGTACTACACGGTCATGGCCGTCACCGACCCCGAGAAGCGCTCCAAGGGCATCTCCGCCTTCGTCGTGGAGAAGTCCGACCCCGGCGTCTCCTTCGGCGCCCCGGAGAAGAAGCTCGGCATCAAGGGCTCGCCGACCCGCGAGGTCTACCTCGACAACGTCCGCATCCCCGCCGACCGCATGATCGGCGCGGAGGGCACCGGCTTCGCCACCGCCATGAAGACCCTGGACCACACCCGCATCACCATCGCGGCCCAGGCCCTCGGCATCGCCCAGGGCGCCCTCGACTACGCCAAGGGCTACGTCCAGGAGCGCAAGCAGTTCGGCAAGCCGATCGGCGACTTCCAGGGCGTGCAGTTCATGCTCGCCGACATGGCCATGAAGCTGGAGGCCGCCCGCCAGCTCACCTACGCCGCCGCCGCCAAGTCCGAGCGCATCTCCGCCGGCGGCAAGCCCGAGGACCTCACCTTCTTCGGCGCCGCCGCCAAGTGCTACGCCTCCGACGCCGCCATGGAGATCACCACCGACGCCGTCCAGCTCCTCGGCGGCTACGGCTACACCCGCGACTACCCGCTGGAGCGCATGATGCGCGACGCCAAGATCACCCAGATCTACGAGGGCACGAACCAGGTGCAGCGGATCGTGATGGCGCGCAACCTGCCGTAACGGCACGGCCGCCCGCCGACAGAGCCCCCGGCCTCGGCCGGGGGCTCTGTCGGC
>NZ_JBEZAN010000004.1:640251-686412 GCF_040646595.1 Streptomyces sp. NPDC045470
GTTCGTGGGTTTGTGTCGGCGGCCCTGCGTCGACGGCCGCCCGCCCGGGGGGGGGCGCGGGCGGGGGGGCGGGGGGGGGGGCGGGGGCGGCGGGCGGCGCTTCGCGGTGTACCGGGAGGCGCCGTCCCGTCTACTCGTTCCCGCTCACCGTCACCGGCTCGTCGTTCTTCAGCTGCTCGACGAGTTTGGCGACCTTGGCCTTGTCCCAGCGGAGGTTGCCGCCGACGCTGCCGGCGATGGGCATGTTCATCGACTTGCCGTCGCCGCCCGTGACGCCCTTCATCGCGAAGAACATCGAGCCGAGGTCGAAGAGGCCCATGTCCTTGTCGACGATCACGGTGTCCAGGCCCGCGCTCATCGTCGGGTAGAGCTTGAACGGGTTGATGATCGTGCCGGGGGTCGCCGTCTGGCTCGCCAGGGCGGCGAGGAACTTCTGCTGGTTCTTCGTGCGGTCCAGGTCGCTGCCCGCGAAGGCGTAGCGGGTGCGGACGAAGGCGAGGGCCTGCTCGCCGTTGAGGGTCTGCTTGCCGGCCTGGAAGTCGGCGCCGGACTTCTTGTCCTTGAACGCCTTCGGGATGTCCATCTCGACGCCGCCGATCGCGTCCACGATGTTGGCGAAGCCCGCGAAGCCGATCTCGACGTAGTGGTCGATGCGCAGCCCGGTGTTGTGCTCGACGGTGCGCACCAGCAGTTCGGGGCCGTCCTCGGCGTAGGCCGCGTTGAGCTTGGTGTGGCGGCCCCTGGCGGCGTACTTCTTGCCGGACTTGGAACCGACGAACGAGGGGATCTCGACGTCCGAGTCGCGCGGCAGCGAGATCAGGGTCGGGCCGTTGCCGCCGTCGTGCAGGATCATCATCGAGTCCGTGCGCTTGCCCTCGGCGGAGCCGGTGTGCAGCTTCTTCTTGTCCTCGTCGGACATGCCCTCGCGGCTGTCGGAGCCGACGATCAGGTAGTTGGTGCCGTCGCCTTCCTCGGGGCGGTCGATGACCTTGCTCAGGTCGACCTCGCGGCGCAGCTTGCCGTCGGCCCAGAAGTACGTGGCGACCGAGGTGACGAGGAGCACGGCGACCAGCGTCAGCACGGACCACTTGATGCGGCGGCCCCAGTTGGGCGCGGGGCGCGGGGAACGGCCGCCGCCCTGCCCGCCACCGCCGCGGCCGCCGCCGTAGACCTGGCCGGTGTTGTAGCCGTCACCGTGCCCGCCGTCGTAGCTGTTGCCGTACGGGTCGGGGCCCTGGCCCTGAGGCGGGACGGAGGGGTGGCGGCGCGGCGAGAGGTGCGGCGGCAGCGGCGGCTCGGGCGGCTGCTGTCCCGGCCCGGGGAAGGGCCCGCCGGGGCCGCCGGGCCCGTTGGGACCGCCACGCCGTACGTGCGGCATGGCGCGCGCGCCCTCCGGCTCGGCGCCGCTGCCACGTCCGTACCGGTCTCTGTTGTCGGACCCAGGCCACTCGTTCATGGGGGAAGTCTGCCTGTCCTACGGCTCCCCCATACAGGGGAGGTACGAGATCGGGCCGCCGCTGTTGCAGAGCTGATGCAAAGTGACGCGGAGCGCCGCTTGCGCAATGCGGACGGAGGTGACCAATCCGGCACGGGTGCCCCTGGCCGGGGGTACGGGGCGGGCGCGTGGGAAGGGATGCGCGCCCCGCGCATACAGTGGGCGCATGACCGATCTCGTCACCGCCGGCCCGGAGGCCGACCTTCCGGGCAAGCCCACTTCCGTCTCCCGGACGACGCTGTCGCACATCATGACGGCAGGGGACACGAACCTGCTGGGTACGGTGCACGGCGGCGTGATCATGAAACTCGTCGACGACGCGGCCGGCGCGGTCGCGGGCCGGCACTCCGGCGGGCCCGCGGTCACCGCCTCCATGGACGAGATGGCGTTCCTGGAGCCGGTCCGCGTAGGGGACCTGGTGCATGTGAAGGCCCAGGTCAACTGGACCGGGCGGTCCTCGATGGAGGTCGGGGTGCGGGTGCTGGCCGAGCGCTGGAACGAGTCCACGCCCGCGACACAGGTCGGTTCGGCCTACCTGGTGTTCGCGGCGGTCGACGAGGAGGGCAAGCCCCGCCCCGTACCGCCGGTCGTCCCGGAGACCGAGCGGGACAAGCGCCGCTACCAGGAGGCCCAGATCCGCCGTACCCACCGGCTGGCCCGGCGCCGCGCGATCAAGGAGCTGCGGGCGCAGCGGGTGGCGGACGGGATCGACGACGCGTAGCGACGCGGAGGGTCACGGCCCTGCGGGCCCGGCCAGGTCGAGGGTGGCTTCCGCGTCGGTCGTGCGGGCACCCTCCCAGAGCAGTACGCGGTCCGCGCCGGACTCGGCGAGGAGCTTCTCCGCGAGCCGGGTACCGCTGCCGAGGGCGCGCTCCACGACGTCCTGACCGCTGCTCCGTACGGTCCACGTGTCGCCGTCGCGTACGTCGAGGCGCCAGCTGTAGCGGACGCGTTCGCGCAGGATGCGATAGACGTACGACGGCGTGACGGCGAGGTCGCGGGCGATGACGGGTGCGTCGAGGCCGTCCGCCGCGGCCTCCAGGACCAGACGCGGCAGGGCGGCTTCGGTGATCTTGTAGGCGCGCCGGATGCGGCCTGCCTCGGTGAGGGTGAGGTCGTCGGGGCTGATCCCGAGTTCCGGGACGGCCGTCGACCGGGCCGGTCGCGGCGCGGAGCCGGAGCCGGAGCAGGGGCCGGAGTCGGAGGCCGGGCCGGAGCAGGCGACGGAGCCGGTGGCCGGGGCGGGGGCAGTGCCCGGGGCGGAGCCGGAGGCGTGGTTGAGGCGTTCCACGTCCGCCTGGAGTGCGGCTTCCTCCTGCTCCAGCCGGGCCCGCTGCGCGGACAGACGCGCGGCGCGGGCGGTCAGGTCCTCGTGCCCGGAGTGCCGTGGTGCGGCCGGTGCGCCCGGTGCGCCCGGGGTGTCCGGGGCGACCGGCACCTGGCTGTCCGGCTGTGAGCGCAGGAACTGCTGGGCGACGGCGGCGATCTGGTCGAGGAACCACCGGTCGCTGAGCGGTGATCGTTTTTCACTCATGAGCGGGGACTGTACTGAGTACACAGCACCTGGACAACCGGGTACACGTCGCGGAGCCCGGCGGTCAGGGACAGGCGGCCTCGTCGCCGGTCAGCGTTCCGAAGTCGCCGGCGCCCGTCGGCTGGGTCGGGTCGTCGGAGCGCACCCGGTGGACCGCCTTGAAGTCCTTGCCGACGGTGACCCGCAGCACCGCGCCCTGGCCGGGAGCCGGGCGCAGGGCCGCCCCGGGCAGGGCGGCGGCGAGGGAGCGGACCGAGCGGTCCCAGCGCGGGTCGTAGGCGATCACGGTGCGCCGTACGCGGGTGGCGGCGTTGCCCGGGGTGCCGGTGGTGTCGAAGCCGGTGGCGCGCAGGGACTTGTCCACCGCGCGGCCCAGCCCCGTCCGGCCCGCGCCGTTGTCGACCTGCACCCGGATCGTGGCGGGCGGTACGTCCACGACCGTCGCGCGCTGCCGGCCGGGCCGCCGTACGGCCAGCGGCCGGTCCTCGCGCAGCGCCTGGAAGAGCTGCTTCGCCTTGTCCTCGTTCCACATCACGGTCGAGCCCACGTTGGGCACCTGGAAGTCGATGTCGCCCAGCGGCACGGAGGCGAACTCGGAGGACGACGGGTTGAAGCCGCGCAGTGCCTGGCCGAGGTCGACCATTTCGTCCGCGCCGAACCCCTCGTCGGCCCGTACGGACTCCAGCAGCGCGTCGGTGATCTCCTTGAACTGGACCGGGTGGAGCAGCGCGCCGGAGCTGGTGATCTTGTGCATGAGCGCGGCGAGGAAACGCTGCTGGCGCTGCATCCGCCCCAGGTCGGAGGCGCTGTCCAGGTGCCGGGCGCGGACGTACTGGAGGGCCTGGCCGCCGTTGAGCCGGGAGCGCCCGGCGGGCAGGTCCAGGCCGCTGTAGCTGTCCTTCAGGGGGCGGTTGGTGCAGATGTTCACACCGCCGACCGCGTCCACCGTCTTCATGAAGCTGGTGAAGTCGACCTCCAGGTAGTGGTCGATGTGCACACCGGTCATCCGCTCGACGGTCCGGATGGTCAGGCCGGGGCCGCCCTCCGCGTACGCCGCGTTGAGTTTCACGGGGTGGCCGCGGTGGTGCTTGCCGGTGGTCCCGTCGGTGTGCGGGGGCGTCTGCGCGTACGAGTCGCGCGGCAGGCTGACCACGCTGGCGCGGTTCCGGTCGGCGGACAGGTGCACCATCATGATCGTGTCGGTGCAGTGGCACGGCTCGCCGCCCAGGTGGTACCGGCGCTTCTCCTCGGGGGAGAGCTTGTCCCGGCCGTCCGTGCCGACGACCAGGAAGTTCATGCCGTCCCCGCCGCTGTTGTCCGGCCGGTTGCCCAGGCCCTTGAAGGCGTCCACCCGGGCGATGCCGTCCTCGACCCCGGTGACCATGGCGTGCCCGACCCCGCCCGCGGCCAGCAGCAGCAGCGAGACGCCCGCGGTGACGCGCAGGCCCCAGCGGGGCCGCCCGTCCCGTCGCCGGTGACGGGCGCGCGGACGGGGCGAGCGGTGCGGTGCGGTCATGGGGACACCTCCGCGGCAGGGTCGGGGCGGACGGAGTGCGGGAACGGGGCGGGGGACCGGGGGGACGGGGCAGCGGGGAGGAGAGCGGCGGGGGAGGGAGTGGTGAGGGCGGGGCGGCGGGGGCGGGCGGAACCGTTTCCGCGTCCGGGCGGACCGGCCGCGGACGGGAAGGAGCGGGCCGGGTCACCGTAGGCCCATATGATCGGCTGTAAAGCGCCACACGCCGGACGCCGGCCCCAGGGCCACCCGCCTGCCGTCGGCCCCCGTCCCCCATACGCGGTAACGTGACCGCGATGAACGCCACGCCACCGCAGCAGCTCCCGGCCGTCTCCGTGATCATGCCGGTGCTCAACGAGGAACGTCATCTGCGCAGCTCGGTCCAGCACATCCTGGAACAGGAGTACGCCGGTGAGATGGAGGTGGTGATCGCGCTCGGGCCCTCGACGGACCGTACGGACGAGATCGCCGCCGAGCTGGTCGCCGAGAACGCCGCCAACGAGCGGGCCCGCGTGCTGACCGTGCCCAACCCCACCGGCCGCACCCCGGCCGCCCTGAACGCGGCGATCAAGGCGTCCCGCCACCCGGTCGTGGTGCGCGTCGACGGCCACGGCATGCTCTCGCCGGACTACATCGCGACCGCCGTCCGCCTCCTGGAGGAGACCGGTGCGCAGAACGTCGGCGGCATCATGCACGCCGAGGGCGAGAACGCCTGGGAGGACGCGGTCGCCGCCGCGATGACCTCCAAGATCGGCGTGGGCAACGCGGCCTTCCACACGGGCGGCGCCGCGGGCCCGGCCGACACGGTCTACCTGGGCGTCTTCCGCCGTGAGGCGCTGGAGCAGCAGGGTGGCTACAACGAGGAGTTCATCCGCGCCCAGGACTGGGAGCTGAACTTCCGCATCCGCGAGGCGGGCGGGCAGATCTGGTTCTCACCCGAGCTGAAGGTGCAGTACCGGCCGCGGCCCAGCGTCCGCGCGCTCGCCCGGCAGTACAAGGACTACGGGCGCTGGCGCCACGTCGTGGCCCGCTACCACTCCGGTTCGATCAACCTGCGGTACCTGGCACCGCCGACCGCGGTGTGCGCCATCGCGGCGGGCGCCGTGGTCGGCGCCCTCGTCACGCCGTGGGGCTTCGCCGTCCCGGCCGGATACCTGGCGGCCATCGCGGCGGGCTCGGTCCCGGCGGGCAAGGGACTGCCGCTGAAGGCCCGCGTCCAGATCCCGGTCGCCCTGGCGACCATGCACATGTCGTGGGGCTGGGGTTTCCTGACCAGTCCGCGGTCGCTGGCCGAGAAGGTCATCGCCAGCCGCCGCCCGGCGGTGCCGGCGCCGCAGCCGGCCGCCGCGGAGTGACCGTGCGGGCGACCCGCGCATCCGGCTTACGCGGCCGTCGGCCGCGTGCTGCGGGACGCGTCCCTCCGGGTGCGCGCGCCGCCGCCCCTCCTGTACCGCCCGCCCCTCCTGTCCCAGCAGTTCACGCGGGCTGGGCACAGACGCCCCGGCATGGCTACGATACGTGTCACGATCATCACGTACCGTGCCCGGCGATCGGCTGGAGGTGCCCCCGTGCGTCCCTGGGCGGCGCTGGTTGTCCTGCTGTGCGGCACGTTCCTCGCCAACCTCGATGTCTTCGTCGTGGTCGTGGCCATGCCCGCGCTGGAACGGGACCTGGGCGCGGACGGCAGCCAGCAGCAGCTCGTCCTCGCCGGTTACCAGCTCGTCTACGCCCTCGGCCTGGCCGCCGGCGGCCGGCTGGGGGACGCGCTGGGCTCCCTGCGGGTCTTCGGCCTCGGCATGGCCGTCTTCACCGGCGCCTCGGTCGTCTGCGGGGCGGCGCCCACCACGGCCGTCCTGATCCTGGCCCGGTTGTTCCAGGGCGCCGGGACGGCCCTGATGGTGCCCCAGGTCTACCGTGCCGCGCAGACGCTGTTCACCGGCGCGGCGCAGCGCCGGGCGTACGCCGCGATCGGCGCGGTGATGGGGCTCGGCGCGATCGGCGGGCAACTGCTCGGCGGCTGGCTGCTGTCGGCGGACGTCCTCGGCCTCGGCTGGCGGGCCGTCTTCCTCGTCAACGTACCGGTGGGCGTCGCGGCGCTCACCCTCCTGCCGTGGGCGGCGGGCGGGGGCCCGCCGGCGCGCCGCGCGCCGGTGCGCGCCGACCTGCCCGGCGTGGGCCTCGCGGCGGCCGCGCTCGGGCTGTTCACCGTCCCCCTGGTGGCGGGCGGCGCGGGCGGCATGGTGTGGTGGGGACCGGCCTGCCTGGCCGCCTCCGTCCCGGTCGCCGCCTGCTTCCTGCGCCACGAACGGGCGCTGGACGCCCGGGGCGGCTCCCCGCTCGTACCGCCGCGGCTGCTGGGGCTCGACGGCTTCCGGCGCGGCATCGTGCTGATCGTCCTGGTCAACTGCGGGCTCGCCGCGTTCGTGCTGATGCTCGGGCTGCTGCTCCAGAAGGGCCTGCGCTGGAGTCCGCTGGCCACCGGCGCGGGCATGGTGCCGGCAGCGGTCGCGTTCGCCGCCGGCTCGCTGATGGCGCCCCGGCTGGCCCGCGGCGCGGAGGTACGGCTGCTGGTCCTGGCCTCCCTCGCCGCGACCGCCGGGTACGCGGGCTGCGCCGTGACCGCCCTCGGCACGGACCCCCGCTGGCTGCTCGGCGCGGTGTGCGCCGTCGGCGGCGCGCTGGGCCTGTGCGTCACCCCCGCCCTGTCCGTGACCCTGCGCACCGTGCCGGAACCGGTCGCGGGCGCGGCGTCCGGCGTGGTCTCCACGGCCCAGCAGCTCGGCGCCGCGCTCGGCGTGTGCGTCTACGGCTTCCTCTTCTTCGCCCAGGTGCGCGCCACGGCCGACGTGGTCGCCGCCTTCGCGGTCACCACCACCGCGCTGACCACGACCTCGGCGGCCGCCGCGGTCCTGGCCCGCGGCCTGCCTCCGGCGGCCGCTCCCGCCGGCCGGCCGGCGGACCGCCGCGCACCGGCGGCGCGGGACCTCCCGATGTGACACCGGACCGATCCCCCGACCGTACGGAGACACGCTTGTCCCCTCATCCCCGGTCCGCCGCCGTGCGGCCGAGCCCCGAAGCCCGGCTCGCCGAGACCGTCCCGCAGGTGAGCCGGTACCTGACCGGGCTCCTCGACGCCTACCGGCCCCGGTACGCGCACCTGCGGCCCACGCTCGAACGGCTCGTCACCCACGGCAGGCGGTCCCCCCTCGAATGCGCGCTGCCGCTCCTCGTGCACGGCGCCGTCGAGGGCACCCTCGAACCGGCCGTCCCGGTGGCCGGGGCGCACACCCTGTGGTGGCGGGCCGCCAACACCTTCGACGACGTGTCGGACGGCGACACCGGCACCCGGCTGTACGGCGGCGCCCCGGCCGCCGTCATGACGGCGGCCCTGGAATGCGGCTACGCCCTGCCGTTGCGGGCCCTGGCCGCCCTGCCCGTGCCCGGGCCCCTGCGCGAGCGTCTGACCGCGGACTACCTCGACGGCTGGACCGCCGCCTGCGACGGGCAGGTCGGTGACCTCCTCGGCTCACCGACCGGGACGAGCCCCGAGGAGGTGCTGACGGTCTACCGGCACAAGAGCGGCGCGGTCTACGCCATGGCCGCCACGATGGCGGCCCGCCTGGCGCTCGGCGCGGACGCCGCCGACGACCCGCGGGCCGCCGCCTGGGGGGAGTTCGGACAGGCCGTCGGTGTCCTCGCGCAGTTCCGCAACGACGAGGACGACCTGCGCTCCGGCCGGAGCGAGGACCTCGGCAACCGCACCGCCACCTACCTCCTGGTCCAGTTGCTGCACGCGGCCACCGACGCGGACCGGGAGCAGGCGGTGGAACTCCTCGGCCGGGCCGCCGACTCCCCCGCCGACCGCCGCCGGCTGGCCGCCATGATGTTCACCCCGGACGTCCTCGTCCCGTACCGGCGCATCCTCGCGGACGTCCACCAGCGCGCCCACGCCCTGCTGGACACCCTCGCCCCCGCCTCGCCCTTCACGGCGTCCCTGCACCGGCGCGTCGACGACGAGGTGCGGACCACCGCGAACGCCTGTGCGCCGGCGGGCCCGCACGGCGCGCACTGCACCCTGCCGCCGGAACCGGCGGTGCCGCCCGGTCGCGGCCGGGCGCGGTCCGGTCAGAAGGTGTAGGCGGGGTTCACCTTCATACAGGCCTTCTTGTCCTCGCCGTTGAGGGCGTCGGCGCTGTCCGGGGCCTTGTCGGCCTCCTTCTTGCCCTCCGACGGTACGGGGAACGACGTCCCCTTGCGCCAGTCGTTGCCGATCACCAGCCGCATGCGGGTGGCCGAACCCGACTCCTTGACCGCGTCCTTGGGCAGGCCGAGGGCCTTCGCGAGGGCGAGGGCGTCGCCGCGCCCCTCCTTGGCCGGGTAGGTGATCGTGGTGTCGGCCTGGGTGGTGAGGCGGGAGTCCGTGGCGGCGCTCGTGTAGCCGAGGGACGCCAGACGGCCGGCGATCACGTTCGCACGGCCGGAGACCGGGCCGGTCACCGTGCTGTTGGTGCCGTTCTGGACGACGACGTCCAGCTTGTCCTTGGCCGTCGTCGGCTGCGGGTCGGGCGCGGGCTTCTTCTTCTTGTCCTTGCCGTCCAGCGCGGTGTCGTTGCGCACGAGGGAGAAGGTCTGTTCGGCGTCGCCCGGCTTGGGCACGACGTACTCGCCGCCCGCCGCGTACTGCCACGGCATGGTGACCATCGTGATCCGTTCGGTCGGCACCCGCTGGAGGTCGCCGCCCAGGTCGTACAGCTTCTTGACGCTGCCCAGGCCCTCGTCCACGGTCAGTGCCTTGGTGGCGGCCTCGGCCAGGTCGCGCAGCTTCATCGGGTCGGTCAGCTTGGTGCCCGCCTTCAGCTCGCGGACCATCGAATTCATGTACATGTGCTGGGCCTTGGCCCGGCCGATGTCGGTGTTGTCCTCGAAGCCGTAACGGGTGCGCAGCCACTGGAGAGCCTGTACGCCCTTGACCGCGTGGGTGCCCGCGGTGAGCTTCAGGCCGCTGCCGTGGCCCTTCTTGTCGTGCGAGTAGACGTTCTTGTCCACACACACGGGTACGCCGCCGATGGCGTCCGCCATGTCCACCACACCGGCGAAGTCGACCATCATGAAGTGGTCGATGTAGATGCCGGTCAGCTCCTTCCAGGTGGCGACGGTGCAGCCGGGGCCGCCGTGCTGGAGCGAGGTGTTGATGGCCGCGGTGGTCTGCGGGTAGACCTTGCCGTCGTCCGGGTCCTTGCACTCCGGGATCGGTACGCGGGTGTCGCGCGGGATCGAGACGACCGACATGTTGCTGCGGTCGGCGGAGACGTGCAGCAGCATCTGTACGTCGGCCAGCGGCTTGCGGTCCGCGTCCTGGCGGGCGCCGCCCAGCTCGATGTTCTTCTCGCTGTTCCGGCCGTCCGAGCCGAGCAGCAGGATGTTCAGCGGCGTCTGCCCGAAGGCGTTCGGCTCGGGTTTCTCCAGGCCGCCGGAGCCCAGGTCCAGGGCGTCCTTGCGGAGGTTGCTGTTGAGGTGCTCGTAGTACCAGTAACCGGCGCCGGCCGTGCCGACTATCAGCACGGCCAGGGTTATCGCGCTCCAGCGCAGGACGCGCCGGGCCTTGCTGCGGGGTCTGCGCGCGCGGCGGGAGCCCTTGGCCTCGGGCTCGGAGCCGTCGGCGGGGGAGGAGCCGGGGTCCGCCGCGTCCTTGAGGGCGGTGGCGGTACCGGCGGCGGGGGTGCCGGTGACAGCCGTGCCCGTGACGGCCGGTGCGGGAGGCCGGCCGGCGGTGGCGCCGCCCGGGGCCGGGCCCGCGACGCCGCCGCTGATCACGGGCGGCCCCGACACCCCTCCCGTGATCACCGGAGGGACGGCCGCGCCGCCGCCCGCCGACGGCGTGCCGGTGACGCCGGGAGCGACCGGGGCGTCCGGGGCGTCCGGGGCGTCCGGGGGAGGCGTACCTCCCTGGTCCGCCGGTCGCGGCGCACCGGACCCCGGCGCTCCGTTCCGCCCGTCTCCGTTCCCGTTCCCGTACAGGCTGTCGTCCCAGCCCAGATCCTCGGCGCCGGGCCGGCGCCGTTGTGGCCCGTCACCACGCGCACTGCTGTGCCGCATTGGGTTTCTCCCCCGTCAGTCGGCGCCGGTCACGGCGGCCGGGGCTCGCTTGGTCTTTCCGGCTGCCCCGTGCAGCCGCGGACCGGCCGGGGGGTCCGGCCGGGGTCCGGCTACTTGGCGCAGACGTTCTGGTCGTCGGCGTTCACGTTCTGCACGCCGTCCGGCGTTTTCGTCGGCGCCTCGATCGACTTGCCCGGTCCCTCGAAGTCCTTGCCCAGGATCAGCTTCATCGGGACCTTGGGCCCCGCGTCCGCGGTGGTCTTCTTCAGCGCGCTCTTGGGCAGGCCCATCCAGTCGGCCAGGGCTGCCGCCTGGTCGGCCTGGTTCGGCGCGTACTCCAGCCGGGTCGCGGCCAGCTTCGTCGGCGCGTTGCCGGCGTTGGTCGACAGCTTCGCGGCCTTGCTGTTCTGCAGCCAGTCCACCGTCTCCTGGGCGGCACCGATCGGTCCGCCGCCGTTGCTGACGTCCACCCGGACCTTGTCGGCCGGGGCCTTGGGAACCTTCTTGTCGTCCGACGTGCCCTTGCTCTTCTTCTCCTTCGTCCTGGACAGCGAGTGGTCGGCGCGGATCATCTGGAACAGCGGTCCGGCCTTCGTCTCGTCCAGTACGACGGTCGCAGGGTCCTTCGGGTTGTCCAGGACGGGAACTGTGGCGAAAGTGATGTTTTTGATGTCGACCCGGCTGAGGTCCTTGGCGAGGTCCACCAGCTTGCCCGCGCTGCCGATCCCGGTGTCCACGGTCAGCGCCTTGGTGGCGGCCTGGGCCAGGTCGTAGAGCTTGGGCACGCTGGTGAGGGTGTCGCCGGACTTCATCTTGCGGATCATCGAGCTGAGGAACTGCTGCTGGAGCTGGATGCGGCTGAGGTCGCTGCCGGTGCCGACGGAGTGCCGGGTACGGACGAAGGCCAGCGCCTGCTCGCCCTTGACGATGCTCTTGCCCGCCGGCAGGTGCAGATGGGACTTCGGGTCGTCGATCGGCTTCGCGGCGCACACCTCGACGCCGTCGACCGCCTCCGACAGCTCCTTGACCGCGTTGAAGTCGGCCATCATGAAGTGATCTATGGACAGGCCGGTCATCTTCTCGACGGTGCGCCAGGTGCAGCCGGGGTCGCGGTCCTCCTGGCCCAGGCTCGTGTTGAAGCGGACGTTGCGCTCGCCCGGGATGTTCCTGGTGGCGCCGTCCTTCTTCGTCGGGCAGTCCGGAATGTCGGTGATCATGTCGCGGGGGATGCTCAGGGCCGTCGCGTTGGAGCGGTCCTTGGAGATGTGCATCAGGATCGTGGTGTCCGCGTGCCCCACGCTGCCCGCGTCGCCGTATCCCTGGTTGCCCTTGCCGGAGCGGGCGTCCGTGCCGATGACGAGGATGTTGACCGGGCCGTCCTTGACCGCCGGGTTCTCCTTGCCGACGTCGACCTTGGAGATGTTCCCGTTGAGCTGCTGGTACAGGAAGAACGCGCCGCCGCAGCCCGCGACGAGGACGAAGCCGAGCGCGCCGGACGTCCAGTAGAGCGCTTTCTTCTTCGCGGACTTCTTCGGCTTGGGCTTACGGCGGCTCGGCGCGCTGCCGCCGGGCGGCGCGGAGCGGTTCCCGGCACGCCGGTCGCGTTGCGCGGGCAGCTCGCGGGTGTCGGTGTCCCGGCCGGGCCCACCGCTTCCAGAACCGTTTTGCCCCGTACGCCTGCCGGGCTGCCCCGTACCGCCGCCGGGCGCGGGAGTGCCCCGGCCCCCCTCGGGCCGTGGTGTGCCACGGCCGCGTCCGGGCGCCGGCCCCTTGCGGCCGGCCGGCTGCGTCGCCGGGGCGTCGCCGGGGTCCAGCCGCAACTCGTAGGTGCCGGTGTTCGGGTCGAACACCCACTGATCGGCGGGATCGATGTCGTCCCCTCGCCCACGGCCTTGCGCGTCCACGGTGCCTTGTGTCCTCCGTCGGTGCCACGCGGCGCCTCCCCCTCAAGGCGCTCGGTCGGTCGGTTGTGCAATGCGCGGTCAGCCTGGTCGTGCGGACCGGATCGCTCACACTATCCGCCCGGTTCGGCGACGAGCGACGCCCGTGACACATTCCACTCCCCTACAACTGGGCAATTCACCCCATCTTTTCGGCAGCTTTCCAGCGGCCGGACGTATTTTTGCCGAGCTTTCAGCGGCAGATCCCGCGTTCGGCGGTGGTTCCCCGGAACGTGGGTGTCGCGGACGGGAGAGCGGAACCGTCCGACGTGTCGCCCGCGGAATCCTTACGCGATCCGGACGCCGGGTTCGGGGATTGCGGCGCGCCCGCCGTGTTCCGCGCCCGGCCGGGTACGGCGGACGCGGCGGGGGCGGGGGAGGGAGCCGCCGAAGGGGTCCGTACGGTCACCGGGCGATCCTTGGCCAGTTGCCGGAAGAGCTGCCCGGCGTCCGGCTGGACGAGTTCGTCGCGGTCGGGGTCGTAGCGGTACTCCTGACGCGGAACAGTCAGAAACTGCACCTTGTCGGTCGGAATGCTGCGCATACCGCGGACCCATTCGTACAGGCCCCGCAGGGACGCCAGGTCCTCGTCCGTGGTCAGGGAGCTGGTCGCGGCGTCCAGCAGCGGATAGAGCCGGCCGGGGTGCAGCAGGACGCCGTTGCTCTGGACCTTGTTCACCAGCGCCGCCAGGAACTGCTGCTGGCGCTCCATGCGCATGGTGTCGCTGCCGTCGCCGAGGCTCTTACGGGCCCGGACGTAGCCGAGCGCCTCCTCCCCGCGCAGCGTCTGCCAGCCGGACGGCAGCCGCAGATGCGCCTCGTCGTCATTGACGGGGCGTTCCAGGCAGAGGTCGACTCCGTCCACCGCGTCCACCATTTTCTTGAATCCGGCGAAATCCACGATCATGTGGTGGTCGATGCGAATGCCGGTCAGCTTCTCGACCGTACGGATCGTGCACGCCGCCCCCGCGAACTCGAACGCCCAGTTGAACTGGATGAATTGCGGTACCGACTGCTTTCCGTCGGAACGCTTGCAAGCGGGAATGCGCACCATCAGATCGCGCGGGATGCTGACCGCCGTCGCGCTCCTGCGGTCCGCCGCCGCGTGCAGCAGGATCGCGGTGTCCGAGCGTTGGGTGCCGTTGTCCGCGCCGTACTTGCCGTTGGATTCCCCGGAGCGCCGGTCGGAGCCGATCAGCAGGACGTTCTCCGCGCCCCCGGGCTCCGACTTGGGCCGCTCCGCCTCGTACTTCTCCAGCTCGTTGCGGGTGTCGTGGTCGGTACGGATGTTGCCGTCCAGCTTGGTGTAGAGCAGCCAGCCGGTACCGGCCGCGGCCAGCAGCAGCCCGGCGAGCCCGAGGGCGGTCCAGCGCAGCCACCGGCGCCCGGGCCGCGGGCCGGTGGCCGTCGCGCCGCTCTCCGCCGTGAGGTCCAGCGGCGGGGCCGCGGGCGGGGCCGGGCGCCCGCCCGGCTCGCCGTCGGCGTCCCGCGGACCGGGCCGGCCGGGAGGGTTCTCCGGGCTGTCGCTCACGTGTGCGTCCCCATCCCTCCGGAGTCGGTGTCCCGCCCGCGCGGGCCACCGTCCGGGGCCGGACGGGCGGGCCCGCAAGGGCATCCGTATCCCAAGATCATGGCCTGCCCGGGGCGTACCGGCCCCTCACGGAGGGTCAGGCGTCCGCCGGACGGGGGACAGGACGCGGGAGCCCGGGGCCGGGACGCGGCCGGAAGGCGGACCCCGGCCGGGACGCGGCCCGGGCGCCTCGGGACGCGGACCCGGCATCTCGGGGCACGGCCCCGGCACCCGGGACACGGCACCCCGGCCCCGCGCCGGAGACGCGGTACGGCCCGTCAGTCCGCGCGGTGCGTGACCCGCTCGCTCTCCTCGCGCTGCGCCAGGCCGTCCGCGGCCAGCCGGTCCAGGTTGCGGCACAGGACGACCGAGCCGCCCGCGGCCAGCGGGGCGAACAGCCCGGCGGACAGGCCCGCCCAGGTGTCGTACGGCAGGCCGGACAGCAGCCGGGACCCCTCGGACAGCCCGCGTTCCGCGGCATCGGCCAGCGCCACCGCCACCACCTCGGCGCCGGTCAGCTCCCGGCCGTCCACGGCGAGCGCCGGGTCCTGCGGGGAGACCGGCGCGTACGGCGCGAACCGGTCGCCCTGGCTCGGCACCTCGACCGCGTAGTCCGCGAAGCCCTGCGGCGCCTGCGGGAAGCGGCCGCCCAGCGGGCGCAGCGCCAGCGCCACCCGCTCGCCCGTACAGGCGCGGGCCTCCTCCAGGGTGTCCGGGCCGCTCACGACGAGGTCCGCCGCGCCCGGGTCGCCGCCGACGTCCGCGACCACGCCGACCGAGGAGCAGGCCAGCAGCCAGACCGCGGTCTGCCAGTGCGCGGGCAGCAGCAGCGCGAGGCGGTCGCCGGGTTCGGCGGCGAGGTCGCCCTGGAGGTAGTTGGCGGTCTTCGCCACCCAATTGGCGAAGGTGGCGACGGACAGTTCCACGCGCTCGCCGGTGGCGTCGTCGTAGAAGGTCACGAGCGGGCGGGCCGGGTCCGCGGCGAGTGCGGAACGCAGCAGGTCGGCGGGGGTGCGATCGGTGGTGTTCATCGGCGTCAGGGTACGCGCGGCGGCGGCCGCCGGTCAGCCGGACGGCGGGCGGGTACGGGGCATCCGGGCCGACGCGCCGTCAGTTTCATGAATGGCATGTTATGTCCCATTCGTTCACGCTTTCTCCATGCGTGCCATTCTTGCTACCTCGATCGCCGTGACGTGCACCGCGGCCCTCGCCCTCCCGCTCGCCCTGCCCGCCGGGGCGACCACCGCCGGCCCGGCCGGCACCTCCGCAACCGGTACGTCCGACGGGCGGCCCGCCCCACGGGCCGGACAGCCCGCACAGCCGGGTCAGCGGTCCGGCCGGGCCGTACCCGTCGGCATCCCCGGCAGCACCCGCTCCCTGCCCCTGCGCCCCCTGCACACCTCGGACCGGAGCGCGGCCTCCGGCGCCCAGGGCGGGTCCGCCCGCGGTGTCGCCCCGTTCTCCATGGTCGGCGTCGTCTGGGACGACCCGGCCGCCGAACTCCACGGCGACGTCCAGGTCCGTACCCGCCCCGTCGACAGCACCGGCTGGTCCGGCTGGCAGGACCTCCAGGCGCACGACGACGACGCTCCCGACCCGAGGTCCGCCGAACGCCGGGGCGGCTCCGTACGGGGCAGCACCGCACCCCTGTGGGTGGGCGCCTCCGACGCCGTGGAACTGCGCGTCCTCCCGGAGCGCGACGGCAGCGGCCGGACGGCCGCACGCCGGGCCCTGCCCGCCGGGATGCGCCTGGAGCTGGTCGACCCCGGCCAGGACACTCCGCAGGTACGGGCGGCGCGGATCGGCGAACAGCCCTCCGGCGGGAGCCGTCCGAAGCCGCCCCGGAACACCGGAACCGTCGGCTCCGCCCTCGACGCCCTGCTCGGCGTCTTCCGCCTCCCCGCGCTGGGCAAGCCCGCCGGCCCCGGCGACGACTACGACGACGAGCCCACCCCCCGCCCCACCGACACCTCACGCCCCACCACCCCGCGCTCCCACATCGGCCCGCGCCCGGCCATCGTCACCCGGGCCGGCTGGGGCGCCGACGAGCGGCTGCGCGAGCGGGAGTTCGCGTACACCAAGAGCGTCCGGGCGGCCTTCGTCCACCACAGCGCCACCGGCAACAACTACACGTGCCGGCAGGCCCCTTCGGTGCTGCGCGGCATCTACCGCTTCCACGTCAAGAGCAGCGGCTGGCGCGACATGGGCTACAACTTCCTCATCGACAAGTGCGGCACCGTCTACGAAGGCCGTGCGGGCGGCGTGGCCAAGGCGGTGATGGGCGCCCACACCCGCGGTTTCAACCAGAACAGCATGGGCATCGCTGTCCTCGGGGCGTTCGAGAATGCAAATCCGCCCGCCGCGGCCGTGTCCGCGGTGGCGAAACTGACGGCCTGGAAGCTCGGCCTGTACGGAGTCGATCCGCGAGCCGTCACGACCCTGGTGTCCGGCGGCGGCAACCGGTTCAAGAAGGGCACCAGGGCCAAGCTGCACGCCATCTCGGGGCACCGGGACGGGGTCAACACCAAGTGCCCCGGCGACCGCCTGTACAGAAAGCTCGGTACCGCGCGCGAATCGGCGGCCCGCCTCCAGGGGCGCTGAAAGTCCATTCGAAAGTATCTGCCTACACTGGTCCGCCGACCGGCCGACCCCAGCAGGAAGCAGAGAAGACAAGGTGACTGAAGCGATCCTCCTGGTCGGCGGCAAGGGCACCCGGTTGCGCCCGCTGACGGTGCACACGCCCAAGCCGATGGTCCCGGCCGCCGGCGTCCCCTTCCTCACCCACCAACTGGCGCGCGCCCGCGCCGCGGGGGTGGAGCACGTCGTGCTGGCCACGTCCTACCTCGCCGAGGTCTTCGAGCCGTACTTCGGCGACGGGTCCGCGCTCGGCCTGCATCTGGAGTACGTCACCGAGGAGGAGCCGCTGGGCACCGGCGGCGCCATCCGCAACGTCGCCTCCCGCCTGCACTCGGCACCCGGCGAGCCGGTCCTGATCTTCAACGGTGACATCCTCACCGGACTGGACATCGCGGCCTTGGTGGACACCCACCGCACCACCGGCGCCGACGTCTCCCTGCACCTGACCAAGGTCGCCGACCCGCGCGCGTTCGGCCTGGTGCCCACCGACGCCACCGGCCGGGTCACCGCCTTCCTGGAGAAGCCGCAGACGCCCGAGGAGATCGTCACCGACCAGATCAACGCGGGCGCCTACGTCTTCAACCGCTCGGTCATCGACACCATCCCGGCCGGCCGGCCGGTCTCCGTCGAACGCGAGACCTTCCCCGGCCTGCTGGAGAGCGGCGCCCACCTCCAGGGCATGGTCGACTCCACCTACTGGCTCGACCTGGGCACCCCGCACGCCTTCGTCCGCGGCTCCGCCGACCTGGTGCTGGGCCGCGCGCCCTCCCCGGCCGTCCCCGGCCGCTGCGGTGACCGCCTGGTCATGGACACCGCCGAGGTGGCGCCCGACGCCAAGATCACCGGCGGTTCGTCCGTCGGCCCCCGCGCCCGGATCGGCGCGGGCGCGCGCGTCGACGGCAGCGCCGTCCTGGAGGGCGCCGTCGTCGAGCCGGGCGCCCGCGTCCGCGACTCGCTGATCGGCGCCGGGGCGCGCATCGGGGCGCGCACGGTGCTGGAGGGCGCGGTCATCGGCGACGGCGCCCACGTCGGCGCCGACAACGAACTGCGCGACGGCATACGGGTGTGGTGCGGCGCCGAGATACCCGAGGCGTCGGTCCGCTTCTCCTCCGACCAGTAGGCCGCGGTACGGGGACGGGCAGGAAGCGGCAGCCGGGCGCCGTCCCTCCGGAACCCTTCCGGAGCCCCTCCAGACCACCTTGGAACACCTCCGAATCCCCTCCGGGCACCAGGCCCCCGCCACCGCCCACCCGCATCACTTACCCTGGCCGGATGCCCGCCCCCCTCCGCCGCACCTGGACCCCACCGGGTCCGTACGACCTGCACCGCACCCTCGGTGTGCTCGGTCGCGGCCCCGGCGACCCGGCGTTCCGGGTGGTGGACGGCGCGGCCTGGCGGGCCAGCCGCACGCCGCAGGGACCGGCCACCTTGTGCGTACGGGAGCGGCCCGGCGCCGGGCAGGTCGAGGCCGAGGCGTGGGGCCCCGGAGCCGAGTGGATGCTGGACGGGCTGCCCGCCCTCCTGGGGGAGGGCGACGACCCCGCGGCCTTCACCCCGCGGCACCGCCTCGTCCACGAGGCGCGCCGCCGCCATCCCGGCGTACGGCTCGCCCGCACCGGCCTGGTCCTGGAGTCGCTGATCCCCTCGGTCCTGGAGCAGAAGGTCACCGCCGACGAGGCGTACCGCGCCTGGCGCCTGCTGCTCCAGCGGCACGGCGAGCCCGCGCCCGGCCCGTTCGAGCGGCTGCGCGTGATGCCCGATCCGCGCGGCTGGGCGCTGATCCCGTCCTGGGAGTGGCACCGCGCGGGCGTCGACCACAAGCGTTCGGCCACGATCCTGCGGGCCGTACGGGTCGCCAGCCGCCTCGAAGAGGCCGCGGCCATGGACCTGCCGGACGCCCTGCACCGGCTCCAGCTGGTCCAGGGCATCGGCCCGTGGACGGCCGCCGAGGCGCTCCAGCGCTCCAACGGCGCGCCCGACGCGATCACCGTCGGCGACCTGCACCTGCCGCGCATCGTCGGTTACGCGCTGACCGGGCGGCGCGACGGCACCGACGAGCAGATGCTCGACCTGCTCGCCCCGTACGAGGGACAGCGGCACCGCGCCACCCGCTTCATCCTGCTGTCGGGCCGGACCCTGCCGCGCCGCGCCCCGCGCTTCCCCGTCGGGGACATCGCCCGGCTGTAGCGACGGCCGGACGGTGCCTCTGTAGGCCGGGCGGCGCCCCGTGGGCGCGGGTCCTCAGCGCACCACCACGAAGTCGTCCCCCGAGCGGTCCGGCCGCGGCCGGGGCGGCGCCGCCGGGCGGCCCACGGCCACCGCGCCCATCGGGTCCCAGTCCGCCGGCAGGTCCAGCGCCTCGCGTACGACGTCGCGGCAGAACATCGTCGAGGACACCCACGCCGACCCCAGCCGCTCCCCGGCCAGCGCGACCAGGAAGTTCTGGATGCCGGCGCCGTTGGCGACGACGAACATCTCCCGCTCGGCCGCGTTGCGCCGCGCGTCCGGATAGGTGTGCGAGCCGTCCATGACCAGGCACGGCACGACCAGGTACGGCGCGTTGCGCAGCACGTCGCCCCGGCGCACCCGCTTGGCGATCGACTCCGCGCTGAAACCGTCTCCGCGCAGGTCGGCGATCCAGGCGTCCCGCATGGCGTCCAGCAGCCCGGTGCGGGCGCTCTCGGTCTCCAGCAGGACGAACCGCCAGGGGGTGGTGTGGTGCGGTGCGGGTGCGGTGACGGCCGCGGCGACCGCGCGCCGGACCGCGCCGGGGTCCACCGGGTCGTCGGTGAACTCGCGGACCGTACGCCGCAGCGTCACCGCTTCCCGTACGGCCTCGGAGGTGCCCAGCCGGAACATGTCGTCGGGAGCGGACCGCACCAGGTCCCGGGCCCCGGCGTCGTCCGTGGCGCCGTCCGTGCCGTCCTCGCGCACCACGTGCGGCAGCCCGCGGACCACCGCCACCGGCAGCCCGGCCGCCTTGCCCTTCACCAGGTCGCCCGCCGCGGCCAGTTCGTCGGCGGTGGCGACGATCGTCGCGCTGAGCGGATTGCCGTACGCGTCCGTGCCGCCGCGCAGGTCGTCCAGCACCCGGACCCCGGCCGCGCCGATCGCGACATCGGTCAGTCCGCTGCGCCACGGCCGCCCGAAGGTGTCGCTGACGACGACACCGACCCGTACGCCCAGCGCTTCCCGCAGCCCGTCACGGATGGCGCGCGCCGAGGCGTCCGGGTCCTCGGGCAGCAGCAGTACGGTCCCGGCCGGCGTGTTGGAGGCGTCGACGCCCGCCGCCGCCATGACCAGGCCCTGCCGGTTCTCGACGATGCGCAGGGTGCCGCGGCGCGCCACGACCCGTACCGTCTCCTGGTCGATGGCGGCCTCACGGTCGGTGGCCTCCATGATCCGGCCCTCGGCCTTGCTGATGATCTTCGAGGTCACCAGCAGCACGTCGCCGTCGGCGAGCCCGGGCAGCCCGTCGGCGGTCGCCGCGGACGCGATGATCTTGGCCAGGTCGTCGCCGTCCCGCACCTCGGGGATGCCGGGCAGCGCCCACACCCGGTAGGCCGGGGCCGCCGCCTCGGGGGCGCTCGCGGCGGCCGGCGCGGGCCCGGAGGCGCTCACGCGCGGACCTCCTCGGCCAGCGCCAGCGCCGCACGGGCCATCGCGGCGGTGGCGTCCAGGTCCGTCATCATCAGCGGTACGGCCTGGCAGCGGATGCCCGCCTCCTCGACCTCGGGCACCGCGCCCGCGTCCACCGTGTCCACGAGCCAGCCGTCCAGCAGACCGGAGCCGTAGTGCTGGGCCACCGCGGCCGCCGTCGACTCGACGCCGACCGCCGCGAGGACCTTGTCCGCCATGCCGCGCACCGGCGCGTCCCCGACGATCGGCGACAGCCCGACCACCGGCACCCCGGCGTCCGCGATCGCCTCGCGGATACCCGGCACCGCCAGGATGGTGCCGACGCTCACCACCGGGTTGGACGGCGGGAAGAGCACCACGTCGGCCTCGGCGATCGCCTCCAGCACGCCCGGGGCGGGCTTGGCCTGCTCGGCGCCGACCGGCACCACCGCGTGCGCGTCCACCGAGGCGCGCAGCCGCACCCAGTACTCCTGGAAGTGGACGGCCTTGCGCTCGCCGTCGACGTCCACGGCGACATGGGTCTCGATCCGGTCGTCGGACATCGGCAGCAGCCGCACCCCGGGCTTCCACCGCGCGCACAGCGCCTCGGTCACCGCGCTGAGCGGGTAGCCGGCGCCGAGCATCTGCGTACGGACGATGTGGGTGGCGAAGTCCCGGTCGCCGAGCCCGAACCACTCGGGCCCGACCCCGTACGCCGCCAACTCCTCCTTCACCCGGAAGGTTTCGTCGGCCCGGCCCCAGCCCTGCTCCTCGTTGATGCCGCCGCCGAGCGTGTACATCACGGTGTCGAGGTCGGGGCAGACCTTCAGCCCGAACAGATGGATGTCGTCACCGGTGTTGCCGATGACCGTGATGTCGGCGTCCGGCGCCGCTGCTTTCACACCCCGCAGGAAGCGGGCGCCGCCGATGCCGCCGGCGAGAACCACAATGCGCATGGTCCCAGCATGTCAGCCGGTGACCGCCTCGTGGGAGGCGCCCGCCGCGCACCGGGCGCTGTGCATCGGCATGTCGGTCAGGCCGGGGAAGTACACGTGCAGGCTGACGGCGGGGACGAGCGCGGCGTTGACGACCTCGTGGACGTAGCCGGGGGCGAAGACGCGCTGCGCGCCGGCCGTCAGCGCCCGGTTCCCGCCCGTGGTGCGCTCGCTCAATTCGCCCTCCAGGACGGTCAGTACGCCGGAGGAGGGGCCGTGGTCGTGCCGTCCGCTGCCCTGCCCCGGCAGCCAGCTCAGCAGCCACACCTCGTAGCCCGGCCCCTGGCGCAGCCGGTGGTACCAGCGGGTGGTGGCGTCGTAGCGCACGAGCGGGGCCCAGGCCGCGCGGCTGGCGGCGATCTCGCGGGCGAGCCCGGCGAAACCGGCGACGGTGGCGGGGTGGGCGGGGACGGGCGGGAGCAGATGCGGGATCGCGAGCGGGTCGCCGGCGATCTGGACGTCGCTGTTCATGTGCGGGATTTCCTCGGCAAGGTGCTCGGGTGGCGCAGATCAGATGACGCGGAGGGGGTGCGCCGCCGCGCGCGGGGTGCGCGGAGCGGGCACGGAAGCCGTACGGCGGGGTACTGCGGGAGGCGGAAAGCTGGAGCTCGGTGGCGTCAACAGCTCGAACAGCGAC
This sequence comes from Streptomyces sp. NPDC045470, assembly GCF_040646595.1. NCBI lineage: Bacteria > Bacillati > Actinomycetota > Actinomycetes > Kitasatosporales > Streptomycetaceae > Streptomyces > Streptomyces sp. NPDC045470. Next base: position 662,287 of record NZ_JBEZAN010000004.1, read on the forward strand.
AGCGGGCCTGGGCAGCGCAGCGGGACCCGTAGGAACGGGTCAGGCGGAGCGCAGGAATCGCTGGCATGCCTGCAAGGAGACCGGGTACTCGGCGCCGTGTCAACCGGGTGTCTGGTTTGGGGTAAATGTTTCACCTCATCCGGTTACTGCGAGCGGCGAAAGGTTTGTGCAGGCGAGGTGTGGAGCAGACGGGCGACATCCGCGCACTCCCGCGCGCCGTTGCGGTCTCGTGACCTGAATGTGACCTGTCCCGCTTCGGCGAGTGCGGTGCAACGGCTGTGCCGCCCGTCGCGTCCTTGGGTGTGAGAGGGGAGTTACGGGTGATGCGGCTGAGGAAGTGTCCTGTTTTTTGCCGATTTGAACACTTTCTGCATAGGCTTGGTTCCGCAGAGTGAATAAGGGGCCCAATAGCAGATCTCGGCTTGACTGGCCCGGATCGGCACACTTGTAATTTCACTCGTGTCGTTCAGCCGTCATCGGTAACGGCTGCATCACGGGGACGCAAAGACAGACGAGGGGCGCACATGACCGAGCTGTTCCAGGAATTGCTGGTCGAAGAGGCGGACGAGGAGCTCGGCTGGCAGGAGCGCGCGCTGTGCGCCCAGACCGACCCCGAATCCTTCTTCCCGGAGAAGGGTGGCTCCACCCGCGAGGCCAAGAAGGTCTGCCTCGCGTGCGAGGTCCGCTCCGAATGCCTTGAATATGCCCTCGCCAACGACGAACGCTTCGGCATCTGGGGCGGACTGTCCGAGCGCGAGCGGCGCCGGCTCAAGAAGGCAGCGGTCTGACGTCCGGTGCGACGGCCCCGGCTGCCGGGCCACCGATTCTCCCCATATCCCCCTATAGACAACGGTCCGCCTCCGCAGCCCGCCTGCCGGAGGCGGATCGCTGTGTACGCGGCAGACGGACGCGCACCGCCGAAGCATTAGTGTGGGGCCGCGTCCGAGGCGCACCGACGCCCTGACCGGCACCCGGCCACGACCCGTGCCGTCGGCCGCACCGCGTCGCCGTCCGTCGCAGTCCACAGCGCAGCGCTATGCCGGGGGAGGACCCCGAGACCCCCGGGGAGGGCCCCTACCTCGATGTCCGTGCACAGTCAGCCGGCCGACCAGGCCGCGCAAGCCGCCGCCCAATACCACGACGGCTCACCCGAGTTCCCCCGGCACGTCGTCACCGCCGTGATCGTCTCCCACGACGGCGAACGCTGGCTCCCCGACGTCCTCGCCGGAATCCTCGGCCAGGAACGCCCGCCGCAGCAGATCCTCGGCGCCGACACCGGCAGCGCGGACGCCTCCGCCCGGCTGCTCGGCGAGGCCCTCGGCGACGACCGGGTGCTCCACCTCGCCCGCCGCTCCGGCTTCGGCACCGCCGTCGACGAGGCCGTCCGCACCGCCCCCGTCCTCGGCCCCGACGACCTGCCGTACCTGCGCCGCCCCAGCGGCTGGGACCCGGTCGGCCGCACCTGGCGCGACGACGCCTACGACCTGCCGGAACTCCCGCACGGCGACCCCGTCCAGTGGCTGTGGCTGCTGCACGACGACTGCGCCCCCGAACCCGACGCGCTCGCCGAACTCCTGCGGGTCGCCGACTCCAGCCCTTCCACCGCCGTCGTCGGTCCCAAGCTCCGTAGCTGGTACGACCGCCGCCAGCTCCTCGAAGCAGGCGTCAGCATCGCCCGCAGCGGCCGCCGTTGGACCGGCCTGGACCGCCGCGAACAGGACCAGGGCCAGCACGACCAGGTACGGCCCGTCCTGTCCGTCTCCAGCGCGGGCATGCTCGTCCGCCGCGACGTGTACGAGCAGTTGGGCGGCTTCGACCGCCGCCTGCCCCTGATGCGCGACGACGTCGACCTGTGCTGGCGCGCCCAGGCCGCCGGCCACCAGGTCCTCGTCGCCCCCGACGCCGTCCTGCGGCACGCCGAGGCGTCCGCCCGCGAACGCCGCCCCATCGACTGCGTCGGCCGCTCCACCGCCAGCCCCCACCGCGTCGACAAGGCCGGCGCCGTCTACACCCTCCTGGCCAACACCCGCGGCGCCCTGCTCCCGTACGTCGCCCTGCGCATCGTCCTCGGCACCCTGCTGCGCGTCCTCGCCTACCTCGTCGGCAAGGCCCCCGGCCAGGCCCTCGACGAACTCGCCGGCCTCATCGGCACCCTGCTGCGCCCCGGCGCGATCCTCGCCGCGCGCAAGAAGCGCGGCCGCCCCGCCACGGACGCGGGCGAGCTGCGGCCCCTCTTCCCGCCACCCGGCGCGACCGTACGGGCCACCGTCGAACAGGTCGCCGGCAACCTCGCCGGGCGCTCCGCCCCCGAAGCCGCCTCCGCCGGACGGCACGGCGCTGTCGAATCCGGACCCGGCGGCGACGACGCCGACTACCTGGAGATCGAGCAGTTCGCCCGCCTCAAGCGGATCGCCCGCCGGCCGGCCCCGGTGCTCTTCCTCCTCCTGCTCCTCGTCTCGCTCGTCGCCTGCCGCTCCCTGCTCGGCTCCGGTGCCCTCACCGGCGGCGCCCTGCTGCCCGCCCCCGACCGCCTCGGCGACCTCTGGAGCGGCTACCTCGACGGCTGGCACACCACCGGCACCGGCAGCACCGCCGCCGCGCCCCCCTACCTCGCCGTCCTCGCCCTCGTCGCCACCTTCTTCCTCGGCAGCACCAACCTGGCCGTCACCGTCCTGCTCGTGTGCTCCGTACCGCTCGCCGGACTGAGCGCCTACTTCGCCTCCCGGCCACTGGTCACCTCCCGCCTGCTGCGCGCCTGGGGCAGCGTCGTCTACGCCTTCCTGCCCGCCGCCACCGGCGCCCTGGCCGGCGGCCGCGTCGGTACCGCCGTCCTCGCGATCCTGCTGCCGCTCATGGCACGCGCCGCCGTCGCCGCCGGCGGCCTGCGCCTGACCCCCGGCACCCGGCCGAGCTGGCGCGCCGCTTGGGCGTACGCGCTGCTGCTCACCTTCACCACCGCCTTCACCCCGGTCGTCTGGCCCGTCGCCGTCCTGCTCGGCATCGCCCTGCTGGTCCTGCGCGCCCTCGACGGCAACCGCGGCCTGCTCCTGCCCTACGCCCTGCGGTTCCTCGCCGTCGCCGCCGCCCCGCTCGTCGTCCTGGCGCCCTGGTCGCTGTCCCTGCTCGCCCACCCCTCCCGCTTCTTCCGGGAGGCCGGACTGGACCTCGGCACGGGACCGGCCTCCGTACTGGACCTCGTCGGCATCAGCCCCGGCGGCCCGAAGGCCGGCGGCGGGGTGCTGCTCCTCGGCATCGTGCTGGCCGCGCTGGCCGCCACGCTGCGCGCCGACCGGCAGCGCGCCGTCCGCATCGCCTGGGCCGCGGCCGTGACCGGCCTGCTCTTCGCCGTGCTCGCCAACCGCTCCGCCTGGGCCGGGCCCGCCGTCCTCGTCTACGGGCTCGCGCTGCTGAGCGCCGCCGCCGTCGGCGCCGAAGGCATCCGCTCCCGTATGGAGACCCTCGGCTTCGGCTGGAAACAGCCGGTCGCCGTCCTGATCGCGATCTCCGCGCTGCTCGCCCCGCTGTACGCGGCGGCCAGTTGGATGATCACCGGCGCGGCCGGGCCGCTGGAGCGCCGCGACCCCGTCCAGGTCCCCGCCTTCGTCGCCGAGGACACCGGCTCCGTCGACCAGGCCCGCACCCTCGTCCTCGACGGCGACGCCGGCCACGTCGCGTACACCCTGGTACGCGGCTCCGGCGCCCGCCTCGGTGACGCCGACATCGCCACCGAGACCGGCGAGGACAAGCGGCTCGGCGGCATCGTCGCCAACCTCGTGGCCGGCTCCGGCGCCGACCAGACCAACCAGCTCGGCGGCTACGCGATCCGCTACCTCCTGGTCCGCGACGGTGCGCCCCGCGACATGGGCCGCGTCCTGGACGCCACCCCCGGCCTGACCCGCCTCAGCCAGGACGACGGCAGCGCCCTGTGGCGCGTCGACCAGCGCGTCTCACGCGTCTCGATCGTGCCCGGGGAGACCAAGGACGGGACGCGCGCGGGTCGCGCCACCGCACCGGTCCCGGTTCCGTCCGGGCCCGTCGCGGCCCACACCGACCTGCCCAACGGCGCCGACGGCCGGGTGCTGCGCCTCGCCGACACCGCTGACGCGGGCTGGCAGGCCACCCTCGACGGCAAGGCACTGAAGCCGGTCACGGTCGACGGCTGGGCGCAGGGCTTCGCACTGCCCGCGTCCGGCGGCCGCCTGGACCTCACCTACGACGACCCGGTGGGCCACACCGCGTGGCTGTGGGCCCAGGGCCTGCTCGCCGTGGTCCTGGTGGTGCTCGCCCTGCCGGGCCGCCGCCGGGAGATCGACGACGACCTGCCCGAGGAGGGCGCGGCCGCGGTGCCCGCGGAGGCTTTCGCGGGCGAGGGCCGTCGCGCCCGGCGGCTGCGGGCCGCCCAGGCCGCCGCCCCCGAGGACGGCGCGGCGCCGGGCGTCCCGGGCCCGCGGCCCGGGGAGGACCCGGTGACCGACCCTGCGGCCGCGCCTGCCGCCGCCGACCCGATGGCCGCCCCGACCGCCGACCCGTACGCGGCCGACCCGTACGCGGCCGTGCCGCAGCAGCAGAGCTACGAGCAGCAGTCGGCGTACGGAGAGCAGTCGGCGTACGGGCAGCAGCCGGGGTACGGACAGCAGGGCTACGAGCAGCAGCAGGGCTACGACCCGCAGCAGGGGTACGGGCAGCAGATGTACGACCAGTGGCAGCAGCCGCCGCACAGCCAGGGCCAGTACGCACCGGATCAGTACGGGCAGCCGTACACGGGCGCAGCGGGCACCGTCCCGGCGGACCCGGACCAGGCCGCCCCCTACCCGCCCGGCGCCTACGACCCGTACCCCTACGGCCAGCAGCAGCCGCCGCACCAGCAGCAGCCCTACGACGACGGCACGACGTACCCCGGCTCCTACCGCGAGCCCCGCCGTGACGGGAGCGACCAGCAGTGAAGCGCACCATCATGTCCCTGATCGGAGCAACGGTGGCGCTCGGCGCGGTCACCGGTGTCGCCGCCGTCGCCACCCCCGAAGGCCGGAGCACCACCACGGCCGAAGGCGCCTCCCGGCGGCCCGTCGAACGGTCCGCGCTGCTGTGCCCGCCGCCCACCTCGTCGGAGGTCGGCGACACCACGTACACCGCCTTCACCCCCGAAGGGACGGGCGGCAAGGCCGGTTCCCAGGGCACCGCCGGGCTGCTGCCCGCACCGTCCGGCAAGCAGCCGGACGGGAAGGGCGGGCCGGACGGCAAGGGCAAGGCGGGCGCCGGCCAGGGGCAGCAGGGCGCGCAGGCGGGCGCCGACCCCGTCGCGCCCCTGAAGAAGGCCGGCACCCCCGTCACCGCGACCACGGACCGCGCGGACGCGCCCGCCCTCGCCGGGACCGCCGACGGCGCCCTCGCCCCCGGCTGGACCGTCCAGCAGACCACCGGCGTCGCGGCCGGCAGCGGACGCGGCCTGCTCGGCCTGTCCTGCGCGGCGCCCGACACCGACTTCTGGTTCCCCGGCGTGAGCACCGCCAAGGACCGCCAGGACTACATCCACCTCACCAACCCCGACGACACCCCGGCCGTCGTCGACCTCGACCTGCGCGGCAAGGACGGCCCGCTGAAGGCCGGCTCCGGCGAGAACATCACCGTCCCGCCGCACTCCACCGTGCCGGTCCTGCTCTCCACCCTGACGGGCACGCCCGCCCAGGACGCGGCCCTGCACGTGGTCACCCGCGAGGGCCGGGTCGGCGCCTCCGTCCAGGCCGCCGACGCGAAACTGGGCGGCGACTGGCTGCCCGCGGCGGCCGACCCCGCGCCCGGCGCGGTCCTGCCGGGCATCCCGGCCGACGCCACCGCCGTCCACCTCGTCGCCGTCGCGCCCGGCAAGGAGGACGCCGACCTGAAGGTGCAACTGGCCACCCCGAACGGCCTGATCACCCCGGCCGGACTGGAGACCCTGCACGTCAAGAGCGGCATGACCGCCTCGGCCGACCTCAAGGACCTCACCAAGGGCGAGGCGGGCTCACTGGTGCTGACCCCCGCCGACGGCTCCAAGGCGCCCGTCGCGGTGGCCCTCCGGGTCGTCCGCGGCAAGGGCGACAAGCAGGAGATGGCCTTCATCCCGGCCACCGGACCGGTCGCCCAGCGCGCCACCGCCGCCGACAACCGGGACAAGGGCAGCACCCTGTCCCTCGTCGCACCGGTGAAGGGCAAGGACGCCGAGGTCACGGTCACCGCGTCGGCGGGCAGCGGGGGCGGTACGCCGGTGTCGAAGACGTACACGGTCAAGGGCGGCAGCACCCTCGCCGTGGAACCGCCGCGCCCGCAGGGCCTCAAGGGCTCCTACGCCCTGACCGTCACCCCGGCGGCGGGCAGCGGCCCGGTCCACGCGGCACGGACCCTGGCCCTGCCCCAGGGCGGCCTGCCCGCCTTCACCGTGCAGACGCTCCCGGACGACCGGGGGTCGGTGGTGGTGCCGACGGCGGGGGAGGACCTCAGGCTGTTGCTGAAGTGAGAGGCGGGGGCCGAGGCACCCGGAGCCGGGCTGCCGAGCCGCCGGGGCGCCCGGAGCCGGGCCGCCCGGATCGGGCCCGGGGTCAGTCCTGCCCGTACCGCGGGTCGACCGACTCCGGCGCCAGGCCGAGCAGTTCGGCGACCTGTTCGACGACGACCTCGTGGACCAGCAGGGCCCGCTCGTCGCGGTTCTTGGTGCGGATCTCGACCGGGCGGCGGTAGACGACCACCCGTTCCCGCTGGTCGCCGGTGGCGGGCAGCAGCCGGCCCAGCGGCACCGTCTCCTCGTCGGCGGCCGGCCCGGTGTCCCCGTCGGGGCCGAACCCGGGCACCTCGACGACCAGGAAGTCGATGTCCGCCAGTTGCGGCCAGCGCCGTTCCAGCCGGTCCCGTGAGTCGTAGACCAGGTCGACGAAGGAGTCCGCGCGGCTCACCGAGAGCGGCACCTGGGGCGGGGCGACCGGGCCGCGCATACCGCGGCCGTGCCGGTCGCGCCGGCGCGGGCGGGGCCCCGCCGGGGCGGGCGGCCGCGCGGCGCCGCCGGGCGCGGCGGGAGTGCCGCCGGTGCCGGTCGGCGCGGAGGGCCCTCCGGAGTCGGCCGGAGGAGGTACGGGGCTGTCCATCAGAACCGAGCGTAACCGTCCCGGGGCAGGCAGCGGGGAAGAGCGGCGGATCCGGTGCCATGTCGTCGAGCGACCGGTCGTAGGCTCGTTGAGTCCGCTTGCAGCCATGCATCGGACCGGGAAGGACATGGGGAATGACATGAAATGTACAGAGTCGTGACAGGTTTCGACGCACTGCGCCGTCCGGCGCAGTGCTCACCGCACGGTTCGGCCCGGGCGCCCGCAGGTCAGGCGCACCGGACGAACCGGGACGACACGGTTGGGTGAGGTCGTGGAGAGTCATCGCGGCCCGCTCAAGAGTGCGGTACCGTCCAACGTCGTGAGCCCTGTACGTCGCTGTTCGCGCACTGCGTGCGGCCGCCCCGCCGTCGCAACGCTGACGTACGTCTACGCGGATTCGACCGCCGTGCTCGGACCGCTCGCCACCTACGCCGAGCCCCACTGCTACGACCTGTGCGCCGAGCACTCCGAGCGGCTGACCGCGCCGCGCGGCTGGGAAGTCGTACGCCTGGCCACCGACACCGGTCCGGCCCGCCCCAGCGGCGACGACCTCGAAGCGCTCGCCAACGCGGTGCGCGAGGCGGCCCGGCCCCAGGAACGCGCGGCGGGCGGCGGCAACGGCCCACAGGTCAGCGGACCGAACGGACGTGACGCCCACCCGATGGAGGTCGCCCGCCGGGGGCATCTGCGGGTGCTGCGGTCGCCGGACAACTGAGTTCCGGGTCCGGGCGACCGGGTTCCGACTTCGGGTCCCGGTCGCTCCCGTCACTTCCGTCCGCGCCATTGACGCCGCCTCGCCGCGGGCACCACCATGCCTCCACTCCCGAAAGATCCGCTTCCGTATGGCGGAAGTGACGGGGGAGCTGCCCACCGGGAGGCCGAGTGTCCGTACCGCAGCGGGAGTTCGTGCAGCAACTGGAGCCCGTGGCCGGCTCCCTCGCCCTGTCCGCGCTCGTCGCCGCCCTCCCGCTGGTCACCGTCCTCGTCCTGCTCGGCGCCGTACGGATGCGCGCCCACCGCGCCGGACTCACCGGCCTCGCCGTCGCCCTCGCCACCGCCTGCCTCGGCTACGGCATGCCCGCCGGACAGGCCCTGTCCGCCGCCGCGCAGGGCGTGCTCTTCGGCCTGTTCCCCATCCTGTGGATCGTCGTCAACGCCCTGTGGGTCTACCGGATGACGGTCCGCACCCGCCACTTCGACGTCCTGCGCCGCTCCTTCTCCGGGCTCTCCGCCGACCCCCGCGTCCAGGCCCTGGTCATCGCCTTCTGCTTCGGGGCACTGCTCGAAGCGCTCGCCGGATTCGGGGCGCCCGTCGCGATCAGCGCGGTGATGCTGGTCGCCCTCGGCTTCTCCCCGGTACGGGCCGCCGTCGTCGCGCTCGTCGCCAACACCGCGCCGGTCGCCTTCGGCGCCATGGGCACCCCCGTCGTCACACTCGCCCAGGTCACCGGCCTGCCGCTGGACACCGTCGCCCCGGTCGTCGGCCGCCAGACCCCGCTGCTCGCCCTCGTCGTACCGCTGCTGCTGGTGTTCCTGGTCGACGGGCGGCGCGGCCTGCGCGAGACCTGGGCACCCGCGCTCGCCTGCGGACTGGCCTTCGCCGCCGTGCAGTTCGCGGCCGCCAACTACGTGTCCGCGCAACTCGCCGACATCGGCGCGGCCCTCGCGGGCGCCGCCGCCCTCGTCGCCGTCCCCGGCGCCCGCAGACCCGCCTCCGAACCCGTACGGAACGCCGTCCTGACCGGCGCCCGCAGCGAGGACCTGGACGTCCGAGACTCCCGCGCCGACGTCGTCCGCGCCTACGCGCCGTACGCCCTCGTCGTCGCCGTCTTCTCCCTCGCCCAGGTCCCGCCCGTCAAGGACCTCCTCGCACGGGCCACCCGCACCTTCGACTGGCCCTTCCTGGACGTCGCGGGCCCGGACGGGAAACCGGCCGGCGGCAACGTCTTCTCGCTCCCGCTGCTCGCCACCGGCGGGACGCTGGTGCTGCTGGCCGGCGTGCTGACCGCCGCGGCACTGGGCGTACGGGCCGCCACCGCCGTACGGGAATGGGCCGCGACCGTACGCGAACTGCGCCTGGCGATCCTCACCGTGACCTCCGTCCTGGCCCTCGCCTACGTCATGAACCTCTCCGGACAGGCCGCCGCCATCGGCCACTTCGTCGCCGCCGCCGGTGCCGGGCTGGCCTTCCTCTCGCCCGTGCTCGGCTGGTTCGGCGTCGCCGTCACCGGCTCCGACACCTCCGCCAACGCCCTCTTCGGCGCCCTCCAGGTGACCGCGGCCCGGCAGTCCGGCCTCTCACCCGTCCTCCTCGCCGCGGCCAACAGCTCCGGCGGCGTGCTCGGCAAGATGATCTCCCCGCAGAACCTGGCCATCGCCTGCGCCGCGGTCGGCCTGGCCGGACGCGAGGGTGACCTGCTGCGCAAGGTGCTGCCGTGGAGCCTGGGGCTGCTGCTGGTGATGTGTCTGATCGTGGTGGGACAGAGCACGGGCGTGCTGGGGTGGATGCTGCCGTAGGGGTGCGCGGTGCCGGCCGGAGCGCCCGGGTGGTCCGGACTGCGCGCATGACCACCGGCTTCACGGGACACAAGATGACCCGGGCTGCCGGACCCCACCCCCCCGAACCAGCCTCCCGCCGGCCGCGTACGGGTAGGTTTGGGACCCCGTCATGACATCAGGAGGGCTGGCTGTGACTGATCTGTCGCAGATCGTGAAGGCGTACGACGTGCGCGGTGTGGTCCCCGACCAGTGGGACGAGCCGCTGGCCGAACTGTTCGGCGCGGCCTTCGCCCAGGTGACCGGAGCGGACGCCATCGTCACCGGGCACGACATGCGGCCCTCCTCGCCCGGCCTGTCCCGGGCCTTCGCCCGCGGCGCCGCGGCGCGCGGGGCCGACGTCACCGAGATCGGCCTGTGCTCGACCGACCAGCTCTACTACGCCAGCGGCGCGCTGGACCTGCCCGGCGCGATGTTCACCGCTTCGCACAACCCCGCGCAGTACAACGGCATCAAGATGTGCCGGGCGGGCGCCGCCCCGGTCGGACAGGACACCGGCCTCGCCGACATCCGCGCGCTCGTCGAGCAGTGGCGCGACAACGGTGCCCCGGAGCCCGTGGCGACCCCCGGAACCATCACGCAGCGCGACGTCCTCGCCGACTACGCCGCCCACCTGCGCCGCCTCGTCGACCTCTCCGGCATCCGCCGCCTGAAGGTCGTGGTGGACGCCGGCAACGGCATGGGCGGCCACACCGTCCCCACCGTCTTCGAGGGACTGCCCATCGACCTGGACGCCCTGTACTTCGAACTCGACGGCACCTTCCCGAACCACGAGGCCAACCCCCTGGACCCGGCGAACATCGTCGACCTCCAGGCGCGCGTCCGCGAGGTCGGCGCCGACCTCGGCCTGGCCTTCGACGGCGACGCGGACCGCTGCTTCGTCGTCGACGGCAGCGGCGACCCGGTCTCCCCGTCCGCGATCACCGCCCTGGTCGCCGCCCGCGAACTGGCCAAGCACCCCGGCGGCACGGTCATCCACAACTGCATCACCTCCTGGTCCGTCCCCGAGGTCGTCAAGGAGAACGGCGGCACGCCCGTACGCACCCGCGTCGGCCACTCGTTCATCAAGGGGGAGATGGCCAGGACCGGCGCCATCTTCGGCGGCGAGCACTCCGCGCACTACTACTTCCGCGACTTCTGGAACGCCGACACCGGGATGCTCGCCGCCCTGCACGTCCTGGCGGCGCTCGGCGGCCAGGAAGGACCGCTGTCCGAACTGGTCGCCCAGTACGACCGGTACGCCGCCTCCGGCGAGATCAACAGCACCGTCGACGACCAGACCGGCCGCCTCACCGCCGTGCGGACCGCGTACGAAGGCGAGCCGGGCACCGAACTCGACGAGCTGGACGGCCTGACCGTCAGCACCGCCGACTGGTGGTTCAACCTCCGCCCCTCCAACACCGAACCCCTGCTCCGCCTGAACGTCGAGGCCCGGGACCAGGAGACGGTCGAGCGGGTGCGGGACGAGGTGCTGGCGATCGTTCGCGGGTGAAAGGCCGGGGGGATCAGGGGCCGGGCCCCGCCCGTCCCCGCCCCGCCCGCCTGCGGCGCGTCCCGCCGCCCGCCCCGGCGGTACGCTGGCAGTGCCGTATTTCCGCCGAAGGAGAAGCCCCCATGCCGGTCGACGCCAGCCTGATCGAGATCCTCGCCTGCCCGGCGTGCCACGCCCCGCTGGCGGACCGGTCGGACGCCGACCCGGCCGAGCTGCGGTGCACCGGCACGGAATGCGGCCTCGCCTACCCCGTCCGGGACGGCATCCCCGTCCTCCTGGTGGACGAGGCCCGGCGCCCCGCCTGACCCGGGCGCCGGAGCCGTCCGGCCCCCACCCCGCCCGTACCGGCGATCGGAGGCAGCGCACACCATGCTCGACGAGTCCCTGTTGGACGCACCCGAAGCGCTGGCCGGCGCCGACCGTTACGGACTGCTGCGCGGCGTCGCCGAATCCGGGGCACGGGTGCGCACCGCGGCCCGCAACGCCGCCGAGTCCGGCATCGCCGACCTGCGGCCCGACGGCCGCCCCCGCACCGTCCTCGTGGCAGGCCCGGCACCGGCCGCCGCCTGCGTCGCCGACCTCTTCGGCGCCCTCGGCGGCGGCGCCTGCCCGGTCACCCTCATCCGGCCCACCGGCGTCGCGGCGCGGCCCGGCGCGCTGCGCTGGACCCTGCCCGGCTGGTCAGGACCGCTCGACCTGCTGCTGATCGCCGGCCCGGACGGCGCCGACCCCGGACTCGCGCAGCTCGTCGAGCAGGCGTACCGCCGCGGCTGCTCCGTCGTCGCCGTCACCCCGGCGGGCGGCCGGCTCGCCGACGCCGTCGTCCAGGCCCGCGGCCTGCCCGTGCCGCTGGCCACCACCCCGTACGACGCCGAGTTCGACATCGAGGGCGCGCCGCCCGCCGCCCCCGGCACCCTCTGGTCGCTGCTCATCCCGATGCTCGCGCTCGCCGACCGGATCGGCCTGCTCAGCGCCACCTCCGCCCTGCTCGCGCAGCTCGCCGACCGCCTCGACCAGGTCGCCGAACGCTGCGGCCCCGCCATCGAGACGTACTCCAACCCCGCCAAGACCCTCGCCGCCGAACTCGCCGACGCACTCCCGCTGATCTGGACCGAAGGCACCCTCTCCGGAGCCGTCGGCCGGCACTTCGCGACCGTCCTGGCCGGGCTCGCCGGCCGGCCCGCCCTCGCCGGCGAACTGCCCGAGACGATGACCACCCACGGTGCGCTGCTGGCCGGCCCGTTCGCGGCCGGCGCCGACCCGGACGACTTCTTCCGTGACCGCGTCGACCAGCCCACCGCCCTGCACGCCCGCGTCGTCCTGCTCCGCGAGGACACCCCGGGACCGCTCTCCGCCGCGCCCGCCGCCCGCGAACTGGCGCTGGAGCACGACACCCCCGTCAGCGAACTGGAACCGGCCGGCGGCAGCGCCCTGGAGAAGGCCGCCGAACTCCTCGCCGTCACGGATTTCGCCGCCGTTTACCTGGCGCTCGCCGACACCGAGGGAGCATGAGGCCCCGGCCGCGGCCGCCGCACGTACGGGAGACTTGAGCGCGCCCCGGCAGCAGCCGGACCGCAGACGAAGAATCAGGAAGCCCGCCCATGGACCGCCTCACCAACACCGTGCGCCCCTACGCCTGGGGCTCCACCACCGCCATCCCGGAACTCCTCGGCACCGAACCGACCGGCGAACCCCAGGCCGAGATGTGGATGGGCGCACACCCCGGCGCCCCCTCCCGCACCGACCGCGGCGCCGGCCCGGTCTCGCTGGCCGACGTCATAGCCGCGGACCCCGAAGGCGAACTGGGCCCCGGCGCGGTACGCGCCTTCGGCCCCCGGCTGCCCTTCCTGCTCAAGCTGCTCGCCGCCGACTCCCCGCTGTCCCTCCAGGTCCACCCCGACCTGACCCGGGCCCAGGAGGGGTACGCCGACGAGGAGAAGCGCGGCGTCCCCGCCGACGCCCCGCACCGCAACTACAAGGACGCCAACCACAAGCCCGAACTCCTCTGCGCCCTCACCCCCTTCGAAGGGCTCTGCGGCTTCCGGCACCCGGCCGAGGCCGCCACCCTCCTCGAAGGACTCGGCGTCAGCGCCCTCAAGCCGTACGCCGACATCCTGCGCGCCGCCCCGGAGGACGCCGCGCTGCGCGAAGTCCTCACCGCCGTACTGGGCGCCGACCGGGACGAGACGGCCGAAACCGTCGAACAGGCCGCGGCCGCCGCCCGGCGCCTGGCCGGCGAGGGCGGCCCGCACGCCGACTCCTACGCCGCGTACGCCGCCATCGCCCACCACTACCCGGGCGACCCGGGCGTGCTCGCCGCCATGCTCCTCAACCACGTACGGCTGCAGCCCGGCGAAGCGCTCTACCTGGGCGCCGGCATCCCGCACGCCTACCTCGGCGGCCTCGGCGTGGAACTGATGGCCAACTCCGACAACGTGCTGCGCTGCGGCCTGACCCCCAAGCACGTCGACGTACCGGAACTGCTGCGGGTGGTCCGCTTCGCGCCCCGCGACGCGGGGGTGCTGCGGCCGGAGGAGGCCACGGCGTCGGGCGAGGAGGTCTACGAGACCCCGACCGACGAGTTCCGGCTCTCCCGCTTCGTCCTGGCCCCCGGAGGCCCGGCCCGCACCCTCGACGACCGCACCCCCCAGATCCTGCTGTGCACGGCGGGGACGGTCGCTCTGCACGCGACCGCGACCGGCACGGGGCCGGACGGCGGTCCCGTCTCCCGTACGGGCGCGGGTTCTCGTACGGATGCGTCCTCCCGTGCGGATGCGGCTTCCGGTACGGATGCGGCTTCCCGTACGGACCTGACGCTCGCGCCCGGCGAATCGGCCTTCGTACCGGCCGGCGAGCGTGTGGAACTGACGGGAGAGGGCACGGTCTTCCGGGCGACGGTGGCGCTCTGACGGCAGCCCGCAGGAGCCCCGGCGCCGGTTCGGCACCGGTCCGGGGGCGCCCCGACGCCGGTCCGGGGGCGTCCCGTGCGTGCCCCGGCGGGCGGGCTGCAACAATGACCCGCCTAAAGGGTTCGTAAAGGAGCCCTCGGAGCGGCCTCGGAGCAGGCTGCACACCGCAGCCGGTCGACGGAAGGGAAATGCGCCACCCATGAGTGCATCAGGCGGTACCAAGGCGATCGTCGCGGCGCTGGGCGCCAACCTGGCGATCGCGGCGGCGAAGTTCGTGGCCTTCGCCTTCAGCGGATCGTCCTCGATGCTGGCCGAAGGCGTCCACTCCGTCGCCGACTCCGGCAACCAGGGACTCCTGCTCCTCGGCGGCAAGAAGGCCAAGCGCGCCGCCACCGAGGAACACCCCTTCGGCTACGGCCGCGAGCGCTACATCTACGGCTTCCTCGTCTCCATCGTCCTGTTCACCATCGGCGGCGTCTTCGCCCTGTACGAGGGCTACGAGAAGATCCACGACCCGCACGAGCTGGACAACTGGGTCTGGCCGGTCGGCGTCCTCGTCTTCGCGATCATCGCCGAGGGCTTCTCCTTCCGTACGGCCATCAAGGAGTCCAACGAACTGCGCGGCAAGCAGACCTGGCCCCAGTTCGTCCGCCGCGCCAAGGCGCCCGAACTCCCCGTCGTCCTCCTGGAGGACTTCGGCGCGCTGGTCGGCCTGGTGCTCGCGCTCGGCGGCGTCGGCCTCACCCTCGCCACCGGCAACGGCGTGTGGGACGGCATCGGCACGATGTGCATCGGCGTCCTCCTCGTCCTGATCGCCCTGATCCTCGCCGCCGAGACCAAGTCGCTGCTGCTGGGCGAGGCGGCCGGCCCCGAACAGGTCGCCAAGATCCGCGCCGCCGTGGTCGACGGCGACACCGTCACCCGCGTCATCCACATGCGCACCCTCCACCTCGGCCCGGAAGAACTCCTCGTCGCCGCCAAGATCGCCGTCCAGCACGAGGACACGGCCAAGGAGGTCGCCGACGCGATCAACGCCGCCGAGGACCGGATCCGCGCGGCCGTCCCGATCGCCCGCGTGATCTACCTCGAACCCGACATCTACCACGAGTCCGCCGCCGCCTCGGGCGACAACCCGGCCAAGACACCGGGCGGAGCCTGACGGCCGGCCCCTCTCGTACGGCAGGGCCCCGCACCCGAACCGGTGCGGGGCCCTGCCGCTTCCCACCGCCGACCGCCCCGGCAGCCTTACGTATCTGCTTACGGCCGTACGTCGCGGCCGTGCGGCCGTACGTCATGGGCTGCGGCCGTACGTCACGGGGCTACGGCCGTACCACGCGCCTGCGGCTCGGCCGCATCACGGGCCTGCGGCCGTACGTCACGCGCCTGGGGCCCGGCCGTAGCACGCGCCTGCGGCCGTACGTCGCATGCCCGCGCCTTGCGGCTGCTGTTCGGCTGCCCGGCTACCCGACCTCGCTCAGCACCCGCAGGATCGCCGTCACGTCCGGCGCGCCCTGCAACCGTGCCCGGAAGTTCGCGTCCATCAGCTTCCGCGACAGCAGCGCCAGGATGCGCAGATGCTCGTCACCGGCGGCGGCTTCCGGCACCGAGATCATGAACACCAACTTGGCGCGCGTACCGTCCAGCGAGTCCCAGTCGATGCCCTCGGCCGAACGCGCGAAGCCGACGACGGGGGCGGTCACCGCGTCCGTCTTGGCGTGCGGGATCGCGATCTCCTCACCGAGACCGGTGGTGCCCTGCGCCTCCCGCGCCAGCGCCACCCGGACCAGCTCGGCCACGTCCGCCACCTTGCCGGTACGCGCCGCGAGTTCCGCCATCTCCCGGATCGCGGCCTCCTTGCCGTCGGCGGCCAGCCGCACCTTCACGGTCTCCCGCGTCAGATACCCGGAAAGCACCTCCCCGCACGATCCCTCTCCCTCGGGCTCCTCTCCCTCAGCCCCTTCACCCTCACCGCGTGGGCCATTGCCTGAGGTGCTTCCGCCTGGGATGCCTTCACCTGGGGTGCTTGCCTCCGGGGTGCTTCCGCCCGAGGCGCCTTCGCCCGAGGCGCCCCCGCCTGGGATGCCTTCACCTGGGTTGGCTGTCTCCGGGGTGTTCTCGTCCGGTGTGCTTTCGTCCGAGGTGCTGCCGCCGGGTGTGGCTTCGCCTGAGGTGCCTCCGCCTGGGGTGCTTCCGCTTGGGGTGCCTGCCTCCGGGGCGCTCTCATCCGGCGTGCCTTCGTCCGAGGCGTCCCCATCAGACGCCTCTCCACCTCTCACCTCACAAGCCACAGCACTATCGGCCCCGGCGCTCTCAGCCGCGTCGTCCTCGGCCTCGGCGCTCTCAGTCGCACCACTCCCGGCCACGGTGTTCTCAGCCACGGTGCTCTCAGCTCCGGCACTCTCGACCGCGCCGTTCTGAACCACGGCGTTCTCACCCGCCGTGACTCCGGCCGCCCCGACCGCCATACCTCCGGTCGTCCCGGTCGCCCCAGCCATCCCGGCCGTCCCATCGGCCAAGGCCCCGGCCGCGCCGACACCCGCCAGGGCCGCTTCCGGCCCCGCCCCCGTGCCCGGTCCTGCCCCCGCGCCCGACCCCGAAGCCGCCCCGATGTCCCCAGCCATACCGGCCACTCCAGCCACTCCGACCTCCCCAGCCGCCGCACGC
This sequence comes from Streptomyces sp. NPDC045470, assembly GCF_040646595.1. Taxonomy (NCBI): domain Bacteria; kingdom Bacillati; phylum Actinomycetota; class Actinomycetes; order Kitasatosporales; family Streptomycetaceae; genus Streptomyces; species Streptomyces sp. NPDC045470. The sequence goes on from NZ_JBEZAN010000004.1 coordinate 679,023, forward strand.
CCCTTCTGCCGCTCCGCCACATCCACCAGCGCGACCGTCGTCAGCGCCGTCACGACCGATCCGGCCGCCACGGCCACGAAGAACATCGGCACCCCGCCGACCGCGCCCAGGATCGCCACGATCGGTCCGCCGTGCGGCACCGCGTCCGTCACCCCGGCCATCCCGGCGACCGCTCCGGCGACCGCGCCGCCCAGCATGTTCGCGGGGATGACCTGCGTGGGGCGGGCCGCCGCGAACGGGATCGCGCCCTCCGATATGCCGAACAGGCCCATGAAGAGCGACGCCATGCCGGTCTCCCGCTCCTGGTCGGAGTACAGGCGCCGGCGGATCAGCGTGGCCAGGCCCTGGCCGAGCGGCATCACCGGGATCGCGGCAGCGCACATGCCCATGACGGTCTGGTTGCCGGTCGCGATCAGTCCGGTGCCGAAGAGGAACGCCGTCTTGTTGACCGGCCCGCCCATGTCGAACGCGATCATCAGGCCGAGGACCGCGCCGAGCGCGATCGCGCTGGTACCCGTCATCCCGCTGAGCCAGTCCGTCAGGTGCGTGAACACCCACGAGATCGGCCGGCCGAGGACGTAGATGAAGAACAGTCCCAGCACCGCCGTCGCGACGATCGGGATCACGATGATCGGCATGATCGGCCGGACGAACCGGGGAACCCTGACCTTCTTGATCCACATGACCAGGTACCCGGCCAGGAAGCCCGTGACGATCGCCCCGATGAACCCGGCACCCGCCTTGGAGTCGTACAGCTCGCCGGTGTTGGCTATCCAGCCGCCGATCATGCCCGGCACCAGCGCGGGCCGGTCCCCGATCGCGTACGCGATGTAGCCGGAGAGGATCGGCACCATGAGCTGGAACCCGATGGTGCCGATGTCGTTGACGTGCGCCCAGAAGGTGCCCTCCGGGATGACCAGCCCCTTCGGCGTCGCCTCGCCGCCGACCGCCAGGGACAGCGCCAGCAGCAGGCCGCCGACCACGACGAACGGGATCATGTAGCTGACACCGTTCATCAGCGCCTTGTACGCGAGGCTGCGCTCCTTCCCCCGCGAGCCACCGGCCCCGGCTCCGCCGCCCCTGCCGAACCGCGCCCCGGCCCCACCACCCTCGCCCGACCGCGCACCGGCCGTCCCCGTGCCTCGACCGCCCGGCCCACCTCCGGCTCCGGCCCCGGTCCTGCCCCCGGCCCCGAGCCCGACCCCGCCGCCGCCTCGGGCACCCCTGCCGTCACTCCCACCCCTGCCGCCGGCCCCGGCCCCGTACGTGGCCCTGTCGCTTCCGTACTCGCCCCCGTCATCCCCGGCCCCGGCTCCGTAGCCCTCCGCACCGTCGCCCTCCGCCCCGTACACCGGCGCGCTCAGCACCCGTCCGATCAGCTCCTCCGGATGGCGGATGCCCTCGGCCACGCCCACCACCAGCAGCCTCTTGCCGACGAAGCGAGCCGGGTCGACGTCCTTGTCGGCGGCGATGATGATGCCGTCGGCGTGTCTGACATCGTTGTCAGACAGGACGTTCTCGGCGCCGATCGACCCCTGCGTCTCCACCTTCATCGCATGGCCGAGCGACTCGGCGGCCTGGGTCAGCTTCTCGGCGGCCATGTACGTGTGGGCTATGCCGGTCGGGCAGGCGGTCACTGCGAGCAGTTTCAGCCCTTGCCCGCCCCTCTCCGCACCCTTGGGGGGATCAGCTGGACTGGTGGTCACGTGGCTCTCCTAACGGACGTGCGCGCAAGGTGACGTGCGAGTGTCCTCGCGCTCCCCGCATCCTGCAATACGGAGGGGCGGGTGCAAAGTGCCCTACGCCACACCGCTCCAGGCCAGAACCCCACCACCCCCACCCGCACCCACGCGCCCCCCTGCGCCCCGCCCGCATGCGCCCGTCACCCACGCCTACGCCTCCGCCCCGCGCCCACGCCCGCCACGCACGCTCCCGGCACCCACGCGCCCGCCACCTGCACCCCGCACCCGCCACCTGCCCTCCCCGCGCCCGCCGCCGGCGTCCACACACCACGACCGCCGGCACCCACACACCGCGCCCGCCGGCACCCGCACCGCGCCCGCGGAGCCCCCCGCGCCCACCGCCCGCTCGCCATTTTCCTAGGGCGGGCTGGGGTTCCCGGGGGCGATCGGTGTAGATTCGTGACCAGTGCCAGACGTCGCTGCTGATGGCGGTCGGGCGGTCCGCCCCGCGGGCCGGCCGAGGGAGAGAGGGCCTCCGACGGACTGCGCTGCGGCCAGGGGAGAGGTGTGTCCGCCCACGCGGAACCGCCCGTACGGTATGCCGTCCCGGACGGTGTACCGCTCATGCGGTACGTCCGCCCACGCGACACTCCGGGCGGCGACGTCCCCACCTGCCCGCGCCGCAGACTGCCAGCCAACCACCCTCGACCACGGGAGCAACCCGAATGTCGACCGCAGCCAACAGCCAGGACTTCAAGGTCGCCGACCTGTCCCTCGCCGCCTTCGGCCGCAAGGAGATCACCCTCGCCGAGCACGAGATGCCCGGCCTGATGGCGATCCGCAAGGAGTACGCCGCCGCACAGCCGCTGGCCGGCGCCCGCGTCACCGGCTCGCTGCACATGACCGTGCAGACCGCCGTGCTGATCGAGACCCTCACCGCTCTCGGCGCCGAGGTCCGCTGGGCCTCCTGCAACATCTTCTCCACCCAGGACCACGCCGCGGCCGCCATCGCGGTCGGCCCGAACGGCACCCCCGAGAACCCCCAGGGTGTCCCGGTCTTCGCCTGGAAGGGCGAGACGCTCGAAGAGTACTGGTGGTGCACGGAGCAGGCGCTGACCTGGCCGAACTCGCCCACCGGCGGCCCGAACATGATCCTCGACGACGGCGGCGACGCCACGCTCCTGGTCCACCAGGGCGTCGAGTACGAGAAGGACGGCAAGGCCCCCGCCGTCGAGACCGCGGAGAACGACGAGCACCGCGCGATCCTCCAGCTCCTCAACCGCACCCTCACCGAGTCCCCGCAGAAGTGGACCAAGCTGGCGTCGGAGATCCGCGGTGTCACCGAGGAGACCACCACCGGCGTGCACCGTCTCTACGAGATGCAGCGCGACGGCAAGCTGCTCTTCCCGGCGATCAACGTGAACGACGCCGTGACGAAGTCCAAGTTCGACAACAAGTACGGCTGCCGCCACTCCCTGATCGACGGCATCAACCGCGCCACCGACACCCTCATCGGCGGCAAGACCGCCGTCGTCTGCGGCTACGGCGACGTCGGCAAGGGCTGCGCCGAGTCGCTGCGCGGCCAGGGCGCCCGCGTGATCATCACCGAGATCGACCCGATCTGCGCGCTGCAGGCCGCGATGGACGGCTACCAGGTCACCACCCTGGACGAGGTCGTCGAGACCGCCGACATCTTCGTCACCACGACGGGCAACAAGGACATCATCATGGCCTCCGACATGGCCAAGATGAAGCACCAGGCCATCGTCGGCAACATCGGCCACTTCGACAACGAGATCGACATGGCCGGCCTCGCCGCCATCGACGGCATCGTCAAGGACGAGGTCAAGCCGCAGGTCCACACCTGGACCTTCCCCGACGGCAAGGTCCTGATCGTGCTGTCCGAGGGCCGCCTGCTCAACCTCGGCAACGCGACCGGCCACCCCTCGTTCGTGATGTCCAACTCCTTCGCGGACCAGACCCTGGCCCAGATCGAGCTGTTCACCAAGCCGGCGGAGTACCCGACCGACGTCTACGTCCTGCCCAAGCACCTGGACGAGAAGGTCGCCCGCCTCCACCTCGACGCCCTCGGCGTCAAGCTCACGACCCTCCGCCCCGAGCAGGCCGCCTACATCGGCGTCACGGTCGAGGGCCCCTACAAGTCCGACCACTACCGCTACTGATCCCCGCGCACCCGGTGTCCGCCCCGCCACCGCGCACATCGGGCACCACCACCGGCAGCCGGTGATCCAGGCCCCCGCCCAGCACCACGGCGGGGGCCTGACCCGTACCACCGGACCCGACCAAGGACCCCCATGCCCCGCGGCCGCTACTCCCTCCACGACCCGCACGACCACACCCCCCTCGGCGAAGAACACTTCCACTGCGCCACCGGTCCCTCCGGCTGGCGTTACGTCTCCCAGCTCACCACCCCCTCCGGAGACCACGCGGGCTCCGTCGACCTCACCCTCGACGACCTCGGCCGCCCCATCCGCCTCGAACTCCACGCCGGCGGCTGGCAGGTACGCGGCGCCGCCCTGGAAGGCGTCACCTGGGTCCGTACCGACCCGGCCGGCGACCACGCCACCGAAGGCAACGTCCCCGCCCACGCCTTCACCGGCGCGTCCCCCGCCTTTCTCGTCGCCACCGCCCGGCTGCTGCGCCCCGCCCCCGGCACCGGAGCCGTCCGCACCCGCCTCGTGGCCTTCACACCCCCCGTCCTCGCACCCCGCACGCTCGACCAGTCCTGGGCCTTGGTGAAAAGGACAGCACACCCCACTGACAACGGCCCGCTGACCGCGGACGAATACCAGGTCAACGACCTGGAGACCGGTGAACAGCACGCCGTCCACCTCGCCGGCGACGTCGTCCTGTCGGCCCCCGGCATCGAACTCGAAGACCTGGAAACCCCGCCCTCGGCCTTCACCTGACCGGCCGACACCCACCACCCCGAGCCGCCCAGCGGCCGCCCCTCACCTCACGCACCGGCATACCCACCGGCCCCTGGCCTTGGCCGCCCTGTCCGGCCGCGCACCGCCCTCACACCGGCGGCGTGAACCCCGTACGCCGCTGCCGGCCGCCCACCGACCCGTCCCCGTCGCCGTTCCCGTTCTCACCCCTGGGCCCGGCCTCCCCGGCCCTGGCCTCAGCCGTCCCGTCCACGGCTTTCCCGGCTCGGACAGCCTCCCCGGCGCTCGCGCCACCCTGCCCCGCCGCCGGGGCCCCATACGAAGCCTCCCCCTGCGCCGCCGCCGGCTCGCCCGCACCGCGCCCGTAGCCGGCACCTCCGTACACACCATCCCCGTACACGCCACTCCCGTACGGACCTCTGTACGCACCCCCCTGCCCGGCCGCCACCGGCCCCGGAGCCCCCAACGGCGCCCCGAACGCCCGCTGCGCCTCCCGCGCCTGCCGCTCACCCGTCACCGCGGCCAGATACACCGCCGGATGCATGTCCGCCGGCACCGACGCCCCGGTCCAACCGCGCAGATCCGCCGCCAGCCGAGCCCCCACGGCCCCGCCGACCTGCGGATCGAGCTGACCTATTCGGCTCAGGTACTGGCGCACCGTCAGCCACCAGCTGTCCGGAACCCGCGACAGGTCCAGCGCGCCGAGTTCCGCCGCCAGCCAGGGAGGCGGGGGCGGCAGCACCGGCATCCCGCGCGGGGTGGGTATCCGCTCCCGTACGACGACGGTGCCCGCGAACACATCACCGAGCCGCCGCCCCCTGGCCGAGACCAGCGAGGCGATGCACGCCACCACCCCCATGGTCAGCACGATCTCCACCGCACCCAGCGCGCCGCGCACCAGCGCGTGCCGGAACCGGACCGGCCCGCCGTCCTCACGCACCACCCGCAGCCCGCACACCAGCTTCCCGAGCGACCGGCCGTGGCTCAGCGTCTCCACCACGATCGGCACTCCGACCAGCACCAGTACGAACAACGTCACCGACACCGCGGCTCTCGCCGCCTCGTCCATGGACGCCGTGGCGCTGAGCAGCAGCAGCGAGACCAGGACATAGGCACTCCAGGTCACCGCGAGATCGACGAGGACCGCCAGTGCCCGGCTCGGCAGCCGGGCCGGCCGCAGCCCGAGTACCACCGCCTCGCCCGTCACGAGCTCGTTCACCTGAGCCGCCCTTCCGTGCCCCACTCCGTACCGGTCCGTCCCCGGACCGCCGCCCGCCCCATGGCCGACCGGGCCAGTCTGCCAAGCTGACGGCACAGTCACCTCACGGCGCCGCCAGGAGCTGAATCCATGGACCTCGATGTCTTCGTAAGGGCCCACCGTGCCGAGTGGGACCGGCTCGAAGAACTGCTGCGCCGCAAACGCCGCCTCACCGGCGCCGAGGCCGACGAACTGGTCACCCTCTACCAGCGCACCACCACCCACCTGTCCCTACTCCAGGCCAGCGCCCCCGACCCCGCCCTCACGGGACGCCTCACCTCCCTCGTGGCGCGCGCCCGCAGTACGGTCACCGGCGCACGCAAGGCGTCCTGGCGCGACGCCGCCCGCTTCTTCACGGTGTCGTTCCCCGCCGCGGTCTACCGCCTGCGCCACTGGTGGGTGCCGACGGCCCTGCTCTCCACCGCGGTCGGCGCCCTCATCGCCTGGTGGATCGCCGCCCACCCCGAAGTCCAGGCCGCCATCGGCGCCCCCGAGGACCTGCGCGCCATGACTCGCCCCGGCGGGGAGTACGAGACGTACTACTCCAGCCACCCCGCCGCGTCCTTCGCCGCCCAGGTGTGGACGAACAACGCGCAGGCGGTCGCCCTGTGCCTGGTCCTGGGAGCCTTCCTCGGCCTGCCCGTCTTCTGGGTGCTCTTCCAGAACATGCTCAACCTGGGCGTCGGCCTCGGCCTGATGTCGTCGGCCGGTCGCCTCGATTCCTTCCTCGGCCTCCTCCTTCCGCACGGGCTCCTGGAACTCACCGCGGTCTTCGTCGCAGCCGGCATCGGCCTGCGCCTGGGCTGGACCGTCATCGACCCCGGCCCGCGCACCCGCCGCACCGCCCTCGCCGAAGAGGGCCGCTCCGCTCTCGGCGTGGCTGTCGGCCTGGCCGCCGTGCTGTTCGTATCGGGCGTTCTCGAAGGCTTCGTCACCCCTTCCGGCCTGCCCACCTGGGCCCGCATCACCATCGGCGTCGTCGCCGAGCTGGCCTTTCTCGCGTACGTGTACGTACTCGGCGGCCGCGCCGTCCGATCAGGCGAAACGGGGGACGTCGACGAGGCGGACCGCGAGGCACCCGTACCGACCGCGGCCTGATGTGCGTGCGACCCCGCTGACCTGCTAATCTCCTCATCTCCCCAAGAGGCACGTTGACACGGGCAGGGCGGGGAGGTAGATTCGAACGGTTGCCACGGACTAGACATGTTCGAGCGCAACAGTTAGTCTCTCGTCTGCTTCGGTCGGAACATCGATTCCACGAAGCGCCTCCGAATCTTTATCCGGAAAACGTCCGCCGATTTCAGGTCGGCAAAACGCTTCTGATAAAGTCGGAGCAGCCGAAAGGCAAACTCCTCCGACAAACATCGGATACGAATTCGGCCCGGAAACGGACCGGGAATCGGATCTGATAGAGTCGGAAAGGCCGAAAAGCGAAAGCCGGACGGCCGCCCCGCTCCAGCAGGGAGCCGGAAACGGAAAGCGGAAACGCCGAACGGATCTGGTAAGGTTGGAACCGCGAAGAAGCCGAAAGGCCGAAACGC
>NZ_JBEZAN010000005.1:0-439940 GCF_040646595.1 Streptomyces sp. NPDC045470
GCCCGCCACCTCGACACCCTCATCAGCGACCAGACCCTGCGCGACCGCATGGGCGAAACCGCCCGCACCAACATCCAGCGCTACGCCACCGACGAGATCGTCCAGCGCTGGGAGGACCTCTTCACCTTCCTCCAACGGTGAAGTCCCTGCCATGCTGAAACGTTTCGGAGGCCGACCTCCGAGGGCTGATCCCCGGAGGTCGGACCCCGGAGGCTGAACCGTCCCCCTGGCAGCGTCCACCGGCTTGTGTGCGGCGGACGCTGCCAGGGGGCTCATCGGCCTGCGCGAGTAGCCCCTGGGAACGGATCAGCAGGTGCGGCCCACGTAGTGCGCGCCGTCGATCTTGCCGGCGGAGCCGAGCCAGGTGACCCCGGGGCCCACACAGCGCTCGTAGTTGGGGCCGAACACCTCCACTTCGATGATCACGCGCGAGCCGTCGCTCGTGCAGTGGTTGTAGTACGCGTCCCTCGAAGTCTCGTAGAAGCCGCAGGGATTGGCGGACGCGCCGGGAGCGCCCGCGACGGACATGCCGAGGGCGAGGGCCGTGGTGCCGAGAATCGCCAGCAGAGAACGGCGAAGGCTCATGTGCATGACTCCTTGTCGAGGTAGGGGGATGCCGAGCTTCCGGTGCCGGGCGAGGGTCGCCTCGGCACGAGGAGAGCGTCGCTTCGGCCACCCGGGACCGTCAGGCCGTCTCACTCGTACGGGGATCGGAAACCACCGGTTCGAGTGCTGAGACGGATCGCGTGAGTTCGACGGGTGCGGGAGCGGTGGCCAACGGCTCAATGACGGCGCTGCTCTCCTTCACCCCGCACTAATCAAGGTTGACTAGCTGGCCCGTCAGGCGTACTTTCCTTCTGCGTGGCCCCGTGCGGTGGGTGCGCGTCCGAGATCGACCGAGGGGAACTGCGCGTGACCTTTCTGCCCGACACCGGCTACGTACCGACCGACGAGGACCGTGCGAGCCTGGACGCCTGGTTCGCGAAGTACGACGCGCGGAGCGCCGAGCGCGACATCGAGGCCATGGCCGGCATGGCGGTGTTCCCGCTCAACCTGGTGAGCGACGACTCGGCCGGCGAGGGCCGTTCGGCACAGTGGGACCGGGAGCAGTTCGTCGCGACGATGACCCAGGTGATGGGCGAGGGGGACGAGGACATCACCTTCGACTCCACCCGGACGCCGGTCTTCCTCTCGCCCTCGATGGCCGTGGTCTTCACGGACTCGACCATGACCCAGGAGGGCCGGAGCCGGCAGCTGCGGTACGCCGACATCCTGATCCGGCGGGACGGGACGTGGGCGTTCCAGACCATGATCCAGGGCGGCTGGGGCGACAATCTCTGAACCCGGCCCGGTCGCGGTACGGCGCGCGAGCGGGGCAGTGTAAGGGGGCGGCGCGCCGGGCGGGCGGAATTCATCGCGTTGCGAGGAGCGCTGAGTCGGTACCTCTGTGTCCTCCGTAGAACTGTGTGCCCACCGTGCACGGGGGCCCCTGCGCCACCACGGCGTACGTCCCCGTGTGCTCCCCCTGTGGCCCAGCTGGAGGTCAGAGAAGTGAGCCACCGATACGTGAGCGAGAGCCATCGGCATGTGAACAAGCGGACCGGCGTCCTCGTCGGCGGCGCGGCAACAGCCCTCGTCGCGGCGGCGATCGTGCTGCCGCAGGCCAACGCGAGCGCGGAACGGCCAGCGCCGCCGCGGACCTTCTCCGCCGAGTCGGCCGCGCGGGCCGCCTCGTCCCTGAAGGCGGAACTCGGCGCCGACCGGACGGCGGGCTGGTATCTCGATGCCGGGAAGGGGCGGCTCGTGATGAACGTCCTGTCGGCGGACGACGCCGGAAAGGTCGAAGCGGAGGGCGCCGTGGCACGCGTCGTGCGCAACAGCACGAGCGAACTTCAGGCGGCCACGCGCGCCTTGCGCGCCACGGTGGCCATCCCCGGGACCGCGTGGTCCATCGATCCCAGGACCAACCAGGTCTCGGTCGTCGCCGACCGTACGGTCACCGGTGCGGAACTCGCCGCTCTCACCGAAGCCGTCGAAAAGGCGGGCGGCGGTGGCATGGCGAGGATCAAACGGTCGGCGGGGGAGTTCCGGCGGTATCACGGCGGGGGCAGCGGCTCGGAGGCGGCGACGAGCACCGGTGGCTCGGACGGCTCCGGCGAATCGGGCGACGACTCGGGCCGCTCCGGCGGACCGGACAGTCCCGGTGGCTCGGACGGCTCAGACGGTTCGGCAGGCTCCGGCGGCTCCGGTGGCGACTCGGCCGGACAAGGCGAGGGGAGTACGGGAGCCCTGCCCGTGGGAGGGAGCGCCATCTTCGGTGGCAACGCGCGCTGTTCGCTGGGATTCAACGTCACCGTTCAAGGCGCTCCGGCCTTCCTGACCGCGGGGCACTGCGGCAAGGGCAGCGCGACCTGGACGGCCGACCAGGCGGGAGCGCAGCCGCTGGGTACGGTGGCCGACGCCCGGTTCCCCGAGAGCGACTTCGCCCTGGTGACCTACGACGACCCGGCCGCCAGGCCGGACAGCGCGGTGGACCTGCAGAACGGCGGCACCCGGCAGATGTCCCGGGCGGCGGAAGCCGCCGTGGGGATGCGCGTACAGCGCTCCGGCAGTACGACGGGGCTGTCGGACGGGACCGTCACCGGCCTGGACGCCACGGTGAACTACGGCAACGGCGACATCGTCAACGGGCTGATACAGACGGACGTGTGCGCCGAACCCGGGGACAGCGGCGGGCCGATGTTCTCCGGCGACGCGGCCGTGGGGCTGACCTCCGGCGGCAGCGGCGACTGCACACGGGGCGGCGAGACCTTCTTCCAGCCGGTCACCACGGCGCTCGAAGCGACCGGCGCCGAGATAGGAGCGGGCGACGGCGGCGACACGGGCAGCGACAGGGCGGGCCGGCCGGCGGGGCGGTAGTTCGCCGCTCGTCTTGGCCGCCCGGTGCGGGGTGCCTGGTCTCGAATCTCGGTTCGCCCGTCCGGGCCCTGGGGGACCTCATGGTCGGAAAGCCGGTATCGGCCGCTGGCGGGGTCCCGCCCGCACCGACCGCCCGTGACTTCGCAGAACGGTTGGTGGCGAGCTGCGTTCCGGGGGAGCCCGCGTACTCCGCCCTGACCGCTGACACGTGCTTCGCGGGTGCCGAACCGCGGCGGCCCGCCCGGCGGCCGTACCGGCGGCCACACCGCCGCCGCACCCCCGGGATTCGGCGTTCCGGAGGCGGCAGCCCTGGTCACCCATGCCGCGGGGGAGTCTGCCGGGCGACGACGACCTGAGCGTCGCGCGGGTCCTCACCGACGCCGAGGCGTACCGCATGTACCGGTTCCAGGCCCGTGGTGCCGCGCGCGAGCAGGCGCTCCGTCCACCGCACCGGCCTGTGCCAGCTCCTCCTGCGCGTACGTGAGGAAGCTGCGCGGGGGACGGCCGGTGACGCGCTCGACGGTGTCGGTGGTGCGGTCCTCCGAGCCTTCGGCGACGGACCGGTCCAAGTCGGCCAGCAGCGTGGCGAATTCCCCAGGGACGCCGGCGGCGGTCAGTCGGTCGTGGAACTGCTCGTGGCCGAGCCGCCGGTGGATCACCGTCCGCCCCGTCACGCGCGTGAGAACGGCGGCGACCGTGTCGTAACTCAGCGCCTCCGGGCCGGTGATGACCAGGTCGGTGCAGGGAGCGCTCCGGTCGGTGAGGGCATGGGCGGCGACCGCCGCTATGTCGGCCGCGTCGACGAACCCGACGCGGCCGTCGCCGGTCGCGGTCGCGATGACCCCGTCCTCGCGGATGCTCCGCGCGTGTACATGGTCGCCGCCGAAGTTCTGCATGAACCATGACGGCCGCAGGACGGCCCACTCGTCGAACAGGCCGGGCAGCGCGTCGTGCACCCGGCCGACGGCAGGGCCGCCCCGGTCGATGGCCGAGGAGCTGAGCAGCACCACGCGCCGGACCCCGGCCGCGCGGGCCCGGTCGAGGAAGGGCAGCACGACGGCGGCCGGGTCGCGGTCCCCGACGGGAGGCACGAGGTGGAGCCCGTCCGCGCCGCGCAGGGCTTCGGCGTGCGTGGCCGGGTCGTACCAGTCGAATCGGACGGGCCGGGCGCCGTCCATCGGTGTCGCGCGGCGGCTCGCGGCCCGGACCTCGCAGCCGAGCGCGGTCAGCCGGGCCACGAGGCGGCTGCCGGTGGTGCCGGTGGCCCCGGTGACCAGGACGCTGGCGTGGGACCGGGTTACGGAACCGGGCATGGACGGCCCCTTCCTCCTACGATGTGGACCACGGGTCCGGTTAGCTGGACGGGACAACAATACGGACCGGCAGTCCGCTTTGTAAACGGGTGCCGTAACGACCGAAGGAGAGGCCGTGACCGTACGCAAGGAGCGCGTGGACGCCGCACGCAACCGGGAGGCCGTGCTCGCCGCCGCCGACGCCCTCTTCGCCCGCAGCGACAGTCCGCGCGGCGTGTCCATGGACGATGTCGCGGCCGCCGCCGGGGTCGGCAAGGGCACCCTCTTCCGCCGGTTCGGCGACCGCACCGGCCTGATCCGCGCGCTCGTCGAGGCACGGATCGAACCGCTGCGCCAGGCCGTCGAGAGCGGGCCGGCACCGCTCGGCCCCGCCACGCCGCCGCACGAACGGGTACCGGCCCTGCTCGACGCCGTCCTCGGCTTCAAGCTGGCCAATCGGCACCTGGCCCTCGCGCTGGAGGAAGCAGGCAGCGGCAGCCCGTACCAGGCAGAGCACTACCAGTGGTGGCACGCCACCCTCCGGCGGACACTGGACGGTCTGCCGGGCGTCGACAGCAGCTTCACCGCGCACGCCCTGCTGGCCGCCACCCGCGCCGACCTCGTCGAGCACCTGGCCGGCACGGAAGGCATGACGGCCGAACGGATGCGGGCGCGCGTCGCGGCGTACGCGAAGCAGGTGCTCGGCCGATAGGGGGAGGTCGGGCCGCGCACCGGCAGCCGTACACCGCCGTGCGCAGTCGTACGCCGCCTACGCCGACAGGTAGGACAGAGCTACCGCGCCGTGCACGGCGGCGCCGACGGCGAGGGCCTTTTCGTCGTGCACGACGCGGCGGGAATGGTTGTCGGGTGCCTGGCCCGCGGTCTGTCCCGGCGGGCAGGCGCCGAGGAACGCCATGGCTCCGGGCACCCGTTCCAGGACGAAGGCGAAGTCCTCGGCGGCCATGATCGGGTGGGGTAGCAGCCGGACCCGCCCGGGACCGAGGAGTTCCGTCGCCGCACGGGTGACCAGGTCGGTGAAGCCGGGGTCGTTGACCACCACCGGCGTGACGTCCGGCAGCTCCACGTCGGCGGTCAGACCGTGCGCCGCAGCCACGCCGTCGGCCACCCGGACGATGCCGTCGCGGACCTTCTTGCGGGTGGCGTCGGACAGGGTGCGGAAGGTGCCGGCGATCTCCGCCGTGTCGGGAATGATGTTGGACGCCGTACCGGCGGTGACGCGGGTGACCGTGAGGACCGCCGGTTCGAAGACATTGACCGTACGGGTCACCATCGTCTGCAACGCCTGGACGATCTCGCAGGCCACCGGCACAGGATCGAGGCCCCGCTGCGGCGCGGCGGCGTGCGCGCCCCGGCCGTGGACGGTGATGGTCAGCATGTCGGCGGCGGCGGACTGCGGTCCGGGCCGCAGGTGGACGGTGCCGGACGGGTGCCGGGTGGTGATGTGCAGGGCGAACGCCGCGTCCACCGTCCCGCCGTCCGGCGTCTCCAGCACGCCTTCCTCGATCATCGGCTGCGCGCCCCCGCAGACCTCCTCCGCGGGCTGGAACATGAACACCACCCGGCCCGCCAGCCGTTCCCTGCGGGTGGCGAGCAGGCGGGCGGCGCCGAGCAGCATCGCGGTGTGCGTGTCGTGCCCGCAGGCGTGCATGACGCCCGGCGTCAGGGAGGCGAAGTCGAGCCCGGTCTCCTCGGTCTGCGGCAGGGCGTCCATGTCGGCGCGGAGCAGGATCGTCCGCCCCGGCCGGGCGCCGGTCAGTGTGGCGGTGACGGAGGTGAGCCGGTCGCCCGTGGTGACGGTCAGCGGCAGGCCGGACAGTTCGCGCAGCACGGTCCGCTGGGTGCGGGGCAGCGTGGCCCCCAGTTCCGGTGCGCGGTGGATCTCGCGGCGTACGGCGGTGATCCGCGGCAGCAGCCGCCGGGCGTCCCGGAGGAGCGTGCCGTAGGTGCTGTCTCCCTGAGGCCCGCCGTCGTCTTCCTCGGGCCCGCTCCGGTCTCTCCGCGGCCCGCTCCGGTCTCGATTGGGCCCGCTCCGGTCTCCCTGGGGCCCGCCGTTGTCCGCCCTGGGACCGCTGTCGTCTTCCTCGGGCCCGCTGTCGTCTGCCATGGGCCCATCATGAGATCGCGGCACCCGTAGGGCCAGAGGGCGCGCCCTGGTTCCGGCCGAAGCGCCGCGGGGCGGGGAGCGGCCTCCGACGGCGGTACGCGAGCCGCCCGTCATCCGGCCCGCGCACCGCCCCCCCGGAGATCAGGCCGCCGCGCCCTCCCGGGAACGCAGCCGCGTGAGAATCAGGTGCGCCACGACGCCGAACACCAGCCCCCAGAAGGCCGAACCGATGCCCGCGACGGTCACCCCGGACGCGGTGGCGAGGAACGTGATCAGGGCCGCCTCGCGGTCCTTCTCCTCCTTGACCGCGGCGGTCAGTCCGCCGGCCAGGGCGCCGAAGAGCGCGACACCGGCCACCGCGGCGACCAGCTCCTTGGGCAGCCCGGCGAACAGCACGACGAGCGTCGACCCGAACGCGCCGATCAGGAGGTAGAAGAAACCGCAGGAGACACCGGCCACGTACCGGCGGCGCGGGTCGCGGTGCGCCTCGGGGCCGGTGCAGATCGCCGCGGTGATCGCGGCGAGGTTGATCGCGTGCGACCCGAACGGCGCCAGGGCCGTGGACGCCAGCCCGGTCGAGCCGATGAGCAGCCGGTCGTCGGGCCGGTAGCCGGACGCGCTGAGCACGGCCATGCCGGGCGCGTTCTGCGACGCCAGGGTGGCCAGGATCAGCGGTACGGCGATGCCGATGAGCGAGCCGGCCGAGAACGACGGCGCGGTGAACACCGGTTGGGCCGGCCCGACATGGTCGATGTGGATGTCCAGCCGCGAGGTGACCGCGCTGAACAGCACACCGGCGGCCAGCGCCAGCAGTACCGCGTACCGCGCGACGAAGCGCTTGCCCAGCAGGTACGCCACCAGGACCGCGCCGGCGATCCACGGTGCGGTCTTCAGCGACGTGAACACCCCGGTGCCGAAGGAGAACAGGATGCCCGCGAGCATCGCCGACACCACGGCCGTCGGAATCTGCCGCATCAGCCGCCCGAACACCCCGGTCAGCCCGACGAGCGTGATGACGACCCCGGTGACGAGGAAGGCACCGACGGCTTCGGCGTACGAGTACGCGCCCAGGCTGGTGACCAGGAGCGCCGCACCCGGGGTCGAGAAGGCCGTGATGACCGGCATCCGGGTGCGCAGGCTGAGCGCGATGCAGGTGACGCCGCTGCCGATGGATATGGCCCACACCCAGGAACTGGTCTGTCCCTGGTCCAGATGCCCGGCGTGGGCGGCCGCCAGCACGATGACCAGTGGCCCGGAGTACGACACGACGACGGCCACGAAGCCGGCCAGCACGGCCGACAGCGAGACGTCGCGGAACAGGCCCCGCCGTGGCTGCGGCGAGCCGTCCGCCGGCGAGCCCTCCGCGGAGGGACCGACCGGCGGCTCCGGCGGGGGAGCGGTGCCGGCCGGCTGGATGTTGCTCGTGGTGTCCGAACTCAACGGTCTTCCTTTGCGGCGCGTTCCAGTGCCTGTTCCAGGTCGGCCACGAGATCGGTCACATCCTCCGGACCGACGGACAGGCGGATCTTGTCCTTGGGGGACGTGCTGCCCGGCCCCTCGAAGGGGCAGCGGTGTTCCACCGGGCTCTCCACCCCGCCCAAGGACGTGACCCGGGTGAAGAGGTCGCAGTTCTCTGCCGTGCGCAGGGAACGCTGCCAGTCTCCGTTGACGTGCAGGGACAGCATGCCACCGAAGCCGCCGTGCAACTGCCGGGTCGCGATCATGTGGCCGGGATCGGTCGGCGGCCCCGGGTACGCGACCCGGCTGACGTGCGAATGATCGGCGAAGTGCGCGGCCGGCGCCTGTGCCGTGGCCGATATCAGCCGGGTGTGCACCGGCGTCGGTACGGTGTGGTCACGGCAGACAGCGCCCCGGCGCGGTGCGCGACCTCCGAGCAGGCCGCCCGGGGGTCACCAACGGCGGGTCTCCCCGAAGAAGTCCGGCACGCTGACGGCCGTACCGTCGGCGCGTGCCTGCTGGAGGACGTACGCGCCCACGGCCAGGTCCAGGGCGCCGAGGCCGAACGGCGAGAAGATCACCGGGCGGTCCGCGGTGAGCCGCACCTCCTCGTCCAGCACCCCGGCCAGTGTCCCGGACACGAACTCGCGGTTGCCGGTGAGCTGCTCGGCCAGGTGGGGCGAGGTGTCGGCCTTCATGCAGTGCTCGACGTCGTCGAAGACGTTCTGCGCGCCCAGCACCACTTCGGGTGCGAGGTCGCGCAGCGAGATGTTCAGCACCACCTGACCGGCGCCGAACGGCCGGTGCACGTACGGCTCCAGGGCGGTCGTCGCGAACACCACCGTCTCCGCCTCCAGCGCGGCCCCCAGGTCGCCGGTGACGGCCGCGGGGCGCCGCTGGGTGTCGCGCACATGCGCGGCGAGTGCCTGCGCCGACGGTTCGTGCAGGTCGTGGACGAGGTAGGCGTCCGGTGCGCAGCCCGCGGCCTGCAGGTAGTCGCAGATGTTCCGGGCGATGACACCGCCGCCGACCACGGCGATCCGGCTGCCCCCGTACCCGCCCGGCCGCAGCGCTGTCGCCGCCACGGCAGCGGAGGCCGCGGTCCTGGCCGCGCTGATGTGCGCCGCCTCCAGGACCGCGACGGGGTAGCCGGTGCGGTAGTCGTTGAGGACGAGTACGGCCGAAGCACGAGGAACTCCGTTCTCGGTGTTCCGCGGGAAGCTGGATATCCATTTGAGGCCGGCCAGCTCCACATCCGCCCCGATGAAGGCGGGCAGCGCGATGATGCGGGAATCCGGCTTCTCGGGAAACCGCAGGAAACAACTGTCCGGGTTGACCGTCTGGCCGGCCTCGTGGCTGCGGTACGTACGGGCGACGATGTCGAGGACGTCACCGCGCCGGCTCCGCAGCGTGTTGAGTACGGCGTCACCCGGCACCACGTCGAAAGTGAACATACTGACTGTCCTGTTCTCAGGCGCGCGCCTGGTCCGTTTCCGATTCCGGGGCGACGAGGCGCGGCCGGCGACCGGCCGCCCACGCGTCGTCGCAGATGCTCTTCACATACCGCTTCCCGAAGTCGGGGGCGAGGACCGCGAGGACACTGCCCGCCGGAATGCCCTTCGCCGCTTTCCGTACGGCGGCGTGTGCTCAGACCGGGAAGGGGCCGGCGGGTCGCCGAGCACACAGGTCACGCACTTCTTCCGCTGTCCGGCACACGGAAGGAGCCGTCCGGCCTATGCGTGCGGAAGGCCGTCGGGAGGACGCGGCGGGTTGTCCGGCGGACGCGCCTCACCCGGCTCCCGCTCGCCCTCCCGCTCCCGCTCGATCAGCTCGGACAACTGGCCTTGCAGGCGCCTGGCCTCGCCCGACCGGTGCTGACTGCGGTACAGCTCCAGCGCCTGCTCCCACGCCTCACGGGCCTGGCCGGGCCGGCCCAGGGCGGCGTGCGCCTGGCCGATGCCGTGCAGCAACACGGCTTCGTGGTAGGTGTTGCCGATGTCGCGCAGGAGACGGAGGGCCTGCCGGCCGTGCTCCAGGACGTCGGCATACCGGCCCGTGCACAGTCCCAGGTAGGCGAAGATGCCCAGCGACAGCGCCTCACCGTTGCGGTTGCCGTGGCCACGGTGCAGCAGCAGGCCCTTCTCGCAGTACGCCCGCGCCTGCTCGAAGTGGCCCAACTGCGCGGAGTACCACGCCGACTGGTTGAAGCCGCGGGCCTCCCACTCCTGGTCCTCCAGCGCCTGGAACAGCGCGAGGGAACGCGTGGCGTGATCCAGCGCGGACCGGGCCTCCCCCTGCTGCCCCCAGGCCCACGCGAGGACGCGGTGGGTGTGTGCCTGGCTCGGCACGTCGTCGGTACGTTCGGCGAGGGCGAGCGTCCGGTGAAGACGCTCCACCGCCTCGGCATGCCGGCCCATCAGGGCACACGCTTCGGCGAGCAGGCGGTGCGCCGGAGCCTGGGCGGCCTCGTCCCCCAGATGCCGCGCGGCCTCCAGCCCGTCGCCCGCGACGGTGACCTGATGGGCGAGCAGCCCGCGCCGCCAGTGGTAGGTGTGCAGCGTCGGCGCCAACTGCCACACGGCCCGGTGCCAACGCCGCTCGACGGCCAGCCGCTGCGCGGCCATCAAGCAGGAGTGTTCGGCGTCCAGCCACTCCAGGGCCCTGGTCTCGTCCGGCAGCGGTTGCGGGCGGCAGCCCGGCCGGGGCGGGGCCGGCGCCACCGACTCGCGGTGCGGATCGAGCACCTGGTCACCGGCGTAGGCCGTGTGCAGGTAGAAGTCCACCAGCCGCCGCAACGCGTCGTCGCGGCTGCCCGCCGCCTGGTGGTCGTGGGCCTGTTCGGACGCGTAGAGGCGGATCAGGTCGTGCATCCGGTAGCGGCCCGGGGACGGCTGCGACACCAGGTGCGCGGTCTCCAGCTCCCGCAGCAGCGCGCGGGTCCGGGCCACGGGCAGCCCGGCGAGCGAGGCCGCGGCCGGCAGGCCGATGTCCGGCCCCGGCGCCAGCCCCACCAGTCCGAGCAGGACGGCCGCCTCGGCAGTCAGCGCGTCGTACGAGGACGAGAACGCCGCCCGCAGGTTCAGCGGGATCTCACCGGCGTCCAGCTCGTCGAGCCGGGTGGTGTGGTCGCGCAGTTCCTCGGCGAGCAGACGCAGGGGGAAGCCGGGGTGGGCGGTGGCGCGGGCGGCCACGATGCTCAGCGCCAGCGGCAGTCCGCCACAGCACTCCAGGAACGCGTCCACCGCCTCCGGCTCCGCGGCGACCCGCGCAGCGCCCAGGTGACCGACCAGCAACTGGCGGGCCTCGGCCGCGGGGAGCACGTCCAGGTCCAGCGGACGGGCGCCGTGGGTGGTGACCAGGCCGGCCAGTTGACGGCGGCTGGTCACGAGCACCGTACAGGCCGAATCCCCCGGCAGCAGCGGGGCCACGTGCGGGGTGTCACGGGCGTTGTCCAGCACGATCAGCAGACGCCGGCCGGCTACCAGGCTCCGGTACAGCCCCACCTGCGCGTCGAGGTCCGCCGGTATTCCGGCCGGGTCCACGCCGAGGGCGCCGAGGAATCCGCGTACCGCCTCCGTCGCCGACACCGGCTCGCCCACGGGGGTGAACCCCCGCAGGTCGACGAAGAGCTGGCCGTCGGGGAACCGGTCGAGGTGCCGGTGCGCCCAGTGCAGCGCCAGCCAGGTCTTCCCGATGCCCCCGGCGCCGCCGAGCGCCGAGATCGTGACCGTGGCGCCGGCCTCCGTCGCGTCGTCCAGCGCGGCCGTGAGCGCGGCCAGTTCCGCGGCCCGGCCGGTGAAAACCCGCGGCGCGGCGGGCAACTGGTGCGGCACCACCGGGCGCGCGCGCCCGGCGTGCAGGTGCACCCCGCCGTGCACCACCCCGGCCTGCACGACGTGGCCCTCGACCGGCGCTGTCACCTCGTTGCGCACGTCCGCTCCGAGCAGCTCGCGGCCCTGGCTGTTCCGTTCCGTCGTCACCGCCTCCAACTCCCGCTCCGACCTCCGGACCCGGCGGTCCGGCTCGTCGAGTGTCCCGCGCCAGCGGAACCGGTGACGGGAGCCGGGCACAGCTCCACTCCCGCGAGTGAAGATCGGTTCGGCGGACGGTCGGGCCGGGCTGCCCGCCGGACGAAATCCGGCCGAAAGCGCCTCAGCCCCGCGTGAGCCGCGCCACCTCGGCGCCGTACTGCATCGCCTTGGCTGACAACGGTCCACCATGGCGATCTCCCGTACCCCGGGAGGACAATGCAGCATGACCGAACGGCGTGGTACGCCTTGGTACGGCGGGCTGCTGCCCGGCTCCGACAAGTCGCTGTCCCCGGTCCGCGAAGCGCGCCTCCGGGAAGAGGGCGAGGCAATGGTCCGAGAAGGCGCCCTTGCCGTCGAAGAGACGCGGGCGGTGATGGGCGATCTCCTGGCGGAGCTCGGTCGCCTGAGCCCTCTGGTCGCCTTGATGGACGTGGATGACCGGGACGGCTAGAAACGTGACGCCCGGTTGCCGGGCAGGTGCTGCTGAGGCCGGCCCCGGATCGACGTCACACCGCCGAGGTGCGCGATCCGGGGCCGGCTCCCTTGTGCGGACTCGGCCGCTCAGCCCGCCGGAGGCGGGAGGTCAGCAGGTCAGGTTGCCGCCCGTGGACGTGCCCAGGATCTGGGTGAACTTCTTGAAGCTGTCGACCCGGCTCTGGACCTGGCCGGGGTTGTTGCCGTTGCACTCCAGGCTGCCGTTGATGCTGCGGATCGTCTCGCCGAAGCCGCGGTCGTTGACGATCGCGTCGTGCGGCGTCATCGTGCCCGGGCCGCGCTGGGTGTTCCAGTACCAGAGGCCGGTCTTCCAGGCGACGGCCGAGTCCGTCTGGACCAGGTTCGGGTTGCGCAGCAGGTCGATGCCGAGCGCGTCGCCCGCCGCCTTGTAGTTGAAGTTCCAGCTGAGCTGGATCGGCCCGCGACCGTAGTAGGCCGCCTGGCCTGCCGGACAGCCGTAGGGCTGGTTGCGGTCGCAGTAGTGCGGGTAGTTGGCGGTGTTCTGCTCCACGACGTGGACCAGGCCACCCGTCTCGTGGCTGACGTTGGCGAGGAAGGCGGCGGCCTCGCGCTTCTTGATGGTGTCACTGCCCGTGTTGGCGAACCCGGGGTAGGCGCTCAGGGCGGCCTTCAGACCGTTGTACGTGTAGAACGGGTTTCTGTTCGGGAACATCTGGTTGAACTGCGCCTCGCTCACCACGAAGCCGGACGGGTTGGTGCCGCCACCGCAGTTGTACGGCTCCCAGAACCAGGTGCTGATGACCGGGTCGTAGCCCGGGTTGTCGTGGGTGGCGCGGTAGTACTGACCGTTCGTGTACTTGACGATGTCTCCGGTGCGGTACGCCTTGCCGGCGGTCCAGATGGAGAAGTTGCAGCTCGCGGCGGGTGCCGCGGGGCCGGAGGAGGGGGCTGCGGTGGCCGTGGGCGCAGCGACGGTGAGAGTCGCGGCACAGGCGGCGGCGGAGAGCACGGCGGCTATACGCTGCTTGAGCAACATGTGATCACTCCTCGGTGCGGCAGGGCCGCGTTCGGTCGGCGTCGGACGGTCCGGCGCACGACGTGGACCACGGACCGCGCTCTGATTCGCAAGCGCGATCACAGGTCGGTTGGTACTCAACTCGCTTGGTCTGTACCAGTCAAGATGGCAGAGGTCCAGATTCCGGATCGGACAGCAAGCGGTCACCGGCTCGGGCGAAACGGGCAGGACGGGCGCCCGACCGGTGGCGCGGTCAGGTGAGCAGACGGAACAATTCGGCGCAGGCCGCCGCTTCGGTCGGGTGGCGGCTGATGACGTGATGGGCTCCGCGTTCGTACGCTCCGGTCTCCCACGCGCCGTCCGGTGCCTGGCGCAGGAACAGGAAGTCCGGGGGCGTGGGCACCGGTTCGTGTACGCCTTCGATGCGGTAGTGGCCGTCGGCGACCCCTGCCGCGCGCAGCGCGGTGCGCACCGCCTGCCGGTCCGGGGGAGAGCCCTTGCCCAAGGAGTCAGTCATGCTGGGCACTTCACCACGGTGTTCCTGCCGCCCTGGCGTTCAGGTGGCGGCCCGGGTGAGGAAGCCGTGCTCGACGAGCCACTTCACGTTCAGCCGCTGCCCCTGACCGGGGTCCAGGAACACCGCGTCCAGTTTGATCTGCTGTCCGCCGCCGGGCTGCTCGAACCACGGAGCGATGCTGCCCTGCCACACCCAGAACGGCTTCGCGACCTTGTAGACGTGGTAGTCGCAAGGCGCCGCGGGCTCGCGCGTGTTGAGGTTCTGCGGCGGCAGGGAGCGCTCGGCGTACGCGTCGCCCGCCGGTGCCAGGAAACCGCCGAACTCGGAGCCGAACCGGTCCAGCCGCTGGC
The DNA here is from genome assembly GCF_040646595.1 of Streptomyces sp. NPDC045470. Classification (NCBI taxonomy): domain Bacteria; kingdom Bacillati; phylum Actinomycetota; class Actinomycetes; order Kitasatosporales; family Streptomycetaceae; genus Streptomyces; species Streptomyces sp. NPDC045470. The sequence goes on from NZ_JBEZAN010000005.1 coordinate 14,164, forward strand.
CCGGGCGCAGCTTCGCGGGTTCCTTGTCGACCGTGCCGTCGACCTCGCCGAAGCCGTCGTTGGGCGGGTACTTCCAGCCGCCCGTGTCCGCCGGCCCTTCCCAGTACTTCTTCAAGAAGGCCGGGGCCGGGAGCTTCCCGGTCCTCCGGTAGCCCTTGAGCAGCGGGCCCACGGGAGCCTGCTGCTTGCCGGGCAGCCACTTCGGCCCGAGCCGGGCGTCGCCGTGGTACGTCCCCGTGCAGGGCTCGGGCCGGTGCCGTGACGCCGCGACCGTTGTCGTGGCGGCCCGGTCGTCCGGCTGTGGCGCGGCGCTCGCGGCGGGCGCCGCCAGCAGACCGGCGGCGAGGCCGAGAGCGGCGCACAGGGTGCGTATGCGGTTCGGGTTCATGCGGGGGTTCCTTCACGCGCTGATGATCCACCAGGACGGTCCGCAGAGTAGACGTACCGTCTCGGCAGGTGTCATGGGCGCGTCGCCTTCCGGCCAGGGGCGGGTTCCGCCGCGGTTACCGGCCCGCTCCGTCGCCATGTCGTGTTCCGCCCCGCGGCCGTGGTCGTGGCCGTCCGCGTGGCTCTCGGCGGCGGCCATCGTCCCTCAGCTCCCCACGTGCAGCACGATGACGCAGGTGTCGTCCTCCGGATTGGTGTGCAGGACGGACAGCAGGGTTTCCAAATGCTCCTCAGGGCTGCCGGCGGCACCTCGGCGCGCGGTGGCCAGCAGCAGGTCCTCGCGGTCGCCGGCCCGGTCGGCGCGGCGCTCCACCAAGCCGTCCGTGTAGAGGATCAGGCGATCGCCGGGGGCCAGGGTGAGCGTCTTGCAGACATAGCCGGGATCGAGGCTGGCACCGAGGGTGGTTCCGTCGGCGTTGACCAGTTCGGTGGCCCGTCCGCCGCGTACGAGCACGGGCGGCGGGTGACCGGCGCGGGCCCAGGACAGCGTTCGCTTTACCGGGTCGAAGTGACCGACGGCGGCGGTCGCCGCCAGCGACTCGTCGTGGCCGTGGAAGGCGACGAGGTTGAGGCATTCGAGGACGCGCGCCGCGTCGGCACCGGTGTACGCGATCCCGAGCAGCGCGTTGCGCAACTGCGCCATCCCGGCGGCGGCCTGGAGCCCGTGCCCGAGCACGTCGCCGATGGCGATCAGCACCCGGCCGTCGGGCAGCGGCGTGGCCTCGAACCAGTCACCGCCCACGCGGGCGCAGTTCTCGGCGGGCTGGTAGCGGATGGCCGCCCGCAGGCCCGGCAGGGCGGTGTGGGCCCGCGGCAGCAGGGCCAGTTGCAGTTCCTCCGCCATCCGTAGCTGCCGGCGTTCGGCTTCCCGCCGGGAGGCGTCCAGCGCCGCCTCCACCCGCCGGACGCGGGAGACGTCCTGGACGACCCCGCGCAGCGCCACCGGGTTGCCGAGACTGTCGCGGACCAGCTCGGCGTTGACGCTCACGTGGCGCAGCCTGCCGGCCGCACGCGTACGGACCTCGAACCACACCGGGCCGTGGTCGCGGGAGAGCGACTGCACGGCCCGGACGACGGCGGGCAGGTCGTCCTCGACGACGTACCCGGAGAGCGCGCCGAGCGACAACGGGCCGCTGCCCGGGGTCAGGCCGAAGATGTCGTACATCCGCCGCGACCAGGTGGCCTCGCCGGTGGCCAGGTTCCACTCCGCCCAGCCGAGGTCGGCCAGCCGCTCGGCGTCGTCGACACGGGCCGTCAGCCGTGCCTGCTCATCGTGGAACTGCCAGCTCACCAGCAGTCCGCCGCCCACCCGCCGGGCACGCACGCTCAGCAGGGCCGGATGCAGGACGCCCCGCCGCGGCTCCTCGTAAGGGAACGGGTCACGGTCCAGCGGCTCTCCGGTCTCCAGGACCGTCACACAGGCGTCGAAGATGCCCGAGGGGAGCATGCCGGGAAAGACGTCGAGCAGGCGGCTGCCGGTGATCTGCTCGGGGGTACGGCCCAGGAGGCCGGTGGCGTGCGCGTTGCAGCGGTCGACGGTGAACTCGACCACCCGGCCGAGCGGGCCGCGTACCGGGAAGAGCAGCGCCGCCGGTACGGGGACGGCGTCGAGGGCCGCGCCCAGCCAGGCCGCCCGCACGTCGTCGTCCGGCAGCCCCAGGGCGGCCAGTCCGCGCAGCCGCTGCCCGGCGCAGTCGGTCAGCGCCTCCAGTCGCGCCCGGGCCGCGGGGGCCGGTGGCGCGGAGCCCGGCCGGATGATGCTGACGACGCAGACCAGGGCGTTGGTATTGGTGCTGGTGCCCGTTCCTGTGGCGGTGGCAGTGTCGGTGTCGGTGTCGGATTTCCGGTCTTCGGCGGCGGGGCGGGGTGCGTCCGGCGCGTCGCTCCTGGCCGAGATCCAGGTCAGCGCCAGGCCGCCGGCTTCGTCGTCGAGCCACACCTGTTGGTCCGTCCCGGCCGAGCGGGCCAGCGCGAGGATGTGGCACAGGGGCACCTGCGACCAGTCACCGTCGGCCCGCGCGGCCGGGCCGGCGGCTCCGCTCATCCGGAGCACGCCTTCCATGTCGAGGACGGCCAGCAGTGCCGCCGTGGCGCCCGAGGGTTCGGCCCGTTCGTAGAGCCGCTGCGCCAGTTCGACCGGACTGGCGGCGGTGGTCAGTTCCACGGCGCCGTCGAGCGGGCCGGGGCCGGGGCGGCCGGGGCTGCCGGGGCCGAGATCGGGGTCGGCGGCGTGCGGGACCGTTTCGGCGCGGACGTCGGCCCTGGACGGCCGCAGGGCGCGGAGCTCCTCGCCGCCGGTCAGGCTTCCGGCGCCGCGCACCGTTCCGGCGGAGGCCGGTGAGCCGGTCCCCGAGGCACCGGGAACGGCACCGGCACCGGAGCGCTCCGGGACGGGCGCATGCAGACCGGGAACGCCCATCCCGGCGACGCCCGCCTCCGCGACCACCGGGACACGAGCGGCCCCCTCCCGCGCCCCCGCCTCGCGTACCACCTCTCCGGCCGCGGGAGCCCCCAGCAGCCCGAGCAGCCCGCTCGCGCAGGTACGGGCCTGCGTCGCGTCGCACCCGAGATGTCCGACGAGGAGTTCCGCGAGGCGCGCGGCACTCGGCGCGGCCCCGGGCACCGGCCCGCTCCCCCGTGGGGGACCGCCTTCCTCCGGCCGGGAACCGGCAACGCCGCTGTCGCACCGGACCATGGCACCTCGTCGCCTCTTCGAAGGCACCCGCGCCCGCCCCGCGGTTGCCGCGGACGACGCACGGAAGGCGCACGCACGCGACCGGCCGGAGGAGCCTGCCTCATGACGGCTGATATCTAACAGCGCCCACCCGATCACCGTGAGAAGTGGCCGGTAATGGCCCATGCCTTTGCCGTACTGCCTCCGAGAGCAAGAAGGCGATCGGTCACTGACCGATACCGACCGGTCCGCCACGACGCCGGTAGCGGCTACCGGGACGCCGGGTACCTGGGGCGGCAGCCCGGGAGCGGGGGACAAGGCGCCGGGTACGAGCCGGTTCACGCGCCCCCCTCCCGCGCGTCTTCACGCATTTTGTGTTAATAATGCAGAAGATTTCTGCTAAGAATGCTGTCACGGTCATCCGCGCGATGCCGTCCGCCGACCCCCGAGGAACGCGCCCATGCCCGCTCCGCTGCCCACCCACGTACCCGCGACCATGCGCGCCGCCGTACTGCACGCGCCGAAGGACCTGCGGATCGAGGAGCGGCCCGTGCCGGTCCCCGGGCCGGGGCAGGTGCTGGTCCGCGTCGAAGCCGTCGGCATCTGCGGCTCCGACGTGCACTACTACGAGCACGGACGGATCGGTGACTTCGTCGTCCGCGCCCCGATGGTGCTCGGCCACGAACCCGGCGGCACCGTCGTCGCCCTCGGCCCCGGCGCCGCCCTGCGCCGGCCGGGACAGCGGGTGTCGCTCGAACCCGGCATCCCGTGCGGCACCTGTACACAGTGCCGCCACGGCCGCTACAACCTGTGCCCCGAGGTGTCCTTCTACGCGACGCCGCCGGTCGACGGCGCCCTGTGCGAGTACGTCGTCATCGACGAGCACTTCGCCCACCCGGTCCCGGAGACGCTGACCGCCGAGACCGCGGCCCTGCTGGAGCCGCTCTCCGTCGGTGTGTGGGCGGCGCGCAAGGGGCGGGTCGGCACCGGTTCGCGGGTGCTGGTCACCGGTGCCGGTCCGATCGGCCTGATCGCCGTGCAGACGGCCCGCGCCTTCGGTGCCACCGAGGTCGTCGTCACCGACATCGCACCCGAACGCCTCGACCTGGCCCGTGAGTTGGGTGCCACCGGCACCGTCGACGTACGGTCCGCCCGGCTCGCCGACACCGGGTACGTCCCCGACGTGCTCCTGGAGTGCTCCGGTGTCCCGGCCGTCGCCGACGAGGGGATCCGGACCGTCGGCCGGGCCGGCCGCGCGGTGCTGGTGGGGATGGGCGGGGACACCGTGCCGCTGCCCCTCGCCCATGTGCAGAACTTCGAGATCGAGGTCACCGGCACCTTCCGGTACGCCAACACCTGGCCCGCCGCCATCGCCCTGGCCGCCTCGGGCGACGTGAAGCTGGACCGGCTGGTCTCCCACCGGTACGGCCTGGAGCAGGCGGAACAGGCCCTCACCGCGGCCGCCCGTGACCGTACGACGATCAAGCCCGTGGTGTGTCCGCTGCCGAGCTGACCGCCGCGGGCGCGGAGGGAAGGAACGCCGGATGCCCGCCAAGGCACGGCTGTCGCAGGCCGCCGTCGAACAGCGGCGGCAGGATGTCCTGCGGTACGTCGCCGACCACGGCGCCCTGCGCATCGACGCGCTCGCCGACCGCTTCGGCGTCAGCCTGATGACGATGCACCGCGACCTGGACGACCTCGCCGGACGCCTGCTGCTCCGTAAGGAGCGGGGCCGGGCCGTCGCCTTCCCCGCGCTGACCATGGAGACCGCCACCCGCTTCCGGGAGAGCGTCGGCCTGGCGGCCAAGACGGCGCTGTGCGCGGCGGTGGCCGACCAAATCACGCCGGGCAGCACCCTGCTGATGGACGACTCCACCACGCTCTATCCGCTGGCCGGGATGCTGGCCCGGCGGGGCCTGGACCGGGCCGCGCGGCTCACCGTGGTCACCAACTCCGTCGGCCTGGCGCAGCGCCTGGGCGGGGAACCCGGCGTGGACGTCACGCTGCTCGGCGGCCGGTACCAGAGCGAGTTCAACTCCTGTACCGGCCCGGAGGTCACCCGTGACCTCGCCCGGCTCCACGCCGACCTGGTGCTGATGTCCGCCACCGCCGTCCTCGACGGGCGTCTGTTCCATCCGCTGCGGGAGTACGTCGAGGTCAAGGAAGCCATGCTGGCGGCCGCCGGCCGAGCCGCCCTGGTGGTGGACAGTTCCAAGATGGGCAAGCGGGCCACGTACGAGTACGGCACCGCCGCCCGCTACGGAACGGTCGTCACCGACAGCGCGGCCCCCGCCGCGGAACTCGCGGCCCTGCGGGCCACCGGTGCCGCCGTCCAGGTCGTCGAACCCGGCCCGGAGTGACACCGGGCCCGGCCGGACGCGCCGGTCGCGTCGAACTCAGAGGACTCAGCTGCCGTCCGGGGGGAGAGCGGCGACCGTGTCGAGGAGGCGGTTGACGTCGGCCAGGGCCTCCCGGCCGGTGTCGGAGTCACGCTGAGCGGGGTCGTCCAGGACGTCGGCGGTACAGGCCAGGAGCTGGTACATGGCGCCGATGGGCTTCAGCCCCCAGGAAGCGCTGAGCAGGATGTGGGTGATGACGGGGGCGGTGAGCCGGCCGCCGTTGTCGTCCCGGGCGAGCACCAGGGCCAGGGCCAGGTTGCGGTCGGCGTCGTCCGGCTGCCACGGCCCGCCGAGGTCGCGGGCGAGGGTGGTGGCCTGGGACCGGATGTCGGATGCCGCGTTCATGGTCCGACGGTGCCACACCGCACCCCGCTTCCGGCGGGGGCGCCACCGGGCCCGGCGCGCGCGTTTCGCATGCGCCCCCGGCTGCGTCACTCCGCCGGGTGAAGACGGCCGCCGTCCGGCGTACGGTGCTGCGGTGTTGGGCAGTCCCTGGGCGCGCAGGGCCCGGCGGTCCCGAAGCGGTCGGGAAGCGGGAGCCGCCGCGCGGAGAGGGGAGCACTGTGGAAGCGGACACCGGGTACGAGCCGCCCGTGGTGACGGAGCTCGGCGACTTCGCCGAGCTGACGCTCGGTTCGAACGTCGGCGTGTTCTTCGAGGGCGGCTACGCGCCCTGGTACTGGCAGATTCCGCCGACGGGCTGACCGGTCTTGACCGACGACGTGTGGTTCGCGGTCCTCCCCGACGGCGAGAACGGACTGGCCGCGGCGAGCGTGCTGCGGTCCGGCGCGACCGAGGTGGTCTCCCACCACTCCGGCCGCCCGTGGCTGGTGGGCAGTTGGCCCGCCGGCCAGTTCACGGCCGCCGCGGTGGGGACGGCACGGATGGCGGTGATCGGGCGGTGCCCGGTCACCGCCGACGCGCTGACGGACCGGCTGCGCCGGGTCCGGGACATCACCGGCGCCGAGGGCGCGCTCGCCGGGCTGACGGGAAGCTTCCACGCGGTGCTCTCCGCGGGCGGCCGGGTCCGGGTACGCGGCAGCGCCTCGGCCGTCCGCCGGGTCTTCCACGCCCGGGTCGGCGGGGTGACGGTGGCGGCGAGCCGGGCCGACATCCTGGCGTCGGCATGCGGCGCGCCCGTGGACGAACGGCAGTTGGCGCTCCGCCTGCTGGCGTCTCCGCCTCCGTACCCGCTCGCCGACGGCGGCTGCCTGTGGCGCGGGGTCCGCTCCGTACCCGATGGCCACGGCCTGCTGCTGGAGGCGGACGGACGGGCCACCGCCCGGCGGTGGTGGACCCCGCCGGACCCCGAACTCCCGCTCACGCGGGGAGCGGAAGCGGTACGGCAGGCACTGACCGCCGCGGTGGACTCCTGCACCGCTGCACACAAGACCGTCAGCTCGGACCTCTCCGGCGGGATGGACTCCACGAGCCTGTGCTTCCTCGCCGCGCGCGGCCCCGCCCGGCTGGTCACCTTCCGTTGGGAGAGCGTCGATCCGGCGAATGACGACGCCGCCTGGGCCGCGCGGGCGACCGCCCGGCTCCCCGGCGCCGAGCACGTACTGCCCGGCCGCGCCGGCGCGCCCCTGTGGTTCAGCGGCATGGGCAGCCTGGACGGGGCCGGGGACGAACCGGGCGTCTGGGTCAGGGACAGCGCCAAACTCACCACACTCGCCGGGCTGATGACCGCGCGCGGGTCGGCGCTGCACCTCTCGGGCGGCGGCGGGGACGAACTGTTCGCCGCCCTTCCGCCGTACTTGCACGACGCCCTGCGCAGCCACCCGAGGACCGTACCGGGACGTGTACGCAGACAGCGGGCGGCCCGGCCCCAGCCCCTGCTGCCGCTGCTGCGCGGGCTGGCGGACCGCAGCACCTTCAGCCGATGGCTGGCCGCCTGGGCCGACCACCTCGTCCCCGACCCGGCGAAGCCGCCGCCCGCGCGCTTCACGTCCGGCACGGCCTGGGGGACGTTCTCGGCCATGCCGCCGTGGGCCACTCCGGCAGCGGTCGGCGCGGCCCGGTCCGTCCTGCGCGAGGCGGCCGCAGGCGCCCCCGAGGCGCTCGCGACGCAGCGGGGCCAGCACGCCGCGCTGGCCGGGGTGCAGATGTGCGGCCGCGCGTTCCGGCAGGTCGACCAGGCCGCGACCGGACTGGGACTCCCGTACGCCGCGCCCTTCCTGGACGACAACGTGATCGAGGCCGCGCTGTCCGTACGGACCGCCGACCGCGGCGCCCCCGACCGCTACAAGCCGGTCCTCGCCACCGCCATGCGGGGCATCGTCCCCGACGATCTGCTGGCGCGGTCCACGAAGGGCGAGTACACCGCCGACTTCTACTTCGCCCTGCGCCGCAACCGTGCCGCCCTCGCCGAGCTGTTCAACGAGTCGCGGCTGGCCCGCGCCGGGCTCCTGGACACCGCGGCCCTCGCGGCCGGCCTGGCCCGGCCGCACCTGCCACCGGACGTGATGCGCGCCCTGGACAACACCCTGGCCTGCGAGGTCTGGCTGCGTCACGCGATCAGACCGCCCGGCGGGTGACCGCACCGGCGGGCACTCGAGGCACCCGCCGGTCCGGGGTCACGGCTTGGGCAGGACGCAGCCCGGCCGTCCGAGGTCGAGCTTGTTGCCGGTGCCGAAGCACTTGGGTATCTCGTACGTCTCCTGGGCGTAGCCGATGCCCCGGCGAACGCTCACCTGGCCGTTGGCGTCCACCTCGCACGGGTTGTTCATCGTGCAGCGCTGCCCGCTCTCATTGATCGTGTTGTTGACGGCCGCCACCTTGCCGGAGGCGACGTCGACCACCGGCGACCCGGAGGTGCCGCCGATGACCTTGCACGGGGCGGTGTAGCGGACCGAGTCCTTCCAGGTCCAGTCGCCCTCCTTCAGCCGGTACGCGAAACCGTCCACGTTGCAGTTGTAGGTCTTCTTCCAGTAACCGGAGACGACGCTGATCGCGGCGCCCTTCACGGGGTGCGTGGTGGCCATGTCCAGCGCCTTGATGCCGAAGCGCTGCTTGATCTGGGCGTAGGTGGAGGAGAGTTCGTAGATCGAGACGTCGGTGTCGGTCATCGTGCCGTATGCGATCTTGGTGGCGCGTACCGTGCCGAGGTTGCCGGCCGAGGCGCTGAGCACGGTGAAACTGCGGCTGGACGGGCGGTCGACGACGACCTCGCCCGCACCGGGCATCCCGGTCTCCAGACAGTGGCCGTTGGACATGACCAGGGCCGGGTCGTTGTCCGCAGAGGTGGGCATCCGCACGATCGACCCCGAGCAGTTGCTGAGGGCCACCGTGCCGGCGAAGGACACCGCCCGGGGAGCCGCCGCATCGGCTCCGGTGAGCGTGACGTCCGCCGTGCGCTGGAGCGAAGGCGTCGCCGTGTGCCCGGCGGCGTCCGAGGGCGTGGCAGCACCGGCGGTTCCGGCGGTGCCCACGAGGGCGGCGGTACCCAGGACGGCCGTGGCCAGGGCACCGACGAGAGGGCTTCTCATGTGGGGGTCCTCTCAGAATCCGTGGCCGAAGTTCCTTCGGCTTTGACGTGCGCATTGTTGGGGCAACGGAGGCTGCTGGCAACAACTTCGCCGTAACCGGCGGAAAGTTGTTCGGATCTGCCGGGACGGGCGGGACGGCCGGGAGCGGGGCGAGAGCCGGGGTCCGTACACCGGCGTACGCGCCGCCACTGCGACTCCCGTCGGTCCGCCCCGGGCTCCCTCGCCTGCGGACCGAAACGGGACCGAACCCCCGAACCCGATACTTCCCGAATCCGAACGGTTGGCTCCCGACGCGCATTCTCATGCGTTTCTCACAAACGCGGGCCGCTTCGCCCTGGTACACCTAGGCGATACCCGGTTGACCTGCACCACAGCCGAAGTTCAGGAAGTTCGCCGACGTTGTGGACATGGGGCAGGTGAGGTGTCGTACGCTAAACTCCGCGATCCGTTCGCGCATTTTCCGCTGTTTACCGTAAAACTCGGACAGATTGCCGCCGCACCGTCGTTAAGGACCCGGATGCTTTACGCCGCGCCCCCTCACCCTCCCGGCTCGCAGGGAGAGGTGCGGCGGCCCAGACTGCGTGTCCTCGACGGGCTGCGACTGCTGGCCGCCCTGATGGTCCTGGCGTATCACTACATCACGCTGCGCGACGGCTGGGGCGAGGACCCGCAGGCATTCTCCCCGCTCGTCCACCACCTCTCGGAGTACGGGTGGCTGGGCGTCGAAGTCTTCTTTCTGATCAGCGGTTTCGTCATCTGCATGAGCGCATGGGGGCGTTCCCTCGGCGATTTCGTGACATCCCGCGTCTCCCGCCTCTATCCGGCCTATTGGGTCGCCGTGCTGCTGACGGCGGCGGTCCTGACGGTGTGGCCGAACGTCCGCAGCGCGGACAACTGGGAGACGGTGCTGACGAACCTCACCATGCTGCAGCAGGGGCTCGGCGTGCCCGACGTGGACGACGCGTACTGGACGCTGTTCATCGAGCTGAAGTTCTACCTGCTCTTCGCGGTGGTGGTCTTCCGCGGGGTCACCTACCGCCGTTGTGTGCTCTTCTGCGGTCTGTGGACCGTGGCCGGGGTGGTGGCGCTGAAGTCCAACAGCGACCTGCTCTCGGTGTGGGCGATCGCGCCGTACTCCCCGTACTTCATCGCGGGCATCGCCTTCTACCTCATGCACCGCTTCCGGCCCACCGTCCTGCTGTGGGCGATCGTGGCGGTCTCCTTCCTGCTGGCCCAGCACTATCTGCGCGGCCGACTGGTGATGAATCTCGGCGCGAAAGCGGACCTGGCGCAGGGGTGGCCGGTACGGCTGGCCGTCCTGGCGGCCTTCGCGCTGATGGCCGCCATCGCGCTCGGGTGGTTCGACAAACTCCAGTGGCGCTGGCTGTCCACGGCCGGATCGCTCACGTATCCGCTCTATCTCCTCCACATGTACGTGGGTTTCACCCTGATCGACCTGTTGCGCGACCGTGTCCCCTCCCCGGCCCTGCTGTCGGGCATCGTCGTCCTCATGCTGGCTCTTTCCTGGCTGGTGCACCGCTACGTGGAACGGCCGCTGGGCCGGAAACTCCGGACGTCCATGCAGAAAAGCGTGGAGGAAATGCGGTTCCACTCACGGGCGGCGAAAATGACCGGCGCCTCCGTGCCGCCGGCGGAGAAAAGCAGGGAAATCGTGCGCGAGGAACGGAAACCGGACGCGGAATTGCTGCGCTGACGGTCCGGGGTGACCGTGCCGACCCGCGCGGAACTCCCGCCTCGTCCACCCCGTACGTCCTCCCCTGCACCTTTTCGCCTATCCCGTTTCCTCTACGCCGTTTCGTTTCCTTTCCTGTCGCCGCTCGTTGAAGCGGGTGCCGACGGCGCCGGACGAAGAATGCCGGTGCCGACGGGCATTCCCCACGCGACGGAGGGAAGACGTCAGGGATGAGCGGTGAAATGTGGGCGATCGTGGTGATCCTGGCGGTTCTGCTAGCGGCGATGGTCGGCGCGGCGATCGTGCTCCTGGTCAAGGTGGTCCGCGCGCGCCACGCCCTGCGTGACGCGGGTGTCCCCCTGGAGAACAAACTCGCGTACTGGGGTGCGCTGCTCTATGTGATCTCCCCGGTCGACCTGCTGCCGGACCCGGTGCTGCTCGACGACATCGGTGTGCTGCTGCTGGCCCTCCGGTCGTTGCAGGCGGCGGCCGACGCGTCGGGTGTGGGCAAGAGGAAGCGGTCCACGGCGGCGCCTGAGGTGGAAGCGGAAGCCTGAGGCACGGCGAGCAGTCGGCGCCGCCTCGTGGACGTCCTGCGGACCCCGATGCGCCAGGTCGTCCAGCAGCTCCTGGATCATCGGGGTGGCGATCATTCCGCGGTGCACCGAGCTGCCCCGTACCCCCTGCTGCGCGTACTCGACTCCCGGCCGGCCCACGATGCCCGCGGGGTTCGCGGCGCCCGCGGGGTGCACGATGCCCGCGAGGTGCACGAGTACGTACAGGGCGCCGAACCGGCCCGTACGTCCCGGATCGCCTCGCCCGACTCCCGCGTCGAGGTGCCGCCGAGCCGGGCTACGACGACCTCGGCGCCGTCCGCCCCGAGCCGATGGGCCGGCTTCTGCAGGGGCTCCCCGGCGACATCGGTGATCATCAGCCGGGCGACGGCCCCCGGCCCCCGGACGACGGCCGCCGGCCAGGGCCTCCGCTGCCTGGGTGCGGCACACCCGGGCAGCATGCCGGACCTCCGCCTAGCCTTGCCCGCATGGACGACAACCACCTGGGAGATTTCCTGCGCGCACGCCGCGCCGGCCTGCGGCCGGAGGACGTCGGCATGGCGAGTTACGGAACCCGCAGGGTCGCCGGACTGCGCCGCGAAGAGGTCGCCGTCCTGTCCGGGATGAACGCCGATTACTACACCCGCCTGGAACAAGGGCGCGAGCGCAACCCCTCACCGCAGGTGCTCGACGCTCTCAGCCGCGCGCTGCGCCTCGAAGGCGACGCCCGGACACACTTGTACAGGCTGGCCGGGGCGGCCCCGGCCGACCGACCTTCTCCGTACCCCGACCGACACGTCACGCCTGCACTGCGCCAGTTGATGGACGGATATCCCAACACCCCCGCCTTCGTCCTCAGCCCCGCCCTGGACCTCCTCGCCGCCAACGCCCTGGCCGAGGCCCTCTTCACCCCGTTCCGGCCGGCGGACAACCTGGCCCGTATGGTCTTCGCCGACCCCGCGGGCCGGAGCTTCTACGCGGACTGGAACGGGGCGGCCGAGGCCACCGTCGCCAACCTGCGCCAGGCGACCGGCCACGACCCGGACCATCCGAGGCTGCGCGAACTCGTCCGTACCCTCACCGGCCACAGCCCGGACTTCGCCCGCCTGTGGAGCGCCCACGCCGTACGCGGCAAGACCCAGGACGCCAAGCGTCTCCTGCACCCGGACGTCGGCCCCCTCACCCTGACCTACCAGGCATTCGACGTCCGCCACGCCCCGGGCCAGCAACTCGTCATCTACCATGCCGAACCGCACACCCCGAGCGCCCAGGCACTCAGCCTCCTGGGCACCCTCCACGCCACTCGCCGGGACGCCGAGACCGGCCACCGTGCCGAGCCCGGCGGTCACACCCGCTCCTGACCTGTCGTGCTTCACGCCCTCTTCCTCGCCCGCGCCACCGACTCCCGCTCGATGAACTCCGTCGGCAGCGTGGTGTGTTCGGGGTGGTGCGTGCCGCCCTGGACGCGGGCGATCAGGGCGTGTACGGCCTGGGCGCCGAGTTCCTGGACGGGCTGGGAGACGACGCTGACGCGGGGGCGTACGGCGCGGGCCCAGTCGGCGTCGTCGAAGGTGATCACGGAGAGGTCTTCGGGGACGCGCAGGCTCAGTTCGCGTGCGGCGGACAGCACGCCGAGCGCGATCTGGCTGTCCGTGGCGAAGACCGCGGTGGGCGGTTCGGGGGAGTCCAGCAGGTCGCGGGCGAGGAGGGCCGGGTCCTGGCCGTGGAAGGCGCCGGTGCGCAGGTAGGTCCCGGTGTCGTCGATACCGGCTTCGCGGAGGGCGGCGCGGTAGCCGGCTATGCGCGCGAGGCCGGTGGAGCCGGGGTCCACCGGGTCGTCGGTGGGGTCGTTGCCGACCAGGCTGACCAGGGCGATCCGCCGGTGCCCCACGGCGAGCAGTCGGCGTACGGCGTCCTGTGCCGCGCCGTGGTTGTCGACGGTGACGGAGTCCAGGTCGAGGCGGGGTACGCGCCGGTCGAGGAGGACGACGGGGCAGCCGCCGGTGTGCGCGGCCGTGAGGTGGGCGGTGTCCGTGGTGGAGGCGGGGGAGACGATCAGACCGTCGACGTGCCGGTCGCGCAGGGTCTTCACGGCTGCCCGTTCGGCTGCCGGGTCCTCGTCGGTGTTGGCCAGCAGGACCTGGTAGCCGGCGGCGCGGGCGGCGTCGGTGATGCCGCGGGTGACGCCGGCGAAGAACGGGTTCTGGATGTCGGCGACGACCGCGCCCAGCGTGTGCGTACGGCCGGTGATCATGGACCGGGCGAGCTGGTTGGGGCGGTAGCCGAGTTTCCGCGCGGCGGCCCGTACGCGTTCGCGCGCCTCGGGGCTGACGGAGCCGTAGTCGGCGAGGGCCCGGGAGGCGGTGGACCGGGAGACGCCCGCCTCGCGGGCGACGTCGGGGATCGTGGCGGGCCGGTTCCGGCCGCTGCGTCGGTTCGTCGTCATGGCCTCGCCAGGCTATCGGCTGTGCAGGGGTATTGACGCTCCGCGAAGGACGGTGGGAAGGTTCCCGGCATTCCCGCTGGGAACGTTCCCACACCCACGCCGCGGGGCATCCCCGGTCTGTTGTGGGAACGTTCCCAACCTGCTCGGAGAGGATCCACGTGACCACCGCAACCCTGCCCCTCAAGCCCATCACCGAGGACTTCAAGGAGGCCGTGGCCTTCGCCCTGAGCCAGCACGGGACGGCCCGCGCCTTCGTGGACGAGGTCGTCGCAGCCGGTCTGCGCAACGTCTTCCTGGTCGGCTGCGGAGGCTCGCTCACCGCCTCCTACCCGGTGCACTTCCTCCTGGAGACCCGCGCCGGATTCCCCGTCTTCCACATGAACAGCGACGAGTTCAACCTGCGCAAGCCCGCGCTGCTCGGCGAGGGCTCCCTCGTCCTGGTCTCCTCGCACACCGGCACCACCAAGGAGACCGTCGCCGCCGCCCACCACGCCCGCTCCACCGGCGCCAGGGTCGCCGCACTCACCCGCGACGCCGACAGCCCCTTGGCGCAGGCCGCCGACATCGCCTTCACGTACCGCAGCGAGGACACCGTCGTCGCCCCCAAGGGCGTCCTCTTCGGCCAGCTCGCGTACGCACTGCTGGAGAAGACCGGGGTGGGAGGGGACCACGCGGCCATCCGCACGGCGTACGAGGCACTGCCCGACGCCCTCTACACCGCCCAGGAGGAGGGCGAGGCGCTCGCCCACTCCATCGCCACCGCACTGGCCGACGAGCCGGTGACGTACGTGCTCTCCGCGGGCCCCAACTATGGCGCGGGCTACGGCTTCACCATGTGCTACCTGATGGAGATGCAGTGGAAGCACGGCGGCAGCTACCACGCCGGTGAGTTCTTCCACGGCGCCTTCGAGGTCGTCACCGAGGACCAGCCGGTGATCCTCTTCCTCGGCGAGGACGCCACCCGCCCGATGGCCGAACGCACCAAGGCGTTCCTCGACAAATACACCCGCAAGGCCCACTACGTCGACTCCAGGCTCTTCTCGCTGCCCGGCGTGCCGGAGGCGGTACGCGGCGACATCACGCCCATCGCGCTGGACGTCTTCGGCACCCGGCTGGCCCGGCACTACGAGTCCGTGCGCGGCCACGACCTCGACAAGCGCCGCTACATGTTCCAGGTCGAGTACTGAGCCCGCGCCGCCGCGGCCGCCCGGCCCGGAGCGCGTCGGCGCGCCGGGCCGGGCCCCACCGGAGCCAACTGGAGGAACGAGCGGTATGCGCATCTGCGGACTCGGCGACAACGTCGTCGATCGCTACCCCCGGCGCGGACTGATGTACCCGGGCGGCAACGCACTCAACGTCGCGGTGCACGCGGCACGTTGCGGCGCGGAGGCCGCGTACCTCGGCGTCACCGGCAGCGACGCGGCCGGCCGGCACGTACGGGCGGCGCTGGCGGCCGAGGGCGTATCGACGGAACGGTCCCGTATCGCCGAAGGACCCAACGCCTACGCCACCGTCCACCTCGACCGCGACGGCAACCGCACCTTCGGCGACTGCGACGAGACGGTCTCCCTCTTCACCCCGGACGACGCCGACCTGCGCTGGCTGCGCGGCTTCGACCTGGTGCACACCGGTGACTGCAGCGGCATGGAGGAGCAGTTGCCGCGGCTGGCCGCCGCCTGCCCGGTCAGCTTCGACTTCTCGGACCGGCCGTGGAGTTATGCCGAACCGCTGCTGCCCTTTGTGCACAGCGCCGTCCTCTCGCGGCCCGACGCGGACGACGCGGAGGCCGTCGGGCTGCCGGCCGCCGCGCACCGCCTCGGTGCGAAGCTGGCCGTGGTGACGCGCGGTGCCCGAGGCGCGTACCTGTCGTACGAGGGCACCACGCACCACCAGCCCGTGGTGCCCGTCCGCGCCACCGACACCCTCGGCGCCGGCGACTCCTTCATCGCCGCCCTGCACCTCGCCCTCCACCGGGGCCGCCCCCTCGCCGACGCGGCCGGGTACGCCGCCACGTACGCGGCGGCCGTGTGCACGTTGCCCGGCGCCTTCGGCCGGCCCCTCGCCCTCGACGGCGCGGACCCCCGCGACCCCTCCCGATGTCCCTGACCGATCGCCCGAACTCCCCGCCAGGAGAGAGCCGATGCGCCGCACTCCCCCCACCGTCGCCGGCCGCCTGCTCGTCGCCCTGCTGACCCTGCTGGTCAGCGGGTGCGGGCAGGCCCCCGTCCGCGTCACCCCGAACGATTTCGCCCTCGACGGGCCGCCGCGCGGGCATCTCACCGTCCTGGAGAAGTGGGCCGATCCGGAGTACGCCCCGTACTTCGAGGCGGCGGCCCGCGCGTACGAGCGCCGGAACCCGGGCGTCAGCATCGACCTCCAGGCCGTCGGCGACCAGCCGTACAAGGACCGCATCGCGGTGCTGGCCGCGTCCCGGGAGATGCCCGACATCTACTTCGCCTGGCCCGGCCGGTACGCGCGCAAGTTCGCCGACGGCAAGCTCGCCGCCGACCTGTCGGAGCCCCTCAAGGACACCGCGTGGGGGCGGTCGTTCGAGGCGGACGCGCTGGACGCGTTCACCTTCGGCGGACGCCCGTACGGGGTGCCGCTGGACATGGACGCCAAGGTTTTCGCGTACAGCAAGGAGATCTTCGCGCAGGCCGGCGTCGCCCGGGAACCGCGCACCTTTCCCGAACTGCTGACGGCCTGCGACCGCATCTCCGCGGCCGGCCGCACCCCGCTCGCCTTCGGCAACCAGTACGGCTGGCCCGCCGGGCACCTGCTCACCCAGTTCAACGCGATGGAGGTACCGCCCGCCGTCCTGGCCAGGGACTACGACGGCGCCGGAGGTACGGAAGCCTTCAGCCACCCCGGCTACGAGCGTGCCTTCGACGACCTCGCCCAGCTCAAGAAGCACTGCATGGAGCCGTCCGGTACGAGCATGAGCCACGAGTCCGCGCAGACCCGGCTGCTGTACGGCAAGGCGGCGATGCAGTACCTGGAGACCCTGGAATTCTCCTACCTGAGCACCGAGGGCGGCGCCCCGGAGAAGCTCGCGGCGGGCTGGGACTTCTTCACCATGCCCGCCGTGCCGGGCGCGGCGGGCTCGGCCGGTGCCGTCGCCGGAGGAGCGGACGGACTGCTCGTCGCCAACTCCTCCCCGAACAAGGCGCTCGCCGTCGACTTCCTGAAATTCCTCACCGGCCCGGACCAGGCCCGCGCGATGGTGCGCGACCTGGGCTGGCTCAGCGCGGTCAAGGGCACGGCGGACGCCGCCCGCCTGAAGGGGCTGCCCGAGGCGCAGCGCACCCTCACCACCAAGGACATGGCGCTCTGGCTCGACACCCGCGCCGACGACAAGATCGTCAACCCGTACCTTTCGGCGGCCGAAGCCGTCCTCGGGGGCCGCAGCAGTGCCGCGCAGGCGGTGCGTCAGGTACGCGAGGGCGCGCGGCAGGCCCACCGGTTCCGCGTCCGCGACTGACCCCCGACTCCGTACGCCCCGACGTCCCGAAGGAGGTGCCACCGTCATGCAGCGACGCCGATTCCGCCACGCCCTGTACGCCGCTCCCGCCCTCGCCCTGATCGCCCTGTTCGTCTACTACCCGATCGTCGAGAACATCCGGCTCAGCCTCTTCAAGTTCAGCGTCTTCCAGCCCGGCATGCGCTACGTCGGCCTGGAGAACTACCGGCAGGCCCTCCAGGACCCCGTCTTCTGGAAAGCACTCGCCAACAACCTCGGTTACGCCGTCACGTCGGTGATTTTCCAGGTGGGGGCGGCGTTGGTGCTGGCCGCGATCCTGGAAGGGCTGATCGGGCGGCGGCTGCGCGGGCTGCTGCGCACCGTCTACTTCATCCCCGCCGCCGTCTCCATGACAGTCGCCGGCCTGCTCTTCCAATTCCTCTACCAGCCGGACGCGGGCCTGATCAACAGCGCGCTGGAGAGCCTGGGACTCGGCCGGTTCGCGCACGACTGGCTGGGCGACCCGGCCACCTCCATCTGGGGCGTCGTCACCATGAGCCAATGGCAGTCCTTCGGCTACACCACGATGCTGCTGACCGTCGCCGTCCAGCGGATTCCGCGGGAGCTGTACGAGGCGGCGACCGTGGACGGCGCGGGCCGCGTCCGCACCTTCTTCGCCGTCACCGTCCCGATGGTCCGCGAGATGACGACCCTCCTCGTCATCCTCACCGTCTCCGGCGCGTTCCTCGTGTTCAACGAGGTGATGGTGATGACCGGCGGCGGCCCCTCCAACTCCAGCCAGACACTGGGCACCTGGCTGTACGCCGGCGCCTTCACCGGGGACGACATGGGGTACGCCGCGGCCATCGGCACCGTCATGTTCGCCCTCACCTTCGCGGCCGGTGCCGTCCAGCTCCTCCACTCGCGCCGGAAGGCGGTAGCGGCATGACCCTGACCCTGCACGAGCCCGCACCACCGGCACCGGCCCCGCCGGCCGTGCCCGGCGAACGCCGCGGCAGGTCCGCCCGTTCCGGCTCGGTCGTGCTGCGGGTCCTCACGTACTGCGGACTCGCCGCGCTCGCCGTCGCGGTCGTCTACCCGCTGTGCTGGATGGCCCTGTCCGGCCTCAAGACGAACGGGGAGATCTTCTCCGACCCGTGGGGGCTGCCCGCGCACCCCGACTGGGGGACGTACGCCGACGCGTGGCACCAGGGGGTGCTGGGCTATCTGCTCAACAGCGCGCTGGTCACCGCCGCGAGCGTCCTGGCCGTCGTCCTGATCAGCGCCTGGGCGGCGTACGGGCTGACCCGGCTCGCCATGCCCTGCTCCCAGCCGGCGCTGCTGCTCGTCCTCGGCGCCATGATGCTCTCGCCGACCGTGGCGCTGGTCCCGCTGACGCAGCTCCTCCAGGCGCTGCACATCTACGACACGTACGGGGCGCTGATCGTCCTGTACACCGCGTTCAAGGTGCCCTTCACCACCTTCCTGATCCGCGCCTACCTGCTGGGCCAGCCGGTGGAGGTGGAGGAGGCCGCGCTGATCGACGGGGCGAGCCGCCGGCAGACCTTCTGGCGGGTCGTCGTCCCGATGGCCCGGCCGATCCTGGTCTCCGCGGCGCTCCTCCAGGCGCTCTTCTCCTGGAACGAGTACGCCTTCGCGCTCGTCTTCATCACCGACGACCACCTCAAGACGCTGCCCGTGGGCCTCGCCGACATGGCCGGGCGCCTCAACTCCGACTGGCCGATGCTCTTCGCGGGCCTGACCATCGCCGCGCTGCCGATGATCGTGATCTTCCTGGTCGCCCAGCGGCACTTCGTACGCGGGCTGTCCGAGGGGATCGGCAAGTGAACGGGGGAGGCGCGGCGGGCCGCCGACGCCGGTGATCGTGCGGGGGAGGCGGTGCCGTTGCAGGATGGCTGCATGCTGCTGGCTCGTCTCGCCCATGTGTCCGGGGAGGTCGCCGCCACCTCGGCGCGGTCCCAGAAGATCAAACTGCTGGCCGAACTGTTCCGCCAGGCCGCACCCGACGACGCGCCGGTGGCCATCGCCTACCTGGCCGGCCGGTTGCCGCAAGGCCGTATCGGAGTCGGCTGGAGCGTCCTGCGGGACCCCGTGCCGGCCGCGGACACCGCCACGCTGACCGTGCTCGGCACCGACGCGGCCCTGACCGCGCTGGCCGCCGTCGCGGGGCCCGGTTCCCAGGCCGAGCGGCGCCGCCTCGTACAGGAGCTGCTGGGGGCGGCGACCGCGGAGGAGCAACGTTTCCTCACGGGGCTGCTGACCGGCGAGGTACGGCAGGGCGCGCTGGACGCCGTCGCCGCCGAGGCGATCGCCGCGGCGGCCGAGGTGCCCGTCGCGGACGTACGGCGGGCCGTGATGCTGGCCGGATCACTGGAGGAGGTCGCCCGCGGCCTGCTCGCCGAGGGGGCCTCGGCGCTGGGCGCGTTCCGGCTGACCGTGGGCCGTCCCGTCGGGCCCATGCTGGCGCACGGCGCGAAGTCCCTGGCCGAGGCGGTCGACAAGGCCGGACGGTGCGCCGTCGAGGAAAAACTGGACGGCATCCGGGTGCAGGTGCACCGCGACGGCACGGACGTACGGATCTACACCCGCACCCTCGACGATGTCACCGAGCGACTGCCCGAGATCACCGAGGCCGCGCTCGCCCTGGAAGCACCCTGCTTCGTCCTGGACGGTGAGGTGATCGCGCTCGGCGACGACGGGCGCCCGCTGCCGTTCCAGCAGATCGCCGGCCGCTTCGGCTCGCGGGTGGACGTGGCCGCCGCACGGGCCGCGCTGCCGCTGTCCCCGGTCTTCTTCGACGTCCTCGCCGTGGACGGCCACGACCTCCTGGACCTGCCCGGCGACCGGCGGCACGCGGAACTGGTCCGGCTGGTCCCCGAGGAGCGCCGGGTGCGCCGGACGGTGGTCGAGGACCCGGCCGACACCGCGGCGCGCCGGGCCGCCGAGGACTTCTGGGCCGAGACGCTGCGCCGCGGCCACGAAGGGGTCATGGTCAAGGCCCTCGACGCGCCCTACAGCGCGGGCCGCCGGGGTGCCGCCTGGCTGAAGGTCAAGCCGGTGCACACGCTCGACCTGGTGGTGCTGGCCGCCGAGTGGGGCCACGGCCGCCGTACCGGCAAGCTCTCCAACCTCCATCTCGGCGCGCGCGGCCCGGACGGCACGTTCGTCATGCTCGGCAAGACCTTCAAGGGCCTCACCGACGCCATGCTGGCCTGGCAGACGGAGCGCCTGCGCGAGCTGGCAGTGGACGAGAGCGGATATGTCGTGACCGTACGCCCCGAGCTGGTCGTCGAGATCGCGTACGACGGGCTGCAGACCTCGACCCGCTACCCGGCGGGCGTGACGCTGCGGTTCGCCCGGGTGCTGCGCTATCGCGAGGACAAGACGGCCGCCGAGGCGGACACGGTCGAGACGGTACTCGCCGCGCACGAGCGGCCGGGGCCGGACCACGAGCGGCCGGGGCCGGACGCGGCCGGCGGGCCGGACGGGCCGGACGCCTCCGGGGAGCCGGGGCGCGACGACTGACCCCTGCGTCCCGCGAGCCCGTCCGACCCCGTGACGCCCCGGATGCCCGTCCCGCCCGAATGCTCTGGCACTATGACGGGACAGGGCCCCGATCGCTGGTCAGGGCCCTGGATGGCGGCAGCGCCGTCGTGAAATCGATTACCCGCACCGTGTCGAAGGGGAGGTGCCCGGCAGCACCAGCCGTGGTCGGCCCCGTCCGCCGGGCCCGGTGCGCCGCCGTCCGTCCGCGCTCTTCCGGTACCAGCCCTCACAGCTGTGCACCAAGAGATCCACTTCAACACCTTCAGCTGAGCAAAGGGGCTCTTCCGTTGGCCAGAAAGATCATTCTCGACTGCGACCCCGGGCACGACGACGCCATCGCCATGCTCCTGGCGTACGGCAATCCCGACATCGACCTGGTCGCCGTGACCACCGTGGTCGGCAACCAGACCCTGGAGAAGGTCACCCGCAACGCGCTGTCCGTGGCCCGCATCGCCGGTATCACCGGCGTGCCCTTCGCGGCCGGCAGCCCGCGGCCCCTCGTCCGGACCATCGAGAACGCGCCCGAGATCCACGGCGACACCGGACTGGACGGCCCGGACCTGCCCGAGCCGAACGTCGAGCTCGACCGCCGGCACGCCGTCGACCTCATCATCGACACGGTGATGTCGCACGAACCGGGCGAAATCACCATCGTTCCCACCGCCGGCCTGACCAACATCGCGCTCGCCGTGCGCAAGGAGCCCCGGATCGCCGAGCGCGTCCGTGAGGTCGTCCTGATGGGCGGCGGCTTCCACGAGGGCAACTGGAGCGCGGTCGCCGAGTTCAACATCGTCATCGACCCGCACGCCGCGCACATCGTCTTCAACGAGCGCTGGCCGGTGACCATGGTCGGCCTGGACCTCACCCACCAGGCGCTGGCGACCCCCGAGGTCACCAAGAAGATCACCGACGTCGGCACCAAGCCCGCCAAGTTCGTCCTGGAACTGCTGGACTTCTTCCGCGACGCCTACCGGGAGAACCAGGGCTTCGAGTACCCGCCGGTGCACGACCCGTGCGCCGTCGCGTACGTCATCGACCCGGACGTGATGACCGTGCGCAAGGCGCCGGTGGACATCGAGCTGACCGGCGGCCTCACCATGGGCATGACCGTCACCGACTTCCGCTGGCCGATCCCCGAGGACTGCCGCACCCAGGTCGCCGTCAAGCTCGACCACGAGCGGTTCTGGAACCTCGTGGTGGACGCCCTGGAGCGCATCGGCGACGTCGAGGCATGAGCGCGCCGCACACCGCCCGGCCCGCCGAAACGACGGGCCCAGGGCGCTCCGTACGGGTCGGCGTGCTGGTCACGGCGCTGCTGACGGCCTGTGTCGCCTTCCAGCTCAACGCCAGCATGCTCAGCCCCGCGCTGAAGAGCATCGAGGACAGCCTCGGCGCCACCTCGGCCGAGATCGGGCTCACCCAGACCGCGTTCTTCACCTCGGCGGCGCTGTTCTCGCTGTTCCTGCCGCGGCTCGGCGACATCGTCGGCCGTCGCAAGGTGCTCGCCGGGATGATGGCCCTGATGGTCGTCGGCTGCATCGTGGCGGCGCTGGCGCAGAGCGTGCCGATGCTGTTCGTCGGCCGCGTCATCCAGGGCGTGTCCGGGCCGACCGTCCCGCTGTGTCTGATCATGCTGCGGGTCGAGGTCACCGAGCCCAAGCGGTACGGCACGCTGCTCGGCGTGATCACCGCGGTCAACGGCGGCATCGCGGGCATCGACTCGCTCGCCGGCGGCTACCTCGCCGACCGGCACGGCTTCGCCGCGGTCTTCTGGGCCATGGCCGTCGTCGCCGCGATCGCCGCCGCCCTCGTCGCGGTCATGGCGCCGGAGTCGAAGGCTCCCGACAGCCACCGGATGGACTGGCCGGGCGTCCTGCTGCTCGTCGTGTCGGTCGGCTCGCTGCTCGTCGCGCTCAACGAGGCGGGCAAGCTGGCCGCCGCGAACTGGCCGCTCATCGCGGTCCTGGTGGTCGTGGCGGCGGTCGCGTTCTGGCTGTTCTGGCGCACCGAGGACCGCTCAGGACACCCCCTGGTCGCCACCCGGCACCTGCGGCAGCGCTCGACCTGGGCGACGCTGCTGACCACGATGCTGACGATGACGGGCGTCTTCGCCGTCATGAACGGGCTCATCCCCGCCTTCGCGCAGGACGCGCAGGCCGGGCTCGGCATGTCGGCCGAACAGTCCGCCTGGTGGACGCTCACGCCGTACGCCATCGCGGGCCTGGCCATGGGCCCGATCGCCGGCCGGCTCGCGGCGACGTACGGGTACGGGCGCATCCTGCGACTGGGCCTCGTCGGCGCGGCGGCGACCGTCGTCCTGATGATCGTCACGCTCTCCGCCCACTCCAAGGGGCTGCTGCTGGCCGCCTCCATCCTGGTGGGCATCACCTACGCGGGCGTGGCGAACATCGTGCTCAACGGGCTCGGCATCGTGCTCTCGCCCAAGGAGAATCCGGGCTTCCTGCCCGGCCTGAACGCCGGCGCCTTCAACCTCGGCTCCGGCCTCAGCTTCGCGGCCCTGTACGCGGTCAAGACCGCCGTACCGGCCGACGATCCGTCGTCCGCCTCCGGCTACACGGCCGGAATGATCGCGGGAGTCGTCATCATGGCCGTCGCCCTCGTGGCGTCGTTCCTGATCCCGAAGCCGGTGGAAGCCGAAGCACATGAGTGAACGCCGCTGAGCGGCACCGGACGGCCCGGGCTCTCCACGCAGGGGAGGCCGGGCCGTCGTACATGGCCGGAGACCCGCAGCGCGCGGACCGGCGGCGGACGCTCGTGATGGGGAGTTCGGCCGGCGCGGTCGCAAGGCGTTGACGGCCCCGAGGATTTCCTCCGACCGCTCACGGCGCTCCTCCCTGGTCAGCTTCGCGCTGCGCCGCAGATCTCGTAGCCGGTGCCTCGTGAGCCGGAGCGCGGCATCCGTGCCCCGGACCCGTTGAGCACCGTGCCACGGACCTCAGGCGCGCTGCCCTGGAACGGTGGCGGCGATCCGCCCGAGCAGGGCGGCCAGCTCGGCCGGCGCCGCCAGGAAGGGGGAGTGGCCGGTGCCGAGACGTTCGACGCGGGTGGCGTTCGCGGACATCTTCGTCTGCATCGCGGGCTGGAGCGCCCGGTCGCCCTCGCAGATCACGTAGGTGGACGGCACGGTCCGCCACGCCGCGCGGGTCACCGGCTCCTGGAAGGACCGCCGGCTCTGCTCGACGAGCCGGCCGACGGCCTGCGCGGCCACGTCGTCCGGCACGTCCCCGTACAGCGACGCACGCGGGTCCTCGAAGATGGAGGGCTGGACGCCGTCGAGGTCAACGCCCTTGGCGGCGTCCCGGCCGTGCAGGCTGCCGAGCGACTCGCCCTCCGACGGCATGTACGCCGTGAGGTAGACGAGGTGGGTGATGTGCGCATGGCCGACGGCGGCCTCGGTGACGGGGATGCCGCCGTAGGAGTGGCCGACGACGACCACCGGGCCTTCGATCCCGCGCAGCCGCGCCGATATCGCTTCGGCGTCGTCGTACACACCGGCGGTGGGCGTGCCCTGCGGGCCCGAGCTGGGCAGGTCGACGGTGTGGGACTCGAAGCCGTCGGCGGTGAGGGCGTCCTGCAGGGCGGACCAGCACGTGGACCGGTGCCAGGCGCCGTGGACGAGGAGGAAGGACGGGCGGGTTGCGGTGGTGGACATGGGGCGGGGCTCCTGGTGGTCGGACGGAAGAGGACGGCCGAAGGCCGGAGGGTGCGGGGGCGGCCGACGCGGCGGACGTACGGCGTGCGCGGTCGTGGGCCGGCCGGCCGGTGCAGGAACTCCCGTCCCGGCGCAGCCCTTCGCACGATCATGGAACACGACGGGCGACGCTCCGCGCCAGCGCCTTTCGGCTGCTCGGATCCGACATCGGGCCCGTCCCGACCACCCTTTTCGACACACCGGCCGACATCGGTTCAGCGTTCCGCCGTCGCGTCCTCGACCACCATGGCGACGAAGTCCGTGGCGGCTCTGCGGCGGGCGAAGGGGCTGCGCAGGGGGCGGGAGGGAGTGGCCGGGGGCGCGGTGACGGAGCCGTGCAGGCGCAGGGCCTCCTCGATCACTGGGTGCCACTCCGGGGCGAACGTCTCCAGGGCGTAGCGGCCTGCGGCACTCTTCGAAACGATCTCCCCGGTGGCCGCCGTGTGATGGAGACGGCTGACTCCGAGCACTCCCCAGGCCGTCGCCCAACCGCCCAGTGCGGCCAGCCCCGTCAGGGACAGCGGTGCGCGGTGCGCGGTGTGCCAGCGCCGCCAGTAGCCGCCGAGGTTGCCCAGCGTCCAGTCGTACAGGGCGGCCCGGTCCGCACCGACCTCGAAACCGCCGGGCACCGGACCGCGTACCGGTACGGCGTGCTTCGTGAGGACGGCCCAGGTCACCGGGTTGACCTCGAAGGCGTCGTCCGTACGGAACTTCCCCCGCAGCGTGTACGGAACGGCGGGGCAGGAGGCGTACCCGGCGGCGAGATCCTGCCAGGTGACGTGGACACCGTCGAAGTACGGGCGCGGGTGCTGGGCGCGCGTCTCGGCGTGCGCCTGCCGCAGGGCCACGACGTCCTCCGCCGTGAGACGCCGGGCGGTGACGGCGACGAAGTCGACGTCGCTGCGCCCCGGCCGGAAGTCGCCCAGGGCGATCGACCCGGTCAGATACAGCCCTTCGACCAGGCCGGGACGCGACCGGTCCGCGCTCGCGAGGAAGGCGCGCACCACGGCCTCCACCGAAGGATGCGCCACACGTCTCCGTGCGCTGCCCGATTCACCGTGCATGGTCCGTGTCCTCCCGTCCGCCGGCCGACGCGGCGGTGGTTCCGGTCGAGTACCCC
Source organism: Streptomyces sp. NPDC045470 (assembly GCF_040646595.1). Classification (NCBI taxonomy): domain Bacteria; kingdom Bacillati; phylum Actinomycetota; class Actinomycetes; order Kitasatosporales; family Streptomycetaceae; genus Streptomyces; species Streptomyces sp. NPDC045470. The sequence goes on from NZ_JBEZAN010000005.1 coordinate 39,724, forward strand.
GTGTCCCGTGTCACGCGTGTGACGGGCGAACGGTTCCGGTACGGAATCCGTCCGCCCGCCCACCGGCCGGCCGCGGTCAGCGGTAGCAGTACGAGTCGGACGACGCGTCACCGCCCTGCAAGCGCGTCTGGTGGACGCGCAGCCCGCGGAAGTCCTCGCCGTGCGGGAAGAAACGGGGGTCGGGGGCGAGGCCGCCGTGTTCCGGGTCGGCGTCGAGTTTGGCGAGCCAGGGGTGGATGCCGTCGGGGTAGAACTGGTCGTCCCAGGCGCCGTACAGGCTGTTGGTGAGGTACACCCGGCGCCCGTCGCGGCTGAGTTCGACCATCTGCGGGCCGCCGGTCAGCGGCAGGCCCGGCGCGGCCGGGTGCGGCTGCCGGGCGGTGATGCCGCCGAGCCGTACGGACGCGGTCCTGCGCGGACGGGCGGGGTCGCTCACGTCGTACTGGTGGAGTTCGCCGGTGCCCCACGCCGACACGTACAGCCAGCGGTCGTCCACCGACAGGTTGATGTCGGTGACCAGCGGCGGCACCGCGCCGAACGGCTTGAGGACCGGCGGCAGCGCGTCCTTCTCGGCGGGCTCCGCCGGGATGGTGATGACCTTTCGCGCCGTGAACCGGCCGTCGTCCTCGCGGTGCCACAGCCACACGGACGCCGACAGGTCCGCCACGCTCACCACCACGCCCGCGAAGCCCCACGTCGCCGCCGGGTCGTGCGCGGGCCGCAGTTCCAGCACCATCTGGTGTTCGTCGCCCAGGTCGACGCGTTGCAGGTGGCGGCCGGAGTCCAGCTCCCAGAAGTGCAGCGCGTGGCCGTACGCGCGGCCGAGCAGCAGCTCGGGATCGACACCGTTCTCGACCATCGACGGGGTGCCCCACTCGCTGGTCACCGCGATGTTGTGCTGGAGGTGCCACCACACGTCGTAGGCCAGGCGCTGCGGGCCGCGGTCCGTCTCCCAGGCGCGCAGGACGTCGAAGGTCTCGTGGTCGAGCAACGCGACGCCGCCGGGACCGTCGTCGCCGTGCGCGCCGCCGAGGCAGGAGAGCAGGACGCCGCCGGGCCCGCAGTGGAGGGTGTGCGGCCGTGAATAACCCGCGGCGTCGGCCAGTTCGGCGGGTTCGATCACCTTCACGAGGCGGGGGCGGGCCGGGTCCGGACGGGTGTCGAACACGTGCAGCCGGGAGGAGCGGAGTCCCGGCACCAGTAAGTAGCGCCGCTCGGGCTGGTGGTGTCCCTCGTGGGCGAGGGCGCTGGAGCACGCGTTCCAACCGAAGTGGTGGAGTTCGTCGCCGAGCCCGGGTACGTCGGCGTGGTGCAGCACCCGTCCGTACGAACTCGACGCGGGGTCGGTGTCCACGACGATCAGCGCGTCCGGGCGCCGGGCGGAGCGGTCGAAGCCGACGAGGTAGGCGAGCTTCTCCGGGGGAGCGGCGACGGCCTCGGAGGGTGTGCGGTAGAGGGTGGGGTCGGGGTGGCCCGAGGGGTGCGCGTCGGTCGTGCGGCGGGTGTGGTCGGTGCCTTCGGGGTGAGCGGTGCGGGAGGTCCGACCGGCATGGTCAGAAGTAGTCATCTTGGGGCTCTCCTCGGCTCCGTGGCCGGTTCCCCGGCCCTGCCTGGCCGATCGGGCCGGAAACCGCGCCGGACTGTCCGTAACAGGCGGCCGTATCGGCATGCGTGCGCACCGGCGCCGGCGGGACGGCACGCCCGGGTCCGGCTCCGCGATGGCAGCGAGCCTCGCACAGGGCCTGCGTGCCGCCAAGGGCACACCGGCCGCGGACGGGCGGGCGGTGGCCGGAAGTCGCCGACCGGATGTCCGATTGTCGGACCCGTACGCGATGATCGCCTGTACGGACCGGCCGGATCCGACCGGCCGGACCGCGCAGTGAACGGGCCGCCGAAGTCCGGCGGTTGCCGTCCGAGCAACGAGATACGGGGTAATTGATGCGACGTTTGGGCACTGTGCTGACCGCGGTCGTGCTGGCGGGCGCGGCGGTGTCGGCGACGGCGGTGTCGGCGACGGCCGCCCCGGTGACGGGGGCCGCACCGGCCGCCGCGCCGTCGGCCACGTGCGACACCGGCGGCTGGGGGAGCGCCCTGAAGTCCGCCGACGCGCACGACCACAAGCCGCTGAAGCAGATCAGGGCCGGGCAGCACGCCTGCTACGACCGGCTGGTCTTCGAGGTGCCGACCGCGGGCGGCAAGCCGGTCGGCCACCGGGTCGGTTACGTGAAGGAGCTGCACCAGGACGGTTCCGGCGACCTCATCGAGGTCGGCGGCGGAGCCGTCCTGGAGATCCGGGTGGCGGCGCCGAGCTACGACCCGGAGACGGGCAGGTCGACGTACCCGGGCAAGGCCGGCAAGCCGCTCCCGGGAGTTGACGTCAAGGGCTACCGCACCTTCAAGGACACCCGGTTCGGGGCCAGCTTCGAGGGGGACACGCAGATAGGTCTGGGGGTCGCCAAGCGGCTGCCGTTCCGCGTGATCCAGCAGAAGAACCAGCTCATCGTGGATGTCGCCCACTCCTGAGCGGCGGTCGGCGCGGGATCGCCCCGCCGGTGGTCCGCGCCTGAAGGCCGGCCGGTCGACCGTACGACCGGTTGGCCGGCCGGTCCGCTTGCCCACGAGAAAGGGGTTGCGTAACCACTACGCTTGGAGCACTCTATGTGAAGTGGTTACGGCGTGTCGGCATGTCCGTGCGTCCCCACGGCCGACCCTGACCGCGACGCGCCCACCGCGTCGCCGGCGGAAAAGAGGACCACCTTGCGCAAGCTCACCTACTTCGTCGCCTGCTCGATCGACGGCTTCATCGGCGATCCGCACGGCGACGCGTCGTCGATGATGCGGTACGTGGACGCGGAGTTCCTGGAGTTCCTCAAGACGGAATACCCGGAGACCGTCTCCGCCGAGGGCCGCGCCGCCCTGGGCTTCCACGGCGCCGAGAACCAGAAGTTCGACACGGTGATCCAGGGCCGCGGCAGCTATCAGGTGGGCCTGGACGCCGGCGTCACCAGCCCGTACGGCCACCTCCGCGAGTATGTGGCCTCCCGCAGCCTCGGCGCGTCGCCCGACCCGAACGTGCACCTGATCACCGACGACCTCGTCGGCGCCGTCCGGGCCCTCAAGGCCGAGGAGGGCGGCCTGGGCATCTGGCTCTGCGGCGGCTCGCAGCTCGCGGGTGACCTGCTCGACGAGGTCGACGAGCTGGTGATCAAGACCTATCCGCAGGTGTACGGCTCCGGCATGCCGATGTTCGGCACGGACTTCACGGTCACCGACTTCACCCTGGACGCCGTGCGCACCTTCGACAACGGCGTGCTCGTGCGGAAATACAGCCGCAAGCGCTGAGCCCCGGCATACGGGCCACGGGCCCACGCGCCCGGCGTGGCGCATACCCGTCCCGGCGCCGCACGCGTCCGCCGGGCCTCAGGACGGCCGTGCCGTCACGATCCCGATCGTGACCAGGGCCAGCACCACCCAGGAGAACCAGAGCCAGCCACTGCCGCCCAGCGCCACGGTGTAGGCCGTCGCCACGACCAGCCCGCCCACCGTGATCGCCGCCATCGCCTTAGCAGATCCGGGCATCCCCGCAACCTCCTCACGGCGGCCCGGCGGCCCAACGCCACGGGCCGCGGCCTCAAGGACATCGTCCCCGGCCGCGGCCCGTACCGCCACCTGTCGTGCCTGACCTCCGGTCAGTAATCGGTCACCCCGCGCCGCCCCCTTGGCCACGGGCCTGGAGGGAGGCCAGATACGCGTTGTAGGCCGCCAGCTCCTGGTCGCCGTCCCGGGCCGCCGCGCGGTCCTTGCGCTGGTTCTGCCGCTCCTCGGACTTGTACCACTGGTAGAGGAGCGCGACGAGCACCAGCACGGACGGGATCTCGCTGAAGGCCCAGGCGATGCCGCCCGCCGCGCTCTGGTCGCCGAGGGCGTCGATCCCCAGCGAGGCCGGCGGGTTCTCGAACGTCTTGATCATCGTCTCGGTGCCCATCATCAGGGCGATGCCGAAGAACGCGTGGAAGGGCATCCCCGCGAACAGCTCCAGCATCCGCATGACGTAGCCCGGCCGGTGCGGCCCGGGGTCCACGCCCATGATCGGCCAGAAGAAGACCAGGCCCACCACCAGGAAGTGCACCATCATCGCGATGTGCCCGACCCGGTACTGCATCAGGAAGTCGAACAGCGGCGTGAAGTACAGCGCGTACAGGCTCGCGATGAACATCGGGATGGTGAACGCCGCATGGGTGATCACCCGCATGTACCGGCTGTGCAGCAGCGCCACCAGCAGCTCACGCGGCCCCTTGCGGCCCCGCCCGGCCGCCGGCAGCGCGCGCAGCGTCAGCGTCACCGGCGCGCCGAGCAGCAGCAGGATCGGCGACAGCATGCTGATCACCATGTGCTGCACCATGTGCACGCTGAACATGGCCATGCCGTAGTCGTTGAGCTTGGTGCACATCACCAGCGCCACGGTCAGCACACCGATGACCCAGGCGACCGTCCGGCCCACCGGCCAGTGATCGCCGCGCCGCCGTAGCCGCAGCACCGCCCAGCCGTACAGAATCAGCCCCACCAGGCAACCGACCAGGAAGAACGGGTCTCCGCCGAACTCCATGCCGCGCCCCAGCGTGAACGGCGGCAGATCCATGTCCATGCCGTGCCCGCCGTGATCCATCCGCTCGCTCCTGATTCGTACCGATACTCCGCGACCAGACTAGAACCGCCCCCGGCCGGAGCGTCGGCCGGGGGCGGCTGCACGGCCGCTTCGCACCCGTACGCGCCATCGCAGGCGCCGGCGGCACCGGCTACAGGACGCACTCCGTCTCGGCGTACCGGTCCCCGGGCACCGTCTTCAGCGTCTCCACCGCCTCGGCCAGCGGCACCAGCGTGATGTCCGTACCGCGCAGCGCCGTCATCATCCCGAACGCGCCGCGGTGCGCCGCCTCCACCGCGTGCCAGCCGAAGCGGGTCGCCAGCACCCGGTCGTACGCGGTCGGCGTGCCGCCCCGCTGCACATGGCCCAGGATCACCGCGCGGGCCTCCTTGCCGAGCCGCCGCTCCAGCTCCAGCGACAACTGCCGGGCGACCCCGGCGAACCGCTCGTGCCCGTACACGTCGGTGCCGCCCACGTCGAAGGCCATCGTCCCCTCGCGCGGCTTGGCGCCCTCGGCGACCACCACGATCGCGAACTTCTTGCCCGCCTCGAACCGCTCACCGACCTTGCGGGTCAGCTCCGCCACGTCGAAGGGGCGCTCCGGGACGACGACGGCGTGCGCGCCCGCCGCCATCCCGGAGTGCAGGGCGATCCAGCCCGTGTGCCGGCCCATGACCTCGACGATCAGGACCCGCTGGTGCGACTCGGCAGTGGTCTTCAGCCGGTCCAGGGCCTCGGTGGCCACCCCCACCGCTGTGTCGAAGCCGAAGGTGACATCGGTCGCGGCGATGTCGTTGTCGATGGTCTTGGGCACGCCGACGATCGGCAGCCCGGCGTCGGACAGCAGCCGGGCCGCCTTCAGCGTCCCCTCGCCGCCGATCGGGATGATCGCGTCCAGCCCCAGCTCGGCCACGTGGCCGCGGGCCCGTTCCACGCCGTCCCGCAGGTGCGCGGGCTGCACCCGGGACGAGCCCAGGATGGTGCCGCCGCGCGCCAGGATGCCGCCGACGGCGTCCAGGTCCAGCTTGCGGTAGTCGCACTCCAGAAGGCCCTTCCAGCCGTCCCGGAAACCGATCACCTCGTCTCCGTGATCGGCGGTGGCGCGGTGGACGACGGAGCGGATGACGGCGTTCAGACCGGGGCAGTCGCCGCCGGAGGTGAGCACACCAATACGCATGTTTCGCAGACCCTCTGCACATCGGAGCCCGCCCTCCGGACCACGGCCGGGCGCGGGCGCGGGCTCTCGACCGGACGCCCGGACCCCGTCGTCCGGCTGGATGGCGCTCACCCTACAAGCGCGAGGACCCTGGGGTACACGTACGCCCGCAGTGCGGACACTGCGGGCGTACCCGGTCGTACGGCGTGCGGCGAATCGTTACGCGGGCTGCGTGGCCGCGGCGATGCGCTCCTGCCGCAGCGCCTCGTACCAGCGGTCGTCGGCCGGCGGCAGCGCGTTGACGTCCAGCGCCAGCTTGATCAGCAGGTCAGCGATGTGCGGGTTGCGCGCCATGACCGGGCCGTGCATGTACGTACCGAAGACGGTGTCGTTGTACGCGCCCTCGTAGCCGTCGCCGACACCGTTGCCCTTGCCGAAGCGGACCCGGGCGAACGGGCGGGCCGTCTGCCCCAGGTGGGTCACGCCCTGGTGGTTCTCGAAGCCGGTCAGGGGCGGCAGGTTGAGCTGCGGGTCGATGTCGGCCAGGACGTCGCCGACGCACCGCTCGCCCTCGCCGCGGGTGCTCACCACGTCCAGCAGGCCCAGGCCCTGCTCCCGCTCCCCGAGGTCGTTGATGAACTCGTGGCCCAGGATCTGGTAGCCGGCGCACACCGAGAAGACGATCGCGCCGTTGGAGACCGCGCGGTTCAGACCGCCGTCGCGGCGCAGCCGCTCGGCCGCCAGCCGCTGCGGCCGGTCCTCGCCGCCGCCGATCAGGTAGATGTCGCCGGAGGTGGGGATCTGCTGGTCGGAGCGGACGTCGAGGCGCTGGACGTCCAGGCCGCGCTGGCGGGCCCGGCGCTCCACCACCAGGGCGTTGCCCTGGTCCCCGTACGTGCTCAGCAGGTCCGGGTAGATCCAGACCAACCGCAGGCTGTTGTCACTCATGCTCGCTCGTCCTTGTCGGGAAGGTCGCTGGTTCACGTCAGTTCCCCACTCGCCGGCGGAGGTCCTGGAAGGCGGTGTAGTTGGCGATGACCTCGATACGGCCCGGAGGAGCCGACTGCACCGCCTCGTCCACCGTGTCACACACCCGGAAGTCCAGGCCCGCGACCTCCAGGCGGACCGCCAGGTCCAGCTTGCGGTCGCCGATCACGAAGATCGGGTGACCGGCCAGCCGGGTGTAGTCGACGTCCCACAGCCAGGAGGTGTCCGTGCCGTCCGCGCCGCGTGCGTTCACCGACAGGATCACCGGTGTCGGCGGCGGGTCGATCAGCGAGAACGTCTCCAGCCAGCCCGCCGGGTTCTTCGCCAGCAGCAGACGCAGGTCGCGCTGCAGGAACGAGACCACGTCGTAGCGGCCCGCGACGGCCTGGACCGAGTACATCCGCTCCAGGGCGACCTGCGGCGGCACGCCGAACGCCGCGGCGACCGCCGCCGACGTCGTGGCGTTGGCCTTGTTCGCCCGGCCCGGCAACTGGAGCCGGATCGGCCAGGCGCTGCCGTGCGGGTCGAGTACGTGGTCACCGGAGAGCGCCCAGCTCGGCGTCGGCCGGCGGAAGCCGCACTCGCCGCAGAACCAGTCGTCGCCGGGGCGCTGCATCACACCGCCGCAGGACGGGCAGGACCAGGCGTCGTCCTTCCACTCCTGGCCCGCCGCGACCCACACCACGTTCGCCGACGACGAGGCGGCCCACACGATCAGCGGGTCGTCGCAGTTGGCGATGATCAGCGCCTTGGAGCCGGCCAGCCCCTCCCGCCAGTGCTCGGCGAGCATCCGGGTCTCCGCGGCGCGGTCGAGCTGGTCGCGCGAGAGGTTCAGCAGCGCTATGGCCTTGGGCGTCACGTCCCGCGCCACGCCCGCCAGGTACTTCTCGTCCACCTCGATGACGCCGAAGCGGGCGTCGGAGCCGCCGGCCAGCGCGGAGGTGATGCCCGCCGGCATGTTGGCGCCGAGCGCGTTCGAGACGACCGGGCCGCTGGCCCGCAGCGCCTCCGCGATCAGCCGCGTCGTGGTCGTCTTTCCGTTGGTCGCCGACACCAGCACCACGTCCAGGTGCCGGGCGAGCCGGGCCAGCAGGTCGGGGTCGAGCCGGAGCGCCACCTTGCCGCCGATCACCGATCCGCTGCCGCGGCCCGCCGCGCGCGACACCGCCGCCGCGGCCTTGCCCGCCGTCACGGCCAGCTTGGCCCGCGGCGACAGCGGCTCCGTGTTGCCTGCCATCGTCCTTGATCCTCCTTGCATCCGGCGCCCTCCCGCCTTAGGGCGTTTCTGATGGATCTCCGCGGCGTCGCGACTCCCGGCACGCACCCTCGCCGCACGGTGCGAAGGGACAGGTGGCTCCGCCACATGACCCTTCGCGCCGCACGCCGAGCGCACGCACCGGACGCCGCTCCTTCCCCACGGAGATCCATCAGAAACGCCCTAGGGCTGCCGGTGGAACGCCTCCTCCGGAGCCGATGACCGGCCGGAGGCTTCGGTCGGGGATCAGCCTATCGAGATCCGGCGGCGGCCCCGAAACCCGCTACCCGTGCCGCGGCCTCCGCGGCCCGCGACGACCTGCGTCGTCACACGTGGCAGAACGTACGCTTACCCCCATGCGTTCCCGCTCGATCCCCGGCAGCTCCGGCCGCCCGCGCCCCCTGCGCCTGCTCGGCGACCCGGCCCTGGCCGCGGCCTGCCGGGACGTCACCGACTTCGACGCCGGGCTCGCCACGCTCGTCGAGGACATGTTCGCGACGATGTACGCGGCCCAGGGCGTCGGCCTGGCGGCCAACCAGGTCGGCGTGCCGCTGCGGGTGTTCGTCTACGACTGCCCGGACGACGACGACCGGCGCCACCTCGGACACCTCGTCAATCCGCGCCTGGTGGAGGCCGACGGCGTCCTGGTGCGCGGCCCCGAGGGCTGTCTGTCCGTGCCCGGCATCGAGGCCGGCACCCCGCGGTACGACCACGCGGTGGTGGAGGGGTTCAGCGTGACGGGCGAGCCGCGCACCGTGTCCGGCACCGGCTTCTTCGCCCGCTGCCTCCAGCACGAGTGCGACCACCTTCAGGGCGGCCTCTACCTCGACCACCTCACCGGCCTGCGCCGCCGCCGGGCCCTGCGGGCCGCGTCCCGCGCGCCGTGGGCGGGACGGGAGCGGGCCACGGGCTCCTGACCGATCCAGGACCCCGGTGTCTCAGAACCCGGGCCCGCCCAGCCGGTCCCCGGCCGCCGCCAGCCGCCCCCACAGCAGGTCCGCCAGGTGCTGCACCAATTGCGCTCGCGAACAGGGGCGTTCGCGCAGCCACCAGTCGCCGGCCGCGTGCATCATGCCGACGATCCCGTGGCCCCACACCCGTGCCAGCTCCTCGCCGCCCGGGCCCAGGTCCAGCCGCTCGCCTATCACCTGTGCCAGTTCCTCGCCGAGCCGGCGCAGCAGCGGCGCGGAGTGCCGGCCGACGTCGAAGCCGGTGTCCTTGTCGGCGCCCGGTCCCTCGTCGGAGGGGTGCATCAGGAACCGGTAGACCTGCGGGCGGGCCTCGATCGCGGTCAGGTAGGTGTCGAGCGTCGCCTCGACGCGGTCCCGGCGCGGTACGGGTGAGTCCAGCGCCGCCCGCAGTCCGTCCAGCAGGGCGTCGGTGTGCCGTACGGCCAGGGCCCGGTAGAGGCCGCCCTTGTCGCCGAAGTGCCGGTACAGGATCGGCTTGGTGATGCCGGCCTCCGCCGCGATGGCGTTCATCGAGGCGTCCGGACCGTCGCGCAGTACCACCCGGTCCGCGGCCTCCAGCAGTTCGCGGCGCCGCCGCTCGGTGGCGGTCTGCTGCCGCCGTACCGTGTGCGGCGGGTCCGCCGCGGCGCCGTGCCGTGCCGCGGGCGGCTCCACCGCGGTGGCCTGCTGCCGGCCGTCGTGCTGGGTGTTTTCCATGTCCCACTCCCCGCCCTCGTGAATCCGTGACGCTCGCGCAACGTAACACCCGCACTGCGGGGTGATTGGGGGGCTGGGGGAGTTGACATCCCTTACTCGCGGGTAACACACTCGGGTTACCGCAAGTAACGTGAGGTAGGCGACACTGCTCGGGGTCCGCCCCGGGAACGCACCGCTGGAGGGGGCATGGCCGAGTTCACCATGGAGCTGAGCGACGAGCAGAAGGAGGTCAGGGACTGGATCCACGGCTTCGCCGCCGACGTGATGCGCCCCGCGGCCGCCGAGTGGGACGAGCGCGAGGAGACCCCCTGGCCGGTGATCCAGGAAGCCGCCAAGATCGGCCTGTACTCGCTCGACTTCTACGCCCAGCAGTTCTTCGACCCGACCGGCCTGGGCATCCCCATGGCCATGGAGGAGCTGTTCTGGGGCGACGCCGGCATCGGCCTGTCGATCGTCGGCACCGGCCTGGCCGCCGTCGGCGTGCTGGCCAACGGCACCGAGGAGCAGATCGGCACCTGGATACCGCAGATGTACGGCGACGCCGCCGACGTGAAGGTGGCCGCCTTCTGCTCCTCCGAGCCCGACGCGGGCTCCGACGTCTCCGCGATGCGCACCCGCGCCGTCTACGACCAGGCCAAGGACGAGTGGGTGCTCAACGGCACCAAGACCTGGGCGACCAACGGCGGCATCGCCAACGTCCATGTCGTCGTCGCGGTCGTCGACCCGGACCTCGGCCCCAAGGGGCACGCCTCCTTCATCGTCCCGCCGCGGACTCCCGGCCTGTCCCAGGGCCAGAAGTTCAAGAAGCACGGCATCCGCGCCTCGCACACCGCCGAGGTCGTCCTGGAGGACGTACGCGTCCCCGGCCACTGCCTGCTCGGCGGCAAGGAGAAGCTGGACGAGCGCCTGGCCAGGGCCCGCGAGCGGGCCGGGAAACCGGGCGGCGAACGCGTGAAGAACGCCGCCATGGCCACCTTCGAGGCGTCCCGCCCGGCCGTCGGCGCCCAGGCCGTCGGCATCGCCCGCGCCGCGTACGAGGTCGCCCTCGACTACGCCAAGGAACGCGTCCAGTTCGGCCGCCCGATCATCGACAACCAGGGCATCGCCTTCCAGCTCGCCGACATGCGCACCCAGATCGACGCCGCCCGCCTCCTGGTCTGGCGCGCCTCCTGGATGGCCACCGCCGGCAAGCCGTTCACCTCGGCCGAGGGCTCCATGTCGAAACTGTTCGCCGGCGAGACCGCCAAGAAGGTGACGGCCCAGGCCATGCAGATCCTCGGCGGCAACGGCTACACGCGGGAGTACCCGGTCGAGCGGATGCACCGCGACAGTTCCATCTATACGATCTTTGAAGGGACGAGCGAGATCCAGCGCCTGGTCATCGCCCGGACGGTGGCGGGGGTGCCGATCCGCTAGCGGACGCCGCCCGCTGCTCCGTGACGCGGCCGAGGAAGGCGCGGACCCGGCCGCGCCGGTCCGCCCGGTGGGCGGCGCTCATGAGGTGCCCCGGGCCGGCCAGTTCGGTGAACGCGGCGCCGGGGATGCCGTCCGCCGGGCGGCGGGTGGTGGCAGGCAGCGCCGTACGATCCCCCGTAGAGACACCACGAGCGTGGGTACAGTGATCCGCGCCGGATCGCCGCGTACGTCCACTCGGCCCGCCAGGTCGAAATGGCCCAGCGCGGGCCCCCGGATCCGCCTGGATCTCCGCCACCTGAGCGTCGATCTCCGCCGCAGTCGGCTCGGCCAGCTCGGCCAGCTTCCTCTGCGATCAGCACGACAGACCGGCCAGCCGGGCCGCGGTGGTCAGCTCTCCGCTCCGGCCCAGGGTCCGGATGAGCTGGGTGGTCAGTCGCAGCACGGGATCGGTGGCGGCGAATCCGGCGGTGAGCGCGAGTGCCGTGATCCGGCGGGGTGCCGGGGCGCGGCCCGTACGGCCACCGCGCAGCCCAGTGACTCGCCGACGACGGGAAATGTGTCGTGCCCGGCGGTTGTCGCGGCGGAGACCGACTGGCCGGTCAGGCAGCCGAGTTGGAGCGGCCGGTCGGCTTCGGGGGTGCCGCCCGCGCCGGGGTGGTGCGGGCCGATGACCGCACGGTCCCGTGCCAGGTCGTCCAGTGCGAGGCCGTAATGGCCGAACACCCCCGCGCCCGCACCGTGCGCCAGCGCCGGCGCCGGGCCGTCGCCCTGGATGATGACCTCGCGGGAAGGCGCCGGGGCGACGGCAGTCGAGGAGGGCGGCAGGAGGCCCGTTTTCATGGGCCGGGATCGATCAGTGGCCATGCCCGTGGCGCTAAGCTTTGACATCAGTGTCAGGGTCAACTGGCAACTGGCGTCGGGGCGCTCCGCGTCCGGGGAGGCGCCGTGGACGAACAGCTCGCCGTCCTTCTGGCCGGTGCGATCGGGCTCGCCGGTGCGGTCCTGGGCGCCGCGGTCGGCGGTCTCCCCAGTTACCGGGCGGCAAAACACAGTGCGGATGTCGCGGCGCGGGCTCTCGCCGAGCAAGTCGCCGGCCAGGCCAGGCATGAGCAGGCGCAGTGGGTCCGCCAGGAACGCCGTCAGCTCTACGGCGAGATCAGCCGGGCCTATGCCGACCTGGCCGCCGCGCTCGCCGCGCTGCACGGCGCGTTGGCCGACCGCAGACCCGTACAGGATGTGGTCGAGCGCGTGGAGGAGCGTCGGCTCCACCTGTCCGTCGCGGTGAGCCCCATCGCCATGCTGGGGCCCGAGCGGGTTCATGATGCCGCTCGGGCACTGGTCGGCGCGACCGACGCCTTCGTCGCGGCGTACCGCGAACTCGCGGAGCGCCGGCAGCCCTCCGGGCCGGTGGCACCCGACGCGGTACGGGAGCGCCTCGCCGACAGCAGGGCGGACGTGCACGCCCGCCTCAGCGACTTCTCCGCCGCTTGCCGCACCGTCCTGCTGCGCGACGGCGACGGCTGAACCGCGGCGCTCCCGCCCGCTCAGGCAGCGGCGTCCTGCCGCGGCACCACCTTGAACACGTCGCCGTGCGCGGAGTACACCACGTGCACGTCCTCACCGGCGGCGCGCAGCACCTCCACCACCGCGTCCAGCATCGGCAGCGACCGGGCGCTGCCCGCGGGCAACTGGCGCGGTAACGACACGGCGGGCACGCGAAGCGGTTCCTGAACGACGTTCATGACATCAGCCCCATCTCGGCACGGAACATCCCCCGTCGGCACCACCGCGCCGTCGGCTCAGCCAGCTTGCGGCACGGCGATGAACAGAAGCTCAACGGCTCGTCCGGCGGCGTCAATCCGGCCCGGCCCGGCCGCACATGAGCCCGTCAGCAGCGGCGCTCCCACCAGGGCAGGTCCTCCGGCAGGTGCGGGTCGGGAAGCGTACGGGCGAGGAAGGTGTCGTCCAGGGGGTCGATGAGAGAGTGGAGTTGGCGCGCGCTGCGGCGGGGGGCGCAGCGCGAGTTCCAGCTCCGTGCGCCCGTGCCCGGCGTCGCAGCAGCAGGGGCAGCCGCACGGCGTCATGTCAGTCACATAACGGCGCGACAGTCGGACTTGCTGCCGCCGGCTCCGCAGGGCCTTGGCCACGGCTCCGGGCGTCAGTCGTGCCTGTTCGAACGCGCGGACATCGAGCCGGGCGACGGCGTCGAGACCGTCGACCACCGTGAAAGCGGCGGGCCGCCGTGGTGCCAGGCCGCCCCGGATCGGGGCGGGGCACCTACGCGGCATGGGCCTTCCACGCCGGGCGCAGACGGCGGCCTGCGGATACGTGGGGGGTGCATGGCGGGATCTTCGCACGGAGGCGGCGGCCGGGCACCCGAACTCCCGCCTGCCGCGTTCCCGGCCGCCGGCCGGCCCGGTCACGCGGTGGGGGCCACGTCCGGCTCCGGCGTCAGGGCCGCCGCGACTACGCTTCCGTACGCCTCCGAGGTGTCCAGCATGATGTCGTGCCCGCAGTCCGGCACCGCCGCCCCCCCGTATACCGGCCGCCACGAGCGCCTCCGCGCCTGGCAGCGGGCCGTCGTCCGCGGGCAGCAGGAACGTACGCGGCATCGGCAGCCTCACCAGCAGCTCCCGCACGACCGGCTCGCTGCCCCGGGCGAGGTGGACCGCGCTGCGGTGCAGCGCCTCCGGGCCGGCCAGCCGCACGGTCGACCACCAGTGCGCGCCCGCGGCGTCGTGTACGGGAAGCCGGTGGGCCGGTCGCTGCTGCTGATCCGAGCAGGTCCGGGAGCAGGGACCGGCGGCCCGCCAGGAGCGGGTGCGCGGCGGTCCCGGCGAAGTGGGCGGGCGAGGCGGCGCCGAGGCCGTGCAGGTGGACGCGGGCGGTCCGGCGCCCGGCAGTTCGGCCCAGCGGATGCGGTCGCCCTCGGGCGTCACCACGGCGTCGCGCATGGTCGTCCCTCCGACTCGTCGGACCCGGGCGGCGGGCCCGGGGCTGTTGCGGACCCGGGCGCGGGCCGGGGACGGTTGCGAACGCGAACCCGCCCAGGACGTGTCGCGGCGCGTCCAGGGCTCGGGCGCACCTTCTCAGGCCCGCAAATTCGCTGGCGGGGCGGGTTCCGTCGGCCCACCATGGGCGACGATGCAGCCCACGACGGAAATCCTGGTCCTGTGCGGCGCAGCCGGGGTCGGCAAGTCCACGACGGCGTACGAGGTGTCCCACCAGCTCGGCCGCGCCGACATCCCGCACGCCCTGCTCGACACCGACCAACTGGACCAGGTGCACCCCTGGCCGCCGCCCGGTCTCGGGCCGAGCGAGCTGTCCCGCCGTAATCTCGCCGCGGTCTGGGCCAACCTGGCCGGGGTCGGCCACACCCGGCTGATCGTGACGGGTGTATTCGTCGCGCTGGAACGCGAGTTGGCGTGGATCGCCGATGCCGTACCGGACGCCGGCATCACGTCCGTACGGCTGACCGCGGATGTGCCCACTCTGGAACGCCGGGTCCGCCGCCGGGAGATCGGCTCCGGGACGGCGGACCAGCTCGCCCGTACGGTCCGCCAGCACGCGGCCCTCACGCGCCCGGAACCACCGGGCACGACGGTGATCGACACCACCGGGCGGTCCGTGGTCTCGGTGGCGTCCGAGGTGATCGGGGTGTGGCTCGGCGGGGGAGCGGGCCAGGGCGGGGCCGATGAGTGGCCCGGGGGCGCCGCCCCGTAAGGCCGTGGGAATCAGAGTCCCGCGCGCTCCATGAAGAGGGCCCGCAGGTGCGCCAGGCTCCGCTCGGCCAGGGGCGCAGGGCGGGGGCCGCGGCCAGGGCGTCGGCCCGCAGCCGGGCCGTGGCGTCGGGTCCGAGGGCGTCCGTGGCCTCGGTGGTGAAGGACGGTTCGGCGAGCCACTCCTCCAGGAGGCCGGGCGTGACCTCCAGGTGGAACCGGACGCCCCAGGCGGCCGGGCCGGCGCGGAACGCCTGGCACTCCGTGGTGCCGGTGCGGGCCAGGACGCGGGTGCCGAGGGCGGGCACGATGCGGTCGCCGTGCCAGTGGAGTACGGCCGGGGCGTCGGCCAGCGGGCCGACGAACGGGTCGGCGCGGTCCACGTCGTCCAGCGCGGACCAGCCGATCTCGCTGTCCCGGCCGAGCTCGGCGCCGGTCCGTACGGCCAGGCCGTGGGCGCGGGCGAGGAGCTGGGCACCGAGGCACACGCCCAGCGTCGGGACGCCGGCCCGCAGCGCCGGGTGCTCCGTCGTGTCGTCGGCGTTCATGGGACCGCCCATGACGACCAGCCCGGCCAGGTCGGACAGCGGCGGCAGGCCGTCCGCCGAGGCGTCCGGCGTGTCGATCAGGTCGCGGATGTCGACGTACAGGCCGGTGCCGTCCAGGGCGTCCAGGATCAGGCCGGGCTTCTCGGCCTCTATGTGCTGGAGCATCAGGACGGTGCGCGGGGGCATGGTGCGGTCTCCTGGGCGGGCGGCAGTGCGGCAAGGGCGGTGTGCAGCTTGACGTGCCTGGTCACGGCCGTGCCGCGGCGCGATGGCCGTGCCCTTCGGGCCTGCCCGGGCCGGGCCTCCGCGTCCTCCGATGCGCCGGCCTGCCGGGCTCCTCTCTGTACGGCGGTCCCTTGACGGCGGGAACGGCGCGCTCTACTTTCATTCGTACTTCCGCAGAGTAAAACAAGTATTCCGTAATGCGGAAGAAGTGCAGCTCGCGCTTCCGCCCTCGGGCCGGAGCGCGATCCCGACAGCCCGACGCAGGAGTACTCGATGCCTCGAATGACCGCCGCCCGTGCGGCTGTGGAGATCCTCAAGCGCGAGGGCGTGACCAACGCGTTCGGTGTGCCGGGCGCGGCGATCAACCCGTTCTACGCGGCGCTGCGGGCCGGCGGCGGCATTCACCACACGCTCGCCCGCCACGTCGAGGGCGCCTCCCACATGGCCGAGGGCTACACCCGCGCCCGCCCCGGCAACATCGGCGTCTGCATCGGCACGTCCGGGCCCGCCGGCACCGACATGATCACCGGGCTGTACTCCGCGACCGGTGACTCGATCCCGATCCTGTGCATCACCGGTCAGGCACCCACCGCGGTGATCCACAAGGAGGACTTCCAGGCCGTCGACATCGCCTCGATCGCCGCCCCCGTCACCAAGGCCGCGACCACCGTCCTGGAGGCCGCCCAGGTCCCCGGCGTCTTCCAGCAGGCGTTCCACCTGATGCGCTCGGGCCGCCCCGGGCCGGTCCTGGTCGACCTGCCGATCGACGTCCAGCTCACGGAGATCGAGTTCGACCCGGAGACGTACGAGCCGCTGCCGGTGCACCGGCCGAAGGCGACGCGCAAGCAGGTCGAGAAGGCCCTCGCCATGCTGAACGCCGCCGAGCGCCCGCTGCTCGTCGCGGGCGGCGGCATCATCAACGCCGACGCCTCGGACCTGCTCGTCGAGTTCGCCGAACTGACCGGCGTCCCTGTGATCCCCACCCTGATGGGCTGGGGCACCCTCCCCGACGACCACCGGCTCCACGCCGGAATGGTGGGCCTGCAGACCTCGCACCGCTACGGCAACGCGACCTTCCTGGAGTCCGACTTCGTCCTCGGCATCGGCAATCGCTGGGCCAACCGGCACACCGGCACACTGGACGTCTACACCCGGGGCCGCACCTTCGTGCACGTCGACATCGAGCCCACCCAGATCGGCAAGATCTTCGCCCCGGACTACGGCATCGCCTCCGACGCCAAGGCCGCGCTGGAACTGTTCGTCGAGGTCGCCGAGGAGCTGAAGGCCGCGGGCGCACTGCCCGACCGCGGTGAGTGGGCCGCCTCGGCCCAGCAGCGCAAGGCCACGCTCCAGCGCCGTACGCACTTCGACAACGTGCCGCTCAAGCCGCAGCGCGTGTACGAGGAGATGAACCGTGCCTTCGGGCCCGAGACCCGGTACGTCACCACCATCGGCCTCTCGCAGATCGCCGGCGCCCAGATGCTGCACGTCTACAAGCCGCGCCACTGGATCAACTGCGGCCAGGCCGGGCCGCTGGGCTGGACCATCCCGGCCGCACTGGGTGTCGCCACCGCCGACCCCGACGGCAGCGTCGTCGCGCTCTCCGGCGACTACGACTTCCAGTTCATGCTGGAGGAACTGGCGGTCGGCGCCCAGCACCGCATCCCGTACGTGCACGTGCTGGTGAACAACTCCTACCTGGGCCTGATCCGCCAGGCCCAGCGCAACTTCGCCATGGACTACCAGGTCACCCTGGAGTTCGAGAACATCAACACCCCCGAACTCGGCGTCTACGGCGTGGACCACGTCAAGGTCGCCGAAGGGCTGGGCTGCAAGGCGATCCGCGTCACCGAGCCGGACCACCTGTTGCCCGCCTTCGAGGAGGCCAAGAAGCTGGCCGCCGAACACCGGGTGCCGGTGGTCGTCGAGGCGATCCTGGAGCGGGTCACCAACATCGCGATGAGCGGCACCGACATCGGCAGCGTCAACGAGTTCGAGGACCTGGCCACCGAGCCCGGCCACGCGCCGACCGCCGTCGTACCGATGAGCTGAGCCGCGCCGGGCGGGGGCCGGAGTCCCCGCCCGTTCCGCCTCCGTACCCCGGGGCGGCGGTGGTTCAGGCGTCCGCGGGCCAGGCGTCGCCCGCTACACGGGCGTGCAGATGCTCGTCGTGCCAGCCGTCGGCGTGCAGCAGCGCGCTGCGCATGGTGCCTTCCAGCCGGAAGCCCGCCCTGACCGCCACCCGGCAGGACGCCGGATTGGCGACGGAGTGGGTGAGCCGCAGCCGGTGCAGGCCGAGATCCTCCAGGGCCCATCGGCTGATCCGTACGGTCGCCGACACCGCGAGCCCCCGCCCGCGCCCGGCCGGGAGCAGCCAGTAGAGGAACTCCGCGCTGCCGCCCCCGAGGTCGAGGTCCGCGAGTCCGGCCAGCCCCACCGCCGGACCGTCTTCCGTGCCCGCGACGGCCCAGATGGCGGCCTGCTCGTCGTGCCACCGCTGGTGCCAGCGTGCGATCTTGGTCCGCGCGCCCTCCGTCGAGACCTGCGTGGGCCGGTTCCACTGCTGGATGTCCGGGTCCCGGCAGGCGGCGACCAGCACGTCGGCGTCGGTGGGGCGCCACGGGCGCAACTCGGCGTCCGTGGTGAGGGTGAGGGTGGGCTGCTCGCTGTCCCGCATGCTGCCGGTGGGTACGACGGGGGGTATCGGGGAGGGGGCGGCGGGTGGCGTTGCGGAAGTCATGGATGGATCTTGCCAGTGGGCCGTGGGCCGTGGGCCGTGCGGGGCGGCGGTCCGGTGGACGTGCCTGGTCGTACGGCCGGGTGGTGATCAGGGGCGGGTACGGCGTCCCGGGTACCACGCGACCACCAGCGCCCCGCCCGCCACGACCACCGCGGCCAGGACGAGCATCGCGACGTCGAGCGAGCCGGTGAAGGCACCGAGCACCGCGTCCCGTAGGTCGCCGCCCGCCGGGCCGGGCGCGCCGCTCAGTCCCCGTTCCGCCGCCGCCACGGTCGTCGGCGGGTGCGGACCGCGCAGTACGGCGGGCAGGTGGGCGGTGAAGAAGGCGGTGACGATGCTGCCGCTGACCGCGATGCCCAGCGCGCTGCCCAACTCGCGGGCCAGGCTCTGCAATCCGGAGCCGGTTCCCGCCCGGTCCGGAGGGAGCGCCGACATCATGTCGTGCGAGAGCAGGGGGGTGGCCAGGCCGCAGCCGGCCGCGGTCAGTGTGGCACCGGCGGCGTAGAGGACGTACGGGGTGTGCGCGCTCACGGTCGACACGGTGGCCAGGCCCGCCGCCAGTACCAGCAGCCCCGCACCCACAGTGGCCCGGCCGCCCAGCCGCCGCTCCAGTGCCGCCGCGCAACGTGGGGCCACCAGCAGTGCGGCAGCCATCGGCAGCAGACGTATGCCGGCCCCCAGCGGCGAATGGCCTTGCGCGTACTGGAGGTACTGCCCGTTGATGTAGAACAGGCCGAACATGCCGACGAAGGCCAGCGCCAGACCGAGCGCTCCCGCCCGCACGGCCGGCAGGGCGAAGAGCCGCGGGTCCAGCATCGGGTGCGGCCGCTGGAGTTCGTACCGTACCCAGCAGGTCAGCAGTACGGCGGCGAGGAGGAAACCGCCCACGGTCCGTACGCTCAGCCAGCCCGACTCCGGCCCGGAGACGAGGCCCGCGAGCAGGGCCAGGAACCCGGCGGTCAGCAGACCCGCCGAGAGCGGGGAGACCGGGCGGTCGTGGCGTACGGCGGCCGGGGTGCAGACGGCGATCAGGACGAGGGCCAGGAGGGCCGGCGGGACGACACACAGGAACAGGGCCCGCCAGGAACCGGTCTGAAGGGCCGCGCCGCCCCCGACGTTGCCCAGGACCGCCGCCAGGCCCGTCATCGACGCCCACACCGCCACCAGCCGGGGCCTGCGCTCCGGCGCCGCGTCCGCGACCAGCAGGGCCAGCGTCGTCGGCAGTACGGCGGCGGCCCCGACCCCGCTGAGCATCCGGCCGGCGATCACCACCGCGATGCCGGGTGCGGCGGCACACAGCGCGGAACCCGCCGTGAACAGTGCCATCCCGCCCAGCAGGGTGCCCTTGCGGCCCAGTCGGTCCGCGAGTGCGCCCGCCGGGACGAGCAGGCAGGCGAAGAACACCACGTACCCGTCCACGACCCACACCACCGCCTCGGCGGAGGGGTGCAGCGCGCTGCGGGACAGCGACGGGATGGCGAGGTTGACGGCGGAGACCATGCCGACGACGAGGGTGACGCACAGACACAGCACGGCGACGGTGAGGCGGTTCGGGCCGGTGGGGGCGGGGTTCGGGAGGCGGGGAGGAGCGGTTTTGGCGGGGGTGGGGGTGGTGGGAGAGGTGGGTGTGGTGCGGGTCATCGGTCGTCACCTGTCGGGCTGTCGGATACGCCGGCGCTCCGGCCCAGTTCCGCGCGGAATGCCAGCCGGTCACCCCGGATGCGCAGGAATTCCAGGTCCACGGGGCGTCCGTCCGGCAGCCGGGTCAGCCGCTCGACCGTGAACACGGCCTGCCCTGGCGGGGTTCCGAGCAGGGCCGAGGTGCCGGGATCCGCGTTGACCGCGTGCACGGTCACACTTGCCGAGCCCAGCGGGCCGCCGACCGACTCCTCGATCAGGCGGAACAGGTCCCGGCCGGCCAGGTCCGCGTCCAGCAGCGGCCGTCCGATGTCGGTGGTCAGGTAGGTCAGGTCCAGGGACAGCGGGTCGTCGCCGAGGCGGCGCAGCCGCTCGATGTAGACGACCTGTCCGTCGTCGGGGACGCACAGCTTGCGTGCCACTTCCCGGGGCGGCCGGATCACGTCGGCGACCCGCACCTCGTTGCTGACCCGCCCGTACGCCGACAGGGTCTCGGCCAGCCCGGTCAGCCGCTCCAGCGTGTGCTCGTACGTACGGCGCCGGATCACCGTGCCCACGCCCTGCCGCCGTTGCACCACGCCCTCGTCGCGCAGGACACCCAGCGCCTCGCGGACGGTGTTCCGTGAGGCGCCGTGGTCGGCGATCAGACTCCGCTCGTCCGGCAGGACACCGGAGGGAAAGGCGCCGGAAGCGATCTGCCGGCGCAGCACCTCCGCGACCTGCCGGGCCCGGTCCGCGCGGGAGCGGGTGCGCGGGCCTGCCGGGGTGGTGGTCGGGTCGGACGGCGACGCGGTCATGGGATCTCCGCAACTCGGCTCGGGGCACGCCGGGCGACTCGGTGCCGGGCGCCTGCCCAACCTAGGGTCCGTACGTTTCCCCGAAGTTACGCCACCCGTTCTGACCTGCGGCAACGCTGGGACGTGGGAGGTTGTGCGGCGTGTCGGACGGTTCCGCCACCCCGGGCGGCGTATTGCGCTGCGATGAGGCATCTCCCGTATGTCGAAAGGGTTGTTCCGCGTTGCGGGCTCCTTTATCGTCGGCCCGCCCGGCCGGGGCGGCGGGAAACCGACCATGGAGGAGAGCGCGTTGGCGAACCAGGCAAGGCGGGAGCGGTCCGGGGGCGAAGGCGCGGGGGAGAGCGAGCGGGAGGACGTGCGGGCGGCGGGCGAGGGGCCGCGCCGGGAGGAACGGGAGGCGGGGACGGGCCGCAGGTCTTTCCTGATGCATGCCGGACTGACCGGGGCGGGCGGTCTGCTGGCGGCGACCGCGGCGGCGGGCCCCGCGTCGGCGGCGGCCCCCGCGCTGCGCCCCGAGCAGTTCGAAGGCGATGAGCTCCTGCTCGTGCCGGAAGTGCTCCTGCTGCCCGGAGGGCCGGTGCGGGACCATGCCGTACGTGTGGCCGGCGGAGTCTTCCGGGAGGCCGGGCCGGCGCGCAAGCTGATCGGTGCCCATGGCCGCCTGACGCCGGTACACCTCGGACGCACGCTGCTGATGCCGGGTTTCGTGGACGCGCACCATCACCTGACGCAGAGTTTCGGCAAGGCGCAGGCGTTCGGGCAGCCGTCGGAGATCTTCAAAACGGTCTGGGAGCCCCTGGAACGCGCGCTCGACGAGGAGACTGCCTACCTGGCGGCGAAACTGGCCGCGCTGGAAGCCCTGCGGGGCGGATTCACCACCGTCGCCGACGCCGGGACCCGCGCACCTGTCGACGTCGCGGTCCTGGCCCAGGCCACCCAGGAAGCCGGTGTCCGCTGCGTGCTGGGACAGGTGTGCTCGGACGGCAAGGGCGGCGAACGGCACCTCGCCCGCTGGGACGGCTCCCGGCTGGTCCACCCGTCCCTGGCGATCCCCGTGCCGGAGGACGCCGCCGACGCCGGGGTGCTGCGGCGCACGGCACGGCTGTGCGCCGAAGCGGGCGCCGTCTTCCAGGTGCACGTCAACGAGCACCTCGCCTCCGTCGAACGCTCCCTCAAGAGCGTCGGCCGGCGCCCGGTGGAACACCTCCACCACGTCGGCGCCCTAGGACCGCACACACTCGGCGCCCACGCCACCCTGCTCACGCCCGGCGAACTCCGTCTGCTGGCCGACACGGGCACCGCCGTCAGCTACAACCCCGTCGCCAGCGCGTGGAAGGGCAACGGCGTCGCGCAGGCCGGGACGATGGCCGCCATGGGCGTGCGCTTCGGCACCGGCACGGACGGCACCCGCGGCGACGGATTCCGCCTGGTGGACGCCGCGGAGACCGCGCAGCGGCTGGCGTTCGGCCTGCAGAGCGGCGACTCGGTGTGCGGCGCCGGACGGCGGTGGCTGGAGCACGCGACCTCGCGCAGCGCCGACGCGCTCGGCCTCGGCCGGGTCACCGGCGAGATCGCGCCCGGCAAGGCGGCGGACTTCCTCGTCGTGGACCTCGACGTACC
Source organism: Streptomyces sp. NPDC045470 (assembly GCF_040646595.1). NCBI lineage: Bacteria > Bacillati > Actinomycetota > Actinomycetes > Kitasatosporales > Streptomycetaceae > Streptomyces > Streptomyces sp. NPDC045470. Next base: position 62,137 of record NZ_JBEZAN010000005.1, read on the forward strand.
GGAGCTGACGCCGTCGTGGGACCTGAGCTGGGAACTGGTACGGCTCGCGAACCGCGACCAGATCCGCGCGGTCGTGGTCGGCGGCCGCCTGCGGCTGTGGGACGGTCGGCCGCTCCACTGGGACGGCCCCGCGCTGGTACGACGGGCCGCGGAGGCGGGGCGCGAGGTCGTGCGCCGGGCGGGCATCCGCCGCGTCGAACCGGTGCCTTCCGGTCCGTGACGCGAGCCACTGGAGCGTGTCGGGGCTGGTCCGCGTACGGACGGACGTACGCGTACGGACGGACGTACGCGTACGGACGTACGGGTGGGGACGCGTCGAAGCGGTGGCGTTTCGTCGTGTCGGCAACGTCTCGTCGAACCGGTCGCGTTTCGACGGGCCGTTACCGTCTCGTCGAACCGGTCGTGTCTCGTCGTGCCGGCTCCGTCTCGTCGTACCGGCTGCGTTTCGTCGGACCGACCGGGACCCGACGTACCGGTGGTGACTCGTCCGCGTACGTGCCAGTGGCATCTCGCGACGCATCTGACGCATCGAACGCATCTGACGCATCCCGTACGCGGACGAGTCCCGGCTCTCAGCCCTGCGCCGCCCCCGTCGGCCGGCCCAGGACCCGCAGGCCGCGCAGGCGGTTCAGGGCCGCGGCGACCTCGTGGCGACGCGGCAGCGCGAAGTCCTCGTCGCGGACGGCGAGGAGGCGGTGCGCGCCGTCCTCCAGGTCGCCGTCGAGCAGGTCGAGCGCCTCGGCCAGGGTGCGCTTCCCGTCCACGTACCCGCGCCGCACCATCAGTTCGAGGGCCAGGCCGATGCCCGCCACCTGGCGCGCGTCCGCGATCTGTTCGACGGCCCGCAGGTCGATGTCGTGCTCGCCGAAGGTCAGCCCGTCGTCGCCGCGCGCCCGGATGCGGGAGCGGCCGCGTACGGACGTGTCGAGCGAGCCGGGGTCCGGGCGGCGATGGGCGACACCGGGGAAGGCGTCCGCCTCGGCGGTCCGGCCGGTCGGTACCGCCGCCAGCCGGCGCGCCCGCTCGGTGACATCGGACGGCCGGTACGCGTCCATCATCACCACCTGGTCGGCGACCTCCATGTAGTCGCCGGAGCCGCCCATCACCAGCACGGTCGAGACCCCGTGGTCCCGGTGCAGGGACCGGACGAGGTCCACGAACGGCGTCAGTGGCTCCCGCTCCTTGGCGACCAGCGCCTGCATCCGCGCATCCCGGATCATCAGGTTGGTGGCCGCGGTGTCCTCGTCGATGAGCAGGGCCCGCGCGCCCGCCTCGACGGCCTCGCACAGGGAGGCGGCCTGCGACGTGGAGCCGGAGGCGTTGTCCGTACAGAAGTCGGTGGTGTCCGCGCCGCTCGGCAGGTGGTCCACAAAGGCGTGCACGTCCACCCGCTCGACCCGGCGGCCGTCCTCGGAGCGGATCTTGACGGTGTCGGGCCGGGCCGCCACCCGCTCGCGTCCGTCCCCCGGAACGTGGTCCCACACACCCGTCTCCAGGGCCCGCAGCAGCGTCGACTTGCCGTGGAAGCCGCCACCGACGATCAGGGTGACGCCTTCGCGTACGCCCATGCCGGTGACCGTCCCCGCGTGCGGCAGGTCGACCGAGACCCGCAGCTCCTCCGGAGAGGCGAACGGGACGACTCCGTCACCGGTCGCCGGGCGGTCGTCCACGCCGCTGCGCCGCGGCAGTACCGCGCCGTCGGCCACGAACGCGACCAGGCCGAGGCCGGGCAGCGCGGCGCGCAGCGCGGCCGAGTCCTCGACGGTGTCCGCGAAAGCCCGTACGTCGTCGGCGTCCAGCGCCGCGTACCGCAGCGCGCGCTCGGCGACCCTCGGCAGCAGACCGCACAGCACGTGCTCCGCCGCGTGCCCGTCGATGCGGCGGCCGTGCCCCGGCAGATCGACGCCCAGCCGCAGTGTCACCGAGCCGTCGCGCGCGTCCACCAGGCAGGAACTGCGCTCCAGCACCTCCTGGCCGCCGGCGTCCACCCGCAGCGCCCGGTGGTCCGCCGCCTCGGCGGCCCGCCGCGCCAGGTAGCTCGCCAGCGCCCGCCGCCGGACCGGCGACTCCCACAGATCGGCGGGGAACCCGGCCTCCTCGGCCGGCACGCGCAGCGCGACCCGTGCGGGCGGCGCGTACGGGTCGGACTGCCCGCGGATCACCTCCAGGGTGAAGCCGGGCATGGACCAGCCGCCGAGGAGCGCCTTGTACCTGCCGTACGAGGCGCCGTCCATCCGGCGCAGCTCCCCGGCCAGTCCGTCCCGGACCCCTTGCGGGCGGTCGGCCCGCGGCCGGTCCTGTGGCCGGCCGTGGCCACGGGGCTGCCCGCGGTCCCGGCCGTGTGCGCGTCCGCGGTCGTGGTCCCGGCCTTGAGGGCGTGGCACAGCGCCTGCACCTTTCTCGTCGTGTCGTACGGTCACCGGCGGTCCGCCGGCCCGACGGCCGACGATACCCAGACCGGCCCCGCACCGTCGCACGCGGACGCGTGACCGGCCACGGCGGGGCGCACCCCTCCGCAGCCGGTCACGGTCACCGGTCCCGCCTGCCCGTACCTGGGAAACCTGTCCGTATCCGGGGCAACCCGTCCGTATCCGGGGCAACCCGTCCGTATCCGGGGCAGCCCGTCAGTACCCGGCGGCCCCGTCAGTAGACGGTGAAGGGGAAGGGCTGCCGGGGCGCGTCCGCCCGCGCGTCCTGGCCGTCAGCCGTACGGACGGGCCGCAGACCGACCAGGGTGGTGCTGCCGCACGCGCAGATCACGGACGTGGCGACGAGCAGCCGGCCGGAGCAGTCGACGACCGGGGTGGTGAAGGTGCGCGGCTCCGCGGCCCCGCACCGGCGGCACGCCGCCGTCGGCGTCGCGCTCACCGTCCCCGCCCCGTTCCGCTCCGCACGGCGGCGGCCGGCGCGAGCGCCGATGCCAGGAGCAGGAGCCACAGGGAGTCCTGCGGGACGGGGAACGCGAGGTGGGAGGGCGTCACCAGGGTGACGCCGACGATGAGCACCGCCACGAAGGCGATGCCCGTACAGCGAAGGGCTATCCTGCAGTCGACGGACATGAGGTCTCCTTGTGGGTGAAGAACACGAGGTTTTCCGAGTTCGGCAGAAGGCCGTTCCCTGCTTCCCGCCAGAAGCACCAGGGAGCGGCCTCTTCGTGTGCCGGTGGCGGTACGGGCGCTGCCCGCCCGCCGGTTCGTCCTGGCCGGTCGTGATCGGCTGTCAGGTCACATGGCGTCCTCCTCCCGCTCTCCGGCCGCGTGGAGCCGCGCAGCCCGTACACCGGAAGTGTCGGCCCCGCGTCCACCTGCGCCTATGGCTGAGCGACGGGCGCAGGCAATTCCGAGCACCGCGACAGCGCGGCGGAACACTGGCGAACACCGGTGGCACAGGCGGACAATGACGGACAGGCGCGGAACTTCCGTGACGCTGCCGCCGAGCACCCGGGGGATGATGATCCATTGACCGAACGGCCGGCGTCCCCACCCGTACCGGAGCCCGTCGAGGCGTTCGCGGAGCAACTGCGCGAACTGCGGCTGCGCTGCTTCGAACCGACCGAGGCCCGTCTCGCCCTGCAGATGAAGTGCGGCCGCAGCTCGGTGTCCGCGATGCTCAACGGGCGCCGTTTCCCCAGTTGGGAACTGACCTCGGCCTTCGTCACCGCGTGCGGCGCGGAACCGGCGGACTGGCTGGACCGCTGGCGGGACGCGAAGCGCCGCCTCGACGCGCTGCGCCGGGGGCCGGCCGGCCAGGACGGGGCCGCGCGCCCGGCGGCGCTGCCGGACGTCGGCGGTGCCGCGCTCCTCGCCGCGACCTGGTACCGCAGCAACCCGGAGTTCTACACCGCGGCGGCCCGGTGCGTCCGGGCGGCCCGGACGGAGATCAGGGTGACGTACACCCGCCGCTACCCGCCCGACCAGTACACGACGAAGGCCTCGGCGGACTACTTCGCGGACATCCTGGCCTGGGCGCGCGAGGACACCGAGGACCAGCGCAGCGTCCGCCGCATCATCGGCATCCCCGAGACCGACGGCGTGCCCGACCGGGACGTCCTCGCCTGGGCCCGGCGGCATCGGGAAGAGACCGTGCACCTGCTCAATTACGAGGCGAACGTCCTGCGGTGGACGGCGGCGGCCGACGGCCTGAACATGGCGCTGATCGACGACAGCACCGTCTTCCTGGCCTTCTCCGGGGGCGCCCGCCAGAAGCTGAACGGCTTCAGCGTCCAGGACCCGACGTACATGTCCTACTTCGCCGCCTACTTCGAACAACTGTGGACGCCGCTGCAACCGCTGGGCGCCTACCTGGACGCCACGGGAGACTGACGACAGGGCCCTCGGGGCGACCGTACCGCCGCCCCGAGTGGCCCGTGAGGGACCGGCTCCCGGCACCGGCCGGTGCCGGGCCGGGAGCGTGCGTGGTGTCTACCGTGCGCCGACCGGTGCGAGCGTGTCGTCGGCGAAGCGCGGCACCTCCGCGTTCTCGTCGTGGCCGCCGTTCTTCTCACGGATCCACTTGCCGGCCAGGGCGGGGATCCAGGCCGAGAACTCGCTCTGCGTCAGGTCGCCGGGGACCTTGCCGCCCAGCTTGTTGATGTCCGCAGCGGGGTAGCCGCCGGGCGCGTCGATGCGTTCGGCGGGGGTGTCCTTCATCGTCGCGTCCCAGACCTGGAGGGCGAACGTGGTGCAGTTCCTGGCGGACGTGCCCGCCCAGCCGCCGGTCAGGAGGAAGTTCCAGCTGGGCAGGAGCGTGTACTTCTCATCGAGTTCGGCACGCCGCTGGATCTCCTGCTCGAAAGCGCTCTGCTGGGCACCGGTCAGCGCCGTGCAGCGCGCGGCGCGCGGGGAGTGCGCCTGGCCCTGGTCCTGCTTGCGGCTCGGCCGGTCCCACTCGACCAGCGGCTTGCCGGGGACGTTGATGTCGTAACCGGTGTAGTTGACGGACATGCCGTCGACCGGGGAACCGTCGCCGTTGGTGCCGTCCGGGTCGTTCGGCTGGAAGGAATACGTGTCGTATCGGGCTTCTTCGCCGCTGTCCAGCTTCCGGTGCAGCTTTCCGCCGGTGTTGAAGTGCACGAGCCAGCTGTGGCCGAACACGTGCTGGCTCACGTTCAGTTCGTAGAGCAGCTTGTTCGTCTGATCGGCGTAGGACAGCTCGCCGTACTTCTTCTTGAAGTCGTCGCTCTTCCACAGCGCGTGGGCCCGCTTGCCGATGTCCCAGACGTAACCGCCGGTGGTGCGGTCGGTGATCTCGGTGCTGTAGATGCAGAGCACGTTGTCCAGCGATCGGGCGCCGGACGGTTGCGGCCGGTCGGCGGCGTGCGCGGCGGGTGCCTGGAGCAGGCCCAGGAGGAGGGCCGCCGCGGCGCTCGACGTGATCACGGCCGGCGTACGTAATGTCATGACGTGCGGGTACTTTCCTTCGGTCGGCCGGCGGCTCGGACGCGCCGCCGGCTCGGCGTATCAAGATCATTTCGGTCGGTGGTCCCGTGCGCCAAGGGCGGAAAGTCCTGGCCGGGCGGGACTTTCGCCCTTAAGGGGCCGGGGTGGCGCCAGGGCCGGGGTGGCCGAGGCCGGAGCGGCCGGGCCGGGGCCGGGACGGCCGGGGACGGGGCCGAGACCGGGGCGGCCGGGTGCCCCGGACGCGGCGCGTGATCAACTGGTCCGGTCCGGTCCGGTCCGGTCCGGCCGGTAGGGCGGCTCCGCCCGCCGCGCCGACGGCACCGTGACACGACGTCCGACGTTCCGACCCGGGAGAGTGGTCCGCGATGAGCAGCATCGGCTACGACGACGTGCGGGCGGCGGCCGGCCGGATCGCCGGGGACGTGCGCCCGGTCACCGTCGCACCGGTCGACCCGGGCGGGTTCGGCCCCGGTGAGGGCTGGCTCGCCTACGAGTTCACCCAGCACACCGGGTCCTTCAAGGCCCGTGGCGCGGCCAACTTCATCGCCGCGCACCGGGAGGCCGGCACCCTGCCCGAGGCCGGGGTGGTCATCGCCTCCGGAGGCAACGCCGGGCTGGCCTGCGCCTGGGCGGCGGGCCGCCACGGCGTCCGGGCGACGGTGTTCCTGCCGGAGACCGCGCCGCCGGTCAAGGTCGCCCGGCTGCGCCTGCTCGGTGCCGACGTGCGCCAGGTGGGCACCGAGTACGCCGCCGCGCTGGAGGCGTCCGAGGAACACGCCGCGCGGGCCGGGGCGTTGGCGGCGCACGCGTACGACCACCCGCTGATCGCGGCCGGGGCCGGCACCCTGCTGGAGGAGATCCGGGCCGCGCTGCCCGGCCTGGACACGGTCGTCGTCGCGGTCGGCGGCGGTGGACTGTTCAGCGGGGTCGCCGCGGCCGCGCACCACCACGGCGTACGGGTCGTGGCCGTCGAGCCGGAGAACTGCCGGGCGCTGAACGCCGCGATCGAGGCGGGCCGGGTCGTCGACGTCCCGGTGGACTCCGTAGCCGCGGACTCGCTGGGCGCCCGCCGCGCCAGCCGGATGGCGCTGGACTGGGCGCGGCGGGCCGGGGCGGTCTCGCTGCTGGTCCCGGACGAGGCGATCGTGGCCGCGCGCCGGAGCCTGTGGGACGACCGCAGGCTGGCGGTCGAGCACGGCACGGCGGCCGCCCTCGCCGCCCTCCGGTCCGGGGCGTACCGGCCCGCGCCGGGGGAGCGGGTGTGCGTGGTCGTGTGCGGCGCCAACACCGACCCGTCGGACCTGGTACACCCCGGCCCCGTACGCCCCGGTGAGTGACCCCGGCGGTCCGTTCTGGCGCACGCATTCGACGTACGCCTGACTGCCGGCCCGGTCGGCGGGAAGCCGTCCGGGCCCCGGAACCGCCCGGCCCCGCCCTCGTTGTTCCGCCTGTGAGCTGCGCGTCAGCGGTTCCCCGGGCGGCCCGCGGCGCGTGCGCCGCCTCCGTCTCCGTACACCTGTCCAAAGAGATTTGCCGACGAACCGATACACCCGTCGTGTGGTGCTCGTTGGCCCTTTACGGCGCGTGAGCCGCGACCGGTCGCCCGGCCCCGCCACGGCCCGGTCGCCGTTGTACACCAGCACCTTCGTCAGGAGACGGCAAGCATGAACAGGAAGCCAGGCCACCGCGGTCGCCGATTGCCGCTGACCGTCGCGCAGACGGGGATGTGGTTCTCCCAGCAGCTGGACGCGGAGAACCCGATCTACCGTGCCGCGGAGTACGTGGACATCCACGGCCCGGTCGACCTGGCCGTGCTGGACACCGCGGTGCGCCGCGCCGTGGCCGGCATCGACGCCGTGCGGGTCCGGTTCGAGACCGACGAGGACGGCGGCGTCTGGCAGGTACCCGACCTCGCGGACGACTGGCCGCTGCCCGTCGTCGACCTGCGGGAGGCGGCGGGCCGCCCCACAGGCCCGCGGCCCGGCCCGGCCCGGGTGGTCGCGCCGGCCGACCCGTGGACCCGCGCGAAGGAGTGGATGTGGGCCGACCTGCGCAAGCCCGCCGACCTGCGCCGCGCCCCGCTGTTCAGCTTCGCCGTGCTGCTGCTTCCCGACGACCACTGCGTGCTGTACATGGCGCTGCACCACATCGTCCTGGACGGCTACGGCTTCTCGCTCCTGATCCGGCGCGTCGCCGAGATCTACAGCGCCCTGGAGGCGGGCGAGGAGTGCCCGCCCAGCGACCTGGGCACCCTGGAACAACTGCTGGCCGACGAGGCCGACTACCACGCCTCCGAACGGTGCGCCCGGGACCGCGCGTTCTGGGCCGAGCGCTTCGCCGGACAGACCGCCGGGACCGGACTCGCCAGCCGGCTGGCCACCGTCCCGCACCGCTTCGTACGCGAGACCGGCCACCTCCCCGCACCCGCTGCCGACGGGTTGCGCGCGCTGGCCCGGCAGACCCGGACGGGGCTGCCCGTGGTGGCGATGGCCGCGCTCGCGCTGTACGTGCACCGGATGAGCGGGTCCACCGACGTGACGCTGGACCTGACCGTGACCGGCCGCGTCGGCGCCGTACCGCGCAGCACGCCGTGCATGGTCGCCAACGTGCTGCCGCTCCAGGTCGGGCTGGAGCCGTACACGACCGTGCGCGAACTGCTGCGGCACACCTCCGAGCGGGCCCGCGGCCTGCTGCGTCACCAGCGCTACCCCTCGCCGTACCTCGTCCAGGAGCTGGGCGCCGCGCACACCGGCGGCCCGCTCGGCGACTGGGGCATCAACATCATGAGCTACGACCCGGAGCTGGCCTTCGGGCGGCACCCGGCCACCCTGCACAACCTCTCCAACGGCCCGGTCACCGGCCTCGGCGTCAACGTCTACGAGCGGACCGACGACGGCTGCCTGCGCATCGACTTCCAGGCCGACCCGGACCTGTACGACGCCGAGGTCACCGCCGCCCACCAGCGCCGCTTCCTGGCCCTGCTGGACACCCTGGCCGGCGTCGACCCCGAACAGCCCGTCGGCGGCATCGACCTGCTGCCCGCGGCCGAGCGCCGCCGGGTGACCACCGGATGGAACGACACCGCCCGTACGGTGCCGGTCACCACGCTGCCCGCGCTCTTCGAGGAGCAGGCCCGCCGCACGCCCGACGCCACCGCTCTCGTGTGCGGCGCCACCACCCTCTCGTACGCCGCACTGAACGTCCGCGCCAACCGGCTGGCGCACGCGCTGATCGAACGCGGCGCCGGGCCCGAGACGTTCGTGGCGCTGGCCCTGCCGCGCACCGCCGACCACCTCGCCGGCCTGCTGGCCGTCCTCAAGACGGGCGCCGCGTACGTACCGGTCGACCCGGAGCTGCCCGCAGAACGCATCCGCTTCCTGCTCGCCGACACCCGCCCGGTCTGCGTCCTCACCACGACGGCGGCCGCCGGGCACCTGCCCGGCACCGCCACCACGCTGTGCCTCGACACCCCGGCCGCCGCCCGGGAGCTGGACCTCCGTCCCGACACCGACCCCACGGACGCCGACCGGCGGGCCCCGCTGGCACCGGGCCACCCGGCGTACGTCAGCTACACCTCCGGCTCCACCGGGCAGCCCAAGGGCGTCGTCGTGGAACACCGCCAGCTGACGAACCTGTTCTTCGACCACCGGGCCGAGCTGATCGACCCGGAGACGGCCGCGGCCCGGCGCCGCCTGCGGACCGCGCTGACCGCCGCGTTCTCCTTCGACACCGCCTGGGAAGGCCCGCTGTTCCTGGCCGCCGGCCACGAACTCCACCTCGTCGAGGACGCCGTACGCCTCGACCCGCCCGCCCTCGTCGACTACATCGCCGACCGGCGCATCGACTTCCTCGACCTCACCCCCACCTACCTGCACCAGTTGATCGCCGCCGGACTGTTCACCGGCGCACGGCACCGGCCCCGCATCCTCATGGTGGGCGGCGAAGCCGTCGACGCCGCCCTCTGGGAGACGCTGCGCGCCCTGCCCGGCACCACCGCGTACAACTACTACGGCCCGACCGAGTGCACCGTCGACGCCGTGTACTGCCGCATCGCCGACCAAGGGGAACAGCCCGTCATCGGACGGCCGGGACGCAACGTGCAGGCGTACGTGCTCGACGCCGCGCTCAACCCCGTGCCGGCCGGGGTACCGGGGGAGCTGTACCTGGCCGGTGACCAGATCGCCCGTGGCTACCTCCGCCGTCCCGCGCTGACCGCGGAGCGGTTCGTCGCCAACCCGTTCGCCCACGCGGGCAGCGGCTCGGCCGCCGGCACCTGCGGCGACCCCGGGGTGCCCTGCACCTGCGGCGCGCCGGGGTCGCGCATGTACCGGACCGGCGACCGGGCGCGCTGGACGCCCGACGGCATCCTCGAATACCTCGGCCGCGCCGACGGACAGGTCAAGGTACGCGGCTTCCGCATCGAGCCCGGCGAGGTCGAGACGGCACTGGCCCGCCACCCGGGCGTCGCCCACGCGGTGGTCACCGTACGGGAGGACACCCCCGGCGACCGGCGCCTGGCCGCGTACGTCGTACCGGTCGCCCCCCAGCGCCCGGCCGGCCGCACCGCGCCCGGCCGGGTCCCCGCCTCACGCCGCTCCGGCTCCGGCACCGCCGCGCCCGCACCGGTCGACGCGGACATCCTGCGCGCCTGGGCGACCGCCCGCCTGCCCGAGTACATGGTCCCCGGTGCCTTCGTCCTCCTGGAGCACCTGCCGCTGACCGCCAACGGCAAGCTGGACCGCGCCGCCCTGCCCGCGCCGGAGGCCCCCGCCGTCTGCAACGGGCGGCAGCCGCGCAGCCCTCAGGAGAAGGTGCTGTGCACGCTGTTCGCCGAGGTGCTCGGTGTACGGCAGGTCGACGTCGACGACGACTTCTTCGCCCTGGGCGGGCACTCCCTGCTGGCGGCCAAGCTCATCAGCCGTATCCGCTCCGCCCTGGGCACCGAGCTGTCCATCCGCGCGCTGTTCGACGCCCCCACCGTCGCCGAACTCGTCAAGGTGCTGCGCACCGGCGGCGGATCGGACGGCTTCGAGGCCCTGCTGCCGCTGCGCACCCGGGGAAGCCGCCCCCCACTGTTCTGTGTCCACCCCTCCGGCGGCCTGAGCTGGTGCTACGCCGGGCTGCTGCGCCACCTGGACCCGGACGTCCCGGTGTACGGGCTCCAGGCCGGCGGGCTGGCGCGGCGCGCGGCACTGCCCGCCACCTTCGAGGAGATGGTCGGGGACTACGTCGGGCAGCTCCGCGCCGTACAGCCGGCCGGGCCGTACCACCTGCTGGGCTGGTCGCTCGGCGGCGCGCTCGCCCACGCCATCGCGGTCCGGCTCCAGGCCAGGGGCGAGCGGGTGGCGCTGCTGGCCATGCTCGACTCACACCCCATCGACCCGCACGGAACGACGGACTCCGCCGTCACGGAGCACGACATCCTGGCCCTGCTCCTGGAGGCGGCCGGGCACGATCCGGACCGGTTCGCGCGGCCGCTGACCGTCCCGGGCGTGGCGGCGGTGCTGCGCGGACAGGGCGGCGGTGAGCTGCTCGACTCCCTCAAGCAGCACCCGGCGCTCGGCGAGGACCGGCTCACCGCCGTCACCGAGGTGTTCACCAACTCGGTGAAGCTGCTGCCGACGTTCTCCGAGGGCATCTTCGACGGCGACCTGCTGTACTTCCATGCCACCGAAGGCAAGCCCGCCCACGCACCGGCCGCCGAGACCTGGCGCCACCTGGTCACCGGACACATCGAGAACCACGACATCGCGTGCACCCACCACGCCATGACCCAGGCGGAGCCACTGACCCGGATCGGGCGGGAGGTGGCCGCGCATCTGGACGCGGCGGTGGCGGTGCCCGGACCGGGGGCGCGGGGCTGAGCGGGGCGGCCCCTGCCGCGGCGTGCGACTGCCGGGCCGAGGGGCCGTGCCCCGGTGGCGGGCTCAGGCCGCCGCGTACCGTGCCGCCAGTTCGGACGCTGTGCGGGCGACGGCGGCACGGAGGTTGGGCGGGCCCAGCACCTCGGCCTCCGCACCCAGCCGGAGGAGGTCACCGACCGCGACGGCCGGGGCCTCGACCGGGAGGTCCACCAGCACCCAGCCCTCGTGGTCCGGCGGCCCGGCGCCTTCCAGAGCCTGGCTGCCGGCTGCGCCGAACTGCATGGGCAACAGCCGTTGCGCGCGCGGGGAGATCCGTAGCCGTGCCGTCGTATGGTGCAGTCCGGCCTCCAAGCGCTGGGAGGACTCCTCCCAGCAGGCGGCCAGGTCGAAGCCGGCCGGCCGCTCGAAGAGCGTGTCCGTCGCCTCGGCGTGCACCAGGCGGGAGATCCGGTAGGTCCTGGTCCGCAGGGTGCCGTCGCCCGGTGGCGGGCCGTCCGTCCAGGCCACCACGTACCAGATGCCGCTCTTCAGGACGAGGCCGAGCGGGCGCAGCTCCCGGTGCGTCGCACGGCCGTTCCACGCCTGGTAGTGGACGTGCAGCACCCGCTGTTCCCAGACGGCGCGGGCCACGGACGCCAAGTGGGGTACCGGGTCCGCCTGCCGGAACCAGGCGGCGGCGTCCAGGTGGAAGCAGTCCTGGAGGCGGCGGGCCCGCGCCGCCAGGCCGGACGGTAGCGCGGCCTGGAGCTTCAGTTGAGCCGTCGCCAGGACCGCGCCCAGGCCCAGTTCCCGCGCGGCCCCCGGCACGCCCGCCAGGAACAGTGCTTCCGCCTCGGCATCGTTCAGCCCGGTCAGCCGGGTGCGGTAGCCGTCCATGAGCGAGTAGCCGCCTTCCGGGCCGCGTTCGGAGCGGACCGGGACGCCCGCGGCGCCCAGTGCCTCGACGTCCCGGTAGACCGTACGCGGGGACACCTCCAGCCGGGCGGCCAGTTCGGCCGCGGTCATCCGGCCGTGGTTCTGGAGCAGCAGGAGGAGGGAGAGCAGACGGTCGGCGCGCATGGGGTCATTGTCGCGCCGTACCTGACAGAAGGTGTCAGGTACGGCGGCCAGACTTCGATCGCACCAAGAGAACCGCACCGCGCGGACCGCACCGCGCGGACCGCACCGCGCGGCCGGACGAAAGGACCACCGTCGCCATGTCTGCACAAACCAGCGCCGAACGCACCCGCACCACCGGCCACTTCACCTACGCCGACTGGCAGGAGCGCGCCCTCGGCGAGGAGGACACCTTTCCGCGGCTCGCCCACGCCGCCGTCACCAACACCTTCGCCGGGGGCATCGAGGCAGCCCGCACGACCTGCGAGTACACCGTCCTCTACCTGACGGAGCAGACCGGTGGGTTCACGGGGATGGAGCTGCTGGCGGGCACCGTCGACGGGCGGCGGGGGACCTTCGCCGTGGAGGAGCGCGGCTCGTTCGACGAAGGAGGAAGCGTGCGCTGCGCGTTCGAGGTCGTACCGGGCTCGGCCACCGGGGAGCTGGCCGGGCTGCGCGGCACCGGGGAGTTCACGGCCGAGCAGGGCAGTCCGTCCGTTCCGTACACCTTCGACTACGACTTCGGCTGAGGCGGACCGGGACACGGCCCGCACCCCCTGCGGACCCCCTTCCTCCGCCACGCCGCGCGCGTCCTAAGATCGGGCGGTCATGGAACAAGGTGTGCAGGCCGCGTCGGGCGGTCCGCGCGCGACGGGGAAAACGGGGAAGCAGCAGTGCAGCACAACAAATGGATACGTACGGCGGCGACGGTGGCCCTGGTGGTCTCGGCGGCCAGCGCCTGCGGAGCGTCCGGGGAACCGGCGTCCGCCAAGGGCACCCCGGTGCCGAGCCCGACGGCCGCGCCGCCCGAGAAGGCCGCTCCCCAGCACCCGGCGCCCGGCAAGGAGGCGCCGGTGCTGGAGCAGATCAAGTACGACCTGGAGACCCGGGTGCTCTCCATGGGCGGCGCGGTTTCCAAGCCGACCAGCAGTACCTGCGACACCAAAGAGGTCGGCGACCAGCCCCAGACCTTCACCTGCACCGTGAAGTACATGGGAGTCGACGTGCCCTTCCGCGTCGAGACCAAGGGCGGTTTCATCCTCATGCAGTACACGGCCACGCCGACCAAGGGCGGCGTGCTGACCGCCGAGGGGATGCGGGCCCGGGCGTGGAAGCAGTACGGGATCTACGGGGGCAAGGCGGCCCGCTCGTTGCGCTGCGACGAGGCTCCCGCGGTGCAGTTGGTGCCGATCGACAAGCCCAGCGGATACCGCTGCTACGTGGGCGAGGGCGGCCTCAAGGGCGACTACGACGCGATCGTCACCGCCACCGGTATGCGGCTGACGTGATCCGGGTGCCGGGCATCCCACCCCCGTGAGGATGCCCGCCCACCCACCGGCCGCACCACGGTGCGGTGCCGCGCCGGCCCGGCCCCGTCGACGCCGGAGGGCGCGGACGCGGGCACCGTGGACCGGCGCGGGTACGGCCCACTTCACCGCACCGGCCATTGATTGGCAGCCCGTTTCCGTGCGTCCAATCAATGGCCCGCACGGCCGGAAACCGGCCTTGTGACGTCCCACCGGTCTCCGTACCGTGGCGTTGCCCGGTCAGCTCGGCGCGGAGGCCGCATGGGGCGTCGCGAAAAGCCCGTGGACCCCGGGGCGGGTCCGGTACAGCGGTTCGCGTACGAACTGCGCAAGCTGCGCCTGGAGGCGGGCAGTCCGACCTACCGGGCCATGGCGGAACGGGCGGACTACTCGGCCGCCGTGCTCTCCCAGGCGGCGGCGGGGGAGAAGCTGCCGTCCCTCCCGGTGGCGCTGGCGTACGTGACGGCGTGCGGCGGGGACACCGGGCACTGGCAACGGCGCTGGCACGAAGCCGTACGGGAGGACGCGGCCCGGGTCCTCGAAGCGGAGGAGGACGGTGCCGTCGCGCCCTACCGCGGCCTGGCCCGTTTCGAACCGGACGACCACACGCGCTACTTCGGCCGCCGACGGCTCACCGAGGAACTGCTGCGGCGGGTGCGCGAACACCGGGTCGTCGCGGTGTTCGGGCCGTCCGGCAGTGGAAAGTCGTCCCTGCTGCGTGCCGGGCTCATCGCCCGCCTGCGGCAGCCCGCCGCCGACCCGCCGCTCGGCCTGTCCCCGCCCGCCGCGATCCGGGTGCTCACCCCCGGCGCCCGCCCCGAGCGCGACGCCGGCCGGCTGTTCTCCCCGGCCGGGACGCCGGGGGACACCTGGCTCGTGGTGGACCAGTTCGAGGAGGTCTTCACCCTCTGCGCCGACCCCGACGAACGGAACGCGTTCCTCCGACGCGTTGTGACGGCCGGCGACCCCGCGAGCCGCCTGCGTGTGGTGCTGGGCGTACGGGCGGACTTCTACGGCAGGTGCCTGGCGCACCGGGAACTGGCCGACGTGATCCACGAGGCGAGCCTGCCCATCGGCCCGATGTCACCGCAGGAACTGCGGGAGGCCATCGTCAAGCCGGCGGCCGCCGAGGGCCTGATCGTGGAACGGTCCCTGACCGCCCGCCTCGTCGAGGAGATGGCCGAGGAGCCCGGCAGCCTGCCCCTGCTCTCGCACGTCCTGCTGGAGACCTGGCGGCGGCGCCGCGGCCGTACCCTGACGCTCCAGGCGTACGAGGCGGCGGGCGGCGTCCACGGCGCGGTCGCCCAGACCGCCGAACAGCTCTACGGCCGCCTCTCGCCGCGGCAGGCCGGGACGGCCCGCCGGATGCTGCTGCGCCTGATCACCCCGGGCGAAGGGGCGGCGGACACCCGCCGGCCCGCGGCCAGGGCCGAGCTGGACGCCGGTGACCCGGCCGCCGCGCAGGTCGTCGAACAACTGGCCAGGGCCCGTCTGATCACGGTGGACCAGGACACCGTGGACCTGGCCCACGAAGCGCTGATCACCTCCTGGCCCCGGCTGCGCGGCTGGATCGAGGAGGACCGCGGGCGCCTGATCGTGCACCGCCGGCTGACGGAGGCGGCCGGACTGTGGGACGAACTCGACCGCGATCCGGGGGCGTTGTACCGCGGTACCCGGCTGGACGCCGCCGAGGAGGCGTTCGCCCCCGAGGAGGGGAGCCTTCCGGAGGAGACGGGCGGCTCCGTGCCGTCGCCCGGCGGCACCTCCGACGAACTCACCCCGCTGGAACGCGCTTTCCTCACCGCCAGCGTCGCGGCGCGCGACCGCGAGCGGCGCGCCGCCGCCCGGACCACCCGCCGGCTGCGCCAGTCCGCCGCCACCCTGTCCGTCCTCCTCGCCCTCGCCCTCGCCGCCGGGCTGGTCGCCTGGGACCAGTTCCGTACGAGTGAACGGCAGCGCGACGCGGCAGTGGCCGCCCAGCGGATCTCCCTGTCGCGGCAGCTCGCCGCCCAGTCCTCCGCCCTCATGGGGGACTGGCCGGACCTGTCCTCCCTCCTGGCGGTCCACGCCTACCGGACCGCCCCCACCAAGGAAGCCGTCGCGGGGCTGTTCAGCGCTGTGGACGTGCCGCTGCGGCGCCGGCTCGACGCGCACTCCGGCGGGGTGCGGGCGGTCGCGTTCAGCCCCGACGGGCGCACCCTCGCGACCGGCGGCGGGCACGACGTCACCGTACGCCTGTGGAACATGCCCGCCGGAACGGTCCGCGCCGTCCTCCCCGCGCCTGCGGAGAACCTCGCCGCCCTGTCCTTCAGCGCCGACGGGCGCACGCTGGCGGGCAGCACCGGTGGGGGAGCCTGGCGGCTGTGGGACGTGGCCACCGGCCGTACCCGCGCGACGTTCGGCGGGCACGGCGGCCCGGTGGCGGCCACGGCCTTCAGCCGGGACGGCCGCACCCTGGCCGCCGGCGGCACCGACGGCACCGTGCGCCTGTGGAACACGGCCACCGGCGCGCTCACCGCGACGCTGCGCGGTCACACCGGGAAGGTCGTCTCGGTGGCCTTCGCCCCCGACGGACGCTCGGTGGCCACCGGCAGTCTGGACGGGACCGTACGCCTGTGGGACGCGGCCACCGGCGCCGCCGGCGCCCGGCTCGAAACGCCCGCGGGCAGCAACAGGGCGGTGGCGTTCGGACCGGACGGGCGCACGCTGGCCATCTACGGCAGCGACGAGGCCGCCATCAAGCTGTGGGACGTGGCCACCGGCAAAGCCCGTACCACCCTCGCCGGACCCGCCGGATACGTGATCGCGATGGCCTTCGGCCCCTCCGGCCGCATCCTGGGCGGCGGCAGCGACGACGGCACCGTACGGCTGTGGGACGTGGCCACCGGCGCGAACCTCGGCACCCTCCCCGGCCACGCGCGCCGCGTCAGCTCGGTGGCGTTCAGCCCGGACGGGCACACGATGGCCAGCGGCAGCGACGACGGCACGGTCCGGCTGTGGAACACCGCCCTCGGCGATACCCTCACCACCCTGACCGGCCACTCCGGGCCGGTGGGCGCCGTGGCGTACGGCCGGGGCGGCCGTACGCTGGCCAGCGGCAGCGACGACGGCACCGTACGCGTCTGGGATCTCGGCACGCGCGGGAGCCGGATTCTCGGGCGCCGGTCCGGCAGCGGCACGGGCGACCGCGTCCGCGCGGTGGCGTTCAGCCCCGACGGCCGCACCCTCGCCACCACCGGCAGACGCACCGGCCTGCGCGTCTGGGACGTGGCCACCGGCCGGCTCCGCGCCACACTGGCGCGCTTCACGGGGGAAGCGGTGGCCTTCGGTCCGGACGGCCGGACCCTGGCCGGTACCGACGGGTCCGGAGCGCTGCTGCTGTGGGACACCCGCAGCCACCGCACCCGGGCCCTGCCCGTCTCCGGTACCACGCCGGCCCTTTCGGTCGCCTTCAGCCCGGACGGCCGGACCCTGGCGAGCGGCAGCCGGCACGGCCCCGTACGGCTGTGGGACGTGGCCACCGGCCGGGCCCGGACCGTCCTGACCGGCCCCCGCGGCGACGCCGGGGCGGTGGCGTTCAGCCCGGACGGCCGGACCCTGGCCGGTGGCGGCGCCGACGGGTCGGTACGCCTGTGGGATGTGGTCACCGGCAAGCCCCGTACCACCATCACCGGCCACTCCATCGGCGCGCTGGGCGCGGTGGCCTTCACCCCCGACGGCCGGACCCTGGCCGCCAGCGGACGTGACACCGGCAGCGTACGGCTGTGGGACGTGGCCACCGGCCGGACCCGCGCCACCTACGCGGGCCAGACCGGCCTCGTACGGTCGGTGACGTTCAGCCCCGACGGCCGTTCGCTGGCCACCGGCAGCAGCGACGGAGTGGTACGCCTGCGGGAAGTGGCCCTGCCCGGCCCCGCCGAGTCCGTCAAGCGGATCTGCCGCGCCGTCAACCGCGAGCTGACGCCTGCGGAACACGCCGAATATCTGCCGGACGAGGCGCCGCGCAAGGCGTGCGGAACATCCTGAGACCCCCCGAACACATTTAGCCCTGGTGGAGCGCCGCGCACCGTCTGGTGCGGGGGCGCTGTTGGAGATAGGAGGTAGGCGGGGCTGCGCGCGAGGGACGGGGGATCAGACCCCGCTCGGCGCGCAGGGCTAGGGGGCGTCATGAGCACTCCGGCAGCACTGCGTCTGCTGCGCGGCACCGACCTGCTCGACCTGTCGTTCGGCTTCGCCGGGCTGACGGTGGAAGGCACCGGCGGGGACCGGCGGCTGGTCCGGGCGGACGCGCAGGCGGACGGCTGGATCGCGGTCACTTTCGGACCGCAGCACACGGTGGAACAGGCCTTCAGCGACGAAGTGCCGGGGGAGTCCCGCGACTTGCCGGTGGGCTCCCTGATCAGCGGCCGGAGTGTCCTGGTCTTCGAGGTGGGCCCGCGGGACGCGGTGCCGTTCACCGAGGACGGACTGCTCGACGCCATGCGCAGGCTCCCGCTGCGCGTCGTGGACGCGGCACGCGAACCGGACACGCCCGCCCCCGCGGCACCGGCGTTCCGGCCGCCGCCCGCGGCACCGGGCGGGCAGGACGCCGCGGCCCGCGCCATGGCGCTGGTGCGGCTGCTGCGGACGACGACCGAACTCACCGCCCGCTTCGGCCCCGAGACCGCGCGCGCCCTCGCGGCAGCGGCGGGCGCGGCGGCGGAGGAGACGGAAGCCGGAGCACCGGCCGTGGCGGCCGGGCCGCAGGACCCGCTCGCCGACCCGGCCCGCCCCCGTACCGGCATCGAACTTCCCTACCGGCTGTACCTGTCTCCCTCGCAGAAGGGCAGGTGGATCCACCGGGGCAGGATTCCGGAGCCCGAGCCCGGCGCCCGCGTCCCGCTCTGGCACACCCGGCTCGACACCGGGACGGTCCGCGCGGTGTGGAACCGCGAACGCGGCGGCGACCCGGGCGCGCCGTACGCCTTCCGGCAGGCGCTGGAGCCGGACGACCGGCGGGACATCGTCGACCTCACCACCGGCGCCGGCCTGATCGAGCCGGACGGCAGCCCGTACGTCCCGCACCCCGTGGCCGTACGGCTGCTGATGCTCTCCACGGCCGGCGGCTGGCTGGACGGCCTCGGCTCCTGGCCGCGACGGCCGCGCGGCGTCTCGCTGTCCGAATGGCGCCATCGGGCCGCCATGGGACGCGACCACTACGTCCGCGTGATGCGCGAGGGATTCCTGTGCCCCTTCGGACACAAGGCGGTGTACGTCCGCGTCACCGAGCGGAAGTTCGACGCCTCCCGGGCCGCCTACCTGATCCAGCGGGAGTTCGTCGTGGTACGGCAGCCGCTGCGCACGTACGATCCGAAGACCGCGCTGCCCAACGGGCCCGACCCCGCGAGCGACCTGGCGAACGTGCTGTTCCCCTTCACCAGCGTGCGCCTGGACACCGTGGAGACACCGAACCTCGTACCGCCCGCCGACCGGCGCAAGTTCTTCCCCGCGACCCCCGCGGAGCGGCCGTTCCACTTCAAGGTCACCGCGGTCGACCACGGCGGGAACACCGTCGAGTTCCGTACACCGCTGCTCTTCCTCGACGAGACGCTGGCCACCGGCGCCGGACTCGCCGCGGCCGTCGCCGAGTACAACGCCCTGGACCGCAACCCGCCGACCGCCGCGGCCGCACCCGGCGCCGCGGCGCCGGAGCACCCGGTCGAGGCCAGCGCCGACCTCCTCGGCCAGTCGGTGGCGCTCGCGCCCACCCTCCGGCCCGACGACACCCGGCTCGACGTGACCCGGATGGTGTGGGGCATGGCGGCGCCGCCCGCGCTGGCCGACCCGGCGCCGGGCGACCCGGCCCTGTCGAAGAACGCCCAGTTCCTTCCGCAACTGCGCTGGGCACAGGCCGCCGTGCCCGCCGTCGGACGGATCGGCGGCACGGACGCCACGGTGCCCGTCGCCTATGCGCGGCGGTACGCCCTGTCCGGCTTCGACACCGTCGGCGGCCCGGTACGCAAGGCCAACGCGGGGCAGGTCTTCCTCAGCCTGCTCACTCCCGGGAGTCAGCCGCTGCGGATGGACTTCGGCCGGCAGAGCGACCGGTCCGGCGGCCTCACCGCCCCCAGCATGATCGTGTCCGGTCTGTCCCGCCTGACCGGACCGGTCTCGGGCGTCCCGGCCGTCGGCGGCGAGGACCCGCTCCAGCTCATCGCCGACGGAACCTTCCGCCCGGAGGAGTTCTTCCGCCCGCTGGACGTCCTCGACGCGGTCGGCCCGAGCCTGCTGGGCGTGGTACCGCTCGCCGAAGTGATCAAGGGCGTGGACGGGCTCGGCAAGGCCCTGAAGGTGCCCAACTTCTTCACCGAGACCGTCAGCACGGTCACCGGCTTCCTCTCCGACCTCGGCCGCGTCCGGCAACTGCTCAGCCACGAACTCGACCGCTACCCGGCCGCTGCCCGCCAGGTCGCCGACACGGCGGAGAAGTTCGTGACCGTCGTCGGGGACTTCGTGGCCCAGGGACTCGCCGGCCGTACCGGACCGATCACGATGCAGCAGGTCGACGCCGCCTTCGCCGCCTTCGCCGCCGCACTGACGAACCTGCTGGACACCCTGCCCGCCGGCACCGACCCGGGCGTACGGACCCTGCTCACCCGCGTCCAGCAGCAGATCGCGACCTGGACCCGGGCCGCCGGAGAGGTCGTCGCGCTGCGCGACGCCGTACAACAGGCCGCCAACGGCTTCCGGCTCCCGGAGACCGTCAACGCGCGCCTGGAGTGGAACCCGGACATCCAGCCCGTCCTCCTGGACGGCTCGCCGGTCTTCCTGCCGGACGCCGACGGACGGCTGTCCCTCGTCGTCGACCTGCGCGGCTCCCTGCGCCCGGACCTGAGCGTCGGCGCCGACGTCAGTTGCAGCCTGGAGAACTTCGCCCTGATCCTCGTGCCGAAGTTCAACGCGCTGCGGCTGAGCTTCGAACACGTCCGCTTCGTCGCCCGGGCCGGCCGCAAACCCGACATCGACGTCGTCCTCAAGAGCGTCGACTTCATCGGCCCGCTCTCCTTCGTCCAGACGCTGCGCAAGCTCATCCCGGTGGACGGCTTCAGCGACCCGCCGGGCATCCAGGTCACGCCCTCCGGCATCGTCGCCCGGTACGGGCTGCCGCTGCCGAACCTGGCCATCGGCGTGTTCAGCCTGGAGAACCTGCGCCTGGACGCCTACCTCGACCTGCCCTTCCTCGGCCGGGCACTGGAGATCGGCTTCTCCTTCTGCAGCCGGCAGGCCCCCTTCCGGCTCACCGTCTCGCTGCTCGGCGGCGGCGGGTTCTTCGGCATCGTCCTCACGCCCCAGCGGGTGGCCGTCCTGGAGGCGGGCCTCGAATTCGGCGCCGCCGTCTCGCTCAACTTCGGCGTGGCCAGCGGCAGCCTGTCCGTCATGGCCGGCATCTACTTCCGTCTGGAACTGCAGACCGGGGAGTCCCGGCTGACCGGCTACTTCCGGGCCCGGGGCGAGGTCGACGTCCTCGGCATCGTCTCCGCCTCCATCGAGATCCACCTCGACCTCACCTTCGACACCGCGACCGGAACGGTCCACGGGCGCGCCAGGATCTCCGTCAGTGTGCACATCGGCTTCTGGTCGCAGTCGGTCACGATCGAGTGTGAGAAACGCTTCGTGGGAGGCGGGCCCGCCCCCGCCCCGCTCGGCGGCGCGGCGGCGGCGGAGGAGCCGCCACGGCCGCCCACGTTCGCCGAGATGATGGCGCCCTACACCGACCCGGCCACCGGCGCCCGGCGCGACCCCGTCACCGAGTACTGCACCGCCTTCGCGGAAGTGAGCTGAGCCATGCCCGAGACGATCCGGTGGACCGTACTGCCCGACGGCCCGGCCGCCGACGGCACCCTGCGGCTGACGGTGCTGGTCAGCCCCCGCCTCACCGGCGGCACCCGCCTCGACACGTTCCCAGGCTTCCGTGACTGGCCGGACACCCTGCGGACGTACGCGCCCGCGCTCCAGGTCGCCTTCCGCGCGCCCGGCACCACCGGGCCGGGCGTCCTCGTCCCCACCACGGTTCAGGCCGGGCGCTTCCCCCCGGCCGACAGCGCGCTGTGGACCGAGCTGTTCAAGCCCGACACGGTGGTCCACGCGCCCACCGGGGCCTTCGCCGCCACCGCGGCACCGCTTCCGGTGCTGCGCTCGTTCCCCGCCGGGGCGGTGCACGACCAGGTCACGGCACTGTACGAGGCGGCGGTGAGCGCGACGGCCGGCCGCCGCGCGAACCCGCCGGCCGGCGGCGACGAACTGAATCTCGCGGCGCCCGTGGAGACGCAGGGGCCCGCCGCCGACTGGGACCACCCCCAGGGCAGCGACCTCACCGACGTACTGACCCGCACCATCCGGGCCTTCTCCGGCCACGTCGGTACCGTCTACCCCCGGCTCGACGACCTCATCGGCGCCCCGCCCGCCGGACGGCAGGACGCCACCGCCGACCCGAACCCGTACCGCCCCCGGCACATGGACCGCACCGCGCGTGACTACACGCGGGACGGCGCGCTGCTCGGACTCGCCGAGATGTACCGCTTCTACGACCGGGCCGCGCGCCCGGCGGCCTCCGCCGCCGTACGGCCCCCGGCCGCACCCGAAGCCGAACCTCCCCCGCAAGCACCGGACTTCGACTTCCACACCGCGTGCGCCCTCCTCGCCGACTACCCCGAACTCCTGCGGCGTTTCGGCCTCGCCCTCGATCTGCTCGTCACACCCCCGGCCGGACTCGCCGACCACTGGCAGGCCCGGGTCACCTTCACGGCCGCCCAGGAACACCTCAACACCGACGAGACGCTGCGCCCCTGGACGGCACTGCGCCACGTCCCCGGCCGGCGCTTCGAACCGTACGCCGCCGACGACGGCTTCCACGGTCACCGGATGCTCAAGCTGGGCGCCGACGCCGTGCGCACCACCGACCTGGACCTCGACGGCGCCGCGATGAAGTTCGTCGAGTTCTCCCGCGTCCTCGACCAGTACCTGAGCGGTACGGGCGAACCGGGCACGGCCGTCGCCGCCGACCCCACCGCCGTACCGGCCCTGCACGGCGCGGGCCTGACCGTCGTCCACGACGACCGCGACCGGGCCCTCGCCGACCAGATGGAGGCCGACGCCCGGCACACGGCGGGCGTCGGTCCCGACGGGCGGCCCGTCGCCGCCGCGGTCCTGGACGCCGCCCACCTCGTCCGCGGTCTGCGCGTCGACGTCGGCGTGGCGGACGAGCGGACCGGGCGCGTCACCGCCTGGTACCCGCTGTGCGCGCGGACGGGGGAGTACGCGATCAGGCGGCCCGGCGCACCGGCCGTACCGCTCACCGCCGCACCTGACGAAGGGCACGTCAAGGCGTCCGCCGTCACCCGCGACCGCGCCGCCGACCACCAGCTCTACGTCCACCAGGCACTGTTCGGCTGGCACGGCTGGAGCCTGGCCGCCGCACCGCCCGGCCGGACGCTCGGCGCCGACAACCGGCCGCAGGTGCCCGCACCCGAGGTTTCCGACCGCTTCCCGCTCGCCGTCGCGTTCCGGCCCACCCCCGGCACGCTGCCCGCCCTGCGCTACGGCCGTACGTACCGGCTGCGCGCCCGCCTGGTCGACCTCGCGGGCAACAGCCTCGCCCCCGGGGCGCCCGCCGTGGAGGGCACCGCCACCGAGCCCGTCACGTACGGCCGCTGGGAGCCCGTACCACCGCCCGTGATCGTGCCGAGGTGGCCGTTCCTGGAAGGCGAGTCGGAACCGCACCTCGTCATCCGCAGCACCGTCGACGAGGACGGCCGGCCGCTGACGCCCGGCGAATGGGCCGACCTCCGCAACCCGCAGGTCCCCGACCACGGGAGGAACTCGCCCGCCGACGGCCTCGACCGCCGCTACCGCGCCTTCGACGAACGGCACATCAGCCCGCCCAAGAGCGCACTCCAGACGGCCGAGCAGCACGGCGTGTACGACGCCGCCTTCGGCCCCGGCGCACCGGAAGCCGTACGCCGCCAGTACTTCGCCGCGGCGTCCCGCGAGGCGGGCAGCTACCTGGACACGGTGGTCAGTCTCCCCGAGGACCCCCGCGTCACCCGTGACCTGAAGGCCGCGGGAGAGATCCACGTCGCGAAGCACAGCCCGCACGACACCTCGCCCCTGACCGAACTGCCGGTGGCCCGCGGCGACGGCCTGCACACCGGCGAGTACGTCGTCCACGACGCCGGCCGGCTCCTGCTCCCGTACCTGTCCGACGTCCCCGCCCGCGGCGTCGCCCTGCGCGGACTGCCGGGCACGGGCGCCGAACCCCACCGCACCTACGACTTCACCGGCACCTGGCCCCAGGCACGGCCGCTGCGGCTGCGGATCGTGGAGGGGGACCGCCCGCCGGACCCGCCGGTGGGCGGCGTCCTGACCGTGTACGTGCCGAAGGCGGAGGTGGTGACCGTCCGCATGAGCTGCCGTGTCGCGGAGGCGGACCTCCCGCTGTTCCGTGTCTGGCGGCTGCTGACCGCGTCGCCCCTGTGGAACGACCCGCTGCGCCTGACCCCGGAGAAGCAGCGGGAGCTCACGGCCGCGTCGGCGGCCGGCGAGAACTGGATGATCACCCCGTGGACGGAACTCACGCTCGTGCACGCCGTCGAGAAGCCGCTGGCCCCGCCGTCCCTGGCCGAGCTGCGCTTCCGCCGTACGGCCGGAGAGACCTTCGCACTGGTCTCCGGCGACCTGAACCTGCACGCCAGGAGCACCGGCCGGATCGACCTGGACGCGACCTGGGAGGAGTGGCTCGACGACGTCAAGGAGTCCGCGCCCCGCCGGGTGACCGGCCGCGACCACGTGGGCGACCTCACCACGGACCGCTTCCGGGACACCCGCACCTTCTCCGACGTACGGCACGAGTTCCGCGACACCCGGCACCGCAACGTCACCTACACGCCGACCGCGACCACCCGCTTCCGCGAGTACTTCCACCCGGCGATCACCGACCGGCCCGAACTGATCACCAGCCGGGGCCCGGCCGCCGCCGGGCCCACCGGCCGGGGCTGGCCGGTGCCGGCCACCCGCCGTCCCGAGCCGCCCGAAGTGAGCCACACCGTCCCCACCTTCACCTGGGAACGCACGGTGGACACCGCGGCGCACCGGGTGACCCGGACCCGCCGGAGCGCGGGCGTACGCGTCCACCTCCGCCGCCCCTGGTTCAGTTCCGGGGACGACGAACTCCTCGCCGTCGTCCTCGACCCCGGCAGCAGGCTCCCGGCCGAACTCGTCACCCGCTGCGGCACCGACCCCGTCTGGGCGGACGACTCCGTCCTGCCGCGCCTGCGCCCCGCCAACTTCCCGAACGCCGCGGTGACCGCCACGGACCGGCTCCTCGCGGAGACCGTCGGCGGCACGCCCGCGGCCGTCACGGTCGCCGCGTTCGCGCCGCAGTACGACGAGCAACTGGGCCTCTGGACGTGCGACATCGACGTGAACCTCGGCGACCTCGCCGACAGCCCCGCCTACTTCCCCTGCCTGCGGCCCGTCTTCGCCCGCTACCAGCCGTACGCCGTCGATCCCCTGCACCTGTCCAAAGTGGTCACCGGGGAGTTCGTCCAGCTGCTGCCCGACCGTACGGTCACCGCCGCGATGACGGCCGACGGCCGGATCCGCGTCGGACTGAGCGGCCCGGCCGCCGCCAACGACACGGGCGAGTTCACCGGTCCCGGACGCGACGGCATGGCGGCGAGCCGCCGGGTCACCGTCACCGTGCAGCAGCGGGCCCGCTCCGGCGGCGACCTGGACTGGACGGCGACCGACGCCACCGCCGAACTGGTCTGCACCCCGCACGGCACGGGCTTCACCTGGACCGGCGAACTGACCCCGCCACCCGCCCGGTTCCCGTCGCCCAGCCTGTACCGGCTCCTCGTCGAGGAGTCCGAGACCTACTTCACCGACCGCACGACGGCCACCGGCACCCTCACCGCGAACGGCGTCACCCGCCCGGTGTCCCGGCGCCTCGTCCACGCGGACTTCTTCGGGCTGACGACGACGGTGTTCGGGCGGGTGGTGCTGGAGGAGTAAGGGCCCGCCGCCCGCCCGTCGCCCCCGCTGCCCCCGGTACCCGAGCCGGGGGCAACGGGGGCGTCCGTCTGCGCTCTTGCCCCCAGGGCAAGAAGCGGTGCGAAAAAATTCCGGCCCCGGAGTGTGAGGCACCGACGCCGGGACACAAGAGCGTCAGTGCTTCGGAACCGCAGGCACCCCGTCCCAGAGGGGCCAGTCTGCCGTTTTCCGGTGAGTGGCCACTCATCTGCCTGCGAACCGCCCACCAGCGTCTAAGGAGAGCCGGCGATGGCCACCACCATGATCGCGCGCCGCCACGGGCGCCGTCACGACGACCCCGACACCAACGAGGAACTCCGGCTGCTCGTCACGCTGCCGGACGGGCCCAAGAAGGAGCGGCTGCGCCAGCGCGTGATCACCGCCTGGCTGCCGCTGGCCCACCGGCAGGCCGTGCGGCTGCGCGAGCGCGGCGAACAGCTCGACGACCTCAAGCAGGTCGCCGCCCTCGGCCTGGTCAAGGCGGTCGACCGCTTCGACCCCGAGCGCGCCGACGCCTTCGAGCAGTTCGCCATACCCACCATCACGGGGGAGCTCAAGCGGCACTTCCGTGACCACACCTGGGACGTGCACGTGCCCCGGCGCACCCAGGAACTGCGCAACAAGGTCCGCAAGGCCGTACGGGAACTGAGCACCACCCTGGACGGCCGGTCGCCGACCGTGGCGCAGATCGCCGAGCACGCCCAGCTCCCGGAGGACGACGTGGTGCTCGGCCTGGAGGCGCTGGAGACCTACCGGTCCCTGTCGCTGGACGTCGCCCTGGACCGCAGTGGCGACAACGACGACTACACCCTCATGGACACCCTCGGCACGGCCGACGGCCGCTTCGGCCTCATAGAGGACCGCGAAACGGTCAAGCCCGCCCTGGCCCGGCTGCCCGAACGCGAACGCCACATCCTCTACCTGCGGTTCTTCAAGGACATGACGCAGAGCGCCATCGCCGCCGAACTGGGCCTGTCCCAGATGCACGTCTCCCGGCTGATCAGCCGGGCGCTGGCCCGCGTACGGGCGGAGATCGAACGGAACACGGAGCAGGAGCTCCGGGCCGCCGCCTGAGTGCGGGGGTTGTGCGCACGGCGCAGCCCTTCGCGCCAGGCGGGCGACGAAGGGCTGCGGGCCGGTGCGGCGGGGGAACGTGGTGGGGCCGGGCGGCGCGAGTGGTCAGCGCACCCAGTGGTGGTAGAAGTGCTTGTGCTTCTTCAGGTCGCTGACCTTCTTGTGCGAGGTGGCTCCGGCCTCGCCGATGGTCACGCCGTCCGGCCCGCCGGCATTCACGGCCTCCACATAGGCGGCCTGGTAGTGGCTGGCGGTGCGGTGGTGCAGGTGCTTGCCCCCGCCACCGGCGGTGGCGGCTGCCGCGGGAGTGGCGGCGAGGAATCCGGCAGCGATGATGCCGACGGCGGTTATCGCAGTGCGACGCATGGTCTCTCCTCAGGGAGGGGGTGTTTGAGTCGACTCTCACCCGGCCCGGGGCGCGCCGCACGTGGGGGCTGGCGAACGGGTTGCCCGGACGGGACTACCGCCGCGTACGGTGACGGCCGGCTCCGCGGCCCGGCCGGCGGTCGGCAGGTGCCACCGGACGGCGACGGCCGCCACCTGCCGTCCGGCCGACTGCGCCGGTGTCCGCTCCCCATGTCCGCTCGCGGTGCCCGCTCCCGGGGACGCTCCGGCGGGGCGGCGCTACGAAGGCCCGCCCACGCTGATGCCCGGGCCCTCGGGAGGGGCGTCCCGGTCGTGCGGCGTGAGTTCGATCGCGATGCGGTGGGTGCTCTCGCGGGACAGCGATCCGCCGGCCTCGGCGGTGACCACGCCGATCCGCAGACCGCCCCGGCCGGAACCCTCGCGGCGGACCTGCACGGCGAACTCCACGGTGACACGGTCCACCAGGAACCGGAGCCTGCTGCGCTCACCCTCGCGCTGTGCCGTTTCCAGCTCCTCACGGATGCGGCCGATGACGTCGGCCAGACCGGCTGCCTCCGCGCCCTCGTCGCCGCTCCGTCCGCCCGGCCCGCCGTTCGCGCCCATCACGGCCCTTTCGTCACACGGCGGGGAGCGATTGTCACTGCCCGCGGCTATCGTTTCGGAGTATGAGGGAGCTCGGGGGAACTTCCAACTACTACTCAGGCGACGGATGTTGGCGGGCCCGGTTGTTCCAGGGGGGACGCCGGGACGCCCCGCCGCTCGGTGCGGGTGTGCTCCTGCCCGGCGGGCTGGTGCTCACCTGCGCGCACGTCGTGCTGGCCGCTCGCCGGACCGCCGCGGCCGACGGCCGGTGGCCGGGCCGTCCGGCGCCCCTGCCCGATGTCCACGCCGAATTCCCCGGTGCCCTGCCGACGGGGCACCGGCCGGTGGCCGCAGAGGTGCTCACCCGCCATCTGCGGCCGCCCACCGCGCAGTTCAGCGCCGACATCGCGCTGCTGCAACTGGCCGAGGAGCCGCCGGTGGAACCCGCCGTGCTGCACCGGCAGATCCCGGCGCCGGGTGAGCAGGTGTACACCGTCGGATACCCGAAGGACCTGCCGGGCGGCGAGCACATCACCGCCCGGCTCATGGGGCGCGGCGGGCCGGGCCGCTGCCCCGAGTGGGTGCAGCTCGACCCGGAGACGGCGCCCTACGTGGTCCGGCACGGCTTCAGCGGCAGCGGGGTGGTGCACGCCCGTACCGGCGCCGTCATCGGCATCCTGGTGCACCAGCACGGCACGGTGCAGTTCCCGGTGCCCTCCAGCCACGCGTACATGATCCCGACCGAGACGGTCCTGGGGCACCTGGCCGACGAGAAGATCAAGCTGTACGCCACCGGAGCCCGCGCCGTGTCGGGCTCCATCCGGCTCGTCCCCGGCGCGGCCGGCCGGGACCAGGCGCTCGGGCTGCGCCGCTGGATCGCCCGCTGGCTCGGCGACGGCGGACCGGCCGGGGGCCCGGCCACCGGCGTCGGCACGGTCAGGGGCACGTACCGGGCGACCGGCGCGGGACGGGCCGCGGGCACCGGCCCCGGCACACCGGCCGGCCCGGGTACGGAGCCGTACACCGGAGCGCGGTGGGGGACGTCGGTGCATCCGGAAGGGAGCCGGGGCGCGCCCGCCCCGGGGCGGGGCTGTCAGGACGGGGCCGCGGAGCCCGTGGAACTGGCCTTCGTCGCCGACGGCGACACGGAGGCCCGGTCCGTCCTGCACTCGGCGCTCGTCCTGGCCGACCGGGAGCGCGGCCCGTGGTCGCTGCGGCGCGGCCGTGCGGCGGAGCCGCGGGCGGGCTCGATCGACCTGGCCCTGGACGCGACGGGCTGGACGGCCGAGAAGCTGGTCCGCCGTACCGCGGCGCGGGCGGGGGTGCCCGAGAGGACGGCGCCGGCCGACACCACCGACGCCATGACCGCGCGGATCGCCGAGCAGGCCCCGCCCCTGTCCGCCGCCCTCCTCTCCGTCGACCGGGTCCGGTCGTCCGACGGCGAGGTCATGGCGCTGCTGCAGGCGCTGCTGGCGCGCGGCCACAGCCGGCTGCTGCTCGTCTTCCGCGATCCGCGCTCGTCGCTGCTGGCCCGCGTCGTCGGCGAACTCCTCGACGAGGGGTGGGCCGACCGCCACGAGAAGGCCGTCGCCGCGCGGCTGCACGTCCTGGCCGGCCTGGAGAGCCGGAGCCGGCGGCTGCGGAACGGGCCGCCGACGGCCGACGACGGACACGAACCGGTCCAGCCCCGGCTCGCCCGCCGGCTGGCGGCGCTGCGCCAGGGCGGCACCCTGCGCAACAGCGCGGACGCCGCGTACCACCTGTTCCGTATCGGCATCGACGTCGAGGAGGCCCTGCAGCGCCTGGACCGGCCCCGCACGCCACGCGGGTACGTCGTCCTCCCGCCCGGTGACGGGCTGACCGACCTGCCGCACGTCACCGTCGGCGATCCGGACGCCCTCGTCGAACCGGAACCTCCGCCGGACCCGCCCCCGCCGGTGGCGCCCGGCGCGGACCGTCCGCCGGATGCCGCACCGGATGCCGCTCCCGCCCCGGTGGCCGCCCGCGCGCTGCGGAACGCTCTCGTCCGCGGCCAACTGCTGCACCAGCAGTACCAGGTCGTCGGCCGCCTCGGCCAGGGCAGCTACGGGCAGGTCCACCTCGCCCGTGACCGGATGCTGGCCGGCCGGCCCGTCGCGCTCAAAGGGGTGCGTGACCCCGACGACGAGCAGGCGGTGAAGAACGCCGTGCAGGAGCGCCTGCGCCTGGTCGGCCTCAACCACCCGTCGATCGTCAAGGTCTTCAACTACGCCAAGGGCTCGGGGGCCTCGGAGGACAAGCTCAGCTTCATCGTGATGGAGTTCGCCGACGGCGCGCCGCTGCAATGGGTGGCCGAACAGATCGAGAAGCGCGTCGAGCCCTTCCACGACCACCGGGTGTACGAGTTCATCGCGGCCTACGGGCTGCTCGTCCTGGACGCGCTCACCTACCTCCACGAGGAGCGCGGGCTCGTCTACGGCGACCTCTCGCTCACCAACGTGATCCACTGCGGCGCCGGCATCAAGCTCGTCGACGTGGCCGGCGTCCGGCCGATCGGGACCTCGGGCCCCGTCACGTACCCGGCGCCCGAGGTGCACGGGTCCGCCGGAATGACCGTCGCGGGCGATCTGTACGCGGCCGGCGCCGTGCTGGAGGAGCTGGTCGCCAGGGTGCCCGAGGCGCCCCCGGGGCTCGGCACCCAGTCGCTGCGCAGGGTGCTGAGCCGCGCCACGGCCGACCTCCCGGAGGAGCGCTTCGCCACTGCCCGGGAGATGTCCGTCCAGCTCCGCGGCGTCCTGCGGGAGCTGCGGTCGCTGCGGCTCGGCGAGGAGGCGGCCTTCGAGCCGTCGACGCTCTTCGCCCCGGTGCCCGCGGCCCTCGACGGTGAACTGGGCAAGGCCCCGCCGCTCGGCCAGTGGCGGACGGGCGGCAACGTCAAACGGATGCTGACGGCGCGGCCGCCGTTCCCCGCCGAGGTCGCCCTCGGCCTGCCGGTGCCCAAACCGAGTCCGGCCGACGGCAACTGGACGCAACTGCACCGCACCTCCTACGACGACCCGGTCGGCCTGCTCCAGCTCAGCGACGCCTGGAAGGAGTCCCCGGAGAAGGCGCTGCTGCACTGCCGGCTCCACCTGGAGATCGCCCGCGACCACCCGGAGGAGGCCGCCGCGGAGCGGGCCGCCGCCGAGGCGGAGCTGGCCCGGGCCCGCACCGCCGTCGGCGAACTGGCCGACTTCGACTGGCGGCTGTACTGGCACGAGGGGCTGCTGCACCTCGTGCACGACCGGGTGGACGCCGCGCGGACCTGCTTCGACCTGGTCAACGAGGCGATCCCGGGGGAGTACGCGCCGAAGCTGGCGCTCGGCTACTGCCACGAGTTCCGGGGGAACCGGAAGGAGGCCGTGGCCCTGTACGGAGCGGTGTGGCACCGCAACCACGCCCTCGGCGTCGCCGCCTTCGGCCTGGCCCGCATCCACCTCGCCACCGGAAAGCCCCAACTGGCCCTCGACTGCCTGGAAGCCGTGCCCGCCGACTCGCGGCACCGCACCGCCGCCCGTACGGCCATGGTCCGCATCCTCGCCGCCCCGCCCGCCGACGGCGGTCCGCCGACCGTCGCCGCGGCCCGGCAGGCATGGGTGGCCCTGCACCGGCTCACGCGGAAGGAGGGCCTGACCGACCGGCACGCCCAGGACCGGCTCCGCGCCGACCTCCAGGAACTGCTGCTCCTGCTCGTGACGTCCGCGCCCGCCGGTGCCCGGCCCGGCCCGTTGGAAGAGTTCTGCGCGGAACCCGACATCCAGGCCGAGAAGATCCCCGTCCCGCCGACGGAGGACGCGCTGCGGGATCAGCTCGCCGCCTGCTACCGGCGGCTCTTCGAGCAGATGCCGCCCGCCGAACGGGCCCGTGACCGGGACCTGGCCAAGGCGCTGCTCGACAACTCCTACCACACCCGCCCCATCGGTACGTGGCATCGGCGTGGTTACCCAGCCCCCCGCTGGCGGGCCCGCTGGAAGCGTTCCCGGGCCGACGGCGGGGGCCTTCAGACGTACGAGGACACCGCGACCGAGGGGGGAGGATGAACCACGACGACCGCTCCCGCCCGGGCCCGGCCCGGCCCGGTCCGGGCGATCCGGGAGCCGCGGGCTCCGGACGCGCCGACGCCCGGCCCGCCGGGCACCGCGGAAACGCCTCCGCCAAGGCGCCCGGGGCCCGCGGGAAGTGGCGGAGACCGGTCCGTGCGCTGTGGCACCGGTCGGCCGGCCGCGACGCGCGAGGCGGGCTGCGGCCCACCGGGAAATTCCTGTTCAGCCGCATGGTGATGCTGCCCGCCCTGATGTTCACGGTGCTCGCACTCGCGGGGACGGCGTACTTCGACGTCCACCGCCGTACCGAGGAGCTGCGCGACCGCTACGCCCCCGCGCTGGTCGACCTGGCGCACGCCAGGGTGTCGCTGGTCCTCGCGCAGCAGGAGGCCGAACAGCGGCTCGGCACCGGCGACGACGGCCCGCCGCCCCAGACCGCCCTGGTCGGGCTCGGCGAGCGGTACCCGTCCCTGGTGACCAAGGCCTCCCAGAGCCTCAACAACGTCGTGCAGACCGGAGCGCTGAGCAGGGCCCAGGAGCAGGTGGTCCGCGTGGTGTCGGGCCTGGTGAGCGCCTATGACGGCTGGATCGACTGGGCAGGCGGCCACCACGACAGCGCGCCGCTGCGCCGGGCGGGCATGGACTACGCGGCGGATCTCCTGCGCACCGGCCCGACCGCCGTCCTCCAGCGCATCGACGTCCTGGAGACGCAGCTGCGCGCCGCCGTGGCCGACCGGGCGGACCGCCACACCGTGCCGGCCGTCGCGGCATGGATCGCGCTGCCGGCCGTGTTGGTCCTCGCCTTCGTCTTCGTCGGCCTGCTCGACTTCGTACGGGCCGGCCTGCGGGTCCGCAGCCCGCTGCTGGTGCTGTACGCCCTGCCCGTCCTGCTGGTGCTCGGGGTGCTGTCGTTCGGTGTCGCCGCGCAGCAGCGGGCCCAGCGGGACGTGGAACGTTCCGTGTCCTTGATCGGGGGGATCACCGTGCCCCGCCCGTCCGGCGACGGCACGCAGCGGGCCGGCTCGTCGCGCGGACCCGACGCCGCGATCGAGCGGGCGGACGCCGCACTCGCCGAGCGGCTGCGGGGCACCCACCCGGACGGGTGGGTGCGGGCGTCCGTACTGGCTCTGTCCGTCGGCGCGGCGGGCGCCGTGGGCTGCGGCCTCACGCTCCGCCGGTACGGCAGGGAACACTGGAAGATCGACTGGGGGAAGGCATGAGAAGCGCGCACCGGCTGCTGCGCCCGGCCCTGGCCTGCTGCCTGCTCGTCACGACGGCCCTGGTGGCGGCGGGCTGCTCCACCGGGCAGGACCGGACGGTGGTGGTCCTGGGCCCCTGGACGGACGGCGAGGAGACCCCGTTCGTCGGGATGCTGAAGGAGATCGGCAGGCGTACGGGACAGTCGTTCGAGTACGAGGGCACCCGCTCCCTGCGGGAGACCCTGTCGGCCCAGCTGCGCACGAAGACACCGCCCGACGTGGCGATCCTCAACGGTCTGGGCGAGCTGGCCGAGTACGCGCGCGACGGGGACGCCGAGGTGCTGGCGGACGACGTGGCGGGATCGGCGCTGGGGCCGTGGGCGCAGCAGATCACGCTGGAGGACGCGACGGGGGAGCGGCGGCGGCACTCGTACTGGGTGCCGGTGCGGGTGGACCTCAAGAGCATCGTCTGGAGCCGCCCCGGCGACCTCAAGGCGGCCGAGAACCCCCGCTGGTGCCTGGGCATGGCGTCGGGTGCCACGTCCGGCTGGCCGGGTACGGACTGGGTCGAGGACCTGCTGCTGCAGAGGTACGGCGCGAACGTGTACGAGGACTGGGCCACCGGCAAGCTGCCCTGGACCAGTCCGCAGGTGAGGTCGGCGTGGCAGGCGTGGCGGGACGTGCTCGCACAGGACGGTCCCAAAGCGGCTGAAAGGGCGATATCTACCGAATTCGAGAACCTGGGCGACGGCCGGTACGGACTCCTGAACAGCGGCAGGTGCACCCTGGAGCACCAGGGTTCCTTCATCCGACGGCACTACGGCGACGACGTGCTGCCCGCCCCCACCCGCACGTTCGTCCCCGGGCTGCCGGCCGGGCCCCGGGCGTTCGAGGTCTCCGGCGACATGGCGGCCGTCTTCCGGCCGAGCGACGCCGCCTGGGACCTGCTGCGGGAACTGACCTCGCAGCCGGCCCGTGCCGTGTGGGCCCGGATGGCGAAACCGGAGGAGCGCCCGCTGTTCCCCGACCGGAGCACGGGCGGGGGCCGCCTCTCGGCCAGCACCGCCGCGGTGCAGAAACTCTTCGACACGGCGGACGAGATCTGTTTCGACGCGTCCGACGCCATGCCGTCGACCTTGCGGGGCGCGTTCCAGCGGGCCGTGCTGGAATTCTTGCAGGACCCGCGGGACCCCGGCCTCCTGGAGAAGCTGCTGGAGCAGTTGGAGGCCGAACGGCTGATGCAGGACCGGGCCGGAGCGTTCGCATTGGATCACCTCTGCGGCGACCCCGGCGACTGACGGTGACGGTGACAGCGGCGGTGGTGGCGGTGCTGGTGGTCGCTGTGGCGGTGGCCGTCTGCGCGCCGTGCACAGTTGGACCGCGGTACTTTTCCCTCCGGCCGCGATCCCCCGTAATGATCACTTCCCCGGGCGGGGCCGGTACCGATGCGGCAGGGCTCGCGTTTTCTTCGTACCATTCACGTGTTTGCCGAGGGAAATGGTGCGGTCAGTGCAGGAACGGGCGGTCAAGACCCGAGAGGCTATTCTCCGGGCGGCTTCCGAGGTGTTCGACGAGTTCGGATTCAGCGGCGCGAGTGTCAGCAAGATCATGAAGCGGGCGGGGGTCACCCAGGGCGGCATGTACTTCCACTTCCCGTCCAAGGTGGCCCTCGCGCACGCCGTGATGGTCGAGCAGGGTGACGGACTGGAGCTGCCGTCCGGGGAGGACGGCCTGCAACGGCTGATCGACACCACGCTGTACCTCGCCGGGCAGCTCCAGACCAATCCGGCGCTGCGGGCCGGAGTGCGGCTGGCGATCGAACAGGGCGAGTTCGGTGTCCAGGACGACGCTCCGTACCAGTACTGGGTGCAGGAGTTCGCCGGTCAGTTGCGTGCCGCCCGGGACAAGGGCGAGCTGCTGCCGGAGGTGGACGTGGACGAGCTGGCCTGGGTGCTGGTCAGCTCCTACTCCGGCACCCAGCTCCTGTCGCAGATCTCGACCGGCCGGGCCGACCTGCACCAGCGGATCACCACCCTGTGGCGGTACCTGCTGCCGGGGATCGCCGTCCCCGCTCTCCGGCCGCTGCTCACCTTCGAGGAGCCGCAGCAGGACGGCACGGTCGCCTGACCGCCTGACACCGCGGCTGTGCGGCCGCTGTCCTATTTGAGGCCGCTGAGCATGACACCCCTGATGTAGTACTTCTGCAGCAGGAGGAACAGGAGCAGCACGGGCAGCACACTCAGCATGAGCCCGGCCATCATGACGGGCACCATGCGGTTGGGGTCCAGGTAGCTCTGCAAGGTCTGGATCCCCACGGGCAGCGTCAGCAGACGGGGATTCGCGGTCGACACCAGCAACGCCCAGATGTACTCGTTCCAGGCGCTCACGAAGGTGAGCAGCGCGAGGGTCACGGCCACCGGCTTGGTCTGCGGTACGACGATGCGCCACCACACCGTGAACTCCCCGGCGCCGTCGATCCGGGCCGCCTCCAGCATCTCGTCCGGCACGGAGACGATGAACTGCCGCATCAGGAAGATCCCGAACCCGGACACCAGGAACGGCATGACCAGCGCGGCGAGGCTGACCGTCAGCCCCGCGCCGCCGTCGCCGAGCAGCCCGTTGCCGCCCGCCAGCGGCCAGTGCACGAGGATCAGGAAGTGCGGGATGAAGAAGACGAACGGCGGGAACATCATCGTCGCGAGCACCAGCCGGAAGATCAGGTCGCGGCCGGGGAAGCGCAGCTTGGCCAGGGCGTACCCCGCCAGGGAGGACGTCAGCAGCACCGAACCGGTGATCACGGCGGTGGCGACGACGCTGTTGCGGAACAGCAGCGGCAGGTCGAGCCGGACGAACGCCTCCCGGTAGTTGGACAGCTCGAAGGCCTCCGGCAGGAAGCGGTACGGGAGCCTGCCGTACTCGCCCGCCCCCTTGAACGAGGTCAGCAGCATGTCCAGGAACGGTACGACCGTCACCACCGCGCCCGCCCCCACCAGCAGGTACGACAGCCACGGGAAGCGCCTGCGCCGTCTCACGCGTCCTCTCCCTTCCGCCGGAACAGCCACAACTGCACCAGAGTGATCACCAGAATCAGGACGAACAGCACGAGGGCTGCCGCGCTCGCCGAACCCCAGTCCCCGTACTTGAACGCCCGCTGGTACATCTCCAGGGCGGCGACATTGGTCGCGTCGCCCGGCCCGCCCTCGCCGGTCATCACGATGATCAGCGCGAACGACTGGAGGCCGGTGATGAACTGGGTCACGCACACGAACAGCAGCGACGGCCGCAGCAGCGGCAGCGTGATGCGGGTGAAGACGGTGAACTGTCCGGCCCCGTCCAGCTCCGCCGCCTCGTAGTAGGAGCGGGGGATCGCCTTCAGGCCCGCGGTGAGGACGAGGATGGCGGAACCGAGGGAGGCCCACGCCTGCACCACCACGATCGAGGGCAGTGCCGTCGCCGGGTCCTGGAGGAAGGCGACGGAACGCAGGCCGAGCGCGTTGAGCACCCCGTTGACCAGGCCGCCCGGCTCGTACATGTACTTCCACACATTGCCGACCGCGACCACGGTGGTGACGATCGGCAGGAAGTACAGCGTGCGCCACAGGCCCTGGAAGCGCAGGTTGGTGATGCAGTGGGCGACCAGCACGGCGCCGCTCAGCGCCAGGACCACGGTGCCCAGCGCGTACAGCAGCGTGTTGCTCAGGACCGGTGTCAGGAAGGACGAGCCGCGGGCGAAGAGATCGGCGAAGTTGTCCGTGCCCACCGGCCGTATGTCGGCGAGGTCGAAGCCCGCCCAGCGGGACAGCGACAGCAGCACCGCGAACAGCAGCGGCAGAACGAGGAAGATCGCGAAGAAGAGCAGGCTGGGGGTGAGGAAGAGGTAGGCGACGACGGTCTGCCGACGGCGGCGCCGGTGCGCGGCGGCGCGGGCCCGGTTGCCGGCCGCCGGTGCGTCCTCGTCGCCGCGGCGCACGGCGTCCGCGCCGCCTCTCCCGCGGCCCCCGCCCCCGTCCTCGTCCGCGCTTCCGACCGTTGTCGCCATGCAGCACCAGCCTTTCGGGACGGGCGGACCGACGGGAGAGGGTCCGAGGGGGCGGGGCGTGCGGTCAGCGGGAGAGTTCCTGGTCGACCTGGTGTACGGCGGTGCGGACAGCGCCGTCCGGTGACAGGCGGCCGGTCCACATCTCCTCGATGTTCTTGCGCAGCAGCGCTTTCGCCTTCTGCGCGCGCGGTCCGTTCGGCTCCGGCGTGGCGTGGTCCAGCGCGTCGACGAACGGGCCCAGATTCGGATCGCCGCCGGCGGCCAGCAGACCCCGCATGTCGCGGGTGCGGCCGGTCATCGTGCCGACCGACATCTGCAGCACGCTCATCCGGGTGGCGCGCACCGCGGCGGCCGGGCCCGCCTGCGGACCGGCCGGCACCACCTCGTCGTTCAGCCAGCGCAGGAACTCCCACGCCTCCCGCGGATGCCGGCTCCTGGCGTTGACGCCCAGCAGGAAGCCGGTGGTGATCGTGCCCCGGTTGCCGGGCGCGGGCCCCGGGACCGGCGCCACCGCGACATCGCGGTAGTCCCGGCCCATCGACTGCTTCAGGCTGCCCGTCCACCAGGCGCCGCTGATCGCCATCGCCACCCGGCCCGCCGAAAAGGCTTTCATCAGGTCGATGCCGGGGTCGCTCGCGCCCCGGTCGATCAGCCGGTGCTCCAGTGCGAAGACGGCCCGGCCGGCGGGGGAGTCGAGGGCGCTGCGGGCGCCGTCCGCCCGGAGAAACGATCCGCCGCGGGAGGCCAGCAGCGCCAGCGTCTGGTTCACCACGGTCGCGTCGTCGGTCCGTGACAGCCCGAAGCCCTGCACGAGCGTGTTGCCGTGCCGGTCGCGCCGCGCGGTCCGGTACGCGGTCTCCTCCAGCTCCCGCCAGGTGCGCGGCGGCCCGTCCACCCCGGCCGCGCGCAGCAGCCGCTTGTTGTAGTACAGCGCGTAGGACTGCACCTCCGTGGGATAGCCGATGATCCGGCCGTGCACCGAAGCCGCCCGGACCGCGGCGCCCGCGAAGCCGCGCGCGATCCGGGCGGCGTCCTCGGGCGGGGCCGGCCGCACCACCCCGGCCTGCGCCAGTTGACCGGCCCACAGGCTGTACGGGTGGATGATGTCCGCGCCCTGCCCCGCGGCCTGCCGGACCATCAAGGTGGTCAGCAGATCCTGGAAACGGACCGCCGTGGTCCGCACGTGCACCCGGTCGTGCCCGGCGTTCCAGGCGTCCACCGCCCGTTGCAGTGCCGATTTCAGCGGCTCCGTCGCATAGTGCGACAGCAGCGTCAGCACGACCGGGTCGCCGGGGCGGCCGCTCCCGCTCCGGCCCGGGGCACCGCAGCCCGCCGCGGTCACCGCCGCTCCCGCCAGCCCCGCCAGCACCCGGCGCCGCCTCATGGCCGTACCTCCCGCCGAAGGATCTCGAACGTACGGGTCGTGACGAACCCCGCCGATCTGTAGAGCTGACCGGCCGGACTCCGCTCGCCCGTCCACAGGAACCACGCGCCGTGCGCGCCCGCCGCCCGCATCCGCTCCAGCGTCAGGTGCAGCAGCACCTTGCCCAGACCGGTGCCGCGCTGGTCCGCCCGCACCCCGAACGGCCCGAACCGTTCCACCAGCCCCTCGTACGCCCCGTGCATCGCCCACCCCACGACCCGGCCCGACGGATCGTGAGCCGTCACGATGCGGTCCAGCGGCGCTCCGCCGTCCAGCGCCCGGCGGATTGCCCACGGCCAGTCGGGGCCGAACTCCTCCCCGGCCAGTCGCAGCAGCCCCACCAGGTCGCCGTCCCGCGGCGTGCCGAAGCGGTAGCCCTCGGCGGCCAGGGCGGCGGCCCGCTCGCGCACCGCGTCGGGCATCCGGTGACCGGCCAGCCCCAGATCCATCGCGACGGCTTCGCCCCGGGGCCGGAAGTCCAGCTTCGCCAGCAGCCGGGCGGCGTCCGGGTAGGCGGCACGGTCCAGACCGGGCAGGAAGTAATGGGGTGTGTACGCGGCGAAGTCCACCCGGGTGCGGCCGTGCCCGGCGAGCCAGTCGAGCACCTCGGTGAGCAGCCGGCGCCCGAGCCCGGCGCGGCGGGCGGCCGGGTCGACGAAGAAGAACGGGATCCAGCCCTGCTCCGGCTCCAGGCCGCCGCCGGCCACCGGGACGGTCCGGCGCACTCCGTACGCGGCCCCGACCAGCTCTCCGTCCCGCACGGCCACGCGCAGCCCCGCCGGATCGAAGTTCGGGTCGAGCAGCACCTGAAGGCGGAAACGTTCCCGCGTCACGGGGTCGTACGGAGCGCCGCGGGCCCACGCCGCGACGAGCGGGGCGACGTCCCCGGGGGCGAACGCGCGGACCCGCCCCGGGGCCGCGTGCGGCGTCGCGTGGTCCATCGGCGTCCTCTCGTCCGCGTCCCGTACGGGTCGGCAGGGCCATGGTCCCGGCCTCGTGCCCAGGCTCCAACACCTTCCGCACCCCGGGCTTCAGGACGTGCGCGCCGACGGCGATCGACCTCCGTCAATCCCCCGGTTGGCCCGCTTCGGGGCCCCGGCGAGGGGCCCCGCGCGCCGACCGGGCCCGGGTCAGGGCGTGACCAGGATCTTCCGGCCCTGGCCCGCCTTGAAGCGGTCCAGCGCCTCCGCGTACCGGTCCAGGGGCAGCCGGTCGCTGATGAAGACGTCCGGGTCCAGGACGCCCGCGGCGAAGAGCTCGGCGGCCCGCTCGTAGCTGTGCAGGACCGCCATCGAACCGGTGATGGTGATCTCCTGGTTGTAGATCCGGTACGGCTCGATCACGGCGCGCGCCGCGTAGTCGGAGACACCGAACTGCAGGAACGTGCCGCCCTTGCCGACACGGCCCAGCGCGTCCTGGATGGCGCGCTCGTTGCCGGTGGCGTCGATGACCACGTCCCAGCCGCGCGGCCGGTCCAGCTCGTCGGCGGAGGCCGCCGCGTTGCCGCACCCGAGCTGCCGCGCGGTGGCCAGCCGCTGCGGGTTGACGTCGACGATGTCGACGCCCGCGGCCCCGGTGCGCTTGGCGAGTTCGAGCATCATCAGCCCCATCGTGCCGGACCCGTAGATCAGCACATGGGTGCCGAGCTGCTGGGAGCGGAGGATGTCGTAGCCCCGTACGGCGCAGGACAGCGGCTCGATGAGCGCCGCGTCCTCGGTCCGTACGTGCTCGGGCAGCTTGACGCAGTTGGCGGCCGGTGCGACGGCGAACTCGGCGGCGCCGCCCGCCGTGGTCACCCCGATGGCGGCCCACCGTTCGCACAGGTTGTTGCGGCCGATGCGGCAGTAGTGGCACGCGTAGCAGTACAGGGAGGGGTCGACGGCGACCCGGTCGCCCTCGGCCAGCCCGGTGACCTCGCCACCGGTGGCGACGACGGTGCCCGCGAACTCGTGGCCGGGCACGACGGGCAGCGTCGGCGCGAACTCGCCCTGGAGGATGTGCAGATCGGTACCGCACAGCCCGCAGCCCGCGACGTCCACGACGACTTCCCGCGGCCCGGGCGCCGGATCACCGACGGTGGTGACCTCGACACGGCCCGGGGCGCTGATGACGGCGGCCTTCATTTCACGGCTCCTAGGGAGAGGCCCTGGACGAGCTTGTCCTGGGCGGCGAACCCGGCGGCGAGCACCGGCAGGGAGATCACGGTGGCGGCGGCGCACACCTTCGCCAGGAACAGGCCCTGGCTGGTCACGAACCCGGTCAGGAAGACCGGTGAGGTCCCGGCGACGATGCCGGTGAGCACCCGGGCGAACAGCAGCTCGTTCCAGCTGAAGATGAACGAGATCAGCGCGGTGGCCGCGATGCCGGGCAGCGCGACCGGCGCGACGATGCGCACCAGCGTCGTCGGCAGTCCGGCACCGTCGATGGAGGCCGCCTCCAGCATCTCCACCGGCACCTCGGCCAGGAAGGACCGCATCATCCACACCGCGATCGGCAGGTTCATCGAGGTGTAGAGGATGACGAGCAGCCAGACGTTGTCCAGCATCCGGGTGTTCTGCGCGATCAGGTAGACCGGCAGCAGCCCGGCCACCAGCGGCAGCATCTTGGTGGACAGGAAGAAGAACAGCACGTCGCTCCACTTGCGCACCGGCTTGATGGAGAGCGCGTACGCCGCCGGGACGGCGAGCACCAGCACCAGCAGGGTGGAGACCACCGACGCCGTCAGCGAGTTGATCAGCGGTGGCCAGGGGCTGATGCCGGTGCCCGCGCCGAAGAACTCGCGGTAGCCGTGCAGCGTCAGACCGGCGCCGACGCTCGGCGGATTGGTGGCCGCGTCCGTCTCGCTGTGGAAGGAGGTGAGCACCATCCACGCCACCGGCAGGAAGAAGGCGATGCCGCAGAGCCAGGCCGCCAGGCCCAGCAGACTTCCGGTGCGCCGCCGGCGCCGTTCGGCGGGCGCGATGCCCCGTACCGTACTCGCGCTCATCGGGTGACCTCCTCACGGAGCAGGGACGAGACGCTGCGCAGCGCGAAGGTCGCCACCAGCAGGGAGCAGACGACGACCACGACGCCCTGCGCGGAGGCCCGTCCGTAGTCGTGGGCCTGGTAGAAGGTCTGGTAGATGGTGTACGGGAGGTTGGCGGTGCCCAGGCCGCCCGAGGTGATGGTGAACACCGCGTCGAAGTTCTGCACCACGTGGACGGTGCCGAGGAGGGCGGCCAGCTCCAGGTAGCGGCGCAGGTGGGGGAGGGTGAGGTAGCGGAACACGTCGAAGGCGGAGGCGCCGTCGACCCGGGCCGCCTCGACCGCGTCGGCGGGCCGGCTCTGCAGCCCGGCCAGCAGGATCAGCATCATGAACGGCGTCCACTGCCAGATCAGCGCCATCTCGACCGCCGCCAGCGGCGAGGCGGTCATCCAGTCCGGCTGCGGCGGGTCCGCGCTGCCGAACAGTTTCCATATCCAGGTCAGCGTGCCGTTGATCAGCCCGTACGAGGCGTTGTAGAGCGCGTGCTTCCACAGCAGCGCGGCAGCGACCGGTACGACCAGGAACGGGGTGATCAGCATCGTACGGACGACGCCGCGCCCCCAGAACTTGCGGTCCAGCAGCAGCGCGAGGCCGAGGCCCAGGAGGAGGCTGACCAGGACGACGGTCACGGTCAGCAGGACCGTGGTCCAGATGGCCGAGCGCATCGCGGGGTCGGTGAAGACGGCCTTGTAGTTGTCGAGGGCCGCGAAGCCCTTGTTGTCGGGGGCCAGCGCGTTCCACCGGGTGAAGGAGATGACGACGGTGGCCACGAAGGGGAGCTGGGTCACCACGACCAGGAAGACCAGGGCGGGCAGCAGCGGGGCGCGGCGGGCCCAGCCCGCGGCGCGCCGGGCGGTTCCCGCGCCCCCGCGGGGGCGTGCCGCGCCGTCGGGCCGCCGGGTGCCGCCCCGGCCGCCCTGCTCGTCGCGCGTCTCAACGCTCCGCGTAGGCACGGGCCATCTCCTCTGCCAGCCGCTGGCTCTTGTCGAGCGCCTCGGAGACGCTCTGCCGCCCCGCGATCGCAGAACTGACCTCGTGCGAGACCTTGGTGCCCAGGTCGGAGAACTCGGGGATGCCGACGAACTGGATGCCGGGCGCGGGTCGCGGCTGCACCCCGGGGTCGTCGGGCCGCGCCGAGGTGATCGCGTTCTTCGTCGCCGCGGCGAACGCCCCGGAGTGCCGCAGGTAGTCGGGGTCGCGGTAGGTGGAGGCACGCTTGCCGGCCGGTACCTTCGACCAGCCCAGCCGCTCGCCCACCAGCCGTTCGTAGTCCTTGCCGGAGGCCCAGGAGATGAACTTCCAGGCCGCGTCCTGGTGGGTGCTCGCCTTCTGCACGCCCCACGCCCAGGTGTAGAGCCAGCCCGAACTCGCCGTCCGCTCGACCGGCGCGGGAGCGTAGCCGACCTTCCCGGCGACCTTGGAGTCGCCGCTCTCCAGCGATCCGGCGCCGGCGGTCGCGTCGTACCACATGGCGACCTTGCCCTGCTGCATGTCGTTCAGGCACTCGGCGTACCCGGCCTGCGGGGCGCCCGCCTGCCCGTGCGCCCGCAGCAGGCCGACGTAGAAGCGGGTGGCGGCGGTGAACTCCGGACTGTTCACCCGGGCCTGCCAGTCCTTGGTGAACCAGGTGCCGCCGAAGGTGTTCACCACCGAGGTCAGCGGTGCCGCGAGCTGCCCCCAGCCGGGCTGGCCGCGCAGGCAGATGCCCTTCATGCCCGGGCGCGCGCCGTCGAGCTTCGCGGCGAGCGCCGCGACCTGCTTCCAGGTGGGTTGCGCCGGCATCGTCAGGCCCAGGTGCCGCAACACGTCCTTGCGGTACATCAGGAACGACGACTCCCCGTAGAACGGCTGCGCGTAGACCTTTCCGTCGGCGGCGGTCAGCGACTTCCGTACGGGGGCGAGCAGGTCCGCCTGGTCGTACCCGGTGTCCCGCGCGGCCCGGTCGCCGAGCGGGGTCAGCCAGCCGTTGCGGGCGTAGATGGGCGTCTCGTAGTTGCTGAGGCTGGCCACGTCGTACTGGCCGGCCTGGCTGGAGAAGTCCTGGCTCATCTTGTCGCGCAGGTCGTCCTCGGGCAGCACGGTGTAGTTCACCTTGATGCCGGTGTTCTTGGTGAAGTGCTCGGCGGTCAGCCGTTGCAGGTCCGCCATCTG
Organism: Streptomyces sp. NPDC045470; assembly: GCF_040646595.1. Taxonomy (NCBI): domain Bacteria; kingdom Bacillati; phylum Actinomycetota; class Actinomycetes; order Kitasatosporales; family Streptomycetaceae; genus Streptomyces; species Streptomyces sp. NPDC045470. The sequence continues at coordinate 105,791 of NZ_JBEZAN010000005.1, forward strand.
CGGGTTGTTCACCATCAGGACGTTGATCGTGTCGCGGCCCTCGTTGCCGAGGGCGCCGGCGCCCCGGTAACAGCCCCCGAGAGCCAGGGAGACGGCCACCACGACGGCCGCCAGGCCCAGCGGACCACGCCGTCCGGTCGGTGGGACGGACCGCCGTGGCCGGCCGGTCCTTCCGGGAGATCGTGCTCGCACGGCTCGACACCTCTCTGCTGGGGGCTGTGGGGAAAAGGCCGGGGACGCACCGAACGGTGCGGCCCGGGACGCGTGATGTGCGGGTCCGCGCGCACGACGGACCGCGCGTCCGGAGCGCACGCCTGTACGGGACGGCGTGTGCTCCTCGCGCGTGGTGTGCGTGGTGCGTGGGGTGTGCGTGTGGTGCGTGCCGGTGTCAGACCCGCAGGACCTGCGGGCCCAGCAGGGTGTACCGATGGGCCTCAGGGGCGGACAGCCCGGTGTCCGTGACGATGGTGTCCAGATCCCGTACGGCCGCGAACCGGCAGAAACTGCTCGCCCCGAACTTGCTGTGCACCCCGATCAGCACCCGCCGCCGCGACGACCGCACGGCCTGCGCCTTCACATCGGCGACGGCCGGGTCGGGGGTGGTCAGGCCGTGTTCCCGCGACACCCCGTTCGCACCGAGGAACGCCAGGTCGATGACGAACCCGGCGAGCATGTCCCGGGCCCAGGAACCCACCGCCGCCTGCGTGCCGGACCGTACCCGGCCGCCGAGCAGCAGCACGGTGGTCGTGTCGGACGCGGAGACCAGCGACGCGGTGCGCAGCGAGGACGTCACCACCGTCAGCGGCCGGTCGGTGGGCAGCAGCATGGCCAGCAGCTCCGGCGTGTACCCCTCGTCGACGAACACGGTCTCGGCCTCGCCGACGAGCTGCGCGGCGGCCGCCGCGATCCGCCGCTTCTCCGCCACCTGCTGGGTCTCCCGCCGGGCCAGCGTGGTCTCGAAACCCGCGCTCTCCACCGGGTAAGCGGCCCCGTGGGTACGCCGGACCAGGCCGCGCCGCTCCAGTTCGCTCAGGTCCCGCCGGACGGTCTCGCGGGCCACCCCGAACTCCCCGGCGACGTCCGTGACGTCCACCCGGCCGGCCTGGCGGGCCAGCACGAGGATGCGGTGCTGGCGTTCCTCGGCTCTCACGGCGCACTCCTGCTCGGTTCCCTCGGTTCCACGGCGTTCCGTTCGGTCATCGTCCTGCCCGTTTCTGCCCGGCACCAGGTTTATAGCAAGCAGAAGGGCGCGTTCCGATGCCCGTCATGGCGCAAAACCCGCCCGCTTCGGCCCGCTTGAGCCCCGCCGTCACGGGGCATGACGCCCTGTCCCGGCCCGTTCGCCTCCTGTGCGCGCCCGTTCCCCGGTACGCGGACTCCGGCCCCGGTACGCGGACGCACCCGTTCCGGTCCACGGCCTACCGCCCCCGGGGCCGCCCAGGACCCTCCAGGGCTGCCCAGGACGGCCCGAAGGCATCAGCTCAGGATCAACCGCTCCGTGTCGAAATCCGCGACGACCTCCAGCCGGCCGCTCAGGGCCGCCACGTAGGCCGCGAGGGTGGGCAGCTCGACGGAGCCCGGTGCGGCCTCCTCGACCGCCGCCACCCGGGCGGCCGGAACACCCATCCGCACGGCGAGCTGCTCCTGCGTCAGCCCCCGGTGGCGGCGCACCGACGCCAGCCGCTGCCCCCGGTTCCGCGCCATGAGCAACGCCGCGCCGCGGTGCCGGTCCTCGTCCCGCCCGGGGTACCAGGCGCGGAGGAAGTCCCGGCTGCCGCAGAAGGTCTCGTCCTCCGCGCCGGGCTCCCGGCCCGCGGATTCCCGCCTGGCCAGGCGCTCGCGGGCCAGCGGCAGGGCGTACTCGTACCACTCCCACCACTGAGCGCGGTCCGCGGCCACGGCGAGCAGCACCACGGCCTCGGCGGCTCCGGTGCGCCCCGCGGCCTCCGCGGCCTCCGCGGCCTCCGCGGCCTCCCCGGCCTCGACGGTGCACAGCACCCGCAGGTCCCGGCCCGTCAGCGCGCCGAGCCGCAGCTCGTACAGCTCCGTCTCCCGCGGCCGGTCACCCAGCGGCTCCCGGACCGCACGCTCCAGCCGCTCGGCCTCGGCGACCATGTCGCCGGCCGCGGCCCGGGCCATGGCGACCGCGCCGTCCGCGGCGGCACACGACGCCGCGTCCGTGCCGGCCGCCCCGTCCGCCGCGCCGCACGCCTCGTGGACGCCCTGCTGGGCGCGCCCGGCCCGCTGGACCGCCTCCACCCCCGCCCGGCGGGACCGGAAGAGGTCGGCCTGGTTCTGCACCCGTCGGCTGATCGCGAGGAGAGCGGTCTCCCGCTCACCGACGTCGGCGCGCGACTGACGGAGCAGCACCTGCTGGTGGCGCACCGCCGACCAGCGGTCCGCCGCTTCCCGTGCGAGATTCTCCCGGCCCGACGCGGCGGCCTGTGCCCCCAGATCGGCCATCCGCCGGGCCTGCCTCGTCAACTCGGTGATGCGGTGGTCGAGTTGACGGCGGTACGCCGCCACCTCGGCCACCGCCTGCCGCACCTTCCGCAGCAGGGTGAGCTGGCGCTGGTACCAGTAGTCCAGGGCCTCCCGGGGCTCGCCCGCCCGCAGAGCGGCCCCGACCGGGACCACCAGCGGAGGCCCCAGCCGCGGGCCCTGCTCCAGGAACGCGGTGACCGCCTCCCCGGCAAGCCGGGCCGCCGGGGCGTCGTCACGGCGCAGGGCATTCAGCCGGCTCCGCGCCTCCCGTGCCACCACCAGCCGGTACGTCATGACGGCCTCACTCCCCGGCGGGCCCCGCACGGGCCACCGGCTTCCACTGTGCCGCCCGCGTCCGGCCGCTGTCCCGCCTTCGGGACAGGGCGGGGCGGTCGGGCCGCGGGTGTCGCTCAGAGGCCGAGGTCGTCGACCACCGTGGAGGCCGGGACACTCAGGATGCCGTCGAAGGCCTCGGTCACGGGGGTGTGCAGATACCCGCTCTGCATACGGATGCGGTCGGGCCCGTCGGCGTCGTCCGTGCCCCGCAGCCCCCGCAGCCCGGCGAGGCTGATGCCGGACCCGAGCCCTGCCTCCTCGAAGGCGGCTTCGACGCTGCCGGGTTCCGGTGTGCCGAGGGCGGTGTCCTCGACGCGGAAGCCGAAGGTGGTGTTCTCGTCCAGGTGCATCTCGGCGGTCCGGCCGCGCACGCTGGTCATGCCGAGGGCGAAGTAGTCCTCGCCCAGCGCGTGGCTCAGGTGCAGGCCCATCGGCAGCCCTGTGAGGCGGCCGTCGAACGAGACGGAGGTCCGCTGGATGTGGGCGTTGTGCGCGGGCAGCACGACACGTGTCCCGGGCGCGGCGCGGTCCAGGAGCCACCGGGCCGAGTCGGCCATGAACACCTCACGGGACGAGGTGTCGGCCGGTGAACCGCCACCCGCGTACAGCGCGGCCATGGCGCGGAACTGGTGGTCGGTGTGGCACGCCGCCTCGGCGCGGCGCAGCGCGATGTCGTACTCGCGCCGGCCGCCGCGCTCGACGTACAGCGGTTCCATGGCGCGCAGCCGGATACGCAGGCGGACCAGCATCGCGCTCAGGGTGTCCTGCTCGTCGGTGCCCAGCCGGGACCAGGCGGGTGCGGCGAGCGCCATGGAGGCGGCACCGAACCGCTCGGCGGTCTTCATGGCGTCCTGCACGAGCGGCAGGCCGTCCGGATCGACCTCGCGGAGGTATGCGGCGAGCGGCGTCAGGGCCGGGAGCAGGGAGCCCCCGGCCGCGGGCACGTCGACACCGGTGAACCGTACGGGCAGGGTCGCGGTCCGGTTGTAGCGGCGCAGCCAGTGCAGCGGGCCCGACAGCCCGATGGGAACGGTCGCCGCGGTCTGCCGCGCGAAGTCCTCCTCGGCGCCCTCCCCCTGCACCCACGCGTCCAGCGCGAAGCCTTCGCTGAAGCCGAACTCGAAGGCCAGGGCGGTGAATCCGCAGCGCTGGACGAGGAAGCGCAGCACGCGTTCGCGGGCCAGGCCGAACTCCTCGACGAAATGGGAGTTCTCGCCGAGCGCGACGACCCGGGCGTCACCGATGAGCGCCCGCAGCGGCTCCAGATCGTCCAGCGGCTCCTCGGGGTCGAGGGTGCGGAGCGCGGTCGCCCGCTCGCGGAGCCGGCCGGCGAACCGGCTCCCGCCGTCGCCGTCGGCCGTCTGGTGACGGCCGTGGTGGGTGTCGGGCATATCGGCGCTCATTCCTCTGCGGTCGGCGGTCTCAGGGCAGGATCGAGTCCACGTAACCACCGTCGACGCGCAGCGCGCCGCCCGTGGTCGCCGACGCTTGCGGCGAGCTGAGGTACACGACCATGTTGGCGATCTCCTCGGGCTCGATGAGCCGCTGCAGCAGCGACTGCGGGCGGTGCGTCCGCATGAACTCGCGCTGCGCAGCGTCCCACGGGAGATCGCGGTCGACCAACTGATATACGAAGTCCTCGACGCCGCCGGTGTGCGTCGGCCCGGCGATCACGGAGTTGACGGTGACGCCCGTCCCGGCGGCCTCCTTGGCGAAGCCCCGGGCGACGGCCAGCAGGGACGTCTTGGACATCCCGTAATGAATCATCTCGGCGGGCACCACGACCGCGGAGTCACTGGCGATGTTCTGCACGCGTCCCCAGCCGCGTTCCTTCATGCCCGGCAGATACAGCCGGATCAGCCGGACGGCGCTGAGCACATTGGTCTCGAAGTAGGTGCGCCACTCGTCGTCCGTGATCTCCAGGGCCGGGCGCGCGCCGAAGATGCCGAGGTTGTTCACGAGGATGTCGGTGTGCGGTACGGCCGACCGGAGTTCCCGCGCGCCGGTCTCGGTGGCGAGGTCGGCCGGGACACCGGTCACCGTGGCGCCGGGCACCGTGTCGCGCAGCCGCCCGGCGGCCTCGTCGAGCCGTCCGGAGTGGCGCCCCGTCAGCACCACGTCGGCGCCTGCCCGGGCGAGGCCGGTCGCGATGGCGTGGCCGATGCCCTGGGACGAACCCGTCACCACGGCCGTCCGGCCGGAGAGGTCGATGTGCATGTCCGGGCTCCCTTCGCTGGTGCGTCGCTGTCGTGTACGTCCGCTGCCAGCATCGCGGGTGCGGCGCGTCCGGTGTGCGGGGCGCGCGGGGCACGGGGGTGGTGTGCGGCGTGTGATGTATCTCCCCCCTCCGTGCGGCATGGAGTCCCGTAGGGCGGGTAACTGCGGCGATGCGTCAAGGCGATCATGTGAGGGAAGAGGAAAAGGATGTTGTTGGCGCACCCGGTGGTGTTGGGTAACCTGCGTCGAGCAGTACTGGACATCGCGGGTGCTGCGTGCTGAGGACGGCAGTCCTGAGCTGCGCAGACGACGGGCGTTCGCGTCCGCTCGCGGTGCCTTCCCACCGGAACGAAGGATGTTGATGCGGCACTGGTCGCGGCCGGGCACCGGTTGCCCGGCCCAGGCGTACGGGAGGATTTCCTCCTCGCCGCCTGACACGCGCTCCGCCCGCGGTTCCGGCGTCGTTGTAGTTTCCGCACGCGCACTCCCGCCACGGGCGGGGGACGGTGCGGCTGAATGGTTCGAGGACTGACCCCACATGACCGCTGCCCGCCTGCCCGCCGGCCCACCGATCTACGAGAGCCTCATCGAGGAGCACGGCGACGTGCTGGCCCAGGTGCGCCAGCTGGCCAAGGAGACGGAGCGCGAGGCCAACGAACTGCTGGACTGGAGCGAGCTCCGCGCGGGCCGGGACTGACCGCCGCCCGGTGGACGGCCCGCCTCCGGGGCGGCTGCGCTCAGGCCCTGCCGCCCTCGCGCGGCGGTGCCGGCCGGGGCGGCAGGCGGCGGGTCAGCTGGTCGAGCGCTTCCACGGTCGCCAGGCTGGTCTGCACCTGGTGCAGGGACTGGGCGAGACAGGTGTGGGCGCCCGCCACGGTGTCGTGCGCGTGGTCCCGGATCTGGCCGATCAGGTTCTCCAGCATGTCCAGCGACGCGAAGAGGTCGGCGAGCGCGGACCGGTTCGCCTCGGTCAGCCGCAGCACGTACGGGTCCGGGCACCGGCTCGCGTCGGAGGAGACGTCGGCGGGATGAGGGCGTCCGTTCCAGCGCGGCGTCACGGTCGGCTCCTGCGGCAAGCTCGGCATGGGCGGTCCTCGGGTGTCTGTCGGGGTACGTGCGGCCCGCCGCGGCCGCCCCGGCCGTTCGTGCCGGGCCGGTGCCGGGTCCCTGCGCCGGGCGCCGCGGCACGCCTCGTACGGCGCCCGAAGTCGTCCGGCCGCACTCGGAATTACAGCACGCCGCCAGTAGGGCGTGCTGTCTCAGTGTGAGACGGTGCGGCGGCAACGCCCCTGCTCCCGGCGGGTGTTCGGGCCGGGCAAGGGAAGTGCCGTACACGGTGGTGCGATTGAGCCCGCTCGCGGGGATCGCGGTTCGGCCCCCGGGGCATGTCTGCAACCATGGATTTCCGGCAGTTCCCCGAAGAGGCGGCCATGCGGGCACGCGAGCGGATGCTGAGCGGTGCCTTGGAGGCGGCGGCGCGCGGACCGGACGGGCGTGGCACGGCCGGCCCCGCCGGTTCCCCCGCTCCCGCGGCCCCTGCCGCCCCCGGCGCCGCGGCCCCCGGTGCGCCGTGCCCCCGGATCCGGGAAGCGGTCCTCGCCTCCTGGAGACGCTGCCGTCTGCACGCGGTGGACGCCGACCGGCTGCACGTCCCGCACGTGGAGCAGCACATCGACTGGGACAGCCGCTTCCTGTCCGCGGCGGCGCCGGTCCTCGACCGCGTCGAGCAACTCCTCACCGACTGCACCGCCGGCGTGGTCCTCGCCGACTCCGCGGCCCGGGTCCTGTCCCGCCGGGGTGGTGACGCGGCGGTCGTGCGCCTGATGGACCGGGTGCACCTCCTCCCGGGATTCAGTTACGCGGAGGAGGCCGTCGGCACCAACGGGATCGGTACCGCGCTCACCGAACGGCGCCTGAGCACCGTCTTCGGCGCCGAACACTTCGCCGAGCCGCTGCGGCGCGCCGCGTGCGCCGGCATCCCCGTACGCAATCCGCTCACCGGACGGCAGGAAGGCGTCGTCAACCTGACGTGCCTGCGGCAGGACGCCTCCCCGCTGATGGCAGCGGTGGTACGGCAGGCCGCCGCCGACATCGAGGAACGGCTGCTGGACCGGTACTCCGGCAAGGAGCGCGCGGCCCTGGACGCGTTCCTCGCCGCGGGCCGCCGCACCAGCGGCCCGGTGCTCCTGGTGACCCCCACCCTGCGGACGGCCAACACCGAGGCGGTACGCCTCCTGGAGCCGCAGGACCTGTGCCAGGCGGGCGCGCTCGCCGCCGACCTGCTGGCCGCACCGGCGGGGAGCCGCAGGCAGCGCGTCGACGTGTCGCTGCGACTGGCTTCCGGCGCCGACGTACGGGTGCGCTGCACCCTGGTCGGCCCGCCCGACCGGCCGATCGGCTGCGTCGTCGGCATGACGACGGCGGAGGGCCAGGAGGTTCCCACCCCGGCGGACCGGACATCCGGTACGCGGACCGGTCCGCAGCCGCCCCCGGCGCCGCTCCCGGCGCAACTGCCGGGCCTGGCCGGCCGCTCGCCGTCCTGGCGTTCGGCGAGCCGGGACGTCGCGTCCGCCTGCCGCCAGCGGCTGCCGACCCGTGTGGTGGGTGAGGCCGGGGTGGGCAAGCTGGCCCTGGTGCGCGCCGCCCACCACTGGGTACGGCCCCGGAAACGGCTGCACGTGCTGGACCTGACGGCCCATCAGGACACCACGGACCTCCTGTCCCGCACCGAAGAGGCGTTACGGGACGAGGACGGTACGGTGGTGCTCCAGCATCTGGAAGTGGCGGACCGGGAGCTGATGTCCCGGCTGGAGACGCTGCTCACCGGGGCGCGGCGCAACCGTGGCACCGGACCGTGGGTCGTCGGCCTGTACACGGCCCCCGGGCAGGGGCCCGTCCCGGCGGTCGCCCCGACAGGCGCCGAGCCCCCGGCGCTGGACAGTGCCGTCTTCCCGTGCACGGTCGCGGTGGCACCGCTGCGCTACCGGCCCGAGGACATCCGCGACCTGGTCCCCGCCCTGCTGGCCCGGCACGGCCGCGGTGGCACGGTGTCCTGCACCCCGGCGGCGATGCAGGTCCTCACCCGCTGCGACTGGCCGGGCAACGTACGGCACTTGAGCAGGGTGCTCCAGCAGGCGGCACGCGGGCGACGGCAGGCCGACCTGCAACCGCATGACCTCGCGCCGGAGTGCCACAGTTCCTGCCGCCGCACTCTCACCCCCTGGGAGGCCGCCGAACGCGACGCGATCGTACGGGCGTTGCACGACGCCGCGGGCAACCGCGACGCGGCGGCCCGGCAACTGGGCATCTCCCGGGCCACCATCTACCGCAAGATCCGCCTCTACGGTGTCACCGTGGCACCCGCGCGAGCCCGGTGAGGAGCGCGGCGGCGGGCTCCGCGCCGCCTGCCTCCGGACGGCCGGCCCGCACGGCTGACGGGCGTACGGCTCACCAGGTGCCCGGGGCGGCGGCGCCCGGCGCGCCCAGGGCGTCCAGCAGAGCGACGAACCGGCGGAAGCGCCCGTGCGCCGCCTCGGCCGAACGGTCGACGGCGACGGCACCGAGCTTCCCGAAGCCGGGCAGCGCGCCCAGCATGTGGAGGACGACCCCCCGGCGGTCCTCGTGCCGGTAGAGCAGTCCTTCGCGGGAGGCGGCGTCGAGGACCCGCTCCGGGGTGAGCGAGCGGTAGGAGTCCCGGTGCAGGCGGTCGGAGGCGACGTAACAGCACGGTTCCCCCTCCGGGGTCAGGAACTCCCCGGCCCGGGGGGCGTGGCTGCCGCCGGTCGCGCCGTGCAGGAACATGAGGGGCGCCGTGCCGCCGCCCATCCGCAGATTGATCTCCACGGCATGGTGCCGGAAACCGGACGTCCCGCGCACCGAGACGAAGTCGACGCTGGCGATACCGACCATCCCCGCGGCGGCGAGGGCACGGCCCGCCCGGTGGGCCAGTTCCCGCAGCGCCGGACGGTACTCCGCCCGGGCGGGGGAGGAGCAGCCGGTGTACGTCTGGCGCAGGGCGGCGTCGAAGAGCTGGTCCTGGGTGGAGATCACCTGCACGTCGCCCGACGGGGACGCGTGCACCTGGGCGGACGGGGAGGCGACCGCGGCCCCGTCCAGGAACTCCTCCACGACACCGCCCATGACGTCCAGTTTCCCGGCGTAGTGCGCCCAGTCGTCGGGCGGAGCGGCGAACTCGATGCGGTCCGGAAGAACGCGCCGGATCCAGCGCCCGGCACCGCTGCCCCGGGGCGCCCCGCGAAAGGCGAACATCGCGTTGCCGCCGGCGCCGAAGCCGTCATTCAGTTTGATCATGGCGCGGTCCACGTCGGGATGCGCCGCCCGCAGCTCGGTGAGCGCGGCGACCAGGTCGTCCCGGTCCCGTACCCCCTCGACACCGCGGGGTACGGGCACACCGGCGGACTTGAACAAGGCGCGCGCACCGCTCTTGGTCCCCAGGTGCGACAGGTCCGGGTCGCACGCGTACAGCGGCACGCCGAGCCGTACGGCCAGCGACCGCTCGTGCCGCGAACCGTTGAAGGCGAGCAGGCAGGCGTCCTCCGGCGCGCGCACCAGGCCGCTGATGCGCGCCAGCAGGTCGGGGCGCCGGAGAACCTTCTGGGTGAGCGGGACGGGGCGGTCGTCCCCGCAGTCCAGGAGGACGAGCCTGCGCCGGGCGTCCGGGACGGACAGCGAACGGACCAGCCCGAGAGCGTAGGCGACCAGCGGCTCGGGCAGCGGCAGGCTGGTGACGTAGACGAGATGACGGCGCGGGTCGCGGAGCAGGTGCAGGAAGGCGAGCAGGCGTTCCTCGTAGTGGACGATCCCGGGAATCTTGTCCATCCCGGCCTGGTCGAGTGTGAAGCTCGGCACGACCACGACGACCCCGGGCGGCCCGTTCCCCGCACGTACCCCGTCACTCCCGAACGGGCTGCGCAGCCGCTCCCGCAGTACCCGGAAAGCGGCCGCCTCGCCCGTCGGCCCCACGCCGTCGTCCGCCGCGCCCAGTGCCACGATGGCACCCCTCCAGCCGTCTCGACGCCCTGACCTTCAGCGCCAGCATGACAAACAGCCGACGGCGCGGGGCGGACGCGGACGGCGGCGGCATCGGCCGGACCCGGCCGGCCGATGCCGCCTGCCGCGGTCAGCCCTGGTCGGCTGTGATCAGTTCCGCGGCCCGCTCGCCGACCACCATGGAGGGGGCCATCGTGTTGGCGACCGTCACATGGGGCAGCACCGAGGCGTCGGCGACGCGGAGGCCGTCGACGCCGTGCACCTTGAGCCGGGCGTCCACGACGGCGTCCTGGTCCCGGCCCATCCGGGCCGTGCCGCTCTGGTGCCAGTACGTCTCGACGGCGTTGCGCAGGAACAGATCGAGGGTGTCCGCCGCGGAGGACGCGGGGGACACCTCCCGCTCGGCGAACGGGCGGAGCGCGGCGGAGTTGCCGACCTCGCGGGCCATGGTCACCGCGGACAGGGCCGAGCGTACGTCGTCGGGGTCGGCGAAGAAGTTCGTCTCGACGCGCGGCCCGACCAGCGGGTCCAGGCTCGCCAGGCGGACCCGGCCGCGGCTGCCGGGGCGCAGGCGCATGGCGGGCATCAGGGTGAAACACCGTTCCGGCGGCGGGTACTGGGCCGCGCTCTCGGCGGAGACGGACGGGGCGGGCGAGAGGTACATGACGAACTCCGGCGCGCCCGGCCGCGTGTCGTCGCCCCAGAAGCAGACGGCCTGGCTGCGCGTGGGCACCGGCATCGGCACGTCCTCGGCCTCCCACATGCAGGGCAGGCGTATGTGGTCGTCGAGGTTGCGGCCGACGCCGGACAGGTGCTGGACCACCGGTACGCCGGCGGAGCGCAGTTCGGCCTCGTCCCCGATCCCGGACCGCATGAGGACGGCCGGGGTGCCGATCGCGCCCAGCGACAGCACCACCTCCCGTGCCGCGTGCGCGCGCACCGGCTTGCCGTCGTGGACGAACTCCACGCCGGAGGCCCGGCCCCCGGAGAGCAGCACGCGGGAGACCGTCGCGTGCGGCAGGACCGTGAGGTTGGGCTGCCCCAGGAGAGGGGCGACATAGCGGCTGAAGGGGGTCTGCCGTACGCCCGCGTGGTAGTTCTCGTCCCGTACGGAGCAGCCGGCGTCCTTCTCCATCAGGGCGCCGTTGGAACTGTCGAAACGGGAGACGCCGGTGGCCTCGGCGCCGTCGAGGAAGGCGGTGAAGAGCGGGTGCACGTCCTGCGCCGGCTGAATCCGCATGGGCCCACCGCTGCCCCGGCGTTCGGGGTCGGGCGCGCCCTGCCAGTCCTCGATCTTCCGGTAGAGCTCCAGTACGTGTGCGTAGCCCCACGCGGGATCGCCGGTCAGCTCGGCGTAGGAATCCCAGTCGCTGCGGTGCCCGCGGGCCCACACACCGGCGTTGACGGCGCCGCCCCCGCCCAGGCCGCGGCCCGTCGCGTAGGCGAGCCGGCGCCCGTTCAGGTGCGGGTTCGGCTCCGTGACGTGGTCCCAGGTCCGCTCGGTGCCGAGATTGGCGGGCCACAGGTCGGGGTTGCGCACGCGCTCGTCATCGTCGTCGCCGCCGCTCTCGACGAGCAGCACCGTGACGGCGGGGTCGGCCGCGAGCCGGCCGGCCAGGACGGAACCGGCCGAACCGGCCCCGCACACGATGTAGTCGAAGGCGGCGCCGTCGTCGACGCGGTCGGCGAGTCCGGTCCGGTGCGGCAGTGCGGTGGCCGTGGCGGCGTCCTGTCCGGGCGCGTTGCTCATGCTCATCATCTCCTTGCAGCCGGGTACTGAGCGACTGGCGGTCCCCCGTACCCGTTCCGCGGCCGGCGCGTCGAAACGGCCGGACGGTCGGGCTGTTCGCCGTCGCCACCCCAACCGGCCGGAACAATCTTCTATTCCGTGCGCCGCCGGGCCGCGTCCGCCCGCAGGTCCCTGCCGCGTCGGTGCAGGTCCTCCAGGGCGTCCATCAGGACCGTGCGGTGGTGCCACTCCAGCCACCGGCCCGCCTGTGCGGCCACCCCGTCCAGGGCGGTGGCCTGCACTCGCGTGAGGTCCTGTCCCGGCTTGGGGAGGTGGAGGGAGAACACCCCGACGGCACGGCCGGCGGACGAGAGCATCGGAAGGCTGTGCGCGGTGCGGCTGCCGACCGCGAGGATCATTTCGCGGGCCGGTTCGCTGATCGCCGGATCGGTGGCGACGTCCGCGACGACGCGTACCCGGCGCCGGGCGGCGACGGCGCAGGACGTGCCCTCCTCGACCACGGCGAAGAAGTCGAGGAACTCCTCGCTGAGCCCGCGATGGTGCTGCATCTGGAGACCGACAGCGGGCTCCAGCGTCTGCAGGTCACCCATGGGCGCCTCGGTGAACGCCAGCGCCTGGTGCAGCACCTGCTTCAGAACGGTGCTGCGGTTGACCTTGTCCGGGCGGTGGCCGGGCAGGAACCTCAGCGTCGGAGGCGTCCGGCCGGACCGGCCGGGAAACCACAGGCCCCGCTCGTCGTCGGGGCGGGGGACGGAGACCACGGCGGACGCGAGGTTGCGCAGTTTCAGGTTGTGCTGCTGCGAGCAGCGCTTCATCAGCTCGAACGCGGTCTCCGCGTCGGGCAGCCGGTAGCGTTCCTGGAGCAGGCCCTGCGCGTGGGAGATCAGCGGATGCGCGCGCAGTTTGCCCCGCAGGTCCCGTACCTCCCGGCGGAGCCGGTCCAGCTCCCGCGACTCGTCGTTCGGCGTGCCGTCGGCGTCCGGTGATACGGCGGCCGGGTCGGGACGGCGGGCCGCTGACGGCGGGTCCACTGGCTCTGGCATGGCATTCCCTCCCTTGTTAGGGCCGTTCCCAGGGCGCCGCGAGCCGTCAGCGGCCGGCTGCTCGGGCGGCATCTCGGCCTCTGCGAACCTAACCCATCCATCGATGACGGCCCGCCGGAGGCGGACAATTCGGGCGCCTTGTGGTAGGGGTCACTCGTCGCCCGACGGACGTCAGTCGACCAGTTCGCCCGACGCCATCAGCCGCGTCAGCTCGGTCCGGGAGCGGACGCCCAGTTTCCGGTAGACGCGCGTGAGGTGCGCCTCGACCGTCTTGCGGGAGACGAAGAGGGAGACCGCCGCCTCGGTGTTGTTCAGGCCGCGGGCCACCGCACGGGCCACCTGGAACTCCTGCGGCGTCAGTTGCTCCCAGACACCGTCCGGCGCGGCCGGAGCCGTCGGCGGGGCGCCGGTGGCCGCCAGCTCACCGGCGGCCCGCCGCGCCCACGGCACCGCGCCCAGGCTCTCGAAGCGCGCCAGCGCCGAGGCGAGCGGGGCCCGGGCGGCGGCGGGGTGGCGGTAGCGGCGCAGCAGTTCCGCCTCGCACAGCAGCGTGCGGGCCTGCTCGAACGGCTCCCGGATGCGCTCGTGCGCCGCGAGCGCCGCGGCGAACGCGGCCCGCGCGGCCTCGTACGACGCGGCGAGCAGGCCCCGGCAGCGGGCGGCGGCGGCCTCCGCGGCCGCCAGCCCGGTGGCCCGCGCCCGTTCCTCCAGCCAGTCCGCGACCTCCCCGGCGCGGGCGGTGTCGCCCGTCCGCAGCTTCGCCTCGACGAGATCGGCCGCGCACGGCACGACCAGCGGGTTGCCCACCCCCTGCGCGGTGACCAGTGCGAAGCTCTGCTCCAACTGGTCGGCGGCGGCGCAGTGGTCACCGTGGGCGAGCGCGGCCAGCCCCAGCGCGGCGGTCAGGTGCCTCTCCAGGCAGCCGATGCCGTATCCGCCGACCTCCCGCCGGGCCCGGCCGACCTGCTCCTCGCACCGCACCCGGTCGCCGCGCAGCGCGTCCAGCCGGGCCAGGCAGGCCAGGCTGTAGCCGACGCAGGAGATCTGGCCCAGCTCCTCCGACCAGTGCAGGGCCTCGGTGGCGTCGCCGTACCCGGCGGTCCAGTGGCCGACCCGGGCCTCCAGATCGCTGCGTACGGCCAGGGTGAACGGCAGGACGCCGGGCGCGCTGTGCCGGCGGGCCGACTCCACGGCGGAGTTGAGCAGCCGGCGGCTGCGGTCGTGGTCCTCGACCCAGTTCCACGCCTGCCCGGCCAGCGCGTACAACTGCTGGTTGCGTACGGGATCGCCGGTGCAGTGTCCGTCGGCGGCGCCCAGCATGGCCACACCCCGGCCGATCTGCCCGGAGACCGCCAGCGCGGACCCGAGCAGGGCCATGCTCAGCCAGCGGTCCGGCCCCGACTCGGAGGCCAGGCGGAACGAATCCTCGGCGGTCCGCACGGCGGCGATCACCCGGCCGTCCATGCCGGCGGGCACCACCGCCTCGGCGAGCAGGACGCACGCCCGTACGGCATCGGTGCGGCGGACGGTGCGCGCGGCCTCCGCGAGGAGTTCGTAGGCGCGCGCGGGCTCGCCGTTCCAGGTGTGGATGCGCCCCAGCAGCAGCTCGATGTCGGCGCGTACGGAGGGTTCCGTCGTCGTACGCAGCGCTTCCTCGCACCACTGGGAACTGGATGCCGAGCCGCCCAGGAAGGCGTCGGACGCGGCGCGGTGCAGCAGGTCCGCGCGCGCCACCCGGTCCTCGGTCAGCTCCGCGGCCCGCCGCCAGGCCAGCGCGGACTCCTCGAACGCGCTGCGTCGGCGGGCCTCTTCCGCCGCTTCCGACAGGGCGGCGGCGGCCTGCGCGTCGGGGCCGGTGGCGGCCGCCGCCCGGTACCACGCGTGCAGCGGGCCGCGGGTGACCTGCGCCAGGGCACCGAACGCGGCGAGCCGGTGGGCCAGCGGCGCCCGCCCGAGCACCAGCGGCCGCAGCACGGGATGCCGGAAGTCCAGCCCGTCGCCGGTGGACGCCACGAGGCCGTCCTCCTCGGCCGGGCACAGGGCCGACAGCGACAGGCCGAGCACTCCCAGCGCCTCGCACAGCCCGGCCAGCGCGGTCGACCGGTGCGCGGCTAGTACGGTCAGGGCCTGCCGGGTGGCCTCGGGAAGCGCGTTGATCCGGGCCGACCAGGCACGTTCCAGGTGCCGCCCCAGCGACGGCGGTTTGTGCATCGGCTCCTCGCCGCGCGCCTGCGCCGGGGTGAGGGAGCGGGCGGCCTCCAGCAGAGCCAGCGGATTGCCGCCACTGATCTTCACCAGGTCCGCCTCCACCGCCGGCGCCGTCACGACGCCCGACCGCCGCAGCAACTGCCCGCACTCGCTCCGGGACAGCCCGGTGACCTCGACGGACGGCAGATTGTGCGGCGCGCCCGGCTCGCCGGGCTCCTCGCGCGAGGTGAACGCGAGCGCCACCCGCTCGCCCGCCACCCGCCGCGCGACGAACAGCAGCACCCGCTGGGAGGACGGGTCGACCCACTGCAGATCGTCCACGAGCACCACCACCGGCTTCTTCTCGCCGAGCGCGGCCAGCACGTTCAACGCGCCCATGCAGGCCGCGTACGGATTGGTCAGCGGCTCCCCGGACAGGGCCAGACACGACTCCAGCGCCGCGCGCTGCACCCCGGGGAGTTCCCTGAATTCTGAACCGAACGGGAGCAACAGGTCGGCCAGCGCCGCGAACGGCAGGACCGTCTCCGACTCGATGCCCCGCGCCCACAGCGCGGCGTCCCCGGCCTGCTCGGCGGCATACTCCAGCAGCGCCGTCTTGCCCACCCCGGGCTCACCCCACAGCAGCAGCGCCGCACCCCCGTCGGCCCCGGCGGCCAGCAGACCGTCGATCAGGCGGCGTTCGCGCCCGCGGCCCACCAGGCCAGGGCCCACCAGGCCAGGGCCCGCCGGGCGGGGGAGCCGGGACCAGCCGGAAGTCCGTCGCCTGCCGTCCATGTCGCACCCCCGGGGGCTCGCATGTGCCGTGTGCGGCCCGTACTCCGGCGCCGGGACCATCATGCTCCCCCGGGGGGCGCCCCTGAAGGGCCTCGCGCCTTCTGCGGGCACATGTGGGGACCTCCCCGAAGCGCGGCCTCCGCACGGGGAGTTGACTGGCGGCACGCGCGGACACGGAGAACACGGGGGGCGCGTCATGACAGGCTCCGCAGGGCCCGTTCCTCGGCTGGACGCGGTCGAGATCAAGGCCACGTTCTCCGGCGCGCGGGCGGAGGTGGCCGCCAAGGCTCTGGCACCGGACGACGGGGGCGTCTGGTGCCAGGTCTTCTTCTGTGAAGGGCCCCGCCACCGCCACCCGGGCGAACTGCCGCTGCTGGAGGCCGGCGTGATCCTCCGCCTGCGGTCCCGCCAGGGGAAGAAGGGCGACACCACGGCCAGACTCCGCCCCTGCCGCCGCGCCCGCGTCCCCGCCCACTGGCTGGACTTCCACCGGCACGGCGACGACGAACTCCGCCTGGAGAGCGACTGGGCGGGCGAGCGTCAGGTCCTCGCGGCCTCCCTCACCCGTACCCGGGACCGCCAGGACATCGACGCGGTGGCCTCCGGGCACCGCCCGCTGCACACCGCCTTCTCCGCCGCCCAGGAACGCTTCCTCGCCGACTGCGCGGACCTCGCCGTCGACTTCCGGGAGCTGACCGTCTACGGGCCGGTGCGCGCCCAGCGCTGGCGCGACGTCCGCCGCCGGCACCACGAACTGTCCGTCGAACGCTGGACGGTGACCCCGCGCACCGGACCGCCGCTGGACTGGCTGGAAGTCTCCGAGCGGGTGGAACCGGAGGGCTCCGAGGTCGTCCGGGCATCTCTGCTGGCCCTGCTCCGGCGGCTGGAGCTGGAGCCGGACCTCGCACAGGAGAGCAAGACCCGGCGCGTCCTGGAGGCGCTGACCAGAGACGCGTGACGGGACGCGGGGGAGGTGGGCAGCATGGGGGGACCGCCGTTCCACCTGGACGTGTTCGAGGTCCGGGGCGAGTGGGTGAGCATGCCGGTCGCGGTCCGCGCCCGCGCCCCGCACGTCGCGCACTTCTTCGGCCACGGCGGCTTCGACGGCCCCCAGACCGGGTCCGGGCACCTGGGACTGTCCGCCGAGGACGGGGCCGCGACGCACGTCCGCGGTCCGGACCTGGGCCGCCTGATGCACGACGGCCCGCAGGTGCGGCTGGTCGTCCTGGACGCCTGCGAGTCGGCAGCCGGGGGCGCCGAGGGCGTCTTCTGCGGCACCGCCGCGAAGATCATGCGGGAGGGCGTGCCCGCCGTCGGCCGACCGGGCGACGACGCCTGCACGCGAGGGCGTGAAGATGACGCGGGAGGGGGATGGGGGTACGGCCCCGGCCCCGGACCGGTTACTCCGCCGCCTGCCACTCCTGTCGCAGCCGTCACTCCCCGCACCATGGCTCCCTCGGAGCCGGACACCGGAGAGGCCCACGACGCAGGCCGACATCTTCACCACCGTCACCACCGTCACCACCGTCACCACCGTCACGACCGACACCACCGTCACGACCGACACCACCGTCACGACCGACAGCCCCCACGGGCCGACGTACCGACTGGACAAGGAGGCCGTCATGGCCTATCCGCAAGGCCCGCCCGGCGAGGACCGGGGCGGCAACACCCCCTGGGCCGGACCGTCCCAGCCACCGCCCGCCGGGCCCCCGCCACCGCCGCAGTACCAGCCCCAGTACCAGCAGCCGTATCAGTCACCGCAGTACGGCCCCGGGTACCAGCAGTACGCCAGGCCGCCCCAGAACTACCTGGTCCCGGCGATCCTGGTGACGCTCTTCTGTTTCCTGCCCACCGGCATCGCGGCCATCGTCTTCGCCACCCAGGTCAACGCCAAGGCCGGCGTCGGTGACCGGGCCGGCGCCGAGGCGGCGTCGAAGAAGGCGAAGCTGTGGACGTTCATCAGCCTCGGGGCCGGCCTCTTCGCCGGCCTCCTCGTCCTCCTCTCCAGCGCCGCGGGTGGCGGCTACTGACCGTGCCCGCGCCGCACCGCGCCCGGCGCCGGACGCTCGAAGCCTGGTCCGGCGCCCTGCTGTTCGCCGCCCTGACCGTACTGGTGGCCCTCCGCGACCCCGAAGTGTCCGGGCACTACCCCGGCTGTCCGTTCCGCTCCCTGACCGGCCTTTCCTGCCCCGGCTGCGGCACCTTACGGGCGCTGCGCGACCTCACCCGGGGCGACGTGGCCGCCGCCCTGGCCCACAACCCGCTCTTCGTCGCCGCCCTGCCCCTGGCCCTGTTCTCCTGGCTGCGCGCGGTCCGGGGCCGGCCGCCCGTGCTGACGTCGGTGTGGGCGGGGGTGACCGGCGGGGCCGTCCTGCTCCTCTGGGGCGTTCTGCGCAACTGTGCATGACCGGGTGAGCGGGGGCCGGGGGAGCGCGGGGTACCCCTTCGTGGGGCGGACAGCGGCAGACAGGTGATATCCCGCGCGCCGGGTACGCCCGTGCGGGAGATGCGGGCAGCTTCCTGGTGTCCGTACCACCAGCGAGGTGCAGGAGTTCCATGACGACGACAGCCGACGACGCGCCACGGGAGAAGGGCCCGCTCCCGGCGGAGGGGGCGGGCCTCCGTTTCGCCTGCCCCCCGTCCGACGGGACGGAGGAAGCGGCTCGGCGCGCGGTGCTGCGGGCCACCGACCACCTGCTGGCCCGGCAGCACGCCGAGGGCTGGTGGAAGGAGGACTTCAGCACGGACGTGAGCTATGACGCCCACGACCTGTTCCTACGGCACGTGCTGGGCATCCTCGACGAGCGGGTGGCCGCCGCGAGCGGCCGGTGGATCCGCTCGCAGCAGAGCGCGGACGGCTCCTGGCCCCTCGTCTTCGACGGCGCGGGCCACCTCGGGACCACCGTCCAGGCGTATGTGGCGCTCCGGCTCGCCGGGCACCCCCCGGACGCGGAGCACATGTCCCGGTGCGCGGCGTGGGTCCGCGAGCAGGGCGGCGCCGCGGCCGCTCCGCTGGAACCACGCATCTGGCTCGCCATGCTCGGCCTGTGGAGCTGGGACGACCTGCCCGAGATCCCGCCGGAGATCATCGCGCTGCCCAAGTGGGCGCCCATGAACATCTATTCCTTCGGCTACGCGATGCGCCAGGCGCTGGTGTCCCTCGGCGTCATCAGCGCGTACCGGCCCGTGCGGCCTGCTTCCTTCGCCATCGACGAACTCTTCGTCGTGTCCGACGGCTCCGACGCTTCCGCCCACGGACCGGCGCCGATCACGAGCTGGGCGGGCGTCTTCCAGCGCGTGAACACCGCGTTGCGCGCGTATCGCAGCGTCGCGCCCGGCCCGGTGCGCCGGACCGCGACGAACGCCTGTGCCCGCTGGCTCATCGACCGGCAGGAGGCGGACGGGAGCTGGGGGGCGTGCACCCCCATCACCACGTGGGTGGTTCTCGCCGTGCACCTGCACGGCTACCGGCCGGACCACCCGGTCCTCAAGGCCGCCCTCGGCTTTCTGGAGGACTGCGCCTGCTGGCCCGAGGACGGCGTACGGAGACTGGAGACCGTGCAGAGCCCGGTCTGGGACACCTGCCTGTCGGCCAACGCGCTCCTCGACGCCGGCCTGGCCGCCGACCACCCCGCGCTGACCGGGGCCGCCGACTGGCTGCTCACCCGGCAGACCGACCGGCCCGGCGACTGGGCCGTACGGCGGCCCCGCCTCGCTCCCGGGGGCTGGGCCTTCGAGTTCGAGAACCAGAACTATCCGGACACCGACGACACCTCCGAGGCGGTCCTCGCGCTGCGCCGTATCCGCCATCCGGACCCGGCGCGTGTCGACGCCGCGGTGCGCAGGGCGGTGCGCTGGAGTCTCGGTCTGCAGAGCGCGAACGGCGGGTGGGGCGCCTTCGACGCCGACAACACCAGCACCCTGCCCGGCAAACTCCCCTTCTTCGACTACGGCGCGTACTGCGCGGACGCGCCCGTGGCCGACGTCACCGCCCACATGGTCGAGATGCTGGCGGCCCTCGGCATGCGGCGCGACCCCCGCACCCGGCGGGCCGTGCGCTGGCTGCTCGCGCAGCAGGAGGACCACGGCGCGTGGTTCGGGCGCTTCGGGGTGAACCACGTCTACGGCACCGGTTGCGTCCTGCCGGCTCTCGTGGCCGCCGGGGTTCCCGAGGGCCACCCGGCCGTGCGGCGTGCGGTCGCCTGGCTGTCGTCCGTGCAGAACGAGGACGGCGGCTGGGGCGAGGACTGGGAGTCGTACACCGATCCGGCGTGCGTCGGCCGTGGCGTGTCCACCGCCTCGCAGACCGCCTGGGCGCTGCTCGGACTGCTCGCCGCCGGAGAACGCGACAGCGCCGCTGTACGGTCCGGGGTGTGCTGGCTGACCGAGCGGCAGACGGACGCCGGAACCTGGGAGGAACCGCAGTTCACCGGCACCCTCATGCCCGGGGGAGTGGCCTGCCGGTACGAAGGCTACCGGCTTGTCTTCCCCCTCATGGCCCTGGGCCGCTACGCCCGGCGGCACAGTACGGGCCCCGGGGACTCCCGCTAGCGGGACCGTCGGCAGGCGGCCCGTACGACGGCCTCCGGCGGGCCGGCCGCGGTCACCGGTGCGGGAACCCCGGTGGCCGCGGCGCTCACCGAACAGTGGGAGCGGGTGCGGACGTGGAAGACGAGCAGGGCCGAAGCGCTGGTCGCGGCGGCCCAGGCGAGCGAGAGGAGGCTGTGGAGCCAAGGGGTGCCGGAGGTGAACGCGGCGGCCAGCGTGAGCTGGTTCGCGCCGTACAAGGGCAGCACTTCGAGACCGGACAGGTCGACCACGGTGAAGACCGGGTTCTGCAGGCCGGTGTCGACCAGGCTGAGCATGATGACGAGGAAGAAGCCTTCCAGCTCACCACGGACCAGCGACCCCAGCAGCAGACCGATGCCGCCGTACGCGAGGCCGGCGCCGAAGAGGCCGAGGGCCAGCGGGCCCCACTGCCGTACGGGCACCGAGGCCCCCAGCACGGCCACGGTGTACAGGGCCAGGAGAGCGGTGATGAGGGCGACGGCGGTGACCTTCGCCAGCAGCATCGGGACGCGGGGGTAGCCGGCCAGCAGCAGCCGGCGGTCCATCTCCCCGGCCTTGAACGTCTCCATGAACGTCACGAAACCGGTGACCAGGGTGACGGCGGCGAGCGCGTTGACGACCTGACTGACGTGGCTCGCCTGCGAGACGGCTCGGATGCCGAGGGAGTCCAGGGGGAAACGCACCTCCCGGTCCGAAGCGCACAGGCGGGCCACGGCGATCCACGCGGGAATGAAGGCGACCGCCAGGAGCAGTGCCATACGGTTGCGCAACTGGCCGAGGAGCGTGCAGTGCAGCATCTCGGCGAACGCCGCCGGGTACGGCCTCATCGGACGGTCTCCTCGGTCTCCAGGCGGCCGTCGCGCAGGTGGCCGACCGCGTCGAAGTGGTGCAGGTCGTGCAGCAGGTGCGAGACCACGACGATCGAGCGGCCCGCGTCGCGCAAGCGGGCCGCCAGCGCCCAGAAGCGCTGGTGGGTGTCCCAGTCGAAGCCCTGGTACGGCTCGTCCAGCACCAGCAGTTGCGGGTCGTGCATCAGGGCGATCAGCAGGTTCAGCTTCT
This sequence comes from Streptomyces sp. NPDC045470, assembly GCF_040646595.1. Lineage (NCBI taxonomy): Bacteria > Bacillati > Actinomycetota > Actinomycetes > Kitasatosporales > Streptomycetaceae > Streptomyces > Streptomyces sp. NPDC045470. The sequence goes on from NZ_JBEZAN010000005.1 coordinate 127,244, forward strand.
GCCGGGTCCCTCCGCTGAGCTCCCCGGTCCGCCGGCGCCCGCAGTCGGCGAACCCCAGTACGTCCATCAGCTCGTGGGCCCGCGCCAGGGAGGACAGCCGGTAGGCCACCTGGAACAGCCGCAGATGCTGCAGGACGGTGAACGACTCGTTCAGCACGGCCTGCTGCGGGCAGTACCCCACCGCCCCGGCGCGTACCACCGTGCCCCGGTCGGGCGTCAGCTCTCCCACCGCGATGCGCAGCAGCGTGCTCTTGCCCGTGCCGTTCTCGCCGACCACACCGACCAGCGCCCCGGGCGGTACGTCGAGGTCGGCGCCGCGCAGCACCTGCCTGCGGCCGTACGCCTTCCAGACGCCCTCGATACGCAGCCGTGACTGCCGTTGCGTGACCTCTGACGGCACATGGGCCCTTTCGTCAGCGAAGTGTGTAGATGGATGCGGCGAGGGCGAAGGTGTACCACTGCTCCACCAGGCGGTAGCTGCGCTGGTCGTGCTCCGGGCCCCGCAGGAACAGCACCCGGACCGCCAGCAGCAGGCTCAGGCCGCACAGGAACACGTCGGTGGCGACGGTCCACCAGTGCGGCCCGGCGGGCGCCATCAGGAAGTGGTGGATGAACACGGGGCCGACGGCGAAACCGGCGCACAGGAAGATCCGGGTGGGCAGTTCGCCGAAGACCAGCGGCATGGTGGAGCGGCGGACCGCGCGGTCGCCGTGCAGGTCCCGCAGGTCCTGGACGGACATCAGGAAGGTCACCGTGATCGTCAGCGTCACGATCCAGCGCCACGCGTCCGGTGTGAGCGTGGTGACGATCTCCCACGCGGCCATCAGCTGGGCGATGACCCCGATCCCGGCGTACAGGTTCCTGCCCAGCCAGTGGCGGCCCCAACCGTACTCGTGCTGGAGCAGGGAGAGGATCTGCCACATCAGCGCCCACTTCAGCACGCCCAGGCAGTAGCCGTACACGGGGAAGGTGATCCGGACGGCGATCAGGCGCAGCCGGGCGCCCCGGACGGTGCTCTCCCCGGTGACCAGCGGCCGGAAGGGTTTGTTGAGGCGGTCCTCCTCGACGCCGACCAGTTGGTTGGCCAGGGTGTGCTCGTAGATGAACAGCCAGAAGTACACCGCTCCCAGGGCCGTGACGGCCGCGGCCTCGCCCAGGGGCAGCCGCGCGTGGACGGTGGCGGCCACGACGAAGCAGGTACCGGGGAAGACCGTGGTCCAGCGGTCGACGCGGATGAACAGCCAGCTCAGGCGGATCTCCCGCCAGACGGTCTGCACCACCGTCGTGGACGCGCTCGTCGTCGGGGTCGTCATGGGGCGGCTCCGTACTGGTCGGGCGGCGGTTCCCGGTCCGCTCGGCGCGCGGTGCCGTCGGCGGACGCGGCCGCCGCACTCATGCCGTGCGGTGGACGGCCGCCTCCGCGACGGCCCTGAGCGTGCGCACCGCGCTGTGCGTGAAGGGCGCCACGTCCAGGACGTCCAGCGCCTGCCGGTACCGTTCCTCGATCATCCGCTCGACGTCGGCCCGGGCCCCGGTGCTCGTGAGGATGTCGCGGACCTCCGCGGCGCCCGGCTCGTCCAGCTCCGGGTCGCCGATCAGCGCGCGCAGCCGGTCGGCCTGCGCGGGAGCGGCGGCCCGCAGCGCGCGGACGACGAGGCTGGTGCACTTGCCCTCACGCAGGTCGTCCAGGTGCGACTTGCCCATCCGGTCCGGGTCGCCGAAGACCCCGAGCACGTCGTCCCGGAGCTGGAACGCCTCGCCGAGGGGCACACCGTAGGCGCTGCAGGCGTCCAGGACCTGCTCGTCCGCGCCGGCCAGGGCAGCGCCGACCTGCAAGGGCCGTTCGATGGTGTACTTGGCCGTCTTGTAGCGGACGACGGTCAGCGCCGTCTCCATGCTCACGTCGAGATCGCCGGTGGTCAGCAGGTCCAGGTGCTGACCGGCGATCAGTTCGGCGCGCGCGAGGTCGACGACGCGCAGTACGGCGACGCGGTGGGCGTCGGGCATGGGCGTGGTGTGCAGCAGTTCGTCGGACCAGACGAGGGCGAGGTCGCCCACCAGAATGGCGCCGCTGGTGCCGAAACGGTCCGCCATCTCCGGCAGGGGATGCCGGTCGGCCAGCAGCCGGTGGACCGAGGGGCGTCCGCGCCGGCTCTCGGCCGCGTCCATGATGTCGTCGTGCACGAGGGCGCAGGCGTGCGCCAACTCGATGGAGGCGGCCAGTCTGACGGCCTGCGCGGGGTCTCCCTCGCCGCCCGCGGCGCGCCATCCGGCCACGCACAGCAGCGGGCGGACCCGCTTGCCTCCGTCGATGAAGTCGCGCAACAGGAGGACGAGCGCCGACTGACCGGGTACCGCGGAGGTCTGCGCCCTCTCCGTCAGGAACGAGGACAGCAGGTCGTCGATGGCGGCGCGGGGGGCGAAGAACTCGGACTCGACCGGAAGCGTCTCAGTACGCATCGGAAGGGCGCGTCCCCGCTCCGAGGGCCGACTCGGGTGTGTGCCCGACGAGGCGCGGACCGCTGCCGGCCGGGCCGGGCCGCCGGGTCCCCGGATCTCCGGAGCTGCGGTGAGCACGGCCCGACAGGTCCGGAGCCGGCGGGGTCTGGGCCGGCTGAAGCTTTTTGTTCATTCATCCAATCCTTCGGTCAACTGCTGCCCGTGCTCCCGAACGAAGGGTGGGCCTAGTTGATGTACACCGAAGTCCTAGGAAAACATGCATATTCAGGCGTTTTTTACCTATTTGTAGTAAGCGCTGGCGGGACGGTTCACCCGGTCGCGCCGAGCCCCTCGCCCAGAGTGGCGATCACCTCGGGAGTGTGGCCCGCGGCGCGGAGCGGGGCCCGGACGTCGCGTTCCAGGTCGGGGAGGTAGCCGAGGAGCACGTCGGCGGGGCCGTGGACACGGACGCCGGAAACCGTCGCGGCGGGCAGCAGCAGGGTCTCGGCCGGGCCGAGGGTCTCCCGCACCGCACCGCACGTCACCTCCGTCGCGGCGCCGATGTTGCTGAGCACCACGCACGAGTCGAACGCCGGCACGGCGTCCCCCGGCGCCCGTACCCGCCAGTTCTCCAGCGCGAAATACGGCCCGGCACACAGCATCCGGCGCTCCACCCCGCCCTCCGTCGGCAGCCGCAGCCCGCCGTGGAAGTCCGGGCGGTGCTCCGGCTTCCACTCGCACAGCAGCGCCTCGACGTTGGCCCGCCACTGCGTGTCGTCGATCGGCGCGCCGTCCTCCATCCGGTGGCGCATCGCATGCTGTTGCAGGTCGGAGGTCTGCTCGATCTCGTAGACGAGGGTGTCGGGGCCGAAGCTGTGCGGCGTGCCGCCCGGGACGTACAAGGTCTGGCCCGCGCGTACGGGCAGGCGCCGCAGGACGGCGTCGAAGTCCTGGTCGAGCAGCGCCCGACGCAGCCGCTCGTGGTCCACGCCCGGCCGTACGCCGGCCAGCGCCGTACTGCCGGGCGGCGCGTACAGGATGTGCCAGGCCTCCGTCTTGCCGTTGGGTTCGCCCTCCCGCTCACGGGCCGCCGTGTCGTCGGGGTGCAGATGGACCGGCAGGGGCCGGCGCGCGTCGATGAACTTCGTCAGCAGCGGGAACCGGGGGCCGCGCCAGCCAGGCCCGACCAGTTCGTCGGGGTGGCTCAGGGCCAGCTCCCGCAGGGTGTGACCGGCCAGCGTCCCGTTCAGGACGTGGGAGTGCTCCCCCTCGACATCACTGACCTCCCACGTCTCCGCCACCGGCCCGTCGGGCAGCCCGGCCCGGCCGAGCCGTTCGGGAACGGCCCGGCCGCCGAAGACATGCTGCTTGACCGGTGTGGTCAGCCGCATCGGATACCAGTTCATCGTTCGAGTACACCCCTGCTTTCCGCGCGTCCGGATTCATTACGCCGACCGCTGGCGCGCCCCGGGCCGGCCGTACGGCGGACGTGGCGGTGCCGGCGTGGCGCGGGTGCCCGGGCGCGGACCGGCCGAATCCCGCCCCCCTTTGTCGGCACGGGGATTTCCGCCCGTACGAAATCGCTCTGTTTACCGGCCGGGTCCACGGGCACGCGACTGACTGTCAAGGAAACGGCTCGACCGAAAAGGAGCGCGACCATGACCGCCGACAAGAAGGCTTCCACGAAGGCCGAGCGCGCCAAGGGCGCGGTGAAGGAGAACGTCGGCCGTGCGGTCGGCAACGAACGCATGACGGCGGAGGGCCGCGCGGAACGCGCCAAGGGCGACGTACGCGAGGCGGGCGAGAAGGCCAAGGACGCCTTCAAGCGGTGACATTCCCGGTGTGACCTGCCTCTTGGGCGCAGCGCCCTGATGTGACCCTTGGTGCCCCCGCGCAGTCTTCTGCGCGACCCTCTGAAAGACGCACGCGGATATGCGCGTACAGATCAGAGTTCCGGGCGGTGGCTCGGCGGAATTCCCGCCGGACCATCGCCCGGCCCATTTTTCCGGAACATGTTCGGGACGTTTCGGCGGAACTCAGCGGCCGCGGACGACCAGTCCCGCATGGCCGCGGGGAGCATGGTCAGCGTGTAGAACCACCACACGGGGTCGGCCCGCAGCGCGGCACACAGCAGGAGGTCGGCCGCCAGGCACCCGCCGAACACCAGCAGGGCCCGGCCCGTACGGTCCGACCGGACTCCGAGCAGGTACGCCGTCACGGCCAGCGCCGGTAGACAGCCGTTCCCCGGGGTGACGGAAACTGATCAGGCCCAGCGCGCACAGCCCGTCGGCGACGACCACGGCTGCCCCTGGCCACTCGCGGCCGCCCGCCACCACCGCGGCCAGGACGAGCGGCGGCAGCACCAGTCCCACGGCGACCGGGCCCGCGGGTGGTCCCGGTGGTCCAGCACGGCGGCCACCGACAGCACGGCCCACCACGCCGCGTCGCGGACGGCCGGGCCCGTCTTGACCGCCATCGCCGTTACGCCTCGGCGTCCTGCGGGTACCAGCGCAGCTCGACCGTGTTGCCGTCCGGGTCCAGGACGTACACGGACTGCGCGTCGCCCCGGGCGCCGTACCGTCGGCCGGGGCCGTCCACGACCGTGAAGACGCCCGAGTCGATGACCTGCTGCCAGTCCAGCGGCTCGACGACCAGGCAGATGTGGTCGACGTTGGACTCGCCGCGATCCCCTTCGACGAGGTCGATGATGGTCGTCGGGCTCACCCGGGCGGAGGGGAACGGGACCTCGCCCGCGCGCCACTCCTCGACGCGTACCGGTTCCAGGCCCAGCGGGCCGCAGTAGAAGCCGAGGGCGCGCTCGGCGTCCGCGACGTTGAGGACGAGGTGGTCGAAGGCGATGACGCGCATGGGAATCGTCCGTCTCCTGGAGAATGAAGGGGTTCTTGGGGTGCGGTCCGCCGCTGGTCGGCGGCCCGTGGTGGACGATAGCGGGCGCGCCCGGCCGTGTGATCGGCCGTCGGGACTGCGTCCGAGGTCCCGGTCGGAGGCGACGGAGGTCCCGGTCGGTGACGGACCGGCCGGTGACGCCATTGATCCAGACCAATAGGGACGTTTCTGGATCAACTATAACTTTACTGTCACTTGGTGTTATGGGGACTCTGTTTACACCAGCCTCTCAGGCAACAGGCGGCGGCCGTTGGCCTGTTGACGGGTCAACGGCCGGCCGCGTTCACGAGGCAGGGCGAGAAGCAGGGGCAGAGACATGGCGAGGAACCGCACCGTGCGGTACGGAGGGCGTGCGCTGGTGCTCGCGGCGGCGGCCGCGGGCCTGGTCGCGGCGGTGACCGTGCCCGCAGCGGCGGCCGACGGCCCGGACCGCAGGCAACTGATAGCCGACTGCGCTTCCGGCGAAGGCAAGTGCACCTTCAACGAGCCGGTACTCGGCACGGCGTACCTGGGCGACTTCCGGCAGGTCTCCAGCTCGCTCCACAACTGCACCACGTCCCCCGCCACCCAGTCGATGGGCTGGTCGGACACGGTGGGCTCCAGCGACTCGGCCGGTGTCTCCGTCACCGCGGGCGGCAAGCTCGCGGGCATCATCGACCTCGGCGTCACCGCGACGTACAGCCACACCTGGTCCAGCTCGCACACCGAGAACAGCTCGCTGAACATGACGGTGCAGCCCGGCGAGGTGGGCTGGATCTCGCGCGCCCAGGTGATGCAGACCGTCTCGGGCACCTGGCAGACCCACTACGACAGCCCCAAGTGGGGGCACTACTACTGGTTCGTCCCCGACACCGTCACCGGCCCGGCCGCCAACGGTACGGACGGCGTCAGCAACGCGGTGGTGGTCAAGACCCGCAAGATGACGGCGTCCGAGAAGGCGTCCTGCGCCACCGGCGCGCACCGGGGGGAGACCTTCCGGCTGAAGCGCTGAGGACGGGCCGCGTACGGGGGCGCGGCCACGGCCGCCGCGGGCGGTCGTCCGTACGGCACCGTGTCCGCCCGTGGACGCGGAGTCCCCGCCCGTACGCCCACCTCCGTCAGCCGGCGGCGCCGCCGTCCATGCGCAGCCGTACCAGCTCGTCCAGGCGCTCCAGACTGCGGTCCAGCTCGTCGGTCACCGCGTCGGCGCCGGGGTCGTGCTGCTCGTCGAAGAAAGACAGGTGGACCGTCACCTCGCTGGCGCCGCTGCCGATGCCGGCGACCTGGAGCCAGCCGGCGTAGCTGCCGCTGTCCCTGGTGCCCCACTCCAGCCGCATCTGCTCCCGCTCGGCGCGGAAGAGACCGGCCTCGTCCTCGCCCGTACGGTCCTCGTGCACCGTCACGGCCGGCAGGTCCGCCGCCTCCACGTGCAGTCCCTGCGGCAGCCAGCTGTCGAGTTGTCCCACGACACTCGCCTGATCGAACACATGCTCAGGCAGCGCGGGCATCGTACGGGAACGCTCGTATTCGCTCATGCCAAACCCATCGTCGTCGCAAGCCTTCCGTGCCCCCTCCGTAAGCGTCTGCCCGCAGAAGGCGTGTGAAGGCCCCACAACCACCCGTTCGCTGTGACAGGTCCGTCCTTCAGCCTCACCGCCACCGGCCACGACGGCGGGCGGCGGCGACGGCGGCAACAGGCAAGCGCGGTGTCCGTCCCGGGGAAGACAGGGCGGCCGTGGCCGGGTTGACTTCCGGCCACCCACCCGACCGGACGGAATGCGGAGCACGCCATGCCCGAGCAGCCAGGCGACGAGTTATGGAAGAACCTCCAGCCGATCAAGGACTCCTTCAAGCCGGACGCCCTGCCCGAGGTGTACATCCAGGGCGCCGCCACCGACGACGACCGGTACTACGCCCCCTTCACCGAGACCGTCGGCTCCCGCCCGCTGTGGATCAACGTCAAGGACAACACCTGGTCCGACATCCTGTACGCCAGGGAAGCGGGGCTGGTCAACCGGCACTACCACCCGCACGAGGTGTTCGCCTACACCCTCTCCGGCACGTGGGGTTACCTGGAGCGGCCCTGGACCGCGACGGCCGGGGACTTCGTGTACGAGGCGCCGGGCGAGGGCCACACCCTGGTCGCGTACGCGAGCGACGCGCCCATGAAGACCCTGTTCATCGTCAAGGGGCCGCTCATCTGGCTCGACGAGGACGGCGGGCCCACCGGCTACTTCGACGTGCACGACTACATCGCCATGTGCCGCGCCCACTACGAGCGGGTGGGCCTCGGCGCCGACTACGTCGACGGCCTGTTCCGCTGAGCGGGCGCCGCCCTTCCCGGCCCGTGTCCGGGCGCGGCGTCCCGGAGTAGGCTGCGCCTCCCGGCCCGGCCCCCCGGGGTCGCGCCACCGGACGCTCGCTCACGGCAAGGAGGCGGAGTTGCCCGGACATCCCGCCCCCGGCTACTCCCGTATGTCCACCCGGTCCGTCGCCCCGGCGGACCGGGTGGACCTGTGGGAGGACTACAACCGTCAGGCCCTGGTCGGCCTGCGCTGCTCCCCGCACTCCGAGGACGGCCTGCCGGCCACCCAGACCGACACCGGGCTCGGCAGTCTGCGGCTCGCCGACATCGCCGGCAACGAGCACGTCGTCGAACGCAGCCCCCAGACCTGCCGGACGTCCCCCAAGGACTCGGTCTTCGCCTCGCTGCTCGTCTCCGGCCAAGCGGTCTTCCTGCACAGCGGCGGCTGCTTCACCCTCGGCACGGGCGACCTGGTCCTCTACGACACCCGCCGCTCGTACCTGCTCGGATTTCCCACCGCGATGCGCCAACTGCTGGTGGACGTCCCCCGCGAGGTGTTCACCGAGCGGTGCCTGCCCGGCGGGGTGCCCACGCCGCTGGTCTTCAGCAGCGGTACGGCGGCCGAGGCGCCGCTCCTGCGCCGCCTCGAAACCGTCCTGTCCGCCCGCTTCGGCCGCCCGGACCCCGGCGACACGGCGGCGGCCGAGCGCCGCGTGCTGGAGCTGGTGCACTGCCTGGCCGTACGCGGCGGCCCGGACGGCACGGACCGGGGCGCCCGGCTGCTGCTGGCCCGGGACCACATCGACCGGCACCTCGCCGACCCCCGGCTGTGCGCCGCCCACGTGGCGGCCGCGCTCGGCATCTCCACGCGGCAGCTGAGCCGGGACTTCCGGCGGGCCGGCCTGAGCCCGTCCCGCCACATCCTCGAACGCCGCCTGGAACGGGCCCGGCAGCAACTCTCCGACCCGGCGTCGGCCCGGCTGACGGTCGCGGACATCGCCCACCGCTGGGGATTCGCCAGCCAGCCGCACTTCACCCGCGTCTTCCGTGAGCACTTCGGCCGGACACCGGGCGAACTCCGCCCGCCCCGCCCTGCCCGGGGCGGCGGGCAGGAGAATGCCCTCCGCGCGGAGAACTGAGCGCGCGGAGGGCAGCGGGCCCGTACCGGCCGCCGTGCACGTCGGCCGGTACGGGCCCGTCCGGGATCAGACGTCCGGGATCAGCCTTACGGGATCAGTCGTCCGACAGCGGGACGTTGTAGACGACACGGCCGTTCAGCTCGGGGCGGGGGCGCACGTACTTGCGGTACGGGGACTCGTTGGAGACCCAGAGCTGTTCGGTGGCGGGCCAGTACGACAGGTTCTCGGCGGCCGCCGGGGTACGGCTCCACACGCGCACGGCACCGCCCGAGTCGCCCCGGTACAGGCAGTACGGCTCACCGAACACCCGGCGGGCGTCCGGGCACATCGCGGTGAAGTAGAACCGTTCGTCGTGCTGGACGACGCCCTGCGGTCCGGCCAGCGGAACACGGTACCCGGCACTGGCCCGTACCAGCCCGCGCTCGTCGGAGCGCAGCAGGTGGGACGACGGGCTCAGCGGCCAGCGCACCACACGGGAGGTCGGCGAACTGGTCTCGACGGTCACCAGCGACGGCGCGAACGACGCACCGTGGTCGATGGAGGCGCCGCTGAAGCACGGCGTCTCGTCCGTCCTGCTCCCGCACCCGTTACGGCCGACGAAGGAGTACTGCGCGACCTGCGGCAGCGCCGCCGCCTGCCAGTTGGCGCTCACCGAGCCGCGGCGCACTCCCACGCGCCCGGAGGACGTGGTGGTGGCCCACAGGTGGCGTACGTCGAAGACGCGCAGCCGCTCGCTGCTGTACAGGAAGAGGTAGGGGCCGTACCAGGAGAGGGTGTCGCCGTGGCCCTTCAGAGCGGTGAACCCGCCCTGGCCCCGCGGGGTCACGAGCAGGGCACTGCGGTACCGGGGCCGTCCCCGGTCGGTGACGTCCGTGAAGGACACCTTCATGAAGTGGTCGATCTGCTTGGCGCCGCGCCAGGGCCGGTTCGCGGGGTTGCGCGGGGCGCTGGGGTGGTCGTAGCTGGACGCCCAGCTCGCGGCGACGATGCTGCGCCCCTGCCAGCGGCCCGAGCGCGGCTCGGCCTCACCGGACCCGGTGAGCCCCTGCGGAACGTACGCCCAGCCCAGGTCGTCCGCCGACCCGCGCTGCCAGCAGAAGCCGTCCGCGCCGGACAGCGGCACCCTGGTCGGACAGCGCGACAGGTGCACCGCCGCCTGCGGACGGGAGTTCAGCCAGGACGTGAGGGAAGCCGGACGCAGCTCACGGTGGCGTCGTTCGAGCGCCAGCACGCGTCCGCGGTCCGACCCGTCGTACCGGAGCTGGAAGCCCTGGTGGCCGATGGGGGTGATGACCCCCCTGGACCTGCCGCCGGGCATGGCCCGCTGCGGGAGCTGTTCGTGCTGGAAGGCCCGCTGCTCGCCCGCGTGGGCGTAGCGGGACGAGTCCGCGGCGGCCGGCGGCGGCTCCTGGGACGTCGCCGCCGGGGCGCCGACCGTGAGGGCGGCCGCCAACGACCCTACAGCGGCCACCAGGGCTGTACACCGAGAAAACTTCAATTCTACCAGCCACTCTTTCCGCAATTCCGTCCCCGGGCCGCGCGCACGGCGCCGCCGGGATGCGGCGCGGTGCAGACGCGGGGCGGGGGGAGGTGGTTGCAGCGTCATGGGGCTCCCCGAATGGCAGCTCCCTGATCACGGCAGAAAGGATTCCACCGATGGGCCGCCTTGGTGGAGTACGTCGGCGTCAACAGGCACGTACTTCACCCGTACGAGGTATGCGTGGCAAGGACGATGCTGGTACTGAATCGTTTTCGTCAGTAAATAGGATGAGCTTTTGAGAAAGCAATACGAGTGTCGGAGCGGGTCGTCACGCTCATATTTCCGAGGAATTGCCCGCGGCGGGGGCGGTGGCCATGCGATCCGCCGAGCGGCACCACATTCTCCCGTACGTATGCGGGAGTCACGGATGCGCAGCCGCCCCGCGGGTGGCCCGCGGGGCGGCTGCGTACGGTGCTATCCGGCCGCTCCGGCGCACGCGGGGTGACCCCACCCGTCCGGGTTCTTCGCGATCGTCTCGCCCTTGCCGTACGACTGTCCGCACCGGCACTGGCCGGGGAACCGCGCCTTGACGGAACCGCCCCGCGGCCGCGCGCCCTTGCCGGCCCGCGCGGACGGGACGCGGGCGGCCGACGACTGCCGGGGCCGCCCGCCGGACGCCGCGCCGGCCGGTTCCGGCGCGGGGAGCGCGGAGCCCAGGGCGCTGCCGATGGCCTGCTGGGTGCGCGCGGTCTCGCTGGCGGCGCCGTCCGCCGCCGCGTTCAGCGGGTCGCCGTCGACCTGGTGGGCCGGTACGTAGACGAACTCCACCGTCCGCCCGGTGAGCAGCTCGTCGATGCCGACGATCAGGTCACGGTTGGCCACCGGCTTGCCCGCCGCGGTCTTCCAGCCCTTCTTGCGCCAGCCCGGCAGCCAGGTGGTGACCGCCTTCATCGCGTACTGCGAGTCCATCCGCACCTGGAGCGGCACGGCGGGGTCGGTGGCCGCCAACAGCTCCCGCAGCGCGGTCAGTTCCGCCACGTTGTTGGTCGCGGTGCCCAGCGGGCCGGCCGCCCAGCGCTCCACCGTCCCCGCGCCGTCCCCGACGACCCATGCCCAGGCCGCGGGCCCGGGGTTCCCTTTCGACGCCCCGTCGCACGCGGCTGTGATCTGTTCTGCCATCCCTCGATACTGCCAGCCTTCGCGGCCCGCGTTGACCACCGGCCCGCCCGGCCCCAGGAGCCCCGGCGGCCGGGCGGGGCCGGTGGCCCGCCCGCCCACCGGGGCCGTACCGGCTCAGCAGGTGGGGCGCTGGGCGTGGGCCGGGTCGAGGGCGTTCTGGACGAGGCGGGTCGCCGTCCGGTCGTAGGTGATGTTGATGTGGGCGGTGGTGTTGAGAAGGCAGTGGCTCTGGATCGTCTGGTTGCTGACGTTGCGGGCCGGTGCCAGGAACGCCGAGGTGTACGGGGTCACGACCTCGTCGTACCAGGTGGCGATCACGGTGTAGTCGACGTCCGGATCGGTCTCGCCGCCCGCGTTCAGCTCCTTCAGGAAGCGCGAGCCGACGATCTGCTGCTCGCAGGCGGGACAGGCCGCGCCGACGACGACGTCCGCGCCGGGTATCAGCCGGGCCAGCAGGCCCAGGCCGAGGAGCGAGGTGCCGTGGTTGGACGGGACGAGGGCCACCAGGCGGCCGACCTTCGCCGCCCCGCCCAGGTTCTTGATGTAGTGCCGCGGCAGCATGCCGCCCTGCGAGTGCCCGACGATGTCGACCTTGTCCGCGCCGGTCGCCGCCCGCACCCGGTCGACGAACGCGGCGAGCTGTCGGGCCGAGGCGGCGATGTCGCCGGTGCCCAGGGCCGGGCCCTCGGTCCCGCCGTAGTTGAGGGCGAAGACGCAGTACCCGTCGTCCTTGAGCTTGGGGGAGAGAGCGGCCCAATTGGCGTACCGGTTCTCGAAGGTGCCGTGGACGAGGACGACCGGACGGGGGTGCGCGCGGCCCGGCTCGCACGTCCAGTCGTTGGCGCCGGTGGGGAGGGCGGTGGGCCGGGTCGTGGAGTAGAGGAAGGCGGACAGGAAGTTGCCCTGCGGCGGGCCGACGGGGTCGGCGGCGGTGGACGTGCCCGAGGTGGTCGTAGCGGGCGCGGAGGCCGTCGTGGGTGCCGAGGCCGTCGTGCGTGCCGCGGCTGTCGCGGGTGCCGCGGTGGCTCCGGCCAGCACCAGGCCGGCCGCCACCGCGAGCCCGGTCAGCGGGGCGATCGGACGTCTCCGGTGTCTTGCGCGCATGGTCCCGTTGCTGCGCATCAGTTGTTCTCCTCATGCCGTGGTTCGGTACGGGCGCCACAAGGGCGGACACCACGGCGCCGGACCGGCGTACCGGGGCCGCGTGGTGCGTGCGGCGTCCGGGAAGCTACCGGCGCGTCATGTCGGGACCACGTTCGCGCCGTACGGCCCGTGGCACCAGGGAAAGCGGTGAGGAGAGGGGAAAGGTGTCATCCGCGTGACACTTCCGTACACCACCGGGTCAGCCGCCGCAGCCTCCGTACAGCGGCCCGGAGGCGGGACGGCTCGTGCGACCGCCCGCACAAGGCTGGACCGGCGGGGCCGGGAGAGGGCACGATCCCGGCCCGGGGACATGCGCGTCCCGCCGTCCACGGTCCGGAGGAGACCCGCGATGCACACAACGCCGGGTGACACGTTCGCGCGCGGCCCCTGGCACGAACTGCCCACGGTGTTCGGCGCGTTGCTGCGCCCCCGGATCGACGCCATCGCCTCCGGGATGGTCGAGGCCATCCGCCGGGAAGTGCCCGCCTACCGGCGCCCGCTCGACTCCTCCGTGGGCCGGGACCTGGTCGCTTCGGTGTGCCGCGCGATGCGCCAGTTCGCGGAACTGACGGAGGCCCCGGAGAGTCCACAGGGCCACCACGTACGGCACTTCCGCCACCTGGGCCGCGTGGAGTTCCTCAACGGGCGCACCACGGACGGGCTCCAGGCCGCCTTCCGGGTCGGCGCGCGGGTCGGCGGACGCCGTTACGCCGAGATCGCCCGTACGGCCTCGCTGCCCACCGAGATCGTCCTGCCGCTGCACGAAGCCGTACTGACCCACATCAACGCCCTGTCCAACGAGGCGGTCAGGGGCTTCGTCGCCGCCCAGGCCCACGCGGAGGACGAGGTGCAGCGCAGTCGGCGGTCCTTGGCGCAGGCGCTGCTGGAACAGCCGCACGGCGCGGCCCGCGAACCGCTCGAACCCCTCGCGGCGCGGGCCCGCTGGCCACTGCCCGCCGAGGTCGCCTGCCTCGTCGTACGCGGTGCGGCGGGCAGCCGCCGCACCGTGCCGTGGCCGGACGCGCTGGTGCTGCCGCGCGGCGCCGATCTCGTCGCGGTCCTTCCGGAGCCGACCGGCGGCGGCCCCGCCGGGACCGCGGACGTACGCGCCGCGGTCCGCGGCCGTACCGCGGCGCTCGGACCGGCCGTCGCGCCGCGCGACGCCTGGCTGTCCCTCGTCTGCGTACGGCTCGCGCTCAACCACCACCGGGACACGGGCGCGCCGGACGGCGCGTTCCTGACCGTCGGCGACCGGCTGGCCGACGTCCATCTGCTCGGCGGCGCGCACATCGGGCGCCTGCTGGGGGACCGCGCACTGGGCGTCCTCGACGGGCTGCCCGCGGGCCGGGCGGCACGGCTGGCGGAGACGCTCGAAGCGCTCCTGATGTCCTGGGGCCGTACCGCCCCCGAGGTCGCCCGGGCCCTCGGCATCCACCCGCAGACGGCCCGCAAACGCCTGCGGCACCTGGACGCGCTCTTCGACGGCCGGCTCGCCGACCCAGGGTTCCGCTTCGAGGCGCTGCTGGCGCTGCGCACCAGGGCGCTACGGGGCTGAGCCGTACGGGCCGCCCGGTACGGGACAAGCGCCCGGTACGGGGCCGCCGTGCAGCCGGGGCGGCCCGGTGCTCACTCCTTCAGCGGGTCGTGGCCGATGTCCATCAGGCCATGACGCCAGTCCGCGCCGCCGGCCTTCGGGTCCGTGCCCTCCGGGTGCTGGCTGCCGACGATCTCCACGACGCGGCGCATCGCCTCGGCGTCGCTGCCGGTGAGGTCGGTGCGGCGCTTGCCCAGGATCTCCAGCACCTGCCGTCCCAGGGGCCGCCCGGCCCGGTCGGGAACCTCCTCGCTGTTCTCGCCCGCGGACTCGACGCTCAGCCATTCCCGCAGCTCACGTGAGGTCATGTTGACGGCCTTGTGGAACTCGTCCCACAGCCCGTCGTCGATCTGCGCTGTCATGGACGCCTCCTGGAGATCGCTTCGAACGTACGCACACTGGGTGTCCGGTGGCCCGCCCGGACAAACCCGGCGCTCACCCGCGCAGCCCCACCAGCACCGGCCGGTGGTCGCTGCCGAGGCGGTCGGGGAGCACGGTGGCCCCGGTGGTGCGCAGCCCGCGGACCAGTACGTGGTCGATGCGGACGAGCGGGAACGCCGCGGGCCAGGTGAAGCCCGGGCCCCGCCCGGCGGCGCGCTGGGCGGAGGCGAGCTGCCGGGCCAGCGGCGCCAGGCCCCGGTCGCGCAGACTGCCGTTCAGATCGCCCAGCAGCACCACGCGCGCGGCCCGGTCCGCGCCGATCCGGGACGCCAGCTCGGCCGCGCTGCGATCGCGTGCCCCTGTGGTGAAGCCCGCGTCGGCGCGGACGCGTACGGACGGCAGGCGCACGGCGTAGAAGGCGGTGTCGCCTCCGGGGGTACGGACCAGGGCCCGTATCGCGTGCGGCCAGGCGCCGCCCAGGTCCAGGGCCGTCACCTCACGCACCGGGTGACGCGACCACAGGCCCAGGGTGTTCGCGGTGGTGTGGTGGGGGTAGGCCGCGCCGAGCGCCTTCTCGTACGCGGGCAGGGCGGCTGCCGGGACCTTCTCCAGCGCGACCACGTCGGCGCCCGTGCCGGTCACCTGCCGGGCGACGTCGGCGGGGGAGGTGCGGTCGCCGCCGACGTTGTACGTCAGGACGTGGAAGTCGGCCCGCGCGCCGTCCCCTCCCGGAAGGTAACCCGGCAGGAACTGACAGGCCCACACGACCGCGGGCACCAGCGCCGCGGCCACCCCCACCACGGAGCGGCGCAGCGCCGCCCACCCGAGCAGGACCGGGACCGCGGCGCCGAACCAGGGCAGCGCGGTCTCGACCAGGCTGCCCAGATGGCCCGGCGTGTTGGGCAGCAGGCCGGGGAAGGCCAGCAGGGCGGCGAGGAGCAGGGCCGGTACGGCCGTCCGGAGTCCGGGCCGCCGCCGGGCACCGGCAGCGCCCCGGGCCGGCCCCCGCCGCCGGTTCACCGACGCCGCCCGTCCGTACGGCGTGAGAGGCAGCGCCAGCCCGCGACGGCGAACCCGACCGCGGTGCAGCCGGCCCCCAGGAGCCCCGCGCAGATGAGCCGGGTGGCGGCCGGCGGCGACAGGGCGACGGCGGCCACCACCACCGCCGGGAGGACGGCCACGGCGAGCAGGACGCGGATGCCCTCCGCCACGCCGGTGCGGTTCGCGGACGAGCCGGGTGCGGTCTTGCGCTGGCGCTGGTGCATGGTGCTTCTCCTCGGGTACGGGCCGGAGCCACTCGCGGATGACGGCTCCCGTCGGCCCGGGATGCCACCGCCTGGCGTCCTGGGCGTCCGTGGGGCTAGGCGGCGTTCGCGGGGCGGTGCTCGGCGGGCAGCAGCAGGACGCGGTCGTCGGCGTCGTACTCGTACAGCTCGGCGTAGCGGCCCCAGGTGACCGCCGTGGCGAGCTGCCGGCGCGCGGCGTGCTCGGGGACGTGGCCGCAGAGCCGGCCGACCAGGTACGGCTCGCGCAGCCGACCGCTCGCCGAGGCCAGCAGGAGCGTGCGGATGGTGGCGACGAGCGGGACGTTGGCGAGTGCGGCGGCCGCGAACAGGTGCTTGCGCGGGAGGATGTCGGCGCGCGCGAAGCCGCGGCCGGTCACCGTGAGGTGCAGCCGGTTGGCGGTGACCTTGGCGTAGCCGAGCAACTGGGCCGCTTCGACCAGCGGCATCAGGTCGTCGACCTCGTACGACAGCGCGTCGGCCAGCGCCGCCAGGTCCATCGAACCGCCGCGGGTGTCCAGGAACTCCAGCAGACCGGTCAGGGCCTCCACGGAGGCGTCCGGCAGCGGCCCGGCGGCCCGCAGCGGGTCCTGGGCGACCGCGTCGTCGGGCGCGGCCGCGGTGCGCCGGCCGGTCAGCGCTTCGTACGCGTCCTCGACCAGGGCCTCGAAGCCCGGGTCGCGGCGGTCGCGCGGGCGCGGCAGGGCGACGCGCAGCTCGGCCTTGACGCGGCCCGGGGCGGTGTCGAGCACCAGGATCCGGTCGGCGAGCTGGACGGCCTCCTCGATGGAGTGGGTGACCAGCAGGGCGGTGCGGGTGGGGGAGTCGGGGTGGGCGAGCAGGTCCAGCAGCTCGTTGCGCAGGGTCTGCGCGGTCAGCACGTCCAGGGCCGAGAACGGCTCGTCCATCAGCAGCACGTCCGGCTCGACGACCAGCGCACGGGCGAAGCCGACCCGCTGCCGCATCCCGCCGGACAGCTCCTTGGGGTAGGCGTTCTCGAAACCGTCCAGGCCGACCATGTCGATGGCGCGCAGCGCCCGGCCCCGCCGTTCGACGGCGTGCACACCCCGGGCCTGGAGGCCGAGTTCGACGTTCTGCTGCACCGTCAGCCACGGCATCAGGGCGAAGGACTGGAACAGCATCGCCGTGCCGGGGTTCGGGCCGGTGACCGGCTTCTCGCGGTAGTGGACGGTGCCGCCGGAGGGCGCGAGCAGTCCGGCGACGTGGCGCAGCAGCGTCGACTTGCCCGAGCCGGACTTGCCGAGCAGGGCGATGACCTCGCCCTCGTACAGGTCGAAGGTCACGTCGTCGAGGACCGGCAGGACACCGCCGGAGGGGCCGGGGAAGGTCTTGCGGAGGTTGCGGACGCTGATGACGGAGGTGTTCATGGTGAGGCTCCGAGGTGGTGAAGTGGTGAAGTGGGGAGGTGGCCGACGGCGGGGCGGGGCCGGGCGGGGCCCTTGGCCGGGTGCGGCCGGGCCGCGCGCACCGCTACAGCGCGCAGCGCTTCATCGCGAAGCGGTACAGCCGCCGCCAGAACAGCCGGTTGATGACGACGACGTAGACGCTCATCAGGACGGCGCCGAGGAAGTTGCGGGCGAAGTCGCCGTCGGTGGTGGCCTGCTGGATGTACGCGCCGATGCCGAACGCGGTGAGCGTGGTGGTGCCGTAACTGACGGTCTCCGCCTGGATCGAGGCGTTCCAGGCACCGCCCGACGCGGTCAGCGCCCCGGTGACGTAGGAGGGGAAGACGGCCGGCAGGATCAGCTTCCGCCAGCGCAGCCACCCGCGCAGCCCCAGGTCGGCGGCGGCCTCGCGCAGGTCGCCGGGGATGGCGCCGGCCCCCGCGATGACGTTGAACAGCACGTACCACTGGGCGCCCAGCGCCATCAGCACGATGCAGCCCCAGTTCAGCGAGATGCCGGAGGCGCCGAGCACCACCACCGCGAGCGGGAAGACGAAGTTGGTCGGGAAGGAGGCCAGGACCTGCACGACCGGCTGGGCGATCCGGTTGACCTTGGGATTCATCCCGATCCAGGCACCGACGGGCACCCACACCACGGTCGAGAAGGCGACCAGCAGCAGCACCCGGCCGTAGGTGACCAGCGCCAGCAGCGCGTCGTGGCCGATCTCCGGCAGCGGCACGTGCGCCAGGACGTAGGAGAACGCCTTCCAGACGATGGCCGCGACGGCCGCGGTGTAGAGCACGGTGAAGGCGATGTCGGCCGCCCTGCGGCGCGCGGCGTCGTGCCGCAGCCGTCCGCGGCCGGTGCCCAGCACCCGCATGGCACGGTCCAGCCGCTCACCGGCCGGGCGCAGGGCACGCGCCAGGTGACCGGGCAGGGTGGAGCGGCGCAGCAGTTCCAGGAACCAACTGCGCGGCTGCTCGGCGATCTCGCACTCCTCGGTGCGGAACCGCTCGGCCCAGGCCGTCAGCGGCCGCCAGAAGAAGAAGTTGACCGACACCACCGTCACGATCATCACGACGACGGCCAGCGCGACCCGGGCGCCTTCGCCGTCGTCCAGGGCCTGGGCCACGTACGAGCCGATGCCCGGCAGGGCGTTGTCACGGTGGTTGACGCTGATCGTCTCGGAGGCACTGAGCGCGAACCAGGCGGCACCGAAGCTGATCATGCCGTTCCAGACCTGGGAGATCATGCCGCTGGGCACGTCCAGCTTCCAGAACCGCTGCCAGCGGGTGAGCCCCATCAGCCGGGCCGCCTCGTCCAGCTCCCGGGGCTGGGTGGCGAGCGACTGGTAGAAGGCCAGTGCCATGTTCCACACCAGCGCGGTGAAGACGGCGAAGACCGAGGCGCACTCCAGGCCCAGTGTGGAGTGCGGGAACAGGGCGACGAAGCCGGTGACGGTGATGCTGAGGAAGGTCAGGACCGGTACGGACTGCAGGATGTCGATCGCCGGGACGATCACCTTGGCGGCCCGCCGGGACCGCGCGGCCCAGGTGCCGAACACGAAGGTGAAGAGCACCGCGGGCACCAGTCCGGCGAACATCCGCAGGACGGAACGCGCCGCGTAGTACGGCAGATTTCCGGGGTCGGTGGAGACGGCCGGCGGATTTCCGGGACGGAAAGGCTGGTCGGTGGTGGCCCCGACCCGGGCCACGAGGTAAAAGAGCGCGACGACGCCGCAGATGATGAAGAGATCCACGGGGCGCATTCGGGCAGCGCGCATCGCGCCGCCGGACGGGAACTGGCGGAGTTTCGTCATGGAGGTACCCGAGAGAATTCGTGCGGGCAGGCCGGCGCGGCGGCGAAGCGGGTCGCCGCGGGGCGGGCGCGCTGCCCGGCAGACGGACGCCGCGGGCCGTACGGCCCGGTCAGCGGGGAGGGCGGCCAGCGGGACTGGGAGGATCGCCGTACTGCACAACGACCACCTCCTCGAATTCTTGGGCACTGGGCGTCACGGCCTCGAACGGTCGGCGCCGAAAAGAATGATGGCACGCAATGCGCGGCATGGTCAAAAACTTGCGCGAGATTTCCGGAAAGCTGAAAGCCTCTTCAGGAAATCGGTGACCGACGGCCCTGGGGAGGGTTCGGGGAAAGGAATCCGTAATTTCTGAGGAGGCGTTCAGGATTCGCCTGGCGGCGGGTTCGGGAAATTCTGAAGACGCGTTCAGAATTCGCCTGCGCGGGTCCTGGTCCTCCGCGCGGGGGCCGGTCCGGACCCGGACCGGCCCCCGGGGCGCCGGCGACCTCGCGGGTGATGGGACAATGGCGGGGATGATTAAGGAAGACCACCGCAGCGAGAACCAGACCGACCCGGCCGCCTCCGAGGACGCCGAGGCGGACACCGTACGGCGGCAGGCCCGGCTGACCCTGGCGGGTCAGGCCCGTGACGCCGACGAGCTGAAGATGCTCCTGGAGATGCTGGGCCTGCACCCCTCCCAGGAGGGCGAGAGCTGAGCGTCCCAGGGGAGCGGGAGCTGAGCGGATACGCGGGCGGGCCCGGTCCGGTGACCGGGCCCGCCCGCGTACCGTCCGCCCGGCGCGCTGCGGGGATCAGCGTCCCTGTAGCGCCTTGACGTTGTTGCCGAACGACCACGCCTTCGAGCCGTCCCAGTTCAGCGACCAGGTCATCAGGCCCTTGAGCCCGCCCCGATAGGTGTTCCACGCCTGGCTGACCAGCCCCGGCGACATGTAGCCGCCGCCCGCGCCCGGCTGCGCCGGCAGGCCGGGGACCTGCTTGTCGTAGGGGACCTTGATGGTCGTGCCCTGGATGACGAGCCCCTTGTTCAGGCAGTCCGTCTGCTTCGTGAAGCCCTGGACGGTGCCGGCGGAGTACGCGTCGCCGGAGCAGCCGTACATGCTCCCGTTGTAGTACTGCATGTTGAGCCACCAGAGGCGGCCGTTGTCCGCGTACTTCTTCACGATGGGCAGGTACGCGCCCCAGATCGAGCCGTAGGTCACGCTGCCGCCGGTGACGTACGCGGTCTCCGGGGCCATCGTCAGGCCGAAGTTCGCGGGCATCCTGGCGAGTACGCCGTCGATGATGCGGATCAGGTTGGCCTGCGAGGCCGAGAGGGTGTTGATGGTGCCGCTGCCGGTGAGGCCGGTCTCGATGTCGATGTCGATGCCGTCGAAGTTGTACTTCTTCAGGATCGGCACCACCGTCTCCACGAACCGGTCGGCGACCTTGGCGGAGCTGAGGTCGATGCCGGCCGCGGCGCCGCCGATGGACATCAGGATCGTCTGGCCCGCCGCCTTGGCCTCGCACATCTCGGCGGGCGTCGCGACCTTCACGGTCGCGTCCATGCCGTCCTCCCACAGGACCGTGCCGTCCGAGCGGATGACGGGGAAGGCGGCGTTGAGCACGTTGTAGCCGTGCGCGCCGATACGGGAGTCGGTGATCGGGGTCCAGCCGAACGGCGGGTGGACGCCGTTGGCCGCGCCGTCCCAGTTCTCCCAGTAGCCCTGGAGCACCTTGCCCGCGGGCTTGGACTTGACCGGACAGGTGGTCTCCCGTGGTGCGGCGCTCGGCGCCGCGGCGGTCAGCAGTGGGACGGCGCAGGCCGTCGCCAGGCCGATGCCGAGCAGGCGGGACGCCCGACCGAACATGGGGTGCTCCTTTCCGGCCGTGGCCGGGGGGACTGAGGAGGGGGAGCGGTGGAGCGCGGGGGAGGAACGCGTGGTGCCGGTGGTGCGCGGGGGGTGATGGAGGCACTGCACGGTGCGTTGCCCGAACCGTAGGGTGACCCAGGGAGGCCGTCAATAGGTCTGGACCAACTCGGTACGGGGCGCACGCGATACGGAGGCGTGGGTGATACGGGGGCGGGCGCGCCGCCCCCGTACGTCACGACCGGGGCAGCGCCGGCTCTCCCTCACCCTCGGCCGGAGACCCGTCGCCCCCGTCGTCCTCGGCCTGCGGCTCCTGACGGGACGTCGGCAGGTCACGGGCCCGCCGGAGCGGCGAGCAGAGCAGGAACACGGCGGCCAGCGGAATCCCCGCGGTGGTGATCCAGATGGCCGCGCGCAGCCCGAGCGCGGAGCCGAGCGCACCGCCGAGCAGCGCGCCGAGCGGAATCGTGCCGTAACCGAGGAAGGTCGAACCGGCGGTGACCCGGCCGAGCAACTGCGGCGGGCAGTACCGCTGTTGGAAGCCAGCCTTGATCACGTTCCCGGCCACCACCCCGGCCGAGACGCAGCAGCCGCCCGCGATGAAGAACACCACCCCGGCGCCGTCCGTGGTCAGCGGGATCAGCAGCGCGAACAGCGCCAGGCCGAACTCGAACAGCAGCGTCGCGCGGGCCGTCCCGACCCGTACGGCGGCCCGGCGGGCGAGGAAGGCGCCCACCACGCCCCCGGTCCCGGTCGCCGCGACCAGACCGCCGACCGCCGCGGGGGACAGGCCGACGGTCTGGACGAGGAAGATCACCAGGACGGCCTGGTACCCCATCAGGGCCAGGTTGGAGGCGGCGCCGAACAGGGTCAGCGTACGGAGCCAGGGATCGCCCGCGATCAGCCGCAGCCCTTCGCCGACCTCGCCGACGAGTGCGCCGGGGCGCCGTTCCGTCCGCTCGGCGCGGGGCTCGCGGTGCCGGATGCCCGACAGGCACAGCAGCGCGACGAGGAAGGTCGCGGCCTGGGCGAACATCCCGTTGACCGCCCCCGCCGCCTGCGTGATCAGACCGCCGGAGCCCTGCCCGGCGACCTGCGCGGCGGACGCGCTGCCGTGCAGCTTGGCGTTGCCCTCGGCCTGGTCGTCGGGGGCCAGGATGCTGGGCAGGTAGGCGGTGTAGGCGGTCTGGAAGAAGACCGTCGCCGTACCCGTCAGCAGGGCGACGGCCAGCAGCAGGCCCGTACTCAGCCACCCGCACCACGCGGCCACCGGCACACTGGCGAACAGGACGCACGAGACCGCGGCGGCGGTCAGCATGACCGGCCGGCGCCGCAGCCGGTCCACCCAGGCGCCCACCGGCAGACCGATGACCAGCCAGGGCAGCCAGGCGGCGGCGCTCAGCATCCCCACCTCGAAGGCCCCGGCGTGCAGGGTGGACACGGCGACCAGCGGCATCGCCACTCCGGTCACCGAGGCGCCGAACTTGCCGGCGGTCTCGCCGCACCACAGCAGCCGGAAGTCGCGGTGGCGCCGCAGCAGGCTGCCGCGCCGCTCGGTGTTCCGCTTCACGCGTCGCCCCGCTCTCTGCGCGGGAAGGACTGGAGCTGTACGACGACGGGGAGCGCGTCCGGCGCGGCCTCGGCGTCCGGCGCGGGGGTGTGGCGCGCGACGACCTCGAACAGTTCGGCGTTCAGTGCCTTGAGCTGCGCGGGGGACAGCCGCAGGTCGTGCCAGTCCGCGACGGTGCCCGCCTGCCGCCAGGTCTGGTCCCATTTCTCGGCGACGTAGTCCGTGACGCGGTTGAAGTACTGCTGCACCAGTTCATGCAGATAGACGGAGAGAGCGCCCCGGGAATCGGGATCGTCGTGGAAGTCGGCGGTATGGAGATCGTTGGTGACATCGACCCGTTTCCACCAGCGCTCGCGTTTGGTGCCGCGTCCGGTCTCCTCCTCGATGAAGCCGTGTTCGGCGAGATGGCGCAGGTGCCAGCTGATGGTGCCGGTGTTCTCCCCGAGGCGTTCGGAGAGCCGGGCGGAGGTGGCCGGGCCGTCGAGGGTGAGCAGTTCGAAGATGCGCATCCGCAGCGGGTGGGCGAGCCCGCGCAGACTGCGGGCGTCCAGGCGGCGGGCGGGGCGGGCGTGCGCGGGGCCGGTGGCGGCGCTGTGCTCCGGGGCGGGTCGGGGCTGGTCGGACATGGCAGCAGCATAGGTTGCAGAGAGATCTCTGCACAGAGGTTGCAGAGAAACCTCTGCAAGTTTCGGATGGGCGCTCAGGGTGCTGTGTGCCGTGGGGGCTGAACGTGGGCCTTCGCGCCCATAAAAAAACCCGGTCCGCATTGGCGGCCGGGGTGAATCTCTGGGTATATTGGGCGTTTGCATGTCTGGGTAATTCTTCAATACATGACTAGCCACTAGAGAACACGGTATCGGAGCGGAGCTGAATTGTCAAACGAGGAATTGCGGCAGGAGCAGGAATTCACCGATCTGCTCTACGGGCGCCTCGCCGAACTGCGGGCCGGGGCCGAGTCCGCCGTCCAGCGCGCGCTGCCGCTGGAGGGGAACAACTTCCAGGCACGGCTGGAACGCGATGTGACGGTCGCCGAACAGTCCGGGCTGCTGGCCGCCCTCGACGCGGGGGAGAACGGCCTGTGCTTCGGCCGCCTCGCGTTCCGTGACGGCGCCGACCACCACATCGGCCGTATCGGCATCCGCCGCGACGACGCCGACCGCACGCCGATGGTCGTCGACTGGCGGGCCGACGTCGCCCGCCCCTTCTACCTCGCCACCGGCCACACCCCCATGGGCCTGCGCCGCCGGCGCCACATCACCACCCAGGGGCGGCAGGTCACCGCCCTGCACGACGAGATCCTGGACCTCACCGACGCCGAACGCACCGGCCACGAGGGCTCCGACGCGGACGCCGTGCTGCTGGCCGCGCTCGACGCCGCCCGCACCGGCCGGATGCACGACATCGTGCAGACCATCCAGGCCGAACAGGACCGGATCATCCGAGCCCCGCACCACGGCGTCATGGTCGTGGAAGGCGGCCCCGGCACCGGCAAGACCGCCGTCGCCCTGCACCGCGCCGCGTACCTGCTGTACGCGCACCGCGAGCAGCTCGCCCGCCGCGCCGTGCTGATCGTCGGCCCCAACCCGGCCTTCCTCGGCTACATCGAGGAGGTGCTGCCCTCGCTCGGCGAGACGGGCGTCCTGCTCGCCACCCCCGCCGAACTGTTCCCCGGCGTCACCGCGACCGGCACCGACACCGCACGCGCCGCCGAGGTCAAGGGCAGTGCGGCGATGGCGGACGCGCTGGCGCGGTTCGTACGCGACCGGCAGGCCCTGCCCGACCCCGCCCTCGTCATCGACCACGAGGACGGCGAACTGCTGCTGGACGCGGACATCGCGGCCGCCGCCCGGGAACACGCGCGCACCACCCGGCTGCCGCACAACCTCGCCCGTCCCTACTTCGCCTTCCACGTCATCGACGCGCTCACCGCTCAGCTTGCCGACCGGATCGGCGCCGACCCGTACGGCGGGCCCAACCTCCTCGGCCCGGACGACGTCGCCCAGCTCGGCAAGGCGGTCGCGGCCAGCCCCGACGTGCACGCCGCGATCCAGGAGCTGTGGCCCGAACTCACCCCGCAGCAACTGGTCGCCGACTTCCTCGCCGACCCCGTCCACCTCCCGGACGCCGACGCGGACGCCATCCGGCGGTCCAACGGCCACCACGGCCCCTGGCCGGAGGAGGACGTCTGGACGCCCGCGGACGTCCCGCTGCTGGACGAGGCCGCCGAACTCCTCGGCGAGGACGACTCCGCGGCCCGCGCCGCCCAGGAGGCGGAACGCCAGGAGCGCATCAAGTACGCGCAGGGCGTGCTCGACCTCTCCTACGGCTCCCGCACCCAGGAGTTCGAGGACAAGGACGACGAGGACTCCGAGGTGCTGGCCGCGCACGACCTCATCGACGCGGACCGGCTCGCGGACCGGCAGGAGGAGGCCGACCACCGCAGCGCCGCGGAACGGGCCGCGGCCGACCGCACCTGGGCCTTCGGCCACATCATCGTGGACGAGGCGCAGGAACTGTCCGCGATGATGTGGCGGCTGCTGATGCGCCGCTGCCCGACCCGCTCCATGACGCTGGTCGGCGACCCGGCGCAGACCGCGGAACCGGGCGGCTGCGGCGCCTGGGAGTCGATCCTCGCCCCGTACGTGGACGACCGCTGGGAACTGGTCCGGCTGGGCGTCAACTACCGCACCCCCAGCGAGATCATGGACATCGCGGCCGAGGTGCCCCGCGCCGCGGACGCCTCCTTCGAGCCGCCGCGTTCCATCCGCTCCACCGGCGTACGGCCCTGGGCCCTCGCCACCACCGCCGACGACCTGCCGCGGGCGGTCGCCGACGCGGTCGTACGGGAGACGGCCGACGGCTCCCGGTCCCGTCCGGCGGAAGCGGGGGAGGGCGGCGACGGGGGTACGGCGGAAGGCGGCCCGGGGGAGGGCCGGCTCGCGGTCATCGCCCCGCGGGCCCACCACCCGGCCCTGGCCGCCGCGCTCTCCGCCGCCCTGCCGGACGTGTCCACCGGCGCGGACCTCGACCTGACCCGCCCGGTCGTCCTGCTCGACCCCCGGCAGGCCAAGGGCCTGGAGTTCGACACCGTGCTCGTGGTCGAACCGGCCGGGTTCGGGACCAGCGACCTGTACGTCGCCCTCACCAGGGCGACACAGCGGCTGGGCGTGGTGCACACCGGGACGCTGCCGGCGGCGCTGCGGTCCCTGGCGGGGGCGGCCACGGAGTCCGAGGCGGCCGCCTCGGGCCGCTGACCGCACGGTACGGGGGGCGCCGCACACCAGGTGCGGCGCCCCCGTACCCGCCCTCTTTGCCGAACCGGCAAAAAGCCTGGGGGGAAGGGCCGCCCGTCACGGATGATCGCGGAAGCGGCGCAGCGGAACCGGCGCCGTCCGCCGACCGAGCGAGGAGCCCGTGATGCACCAGCGCACCGACACACTGCCCCCTGTCCAGCACCGGACGGTGGAAGTCCCCGGCGGGCGCATCCATGCGGTCGAGCAGGGCACCGGCCCCCTGGTGCTGCTGCTCCACGGCTTCCCCGAGACCTGCCGCTCCTGGTGCCACCAGCTCCCGGCGCTGGCCGCTGCGGGCTTCCGCGCGGTCGCCGTCGACGTGCGCGGTTACGGGCGCTCCTCGAAGCCCGCCGATGTCGCGGCGTACCGGATGACGGCGCACGTCGCCGACAACGTCGCGGTCGTGCACGCCCTGGGGGAGCGGACCGCGACCGTCGTCGGCCACGACTGGGGCGCCACCATCGCCGCGAACACCGCACTGACCGAGCCCGAAACGTTCACCGCCGTCGGACTCCTCGGCGTGCCCTACGCGCCCCGCAACGGCGTCCGGCCGTCGGACGTCTTCGCCATGATGGGCGGCGACGAAGAGGTCTACGTCAGCTACTTCCAGCAGCCGGGCCGCGCGGAAGCGGAGATCGAGCCCGACGTACGCGGCTGGCTGGCGGGCTGCTACGCCAGCCTGTCCGCCGACACCATGGGCCCCGGGGCCGTCCCGAGCTGCTTCTTCGTCCCGCCGGGCAAGAAGATGTCCGACCGGTTCGTCCGCGGTGTCCGCCCGGCCTGGCTCAGTGAGGACGAATTCGACGCGATGGTGGAGGAGTTCGAGCGTACGGGCCTCACCGGCGGGCTCAACCGCTACCGCAACGCCGACCGGGACTGGGAGGACCTCGCCGCCTGGGACGGCGCGCCGATCACCCAGCCCTCGCTGTACATCGGCGGCGACCGCGACGCTTCCACGACCTGGCTGGCCGACGCCATCGAGGCGTTCCCGAGCACGCTCCCCGGCCTGTCGGCCAACCACCTGCTGAAGAACTGCGGGCACTGGATCCAGCAGGAGCGACCCGAGGAGGTCAACCGGATCCTCGTCGAGTGGCTCCGCTCACTGGCCTGACGTTCCGGCGGTGCCCGCGCCGCCGGAACGTCACCGGGCGCTCGCCGTCGGCCGTACGACCAGTTCGTTCACGTCGACGTCCGCGGGCCGGCCGACCGCGAAGGCGATGGCGTCCGCCACCGCGGCGGCCGGCAGTGCCACCGCGCGGTAGGCCCGCATCGCCTGCCGGGCCAGGGGATCGCCGATGCCGTCCGCGAGTTCGGACTCGGTGACGCCGGGGAGACGACGGTGACGCGGATGTCTCCCCCGGACTCCTGGCGCAGCCCCTCGGACAGGGCGCGCACCGCGAACTTCGTGGCGCAGTAGACCGCGGCGGTCGGCGACACCTCGTACGCGCCGACCGAGGCGATGTTCACGAAGTGCCCGCCGCCCTGCGCCCGCATCACGGGCAGGGCGGCGGCGATCCCGTGCAGCACGCCGCGGACGTTCACGTCGAGCATCCGGTCCCACTCCTCGGTCCGCAGCGCCTCCAGGGGCGACAGCGGCATCACACCGGCGTTGCTGACCAGGACGTCCACCCGTCCGTACGTGGCGTGCGCCGCGTCGACGAAGGACCGCACGTCGGCGGCGTCGGTGACGTCCAGACGCCGGTACGCCGCCGAGCCGCCCGCGTCGCCGATCCGGCCGGCCAGCTCCGCCAGCCGGTCGGTGCGGCGGGCGCCGAGGAAGACGCGGTGCCCGTCGGCGGCCAGCCGTCGCGCGGTGGCCGCGCCGATGCCGCTGCTCGCGCCGGTGATCAGGACGGCCTTGCCGTCCGCGCCCCCTCGGGTGCCGGCGCCGGGAGCCGGGCCGGTGCGCGTGGGCACGGAGGTGTTCGCGTTCATGTCGTGTACTGCCTCTCGAAGCTGCTGTTCCGGGGCTCGATTGCCTGCTCTCCGAGGCTGGTCCACGGCGTACACCGCCACCAGGACGGACCGTGCCCGGGTGCCCCGTGCCCACCCTCGGCGCCGGTCCCGGTACGGCCCCTCAGCCCGCGGTCGCGGCGACGCCGCGCAGGAACAGACGCCGGAACATCACGAACAGCAGCAACGTGGGCAGCGACACGACGAGCGCACCGGCCAGCGCGACGGGCGGCCCCGCGGCGCTGTAGACGTCGTTGAGCGTGGTCAGGGTCGCCATCACGGGCTGGACACCCCGGCTGCGGCTGAGCGTGATGCCGAGGAGCAGGTCGTTCCACACGGCGGTGAACTGGAAGAGGAAGGCGGCACCCAACGCGGGCCGCACCAGCGGGACATGGATGCGCCAGAAGATCCGCCGGTGGGACGCGCCGTCCAGCATGGCCGACTCGGTCACCTCAGGAGGCATGGCGGCCAGTTGGTTGCGGACGAGGAAGAACGCGAAGGGCACGGCCCAGGCCGCGTACACGAGCAGCAGCCCCAGCCGGGTGTCGTACAGGCCGGTGTCGGCGTAGAGCCCGAAGAGCGGCGCGAGGAACATCTGGAGCGGGAAGAGCGTCCCGGAGTAGACCAGCCAGAACCAGAACGCCGGCACCGGTACGGGCAGGATCACGACGGCGAACGCGGCCATGGCCGCGACCAGCACCGCGGCCGCGCCGCACACCGTCGCGTACAGCAGCGAGGTGGCGAAGCTGTCCCCGATCCCCGCCGTGCTCCATGCGGTCCCCAGGTTCTCCAGCACGGCGAAGCCCTGCGGCGTCCACTCCGGCCGTCCCGCGTAACGCCCGGCCGGAGTCGCGAGGTTGACCACCAGCAGCCAGAGCGGAACCGTCCAGAGCACGACACACCCGACGACGAACCCCACCCGCATCGCCCGTACCGCCACGGTGGTTCACCGCCTCCCGCCGGGTACGTCCGGCATCCGGCGCCGCAGATACGCCCACGAGGCGGCCACCACGACCACCGAGAGCACCACGGCGATCGCGGAGCCGTACCCGACGTGGAAGAGCCGGAACGCCTCGCGGTACATGGTCAGCGCCAGGGTCTCGGAGGACCGGGAGGGACCGCCCTTGGTCAGGATGTAGACCAGGTCGAACGCCTTCAGCCCGTTGACGATCGCCATGCCGACCGCCACGACCGTCACGGCCCGTAGCTGGGGGAGAGTGATGTGCCGGAACATCCGCCACCCGCGGGCGCCGTCCAGCTCGGCGGCCTCCACGATCTCCCGGGGCACGGCCCGCAGCCCCAGCGAGAACAGCACCACGTCGAGTCCGGCGGCCTGCCAGGTCGCGGCGACGATCATCGACAGGGTGTTGTACGGCCACTCCAGCAGCCACGGCCTGGCCAGCCCGTCCAGGCCGAGGCCGCGCAGCACCTGGTTGACGGCGCCGTCCGAGGTCAGCAGGAAGCTCCACAGGACCGCGGTGGCGGGTCCGGAGACCACGAACGGCAGCACGATCACCAGCCGGGCCGCGCCGCCGAACCGCATCCGGTGGGTGGCGACCGCGATCAGCAGTCCCGCCAGAACGGGCAGCAGCAGCGTTCCGGCCACCCACAGCAGGGTGTTGACCAGCGCTCTGCCGAAGATCGGGTCATCCGCCAGCCGTACGTAGTTGGCGAGTCCGGTGAAGCTCCGGGTGAATCCGTTGTCCTCGAAGAAGCTGCCGTAGACGCTGCGGGCGAACGGATACACCAGCAGCACACCGACGAGCGCGGCAGCCGGCAGGACCCACGGAATCCCCGGTGGCGGCCCGCCGCGCCGGACCGCCACGGCACCCGCCCGGCCGGTCCTACGGCGCGGAAGCCGACGTGGCACCCGTCGCGGCGCGACCGCCGCACGACCCCGGCTCATGCGCGCTCGTCCTCCCGCCACACCCGCCACGCCTCGTCCGCCCGCTCCTGCACGGTCCGCAGCACCGTCCGGTACGAGGACGGATCGAGCAGGAACCCGGCCAGATCGTCGACGACCGCCTCCACCAGCTCCGGCGGGCCCTGCTCCCAGAACCGGTTCAGCTTCCGCAGCCGCCCGTGGCGCACCGTACGCCCGATGTCCGCGATCAGCGGATCGGCGGGCGCGACGCGCGGGTTGGGACAGCCGTCCTTGAGCGTGTGGGCGAAGGCCCGCATGACCTCGGGGTGCAGCCAGTACGCCGTCGCCCGGTGGGCCTCCGTACGGTCCGGCCCGCTGACCGTACGGACGAGGGCGGCCGACTCGAAGATCACACAGCGGCGGGCCCCCGGATCGGCCATCGGCAGGACGAAGGCGCCGATGCCCCGGCCGGGCCGCCCGCCCGCCGCGGCGAAGACCGGGCCGAAGAAGGTGCCGCCCGGCATCATGCCCAGCCTGCCGCGTACGACGTCGGCGGCCGCGTCGTTGTGGCTGGTGTCCAGGGGCGAGCACCAGCCGCGCTCGAAGAAGGACGCGATGGTCCGCAGGGCCCGCTCGGCACGCGGGTCGGTGTACCGCGCCCGCCCGTTCAGCACGTCCTCGTAGTACCGCGGATCCTGCCGGCTGAGCACCTCCATGAACCAGATGAACGCAGGCCAGCGCTGGTCCGTGGTGACGTGCAGGGGCGTCACGCCGGCCCGTCCGAGCCGCGCGCACGCGGCGAGGAAACCGTCCCAGGTCGTGGGCGCGGCGAGCCCGAGGTCCCGGAAGACCTCGGTGTTGTAGTAGAGGACCCAGTAGGCGAGGTTCATCGGCAGGCC
Source organism: Streptomyces sp. NPDC045470 (assembly GCF_040646595.1). Taxonomy (NCBI): domain Bacteria; kingdom Bacillati; phylum Actinomycetota; class Actinomycetes; order Kitasatosporales; family Streptomycetaceae; genus Streptomyces; species Streptomyces sp. NPDC045470. Next base: position 157,724 of record NZ_JBEZAN010000005.1, read on the forward strand.
GTAGACCCGGCGCCGGTGGGTGAAGGCGCCGCGGAGCGAGGGGTCCACCCAGCCCCGCGCGACCGCGCTGTCCCAGTGGGCGGTCAGATCGACGATGCCACCCGTACGGGCCAGATCCCGCAGCCGGTACCCGGACCAGTACTTGAGCAGGTCGGGCGCCTGGTCCGTCCGCAGCGACGACGTGACGACCTGCTCGAACGACTCCAGCGACGGAATGGCCTCCGGCACCAGCTCGACGCCCGCCACCTGCTTCATCCGGCGCCCGGCGGCGGCCATCGGCTTCAGCCACACCGCGCTGTCGCCGTGCACCGCCACCTGGCCGCGCGGCAGCCCCGCAGGGCCCCCGCAGGCGGTGACCGCCGCACCGGCCGCCGCCCCGAGAAGCAGCGCGCGCCGCCCGATCCCGCCGCCGGATGCCCGTGGCCCGTACGTCCCCGTCGGCCGGTCCGGCCCTTGCGCTCCATGCCGCGTGTGACCCCAGGTCGACACGGCTGCCCGCCTCCTCAGGCCGACACGCGCCCCTCGGCAGGGACGACACCGGTCGGCGTCGACATCCGCGGGTGGAGTGTCGTCACGCGGGCGCGAGGAGTCAATGGGCGACGGCACGGCGGGGGAAAGCGGCGCACACGGCCCCGGCGCGGGAGGAGACGACAGCACAGCACCGAAGACCCCAGGGACGTACGGTGGGGCAGGGCAAGCACGGAAGCGCGGTGCCGGCCGTACCGGAGCGCCGGAGGCAGGAACGCAGCGGACCCGGGAGGACGCATGGACGTGTCGGAGCGGTACCGCGAAGCGTGGGAGAGCTACTGGCGCGACACGTCGGACGCGCCGGGCGCCGCCATCTTCGACTGCGCCGCCGAACTGGCCGCCGGCCACCACCTGCCGCTGTTCGCCCCCTTCGCCGACGCCACACTGCCCGTCGTCGACCTGGGCTGCGGCACCGGTACCCAGACCCGCTACCTGGCCCGGCACTTCCCGCTGGCCGTCGGCGTGGACCTCGCCGAGGCCGCAGTCGCCCACGCGCGGCGGGCCGACACCGGCGGCACCGCCCGGTTCGAGCAGTTGGACGCCACCGACCAGGACCCCGTCCGGCGGCTGCACCAGCGCCTCGGCGACGCCAACGTCTACCTGCGCGCGGTGATCCACCAGAGCGAACCCGACGCCCGCCCCGCGATCGCCGCCGCGGTCGCCACCCTGATCGGCGACCGCGGACGCGCCTTCGTCGTCGAACCGCTGGCCGGTGCCAAGGACGTCCTGTCCCACGCGGCCCAGGGTGCGGACGGCCCGCCCCCCAAGCTGGCCGACGTCTTCGCGCACGGCCTGACCCCCGCCGCCGCGGACGACGACGCCGTCCCCGGTTTCTTCCACGCCCTGGGCCTGCCGGTGCTGGACCGCGGCGAGATCGACCTGGTGATGACCGAACACCGCGCGGACGGCGTACGGATCGACCTGCCGGCCCAGTGGATGGTCCTCGGCCGCTGAACGCTCCCACCGGCCCGGCATCCGGCCGAGCGCCCGCGCCCTGACACGTGAACGACCACCGCGCCCACCACGAACTCCCCTACCGGCGGGCCGGATCGCCTCTCCACGCGGCTAGGATGCAGCCATGCACCTAGTCACTCCAGGCGCATAAAGGGAAGCCGGGCCCCGCGGCGCAAGGGGGCGTTGCGGGGCCCGGCGTCCCTTCGCCGGGCAGGGCGAGCTCCCTTTCTCGCCCTGGCAGTGGAGGCACGTCCGCTTCACTGCGACGTCTGGAGTGAAGGAAGGTGCAAGATGGCCGCGAAGGAGAAGAGGTCGTGGACCAAGGAGCTGGCCTCACGATTCGCCGTCGCAGTCGCCGTTAAGGCGCTGTGGACGGTGATTTCGAGGATCGCTCTGCGCGACGACGCCTGAGTGCCGCCGTCCGGCTGACCCCCGTCGGGTCCCCTTCCCGCTCGGGGGTCAGCCGTTCCGAACGCCCCGCGATCTCGTCCGCGTGTGCGCCGATCGCTCATAAGCGCAGTCACATGGCGCGTAGTTGATGCCGCGAGAGTGCCTTTTCGGCCGGGTGCGCGGCGGGCGCGTACCGGCTGCGTCCGGGATGCGTCGATGCTCGGCCCAGCCGGGCAGACTTCCGGCCTACACCGTCTGAACACGTGCTGTACGGGGGTGCCGGTGGGGCGCAACAAGGATTTCATGACGGCTCTGCTCATGGCGCGCAAGGCGCTCTCCCATGAGGTCGCGGGGCTGAGCCGGCGTCTGGACGACGTCCGGAGCGAGGTGGCGCTGCTGCGCCGGGAAGTCGCCGACGTACGGCAGTTGATCACCGAGACCACGGAGCCGGCCGAGGTGACGGAGACCGAGTGGGCCGACCCGGACCTGGCCGACACCGGGCAGGAGCCCCCCTTCCCTCCCCTCGCGGACGACGACGATGACGAGGGCGATGAGGAATCGGACGCGGGCGCGGTCGCGGACGAGGAGGGCGTCTTCGTCGACGCGGCCGACACCGCCCCCGGCCGCCATGAGACGCAGGAGGACGTCGATCACGGCGTGCTGCTCCTGAAGGCGGCTCAGACCGGGCCGCTCGCCCTGATCTGCCATCGGGAGGCGTGGGAGTTCCTCGCCGCCCGCGCCGCCGACGAGGAGCACTTCCGCTCCGCGTACGAGCTGACGGACGAGGGCGACGGGCGGGTACGGGCCATGCTGTCCGGCCGCTCCGTCATCGGCGCGCTGATCGCCCTGCGCCGTACCCGTGACGCCAGTCATCTGGACGGCACTTGGGCTCTGGCGAGTGTCTTCTACTCCCGTATCGCCGAGAGTCTGCGGGCCGCGGCCCGGGACGGCAAGCAACCGCCGACCGTCCTCCTGGACGATGGCGCCACCGATTGATTTTCGATAGGCGCCCATCGATAATCGATAGATGCACCGTTACTTCATCGCCATACTCCGTGCGGGCATCGCCGCCGCCATCCTGTTCGGCCTCTTCGGGCAGGCCGTGGTCATTCCGACGACGGCAGCCGAGGAGGTCGACCGTTTCCCGCCGTACGCCGCGTTCGCCACGCCCTACGTGATGGTGGCGATCGCCGGGGTCGCCTGTGTGCAGGTCGCGCTCGTCGCCGTCTGGATGCTGCTGACCATGGTCGAACGCGACGCCATCTTCACGACGCGTGCCTTCCGTTGGGTCGACACCATCATCGGCGCCGCGGTCGTGGCGACGCTGCTGGCGGCGGGCGTCACCGTGCACCTCGGCCTGGCCGAGATCCCCGCGCCCGACGACGGCATGGACATCGTCGGCGCCCTGGCCGCCGCGACCGTGGCCGTCGGCGTGGGAGCGGCGTTCGCCATGCTCGTCGTCGTCATGCGGAGCCTGCTGCGCAAGGCGACCGATCTGCAGAGCGAGATGGCCGAGGTGGTCTGATGGCGATCATCGTCGAACTCGACGGCCAGCTCGCCCGGCGCAACCTGTCCGTCGGCGAATTCGCCGACGCCGTGGGCATCACACCCGCCAACATCGCCGTACTGAAGAACGGCCGCGCCAAGGCCGTACGGTTCACGACGCTGGACGCGATCTGCCGCACCCTGGGCTGTCAGCCCGGCGACGTACTGCGGTGGGTGCCGGACGAGGAGGCGGCGGACGAGCGGGGCTGACGGCGGGGGCCGCTGTGTCCGCCGGGGGTGAAGGCCGTTGCCGGAGCCCGGTCCGGGGCCCGCCCCGGAGGCCGTCGCCCCGCCCGGTCACGGGTCAGTCGTCCACGGCCTTCAGGACATCCCGGAGGTCGACGAACTTGAAGCCGGTCGAGGGGCGTTCGGCGTCCCCGGGAGTGTCGTGGCCGTCCTGGACGACGAGCAGGCCCTTCGGGTACTTCGCGCCGAGCGGCGCCGCCAGTGCGGCGGCGCCGTCGCACTCCTCCGAGCCGTCGAGGGCCGCCGAGGCCGCGGTGACGCGGAAGCCGCCCTCGTACTCGTTGTGGTCGGACAGCTCGCGGTCGTAGGCCACGAAGGTGTTGTCGCCCTGACTGGACGCCAGCAGGTAGCCGTCGCCGCCGGACTGGGTGACCAGCGTCAGGCCCTCCACGTCGGCCGTCAGCCGCTTGCCGCCGTAGCCCGGGTCGGCGCCCGCGACGCACTCCTCGGTCGCCTCGTCGTACGTGGCCGGGACACCGTACTCGCGGACCTTGTCGACGAGCTCCGGCGTGCCGGTCAGGTCGGCGCGCAGCCGCCAGATGCCGACGTCCTCCTGGCCCGCGTACAGCGTGCCGTTGTCCGGATCGACCACCATGCCCTCGACCTGCGGCAGTTCACCGGGCTCGGCGCAGGGGGACCACGACTTCCCGTTCGGGAGGCGGAAGGCGGCGGGCAGGTCCAGGGTGCGGACCTTGCGGTAGCCGACCGTGCCGCCGGAGCCGGGGACGAGTTCCACCAGCGCGACGGTCGTCCGCTCGCGGCGGCTGACCAGCGCGTACGAGCGGCCGCTGGCCCTGTCGGTCCAGGTGGCGAGGCCGTACGCGGTCCGCTGCCCGTCGATCTCCTGCTGCGAGGTGGAGAAGACGGGCGGGGCCGCGGGGTCCGTCACGTCGGTGAGCGGGCCGTCGGCCCGGTCGCGGTCGATCCGGTAGAAGCGCAGCCGGTCGCTGCCGCGGTCGCTGGTCACCGCGAGGTCGGCGCGGCCCGTGGACAGCCGCAGGCCGGATATCAGGTCGACGTTGTTGAAGCGGCCCGGCGCGTGGCCCGGGCCGGGGGCGGCGGGCGCGGGCAGGGACTGCACCTGGCGCGCGTCGAGGTCGTAGACCCGCAGGCCGCCCTGTTTCGCCGTGGCGATCACCAGACTGCGGCCCGGGTCGGCCGAGTTGCGCCAGATCGCCGGGTCGTCCGCGTCGGCGTTGCCCCCGGCCGCGTCGTCGTGCAGGGACACGGTCTCGGCCCGCGGGGTGACGGCGGGCAGCGCGGCGGACGCGGCGGCCCCGGCGGGGGAGGGCACGGCCGTGACGGCGAGCGCCGCAAGTGCCGTGGCGAGCGCGAGCCTTGCCGTTCGGGCGCTGCGGGAGGTGGCCACGTGGAAGCTCCTTGGTGTCGGGAGGACGGGGAAGCACGGGGAGTCTGGAGCCCGTGGGTGACCAATTACCAGTGGGTAATGTGTCCGTCGTCCCTCCGGGACGTGAACGGCCGGAGCCGCACCGCTGCGCAGGGCCCACCGCAGGCCGCGGTGCGTCCGAGCGCGTGGCGCATCCGCAAGTGCACCCGTACGGATTCCGTGTCCGTGGCAAACGGTGCGACCACGGGCCGGACGGCGTTTCCCGCGGTGGGCCGGCTCGTTGGCGGGGGCGAGTCCTTTCGCGCGCTGGTCACCGACGAGTTGCCGGAAGGCTCACGCGCGTCCGGGGCGCTGGGTCCCGGCGCGAGGAGACCCGAGGAGGGATGACGACCATGCGACGGATCAGCTTGGTTCTGGCCGCGGCGGTTGCGACGGGCGGTGTGCTGTTCACCGGGGCGGCCGTCGAGGCGGCCGCGACGGTGCACCCCCAGGCGCAGAAGAGCGGTCCTCCGTTCCCGTACGCCGACTGCCTCAAGGAAGTGAAGAAGCAGTACAAGGGGAAGAAGGACCCGGTGGCCACGTGTGACGCCCTGGTGAAGAAGGGCTGGATCAAGAAGTAGGGCCGGTTCGGGGAGCAGGGCCCCGGGCCCGCCCCGGTGGTCCGCGGCACCGGGCCGCGCGCCGTGTGCGGCGCGGCCCGGTGCGCCGCCGGGAAACCGGCCCTCGGGAACCGGCCCCGTCTCACCGGCCCCGGTGCCCCGCCTTGCCGAACCAGTCGAGGCAGAGCACCAGCGCGTCGTCCATCGACTCGGCGTCGCGGTGTTCGGCCAGGTCGCGCAGGACGGCCCGGGGGACGCTGGCCGCGGGGAGCAGGCTGGTGGCGTGGATCGCGCGGGCGAGGGCGTGCTCGCCGTACTCCTCGCCGGGCGGCGAGACCGCCGCGTACACGCCGTCGCTGACGAAGAGGAGCCGGTCGCCGGGGAGCACCTGGAACTCCTGGGCCACGTACTGCGTCTCCTCGAACATACCGAGCGGAAGCTGCGGTTCGAGGGGGACGCGGTCGATGGTCCGGCCCCGGCGCCGCCAAAGCTGCGGCGAACCGGCGTCCACGACCTCCACCCGGCCGGTCGCGAGCCGGAAGCGGAGCAGCAGCGTCGAGACGTAGGCGGAGCCGCGGTACTGCCCGTAGAGGGCCTGGTCGGCGAGGGCCGCCTGGTCCGCGATGCCGATGCCCGCGCGGCGGGCGTTGCGCAGCGCGTTCACCGCGAGGTGGGAGAGTAGGGACGCTTCGATGCCGGTGCCCATGCCGTTGGTGACGGCGAGCGTCAGCTCGTCCGCGTCGGCGGCCCAGTCGTAGTTGTCGCCGTGGATCGCGTAGGCCGGCTCCAGTTGGGCGCCGATGGCGTACTCCTCGGCCACGCAGGCGCGCGCGGGCAGTAGCTGCCACTGCATCTCGGCGGCCAGGGTGAGCCGGGTCGTACGGCGGGCCCGCTGGTAGACGTCGGTGTCGCGCTCGGCGACGAAGATCTCGTGGCCGAGCAGATCCGCCGCGTGGGCCAGGTCGTCGGCGGCCCCGGGCAGGTTGCGGTCGCCGGGCAGCCGGACGGTCAGGATGCCGAGGCGTTCGCCGCGGACCGTCACCGGCAGGTGGTGGTCGACGGCGCCGTCCGGTCCGGCCTGCCGTTCGTGCCGTTCCTGGCTGCCGAAGGCGCGCCCCTCCGGTGTGTTGGAGATGGACAGCGCGGCTGTGGGGTCCTCGCCGAGCGAGGAGAACGGCCTGAGCACCGTACCGCCGTAGTCCGCGAGGAACAGATGCACGGCCGTGGCTCCGTAGGCCGCGGCGAGCGCTGCGCGCAGCGCGTCCACCAAGGCGTGCGGCGCCGCCGCGCGAACCGCTCTTTCGACATCACAGCTCAGGGTCACGGTCTCTCAAACATTCTTATTTCGGTGGATTCCGACATGGCCGGGCTGACGCGGGCGGCCGGAGGGTGACAGAGTGGTCGTGTGTCCCGTTTCCCCGGTCAGTCGTACCCACGCGAGCAGGTGACCGAGGCCACCCTTGCCGCCTCCGAGTTGCTGGAGGTCCTGTGGGGCCGCGGTCAGGAGACGGCACGCTCGGCGCAGGTCTCGCCGTCCCAGTTGCGGGCGCTGCTGGTGATCGAGGAACACGAGGGTACTAACCTGCGGGCCCTCGCCGACGAACTTGGCTCGCGGCCGCCCGCGGTGAGTCGCCTCTGTGACCGCCTGGAGGCCATGGGGCTGGCCGAGCGATGTCAGAGCGCGACGAGCCGGCGGGAGGTGGAGCTGCGGCTGAGTCTGCGCGGGCGGGCCTTCCTGGAGGAGTACCGGGCGGCGCGTACCGGCGAGGTCGCGGCCATCGTGGCGCGGATGGATCCGGCGCAGGTCGCCGATCTGGCGTCGGGACTGGCCGCGTTCCGCAGGGCGGCGGCCCTGCACCGTACGGCCAAGGAGGCGAAGGACGCCAAGGACGGCCGCCCGGTCACCGGGCGCCGCACGTTCGGCGCGGACAGCGCGGACACCGCGTGAAGTCATTCAGGCCCCGCTTCTCGATCCGAAGTCACTCCGGGCAGAGCCGTGTTGCTCAGTGACGGGGACAAGATTGTTGCCTTTCTGGAATATTGTCAAACGGCAACAATCCCTTCTATTGTTGATCATCCGATCCGGCCGGACAGCAGTCCGGATCCGGCCACCGATCCCGTAACCGCCGAGGATGACCGTGCAGTCACAGTCCAGCCCAGACCGGCCGACACAGGTCGTGGTGCGGGAGGGCCACCGTGCCGGGGACGCGGTGGTCGTCACCGTCACCGGGCCGCTCGACATCGACACCGTGGCACCACTGGAAGACGCCCTCCGCGCGGCGGGCGTCGACGCGGACGGGGCCGGGCCGGCCGGAGGCGATCCGCGTCCGGTCGTCGTCGACCTGTCCCAGGTGGACTTCGCGGACTCCACGACCGTCAACGTGCTGTTGCAGCAGCACGCCGCCCTGGGCACCCGGCTGCGCCTGGCCGCCCCGTCGCCCGGACTGCGCCGCCTCTTCGAGCTGACCGGTCTCGACGGGGTGCTGCCGCTGTACGAGACGGTGCGGGAGGCGGCGGCCGCCGACGGCGTGGCCGGCGCGGGGGCGTAACCGGGGCGGGGACGTGGCCGGCGCGGGGGAGCGGAGCCGTACGCGCCGCCGGGCGGCTGCCGGGCCCGCCCGGTTCAGCCTGCCGCCGCGGTCTCCGCGAGTTTCCGGAATTCCCCGAGGTCGTAGTTGGCGAGGGTGGAATCCAGGTTGGTCAGGGCACCCAGTTGCTCCACAAAACCTTCCGGTGAGTACTCTATTTGCAGCGTGACACGGCTTGAGGTGTCACTGAGCCGGTGGAAGGTGACGACGCCCGCGTGATGGACGCCCGCTGTCGTTTTCCAGGCGATGCGGTCCTGTGGTTTCACTTCTGTGAGTTCCGCCACGAAATCCTTGTCCGCGCCCGGCAGCGAGAGCTGCCAGACGAAATGCGTGGCGTCCAGGCGCTCGACCCGCCGCACATGGCTCAGGAACTTCGGCCAGTGCGTGACGTCCGACCACAGCGCCCAGCTCACCGCGACGGGAGCCTTGATGTCCACACTCTCCAGCAGCGAGGACGACATGGCGTATTCCTCCTTGATCTCATGAGCGGTCAGGTACGGAAGGGGCGGACACCTCGCCGCACGGCCGCGCACGGCCGTGTCCGCGGGTGTCCGGTGCTCCCGGCCGGTCCTGTCGTGAGCCGGTCCGAGATTGCCCTGGTACCCCGGGCCGGACGGGGTACGCGGTCTGTGGGGTAGCGCTTACGAGTAGCCCGCCGGGGTCGGTGAAACACCCACGGGGAACGTACGGTTCCCTGGACATGGGGGTGGATTGCGTCGTTCTCCGGCGGGAAAGCTGCCTACTTGTACGCCTTACGGACCAACGGGAAACGAGGTGAGCCCGATGAGCAGCGCCACGGCCCCGCACAGGGTTTCCGCTGCGCCCCCTCTGGTGGTGACGCTGGAGAACACCCCCGAAGCGGCAGCCGTCGCACGGGACGTGGCAGTCGACTTCCTGAAAGGTCTGGGACCGCCGCCGGGCCGGGACGCGTCCGACGCCGTCGTGCTGATCGTCTCCGAGCTGGTCACCAACGCCGTCCGGCACACCCTCACCCACACCTGCACGCTGCGTCTGACGGCCGCCCCCGGCACCGTCACGGTGGCCGTGGCCGACGCCAGCCCCCACCCGCCGTGTGAGCGCAACCCGGACGTACGCGGCGAGGGCGGCGGTTTCGGATGGCCGATGGTCCGCCGCCTCGCCGTCTCCACCTCGGTGGAGACCTCTCCCCAGGGCAAGACCGTCAGCGCCGTCGTCGCCCGGGAGGGCAAGCGCTCAGCGTGAGCGCGGTGACAGCCGGACGGCCAGGGCGAGCGTGTCGTCGGAGTGCAGGATGACGGTGTGCATGTCCTCGGCGATGGCGCCGGGGATCTCCTGGACGGGCCGGTCGCGGTGCCGCCGCGCGCTCTCGGCCAGCCGCTGTTCGCCCTCCCTGGGGTCCCGGCGGCTCTCGGTCAGTCCGTCGGTGTACAGGACGAGCAGGTCTCCCTCGTCCAGCTTCGCGTGCAGCAGCCGCTCGCTGCCGGGGAACGGGTAGCCCACCCCCCGCCCCCGGACCTCCAGATACTCTTCCCCGCCGGTGGCCCGCACGACCAGAGCCGGCGGATGACTTCCGTTGGCGAGCAGCAGATCCCCGCCGGCCGGGTCGATCCGGGCCAGCAGCACCGTGGCCATCAGCTCCGGGTCGAACGGAGCGAGGATCTCGTCCGTCCGGGCCACGATGGACTTCAACGGGTGGCCTTCCAGAGCGAGGGTCCGTACGGCGTGCGTGACGTTCAGCGCACTGCGCGTACTGCGTACGCCGTGTCCGAGCGCGTCGACGACGGTGATGTGCACCGTCCCGTCCGGCAGCGTGAACCAGTCGTAGAAGTCCCCGCCGGTGGGGGCGTCGGTACCGGCCGGCGCGTAGTGGACGGCGACCTCCAGCCCGTCCACCGCGATCGGCGGCGGGCGCAGCGCGTCCTCCAGCTCGCGCAGGATGTGGCCGTGGGCCGTGCGCAGTTGTTCGTCGCGCTCCTCCAGCTGTACGTAGAGCGCCAGTACCCCGCTGTTCGTCTCGGCCAGCTCGTGCGTCAGCCGGCGTTGGTCGGCGGCGAGGGAGTCCACCCGGGCCAGCGCGACCCGCAGTTCCTCCTCCAGGAGGCGGTTCTCGGTGGCCGGATCGGTCGCCGTGCCGTCCCCGTTGCCGTCGGAGGCGCCCGTCGGCAGGGGCGCGGGGCCGCTGTCGCGCCGCCGGCCGCTGCCGCCCTTCGTCGCGTCGTCCGGCCCGCGTCCCGAGGGGATGCGGACTTCCGGTGTCCCGGCCGGGAGCGGTACGCGCCAGGTGGCCGCGTCGGGTGACACCTCGGCGGGGAGCAGCAGGGTGGCGTCGGCGGGCGGGGCGAGCACGGGGGCGGGAGTGCGCAGGGTGACGGCGAGGAAACCGGATGCGGCAGCGGCGGAGGGGCCGGCCGGGGCGTTCGCGGCGGGTGGGACGGCGGCACCCTCGGGGACGCCCGAGGCATCTGAGGCACCCGAGGCACCTGAGACGCCCGAGACATCCCGGGCAGCAGCCGACGTGGCGCCCTCGTCGCCCGAGCGGGCCCGGGGAACCCTGGCAGCGGGCCCGGCTCCGGTCCCGCCTCCGGCCTCGGCGCCGGCCTTGTTCCCGGCCCCGGCCCCGCGTCCCTCCCGGGAACCCCCGTCGCCGGAAGCGCGGCCGCGGGAAGCACCGCAGCGGGAACCGTCACCCGGCCCCTCGGCGTCTTGAGGACCGACCGCACCACCGGCGGCGCTCCCCGGCGCCCCACCGGGACCGCGGGAGTCCGCGTCTGAGGGACCGCCCGAGGAGGAACGATCCGTCGCACACGTACGGGACGACTCCAGCGTGACCCCGTACCCGGCCTGTATCACCGAGTCCGCCAACGCGCTCACGGACAGTACGAGGCGCGCCCGGGTCTCGACGGGCAGGGCGTTGGCCGCGCCCAGCCGGCGTACGGCGTGGCGCAGCGGCGGCAGCGCATGGAAAGTGTGGCGTCTCACGAGAGTCTCTGGTGAAGGTTGGCGGTCAGTACGGTCGCGTCGTCCCGGCTGCGGCGGTGGCCGTGCACGAGGGCCGTGGCCAGCAGTGGCGCGGGCAGACGCAGGAGGAAGGGGTCCGGGTCGTACGCCCAGCGGTGGTCGATGCCGTCGGTGTGCAGGAGGGCGGTCAGGCGCGGCTCCCACGGGATCTCGCGGACCAGCGGCTGCGGCATCTCCAGCCCCGCCACGCCGGGCTGTCCGGTGACGCGGTTCCGGATGTCCTGCTGCGAGAGCGTCAGACACCGGACGTTGCCGACGCCGCAGTACTGGGCGCGTCCGGCGTGCAGCCGCAGCAGTCCGACGGCCGCGCCCCGGCTGCGCCGCAGCGCGCGGTGGACGGTGGTCAGCAGACCGGGCAGCGGCTGGTCCGGCACCCTGGCGAAGGTGCGCAGCGCGAGCTGCGCCGCCTCGGCGGCCTCGGGGCCGTGCCCGAGGCCGTCGACCACGATCGCGGTCAGCCCCTGCTCGGTCTCGGCGACCGCGCACGCGTCGCCGCTGGCCTCCTCGCCTGCGGCGGGCAGGCAGACGGCGCCGATCGCCCGGCGCCCGGCGTCCACGTCCTCGGGCGGCGTCAGCCGGGCACAGGCCACGGTGCCGCCGGGCTCGCGGGTACGGACGGTGAAGCTGGTCGCTATGCGGTTGACGCCGCCCATGCCGGCGCCGAGCGTCTCGGTCGTCGTGTATCCGTCGGCCAGGCAGCGCTGGAACTCTCCCATTCCCGGCCCCCGGTCCGCGGCGATGATCTCCACGCCGGCGCCCAGCGGCAGGGCCTGGACGTACAGTGCCCCGTCGACCGCGTGCTTGGCGAGGTTGCTGCCCAGTTCGGACGCGATCACCGCGGCCTGGTCGGGCAGCGCCCCCTGGAGCCCGCAGCGCTGGGCGACCGACCGCGCGGTCTGCGCGGCCAGGTGCACGGCGCTGTAGTGGTCGACGGGGATGTACGCCGTCGGGTGAACCACGAGGGGCAGGGTCAACGGTCGGCCCACCGCGTCGCGGTCACGGTCGTACCGCCACCCTCCCGGGTGCGGATCTCGAACTCGTCCATCAGGCGCTGCGCACCGCCCAGCCCGTGTCCGAGACCCGCGCCGGTGGTGTAGCCGTCGGTGAGCGCCGCGTCGATGTCGGCGATGCCGGGGCCGGCGTCGCCGACGGTCAGCCGCAGGCCCACCGCCCCGGGGCGGGTCGGGTACTCGATCCTGATCGTGCCGCCACCTCCGTGGACGTAGGCGTTACGGGCCAGCTCGCTGGCGGCCGTGACCACCCGTGTCTGGTCGACGATGCTGAAACCCACCGTGAGGGTGGCGTCACGCACCGCGTGCCGGATCGCGAGCAGGTCCTGCTCGCTGCGCACGTGCAGCACCGTGGGCTCGGTCGGCAGACCGGCCTGCTCCGTACTGTCACCGCTCAGCGTGGTGGTACCGGTGAAGCCGGTACCACTGTATTCACCGGGTCCCGTCATGTGGTGCCTCTCCTGAGGGACGGGGACTCCGATGCCAGCCCAGGGCCGCCATGCCGTGTTCCGTATTCAGGGCGGTCTCTACTCCGGCAAGGCGCAGTCCCAGTTCGGCCAGGGTCATGGCCACCGGCGGACGCATACCCGCGACGATCACCCGGGCACCCAGCAGCCGCGCCATGGTGGTGAGTTCCATCAGCGTGCGCGCCACGAACGAGTCGATGATCTCCAGGCGGGAGATGTCGATGAGCACGCCGCGGGCCCGGTCGGCCGTGATGCGGGTGGTCAGCTCCTCCGTGAAGGCCACCACCGTGGCGTCGTCCAGCTCGTTGAGCAACCCGGTGACCAGGACGTCACCGAGCCTGAGGATGGGCACTCCGGCCGTGGGCCGGGCGTTCATCGCTTCTCCTGCACGCCCGTGGACGTATGGGCGGACGCCTCGTCGGTGAGTTTGACGGCGGCGGCCAGCGCGTCGGCGAGGGTGGTGCGGGTCAGGATGGTCGACAGGTCGATGCCGAGCTGGGCTATGGTCTGCGCGATGGACGGCCGGATGCCGCTGATCACACAGTCCGCGCCCATCAGCCGTACCGCGTTGACGGTCTGCATCAGGTGCTGGGCGACCGCGGTGTCCACGGTCGGCACGCCGGTGATGTCGATGATGGCGACCAGTGCCTCGTGCTGCTGGATGGCCTCCAGGAGGTTCTCCATCACCACTTGGGTACGGGTGGTGTCGAGCGTGCCGATCAGCGGTACGGCCAGCACCTGGCGCCACAGCCGGACGACCGGTGTGGACACCTCCAGGAGCTGGCGGCTCTGCCGTCGGATGATCTCCTCGCGGCCTTCCACGTACGTCTCGAAGGAGAGCGTGCCGGCGCGGTCCAGCAGCCGGTTTATCAGTACGGCGGTGACGAACAGCTCCTCCGAGTCCCGGGTCTGGCGCTGCACCGCCTCCAGGAGGGCTTCCTTGAGCGAGAGGACGGCCAGCGAGGTGACGGTCGGCATGGCGCCGTTCCGTGCCCTGCGCATGGAGAGATCGATCACGGCCTGGCGCAGCGGCCGGTCGGTGGCCACCACCCGGTTCACCGGGGCGTCGCTCTCCAGTCCCCGCAGGAGGGCGCCCAGCAAGACGTCCGCCTCCTCCCGCAGTTCGCTCTCGTTGACGATGTCGCGCATCTCGTCCTGCGCCAGCTGCAACTGCACCCAGCGGTCGGAGACGGTGTCGGACTCTGCGCGCAGCGTGCCGATGACACGCTCGCGTGCCGCGGCCTCGGTGAAACTCAACCCATGGTCCTTTCTCGGTGGTTGGTGGGAGCACAAGCGCGCATGGTGTGCTGCCCGTGCGGTGCGTATTCAACCGCACGCGATCTTCGATTGCCGTATGGCAAATGTTACCGAGAGCGGGCAACGGCACAGCGGCCGGACCACCCCTGCCGCTTCCCCTGACCCTGTCCGGTCGGCCGTCCGTCACCCCCATGAGCAACTGTTTCCCACTGGCAAGGGTTGAACACCTAAGACTAGGGCAGGTGCACCTGACCGTACGTACTGTGAAGGGTGAAGACGTGACCATGCTTGCCGTGCAGGACAGCGCAGCGAAGACGGTGAAGGCGGAGCGGGCGCCGCAGGCGCCCGAACTGCCCCGCGTCACGGACGCGACCAAGGTGGCTCCCCGGGACGCCCGGGCACTGTCGAAGCTGTTCCTCACCCGGCTGGCCGAGCTGGAGGAGGGGACGGCCGAGTACCAGTACGCGCGCAACACCCTCATCGAGATGAATCTCTCACTGGTGCGGTTCGCCGCCTCCCGCTTCCGCGGCCGGGGGCAGGACCTCGGGCACGCGGAAGACATCATCCAGGTCGGGACCATCGGACTGATCAAGGCGATCGACCGGTTCGACCTCTCGCGCGAGGTCGAGTTCTCCACCTTCGCCGTCCCGTACATCGTGGGTGAGATCAAGCGCTTCTTCCGTGATTCCACCTGGGCCGTGCACGTCCCCCGTCGGGTCCAGGAACTGCGGGTCGAGCTGTCCAGGGCGGGTGAGAAGCTCGCCGCCGACCTGGGCCGCGAACCCACCGTCGCCGAACTGGCCGCCCACCTGAAGATCGCCGAGGACGAGGTCGTCGACGCGATCGCCGCCAGCAACGGCTACACGGCGGGCTCGCTGGACGGCACCGGCGACGGTTCCGGCGCGGCCGGTGAGAGCCGCGCCATCGCCGACGTCATGGGCGACGACGACCCGGCGATGGAGCTGGTCGAGAACCTGAACGCGCTCGCCCCGCTCCTGCACGAGCTGGACGACCGGCGGCGCCGCATCATCGAGATGCGCTTCGTCCAGGAGATGACGCAGGCTCAGATCGGCGCCGAGCTGGGCATCTCGCAGATGCACGTCTCGCGGCTGCTCGCCCGGACCCTGGACCAGTTGCGGAAGGGGATGCTGGACCAGTAGCCGTACGCCGGCGGGCCGGTGACGCCGCCCGGCGCCCTGCGTCCGGCGCGGGGTACCGGCAGGCGGGTCGTGCCGCAATGGGGGTGAAAAGCCTCATTGTGAACGGTGTACCCACTGCGTCCCCACCGAACCGATGTATCCGCCCCGGTGCGCTTCGGACAACTGTCCACCCCCTCACCGGCGGACGCGCCCGGCGCCGTTCCCCCGCGCACCGCGCGACCGGTAGACGACGTACGGGCGGAACAGATGACCGACGGGCGCGGTGAAGGCGTGGACGAGACGGCTGAAGGGCCACAGCGCGAACAGCGCCAGGCCCAGCAGGGCGTGCAGTTGGTAGACCAGCGGCGCGTGCGCCATGACCGGCACGTCGGGGCTGAAGGTGAACAGCGAGCGGAACCAGACGGAGACGCCCTGCCGGTAGTCGTACGGATGGTCGCTCGTGGTCGTGGCGGTGGCGGCCAGCCCGGCGACCAGGGTTGCGACGAGCAGCGGGTGCAGAACGCGGTCGGTACGCAGGGTGGCGGCACGCACCGCGGGGACACGGAGCCGCCGGTAGATCAGCACGGCCAGGCCGGCCGTGGTGACCAGCCCGGCCACACCACCGACCGCGAGGGCGTTGGCGTGGTAGAGCCACTCGTGGATGTGGACGCGTTCGGTGAACGTCTCGGGGATCAGCAGGCCGGTGAGATGACCCGCGACGACGAACAGCAGTCCGTAGTGGAACAGCGGCGAGCCGATGCGCAGCAGCGTGCTCTCGTGCAACTGGCTGGAGCGGCTGGTGAAGCCGAAACGGTCGTAGCGGTATCGCCAGGCGGTGCCCGCGACGAGCAGGGTCGTGACGAGGTAGGGCAGCACGCCCCACAGCGCGGTGTGCAGGGGGTTCACCGGCGGGCTCCTCGGGGTTCGGAGCCGGGGAACGGGTCCAGGCCCACGGTCTCCACGGGTGGGGGCCCGGTACGGGCCAGGCGGCGGGCGGCGGCCCGGTCGGCGGGGCGCGGGCCGGGCAGCGTGCGGCAGACGGCGTCGAGGACGTCGCCGTACGGGCTGCGGTGGTTCTCCAGGGCGAGGCGCAGCAGTTCCAGCGCGGCCCGGTGCTCGTGCAGCAGGGCGCGGCCGGCCGCCGGGACGCGGGCGGCGAATTCCAGCATCAGGGGAAGGTGGTCGGGCAGTTCGTCCGGGGCCGGCTGCCAGCCCTCGGCGTGGTAACGCGCCTTGATCCGGGCGAGGGTGGCGCCGCGCCGCCGGGTGTCGCCGTCGGTGTAGTACGTCAGATGCAGGGTCCGGCGGGGGCTGCGGTCGAAGGTGGTGACGTACTGCGCGGCGAGGGCCAGCGTCGGCACGTCCTGGACGCGGGCGCAGAACCGCAGCAGGAGAGTGGCCGCTCCGCCCGTCTCCGGCCGCAGGGCGGCGCGGACGATCCGGTGCCGGGCGGGCCAGTCGGGCCCGGGGTAGGACAGGAGCAGGGACGCGGCCTGGTGGACGAGTGGGGCGTTCACGACTCTCCTCGCCGGCGGGGGAAGAGGCCGGCGGGGCGGCCGCGGCCGTTCCAGTTCAGGAGGTTCACCCGGTCCCGCAGCGAGGTGCCCGCGTGTTCCGCCCGGGGCGGCGCGGCGGGCGGGGCGTGGAAGCCTTCCGGGTCGTACATGCCGGGCGCTCCCGCGCCCTCCAGGCTGCAGCCGGTGTCCGCGGCGTCGGGGCCGGTGACGGCGTAGCCGGTGGGGATGACGTAGCGCTCCTCGTACTTGGCCACGGCCAGCAGCCGGTACATGGCTTCCAGTGACGCGGCGGTCATGCCCGCCGAGGCGGCGATCGCCGGGTCCTGCTCCTCGCCGAGGTTCGCGCGCCGCATGTGCGCACGCATCGCGGCCAGCCGGCACAGGGCCGCCTCCACCGGTGCCGTGTCTCCCGCCGTGAACAGGTGGGCCAGGTACTCCTGCGGAATCCGCAGCGCGTCGATGGCGGCGAACAGTTTGGCCGGATCCTCACCGTCGTGCCCGGTGGCGGTCAGCGACTCCACCACCGGGGACAGCGGGGGCACGTACCAGACCATGGGCAGGGTGCGGTACTCCGGGTGCAGCGGCAACGCCACCCGGTAGGTACTGATCAGCGCGTACACCGGTGAGTTGCGGGCCGCGGTGACCCAGGCGTGCGGGATGCCGGCGGCTTCGGCGGCGCGGGCGACCTCGGGGTCGGACGGGTCGAGGAAGCAGGAGAGCTGGGCCTCGTACAGATCCCGCTCGTCGGGGGTGGCGGCGGCCTCGCCGACCCGGTCGGCGTCGTAGAGGATGACGCCGAGGTAGCGCAGCCGCCCCACGCACGTCTCGGAGCACACGGTGGGCTCGCCCGCTTCCAGACGCGGATAGCACAGGGTGCACTTCTCGGCCTTGCCGGTACGGTGGTTGAAGTAGACCTTCTTGTACGGGCAGCCGGTCACACACATCCGCCAGCCGCGGCAGCGGTCCTGGTCGACCAGGACGATGCCGTCCTCGATGCGCTTGTAGAGGGCGCCGGACGGGCACACGGCCACGCACGACGGATTGAGGCAGTGCTCGCAGATCCGCGGCAGGTAGAACATGAACGCCTGCTCGTACTCCAGGCGCACCTGTTCGCTCATCTTCTTCAGCACGGGGTCACCGGCGAGGTGCGCGGGCCCGCCCCCGAGGTCGTCGTCCCAGTTGGGGCCGCCGGTGACGGCGGTGGGCCGGCCGTCGGTCAGGGAGCGGGGCGGCGCGGTGGGCACGTGGTCGCCGAGCGGCGCGTCGGTCAGGATGCCGTAGTCGTACGTCCACGGCTGGTAGTACGCGTCCAGTGTGGGCAGCCGGGGGTTGGCGAACAGCCGGGCCAGGCGGCGGGCCCGGCCGCCGCTGCGCGGCACCAGCCGGCCGTGCTTGCGCTGCCAGCCGCCCTGCCAGACGTCCTGGTCCTCGTAGGCGCGCGGGTAGCCCTGGCCGGGCCGGGTCTCGACGTTGTTGAACCACACGTACTCGGTGCCGGAACGATTGGTCCAGGTCTGCTTGCAGGTGACCGAGCAGGTGTGGCAGCCGATGCACTTGTCGAGGTTCATGACCATCGCGATCTGCGCCATGACGCGCATCAGTAGCTGACCTCCTGGGATCGGCGGCGGATGGTGGTGACCGCGTCGCGCTGATTGCCGGTGGGACCGTAGTAGTTGGGGGCGAAGGAGAGCTGGGCGTGGCCGCCGATGAGGTGGGTGGGCTTGATCAGCAGCCGGGTCAGTGCGTTGTGGACCCCGCCGCGCCGCCCGGTGGTCTGCGACAGCGGCACGTTCACCAGGCGCTCCTGCACGTGGTACATGAACACCGTGCCGGGCGGCATCCGGTGCGAGACGACTGCCCGGGCGACGACCACGCCGTTGGCGTTGACCGCCTCGATCCAGTCGTTGTCCGCCACGCCGACGGCCTCGGCGTCCGCCACGCTCATCCAGATCACCGGGCCGCCGCGGGCGAGGGTCTGCATGAGCAGGTTCTCCTGGTACTCGGAGTGGATGGACCACTTGGAGTGCGGCGTCACGTAGCGCACCGTCACCGAACGCTCCGCCGAGGCGGCGGGACGCGGCTGTTCACCGAGCGCGGCCAGGTCCAACGGCGGCCGGTAGACGGGAAGTTGCTCGCCGAACTCGGCGATCCACGGGTGGTCGAGGTAGAAATGCTGACGGCCGGTGAGGGTGTGCCAGGGCTTGCGGTGCTCGGTGTTGATCGTGAACGGCGCGTACCGGCGCTCCGGGCCCTCCTTGCCCGACCACTCGAAACTCGCCGACACCTGCACCGGACGGGCCTGGGTGTCGGCGAAGACGACGCGCCGCTCGGCGACCGAGGCGGCCAGTTCCTCCAGGCCGCGACCGGAGCCGCAGCGCCCGGCGAGCGCGCGGAATCCCTCGGCGGCCAGCCGGCCGTTGGTGGTGCCGGACAGGGCGAGGATCGCCTCGCACAGCTTCACGTCGGTGTCGAGCAGCGGCCGGCCGCGCGCCGTGCCGTCGGCCGCCGTACCGCAGCGCTTGGCGAGCCAGTCCGTCTCCGGACCGGCCTGTACGGTGACGCCCTTGACGGTCATGCCCTGTTCCCGTGGCAGCGGGCCGAGGGCCGCCAGCCGGTCGGCGATCGCGGTGTAGTCCCGCTCCACGAGCGTGTAGCGCGGCGCCGTCGGCCCCGGGGGCGGCGCCTCACCGGCCGCCGTGTCGTGCTGGAGGGCCGTGGCCACCAGGTCGCAGGCTGTGTCCAGGTGCCCGGCGGCCAGCCGGCCGACTTCCCGGGCGAGCCCGTGGAAGATCTCGAAGTCGGTACGGGCCTGCCAGGGCGGGCTGATCGCGGGCGAGAAGGCGTGCACGTACGGGTGCATGTCCGTGCTCGACAGGTCGTGCTTCTCGTACCAGGTCGCGGCCGGCAGTACGAGATCGGCGAACAAGGTCGTGGACGTCATACGGAAGTCCAGCGCCAGCAGCAGGTCGAGCTTGCCGCGCGGCGCCTCCTCGCGCCAGGTGACATCCCGCGGGCGGGCCTCCGGCGGTACCTCCTGCGCGCTCGCGTCGTCGTCGGCGCCCAGCAGGTGTCCCAGGAAGTACTCGTTGCCCTTCGCCGAGGACCCGATCAGGTTGGCCCGCCACACCGTCAGCACCCGCGGCCAGTTGGCCGGCGCGTCCGGGTCCTCGCAGGCGAAGGAGAGCCGGCCGGCGTCCAGCTCGTCCGCGGCCCACCGGCCGGGGTCGGCGCCGGACTCGCGGACCCGCCGCCCGAGGTCCAGCGGATTGGCGTCGAAGGTGGGGTACGACGGCATCCACCCCCGGCGGGCCGAGCGGGCCACCAGGTCGGCGGTGTGCTGCCCGGCGAACAGGCCCCGGCCGGCCGGGGAGGCGAGCGCGTCGGCCGGGGCCCGGTCGTACCGCCACTGGCCGGTGTGCAGGTACCAGTACGGCGTACCGGCCATCTGCCGGGACGGGCGCACCCAGTCGGCGGCCGTGGACAACTGCTGCCAGCCCGCGTAAGGCCGCACCTTCTCCTGGCCCACGTAGTGGGCCCAGCCGCCGCCGTTGACGCCCTGACACCCCGTGAGCAGCAGCAGGGACAGGAACGACCGGTAGATGGTGTCCGAGTGGAACCAGTGGTTGGTGCCCGCCCCCATCACGATCATGCAGCGGCCCCGGGTCTGCTCCGCCGTCCGCGCGAACTCCCGCGCCGCCCGCACCGCGGCCCGCGCCGGCACCGACGTGAGGGTCTCCTGCCATGCCGGAGTGCACGGCACGTCCGCGTCCTCGTACGAGCCGGGCCACTGCCCGCCCAGACCGGCGCGCCCCACCCCGTACTGCGCCAGCAGCAGGTCGAAGACCGTGGTCACCAGCCGCCCGCCCACACGCAGGGCCGGAACCTCCCGCTCCAGCGTGCCCCGCTCCTGATCGAAGCGCGGCAGCACCACCCGCGCCACGGTCGCGTCCGGCCGCCCGTACAGGCTCAGCCGCGGATCGACCTCGCCCAGGTCCAGGTTCCAGCGCCCTTCGCCGCCCGCGCGCCAGCGGTCGCCCAGCGTCCCGGCCGGTACGACGGGGTCGCCCGTGACCGCGTCGACGAGGACGGGCATCCAGCGCCTGGCCTCCGCGTCGGCGTCCGGGGCCAGCCCGGCGTCCCGCGCCGTGAGGAACGGGCCCGGCACCACCCGGGCCGCTGCGCACGTCACCCCTTCCGCACCCGACCCGCCTGCCGCTCCCTTCCTTCCCTCCCCATCCGTCTCTCCCGCCCCGTGCTCCTCCAACTCCTCCAGCCCGACGAGGAACGGCAGGTCCGTGAACCGCTTCACGTAGTCGGTGAAGTACGGCACCTGCCGGTCCACGAAGCACTCGCGCAGGATCACATGGCCCATCGCCATCGCCAGCGCCCCGTCCGTGCCCGGATGCGGGTGCAGCCACTCGTCGGCGAACTTCGTCGCGTCCGCGTAGTCGGGGGAGACGACCACGACCTTCTGGCCGCGGTAGCGGGCCTCGGCCATCCAGTGGGCGTCCGGCGTCCGGGTCACCGGCACGTTGGAGCCCCACAGCATCAGGTACGCCGCGTCCCACCAGTCACCCGACTCCGGAACGTCGGTCTGGTCACCGAAGACCTGCGGCGAGGCGATCGGCAGGTCCGCGTACCAGTCGTAGAACGAGAGCATCGGCGCGCCGATCAGCGACATGAACCGGGCACCGACCGCGTGCGAGGCCATCGACATCGCCGGGATCGGGGAAAATCCCGCGATGCGGTCGGGGCCGTGCGCCCGCAGGGTGTGCACATGGGCGGCGGCCGCGATCTCCAGCGCCTCGTCCCAGCCGATCCGCACCAGCCCGCCCTTGCCGCGCGCCCGCTGGTAGCGCCGTCGCCGCTCCGGGTCGCCGGTGATCTCCGCCCAGGCCGCCACCGGGTCGCCGAGCCGGTCCCGCGCCTCCCGGTACATCTCCACCAGCACGCCGCGCGCGTACGGGTGGCGCACCCGGGTGGGGGAGTACGTGTACCAGGAGAAGGACGCGCCGCGCGGGCAGCCCCGGGGCTCGTACTCCGGGCGGTCCGGACCCGTCGTCGGATAGTCCGTCGCCTGTGTCTCCCAGGTGATGAGCCCGTCCTTGACAAACACCTGCCAGGAACAGGAGCCCGTGCAATTCACCCCGTGAGTGGAACGCACCACCTTGTCGTGGGCCCACCGTTCCCGGTAAGGCGCGTCATTCACTCCCTGATCCGTACGGAAAACCGCCCGTCCGTCCGCCGAAACCGGCGCCCGGCTCAGCAGCCGGCCGGCCGCCATGAGCCGTTCGGCCGCGTCCGCCGCGGCACGTTCGGCCTTTGCCCTGCCACGCCACATACGAGGGCTCCTCCCGGGGCCGTGTGGCGGACTCGCTCGGCACGCCACTCCACGAAACGCCCCCAGATTCCTCCCGCGCCGGGCGGAAACAGGGGCACTTTTTCGCCAGTTGGCCAGGTCTGGAAGTTATTTTCCCCGTGCTTTGCCGTGGTTGCCGCAGGGATACCTGAATGACACGTTCTCGCGTTCGAAAAATGAGGCGAAGGGTGCGCGAGGGCCGGTTACGGCTGCTGATCCCCGGCCGCTCCGGGAGCGCCCGCCCGACGGAGCCGTACGCACCATGCCGCCGTTGTCCAGGGGCGTCACGTGACGGTCCTGCCGTCGGCCGTCGGTCCGCCGGTGCCGCGCGGGCGACCTTTCCGCGTGTCCATTCACCGGTACGCAGCAGCGTTTCGGCGGGGTGCCGGGGCCGGACGGGGTGTCTGGGCTGTGCATGGCGTCGTGCGCCGTCCCGGGCCGGGGAAACGGCTTCGCCGACGTCGTGAACAAGACTCCGGCCGGAGTCGGAGGCGGGGCGGAGATGGTCGTACTCCTGAGTTCCGGTCTCCATTACGCATAGGGCGGCCCGCGCGGTGCCGCCTTTCCTTCTGCGCCGCCGGCCGCTTTCTCTCCATTCCTCGAACGGCCGTCCGAGGTTGATTGCCGGTAGCTGTAAACCTTTGCCGTGTCGCGCCGGAGCCGTCCTTCCGCCGCCGGACCAGCGGGTGAATTCGGTGTTTCAGGCGGCCGGCGGAACGGGGTGGAGTGCGGGGGCGGGCATGAGCATGGTGAAGGACGCGGCGCGGAAACCGGGGCGGGCGCCGCGGTGACGAAGTGCGGGCAGCCTCGCCGGCCACTCCTCCACGCGTACCGAAGCGGCCCCCGGGCGAGCCGTGAACCGTGCGGTGAGGACCGTCCGCGCCCCGTCGAGGGTCCCGAAGCCGGTCATCGGCAAGGGGACTCGGGGGAGCGACGGACCTCTGGCCGACAGGCGCAGCGCGGCGACGAGCCCCTGCCCGTCGGTCACCCGGACCCGCGACCCCTCCCAGCGGAACTCCGCCAGTTGCTTGGGCACTCCCCAGATGCGGCGCCCGCCCCGCAGCGACTGCTCGTCGTCGACCCAGATCCAGTGCACGTACAGACCGGCCCGCCGGCCGCGCCGAGCGGGCGTCCCCACGATCAGCTCGTCGTAGCGGAGGGTCCCCGAGCGGTACCGGATCACGAACACGGCCAGCGAACGGGCCGTCAGGGCAGAGAGGTCCGGGGGGAGGGGCGGGGCCGCGCCCGTGGCGAAGAGACCACCCCACAGGTGGCCTCTCATGCGCCAGGGCGGCGGCGGGTACGGACCCGGCGCGGCGCCGGTACCGGTCACGTCAGCTCTCGTCTCCTCCCGGGCCGGGGCGGTCGGTTCCCAGGGTACGAGACCACCTTCGAGGAGACGGTGTCCGTGCCGGAGGTGGGGGCGCCGGTGTCGTTGACCGGTATCCGCGGGTCAGCCTTTGGACGCCACCGCGGCCAGCCGCTCGATGCCGGCGGCGAACTCGTCCGGCTCGAAGGACTGGAACGGCAGCCGCAGGAAGACCGTGCCCTCCGGCGGCGCGGCGTCGCCCGGGTAGAAGCCCGAACCCCGGGTCAGCTTCAGACTTTCGGCGGCCGCGGCCTTGAGGAACGTGGCCTCGTCCGTGGCGACGGGCAGGTGCACACTCACGTAGTAGCCGCCGTGCGGTACGGCAAGGAGCGCGTCCTCGCCCAGCAGTTCGCGGACGGCCTTGACCGCACCGTCGTGCCGGGGCCCGAGCAGTTCCCGGGTGCCCGCCACGTTCTCCTGGGCCAGGCCCGCTTCCAGGGCCCGCGCGGCGACCGCCTGGAGCAGCGGGGCGGGCGAGAGGTACGTGCCCTCGGCGAGCGCGGCCAGGGCACCGAGCGTCTCGGGCGCGCCGATGACGTACCCCACGCGCAGGCCGGGGCTGAGGATCTTGCTCAGCGACCCCATCGTGAGTACCCGCCCGGCCGGCGCGAGCTCCAAGAAGCCGGCCGGAGCCTGGCCGCCGTACCGCAGCTCCCGGTAGGGGATGTCCTCCAGGATGAGGAAGTCGTGGGTCTCGGCGAGCTGCACCAGGCGGCGGCGCTTGTCCTCGCTCATGGTGACGCCGCTCGGGTTCTGGAAGTCCGGGATGACGTAGACGAGCGCCGGGACGCGCGTCGCCAGCCGGGCTTCGAGGGCGTCCAGGTCGAGGCCGTCGTGCCGGAGGGTGATGCCGGAGACCCGGCCGCCGTGCCGCTCGAAGATCTGCACCGCGCGGTCGTAGGTGGGAGCCTCCACGTACACGTCCTTGCGGTCGCCCGCCAGGAGGTGCGCGGCGAGCAGGTCCAGTGCCTGGAGGGAACCGTTGGTGACGAAGATCTGGTCGGCACCGACCGAGTGGAAGGCCGCGAGCTGCTCGCGCAGGGCCGCGTCCCCCGTGTGGTTGCCGATCGGCGCGTACTGGAACACCCGGTCCTCGCTGTCCCGCAGGACGGCGGCGGTGTGCTCGGCGAGCTGCCGCGAGGGGATCGCTTCCTGCGGGGGGATGCCGCGCGAGAAGTGGAACATGCGTGGGTCTCCGTTCTCGGAAAGTCGTCGTGCGGATACGTCGTGCGGGTACGGCGTGCAGGCACGTCATACGGGTACGGCGTGCGGTACGGATGGGGCCCTTCGTACGGATGGGGCTCTCCGTACGGGTGGGGCTCTGGGTACGGGGCGGAGCGGGCGGTGGTGCGGGGCCGTCAGGCCGCTCCGGCCGCCGCCCCGGTGCCGGCCTTGGCCACGAAGTGCGGCCCCAGCTCGGCGACCTCGGCCGCGCCGAGCTGCCGGAGGGTGTCCTCGATCTCCCGGCGCAGCAGCCGCAGCACCGCTTCGACCCCTTCGCGCCCGGCGACGCTCAGGCCCCACAGGTACGGCCGTCCCAGGCAGACCGCGTCGGCGCCCAGCGCGAGGGCCTTGACGACATGCACGCCGGAGCGGATACCGCTGTCCATCAGGACGGCGCACCGGCCGTCGACCTCGGCCGCGACCTCGCTCAGTGCGACCACAGCGGGCACCGCCCCGTCCAACTGCCGTCCGCCGTGGTTGGAGACGATGACGCCGTCCGCGCCGCTGTCCAGGCAGCGGCGGGCGTCGTCGGCCCGCAGTACGCCCTTGACCAGGAGGGGGAGCCGGGTCCTGGCCCGGATCCACAGCAGGTCCTCCCAGCTCAGCGACAACCGGTCGATGCGGGCGCCGGCCGGTACCTCGCCCTCCAGGATGCCGAGCGCGCGCAGCGTCCCGAAGTCCACGTGTCCGGGCGTGGCGAAGCCGGCGCGCTGGGCGTGCACCCGCAGTGCGGCGTGACTGGCGTCCACGGTGACCACCAGGGCGGACGCGCCGGCGGTCTCGGCCATGTCGATCGTCGCGGCGATGTCGTCGCGCGACCGGTAGGCGTACAGCTGGAACCAGCCGGCCCGGCCGGACGCCTTGGCGATCTCCGGGAACGGGACGTGGCTGTCCGTGCTGACGACGGGGACGACGCCGGCCGCCTCGGCGGCGAGCGAGGTGGCGATCTCCGCGTCCTCGTGCAGCAGCCGCTGCGGGCTGGTCGGTGCGAGCAGGACGGGCATGGACATGTGGTGCCCGAGGACCGTCACGTCCGTGCGCGGTTCGGTCGTCGTACTGGCCAGGACGCGTGGTCGGAGCCAGATGTCGTCGAACGCCGCGATGTTGGCGCGTACGGTGCGATCGGTTCCGGCGCCGCCGGCGACATAGGCCCGGCAGCCCTGGTCGAGTACCGCGTCACTGGCGGCCTCGAAGTCCGGCAGGGTCAGTAGGTCAGCGAGATTCCGTACGGGGTCCATGGTGGCCTCCGGGCTCTCGTAGTGTGGGGTGTGGATGCGTTCTCGCGTGGTTCCCATCAGGTGCTGACGTGCAGGCGGTGCTGACGTGCTGACGTGCTGATGTGCAGGCGGTACTGATGTGCTGGCGGTGCCTCAGGCGAACTGGTCGAACGCCATCTTCGTCACCATGCCGATCACCACGAGCACCAGCACGGTACGGACGAAGCCGGAGCCCTTCTTCAGGGCCATGCGCGAACCGATCAGCGCGCCGGTCACATTGCCCACGGCCATCCCGAGCCCCAGCGCCCAGAGCACGTTCCCCTGGAGCGCGAAGACCAGCAGGGCGCCGAGGTTGGACGAGGCGTTGATGACCTTCGACATCGCCGCGCTCTCCAGGAACTGGGTGGCGAGCAGCGTGGTGAAGGAGATGATGAGGAAGGTGCCCACGCCGGGCCCGAAGAGCCCGTCGTAGAAACCGACCACACAGCCGCCGAGGAGCACCGCCACGACGCGTCGCCGCCGGGTCACCTCACGGGCCAGCGGCTGGGTGCCGAAGCTCGGCTTGAACGCCACGAACAGGGCGACCGAGATCAGCAGGACCATGATGACCGGGCGGAAGTACGCCGTGGGGACGGTGGCCGCCGACAGCGCGCCGAGCGCGCCGGCCGGTACCGCGCAGGCGGCGGCCGGTACGAGGATTTTCCGGTCCAGGGCCGTACGCCGCGCGTACATGTAAGCGGCCGTCGCGGTGCCGGTGATCGCGGCGATCTTGTTGGTGCCCAGGGCGGTGGCCGGCGGCAACTGCGGGAAACTGAGCAGCAGGACGGGGATGAGCAGCACCCCGCCCCCGCCGACCACCGCGTCCACCCACCCGGCGGCCACCGCGGCGGTGAGCAGCCCTATGACGTCTATGAAATCCAAGGTATTCCGGTCCTCAGTGCAAGGGTGCGCAGCCCTGGGCGATGACTGCACGGGCAGGACGAATCAAGTGCATCCCGGAGCGCGGCTCAGAGCACGCCCTGGATGTCCTCCATCGTCGGGATGACGCGCTGACGGGGCATCATGTGCTGCGTCCAGCCGAGGATGGAGCGTACGGAGTAGAAGCGGCGCAGCCAGCGGTCCCGGCCGTCGTACCGCGGGACGAACGCGCTGCGGCCGTGCGCCGCCACGTGGTTGTCGACCACGACGAGGTCGCCGGGCTCCAGCACGACGTTGTGGCAGACCGCTTCCAGAGCCTCGGCCAGCGCCTTCAGCGCCGCGGTCGCCTCGGCGCCGGCGGCGTGCGTGGTGTGCGAGTTGAAGCGCATGAACGGCCGGTCGTACGGCCCGAAGACGGCGGGGTGCGGGCCGGAACGGGGCACCGGGCCGGTCCTGCCCCGGGTGAAGGACGCCGGGTAGGAGCTGTAGAACTGCGGGGTGCGCAGGATCGCCACCTGCTCCTCGGTCAGGTGCCGGACGGCCTCGCGCACCGAGGCGACGCGGGTGGCGGCGACGCCCTCGTGGTCCTGGCGCAGGCACAGCAGGCCCAAATAGTCGGGGCGCAGCGGGTGGTGGACGTTCTCGGTGTGGAAGTCGAAGGCCACCGATCCGCTGTTCTCGATGCGCTTCTCCTCCCCGGGCACGGCGTGCACGTCGTGGATGAGCGCGCCGTCCTTCTCGTCCAGGTAGCCGACGAGCGAGCCGAGAAGGTCCGCCACGAGGGTCAGGGTGCCGTCGGTGGGGTGCCCCTGGAGGGCGCCGGAGTGATGGACGGTGGGGGTGTCGGGAAGGTCCCCGACGGTGACTCCGCGCAGCAGGAGGAATCCCGAGTCGGCACCGGCCTCGGCGAATTCGAGCAGGGCGGTGCGCACGGATTTCGGCAGATCGAGAAGTAGACCGGAAAGCGCCAGCGCAGATGCCTCCGAGGCGCCGGCGGCGAGCTGGGAGAGCCGCCAGAGCTTGTGTGTTTCGGCCTCGGACAGGCGGTAGGTCTGCTGTTCGGCGAGTGCGGGGGTCACCGTGTCTCCTTGTACTTGATTGCTGCGTTCGAGCTGCCTCTTCACGCCGCGAAAAGGCGCGAACCTGGTCGGCAAACAACAGAAAACATGCGCACGTGCAAATGGTGAACGGGTGGTGTCCGCTCGCTATGAGCTGAAAGGAGGGATTGGGCCGGAATTTGCACGTAACAGTAGAGACCGCATTTCCGGACTGTCAACGAAAGATTCCGGTCACCGGGATATGCGGCCGCACCGGCGTCGGCCGACCACGCTTGCCCGTACATGGCATGGTTGGGAAGGTACGCCGGATTTGTTCGATGCAGAGGTTGTAGAGGACGTGTGATGATCCTGTGATGGCGCCGGAACTGCGGTGAGGGCGTCCGGCGGGACGCCGGGGGGCGCCGTCTCACCCACTGGACACCGTCGGTGCGGCCGAGTTGCGACCCTCGGATCACGCCACCGACAGCACGCCACTTTTGGTCATCGCGTACAGAACCAGCCATTCAGGATGACCAAAATGCGGCTCTGACCGCGTCTTCGGACGGACCGGCCCGCCACGGCCGGCACCGCGAACGGCGTTATGCTCGGCGGCGAGGGGCTGATCGGCTTCCTCGCCGCCCGCGCCCGCCGGCCCGCTCCCGCGGCCGGTGCCGCCATGGACGGCGCCCCTGTCCCGCCCCCCCGTCTCGCCCCTCCGGGCGGAAGCCGGAGAACCGACCGTGAACGACACCTTCCGCCTGACCACCCGGCGCGCCGAAGGCGACCTCGCCCTGGCCGCCCTCGCGGGCGATCTCGACCTGACCACCGCGCCCGCCCTGCGCGCCGAGGCCCTGGACCTCATCGGACGGGGCCACCGACACCTGGTCCTGGACCTGGAAGCCGTCTCCTTCTGCGACTCCTCCGGCTTCAACGCCCTGGTGGCGATCTGGCGCTGCGCCCAGGAGGCCGGCGGCACCCTCGGCCTGGCCGCCGTCTCCGGGCGGCTCGCCCGCCTGCTGAACATCACCGGCCTCGACACCCTGCTGCCGGCCTACCCCACCGCCGACGCGGCCCTCGCCGCGCACCACCGCGGAGGCGAAGCCGGCCCCTCGCGAGCTGCCGGTTCCTGACCGCCCGGGCCCCGGGCCGCCCGGCCCCGGGCCGCCCGGCCCCGGACCGCCTGGGCCCCGGACCGCCCGGCCCCTGACCGCCCTGGCCCCCGGGCCGTCCCGCCCGCACCGCCCGCTTCGTCCCCGGTGGCGCCCTGGTGTGACCTTCGTCGCGCCGGGTCGTTCGGTAGACGGGGGAGACGCATCGGGCGGGCGACAAGGAGGCGGGGAGCATGGCCGGTACGCGTGGCGCATTCTTCAAGCTGTCCACCACGGTCGTGGCGGCGGCGGCTCTTCTGGCCGGTGGTCCGGCCCTCGCCGCGCCACCACTGCCGCGCGACGACGTCCGACGCCTCTCCTGCGAAGGGCCGGTGGTGGGATGCGTCCAGGAAGCACGCCGGACCCTGACCCGGCTCCGTGACGCCCTGGGATGTGACCACCGGGCCCCCTTCCCCGTGATCTACGTCCAGCTCGAACGCGTTCTGGAAGCGGCCGCGGCCAGACCAGGTTCCTTCGACGACCCGGACTGGCTGGCCGGAGACCTCAACACCGGCTTCGTCAACCTGTATCTGGACGCCTACCACGCGGACCGAGCAGGGCGGCCGGTCCCGCGGGCATGGCAGACGGCCTTCGAGGCCGCGCGCACCGGTGATGTGAACGCGGGCCAGGACGTCCTGCTCGGCGCCAACGCGCACATCCAGCGGGACATGCCCTATGTGCTGGCCTCCGTCGGGCTCACCCGGCCCGGAGGTGCGTCACGCAAGGCCGACTACCACCGTTTCCAAGCAGTCCTGGACCGCGCGTACGCGCCCGCGGTCCGAGAAATCGCCCGTCATCACGACCCGGTGGTGGCCCTGGCCGACGCACGGTGGAACCCCATCGCCGGACACACCGCCGGCCGGCTCTTCCGCATCTGGCGGGAGCAGGCGTGGGTTCACGCGCAGCAGCTCGCCGCGGCCACCACGCCCGCCGCCCGGCGCGACGTCGAACGGCGGATCGAGGCGAACGCGGCCCGCTGGGCGCTGCTGCTGAACACCGTGCACGTACCCGGATATCGCGCCGTGCGCGACACGTACTGCCGCACCCACCACCGTGGCGCTCCGGGAACGCGCGCCGAGGTGCCCCGTCCCGAAGGGCTCCGTCCCGAGGCAGCCGGGGGTCAGGTCACGGCCACCACGGCCGGATTGAACCGCTCCGCGACATAGACCGGATACCGGTCCGGGCTTCTGATCACGTACTCCTTGAAGGCGCACCAGCCGAACTGCGGCGCCTCGGGCGCGTGCCCGACACCGCACCGCAGCAATTCCCGGTGCTGTGCGCGGCGTTCCTCCCGCAGCCGTACGCCGAGGGGCGTGGGGTCCGTCGGCGGCGGTAGCTGGCCGGTCGCCGCCACCGCGGAGACGACCCGGTTGCGGCTGACCGGCCGTCCAGCGGGGTCGACCAGTTCGGACAGCCGCTCCAGGAGCCGGGGCATCCGCTCGGCCGCGAGGGCCCGGCGGACGGCGGGCGGCACCGCCGCCGTGTCCACCACCCGCTGGACGACGACCCGCACCCGCAGCGGCACATCGAGCAATGCTTCCAGCATGACCGTCGTCGCGCCGTCCCCGGTGAGCAGGATGCGGGTGGAGGAAGGGAGCGTGGCCAGGCCGTACGCCGGGGCAGGGGCGGGATCAGTAGTAGAGGAGACCACGGGACCAGTCCTCGTCGGGGCCGAACAGGCTGCGGGGCTTGAGCACGTCGCCGGGCGCGGACAGCACCTCGTCGGGCATCAGCGTGCCCGGCGGCACGGGAGCCACCTCGCAGTCCACGCCCAGCCGGGCCCGTACGGCGCCGGTCAGCTCGGCGCAGGCGTCCGCGGCGTACACGTCCGCCACCTCCACCTCGGCGACGAGTCGTCGCGCTTCGGCCCGCGCCCGCCAGAACAGCACGCCGTACGCGGCAGGCAGGCGGAAGACCAGCTCCTCCAGTTGCAACTGGGAGACCCGCCGCCCCGCGACGTCGAACGCCTGCGTCGCGCGGCCCGCGAGCCGGATGACGGGAAGCCAGCTGCCGCAGGGACACGGCTCGTGGCTCAACTGGACGGTGTCCTCCAGGTTGTACCGGAGCAGCGGCATGGCCTCGCGGTACAGGGGGGTGATGACCAGCTCACCGGTACCGTCCGGGGTGATCTCCCCGGTGGCGGGGTCGAGGACCTCGGGCACCACGCGGTCGGCGTAGAAGTGCCGCCGGCCGTGGCGGCAGGCGGAGGCGAGCGGTCCGACCTCGGTGGCGCCGTAGTCCTCGATCACGGACGCGTTCCACAGCTCGCCCAACCGCTCGCGGCGCGCTTCGCTCAGCGGCTCGCCGCAGACCAGGAGCGCGCGCAGGCACGGGAAGTCGGTGCGGGGGTCCAGCCCGGCGGCGCGGGCAGCCGCGGCCCAGATGAGCGGTTCGGTGGGGTTGGACCAGGTCAGGGTGGCACCGAGGTCGTGCAGCAGCCGGACGACGCGTCCGTACGGGGTGGCGAAGCTGCGGCTGTCGGCGGGCACCACGGTCGCGCCCTTCGCCCGGGCGCCGAAGTGACCGATGTGCCCGGCCAGCACCATGGCGTACGGAATCCGCACCAGCAGGGTGTCGGCGGGGCCGATGCCGGCCGGCATCCGGTTGAAGCGCTCGGCGATGTCCACCCAGTCGTCCTCGGTGCAGAACGAGGACGTCGCCCGGCCCGAACTCCCGCTGGACTCGTGGTAGGTGGCGACCCGCTCCCGGGGCACCGCCAGCATGCCGAACGGGTAGGCGGCGCGCAGATCGTCCTTGGTGGTCACCGGGACGTCGGCGAGGCTGCCGGGCATCGTCCCGCCCTGGCGCAGGCGGAACCGGTCCCGGTAGAAGGGGGAGTGTGCGGACCGGCACAGGGCCGTGCCGATACGTTCCCGCTGGAGCGCGTGGAGCTCCTCGAAGCCGCTCCACCTCCGGGATGCGACCGGTCGCGTCGGTGTCATGGTGCTGTCTGCCTCTCCTGGGGTCCGAAGTGGTGGCCCGCGTGTCCCTGCGGCCCTCGATCCGCATGTCCCTGCGGTCCTTGGGCCGTGTGTCCCTCCGGCCCCTGGTCCGCATTCCCCTGCGGCCCTTGAGGGGAGCCCGCGGCTGCCGCGCCGAGGTAGGGGCGGAGGCGGCCGGCGGCTCGCCCGTCGTCCAGCAGCGAGAGCGGCAGGGCCGAGCGGAGCGCGGCGGTCCGGGAGCGCCGCAGCTCCTCGTCGGCCGCCAGCCGGCGGAGCGGGACGAGGGCCTCGGCGAGCCGCGCGGGGTCACGGGTGTCGAAGACGAGGCGCTTCAGGTCGGTCGCGAGCGGCGAGAACCGGGTCAGGAACGCGGCCCGGCCCGCCTCCGCGTAACGGTCCAGCACACCCTCGCCGCACCGCCCGAGAAGGACGGCGGCCAGCGCCTCGCCCAGCGGGAAGGCGTCGTGCAGCCCGGCCGTCAGCCCCATGCCGCCGGTCGGGTTGGTGACGTGCGCCGCGTCGCCCGCCAGCAGGACCCGGCCCACACGGAACCGTTCGGCGGTCCGCTGGTGCGCGCGGTACGGGGCATGTGCGACCAGTTCGTAATTCCGAGGCCGGGGCCCGGGAAGGTTACGCGCAAAGAATTCCGCCAGCCGGCGCGGGAGGGTTTCTTCCGGGAGGGAGGCGCGCTCCGTCCAGGCCACCCGCCACAGATTTCCGGAATCGATCCGCACGACGATTGCCCCGTCGTCCGGATCGATGACGAAATTCGCGTCGGCATAACCGTGCGCTGCGAAGTCGTAGCGGATGTCCGTGGCGACGAAGCGCTCCGGCCAGGTGAATCCCTCGAATTCCACACCGAGGGATTTCCGTACGGTGCTGCGGGCGCCGTCCGCGCCGACGGCCCAGCGTGTTTCGAGCAGCCCGCGGCCCTCCTGGTGCGTGTAGCCGACGCGCACCGATTCGCCGTTCTGGCGCACCGTGTCCACCGCACAGCCGAACTTCACCTCGGCGGCCGGGAAGCGGAGCAACTGCCGGAGGAGGATGCGGCTGAGCGCGTCCTGCCGCAGAATCAGGTTGTGTGCCGGAGCGGAGCCCGTACGGGGACCCGGCGTGGGATGACGGATGCGCTCGCCCGTGCGGCGTACGAGGAAATCCCGGGCGCGCAACGGTGTTCCCGCACGCAGGACGGCGTCGAGCACCCGGAGGCGCGCGAACCCCTCCAGCGTGTGGCTCTGGTGGACCAGCGCGCGGGAGGACACGGCG
Organism: Streptomyces sp. NPDC045470; assembly: GCF_040646595.1. NCBI lineage: Bacteria > Bacillati > Actinomycetota > Actinomycetes > Kitasatosporales > Streptomycetaceae > Streptomyces > Streptomyces sp. NPDC045470. Next base: position 190,789 of record NZ_JBEZAN010000005.1, read on the forward strand.
ATGTCCGCAGCGCTCTCCAGCACGGTGACGCCGACACCCGCGACCGCCAGGCCCAGCGCGACGGTGAGGCCGACCGGCCCCGCTCCCACGACACAGACGTCCGGACGTCTCGATCCGGAAGACATGAGCATTCCCCCTGCCGCGCCGTGGCACGGAACCATCGACTTGAAGCGGAACCTGAACCCTGAACCTGAATCCGGCCGCCCCGCATCGGTGACGCGCCACCTCGGCGCAAGCGCGGGGAGGGCGGAATTCCGGTCCGTCCGCAGGCGGCCAAGAAAAGGCCGAGGTGCGGTCGTTCCGTCAACTCCCCGCGGAACACGGCAGCAAGAGGATCGGAACGCACAAGAAACTTACGGTGCGTCCCCTGGTAATCCAAGGTTCCGTTTTGACGGTTGGACAGTTGAGCGGGGAGAGACGGCCGGTGCTCACCGGGCTACGCCGTCCCGGCCCCGACGGGCCGCCGGGTACGTCACATCGTGCGTCACCGCTCAAGGGCCGAGGGCGAAGGCACCTCGTGGCAGGCGGTCAGCCCGCGACGACGCGCAGGTTCCCGCCGGGGGTGCCCCCGCCGCCCAGGGGAACGCTGCCCTGCCCGGTGGCCGCCCCTTCCACCGGCGGGGGCGGTCCGGTGAGGGCCGCGGCCTCGCTGAAACAGCGCCGGGCCTCGCTGTCCCGGCCGAGGGCTTGCAGCGCCTTGCCGCAGGTGTCGAGGAGCAGCGCCCGGCGCTCGTCCGACTGCTCGTCAGGGGCCAGCGCGAGGCCCTGACGGCAGTGGGCCAGGGCCTCGTCGGGCCGGCCGACGGTGAGGCAGTGGGCCGCCAGGTGGTAGAGGGACAGGGACTCGGTGTGCGGGTGGTCGAGGGCATGCGCCATCCGCGCCGCCATTTCCCGCCGGGTTCCGGCCCCCGAGAGGTCGCCGACGTGCTCCAGCGCGGCCGCCCAATTGATCAGCGCGATCACCTGGCCGCGCGGGTCCCCGGCCCGTACGGCCAGGTCAGGGGCGCGGCACAGGTGTTCCAGCGCCGCGGTGTGCTGCCCGTTCTCGGTGAGGACCCAGCCGAGCAGCGAGCACAGCCGGGACTCGGCGTCCGGGTCGTCGAGCGCGGTGGCGGCGGCCAGGGCGCGTTCGAGGGCCGGTTCCCAGCCGTCGTGCACCTGGCGCACGACCAGGGGCCACAGCTGGACGGCGATCCGCCAGGCCAGTTCCGGGTGCCCGGCGTCGGCCGCGGCGACCACCGCGGAGGTGAGGTTGGCGCGCTCGGTCACGTACCAGGCCATCGCGTCGGCGCGGCCGGCGAAGACCGGCGGCGCGGCGGGCGGCGTCACGCCCGGGGGCAGTGTGCAGCAGGGTTGGCTGCCGGGTTCGGCGGCGGCGGCCGCGGCCTGGGCGGCGGACAGGTAGTGCACCAGCAGCCGGTGCAGCCCCGCCGTGTCGGCCCGGGCCACGGCGGACCGCGCGTACAGCCTGGTCAGGTCGTGCATCAGATACCGGTCGCCGGTCCACTCCTCGACGAGGTGGGCGGCGGCCAGCTCGTCCAGGGCGGCGCGTGCCTCGGCGGGCGGCAGGCCGCTGAGTGCCGCCGCGGCGCCGCTGTCGAGTTCGGACCCGACGTGCAGGGCCAGCTGACGGAAGAGCAGCGCGCCGGCCGGTGGCAGTTGCTGCACGCTCAGGCGCAGCGTCGCCTCGACCCCGAGGTCCTCGTTGGACAGCAGGGACAACCGCCGGTGCTCGTCGACCAGGTCGTCCGCCATCGCGCGCAGGGACAGCCGGGGCCGTGCGGCGAGCCGGGCCGCGGCGAGCCGCAGCGCCAGCGGCAGGCCGTCGCACAGGGCGGACAGTTGGGCCGCGGCGACCGGATCGGCGGCCACCCGGGCCTCACCGATCACGGTGCGCAGGACCCGGACACCGTCCGGCGTCGCCAGCCGTTCCAGGGGCAGCAGCCGGGCGCAGTCGGTGGCGGCCAGCCCTTCCAGCCGGTTGCGGCTGGTGACCAGCACGGTGGAGCCCGGCGTGCCGGGCAGCAGGGGACGCACCTGCGCCGAGTCGCGCGCGTTGTCGAGCAGGACGAGGACGCGGCGGCCGGTGAGCAGCGAGCGGTACAGGTGTTCCGCGGCACGGGCGTCCGCGGGCAGCCGTTCCTCGGGAGTGCCGAGCGCCTGGAGGAAGTCGTGGAGGACGCCCTCCGGCTGCGGGCCGGTGCCGTCCGGTTCCAGGCCGTGCAGGTCGGCGTAGAGGATGCCGTCGGGGAAGTCACCGGCGTACGTGTACGCCCAGTGGACCGCCAGCGAGGTCTTGCCGACTCCGGCCGGGCCGGTGACCACACACAGGGCCGGGGTGCCCGACTGCGCGGCTTCGGAGAGACGCGCCAGGTCATCGGCACGGCCCACGAAGCCGGCCGGGGCGCGGGGGAGGAGGGAGAGGGGCGGGGGAGCGTCTGCGGGGACGGGCGCGGTGGGCCGGTGGGGCGGGGCCTGGGGGCTTGAGGGGGCGGGTGCGGGCGCCGGAGACAGCGTCGGCACGCGCGCCGACGCGTCCCGCTTCGGCTGTCGGCCGACGACCGGCCGGGACCGCAGGATGGCGAGGTACGCCTGGGACAGCGCGGCGCCGGGGTCGACGCCCAGCTCCTGGGCGAGCAGGCGCTGCGTACGGTGGTAGAGGTCGATGGCGTCGGCCTGACGGTCCGCGTCGTGCAGGGAGCGGACGGCGGCGGCGACCAACGACTCGCGCAGCGGGTGGCGTTCGAGAGCGGACTGGAGCGGTGCGAGGGCTTCCGCGCCTCGGCCGCAGGCGTGCAGGGCCCCGGCGAAGTGTTCCAGCGCGGCGAGCTGTTCCTCCACCAGCCGTTCGGCCGCCGCCGCCATCAGCGGCGTGTCACCGATTCCGCCGAGCACCCGGCCCCGCCACAGCCCGAGGGCCTCCCGCAGCAGGACGGCCGCCTCCTCGCCGGGCGAACCGGCCGTGGCCCGGCGCACCAGTTCGCGGAAACGCCACACGTCCACCGCCTCCGGCGCGGCATGCAGCGCGTACCCGCCGCCCTCGGTGGCGACACAGGCTGCGGGATCCGCGTGCAGGAGCCCCCGCAGGGCCGACACATGGCCGTAGACGATGGTCCGCGCGTGGGTCGGCGGGCGGGTGTCCCACAACGCCTCGATGATGCGCTCGGCACCCACGGACGCGCCCTCGGCCAGCACCAGCAGCGCCAGTACGGCCCGGCGCTTGGGAGGCCCGATCGGCACCGGCACGTCCCCCGAGAAGGCCGACACCGGCCCGAGCAGCCGGAAGTCCATCAGCGTTCTCTCCCCTTGGCCGAGTCGTTACGGCGGGAATCTTACGAGGTCAACGAGGCGAGGGCGCACCAGAAGGGGCACCGGGGCCGGAAATGGACCCTGGGGCGGCGGACCCGGCCGTCAGGCCGCGGCGGCACCGCCGCGGCTCCACGCCGCCGTCGCGATGCGCACGAAGGAGCGGACGAGCGGTCCGGGGTCGGCGCCGTTCCAGGCGATGACCAGGCGGCTGGGCGGCATGTCGGCCAGCGGGACGGCGGTGAGCCCTTCGGGAAGGGGGTGGCCCAGCGGTATCAGTCCCACGGTCCCGCTCCACAGGACGGACTGGAGGCATTCCTGGGCGGTCCGTACGACGGGCCCGCTCCGGCGGGCGGTGTGCCGGCCGCCGCCCCAGAACGCGGCCCACACGGGATCGGTGCCGTCCGGGAAGCGGAACCACGGACGGTCGGCGAGGTCGTCGAGCCGCAGGCTGCCGCGTCCGGCGAACGGGTCGTCGGCGCGCAGGACCGCGCCGACCGCGTCCGAACGCAGTACATGGGTGGTGAGACCGGTGGTGTCGAACGGCGTGCGGGTCAGGGCCACATCGACCAGGCCGGCACGCAGCCCGGTGGCCGGATCGGTCAGATCGGCCTCACGGATGCGGACCTCCACGTGGGGGTGCCGGGCCCGGTAGGCGGCGGCGAGTCGGGTCCCGGCCTGCCCGGCGCTGTCCGCCAGGGTGCCGACGGTCAGGGTGGCCGTGCCCGCGGCGGCGGCCACTCTGACGCGTGCCTGGTCGGCCCGCGCCAGCAGCGTACGGGCCTCGTCGAGGAGCACGGCTCCGGCGGGCGTCAGGGCGGCCCCGGCGGGGGAGCGCTCCAGCAGGACACAGCCCAGATCGGCCTCCAACTGCCGGATCGCCCGGCTCAGCGGCGGCTGGGTCATCCGCAGCCGTACCGCGGCCCTGCCGAAGTGGAGTTCCTCGGCGACGGCGACGAAGTAGCGCAGCACGCGTAGCTCCATCCGGCAACGATACCCGCGCGGTATCGGGCAGACGCGATCGGTGTTGGACGCCGCGGGGCGCCGGGCGGTGGACTCGACGGCGTACCGGATCCGTGCGGCGTACATCCGTACGTACGGACATGCCGCACACCCACGCAGGCCCTTTTTGCCCATATGCCGTACTTGTCGAGGAGTTGACATGACCGAGATGACCGAGGTGGCCGACATGGTCGAGCAGGCGCTCCCGGACCCCGCCGTACGCGTCACGGCAGCCGAGGAGATCGCCCGGGACGTGGTGGTCGTCCCCGACCAAGGAGTGCCGCTCGTACCGAACATCGGCATCATCGGCGGCCGGGACGCGGTCCTGGTCGTCGACACCGGGATGGGGCTGCGGAACGCCGAAGCGGTACGGGAGTTCGCGACCGACTACGCACAGGGACGCAGGCTGTACCTGACGACGACACACTTCCATCCCGAGCACGCCTTCGGGGCGCAGGCCTTCGCCGACGCGGCGACCTACCTGGTCAACCGGGACCAGGCCGAGGATCTGCGGGAGCGGGGCCCCGGCTATCTGGAGATGTTCCGGCAACTGGGCGAGCCGGTCGCGCACAGGCTCGCAGGCGTGGTCCCGGCGCGGCCCGACCACGTCTACGACCGCACCCACGACCTCGACCTGGGCGGCCGGGTGGTGCGCCTTCGGGCCACCGGCCGGGCCCACAGCCGGGGTGACCAGGTGATCGACGTGCCCGATGCGGGGGTGCTGTTCACCGGAGACCTGGTGGAAGCGGGACAGTTCGCCATCTTCCCGTGGTTTCCGCCGCACGACACCGACGTCTCGGGTACCCGTTGGCTCGCGGTCGTGCGGCGGCTGGCGGCCCGCGCGCCGCGGATCGTGGTGCCCGGCCACGGCGCGGTCGGCGGCCCGCAGTTGCTCACCGACGTGCGTGACTACCTCGAACTGCTCCAGCGCGAGACGTGGACACGCCGCGACGCGGCGGCCGACGAGCAGACGATCACCGACGAGGTGACGGAGCTGATGGTCCGGCAGTACCCGCGGTGGGCCGGGCGGGAGTGGATCGGGAAGGGGGTGGGCTGCCTGTGCTCCGAGTACGCCGCCGGTGAGCGCGAGCGAGGCACCGACGCCGGGCACTGACCCCGGCTGCTCTCGTCGCCCCGGCTTCCTCCCTGTGGTCCACGCAGTCGCCGACTTGCCAGGGTCGGCGGCAGGAGCCGTCTCTTCCCGTGACGCGGCCCCTACGGCCGCCCACCGTCGCGAAGTCCGCGCGGCGGGCCGGTCCGGCGCCGGGGACGGCGCCGCCGATCGGCCATGACATCCTGTGATCTCGCTACGCGCGCCGGGCCGGCTCGGCGGATTACAAGGAAGATCGATGAGGCTCTGCTTCCTGGTGGAGGAACACTACCGGCACGACGGCATGCCGAACGAGGTGATCCGTCAGCTGCAATCCTGGGGGCACCAGGTGGACGTACTGCGGCCCGGCGGCTCCTTGCTGCGCATGACCGAGGCGGTACGGGCGGGCTCGCACGACGCCTGGGTGCTCAAGACGGTCTCCGGCGGCCCGGGGCTCACCCTGCTCGAAGCGGCGGCCTCGGCCGGGCTGACGACGGTCAACGACGCCCGGTCGATACGGCGCGTACGGGACAAGGCGCTGGCCGCGGCGATCGGCCGCAGCCGTGGGCTCCCCATACCGCCGACCTACGCCGCGGCCCGCCCCGAACTGCTGGCGGAGCTGCCGGCGTCGGAGTACCCGCTGGTGGTCAAGCCCGCCGACGGCAGTTCGGGGCGGGCCGTGCACCTGGTGGCGTCACCGGACCGACTGGCCGCCATGGCCCCCGAACTGGCGCGGGAGGGGCTGCTCATCGCCCAGCCGTACGTGGCCAACTCCGGCATCGACCTGAAGGTGTACTGCGTCGGCGGCGAGCTCTACGCCACCGAGCGCTGCTCTCCGCTGCACCCGGAACTCGGCGTACGCGAACGCCGCGTACCGCTGCCCGCGGGGGTGGCCGCGATCGCCGGGCAGGTCGGCGCGGTCTACGGCCTCGACCTGTACGGCGTGGACGTCCTGCTGGGCCCCGACGGCCCGGTGGTGGTCGACGTGAACGACTTCCCCAGCTTCCGGCAGGTCCCGGACGCGGTGGCGCGGGTGGCGCGCGCCGTACTCGGGCTGGCCGGTGCGGGCCGAGGGCCGGTCCCGGCCCCTGCGTCAGCTCCGGTGCCGGCCCCGTCTTCGGCCCCGGTCCCGTTGCACGTGCCCGCGGCGGCGGGGGAGAGCGCATGAGAATCGGCCTTGTCACAAGCGATCCAGGCCATCCTCTCCTGGCCGCCACCACCGCCCTGCTCGCCCCCGGGCACCGGGTGGAGACGCTGGACCCGGACGCGGTGGAGAGGGCTCCCGAACGGCCCGCGGACATCTACCTGCTGAAGTCCCGTACGCCACGGGCGCTCGCCCTCGCCCGCGCTCTGGAGGGACGCGGCGTCCCCGTGGTGAACCCGGCCGCGGCGACCACGCTGTGCCAGGACCGTACGGCGATGGCGGAACGCGCCCGGCGAGCCGGTCTCCCGTTCGTACCCACCCGTACCTTCGCCACCCTCGCGGAGCTGGCCGACGGGCCGGGCCTGCCCGGCCCGGTCGTGGTCAAGAGCCGACACAGCCGTAAGCAGGACCTGGTGGCCCGCCTGGACGACGCCACGCAACTGCGCCAACTCGCCGCGACCCGGCCGCAGGAGCCGGTCGTGGTCCAGAAGTTCGTGCCGAACAGCGGATGGGACCACAAACTCTGGGCGGTCGACGGTCGGCTCTTCGCCGCCCTGCGCCGCTCCGAACTCTCGCCCGAAGGCCGGGGCCCCGACCGGCCGCTCGCCCTCGACGCCCTGCCGGCCGGCTGGCCGGACCTGGTGCGCCGGGTCGGTGCGGTCTTCGCGCTGGACGTCTACGGCGTGGACGTCATCGACGCGGGCGACGGCGCACCACTCATCGTGGACATCAACGCCTTTCCCGGCATCCGGGGCCAGGCCGGTGCCCCGGAGGCCCTGGCAGCGCTGGCGCTGCGCCGGGCCGCCAAGTCACCGGTTGCCTGACGGCGCGGGGCACTTGACGGTGCGGGGCACGGTGCCGGGCCGCCCGACGGCGCACATCGCCCACCGCCCACCGCCGGAGCCGACACCGGCCTTGCGACGGCGTACGGCGCCGGCCGCGCCGCTCCCGCGGCCCTGACCACGCCGCCCACCAGGGCGATCGTCGTGTGCGCCACGGTGGGGCGCCCCTCACCCCAGGTGAGGGGGTCGAGACGCAGGTAGAAGCGCTCCCCGGCGCGGTCGAGCGCGATCCCGTACCGCACGGCGAACGCCTCCTCCGCCACGGCCGCCTGCGCGTCGTCCCACGTCTCCCGGGCGGTGGCGAAGAGGAGCGCGAGATCGGCGTACGGATCGGCCCGGCCGAGACGGCCGAGGTCGATGAAGCCCGACACCTCAGGGTGTCCGGATCGAGCACGATGTCGGGCAGACACAGGTCCCGTGGCAGACGACGGTCTCCGCGGCCTCCTGCGCCAGGCGCTGCGCGAGCTGCGGAGTCAGATGCGTGAGCAGCTCGACGGGAGCCGTCCGCTGCTGTTCGACGGGGAGGAACTCCGGGTTGACCGCTCCCCGGGCCACGACATCGCGGGCCGTCGCGAACATCAGGGTGAGATCACGCGACGGCGCTGGTCACCAGGGCGGCGCCTTCGGCGTTCACGCGCCAGCCGAGGACGCTCGGGCCGGGCACGTCCTGTGTGCCGAGCCGGTCGGCGCGGTCCCGCTCCGCCTCCAACGAGGCCGTGTGGCCGGCGGGGACGCACTCGGCGTACCGCTGCCCGTCGGCGGAACGGAAGAGGGAGGCCGCGGGCTCCCCGTCCGTGACGGGTTCCCACCCGCCGGCGTCCGCGGGCAGCAGCGTACGGAAGCCGGGCGGCGCGTCGCTCACACCCGTCAACCTGTCCGGTGGAGCCGATCAGCCGCACCGCGCTTCGGGGCATGGCAACCGCGGTGTCATGATGGGGGAGTGAGCGAGGAGAACGGCACCCAGACGTCCGAGGATCCGGGCGACCGGTTCGTGGAGATCTTCAACCTGGTGGGGCCGCTGTACCGGCGTGCTCAGCGCAAGGTGGAGCAGGACGCGCCCCTCGAAGGGCTGTCGGTGGGGGTGCGGGCGGTCCTCAACATGCTCCGCGAGCACGGGCCGATGACCGTGCCGCAGATGGGCCGGGCCCAGGCGCTCAGCCGGCAGTTCGTGCAGCGGATGACCAATGACGCCGCGGGACTCGGACTGGTCGGGTTCCGCCCCAACCCGGCGCACAAGAAGTCTTCGCTCATCGCCCTCACCGCGAAGGGGCGGGCCGCCATCACCGCCGTGATCGACCGGGAACGGGCGGCGCTGCGCCAGGCCGGCGCCGACCTCACGGATGACGAGATCACCGCCTGCATCCGGGTCCTCTCCCGCCTTCTGCACTCCCTGGACGACGTGGAGGTGAACTGAGAGGGCCGCCCGACTGTCCCTCCGCTCAACCGCACAGAGATGTGACAACCTGGTTGTCATGAGGCCCGGGCTGTGACACCTTGGTTGTCATGGATGACCTGTTCTGGCTCGACACCGGCAGTGGCCGCCCGCTCGTCCTCCTCCACGGCGGCTTCCTCGATCACCGCATGTGGGACCGTCAGATCCCCGCCCTCGCCTCGCGGTACCGCGTCATCGCCCCGGACGCCCGCGGCCACGGCCGCTCCGCCAACGCGACCGGGCCGTTCCGGCCCGCCGACGACGTCGCCGGACTGCTGCGCCGGCTGGGCACCGGCCCTGTGGTCCTGGTGGGTCTCTCCATGGGGGCGGCCACCGCCGTCGACACCGCGCTGGAGTACCCGGAACTGGTGAGCGGCCTGGTCGTCAGCGGCGCGGGCACCAGCGAGCCGTACTACTCCGACCCCTGGACCGTGCGGACCATGGGTGCCTGGCACGCGGCGATGGCGTCGGGTGACCTGGACGCGTCCGTGGAAGCGTTCATGCTCCTCGCCGCGGGCCCGCACCGCTGTCTCGATGATGTCGACCCCAAGGTCGCGGACGAGCTCCGCGGCATGAACAGGGGCACCCTCGCCAAGCACAGCAGTGGCGAGTCCAGTCAGATTCTTCCGGTCCACGCCACGTGGGAACGGGCCGCCGGTATCGAGGTCCCCGTGCTCGCCGTCAACGGCGGCATCGACTCACCCGACAACATCGGCATGGCCGAGCGCCTCGTCGCTACCGTCAAGAACGGCCGCGCGGTCTCCGTCGAAGGGACGGCCCACTACCCCAACATGGAGCGGCCGGACGAGTTCAACGAGATCGTCGGCAGCTTTTTGGAGACTCTCTGACCGTTCGGTCCGGCCGGAACGCGCCGGTCGCACCGTGACGCACGACCTCACCGTGACACGCGGCCCCCGTGACGAACTTGTTCGTAACGAACATGTTCGTTACGGTGGCGGGGTGACTACGCGACGCCCTGCTCGGCCCCCGGCCTCCGCCCCTGCCTCCCGCAGCCGCCGGGAGCGCCCCGCGAAACCCGCCCTCACCTACGAGGGCATCATCGGGACCGCCGTCGCCCTGATGCGGTCCGAAGGGCTGCGGCGGGTGACGATGCGCCGCCTGGCCCAGGAGCTCGACACCGGCCCCGCCTCGCTGTACGTGTACGTGGCCGACACGGCCGAGCTGCACGCCGCGATCCTGGACGATCTCCTCGGCGAGGTCGACCTCTCTCCGGTCCGTACGTCCGGCGACTGGCGGGAACGGCTGGTGACCCTCCTCGGCTCCTGCACGCGCACCCTCTTCCAGTACCCCGGCCTGGCGCACTCCGCGCTGGTGACCCGCCCTTCCGGGCCGAACTACCTGGCCCTGGTCGAGTCGGTCCTCGCCCTGCTGCACGAGGGCGGGGTCCCCGACGCGCAGGCCGCCTGGGGCGTGGACGTCCTGCTCCAGGTGGCGACGGCCACCGCGGCCGAACAGTCCACCCGCGACCGCGACGCCGCCGCCGACGAGGAGCACGAGGCGCTCGTGCGAGCACTGCGGCAGGCCACCTCCGCCACCCACCCGCGGATCGCCGCCCTCGGCGACGACCTGTTCTCCGGCAGCCCCGAACAGCGGCTGGCCTGGATCTTCCGCGCCGTCATCAACGGTACGGAGAGCACTCCCCGCAAGCACTGAGCCGCCCTGCCCGAGCACGGAGACCGAACCGCCCCGCGTTCGGCCCTGAGCCGCCTCGCGTACGCCGCCGTACCGGCGGCTCCGCCATGGAACGGAGAGACCACCATGACCAGCACCCCCATCCACCACCCCGTCGTGATCGTCGGAGCGGGCCTCGGCGGCCTGACGCTCGCCCGCGTCCTGCACGTGCACGGCATCGAGGCGGTGATCTACGAGCTCGAAGCCGGCCGGGACGCCCGGACCCAGGGCGGCATGCTGGACATCCACGAGGACAGCGGCCAGGAGGCCCTGCGCGCCGCGGGCCTGCACGATCGTTTCCGTACCCTCGTTCACCCGGGCGGCGAGGCCACGCGCGTCGTCGACCCCCAGGGCACCGTGCGACTGCGGGAAGCGGACGAGGGCGACGGCACCCGCCCCGAGGTGGACCGCGGGCGCCTGCGCGACCTGCTGCTGGACTCGCTTCCCGAAGGCACCGTCCGCTGGGGGAGCAAGGTCACCGGCGCCCGGCCGCTGGGCGGCGGACGCCACGAGGTGACCTTCGCCGACGGCAGCACCGTCACCACCGGCCTGCTCGTCGGCGGCGACGGTGCCTGGTCGCGGATCCGGCCGCTGGTCTCGCCGGCCACCCCCGCCTACACCGGCATCTCCTTCGTCGAATCCGACCTGCTGGACGCCGACACCCGCCACCCGGACAGCGCCGCGCTCATCGGCGGCGGCTCCTTCTTCTGCCTCGGGGACGGCAACGGCATCCTCGCCCACCGCGAACCCGACGGCAGCCTGCACCTGTACACGGCACTCAAGATCGGCCCGGACTGGCTCGCCACCATCGACTTCACCGACACCGACGCCGCCAAGAAGGCCGTCCTCGCCCACTTCGACGGCTGGGCCGACAGCCTGCGGGCGCTGCTGGCCGACGCCGACGGTCCGCTGGTCCCGCGGCACATCCACGCCCTGCCCGTCGGCCACCGCTGGGACCGCGTCCCCGGCGTCACCCTGCTCGGCGACGCCGCCCACCTCATGTCACCGTTCGCCGGTGAGGGCGCCAACCTGGCCATGCTCGACGGTGCCGAACTCGGCCGGGCGATCGCCGCGCACCCCGGTGACACCGAGGCCGCTCTCGCCGCGTACGAGGCGGCCCTGTTCCCCCGCAGCGAGGCGTCGGCCGTGGAATCCGCAGGCAGCCTGGACCTGATGTTCGGCGACCGGGGCCTGGAGCGCCTGCTCGACCTGTTCGCCGCCCACGGGCAGTAGGCCCGGGCGTCAGGCGCCGTTCCGGCCCGCGAAGGCGCCGTTGCCGCTGAAGACCAGCTTGGCGAAGCGTTCGCCGATCCGGCGGTGGGTGGCGGCGTCCGGGTGCAGGGCGTCGGGCAGCGGCAGCTCGGCGAAGTCCGCCTCGCCGTACAGCTCGCGGCCGTCGAGGTGGTGCAGATGCGGGTCCTGGGCCGCCCGCTGCGCCACGATCCGTGCCAGTTCCGCCCGGATGACGTTCAAGGTCAGCTTTCCGGCCGCGCGTTCCGCCGGGTCGCCCATGGCCCGGAAGCGCAGTTGCCCGGTGCTCGCCGTGGAGAAGTCCGGGGCGCTGGGCCCCGGGGTGTCCTCGTGGATCGGGCACAGGATGGGGGAGACGACCAGCAGTGGTGTGGTCGGGTGGCCCTCGCGGATGGTGTCGAGGAATCCGTGGACGGCGGGCCCGAAGGCACGCAGCCGCATCAGGTCGGCGTTGACCACGTTGATGCCGATCTTGACGCTGATCAGGTCGGCGGGGGCGTCCCGCAGCGTACGGGCGGTGAACGGGTCGAGCAGCGCGGCGCCGGCCAGCCCCAGGTTGACGAGTTCCACGCCGCCCAGGGAGGCGGCCAGCGCGGGCCAGGTCGTGGTCGGGCCGGCGGCGTCGGAACCGTGGCTGATCGAACTGCCGTGGTGCAGCCACACCTTGCGGCCCCGGTCCGGCGCGGGCTCGACGGGGGCGTCGGTGCGCAGGACGAGGAGTTCGGTCGTCTCGTTGTGCGGCAGCCAGATCTCGATGTCCTTGAGCTCGCCGGACAGGCCGTCGAAGCGCAGGGTGCCGGCCGGGCCGGGCCGGTGTTCGGCGGTTCCGGCGGCCATGTCGATGGTCAGCGTGTTGCCGCCCGTGACGCTCGCCCGCCCGGCCGGACGGCCGTCGACGACCAGCTCGTACACGCCGTCCGGACGGGGCGGGGCGCCCGTGTAGACCCGCTTGGTGGGCCGGGTGTCCAGTTCGAGGACGGTCGCCCGAGTGCGGAAGGCCAGCCGCACGCCGGAGGTCTGGGACTCGGCCATGGCCAGTTGCCCGTCGGTGTTCTGGGCGCGGGCCCAGGCGGGCAGCCGGTGCGGCAGCACACCCTGCTCGGTGCGCTCCACGTCCAGGGCGCCGCGGAGGAGGCCCGCGGTGACGGGGGTAAGGGTCCAGTTGCTGTCGGTGCGCATGGTCTCAACCTGTTGATCGAAGTGTTTCGGGTACCGCGAGCGTCGCGGGTGTTCCGGGCGGCCCGTACGGCCCGGGGGTTTCGCCGGGTTCCGTCAGGGCCGCTGTGGCGCCGGCCAGTTCCGCAGCAGGGCGTCGAGGGCGTCCAGGACCCGGGACCAGGTCTCGTCGGAGTCGGGGGCGCTGTGGCTGAACCCGCCGCCCAGCTCCAGGCTGACGTAGCCGTGGAAGACGCTGCCCAGCAGCCGGACGGCGTGCGTCTGGTCCGGCTCCGTCAGGTCGTATCCGCGCAGGATCGCCCGGGTCATCCGGGCGTGCCGGACACCGGCGCTGGCGGCGGCCGTCGCCGGGTCGAGTCTCAACTGCGCCGCGGCATACCGGCCGGGGTGCTCCCGTGCGTAGTCGCGGTAGACGTTGGCCAGCGCGGCCAGGGCGTCCTTGCCCGCCCGCCCGGCCAGTGCGGCGGCGCCCCGGTCGGCGAGTTCTTCCAGGGCGAGCAGGGCGATCCGGGTCTTGAGGTCGTGCGAGTTCTTCACGTGCGAGTACAGGCTCGCGACCTTGACACCGAAACGCCGCGCGAGCGCCGAGACGGTCACCTCCTCGAACCCGGCCTCGTCGGCCAGCTCCGCACCCGCCCGGGTCAGCCGGTCCGGGGTGAGCCCTACGCGCGGCGCCATGGTCTTCCTTCCGTACAGCTAATGCGGATGAGATTCTTCCTAACCGAGTATGCACTTACCTAAACGCTTTAGGCAAGTGGTCATGTGGGATAGGTAGCGGGCCTGGAAGGGGACGCGGGTGTCGAAGGCACCACCCGATCCGGCCACGGCCCGATCCGGCCGCTTCCGATCCGGTCACCGTCCGCACCGGTTCACCGTCCCTCCCCGCTCCTTGGCCCCCCCGGAAAACCGATAGGACCTCGGCCTCACCGCCAACACTCCGTCCGCCGACGCCCTGCCGGACAACGGCACCGGCGCCGTCCTCGCCGCGCTGGAGAAGGCCGTACGGCGGGTGTCCCCGGCCGTACTGCTCTCGGCCCTCGCTGAGGCCCGGACCCGGGCGACGCCGGGGCACGACCGGGTGTTCTTCCCCAAGGGCGGCAACGCCAAGGCGCACATCGTCCAGGACGAGCGCGCCCCGCTGCCGGCGGACGCCGTCGACCGTACGGTGTCCGTCCTGACCGGAGAGGTGCTGCGCCGCGCGGCCGCCCGGCCGGCGGTCGAGCTGGCGGTGGTCGACGCCGACCTGAACGGTGTCATGGCGCCGTTCGCGGAACGGACTGCTTCCCGCGCCCTCGTGACCCTGCCGCGCGGCAGTGAACTGCCCCTGCCCGAGGGCCGTACGCTCCGCCTGTTCCTGCACTGGATGGAGAGCGCCGCCTCCGGCCGTACCGACCTGGACCTGTCCGCCGCGATGTACACCGCGGACTGGCAGCACGCCGGCACCTGCGACTACACCAGCCCGCGCTACGCCGAAACCGCCGCCGTGCACTCCGGCGACCTGACCAGCGCCCCGGCGCCCCGCGGCGCGGCCGAGTTCGTCGACCTCGACCTGGAGCAACTGGACGCGGCGGGTGTCCGCTACGTCGTGGCCGTGGTCTTCGCCTTCAGCGACGTGCCCTTCGAGGACCTCGCCGAGGCGTTCGCCGGGCTGATGGTCCGTGACCGACCCGGCACGGCGGGCCCGGTGTTCGACCCGCGTCAGGTCGAGCAGCGCTTCGACCTCACGGGCGGCGCCCGCGTCGCGGTCCCGGTGGTGATCGACGTGACGGGCCGTACGATGCGCTGGCTCGACGTCGCCCAGGGCGTCACCGGGACCCACCACGCCGTACACCGCCACGTGGACGCCCTGGCCGCCCTCGGCCGGGGCCCGACCGGCCTGTTCACCTCCGGGGCGCGGGTCGGCCTGGGCGAGCTGGCCACCTGGCAGGCCGCCGCCCGCGCGAGCACCGTGGTCGTACGCCACCACGACGGTTCGCGGAGCACCTACCGGCGCCGCGACGGCGAGGACACCGAGGCGTTCGCCGGCCGGATCGGCACCCCGGCGACCGACGACGGTTCCGGCCCGGCCCCGGACCTCGGCCGGGCGCGGCTGGCGTACCTGCTGCGCGGGGACGTTCCACTGGCCGCGCAGGCAGAGGTGTACGCGCTGCACCCGGCGGGCCTGGAGGCCGGTACGGCCGTGCTGCCGGCCGCCTCCGACCTCGTCACGTCGCTGGCCCCGGCGAGCGGGTGAGCCGTCGGACGGCCTGACCTCCGTGCCGGCCGGCCCAGGGGAGTCGCACCCGAATCGGGCCCCTCCGCGCTGTCATACTGGCCGGCACACCTCGGAAGGGGACGGGACGATGACCGCTACCGCCGACGATGGCCCCGCCCCGCGGACGGTGTACGAGGTGGCCGCCGAGGTGGCGGCGGGACGGCTGACGGCGCGCGGACACGCGGCCAGGGCGCTCCAGCCCCGTCGCCTGTCCCACGCCCGTGACCTGCGCGCCTTCATCAGCGTGGAGCCGGCGACCGTCCTCGCCGATGCCGAGCGCGCCGACCGGGCGGCCAGGACGGACGAAACTCCGCCCGCCCCGAATGCCCCGCAAGCCCGGCACGGCACCTCCGGCCGCACCCGTACCGACACTCAACTCCCTTTGCAGGGCGTGCTCCTGGCGGTCAAGGACAACATCGACGTGGCGGGTCTGCCCACCACCGGCGGGACACCGGCGCTGCGTCAGCACCGCCCGGCGCACGACGCCACCGCGGTGCGGGCACTGCGCGACGCGGGAGCGATCGTCCTGGGCAAAGCCAATATGCACGAACTCGCCTTCGGCGCGACCAGCGACAATCACGCGTACGGCCGGGTGCGCAACCCCTGGCGGCCCGACGGTCTGGCGGGCGGCAGCAGCGGCGGTACCGCCGCAGCCGTGGCGGCCGGTCTGGTCACGGCCGGGCTCGGCACCGAGACCGGGTGTTCCGTACGCCTCCCGGCCGCCCTGTGCGGGGTGGTGGGTTTCCGTCCGACGACCGGCCGTTATCCCGCGCGGGGCGTGCTGCCCCTGTCGTGGACCCGGGACACCATCGGCGTCCTGGCGCACACCGTCGAGGACGTCTGCCTCCTGGACGCCGTCATCACCGGCACGCGCCCCGCCCGCCCCGCGCGCTCGGCGGCGCCGCCCGATCCCCGTACCGTGCTGCGCGGCCTGCGGTTCGGCGCTCCACGGCACCCCTTCCGGGACGGCATCGCCCCGCCGCTGCTCGCGGCACTGGACGCCCGGCTCGCCCAACTCGCCGCCGCCGGAGCCACCATCGTCGAGGACGATCTGCCCGCCGGGACACCGACCCACGTGGCGGCCGCCGGGCTGCCCATCGCCTTGTACGAGGTGTCCCGCGCCCTCGACGGGTATCTCCGCGAGCACGGGCTGCCCCTGTGCTTCCCCGATGTCGCGGCCCTGATCGCGAGCCCGGACGTCGCCCGGCTCCTGCGCCCGCTGCCCGGTCACGGACCGACCGGAGACGCGTACGAGCAGGCACTGACGGTCCACCGGCCCGCGCTGAACGCCCTGTTGCACACCCACCTCGCGGACCGCCGGCTCGACGCACTCCTGGTGCCCACCGCCCCCGTGACCGCGCCACGCCTGCTCCCCGGCGAACACATCCTGCTCGCAGGCCGCCCGGTACCGGCGTTCCCCGCCCTCCTGCGCAACACCGACCCGTCGAGCATCGTCGGCTGGCCCGCCATCACCCTGCCCGCCGTGCGCGACGCCCACGGGCTCCCCTTCGGCATCGACCTCCAGGCCCCTGCGAACCGGGACTTGGCACTTCTGGAGATCGCGCGCGCCTGCGCGGCGCTGTGGGGCCTGCCACATCGCGGCAGGGTGGCACCCCTCCGGTACGACGGATAAGTCCCCTCGCCCTCCCCGCCCACCGCATCGGGCCGGCCACTCCCGCAATCCGCGTACCCATATCCGCGAAGCACCGGCACCCCTTACCGTTGCCACCCATGACGAACGTCTTTCCCGCTTCCGCCTCCGCCCCCGCATCCCTGCCCTCCGCCGACGTGCACCTCGGCGGACGTACCGCTCTGGTGACCGGCGGCGGCAGTGGCATCGGCAAGGCGTGCGCGGTGGCGCTGGCGGCGGCGCACGCCACGGTGCACGTGGTCGACAAGGACGGCGAGTCGGCCAAGGCCGTTGCCGCGGAGACCGGCGGCCGGGCGCACGTCGTCGACCTGGCCGATCCGGCGGCGATCGAGTCCTTGCCCGCCGAGGTCGACATCCTCGTCAACAACGCCGGATTCCAGCATGTGGCTCCGCTCACCGAGTTCCCTCCGGAGCGGTTCGCGCTCATGCAGCAGGTGATGGTCACCGCGCCGTTCCTGCTGCTGCGCCGCACACTGCCGCACATGTACGCGAACGGCTGGGGCCGCGTCGTCAACATCTCCAGCGTCCACGGACTGCGGGCGAGCGCCTACAAGAGCGCCTATGTCGCCGCGAAGCACGCTCTGGAAGGGCTGAGCAAGGTCACCGCCATCGAAGGGGCGGAGCACGGCGTGACGAGCAACTGCGTCAACCCCGGTTACGTGCGGACGCCCCTGGTCGAAAAACAGGTCGGCGACCAGGCCGCGGCTCATGGGATCGACGCCTCGAAGGTGCTCGCCGACGTCCTGCTGGCCCGGTCGCCGATCAAGCGGCTCCTGGAGCCCGAGGAGGTCGCCGCGGCCGTGCTGTGGCTGTGCTCCCCGCACACCGCGTACCTCAACGGCGCTTCCGTCCCGCTGGACGGCGGCTGGGGAGCCGGCTGACCTCGCCTGCCGCAGAGAGCGGATCCGCAGCGATCCCCACGGGCCCGACCACCGATTTTCCGCCCGGAAATGACCTCGCGAATGTGTCGCCACCTCTCTGACGTGCGGGTTTTTCGTCCTCGTTGTCGGACTGCCCGCAGTGCGGCATGAAGTCAAGCCTTATCTCTTCGGGTCTTCTTTCCTATGTTTGGGGTCACCGAACCGGTTCGACGGATATCTCGTCGACGGCCGGACGGAAGAGGGTTCCCATGAAGTGGAGGCGGTATGAGGGAAGGCAGAATTTCCGTACCGGGAGGAAAGGTGTGGTACCGCAGAACGGGCAGCGGTGGCGCGCCGCTGCTGCTCGTCCATGGCGGCCCGGGTTACCCGAGTGATCTGCTGTTCGACGCTTTCACCCCGCTCGCCCAGGAGCGTGAGGTCGTCTGGTACGACCAGTTGGGGGTAGGGCGTTCGGACCCGGTCGACGACATCTCGCTGCTGACGGTGGACCGCTTCCTCGACGAACTGGGCGCGGTTTCCGAAGGGCTCGGCCTGGAACGCCCGCACGTCTACGGCCACTCCTGGGGAGCGATGCTCGGCCTTCAGTACGCCGCCGAGCGGGCGCCGGAATGGACCAGCCTGATCTGCGCCAACGGCCTGGCGAGCGTGCCACGGTTCGAGCGGGAGGTCCGCGACCTGATGGCGGAACTGCCGGGCGATGTACTCGACCGCACCTACGGCCGGGAGCTGAGAGGTGAGACCGGCGATCCCGATTACCGGGTGGCCCAAGAGGAGTACCTGCGCGCGTGCGTACTGCGTACCTCTGCCATGAGCCTGGACCCGGGACTCATGAGTGTGACGACGTTCCGGACCATGATCGGGCATGCGGACTACCACGTCACCGGCGCTCTCAAGGACTGGGACATCTTCGACGCGCTGGAGCGGATCCGGGTGCCGACACTCGTTCTCGGCGGCGAGTTCGACGAATGTGTTCCCGCGCATCTCGCCGATATCGCCGACAGGATTCCTGACTCCGAGCATGTGACGCAGCCCGGCGCGGCCCATATGGGATACCTGGAGGAGAAGCCCCTTCGCGACGCGTACGTCTCCCTCGTCCGGGACTACATGGCGCGCGTCGAAGCGCGCGTGTGCCAGAACGAGACTTCCCCCACGAAAGGTCGAGGTTAAATGCATTTCGACTTCTGCGGGATCGCCCGCACCGCGTCGCCGAGGTCGACCAGAGTGTCCCCGGCCGCGGTGGTCGAGTCCGCCGTCACCGTCACTTCGACGGCGGGATCGCGTCCGTAGGTGATGAGGGTTTTCTTGCTCTCCTTCTCGCTTTTACTCTCCTCCCTGCTCTCGCTCGACGAATCGCTCCGCAGTACCCAGTCCACTCCGTTCACGTTGAGGCACAAGTCGGTGGTCGGCTTGGGGGGTTTCATACCGCAGCGGAGAATGACGGTCGAATCTCCCCAGACTGCAACACCGGTGCCCCGCGCTTCGATTCGGTCCTCTCCCAGGAGGCGGCGCGGGTAGTGCCGGGCGATGTCGTTGCAGAGCGGGTGGCTCGCGTTGGGCGCGCTTTCGACGTGCGGTGGGGAGGGGCGGAGCGAAAAGGCGAGCACCCCGGCCGTGGCGAGGGCGGTTCCGCCCACGGCCCCGGCCGTGACGAGGGCCTTCTTCGACGGTGCAACCACTTCTCGCCACGCCTTCTTCGGTCGAACAAGTCAAACGGCAACTCTTGCCGTGGCGGGCAACATTAATGCCTGTTCAGGGTGAAATTTCCATAAGGCCGGGAGCCCTGGGAGGCTGAACCGGCTCATGCCGTCCGGGCGGGCGGCCGACCGGGGCCGGGCAGATGCCGCGCGAGTTGCTTCGCCATGGCGACGAGTGTGCGGTCCGCCAGGTAGGGGCCGATGATCTGCACGGCCAGCGGCAGCCCGTCGGCGGTCCGGTCGGCCGGGACGACCACGGACGGCAGGCCCACCAGGCTCGCCAGGTTGACCCAGCTCGTCTGGTCGAAGAACGGGCGCTGCACGCCGTCCACCGTGATGAACCGCTGTGGCGCCGGGGTGCCGGTCTGGTCGGGCACGGCCGCCGTCGGCGCTGCCGGGGTGATCAGGACGTCATGGTCGGCGAAGTAGCGGGCCCACGCGGCCCGCAGTTGCTGCCGCGCCTCGTCGGCGACGCACCAGTCCCGGTGCCGCATCGTCCGGGAGCGCAGGAACAGTCCGGCCGGGTCGTCGGCGGGGGTCCTTTCCGCCGCCGCCACGTCGGCGGCGAACGCGCTGTCCGTGGCGGTGGCGGAGCCGGTGGCGAACAGCAGGCGCTGGAACAGGGTGTTGCTCCCGGCGAAGTCGACGGGCCGGGTGGCGTCGTCGACGCTCGCGCCGACGGAGCGCAGCAGCGTGCTGACCCGGTCGAGGAGGGCGCGGGTCGCGGCGTCGACGCGGCAGTGGGCGTCGTCCGCCCAGACACCGACGCGGTACTGGGCGAGTTCGCTCTTGACCGGGGCCGGGAGAGTGATCGTCCACCCGCTCCGGTCGGCGGGGGCGGGCGCGACGAGCACATCCAGGAGGAGGTCGAGGTCGTCGGCCGTACGGGCCATCGGGCCGAGGGTGACCATGTCGCTGCTGGTGGCCCAGCCGGGCAGGCGGGGGATGTGGCCGCGGGTGGGCACGACGGGCACGGCGCCGCGGGAAGTCCGCAGCGCGTGGACACCGCAGTACGCGGCCGGCAGGCGCAGCGAACCGGCGAGGTCGGAGCCGACTTCGAGACGGGTGAGACCCGTGGCGACGGCGGCGGCCGCGCCACCGGAGGAGCCGCCCGCGGTCCTGGTGACGTCGTACGGGTTGTCCGTCTTGCCGAAGAGGGGGTTCGACGTCTGGATGTCCTGGCACATGACCGGCACGTTCGTCTTGCCGACGAGGACGGCACCGGCGGCGCGCAGGAGGGCGACGGCGTCGGCGTCCCGGTCCGGTACGTGGCCGGAGAGGTCGGGGGAGCCGCTGGTGGTGCGCATGCCCTCCGTCTCCAGGGCGTCCTTGACCGTCATCGGGAGTCCGTGCAGCGGGCCGAGGGGCTGACCGGTTTCGGCGAGGTGCCGGTCCGCCCGGTCCGCGGCGGCGCGTGCGGCGTCGGCGTCGAGGGTCACGATGGCGTTGACGTGCGGATTGACCTGTGCGATGTGCCGGAGGTACTGCTCCAGGAGGTCGCGGCTGCTGATCTCGCGTCGGCACAGTGCGGCGACCTGGTCGCGGGCGGGCGCCAGGTGGAGAGCCTCGACGTCGGGCGTCCGGGCGCCGGGCCGGGGCCGAGGGGAGGAGGGGGCGGTCTCGGCAGCCGGTGTGGCGATGCCGGTGGAGGCGGTGAGCAGGGTGCGGCGGGGGATCACGTAGAGGCTCCTGATGCGGTGCTCGGTGCTGACTGCGCGGGGACATGGGCGGGGGCGTCGGTCGGGGTAGGGGGCGTCCCGAACGGCAGGGAACGCTTCGGGGATCAGGAGGTCCGCTGCTCCGCGCCGGGCTCCGCCGTCGGACGGGCGTCCGGTACCGGCCGGTCATCCAGCCCCGGCCGGACGTCCAAGTTCTCCCGCAGCCTGCGCAGCACCGAGAGGGCGACATGCAGGTCCTCGGGTGGGATGTCCCCGGCCAGGTGCTCCAGCCAGCGCTGTTCCAAGGGGCGCAGAGCGTCCAGGGCCTGCCGCCCGCCCGGAGTGAGTTCGACCAGCGGGCTGCGCTGGTCCTGCGGGTTGGGGCGGGTCGTCACGACGCCTTCGGCCCGTAGGCGGTCGACGGTCTGCTGGACCGCCTGGCGCCGCAGTCCGCGTTCCCGGGCCAGGCGGGCCACCGTCGACGGCCCGTCCAGCAGCAGCCCCGCCACCTGCCAGCGCGCCGAGGTCAGCCCCGCGTGGGCGGAGAGCCAGTCCCCTTCGCGCAGCAGGCGGCCGTTGACCGCGAAGACCTCGGCGGTCACCTCGACCAGGGCGTCCACGTCCGGGGGTGAGGAATCCATGGCCACAGCGTAGGTCCCCGGCCCCCCGCGGATTTCCGCGGCTCCGGAAACGGCCTGCTGAAGGGCGCTCCCTCCGGAGAATGACAAGGGCTTGTCGAAATGCGTTCCGGTGATTACGCTCGGCGTCCGGCCGGGGCGCCGACCGCGGGCAGACAGCGGGCAGCGGGCAAGCTGCGCGGACGGTGCCGTGACCCCCGGCCTGGAGAGTGAGGCACCGTGTCATCCGCGCATCCGGGCACCGCCGGCGAGGCCGCCCAGACAGGCGGGGCGTTCACCCACCGGCAGATCCTGACGGCCATGTCGGGACTGCTGCTGGCCGTCTTCCTCGCGGCCCTGGACCAGACGGTCGTCGCCACCGCGATGCGCACCGTCGCGGACGATCTGCACGGCCAGACCGAGCAGGCCTGGGCGACGACCGCGTACCTCATCGCCTCCGTGCTGGCGATGCCCTTCTACGGCAAGCTCTCCGACATCCACGGGCGCAAGCCGATGTACCTGATCTCGATCGCCGTGTTCGTCGCCGGGTCGGTCCTGTGCGGTACGGCCGGGTCGATGACCGAACTCGCCCTCTACCGGGCGGCCCAGGGGCTGGGCGGCGGCGGACTGATGTCCCTGCCCACCGCGGTGGTCGCCGATCTCGCGCCGGTGCGGGAGCGCGGGCGCTACTTCGCCTTCCTGCAACTGGCCTGGGTGGCGGCCAGTGTCGTCGGCCCGCTGGCGGGCGGCACCTTCGCGGAGGCCGGCGAGGTGTTCGGCGTGGCCGGCTGGCGGTGGGTGTTCCTGCTGAACGTGCCACTGGGGTTGCTGGCCCTGGTCACCGTACGCAGGGCCCTCGACCTGCCGCACGAGCGCCGCGAACACCGCATGGACGTACTGGGCGCCGCGGCGCTGGCACTGTTCCTGGTGCCGCTGCTGATCGTGGCCGAACAGGGCCGGTCCTGGGGCTGGACCGCGCCGGCCTCCCTCGTCCTCTTCGTGCTGGGCGCGGCCGGACTGGCGCTGTTCGTCCCCGTCGAGCTGCGGCGCGGCGACGAGGCCGTACTGCCGCTCCGGCTGTTCCGGCGGGGCGGCATCGCCCTGTGCTCGGCGGTCAACTTCACGATCGGCGTCGGCATCTTCGGTACGGTGACCACCCTGCCGCTCTTCCTCCAGTTGGTGCAGGGGCGGACCCCGACCGAGGCGGGGCTGGTGGTCATCCCGTTCATGGTGGGCACCATCGCCTCCCAGGTGGTGTCCGGCAAACTGATCGCGGCCTCGGGCCGGTTCAAGAAGCTCGCCGTCGTGGGCCTGGGCTCCATGGCCGGAGCGCTGCTGACGCTCGCCGCGGCCGGCGCCGCGACCCCGATGTGGGGCATGACCCTGACCGTCGGCTGGCTGGGCATCGGCATCGGACTGTCCCAGACCGTCATCACCCTGGCCATGCAGAACGCGGCGCCCAAGAGCCAGCTCGGGGTGGCGAACGGCGCGTCCGGCCTGTGCCGGCAGATCGGCGGCTCCACCGGCATCGCGGTCC
This sequence comes from Streptomyces sp. NPDC045470, assembly GCF_040646595.1. Lineage (NCBI taxonomy): Bacteria > Bacillati > Actinomycetota > Actinomycetes > Kitasatosporales > Streptomycetaceae > Streptomyces > Streptomyces sp. NPDC045470. The sequence continues at coordinate 214,016 of NZ_JBEZAN010000005.1, forward strand.
TGTTCTCCGTCCTGTTCGCGGTGGCGCTCGGCCGCCTGGCCGACCTGCTGCACTCCCGCCGCTTCGAAAGCCTGCTCACGGACCCGTCGGTGACCGGGGACCCTGCCAACCACCGCTTCCTGGCCATGGTCGAGTCGGGACGCGGTACGGGCATCGACCTCGACGACACGTCCTTGCTCCACGGCATCGACGCCAGGCTGGCGCAGTCGGTCACCGAGTCCTTCGCGCACGGCTTCCACGTCGTGTTTCTCGCCGCCGGAGCCGTGCTGCTGGCCGGCTTTGTCCTGACCTGGTTCCTGCGCGAACTCGACGACGGCACTCGTACGTCGGAGCGCGCGCCGCGGGAAGCGAAGTAGGTCCTACGGAGGGGCGAGGTCCCCTCCGCGACCGTCACCTGAACGGCCGAGTGGGCGAGCCCGAGGCGTGCCGGGGGAGGGACGATGGGCAGGCGGGAGGGGACCGTCCCTGTCCGGCTGCCCCGGGAGCCCATCGTGACCTGTTTCGACCGACGTGACCTCGGCCTGCTGCTCCTGCGTGTGGGTACCGGCGGTGTGCTGGCCGCGCACGGCGCGCAGAAGCTCTTCGGCTGGTTCGGCGGGGGCGGCATCGAGGGCACCGGCCAGTTCATGGAGTCCGTCGGCTACGCGCCCGGCAAGGCCAACGCCACGGTCGCCGGACTCACCGAGGCCGGCAGCGGCGTACTGCTGGTGCTGGGGCTGGCCACCCCCGCCGCCGGCGCGGCCGCGGCGGGCGCGATGGCGGGCGCCGCCGCCGTACACACCCCCAACGGGTTCTTCGCGCAGAGCGGCGGCTACGAGCACCCGGCCTTCCTCGGGCTGACGACGACCGGGCTGAGCATCACCGGGCCCGGCCGGATCTCCCTCGACCACGCGCTCGGCCACTCCGTCAACCGCAACTGGATGGTCCCGACAGCGCTCGCGGTGACCGGAGCGGCCACGGCGCTGGTCGTGGGCGCGCGCAACAAGCGGGCCCGGCAGCCGGCGGAGGACGGTCAGGAGTGACGGCTCCCCGCTCCCGTAGTGACGGCTCCCCGCTCCCGCGACGACTGCCAAGAGCCCGAAGCGGTACGCCGGCTGGCGGCCGCCTGGCGCGAGCACGGCGGCGGGTGTGGCGCGGGTGTCCCGCCGCCCCGGTCACCGGTGGTCCGACGTCAGGTCCGTAGCTCGGGTTCCGGTACGCGGGTGAGGTGGAAGTAGAAGTCCTCCGGATCGCCCTTCTTGTCCATCACGCACAGCAGGACGTCGTCGGTGAGACGGCGGAAGTGGTCGATGACCGGCAACTGGTCGTAGACCATCGCCGTGGACTGCTTGCCGCGGTGGACGACCTCACGCAGCGAGGCCAGGCCCCTTTCCGTGTACGAGTGGACCGTGCCGTCCTCGTCGCGGCAGAGCAGCGGCTCCACGTGGTCGGCGTCGACGAACCGTTTGCCGTACCACCGCATCTTCGCCAGCAACGCGGCGTTCTCGCTGGTGTGCTCGAAAGCGCCGCCCCGCCACGTACCGATCAGGAAAGCGGTGTCGACGGGTTCCAACCGGTCGAAGAGGTCGGCGAGTTCCGCGGTGTCGTACGTGCCTCCGGACGCGACGGCGTCCAGGACGTCCTGCTCGGTACCCATGGGCGGGGCCTCCTTCGGCCGGGGGACGGGCGGTGCGGGCGCGGTACTGCCCGGCAGGGGAGGGGCGGCGGTCCGGCCGGGCCGTACCGGGTCGAAGCGGTGGTACATCCGGGCGTGCCAGATCACCACCCGCTCCAGTGCCACCGCGGAACCGTACCCGGCCGCGGTGAGCGGAGCCAGGGCCCGCAGGCAGCTTTCCAGCCCCGCGTCGGCACGCTCGTACGCCTCCCGCTCGGTCAGGCCGAGGGCCAGCGCGTCGGGCTTGCCCTCGGCCTGCTCCCGGTGGTGGCCACGGAGGTCGTTGAGCAGGCGGATTGCGATCGCGGCCTCGTGCAGCGCGGTGCGCAGCACCGGCAGGCGGCCGGCCGGGCCGGGTTCGTCCAGGAGTGCCCACAGGGCGGTGACCTGCTGTTCGACGCCGATGCTCCAGGCGCCGTGCCGCAGGTAGTCGGCCAACCGGGGCGCCGTGCCGCCGGTGGCCGCCGTCCGGGCCGTCTCGTGTTCGAACCGCATGCCGGTCAGTGTCTGATGCATGCTTTCCCGCCACGCGGCAACGAGTTCGGGCCGTCCGCTGCCGCCCACGTCCCGCATGATCTCGGCCAGAGCGCGCGCCACGGGGTCGTCGCTGCCGTCGTCGTGCCCGTCGAGGATCCGGTGCCAGGCGTCGACGCGGGCCGTGGGCCAGTCCGGGCCCGGGGAACCGGGCGCTTCGGGCGCGTCCAGGACGTTGTCGATCGCCATCAGCCAGACCGTGAGCCGGGACATCCGCAGACAGGTGTCGGGCGGCAGCCACGGGGTGAAGAACGTGGTTTGCAGACACATCAGGGGGACCAGCGCGGTGTCCACGGGTAAACCGAGCTTTTTGAGCCAGTTTTCGAGCCTGGGCATGTTTCGCAGGGCGGCCGAGCATGTGTCCGCCATGGAGACGATCTCTGAGGGAAGGTGGCCGGCCGGCTGTGAGGTGTTCACGCCGTCAGGCTACGTTCCGGGCGTTCGGGCGGGGTCCGCCGCCCCGTACCCCGGAGTGCCCCGGAGCCGCCGCGCGCGGCCGGGCCGCCCGGTCGTCCCCCGGCCGCCCGGCAGAACGCGGGACCGGTCGGCGCGCTGACGGCGCGTACGCACGGAGCACGAGCGGGACGAGCAGAAATCGAGGCAAGATGTCAGCAGGACGCGCGTTACCGCACCCACCGGTCGCCCGCTTGTCACCCACGCTCGCAGCACGGGTGAATCGTTCCCTCACCCTCGCCACCCGGCATGCCCTCACCACTCAGCGGGACAACGGCTCGTGGCTCGCCGACCCCGACCCCCGGATCACCGAGACCGCGCTGTGCACCCTGGCCCTGGCGCGTGCACCGCAACCCGGCGCCGGCCACGCCGCCGCACGGGGCCGGGTCTGGCTCGCATCCGGAGCCGCCCCGCAGGACCACCACCCGGTGGCCCGTGCCGTGGAAAGCGCGCTGCTGTCCCTGGCCTTGGGCGCCGACGGCCCCGTCGACGTGAGCCACCCCGCCTTCGAGGATCCGGCGCTGTCGGCCCGGGCCCGGCTCCTCCAGGCCCTCGCCCTGCACACCGGCCGGACGGTACGCGGTGGCGCCGCACCCGACGCGCTGCGTACGCAGTTGGCCACCGCGGTCGCCGCTCCGGGACGGCTCAAGCGCTGGTCGAGCGTGGAACTCTGGTCCGCACACGCCCTCGTGGCGGTCCACCACGGGGACCGGCAGGCCGCCCTGCAAGCCGCCCGTACGGTCGCCGACCAGCAGTCCCCGGCGGGCGACTTCTTCGCCAACCCGGTCACCACGGCTCTCGCGGCGCTCGCCCTCCAGGCCGCCGCGCCCGGCACCGCCGCCACCCGCCGCTGCGCGGAGTACCTGCTCGCCAGCCAACACGCCGACGGCACCTGGCGCTTCACCACCAGTGACGTCTGGGACACCGCGCTGGCCGTGCGCGCCTTCCGGAGTGCGCCGGACTTCGACCGCCACGCGCTGCCCGCCGCCGTCGCCTACCTGGTCGCGGCACAGAACCTGGACGGCGGCTGGCCGTTCCGCCTGGGCGTCGAGTCCGACAACGACACCACCGGAGCCGCCCTGATCGCCCTGGACGGCGCGAGCGGCGCTTCCGGCGGGGTGATCCGCGCCGGCGTGCGGCAACTGGCCCGGCAGCAGCGGGACGACGGGCTCTGGCGGACCTGGCAGTCCGCCGGCGACCCCCCGGTGGACGACGTGATCGCCCATGTCGTCACCGCGCTCGCCCGTCACTCCGGCCGCCACCGCGTGGACCTGGCCGCGGCGCGCGCCTGGCTCACCGAACGCCTCGACGGCCAGGGACGCTGGCATGCCGGCTGGTACCGGGGCCTCCCGTACGCCACGGCCGAAGTCCTCCCCGCCCTCGACGCCCCCGCGCCACCGGACGGCCACCCCGCCGCCCGCGAGCTGGCCGGAACCCGTAACCCCGACGGCGGCTGGCCCGTCGAGGCAGGCGGCCCGAGCACCCCGGCCGCCACCGGCCTGGCGCTGACAGCCCTGGAACGGGGCGGTCTCCGCGACGAAGACCTCTGGGCGCCGGGGCTGACCTACCTCGTGGAGACCCAGCGCGACGACGGTACCTGGCCGGGCGTACCGCTCATGTACGGCCCGCGACCGCTCCTCACGCACTTCCCCACCCACACCCACGCGTTCGCCGTGGAGGGCCTCTTCGCCGGGCAGCGCAGGCTTCGCGCCGCCGCGCGGGGCGGCTGCCTCCAGCCGCACGGGGAGGAGCTGTCCTGCGGTCGGACAGCAGGAGGACCGGCGTGAACAGCAGTGGTGCACGGCCGACCGCGCGCCCCGGGCACACCTCCGCCGACGCCCTCACCGAAGCGCCCGTCGCCCCCGGCCGCGTACCGCTGGCCGGGCACGCCCCGCGCTTCCGGCGGGACGCCCTGCGCTTCGTCCGCGAGCAGCGGCACCACGGACCGGTGACCAAGGTCTACATCGGCCCGCGGCCGGTCCACGTCGTCAACTCCGGCGAGCTGGTACGGGAACTGCTGACCGCCCAGGCCCGTTCCTTCGACAAGGGCGCGATGTTCGACGCCCTGCGCGTCCCGCTGGGCGACGGGCTGATCACCGCTGCCGGGGACCGCCACCTCCGCCACCGCCGCACGATGCAGCCCGCCTTCCACCACGACCGGATCGCCGGTTACGCCCGCGTCATGTCCGAACGCTCCCTGGCACGCTCCGCCGCCTGGGAACCCGGCACCACACGCGACCTGGTGCCGGAAATCCACCGCCTCACCCTCGACATCCTGCTCCGCACCCTTTTCGCGGACCCCCAGGACCCCGAGCTGCGCACCGCCGTCAAGGACTGGCTGACCGTCAAGTACCACTCGATGCGCCTCGCCCTGTCCCCCCTGCACGCCTGGGCGGAACGCCTTCCGCTGCTGCCGGGCTGGCGGCCGCCGGACGCCGGTCCGCTGCGCAGGCTGGTGGCCGTCCAGCAGCGGATCGTCGACAGCTACCGCGCCGACGGCCGGGACCGCGGCGACCTGCTCTCGATGCTCCTGCTCGCGGGCGGCCCGGAAGGCGCCCTGACCGACACCGAGGTGACCGACGAGCTGATCACCCTCTTCCTGGCCGGCACCGGCACCGTCAGCGCCGCGCTGGCCTGGGCGCTGTACGAGATCTCCCGCCGCCCCGACGTCCAGCGGCGCCTGCACGACGAGTTCGACACCGTCCTCGAAGCGGGACGGCCACCCCGCTTCGAGGACGTACCTGCCCTGGTCTTCACCCGGCAGGTCCTGACCGAGACACTGCGGCTGCACCCGCCGTCGTGGCTGCTGATGCGCCGCGCCGTACGGCCGGTCACACTCGGCGGCGTACGGCTCGTCCCGGGTGCCGAGGTGTTCTTCAGCCCGTACGCACTGCACCACGACCCGCACCTGTACGAGGAACCCGAGCATTTCCGCCCCGACCGCTGGCCGCCGGACGCCGGCGCGAAGCCGCCGCGGCACGCCTACCTGCCGTTCGGCGCGGGCAGTCGGCTGTGCATCGGCGAGGACTTCGCCTGGACGGAACTGACGCTGGCGGTAGCCGCGTTCACCGCGCGCCGGCGCCTGGAGCCGGTCGCCGGCGCGCCCGTACGGCCGCTGGTCGGCACGGTCCTGCGCCCGGACCGGTTGCCGCTCACGGCGCATGCCCGTCCCTCCTGACCACTTCCGCCCTTCCCCGGGAGCCGCACATGTCCACGCACATCCACACGCCCGGCGACGGAACCCGGCCCGGCCGACTGCGGGACCGCGTCGCCCTGGTGACCGGCGCCGCCTCCGGAATCGGCGCGGTGTGTGCGGAGCGGCTGGCAGCGGAGGGCGCCGTGGTGGTGGCCGCCGACCTCGACGAGGACGGTGCCGCCCGGGTGGCCGGGCAGATCACCGCGGCCGGCGGCACCGCCCTCGCCCGCCGGGTGGACGTCACCGACCTGGACAGCGTCACCGGCGTCGTCAAGGAGGCCGCCACCATGGGCGACGGCCTGCGGATCGCGGTCAACAACGCCGGGATCAGCGGCCCCCTCACCCCGCTGGCGGAGCTGTCGCCCGCCGACTTCGACACGATCACCAAGGTGAACCTCTACGGCGTCTTCCACGCGATGCGCTGCCAGCTCCCCGCGATGGCCGCGACGGGCGGCGTCATCGTCAACCTCTCCTCCATCGCCGCCCATTCGGCCTTTCGCGGTCACGCCGCCTACGCGGCGGCCAAGCAGGGCGTCCTCGCCCTGACCCGGACCGCGGCCCGCGAGTACGCGCACCACGGCATCCGGGTCCTGTCGGTGTCACCGGGCGTCGTCGGTACCCCGATGGTCACCTCGCTGCCGCCCGGGAGCACCGACAACCTCATCGCTTCGGTGCCGTTGCAGCGCACCGCGCAGCCGGCCGAGGTCGCCGCGCTCATCGCGTTCCTGGTGTCCGACGACGCCTCGTACATGACCGGCAGCGACCATGTGGTGGACGGCGGGTACCTGGCGAAGTAGCACGAAAACCGCTGGTGACGCCGATCTCGGGGCACCTGCCCTGCGTCGGCGGCCGCTGCTCTCGGCACCCGGCAGCGGCCCCCGGCTTCGATCCGCGAAGCCGGTCTCCCACCGGACGGAACGCGAACGTCCGTGGACCCGGCCGACTTCTGCACCGGCCTCGTCGCCGAGTCCCTCGCCCCGCTGCGGTCCTTCTCCCCGGACCCCGAGGCCTATACGGCTTTACTCCGCGAAGTGGGCGGCCCGGCCCTGGAACGGGGCTGCGGAGACGGTGACCCGCTGCTCGCACCGCGTCGCCGCGGACTGGACGTGGAAGGCGTCGACTCCTCCGCCGACATGCTGGAACGCTGCCGCCACCTGGCCGACGGCGGTTCCGCGCTGATCCCACTGCACGTGCCGGCGCCGACCCCCGCCGACCGGTTCGGTCGGGTCCGCACCGCGCCCGCCGACGACGGCGCCGAGCTGCGGTTCTTTGTGGTGTCGGCGGAGCGCGACGAGCGCGCCGCCGAGGCCGCGGGCTGCGTACGGTGTCGGTGACGGACGCGGACGGCGACGTTGCGGAGGGGGACGCCCCGGAGACGGTCTTCCGGCTCCGGGCCGGCTGATGCTTCCGGACCGGCTGATGGCTCCGGCGCGGCCGGCACCTCCGCGTGGCGGTCCGCGCCGGAACGGCGGGGCAGGCTCAGGCCAGGCCGGTCATGATGCGGCCGACGAGTTCGCGGTTGGCCTGGGGGACCGCGCCGAACTCGGTGCTGTCCGGGCCTGCGCCGGGGCCGACGCCGGTCTTCGAGGCGGCGCCTGCCGGGCTGTCGTCGGCCACGGCGGCGGACGCCGCGGGCACCACGGTGGCCGCGGCGAGCACCGCGCCGGCGAGGACGAGACGTACACGCATGCAGATCACTCCTGAGGACGGGGCGGCTGGGAGCCGGGTCTCCAGCACACCCCTTCTTCCCGTGACGCGCATTCTCTCCGGGGCACCTGGGTGGTCGGCGGGCCGGCGCCACCCGGGACGGCCCGGAGGGCGGTGATCGCCGTATCCGGCCGTATCCGGTCGCGCCTGGTGGTGCGGGAACCGTCACGGCGAGCCGTTGTCGAGGCGGAGACGGTGCGCGATGACATCGCGGGCCACGTCGAGGAGAGCGCGGTCCTGGGAGTACGCGTGGGCCCGCAACCGCAGGAGGGCCTGGTCGACGGCGACGCGGAGCTGGACGGCGAGGACACCGGTGGCCTGGTGGACCTCGGCACGGTGCAGGACCGGCCCGGCGCCGTGCTCACCGGTGAGCAGCCGGGCGGGGGAGGTGCACAGCAGCAGATGCAGCGCGGCCCGCGCGAAACGGTCGGTCGCCGCCACCTGCTGGGCGCTCGGGGCACCGGGACGGGTGCGGTAGGCGGTCAGGACGCCGACGGGTACGACACCCAGGAGCAGCGGGACGGCCACCACCGTACGGACGTCGGTACGGGCGGCGGTGGGCAGGAACTGGGGCCGGCGGCCGACGGGCGCGTTCCGCAGATCGGGCTCGGTGACGGTACGGCCGGTGCGGAGCGCCTCCAGGGTGGGGCCTTCACCGAGGGTGTACTGCACATCGTCCATGGCCGGGCCGAGCCGGTCGGCGGCATCGTCGGACCACAGGAGCTCCAGGTGGCCGCGGGGAGTGGCCAGGCACAGGGTCATGGCGTCGTGGCCGAGCAGTCGTGCGGCGGTTCCGGGGCTCACGCCGTTCAGGCCCTGGCCGGTGCGCGCGGCACGGCGCAACCGGTCGAGGAGCATCTCCCACTCGGCGCCTGGCATGGTCCACCTCTCGTGACGGGCGTGGCCGACGCGACGGGTGTCGGCGGTGCGCGCGGGGCGCGGTCCGTCCGGCCGCGATGTCATGGCTCGGACAGTTCGGAGGGCACCGAGCCCTGGGCGACGCTCGCCGCCAGCACGGTGAGTTTGAGCTGCCGCGCGCGGGCGTGCGCGCGCAACTGTGCGAAGGCGTCGTCCAGACTCACCCGCAGCCGTTCGGACAGCACCCCCTTGGCCTGTTCGATCACCAGACGGCTCTCCAGCGCGGTGGACAACTGCTGGATGAGGACGGCTTGGTCGTGCAGATCGTGCTGGTGGCCGAAGCAGGCGGTGGTGGCGTCGGCCAGCGCCTGGGCGATGCGCAGGTCGTTGGCGGTGGGCAGCTCCGGTCCCGGCCCGCTCATCAGGTTGAGGGCGCCGGCGGTGGCGCCGGAGGTGCGCAGTGGGACCGCGGCGACCGCGGTGACGCCGACCCGGCGCGCGCGGCGGGCGAAGCGGGGCCAGCGCAGCGCAGCCGGACCGGTCAGCGAAGCCGGAGCCACGACGGTACCGCCGCGGGTGGCGTCGAGGCAGGGCCCCTCGTCCAGTTCGATCTGGACCTCTTCCAGCCGGCGGCAGCGTTCGTCGGAGGCGGTGGCGTACTCCACCCGCCCCAGGTCGTCGAGGACGGTGACCCCGGCCCCGGCCACCGGCAGCAGGGCCATGGCGTGTTCGGTCAGATCGTGCAGCAGCTCCAGCGGATCGAAGTCCGCGCTGCGGTGTACCAGGCCGCGCACCGCTTCGGCGATGCGCGCCTCACGTTCGGTCGCAGGCATGAATGGCCGCCGATCGGCAGGCTCCCGCCTCCACGACGTGAGCGCGGGGTCCGGGCGCACCCCCGCGGCGGTGGGAGAAGGAAGTCCGGTCTCCGGAACCGCTGATGCCCGCTGACAGGAATTGCCGGCGCCTCGTCTCTCACCTGACCCGTCCGGGGCCGCCACGGCGGCCGGTTCCACCCGGCTCTGGACGGCCTCACGGTGCGCCTTTCACGGTAGCGCTCCGGCAAGAGCGCGGACAGGGAGAGCCGGTGCTTCCGCGGGCCGTTGGTGACACGAGGAGCCACCTCCCGCCCCGCACCGGCCGCCGTACGTGCCCGGCACCGCGCCGCGCGCACGGCGCGCCCCGCTCCTCTACGGCCGGCCCGCGCCCCGGTCCGGGCGGAAGAGGACCCACAGCAGGAAGGGGCCGCCGAGCACGCTGGTGACCACGCCCACCGGAATCTCGACGGGGGCGATCACCCGGCCCAGCGCGTCGGCGCCGGCGATCAGCGCGCCGCCCACCAGGCCGGAGGCCAGTACCGGTACGCGTGCCCGGCCGCCGAGGCGGTCGGCCAGTACGGGCGCCGCGAGGGCGACGAAGGCGATGGGACCGCCGATGCCCGCGGCGACGCCGGAGAGGACCACCGCGAGTGCCAGGGCGAGCGCGCGGATCCGCCGTACGGGTACACCGAGCCCGGCGGCGGTGTCGTCGTCGAAGCGCAGCAACTGGAGCCGGTTCCCGGCGGCGAGGGCGAACGGGAGCAGCCCGAGGAGGATCAGCAGCAGCGGCGTACCCACCGACCAGTCGCGCCCGCTGAGGCTGCCGACCGTCCACAGGAAGACGCCACCGGCCGTGTTGTCGTTCTGGCGGGACATGACGAGGTCGGTGACGGCCCCGACGACGGTCGAGACGCCGATGCCGACGACGAGGACGCGGTGGCCCCGATGGCCCGCGCCGCCCGCGCACAGCACCACCAGCGCGGCGGCCAGCATCGCGCCGACCGGCCCGAGCCACCACTCGCCGATCATGCCGGTGGACGAGCCGACGACGGAGGCGACGACGGCCGCGGTGGCGCCCTCGTTCACGCCGATGAGGTCGGGGGTGGCCAGCCGGTTGCCGGCGAGGGTCTGGGTGAGGCAGCCGGCGATGCCCAGTGCCGCGCCGACCAGGACGCCGACGGCGATCCGGGGCAGCCGGAAGTCCTGGACCAGCATCACCGTCGCGGAGTCGCCCGTGCCGAGCAGGCCGGAGAGCGTCTCGGACAGGCTCATACCGGTGGAGCTGGCGAACGTACCCAGCGCGACCAGGACCAGGATCAGCGCGCCGAGCGCGACGGCGACCAGCGAGCCGCGGCGGGGGAAGAGCCAGGAGAAGGCGCCGGTCCGCAGGACGAGGCTGTCGGGCGGTGTGACGTCGGCGGTGGGGGGCGTGGGAGAGGGGGCGGGGGCCGGGGCCTGTCGCCCGCCCGCTGCCGGTTCCGCCGCTTCGTGTGCGGGCTCCGTCATGCCGTCCCTCCCGCCGTGGACATCCGCCGGGAGCGGGCGATCCAGATCAGCAACGGCCCGCCGACGAAGGCGAGGAGCACACTCACAGGGGTCTCCCAGGGGCGGATGGCGACTCGGGCGAAGATGTCCGCCGCGATCATCACGTCGGCGGCGATCAGTGCCGACAGGGCGAGCTGGGCGGCGATCCGCGGACCGGTGACGGCGCGGGCGGCGTGCGGGGCCAGCAGGCCGAGGAAGGCGATGGGGCCGGCGATCGCCACCGCCGACCCGGCCAGCAGGGTCACCGCCCCGGCGACGACGACGCGGACCAGCCCGGGGCGGTGCCCCAGGGACCGCGCGCTGTCGTCGCCGAGCGCGAGTGCGGCCAGCGGGCGGGCGGCGCCGAAGGCGATCAGCAGGCCGGCCGCGACGAGCGGGATCAGCGGGTAGGTGTCCGAGGTCTTGATGCCCGCCAGGGAGCCGATGGTCCAGTAGCGGAACGTGTCGAAGGTGGACTGGGTGCTGAGCAGGACGTACGAGGTCATGCCGTGGAAGGTGGCGCCGAGCGCGGAACCGGCGAGCACCAGCCGCAGCGGTGACGCCGCGGCCCGGCCCGAGGCGGCCAGCAGCAGGACCACCGCGCTGGCGGCCGTGCCGCCGACGAGGGCCCAGCCGAGCAGGGCGTAGGAGGAGTCCACCCCGAAGTAGGTGAGGCCGATGACGACGCCGAGCGCGGCGCCGGAGTTCACGCCGAGCAGTCCGGTTTCGGCCAAAGGGTTGCGGGTGACGGCCTGGAGGAGACAGCCCGCGGCGCCGAGGGAGACACCGACGAGGACGGCGGCCAGGGTACGCGGCAGCCGTACGTCGAGGACGGCGAGCCGGAGTTGGGCATCGGCGCGGGCTGCCGGATCGCCCGTGAGGAAGTCCCACGCGCGCGCGACGGGGCTGGACCCGGTGCCGATGAGCAGGGACAGCAGCACCAGGACGGCCAGCAGTACGGTCAGGGCGACCGCGGTGGTCAGGATGCGCCGGTGGTGACCGGACGCCCGTGAGGGAGGGGGCTGGGTGTCGCCCACGGGGGGCCCGGCCTCTTGCGCAACCAACATAAGGTTAGCCTAACCTAAGGCTTGACCGGGGCTTTCGTCGCCCGACAGGCCCGGACACCGGGGTTTCCCCGGCATGCCCGGCACCAGCTGTTCCGTCAAACGCCGTCCCGGCGCCGGACTTCACCACTCGGAGAGCACAGACATGTCCATCCACACCCTGCCGCGCGTCCGCCGGACCGCGGCGGCCGCCGTCACCACCGCCCTGGCGCTGGCCCTCACCGCCTGCGGAGGGGACGAGTCCGGTTCCGGGCAGGCGAAGACCGGCGGCGCCGGAAAGGTCACCGTCACCGACGCCACCGGCACCGAGGTCGAAGTCCCCGCCAAGCCCGCCAAGGTGGTCGCGCTCAGCGAGATGGACCTCGACTCCGCGCTGGCCCTCGGGGTGAAGCCGATCGGTCTGACCGCCGGCCGCGGCCAGAAGGGCGCCCCCGGATACCTCGCCGGCCGGGCCGGGGACATACCGGTCGTCGGCGCCGTCACCGGCCCCGACATCGAGAAGGTGCTGCGCGCCAAGCCCGACGTCATCCTCGCCGGACAGCTCGCCGACCCGAAGGTGCTCCAGCAGCTGAAGGCCGTCGCACCGACCGTCGTCACCATCGGCAAGGACAAGGACTGGAAGAAGGCGCTCGACCTCACCGGCCGGGTCCTCGGCAAGCAGAACGAGGCCAAGACCTTCCTCACCGGCTACGAGAACAAGGTTGCCGCCCTGGAGAAGAAGCTCGGCCCGCGCGCCGGCGCCACCGTCTCGGTGGCTCGCTACTCCGCCAAGGGCACCGCCGTGATGCAGCAGGGCGTGTTCATCAGCGACATCCTGAAGGACCTCGGCTTCAAGCGGCCCGGCGTCCAGAACGAGCGCGGCCAGGGCCACTCCACCCCGATCAGTGACGAGGACATCCAGCAGATCGACGGCGACTGGCTGTTCATCGGTACTCTCGCCGCCAAGGGCAAGGACGCCGACCTGTTCGCCGAGCTGAAGACCAAGCCCGCCTACCGTCAGCTCGGCGCGGTCCGCGAGGGCCACGCCACCGAGATCGACGGCTCCAAGTGGACCAGCCTCGGCGGCGGCCTGGCGGCCCTGTCCGTCCTGGACGACATCGAGAAGGCCATGGCCAAGTGACCCACGGCGCCCGGCCGGACGGGCATCCTCCGCCCGGCCCGGCGCCCGCCCGCGGCCGTACGTGCGGGCAGCGACCCGCCCGTACCCGTACGTACGAGCAGCGCCCCGTCCGTACCCGCACGTCCCGGCCACCCGCCGGCACTCCGGCAGCACGCCCTCAGTTACCACCGGCCCCACCCCCCAAGGAGAACCACCTGTCATGGCTCTGACCATCGACCACCTGCGCGCGGACGTCGCCGACGTGCTGGGCGAGGACCCGGCCGACATCCCCGTCGACGAGAACCTCGTCGACTACGGCATGGACTCGGTCCGCATCATGGCGCTCCTGGAACGATGGCGGCGCGATCACGGCACCCGGGCCGGGTTCGTGGACCTCGCCGAGCAGCCCGCCATCGAGGCGTGGGCCCGCATCCTGGGCGCCGACTCATGACGGCACTGCTCGACGCCGCAGCGGACACCCGGCGCGGCACCGCCGAGGGCCTGCCGCTGACGGCCGCCCAGACCGGCTTGTGGTACGCGCAGGCTCTGGACCCGGCGAGCCCCGCGCAGAACACCGCCGAGTACCTGGAGATCCACGGCCCGGTGGACCCGGCGCTGTTCTCCGACGCGCTGCACCGGGTGGTCGCCGAGGCCGACGCGCTGCGGGTCCGGATCGTCGAGACCGCCGAAGGGCCCCGCCAGCTCCCGCTGTCCACCGTCCCGGCACCGCTGCCCCTGCACCTGGCGGACCTGCGCGCCGAGGCCGACCCGGACGGCGCGGCGCGCGCCTGGATGCGCGCCGACCTGGCCGAACCGTTCGATCTGGCCGCCGGACCGCTGTTCGCGCACGCGCTGTTCCGGGTCGGTGACACCCGCTGGCTGTGGTACCAGCGCGTCCACCACGTCGTCATGGACGGCTTCGGCTACTCGCTGCTGGCCCGCCGCACCGCCGAGGTCTACACGGCGCTCGCGACCGGCGAACCCGTGGGCCTCGACCCCTTCGGACGGCTCACCGACCTGGTCGACGACGACGCCGCGTACCGCGCCTCGGACGCGTACGAGGCCGACCGGCAGCACTGGAACGAGGCGTTCGCGGACCGGCCCGAGGCCGTCAACCTGGCCGGGCGCACCGCCCTGCCCTCCCGTACGCATCTGCGCCGCACCGCGTACCTGGGGCCCGAGGCCACCGAACGGCTCAAGGAACTGGCCTCCTCGGTCCGCGCCACCTGGCCCGACGTGCTGATCGCCGCCCAGGCGCTGTACCTGTCCCGGGCCACCGGCGCCGAAGAGGTCGTCCTCGGGCTGCCGATGATGGGCCGGATGGGCTCGGTGGCGCTGCGCGTCCCCGGCATGGTCATGAACGTCCTGCCGCTGCGGCTGACCGCCGGCCCGCGCGCCACCTTCGCCGAACTGACCCGCCAGGTCGTCCTCGGCATCCGCGCGGCCCGCCGCCACCAGCGCTACCGCTACGAGGACATCCGCCGCGACCTGGGCCTGCTCGGCGCCGACCGGGCGCTGGTCGGGCCACTGGTCAACGTCATGCCCTTCGACTACGGCCTGGACTTCGCCGGTGCCCCGGCCACCGCGCACAACCTCTCCACCGGCCCGGTCGACGAGCTGACCGTCAACGTCTACGACCGCGCCGACGGCCGCGGCCTCCGCCTCGACTACGACGCCAACCCCGCGCTGTACGAGGAGACGGACCTCGGCCACCACCTGGAACGGTTCCTGGACCTGCTGTCCCGCCTCGCGCACGCCGACCCGCACGCCCCCCAGGGCGAGCACGGCATCGCCACGGCGGCCGAACGGTCCCTGGTGCTGGACCAGTTCAACGCCACGGCCCGCGCCCTGCCGCCCACCACGCTCATCGGCCCCATCGAGGCCCAGGCCGCCCGCACCCCCGGCGCCACCGCGCTGGTCTTCGGAGACACCTCCTGGACGTACGCCGAACTCGACGCCCGCGCCAACCGGCTGGCCCGGCACCTGGCGTCCCTGGGCGTGCGGCCCGGCACCCTGGCCGCCGTCGCCGTACCGCGCTCCGCCGACCTGGTCCTCACCCTGCTGGCCGTCCTCAAGGCGGGCGGCGCCTACCTGCCGCTGGACCCCGACTACCCCGCCGACCGGCTCGCGTACATGCTCGACGACGCGCGGCCCGTGTGCGTGGTCACCGACCGGGACGGCCGCGTACCCGGCGACGGGCAGCCGCCCGTGGTCGTTCTGGAGGGGCTCGACCTGGACGCGTACTCCGGCACCGTTCCGCCGCGTCCGCTCACCCCGGACCACCCCGCGTACGTCATCTACACCTCCGGTTCCACCGGCCGCCCCAAGGGCGTCGTGGTCAGCCACCGGGCCATCGACAACCGGCTGCGCTGGATGCAGGGGCAGTACGGCCTGGAACCGGGCGACCGGGTGCTCCAGAAGACGCCCTCCGGCTTCGACGTGTCCGTGTGGGAGTTCTTCTGGCCGCTGCGCCAGGGCGCCACGCTGGTGGTCGCCGAGGCCGGCGGCCACCGGGACCCCGCGTACCTGGCCCGCGTCATCCGCGAACAGGCCGTCACCACCTGCCACTTCGTGCCCTCCATGCTCCAGATGTTCCTGGCCGAGCCGGACACGGTGAACTGCACCGGGCTGCGCCGGGTGTTCTGCAGCGGCGAGGCGCTGCCGCGCGAGACGGCACGGGAGTTCGCGCGGGCCCTGCCGGACGTGGAACTGCACAACCTGTACGGCCCCACCGAGGCAGCCGTCGACGTCACGTACCACGCCTGCGCATCCGACGGCGAGGGACCGGTGCCCATCGGGGCGCCGGTCTGGAACACCCGCCTGTACGTCCTGGACGCGGCCCTCCAGCCCTGCCCGCCCGGCGTGCCCGGCGAGCTGTACCTCGCGGGCACCCAGCTCGCCGACGGGTACCTGGGACGGCCCGGCCTGACGGCGACCCGCTTCGTCGACGATCCGTTCGGGCCCGACGGCGGCCGGATGTACCGCACCGGCGACCTCGCCCGCTGGACCGACCGCGGCGAACTGCTCTACCTCGGCCGCACCGACCACCAGGTCAAACTGCGTGGCCAGCGCGTCGAACTCGGCGAGATCGAGGAGGCCATGGCCGCCCTTCCCGCCGTGGCCGCCGCCTGCGCGGTGGTACGTGAGGACCGCCCGGGCGACCAGCGGCTGACCGGGTACGTCACGTACGAGCACCGCGACGGCGAGATCCCGCCCGACCCGGAGGACCTGCGCGCCGCGCTCGCCCGCACCCTGCCGGAGCACATGGTGCCCACCAGTGTGGTCGCCCTGGACGCGTTCCCGCTCAGCCCCAACGGCAAGCTGGACCGCAAACAGCTCCCGGCCCCCTCCTTCGAGGCCGGACCCGGCCGGGCCCCGCGCACCCACCGGGAGGAGACCCTCACCCGGCTGTTCGCCGAAGTGCTGGGCCTGCCCAGGGTCGGCGTGGACGACGCGTTCTTCGACCTGGGCGGCACCTCCCTGCTGGCCGCCCGCCTGATGGCACGGGTACGGGACACGCTCGGCACCAGCCTGGCCATCGGCGCCCTCTTCCAGGACCGCACCCCGGCCGCGCTCGCTGCCCGCCTGGACGGCGACGGGGCGGGCGGCGACGCGCTGGACGTCCTGCTGCCGCTGCGCCCGGCAGGCGACCGAGTGCCGCTGTTCGTCCTGCACCCGGCGGGCGGCATCGGCTGGTGCTACTCGGGCCTGCTCTCCCGGCTCGACCCGGCGCAACCGGTGTACGGCCTCCAGGCGCGCGGCCTGGCCCGGGACGAGCCGCTTCCGGCGACGATGGAGGAGATGGCCGCGGACTACGTACGGCAGGTGCGTACCGTGCGGCCGCACGGCCCGTACCGGCTGCTCGGCTGGTCCGTGGGCGGCGTCCTCGCCCACACCGTGGCCGTGCAGCTCCAAGAGGCGGGAGAGCGCGTCGACTTCCTCGCCCTGCTGGACGCCTACCCCTCCGACCAGTGGCGCGACCAGGCCGTTCCCAAGGAGACCGACGCGCTGACCGCTCTGCTGCGGATGGCGGGGTTCGAGCGGACGGACGAGCTGACCCGCGAGGACGTCCTGGAGACGCTGCGCCGTGAGGGCAGCGCGCTGGCCGGGCTGTCCGACCGTACGCTGTCCGCCGTCGTCGACATCGTCGTCAACAACGCCCGTCTCATGCGGGAACACCAGCACCGGGTGTTCACCGGCGACGCGCTGTTCTTCACCGCCGCCGCCCCGCGCGCCGAGGACTGGCTGACGCGGGACGCCTGGACGCCGTACATCCGGGGCGGACTGGACAACCACGACGTGGACTGTCTGCACCCGCAGATGACGCAGCCGCGCTGGATGGACGGGATCGCTGCGGTGGTCGCGGCAAGTCTGGCCGCGCTGGACGCCTGAACGGGCCGCCCGGCCGGGCGAGTCGGGTGCGCCGTCGCGGTGTACCCGGCTCGCTCCGGTCCCGGGCGGTCCCGCCGATGGAGTGCAACTTAGGTAAGGCTAAGCTAACCTTTGACCGTGTCGGGTGGATCACTCCCGACTTCCCTGCCCCGCCCGCCTCTTCAGGAGGAGTCCAGACCATGAGCGCCCCCAAGACGCAGCCCCGCACCGCCGCCCGCCGCCTCGTCCGCAACGCCACCGCCCTCGCCGTCGCCGCGGGCAGTGTCCTGGCGGTGAGCGGCACCGCCGTCGCGCACGACCGGCCCGCGCACCGGGCGTCGTACCGGGTGGACACCGCGCAACTGGCCACCGGGCTCTACCAGTCCGCCTACTCCGAGCGCCACCACGTCCTGTGGACCACCACGGCCGTCGGCCGGCCGCCGGTCACCCAGTCCAGACTGCTGAAGGTCGACCCGAAGACGCTCAAGACCAAGGACGCGTACACCCCGCCGGTCACCGACCAGGCGACCGGCGCGGTCGAGGCGGTCTACGGCGTCGCCGTGGACGACGAGCACGACACCGTGTGGACCACCAACACCCGTAACAACTCGGTGGCCGTCTACAACCAGCGCACCGGCAAGCACCTCGCCACCTTGCCCGGCGTCGCCCACGCCCGCGAGGTCGTCGTCGACAAGCGCCACGACCTCGCCTGGGCCAGCGGCTTCGGCGACGGCTCGGTCGTCGCCTTCGACACCCGCACCTTCAAGGAGAAGAAGCGCGTCAAGGTGGAGGGCGCGGGCCCCGCCGGACTCGCCGTGGACACCCGCACCGGCACCGCCTACGCCACCGACCTGACCAACGACCGGATCATCGCGGTCAGCCCGTACAAGGCCGAGCCGCGCTTCATCCCCACCGGCGACGCCCCCGTCGGCATCGAGCTGTCCGCCGACGGCCGCACCGCCTACACGGCCAACCAGGCCGCGGGCACGCTCTCGGTCGTCGACCTGCGCAAGGGTGCCGTCACCCGGACGGTCACCACCGGCGCGGGCGCGATCTCCGTGGCCGCCGACCACCGCTCCGGCCGGGTCTTCGTCGCCAACCGGGGCAGTGGCACCACCACCGTCGTGGACCCGAAGAAGGGCACCGTCCTGGCCGACCTGGCCACCGGCCCCAACCCGAACCACGTCACGGTCCGCCGCGGCACGGCCTACGTCGTCGACAAGTCCGCCGCCGGTGCCGACCGGATCGACTCGGTTCACCGCATCAGCCTCACGCGCTCCCACTGAGGCCGGACCCGCCGCACTCACTCCCGGTGCGGCGGGACCGTCCTCGACGGCGCCGTCGCGCCCCGGGCCCGGCCGCACTCCAGCGGCCGGGCCCGGGGCGTCGGTCGGCTGCGGGCCCGGTGGCGCGTCAGCTGGTCGCGGGCCCGGCCGACCCTGGGCCGAGGAGGTCGCACAGCCCGTCGGCCAGTTCGGTCCGCCAGCACAGGTAGTCGTGGCCGCCGTTGAACTCGCGGTAGACCGCGTCGTCGTACCCCTTCGCCGTCAGGGTGTCGCGCAGCCGGCGGTTCGCGGGCAGCGCGACCCACTCCTGCTCGCCCGCCGACAACCGGAACCGCACCGGCAGCCGCGGGGATTCCGCGATCCGTTCGGTCAGCCACTGCGCGCCCGGACCGTTCGGCCACCAGAAGGAGCCGGACTGCGCCAGCACGCAGCCGAACCGGCCGGGCGCGGACACCGCGGCGTACGCGGCGGTCAGGCCGCCCAGGCTCTGGCCCGCCACGACGGTACGGGCGGGATCGGCGGTGAGCGGCAGGTCCGCGCTCGCCCAGGGCAGCAGCTCGTCCGCGAGGAAGCCGGTGAACCGCGGGTCGCACGTCATCTCGGCCCAACGGGTGTCCGCGCCCAGCGACTCCGGCATCAGCGCGGCCAGCGGGGGGATGCGGCCATCCGCGATGAGGTTGTCCAGCAGCGTGGCCACACCCAGTCCCGGCTGCCACATCTCCCCGTCCAGGAGGACGAGGACGGGGAGCCCCGCACCAGGTTCCGTGCCGCCCGCTCCGCCCGCGCGGCCCGTGGCGCTTGGGGGCGCGTACCGCCAGACCCGGCGCTCGTTGCCGAGCAGCGCGCTGCGTACGGTGTGGACGGAGACGGTGCCGCGGGGCACGCCGGGCCGCTCCCGCCACACTTCATCCTGCGGCGCACCGGACAGCGCGACGCAGGAGACCGGGGTGTCGCCCCACCGGCTCGCGATGGCGCGCTGGTTGAACGGGTCGGTGCGCTGCTGTGTACGCAGCCACGGCCAGTACGCGGCGTCGTCGGCCGGGCCGTCGCCCTCGTCCACACACAGCGTGTACGTGGCGTGCCAGTCCCGGCGCATCCGGACCGACCAGTGCCACACGTCCGTACCGGGGACGCGTTCCATGAGGTTGCCGGCCGGGTCGCGCGGATCGGCGAGCTTGTTGGGCGACACCAGGACCGCGCGGGTGGCGGGGGAGCCGCGCCACAGGAACGTCACCAGCGCGTGGTCCGCCGCGCCGTACGGGTCCGGACCGGTCAGCGGCGTACCCTCGCGCTCCACCGTCCGCCAGAACTCCGCCCCGGACAACTCGGCCGCCCGGCGGACGACGCGCTCGTCGGTGACGCGCGGTACGGGGGAGGGACGCGGTATCCGGGGCGGGTGCCGGGGGGTGTCGGAGGGCGGCGGGGCGGTGACGGTCATCGAAGCGGTCTCCGTGTCGGTGGCGCGGGGGAGGGGCGGGCGGAGCGGGATCGGAGCGGGAGAGGAGCGGACTCGGAGCGGGAAGGGAGCCGGCCTGTGGGTAAGGGCACCCTTACCTTACGACTCGTGCGGCGCGCCGTCGTGGCGCGGGCGCCCGACCGGGCGCGACCAGGCCCGACGGCGCCCCTGGCCGTGCTGCCGCCTCTGTAATGATGGTGTGAAGGAGATCCCGTGCGGTGCGGGCACCGGCCGCCGGGGCACGCACGCGGGAGGCAGCCATGAGCACCCGACGCACCGCACTGCCGGGAGTCGGCACCCGGTACGACCTCACCACGCGCGGCGGACGGCGCCTGTCCGTCGTCGTCCACCAGGACGGGCGCCGCTTCCTGGGGTTCTACTCGGCGGACGACCCGGACGCCTGCCAGGAATCCGTCCCGCTCGAACCGGACGAAGCCACCGAACTGGCCCGCCTCGTCGCCCCCTCCCCGCTGGACGCGGTGCCCACCGACGGGCTCGACCTGGTCACCGGACACCTCCCGCTCGACGCCCGCTCGCCGTACGGCGGACGCCCGCTGGGGGACACCCGGGCCCGCACCCGCACCGGAGCCTCGATCGTCGCCGTCCTGCGCCGCACCAGCGCCCACCCCGCCCCCGGCCCCGACTTCCGGCTCGCCATCGGCGACACCCTCATCGCGGTCGGTACCCGCGAAGGCGTCGACACCCTGGCCGCGATCATCGCCGGAGGCTGACCGTGCACGACACCAGCGCGCTGCTGATCGAACTGGGCGCCCTCATCCTCGCCCTCGGCCTCATCGGGCGCTTCGCGGGCCGCATCGGACTGTCCCCCATACCCCTGTACCTGCTGGCCGGACTCGCCTTCGGGCAGGGCGGAGTGCTGCCGCTGGACGCCAGCGAGAGCTTCACCGCGGTCGGCGCCGAGATCGGCGTCATCCTCCTCCTGCTCCTCCTCGGCCTGGAATACAGCGCCTCCGAACTCGTCACCAGCCTCAAGACCCAGTACCCCTCAGGCGCCGTCGACTTCGCCCTGAACGCACTGCCCGGCGCGGGGGCGGCGATCCTGCTGGGCTGGGGCCCGGTGGCCGCCGTCGCCCTCGCGGGCATCACCTGGATCTCCTCCTCCGGCGTCGTCGCCAAGGTCCTCACCGACCTGGGCCGCCTCGGCAACCGCGAAACCCCGGTCATCCTCGGCCTGCTGGTCCTCGAAGACCTCTCCATGGCCGTCTATCTGCCGCTGCTCACCGTCCTGCTCGCCGGGGCGTCACTCGCCGGCGGCAGCATCACCCTGCTCGTCGCCCTCGCCACCGCGGCCACCGTCCTCTACCTCGCCCTGCACCACGGCCGGCTGATCAGCCGCGCGGTCTCCTCCCGCAACCCCGAGATGCTTCTGCTGGTCGTCCTGGGCCTGACCGTGCTCGTCGCCGGAGTCGCCCAGCGGCTGCAGGTCTCCGCCGCCGTCGGCGCCTTCCTCGTCGGCATCGCCCTGTCCGGCGAGGTCGCCGAAGGCGCCCGACCCCTCCTCACCCCGCTGCGCGATCTGTTCGCCGCGGTCTTCTTCGTCTTCTTCGGCCTGTCCACCGACCCCGCCGCCATCCCTCCCGTGCTGCTCCCCGCCCTGCTGCTCGCCGCCGTCACCACCACCACGAAGATCCTCACCGGCTGGTACGCGGCCCGCCGCGCCGGCATCGCACCCCGCGGCCGTCTCCGCGCGGGCGGCACGCTGGTGGCGCGCGGTGAGTTCTCCATCGTCATCGCCGGACTCGCCACCGCGACGGAACCCCGCATCGGGCCCATCGCCACGGCCTACGTACTGCTCACGGTCGTCTTCGGCACACTCGCCGCCCGCTGGGCCGACCCCGCCGTCCACCGCCTACGGGCCGCGCTGCGCCGCTCCCGCCGGACACCGGCCGGCCCACCGCCCACGGCGCCGCCGGAGGACGAACGGGTCATCAGGCGCCTTCCGTCGGACGACCCGCGGCCGACCCGGGGCGCCATGTGACCGTACGGCCGGTCACCGACCGGCGGGCCGACAGGAGGGACACCGGCTCGCGCCCGCCGCGTCCTATGCCTTCGCGCGGCCCGGTATCTCCGTCGCACCCGACGCCTCTGCCGCATCCGTCGCCCCCGACGCCTCCGCGGCGTCCGGCCCGTCCGCCGGGGTCGGAAGCTGCCGGTCGGCCGCGGAAGGCTCTCCCGTGGCGCGGTCGCCCGCGTCCTCCCGAGCGCCGGAGCGCCTCCCGGCGAGTTCCCGGGCCAGCTTCTCCGAGAACAGGCGCATTTCCGCCTCGGCCTTGAGGTCGAACACGATTTCTCCCCCTCGCCTCTGTTTCCCGGCCCACCGGCCGAACACCACCTATGCCACCCGTGCGCCGTTCGGCAAGCCCTACCTGACCTGCTGCTATACCTGATCTTTACCTTCCTCTCGCAGTCCGCAAACGACGCGAGTGAGCCGTGCCGCCGCCACTTGGCGCACATCGGAAACAGCGCGCCCCCGGCGCGCGCCGTCGGTGAACATCCCCGTGCGGCCTCGACGCCGCGTGAGGCGGCTCTTCAGCCGTCCGAACCCTGGCCCCGCCGGTGCCGAGTCGCAGCTCGCACGAGGGCGTGAATCGTTCTTACGGCCTGCCGCAGGGCCGCCGATGCTGGTGGGGCAGCGGAGGGCTCCGGGAGGCAGGGTGAGTGATTCCGAGGTCGAGGCCGAGGGCGACGGCACGGAGAGCCGGTCGCCGTGGCGCCGGACGTGGCGCTGGCTGCGTGAACACAGTACGCACGCGCTCCTGGTGGCGATCGCGGCGGCCGTGGTGGGCGGGGTGGTACCGGTCCTGCTGACCGGGGCGTTGCAGGACTGGCTCTCCCCGCCGCCACCGGCACCGGCCCCCTGCCCGGGAGCCGGGTGCGACGGGAAGGACCCGCAGAATGAGGGGTGCTCCGCCGACGCGGTCACCTGGCTGCCGCCGAAGGACAACCCGGTCTCGCTGCACGTGCGGCACAGCAAGCGCTGCGGTGCCGTGTGGGGGCGGATCACCCGTGCGGAAGTGGGGGACGTGGTGACCGTCAGGGTGGAAGGCGGCTCGGCCCGCAGTGCCGTCGTCGAATACGGCAAGGACCAGTACACGCCGATGGCGTCGGTGGGTGAAACGTTTCGGGCCACGGCCTGCGCGGAGCCGACCATCTCCGCGAAGCGCACCGGGAGTTGGCGCAAGTACTGCATCGTCGTGACGGACACCACCGCCTGGAAGTGAGCCGGTCCACGGACGGCGGCACCTGCTGTCCGTTCTTGCTCTTCCACTCGCCGGTGCCCGCCGCTCACACTGCTGGGATGCCGGAACCGAACAGAAGGGGCAGCGGGGGCGGTCGCTACGTGCTGCGCGCCGTGTCGGCGGGGCTGGCTCTGCTGGTCGCCGCGGGCTGCACGGAAGACAGCGGACCGGACGACCGTCGGCGTGACCGGGCGGCCACCGTCGAGCTGGACAAGCCGGCCGCCCTGGCGGACGAACCGGTGCACATCCGGATCAGCGGACTCGCCGCCGGGACGGAGACGACGGTCACGACGCACGCCACCGACCACCGGGGCATGGCCTGGTCGGGGCGCGCGGTCTTCGCCGCCGACGCGGACGGGACCGTGGACCTGAGCCGCGACAGGCCCCGGACCGGGACCTACCGGGGAGCTGACGGCATGGGCCTGCTGTGGTCCATGAAGCCCGCCGAGGGCGACCCGGACGCGACATGGTTCATACCGCGGACGGCAGCCTCCTACCGGGTGCCTCTCACCGTGGCGTCGGGCGGCCGGACCCTGGCCGAGCGGGACCTCACCCGCATCTGGACCGCGACCGGAGTACGGCACCACGACCTGACCGTCTCCAAGGACGAGGTGCGCGGCAGCCTCTTCCTGCCTCCCGCGCACGGGCCGCGACAGGCACCGGTCCTGCTCCTGGGCGGCTCGGAGGGCGGCCTCGCCGACGAGCGGGCGGCCGCGCTGCTGGCCTCCCGCGGCCACCCGGCCCTGGCCCTGTGCTACTTCGGCTGCCAAGGGCGCCCCGAGAACCTGGCCGGCATCCCGCTGGAGTACTTCGCCGCCGCCGCCCGGTTGCTGCGCGACCAGCCGCAGGCCGATCCGCGGCGGCTTGCGGTGATCGGTGTCTCCCGGGGATCCGAGGCCGCGCAGATGATGGCGCAGTACTACCCCGGCCTCGTCCACGACGCCGTGGCGTACCTGCCCAGCCGTGACACCTGGGACGCCTACCACCCCGGCTGCCTCAGTTGCGGGCAGGGGCACGCCGCGTGGACGCACCACGGCAAGGCCCTGCGCCTCGCCCCCATCCCGCTCGACCGCGTCCGGGGCACCGTGCTGGCCGTCGGCGGCGGTGACGACCGCCTGTGGCCCTCGCTGGCCGCCGCCCGGTCCATCGCGCAGGAGCGCAATGCCACCGGCCGCAGGCACCGGGCTCTGCTCTATCCGAAGGCCGGGCACGCTGCCGCGTCCTACCCCTACCTGCCCAGCGCGGTGGAGGGCGGCGGGCGGCCCCTGGGCGGGACCCGGGCGGCCGACGCCCACGCGAAGAGCGACAGTTGGCCGCAGGTGCTCCGGCTCCTCAAACGGACGGCGCGGTGACCGAACGTGCCACCGGACGGCCGTGGCTCCGACACCGGACGAGCCGCGACCGGCCCGGCCGCGCCGCGGGCACGTACGCCGGACGCTGCCGAACGGTGCCCGGACGGAGAACATCGCTTTTTCCGTACCGGCTCCCGGAGGGGCCACGAAGAGTAGTCTTCAGATGCGGAATGTGGCCGTCTTCGGTACCGGTCCGCTCTTCGGCGTGGAAGGCTCAGCGATGGAGCACCAGGTGTCTGTGCAGGATCTGCTGGTCGGCCTGGAGCGAGCCGTCGACTCCGGGGAACACCGGGTGTGGGCGGTGCGGTGCGCGCACGCGCTGGGGCTGGAAGGCATCGCGGTCTCCTTGCGGTGGGGTGCGGAACTGGTCTGGTTCAGCGACGACATCAGTGCCCGGCTGGAGGACGCGCAGTTCACCCTGGGACAGGGGCCCGGGATGGCGACGGACTTCAGTGAGGTGCCCTATCAGGTGGCGGATCTGGGCACGAGCGCGGGCGAACGGTGGCCGCAGTTCGTCGTCGAGGCCCAGTCACTGGGCGTGCGAGCGGTGTTCGTGTGGCCGGTGCGGACCGGAGGCGTCCGGTTCGGCGCGCTGACCGCATACCGCGGGATGCCGGGGTCGCTGTCCGCACGGCAGGCTGCGGACGGGCTGCGTGTGGCCGACGCGCTGGCCGGCCGGCTGCTGGCCTGGCGGCCGGACACCGGGGAAGGTGACCCGCACGACGGGCCGGGCGCCGCGGGCGCTGTCGACCTGCACCGGGTCGAGGTGCACCAGGCCACCGGTGTGCTCAGTTGCCGGCTCGGCGTACCGCTGGAGGAGGCGCTGGTCCGGCTGCGGGCCCGGGCGTTCGCCTCCGGCCGGCCCCTCACCGAGACCGCCCGCGACATCCTGTCGGATCTGCCGCCGTGACCGCCCGCGACATCCTTCGGAAATGGCCGCGGCGACCGCCGCCCGGCACGGACCTGCCGTGGCCCGCGCCCGCTCATCGAGAAGGAGGGACATGAGCAGGGAAGGCAAGATCGCCGAGACCTTCGTCGAACTCGCCGACACCCTTGTCGCGGACTTCGACGTCATCGACTTCCTGCAGCAACTGACCGTCCGCTGTCGGGACATCTTCGCCGTCACCGATGCCGCGGTCGTACTGGCCTACCCGGGGCCGCAGATGCACAGCCCCGCGCCCTGCGACCCCAGCCCGGCCCTGTCCAGGGTGCTGGACCTGGCGCTGCGCGAAGGTCCAGCAGCGGACGCCTACCGCACCGCCGAGCCCGTCGCCCCCGGTGATCTCTCCCGAGCTCCCGCCGCGTGGGCCGACTTCACCACGCAGGCCCGGGGCGCCGGTTACACCCATGCCTGCGCCGTACCGCTGCGGCTGCGCCGGGAGACCCTCGGCAGCCTGCTGCTCCTGCGGACCACCGACAGCCCGGTGCCGCTGGACGACCTCGCCATGGCCCAGGCGTTCGCCGACGCGGCCACCATCGGTCTGGTCCACGCCCGCACCCTCCGGCACGCCGACACCGACACCATCAACGAACAGATGCACGGCGCCCTGCACGGCCGCATCCTCATCGAACAGGCCAAGGGCTACCTCGCCGCGCACCATGACGTCTCTCTCGGAAGCGCCTTCGACCTCCTGCGCGATCACGCCCGCCGGCACGGTCTGCTGCTGTCCGCTGTCGCGCAGAGCGCCATCGACGCCGGAGACCTGCCCAGGCCGTCGACCGCTCCCCACCAGCCGGCCGAGGACGCGTCGGCGGAGTGAGACCGCCCGCCATCGGTGGCCGCGTCACCTGACCGCGGCCGGCCGCCTCCTTCGGCACCCGTGTGGAGGTCGTCAACGGCGACACGGCGGAACCGGGCATCGCGGCCGCCACCCGGACTCGCCGCCCTGACGCAGGCACCCCAGATGTGGCGGTACCTCGACGGTTACCTCGTCGGCCGCTTCGGCGTCGCGAAGATCACGCGCACACCGCCGGCCCGCCTCGCGGTCGGCACCCGGCTGCCGGTCCGTCCGGCGAGCGGCCGGGCGCCCGTTCGGTGACCGCGAAAATGGTCCAGGTCATGACCATGTCGCACTTATGATCCTCTCGCTCTGTTTTTCTGTTTGTGGGGGGACTCTGCCCTGTGGGCACATCTCTGCGCGCCCTGCGCGCACTGTTCCTGCTGGCCGGCTTCTACGTCCTCGCCCTCGCCGTGCTCTGCGTGCTCGCCGGCGCAGCCCTGGCGGCCTGGGCGTGGGCGCCGACCGGAGGCGCGGTCACGGCGACCGTGCTCGCCGTCCTGGTGGGGCTGCCGGTCCTGCGGGGCGTCTGCACGCTCGGTACGGGCGACGGGGACGGCAAGCACGGGCTCGCGGTCACCGAGGCCGAACAGCCCGAGCTGTGGCACGCCGTCCGCTCGCTGGCCGAGCGCACCGGCACCCGGGCGCCCGACACACTGTTCCTCACCGAAGAGGTGAACGCGGCCGTCCAGGAACGCACTCGGCTGCTGGGCCTGCTGCCCGGCCGGCGCAGCCTGTACCTGGGGGTACCGTTGCTGATCGGCCTCAGCGAACCACAGCTCCACTCGGTCATCGCCCACGAACTCGGCCATTACGGCAACGCGGACACCCGGCTCGCCGGCATCACCCTGCGTGGCCGCGACAGCGTGCTGCGGACGGTGGCGGGTTTCCAGGCACCCGGACGCGCGCGGAGCGACCGGAAGAAGACCCGCCGGAGCGGAGACGGGACAGCCTCCACCGGGGCTGGAGCCGAGCGGCGCAGGAGCGCGGTCACGGACACCGTCCGTGCGGTCCGGTCCGGACTCGGGAGGATCGCCAGGCCGTTGCTGTACGGGGTGGTGGCCAGGCCGTTCCAGGCGTACGCGCGGTTCTATCTGCGGGCCACGCAGAGCGTGGGCCGGCAGCAGGAACTCGCCGCCGACCGCGTGGCGGCCCGGGTCGCGGGCCGTGACGCCACGGTCTCGGCGCTGCGGGAGATCGCCGTCCTGGACGCCGTCCACGACGTCTATGTGGGCCGGTACATCGGCCTGGGCGCCCGGGCGGGCCTGCTCCCGCCGCGCGGCGAGGTCGTCGGCGGCGTACGGCAGTTGCTCGACGACCCCGAGCTGCGCGCCGACTTGGCGGAGTTGCGCGGTGAACTGCCGTCCGGCGAGCCCACCCCGTACGACTCGCACCCGCCGGTGGCCGAACGGGTCCGGCTGATCGAGGCGCTGCCCGACGACGGCCCGGCCACGTCCCCGGCGCGGCCCGCGCTGACCCTGTTGCGCGATGCGGAGCGGGTGCTGGTCGAGGTGGAGGGCACCGTCCTCACACCCGAGGCGCTGGCCATGGAACGTACCGACTGGCCGGACCTGACGCACCGGGCCGTGCACACGCTGACGGAAGCGGACGCGCGGCCGCTGCGGACGGCGATGGCGGCCTTCGGCATCACGCCGGGCAGCGCGGCGGAGGATCTGGCGGCCCTGCTGGACGCCGTCGACGCGGGACGGCTGTGGTGGGTCGCCCGGCACCTGCCCAAGTCGCGGGAGGCCGCTCGCGCCAGCGGCCGGGCCGCACGCGAATTCCTGCGCCCGGACCTGGAGGAGGGGACGCAGCACCTCGCGGAACTCGCTCTCGTGGAGGCGGCCGGGGCGCGCTGGGAACCTTCCTGGGCCGCCGGGCCCCGGCTACGGCTGCCGGGGGAGCGGGACATCGAGGACGAACTGGCGGCTGCGGTACGGGCGGCCGTCGCGGACACCCCGGACACCGGACCGCTGCGCGGCCTCCTCGCCGGCTGACAGGACGCGGGCGACCCCGGCCGACGCCGCGCGGCGCCCACCACGGAGCACGTACCACCCACCACGGATTTCGCATCACCCATCACGCCGGCGGCCACCGACGCCGCCCGGCGAGCACACCTTCGATCGGATCACTCGAACCCATGCACGGGATTCTTCCCCTCATCATCATCACCGTCACGGTCTGCACCTGGCTGTGGAAGAGAAGACGTACCACCAAGCTCGCCGCGGCGGCCGGTACGGACCTGCTGCCGCCGAACCGCCAGGACACGGAACGGCCTTGCGCCGACCCCGAGGCGGACGCCGTGACGGAGGCCCTCGTCCGGGGCGAGTGGCAGACCGCCGCCAAGGTGATCAGCGCGGCGGGCACCGACTGGGAACACCGCTCCCACCTGGTCGGTGTCGTCGCCGACCGGGCGGCCGAGGACGACACCTGGCTGCGCGCCTGGGAGGCGGAGCGCCCCGACGACCCGGACGCGGCCGTGGTCCGGGCCGCCGCGCAGGTGACGCTGGCCTGGGAGATCCGGGGCGCGTACCTCGCCAAGCACACCACCGCCGAGCAGTTCGCCGGATTCCACCGGGTGCTGCGGGAGGCCAGGGAGGCCTTCGAACGGGCGGAGACCCTGGCGCTGCCCGGCGACCCCACCCCGTACGTCAAGAAGATCCCGCTGTACATGGGCCTGGGCGCCTCGCACGCGATGATGCTCGACCTGTGGAGCGAGGTCACCTCCCGCGCCCCGCACCACTTCGAGGGGCATGTGCGTGCACTCCAGTACTGGTGCGCGAAGTGGCGTGGCTCCGCCGAGATCGCCCGCGACTTCGCGGGACAGGCCGCGGCGACCGCCCCGCCCGGCAGCCTGCTGACGGTACTGCGCCTCATCGCCTGGTTCGAACACGACGACGAGGCGCCGTCGGAGGCGTACGGCTGGCCCGATGTCCTGGGGATGACCGACGACGCCCTGCGGGACGTCGGCGCGGCGCGGCCGGACGACCGCCGGGTGGCGGAGGTCAGGCACCTGCTGGCGTACTTCCTGACGAAGCAGGACCGTCACGAAGCGGCACTGGAACAGTTCCGCGCGGTGGACGGATACGTGGGCGCGCTGCCGTGGAGCTACCGCCCCTCCCCGGCCAAGACGTACTGCCGTTACCGGACCAAGGCGCTGCGGGGTGCCGTGAGCAAGTCGTGAGCCACAGGGTCGTGAGCACCGCGGCTGTGCGGAGGTGGCCGGGGCACGGCCGAACCGCTGTCTGCCTGACCGATGCTGCCTGTCTGACTGATAAGGTCAACAGCTTGTCCGTTTCGACCCCTTACGAGGACTGTGCGTGACCGTATCCACTCCGCCCGACGGTGACCAGCCCGTCGCCCCGACGCCGGACGACCGCGACCCCTGGCGCCCGCCGCCCCCCGGCCAGGGGCCGGCCCCCGCCTCCTGGGGCCCGCCCCCGACGGGGCTGCCGCTCGCGCCGCGGCCCGGCAACGGCATTGCCGTCTCGGCGCTGGTCCTCGGCGCCCTCGGCGTCGTACTCGCCCTGCCCGTCGTCCTGTTCTGGATGGCCTGGCTGCCGGCGCTGCTCGCCGTGATCTTCGGCTCCGTCGGGCTCGGCCTGGCACGCAAGGGCCGGGCGCGGGGCAAGGGCATGGCGCTGGCCGGTGTGCTCCTGGGCGTGGGCGGACTGCTGGGCGCGGTCGCCGGCGGCATCTTCTTCGCCGTCTCGGTGCACAAGGCGAACGACGAAGCGCGGGCCCGGATCGACCGCATCGAGAAGGCGAAGGAGGCCGCCGAGGCCGACAAGAAGGCGCGGCATCCGTCGTTCGGCGGCTCCTACACCTTCGGGAACGGTCTGAAGGTGACGGTCGCCCAACCGCAGCCGTTCGTCCCGGACGCCTACGTCCTGGGCCACGCCAAGGGCAACAGGGCCGTCCAGGTGACGATCAAGGTGGTCAACACCGGGAGCGAGCGGGTCGAGATCGAGACGGGACTGCCCTCGGTCAACGACGCCGACGGCGCCTCGACGGAGCTGGTGATCGACGGCAGCGGGCGGCAGAAGGTCCTCAAGGGGTACGTCCTGCCCGGCCGGGAGGTCGTCGGCAAGTACGCGTTCTCGCTGCCGCCGGACGCCGCCGACCGCATGGAGGTCGAGTTCACTCCCGACGCGAAGCGGTGGAAGCGGGCCTACTGGAGCGGTCCCACCGACCTGACGGGGAAGTGACCCGGGCGGCGGCCCGCAACGTCCCTCGCGAGCTGGTGGGACGTTGCGGGCCGCCGCGCGGTTGCGGGCTCCGGAAGGCCGGATCCCGCGTTGCCGGTGTGACGCCGGACCGGTTGGCTTGCTCCGGCTCCGTTCGGTGCGCTTGGGGTAGGGGAGGAACCGTGCGTCGACGGACCGCAGTTCCGGCGGTGCTGGCGGGAGCCTGTGCCACGGCGCTGCCCGCGGTGTCCGCGCACGGCGCGGGCCCCGCACCGGCCGGGCCGTACGGGGATCTGCGGCGGGTCAGCGTCAGCGCCACCGGGGAACAGGCCGACGGCGACTCCTCCGGCCCGGTGCTGAGCGCCGACGGCCGCGTCCTCGTCTTCTTCGGCCAGGCACGCAACCTCGTACCCGGTACACCCGAGGGAGCCGGCATTGAGCTGTACGCCAAGGACCTCCGCACCGGGCGCGTCGATCTCGTCAGCGCGAACCCGGACGGCTCGCCGGGGTAGGAGCCCGGCCACACCCACTCCGTCAGTGCCGACGGCCGGTTCGTCGCCTTCGACTCGCCGTCGCGGACGCTCGACCCGCGCGACCGCGGTGACGGCATGGACGTCTTCGTCCGCGACCGCTGGAAGGGTGCCACCGAACTGGTCAGCGTGGCCAGTGACGGTACGCAGGGCGCCGCACCCTCCTCCGACCCGGTCATCAGCGCCGACGGGCGCAGGTCGCCTTCACCACCGAGGCGAGGAACCTCTTCCCCTGGCCCCAGGGCGCGCCCGGCATCGCCAGGCCGCAGCCTCCTTACGTCTCTTTCGGGGTGCACGACCGGCGTACCGGCGAGACCCGGGCGGGCGCGTACAACCGGGCCGGCACCCCGGCGAAAGTCCAGTACGGACTGCGGTTCTCGCCGGACGGCCGCTCCCTCCAGTTCGACACCGGCGACGCGGTACTGCCCGGGGACCAGCCGGGCAGGTGGGGCTCGTACTCCCGTGACCTGCGCACCGGCGCGTACGCGCGACTGGCCGCCCGTCCCGACGGCGGCCCCCGACGGGCAGCGTGACCGGCGGCGGGCTCAGCGCCGACAACCGGACCACCTGCTTCACCACCAACGCCCCCGTCCTGGTCCCGGACGACACCAACGGGACCTGGGACGTCTTCGCACGCGACCTGAGGACCGGACGGGTCACCCGCCTCAGCTCGGCCCCCGACGGCGGCACCGGAGCGTCCTTCGGGGTGTCCTCCGACCGCGGCGGCCTGCTGGCCGCCTTCGCCGGGGCCGGCGCCGATCTGGCGCCGGGCGACACCAACGCCGCGACGGACATCTTCGTACGGCGCCTGCGCTGACGGGCGTCGGGGCGGGCGGTGCGAGGGGGGCCGTCAGGAGCTACCGCCGCACGGTCCCCCTTCCCGTCACACGCCGCGCCAGATGTTGTCGAAGGCCGCCTGCTCGACGGAGCGTCGTTGCCGTACGCCCTCCAGCTCCACCACCGCCTCGTTGACGGCGGCGAGTACGGTCACGACCGCGTCGTCGGTCCCGCTCAGGGCATCGCCGGCCGGCGCTTCGCGGATTCCGGCGGCTGCCGCGAGGGCGGCGAGGACGGGTTCGCCCGATGCCCAGCGGTCGGCCGCGTGGCTGCGGGCGGACGAGGCGGCCACCGTCGTCCGGCCTTTGCGGAACGGAAGCCGACGGCGCTCGCGGGTGAGAAGGCCCTCTTCCGTCAGGGCGGCCCGGTAGAGCGCCGACAGACCGCGGCCCCGGCGCCACAGCCAGTCCTCGACCGACTCGTGAGGCGCCTGCCGGACGAGCGCCGACGCCGCCGCGTCCAGCAGGCGGTCGGCCGGTGCCCCGCGGTCGTGGTCGCAGGGAACGATGCGGTCGCCTTCCAGGGAGAGGGTCCCGGCGTGCAGGAGGTCGATCACCTCGGCTCCCGCCAGGGCGAGGGAGAGGTCGCCCGGAACCACCGGGCGGGGCGCCTCCGCGTCCATGGAGACGAGCAGGGCGACGAGCTGAAGATCCCGCGGTGTGGTGGTCATGACGAAGGCTCCGTGTCAGGGGTACCCGCAGCGGCACGGCGGTGAGCGGCCGGTTGCCGGGTGCGGGAAGGGGGCCGGGGCCGGTCGGGGCGGGGGCGGGGCGCGAACCACGGATGGCAACGGGCGGTGTTCCGTACGGAGTTGACTGTAGCCCGACCCGCCCTCCCGCGACGGCCCGCGCGCCCATGACCCGGGCCGGGCCGGATTCCCCGATACCCCACCGGGTACCCGTCGCAGTGAGGGGCTTTCGGACGCAGGTGTTCCGCTCCCCAGGGGGCGCTGGAACGTCCGGGCGTCCCGGCGCTCCGGAATACCCCCCTGGGTATCCCTGTCAAGGTGGGCGGCAGATACCCCCGGGGGTACACGAGTCACACCCGTTACGCCCGTTCCATGGAGGA
The DNA here is from genome assembly GCF_040646595.1 of Streptomyces sp. NPDC045470. Classification (NCBI taxonomy): domain Bacteria; kingdom Bacillati; phylum Actinomycetota; class Actinomycetes; order Kitasatosporales; family Streptomycetaceae; genus Streptomyces; species Streptomyces sp. NPDC045470. Next base: position 247,045 of record NZ_JBEZAN010000005.1, read on the forward strand.
GGCACCGCTGTGTTCTTCGTCGACACCCTGACGTTCGAGGGCCTGGGCAACCGCAGCTACCTGGCCGGTGGCGACGGGGCCGCGGTCGTGATCGACCCGCCGCGCGACATCGACCGGGTGATCGCCGCCGCGGCGCGGCGCGGCGTGCGGATCGCGTACGTCGCGGAGACCCACATACACAACGACTACGTCACCGGCGGTCTGGAGCTGGCCCGCGTCACCGGCGCCGCCTACCTGGTCCCGGCCGCGGCGAGCGTGTCGTTCCCCCGCACTCCCGTCGCCGACGGCGACACGGTCGCGGTGGACGAGGGCCTGGTACTGCGCGCGATCGCCACCCCCGGCCACACACCGCACCACACCTCGTACGCGCTGGAGGACGACGGCCGGGCGGTGGCGGCCTTCACCGGCGGGTCGCTGCTGATCGGCACGGTCGGCCGCCCGGACCTGGTCGAGCCACGGCTGACCGAGCAACTGGCCCGCGCCCAGCACGCCTCCGCGCACCGCCTCGCCGACGAGTTCGACGACGAGGTCCCGGTGCTGCCCACCCACGGCTTCGGCAGCTTCTGCTCCTCCTCCCAGGCCGACGGCGACACCACCACGATCGGCAAGGAACGCACGGCCAACGACGCGCTCACCCTGGACGTGGACACCTTCGTCGCCCGCACCCTCGCCGGCCTGGAGGACGTACCCGCCTACTACGCCCACATGGGCCCCGCCAACGCCGCGGGCCCCGCCTCCGTCGACCTGACCCCGCCCGAGCCCGCCGACGCGCGGCGGATCGCCGAGCGGCTGGCCGCGGGGGAGTGGGTGGTGGACCTGCGCAGCCGCGTCGCCTTCGCCGCGGGGCACGTGGCCGGATCGTTCAACTTCGAGGGGGACGGCAAGCTCGCGACCTACCTGGCCTGGCTGATCCCGTGGGGCAAGCCGGTCACCCTGCTCGCCACGACGCCGGAGCAGATCGCCGCCGCCCAGCGGGAGCTGACCCGGGTCGGCATCGACCGCCCGGCCGCCGCCGCCACCGGCGACCCGGCCGGCTGGATACGCGACGGCGAGGAACTCGCCTCGTTCCCGCGCGCCACCTTCGCCGACCTCGCCGCCGCCCGTCAGCGTGGCGCGGAGGTCGTGGTGCTCGACGTACGCCGCGACTCCGAACGCGTCGGCGGACACGTCGAAGGCTCGGTGCACATCCCCGTCCACGAACTGCACGGCCGGATCGGCGAGATCCCGCGGGGCGTCGTGTGGGTGCACTGCGCCGGGGGCATGCGCGCGGCGATCGCCGCCTCCCTCCTGGACGCGGTGGGGCGGCAGGTCGTCGCCGTCGACGACGGCTTCGAAGCCGCGGCCGACGCCGGACTGACCGTGGCCGGCTCCTGATGCCCGTTCCCGGTCCCGGCGCTTGCGCCCCGCCGGTCACCGGCGGGCGCCGGCCGGGTGGTCCGGCAGCATGAGCGCACTGATCCTGGCCCTGGTCGCGGGCGGTGTGGTCGGCCTGGCGCTCGGCGCGCTCGGCGGCGGTGGCAGCGTCCTGGCCGTGCCGGCGCTGATCTACCTCCTCGGCTTCACTCCCGCCGAGGCCACCACCGCGAGCCTGCTCATTGTCACCGCCACCTCCCTGACCGCGCTGTACGCGCATGCGCGGGCCGGACACGTACGGTGGAAGGCGGGCGCGGCCTTCGCCGCCGCCGGTGTACTGCCCGCGGCCCTCGCCGGAGCTGCCGCCGCCCGCCTTCCGCAGGCGGCCCTCACCCTCGCCTTCGCTGGCGTCGCCGCCCTCGCCGCGGTCATGATGCTGCGCCCGGCCGCCGCGGCGGCCGGGGACCGCGAGATACGAAAGGGGCGGGCCGCGGGGGCCGGCGCGGGGCTCGGCGCCCTGACCGGGCTGCTCGGCGTGGGAGGCGGCTTCCTCGCCGTACCGGCCCTGGTCGCGGTACTGGCCTTCGAGATGCGGGCGGCCGTCGGCACGAGCCTGCTGGTCATCACCGTCAACTCGCTGGCCTCACTGGCCACCCGCTTCGGGGCGGCCGGTGCCCTGGACTGGGCGGTCGTCGGCCCGTTCACCGCGGCCGCCGTCCTCGGGGCGTGGGACGGCAAGCGCCTCGCCGGCAAGATCTCCGGTCCCCGTCTCCAGCGTCTGTTCGCGTTCGCCCTGCTGGCCGTGGCGGCCTTCATGCTCGTCGAGGCCGTGACATGACGCGTCCGGCGGAACGGCGACGGACGTCTCGGGCCGGTGGACGGCGGGACGCCGCGGCCCGGCGAGCGGCCGGACGCCTCAGGCCAGCGAGAGGAACAGTTTCTCCAGCCGCGCCCGCATCTGCTCCCGGTCGCCGCCGGTCTGCTCCCCGTCGGCCATGCAGTGCTGCAGGCCCGTCGCGATGATCGCGAACCCGGCCCGGTCCAGCGCGCGGGAGACCGCGGCGAGCTGCGTGATGACGTCCTCGCAGTCGCGCCCGTCCTCGATCATCTTGATGATTCCGGCGATCTGTCCCTGTGCCCGTCGCAGCCGGTTGAGCACGCTCTTCAGCTCACCGGCCGCCATCTCCAGCTCCACACTTCCTCCTCCGCGGCAGACCCGCGTCCCGGGGACACCCCGGGCGTCCCGGGTGTGGTTCCGGGCCCTCCGGATACCCCCGCGGGTATTCTAGTCCGTCGGGGCCCGCTTCCCCGGGGCCCGGGGGACGCAACGAAAAGGAACCCCATGCACATGATCACCCAGACCGCCGTCCGTCCCGCCCAGGCGGCCGGCCGGCTGAGCGCCTACACCGTCGTCGACGTCCGCACCCCCGGTGAATACGCCGCGGGCCATCTGCCCGGTGCCCACAACGTCCCCCTCGGCCACCTCGCGAGGGCCCTTCCCGCCATCGAGGCGGCAGCCGGCCGCGGCGAACTGCTGATGGTCTGCGCTTCCGGCAACCGCTCCGCCGCCGCCTGCGAACAGCTCGCCGCCGCGGGTATCCCCGCCGCCACCCTCACCGGCGGCACCGCCGCCTGGGCCGCACAGGGCCACCCGGTCGAGCGTGCAGACGGCACCGGCACCCGGGCCGTCTGGCCCATGGAACGCCAGGTCCGCCTCGCCGCCGGCTCCCTCGTGGTGGCCGGCCTCGCCTTCGGCGCCCGCTACCGGCACGCCCGCTGGCTGTCCGCCGCGATCGGCTGCGGCCTGGTCGTCTCCGCCGCGACCGACACCTGCGGCATGGCGGCCCTGCTGGCCAGGCTTCCGCACAACCAGCCCCGAGCCACCGACCTCGAAGTCACGCTCGCGGCCCTCGGCGGGTGACCGGGCGGCGCCGCAGCAGCATTTTGCCGCCCCCCCATTCCGGTGGCGGGCGGCCACGTACAGTTCCGGTGCCGCTCGGAAATCCGGGGGAATCCGTGAGTGGCGTCGGTGAGAATTCCTGACGGCGGTCCGTCCCGGGCCGGTGGCCGGAGTACGGAAAACAACCAGTTGGACGCGCACAGACCAAGTGCTCGTCCAACTGGCTGCGTTGACCTCGTACTTCACGAACCGCAAAGTGAGGGCTGCCGACCCTCGCATCACGGTACGCCGATCGGTTTCGACCGACGCGGAATGCGCGGAGGTTGCGGGATGCGCCGCGCCTACGGCCAAGGGGTCGCCGGTCATTTCGGTCGTTGCCGTCCAAGGGGGAATCATGAACGGCCTGGCGTACTCGGACCTGCCCCTGATCCTGACCCCGTCGCTTTCCTTCCGCCGGAAAGGAATGAGGGCAACAGTTCCCTCCGAAGGTGATACACGCGAGAAAAGCCGTCGGCCGGACACGGGGACCGGACGATGACCGGCCGGGACCGCGTGCCCGCCGGGGCGCCGGCCGTTTCGGTGCCGCACATGATTCACCGCCAAGTGGCCCGCACGCCGGACGCGGTGGCGGTGGCGGACGCCGAACGCAAGGACACGTACGAGGAATTGGCAGCGGCGTCGAGTCGGCTGGCCGTGTACCTGTCCGCCCGTGGTGTGCGGCGCGGTGACCGGGTCGCGGTGGTACTGGAGCGGTCGGCGGGCCTGCTGACGGCGCTGTTGGGGGTGTGGAAGGCGGGGGCCGCGTACGTACCGGTGGACTGCGGGTATCCGGCGGACCGGGTGGCGTTCCTGCTGGCGGACTCGGCCCCCGTGACGGTGCTGTGCTCGCAGGCGACCCGGCCCGTGACACAGCGCCTGGTTCCGGACGGCGTGCGCACCGTGGTGCTGGACGACCCGCAGGTGGTGGCAGCGGTGGCCGCCTGCCCGCCTGGCCGTACCGGGGTGGCGGTGGGTGCGGAGGACGCGGCGTACGTCATGTACACCTCCGGCTCGACGGGGCTGCCGAAAGGCGTACTGGTCCCGCACGGCAGTGTGGCGGGGCTGGTCAGCGACCCGCGGTGGGGAGTGGGCCCGGACGACGCGGTGCTGGCACACGCTCCGTACGCCTTCGACGCGTCGCTGTTCGATCTGTGGCTGCCGTTGGCGGTGGGCGGCACGGTGGTGATGGCGGAGCCGGGCGCGCCGGACGCGCAGCGGCTCGGCCGGGCGGCGGCCGACGGTGTGACGGCGGTGCAGCTCACGGCCGGTCTGTTCCGGGTCATCGCGGAGGAGTCGCCGGAGTGCTTCCGGAGCTTCCGGCAGGTCATGTGCGGCGGGGACGTGGTGCCGGCCGTGGCGGTGGCACGCGTTCGGGAGGCGTGCCCGGAGGTGACCGTGCAGCATCTGTACGGGCCGACGGAGGCCACCCTGTGCGCGACGACGCGTCCGGTGCGGCCGGGCGACGAGGTACCGGACGTCCTGCCCCTCGGGCGGCCACTGGCCGGCCGCCGTCTGCACGTACTCGACCCGCGGCTGCGGCCGGTCGCCCCGGGAACGGACGGGGAGCTGTACCTCGCCGGGAACGGGCTGGCCCGCGGGTACCTGGGGCGTCCGGGGTTCACCGCGGAACGCTTCGTGGCCTGCCCGTTCGCGCCCGGCGAGCGGATGTACCGCACCGGGGACCTGGTGCGGTGGACCGCTGACGGCGAACCGGTCTTCGTCGGGCGGACCGACGAGCAGGTCAAGATCCGTGGGTTCCGGGTGGAACCGGGCGAGGTGGAAGCGGCCCTCGCCGCGCATCCGGCGGTCGGGCAGGCCGTGGTGGTCGCCCGGGAGGACCACCCGGGCGAGCGGCGGCTGGTCGGATACGTCGTTCCGGCCGCCGGCCCGGCGGCGACGGCCCCGGGCGGGCCCGCCGGCCGCGAACGCCCCGACGGCCGCCACCCCGGCGCGCTCCTCGCCGTCCTGCGGGACCACCTGGCCGCGACGCTCCCCGCGTACCTGGTCCCGGCCGCCCTCGTACCGCTGGACCGGCTGCCGCTCACCTCGCACGGCAAGGTCGACCGCAAGGCCCTGCCGGCGCCGGGCTTCGGCAAAGCCGCACCCGAACGGCCGCGGACGGCGGCCGAGGAGACCCTGTGCGGTTTGTTCGCCGAGGTGCTGGGCCTGGACCGGGTGGGGGCGCGGGACGGTTTCTTCGCGCTGGGCGGTGACTCGATCAGCTCGATGCAACTGGTGTCGCGGGCCCGGCGGGCCGGGCTGGTCCTGACGACCGGTCAGGTCTTCGGCCTCATGACGCCCGAGCGGCTGGCGGCGGTCGCCGAGACCGCCTCGGACCGGCCGGAAGGCACCACGGAGGACGACGGGGGGACCGGGGACGTGCCCTGGACCCCGGTGATGAGGGCGCTGGGGAAGCGGGGGGCGGGCCGCGGGTTCGCGCAGTGGGTGACCGTCGGCGCGCCGGCCGGGCTGACGCGGGACGTGCTGGTGGGTGGGCTGGCCGCCGTACTGGACACCCACGACATGCTGCGCGCCAGGATCGTGACGGACGCTCCGGAGCCGGTCCTGACGGTGGCCGGGCGCGGCACGGTCGACGCGGCCTCGCTGGTCACACGGATCGTCCCCGAGGACGGCCGCAGTCCGGACGAGGCCGCCGAGCAGGCCGTACGGGACGCCCTGCGGCGGCTCGACCCCGCCGCCGGGACGCTCGCCCAGGTGGTCTGGCTGGACGCGGGGCCCGAGCGGAACGGCCGGCTGGTGCTGGTCGTGCACCACATGGTGGTGGACGGGGTCTCCTGGCGCATCCTGGTCCCCGACCTCCGGGCTGCCTGCGAGGCGGTCGCCGCCGGACGGCCGCCGGTCCTCGACCCCGTCGGAACGTCCTTCCGCCAGTGGGCCGGGCTGCTGGCGGCGCAGGCCACGGACGAGCGCCGCACCGCGGAGCTGGACGGCTGGAAGGCGCTGCTGGACGGCGGCGACCTCTCCGTGGGCGCGCGGCCGCCCGACCCGCTGCGGGACACCGCCGCCACCGTGCGCCGTACGGAATGGACCGTTCCGGCAGACCGCGCGGCAACCCTGACGGGCCGCACACCCGCCGCATTCCACTGTGGCGTGCACGAAGTCCTGCTGTCCACGCTCGCCGGAGCGCTCACCCACTGGCGGCCGGACACCGTCCCGGCCGCCGGACTGCTGGTGGACGTGGAGGGGCACGGCCGCGAGCCGGTGGCCGAAGGAGTGGAACTGGCCCGTACGGTGGGGTGGTTCACCGACGTGCACCCGGTCCGGCTGAACGCCGCCGGTGTCGACCTCCGCGAAGCCCTGGCGGGCGGCCCGGCGGCCGGTGCCCTGCTGAAGACCGTCAAGGAACAGGCCAGGGCGGTGCCCGGCGACGGACTCGGCCACGGCCTGCTGCGCCACCTCAACCCCGGTACGGGACCAGCGCTGGCCGCGCTTCCGGGCCCGCAGGTCTCGTTCAACTACCTGGGCAGGTTCCTCGCCGCCGGGACCCGTACCGGCCCGGCCGGGCCCTGGCAGCTCACCGGTCACGCGACGATCGGCGAAGCCGCCGACCCCGACATGCCCGTACTGCACGCCCTGGAAGCCGAGGCCGCGGTACGGGACACCCCCGACGGACCCGAACTGGCCCTCGCCCTGAGCTGGTCCGCCCACCTGCTGGACGAGACCGCCGTACGCACCCTGGGGCAGCTGTGGCTCGACCTGCTCGGCGGCCTGGCCGCGCACACCCGCACCACCGGAGCGGGCGGGCACACGCCCTCCGACTTCCCGTTGCTCACCCTCACCCAGCAGGACGTGACCGAGCTGGAGCAGGCGGTACCGCGGCTCGCGGACGTCTGGCCGCTCTCACCCTTGCAGGAAGGGCTGTTGTTCCAGTCCGTCCACGACGAGCTGGCGCCGGACGTCTACAAGAGCCGGTGGACACTGGAACTCGACGGACCGCTGGACACCGGCCGACTGCGGGCCTCCTGGCGGGCCCTGGTGGACCGGCACGCCGCCCTGCGGGCGAGCTTCCGCCGGAGCGCGTCCGGCGCGGCCGTACAAGTCGTCGCGCGTGACGTGCCGCTGCCCTGGCAGGAAGCGGACGTGTCACACCTCCCGGAGGACGAGGCGTCGGCCGCGGCCGCGGAGCTGGCCGAACGGGAACAGCGCGGGCGCATCGACCTGGCGACGGCGCCGCTGTGGCGGCTCCTGCTGATCCGCCTCGGCGCGGAACGGCACCGCCTGGTCGTCCTCACCCATCACGTCCTCATGGACGGCTGGTCGCTGCCGGTGCTGGTCACGGAGCTGTCCGCGGCGTACGAAGCGGGCGGCGACGACCCGCGGCCGGCCCCGGTCACCTCGTACCGGGAGTACCTGGCCTGGCTGGCGCGGCAGGACAAGGAAGCCGCACGGGACGCCTGGCGCGCCGCGTTCCACGGCACGGACGAACCCACCCTGGTGGCGCCGACGGCACCGCAGCACGGCGCGACCGACCCCGCGCACCTGCACGCCGACCTCCCCGCCGGGCTGTCCCGCCGGCTGGAGGAACTGGCCCGTGCCCACGGGCTGACCGCGAGCACCGTGGTGCTCGGCGCCTGGGCCCTGGTCCTCGCCCGGCTGGCCGGCCGTACGGACGTGGTCTTCGGCGTCACCATGGCCGACCGCCCACCCGAACTGCCCGGCGTCGAGACGATGGTGGGCCTCCTGATCAACACCCTGCCGGTACGGGTGCCGCTGGACGCCGCGCAGCCGGTGCTCGCCCTGCTCAAGGACGTGCAGGAACGCCAGTCGGCCCTCCTGCCGCACCGGCACCTCGGCCTGTCCGAGGCGCAGAAACTGGGCGGGCCCGGCGCGCTGTTCGACAGCATCGTGGTCTACCAGAACCTGCCCCGGCCCCCGGCCGTCCCGGACCGGCCCGGCGCGCTGACGATCCGCCTCTCGGACGTGACCGACGCCGTCCACTACCCGCTGGGCCTGAACATCACCCCCGGCGAACAGCTCCGGGTCCACCTCATCCACCAGCGCGGACTGCTCCCCGCCGACGTCGTCGAAGCACTGCCCGCCCGGCTGGCCCTGGTCCTCGAACAACTGGTCACCGACGGCCCGGCGCCCGCCGTGGGGCGGGTCGGCGTGCTGGGCGCGGAAGAACACCGGCAGGTGGTGACGGAGTGGAACCGTACGGAGGTGCCGCTGCCCGCCGTACTGGTACCGGAACTGCTCCGCCGCCGCGCGGCGCGGGCGGCCGACGCCGTGGCCGTCGAGGACGCCCGCCGGACCGTGACCTACGGGGAACTCTCGACCGCGGCCGGTCGTCTGGCACGGCACCTGACCGACCTCGGCGTCGGCCCGGAGCGCCGCGTCGCGGTGGTGCTGCGGCGGTCGGCGGAGTCCCTGACCGCCGCACTGGCCGTGCTCATGGCGGGCGGCGTCCTCGTACCCGTCGACCCGGACTACCCGCCGGAGCGCCGGGCCTTCCTGCTGCGGGACGCGGACCCGGCCGTGGTGCTGTGCGCCGCCGACACCCGGCACGCGGTGCCCGGTGACTGCGCCGCCCGCGTGGCCGACCTGGACGACCCGGCCGTGACCGAGGCGCTGGCACGCCGCAAAGGCGGCTTCGTGACCCAGGCGGAGCGCCGCACGCCGCTGGCAGCGGACCACGCGGCGTACCTCATCTACACCTCGGGGACCACCGGCGTACCGAAAGGCGTCACGGTCACCCACCGCGGCCTGCGCAACCTCGTCGCCGACCGGGTGGCCCGGTTCGGCATCGGCCCGCACAGCCGCGTCCTCCAGCTCGCCGCCCCCACCTTCGACGTGTCGATCGCCGACACCTGGCCCGTCCTGTGCGCGGGCGGACGCCTCGTCCTGGCCCCGCCGGGGCCGCCGTCCCTGGGTCCGGACCTGGCCCGGCTGCTGCGCGCCCACCGGATCACCCAGCTCGGCGGCACCCCGTCCTTCCTGCTGCACCTGCCGCCGGAAGACCTGCCCGACCTGCGCGTCGTGGTGACCGGCGGCGAGCCGCTGACCGAGGAACTGCGCCGCCGCTGGGCCCCGGGGCGGCAGGTCCACGAGGAGTACGGAGTCACCGAAGCCACCGTCGTGCAGAGCTCCACCGCCCCGCTGACCGGCGGCGAGACGCCCACGGTCGGCCGTCCCGTCGCCAACACCCGGCTGTACGTCCTGGACGCCTTCCTCCAGCCGGTGCCGCCCGGCCTGCCCGGTGAACTGTACGTGGCGGGGGAGAGCCTGGCGCGCGGCTACCAGGGACGGACGGCGCTGACCGCGCAGCGGTTCGTGGCCTGCCCGTTCACGTCCGGCGGGCGGATGTACCGCACCGGGGACATCGTGCGCTGGACCGGCGACGGCGAACTGGTCTTCGCCGGGCGGGCCGACAACCAGATCAAGATACGCGGCCACCGCGTCGAACTCGGCGAGGTGGAGGCCGCGCTGGCCGCGCACCCCGCCGTCGGCGAGGCGACGGCCGCGGTCCGCGAGGACCGCCCGGGCGAGCGGCGGCTGATCGGCTATGTGGTGGCGAGGGGAGCGGCGGACGGCCGTCCGGTGAACGGTCGCCGGGTCGACGGCCGGTCGGTGCGGGAGCACGTCGCCGGGGCGCTGCCCGAGTTCATGGTGCCCGCGGCGGTCGTGGTGCTCGACGCGCTGCCGCGCACCCCGAACGGAAAGGTGGACCGCGCGGCCCTGCCCGCACCCGACTTCGCCGCGCGGGCCGCGGGCCGGGCCCCGCGCACCCCGGCCGAAGAGGTCCTGTGCGCACTGTTCGCCGAGGTACTGGGGCTGGAACGAGCCGGTGTCGAGGACAGCTTCTTCGAGCTGGGCGGCGACTCCATCATCTCGTTGCAACTGGTGGCACGGGCCCGCCGCGCCGGACTGGTACTGACCTCACCGCAGGTGTTCGAGGCGAAGACGCCCGAACGGCTCGCTCTGCTGGCCCGTACGGCGGACGACGGGACCGGCCCGCGGGACTCCGTGGACACGGGTGTCGGCCGGATTCGCCGGACCCCGCTCATGCGGAGGCTGGGCGAGCGGATCACCGGTGGCCGCTTCGCGCAGTGGGCGATCGTCGCCACACCCGCCGCACTCACCGGGGACGCCCTGACGGCCGGGCTGCGCGCCGTACTGGACACGCACGCCATGCTCCGGGCCCGCGTGGTGCCGGACGCGGACGGATGGGCACTGGAGACGGGCGAACGGGGCTCGGTGGATGCCGGGCCGCTGATCACCTGCCGGTCGGTCACCGACGATCTCGACGGGAGCGCGGTGGCCCCGGTGGTGACCCCGGCGACCCGCGAAGCGCTCCTCGACGAGGCTGCCGAACGGGCGGCGCGGGACGCCGTAGGGCGGCTCGACCCGGCCTCGGGCCGCATGGTGCAGGCGGTGTGGCTGGACGCCGGGCCCGGGCGGGCGGGGCGTCTGGCGTTGGCCGTCCACCACCTGTCGGTCGACGGGGTGTCGTGGCGCATCCTGCTCGCGGACCTGCGGGCCGCTTGCGAGGCGGCGGAAGGCGGGGTGCCGCACCTCGATGCGGTCGGCACGTCGTTCCGGAGGTGGGCCGCGGCGGGGCCGGACGCCGACGGTCCGCGGGCCGCCGACGCGCAGCCGGCCGACGCGCGGCCCTGCCCGCAGCCGCCCGACCCGCTGCCGATCGGCCGGGAACTCGACCCGGCCGTCGACACCGCGGCGACCTTGCGCGAACAGACTTGGGCGGTGCCGGCCGGGCAGGCGGAGATCCTGACGTCCCGTACCCCGGCGGCGTACCACTGCGGCGTGCACGAGGTGCTGCTCGCGGCGCTGGCGGGGGCGGTCGTGGACGGACGGCCGGGCACCGGCGGCGAGAGCGTCCTGGTGGACGTCGAAGGGCACGGCCGTGCGGCGGCCGACGGAACCGACCTCTCCCGTACGGTGGGCTGGTTCACCACCGTACGCCCGCAGCGGCTGGACCTCACCGGCATCGACCTGGCCGAGGCGTCGGCGGGCGGCCCCGCGGCCGGCCGGCTGCTCAAAACGGTCAAGCAACAGTCCCGGGCGGCAGCCGAAGACGGACCGGAGCACCTCCCGGAAAGCACCGACACGCCCGGGCAGGCGCACCCGCCGTCCGCCCGCATCAGCTTCAACTACATGGGCCGCTTCCTCGCCGCACCCACCCGGACGGGCACGCCCGAACCCTGGCAACTGACCGGCGAACCGGCCATCGGTTCCTCCTCCGACCCCGGCATGCCCGCGCCGCATGTGCTGGAAGCGAGCGCGGCCGTCCGGGACACCGCGGACGGGGCGGCCCTCAGCCTCACCCTCACCTGGCCGGACCGGCTGCTGGACGCGGCGGTGGCGGCCCGTGTCGGCCGCGCCTGGCTGGACCTGCTGGACGGCCTGGCCACCCACACGGACAGCCCGGCAGCCGGAGGGCACACGCCCTCCGATTTCCCCCTCCTCGACCTGGATCAGGACGAGATTGAGCAATTCGAGGCGATCGCCGACCGGTTGAGTGATGAAGCGGCACGGTGAACAGGGTGTGACCGTTCCGGTCCGGTCAGTCGGCCGCGCGGGCACCACGGCCCTGAGCAGGCATACCGCACCGTCAGGGCCGTATCGGGCACCGCATACACTCACCGTGGCGCCGGACCGTCGTGGCGCAAGTACAACCGTAAGGAGCAAGGGTGTTGGAGCAGGGCTACCCCGTGGACCGGATAGACACCGGTACGGCTCACTCGGCGCGCGTGTACGACTACATCCTCGGCGGGAAGGACCATTACGCCGTGGACCGCGAAGCCGGTGACGTGATGTGCGAGGAGTGGCCGGCGCTGCCCGTCCACATGCGGGCCAACCGGAAGTTCATGCACCGCGCGGCCCGCTACCTGGCCCGCGAGGAAGGCATCGGGCAGTTCCTCGACATCGGCACCGGCCTGCCCACCTCCCCGAACCTGCACGAAGTGGTGCAGCAGGTGCGGCCCGACGCCCACGCCGTGTACGTCGACAACGACCCGATCGTGCTGACCCACGCGCGGGCCCTGCTCACCGGCTCCTCCGAGGGCCGGACCGCGTACGTCGACGCCGACATGCGCGACCCGGAGGCCATCATCGGCTCCGACCAGTTCCAGGAACTGCTGGACCTGCGGCAGCCGGTCGGCCTGATGATCATCGGCATCCTGCACTTCATCCTCCCGCCCGACGACCACAGCCTGGTGCGCCGCCTCCTGGAGCCGCTGCCCGCCGGCAGTTTCCTCGCCATGACCATCGGCACCGCCGACTTCGCGCCGCGCGAGGTCCACCGGGTCGCCGACGAGTACGCGCGCCGGGGCATGCCCATGAAGCTGCGTACCAAGGCCGAGGCCGAGGCGCTCTTCGAGGGCCTGTACCTGGTCGACCCCGGGCTGACACAGGTCCACCACTGGCGGCCCGACGCCGACCAGGAGCAGGTCGACGACCGGGACATCGCGATGTACGGGGCCGTCGCCCGCAAGAACGCCTGAGACCCGGCACCGCCCCACCTGATCCCACCCGATCCGTCCGGCCCGCACGTTCGCCGGCTCCGAAGAGAGGACAGCGAGCCGGCGAACGGCGACCCGGCCGTACGGCGCGACCGGCATGACCAGTGGGCCGAGTGGATGGGAGAACCACATGCTGCTGACGCTGACCGGAGGTTCCGGCGCGGGCAAAACCACGCTGGCGGACGCACTGACCGCCACCGCCCCCCGGATTTCCGTCCGCGTACTGCACGGCGACGACTACTACTTCGGCGCACCGGACCACGGCGGCGTATGGACGTACGACGACGCCGGGGTACCGCGCCTGGACTACGGATCTCCCCGGTCGATGGACTTCGAGCGCCTCACCCACGACGTGGACGCCGCGTCGGCCTCGGTCTCCGTCGTCATTGTCGAGGGGCTGTTCGCCGGTCACGTCGCACCGTCGGCACGCTGCCCCCGCCTCGACATCTTCGTCGACCTGCCGGCCGACCTCCGGCTGGTACGCAAGATCCAGCGCAAGTGCCTGCACCACGGCTTCCCTCTCGACGTCCTCCTGCGCACCTACCTCCACCACCGACGCGACGCGCACGCTCGACACGTCGAACCGGCGCGCGACGCCAGTGACCTGATCCTCGACGCGACGCGGCCCGCCGACACCCTTGCCCGCCAGGTCTGGTCGGAAGCCCGCACAGAACTCCGGCACCACCTGTCGCCGAAGACGGACTCCGCCGTACCGTCGCACCGGTACCGCGGGGAGATCGTCGATTTCCTCAACACCTGAGGTCGAACGATGGCTGACAGGCAGAACCCGGACCGGGCATTCGACACCGCGATGACGGGACGGGCGGCGGTGTGGAAAAGCATCGAGGCATTCGCGCACGCGTGGACGCGCCCTCTGACGCCCGCGGACGGAATTCCGTCGCCCGAGGTGCGGAAAGCGGAGGAGCGGCTCGGGCTCCGCCTCCCGGCAGCCTTGTCCGAAGCCTGTGGCTGGGGTGTTCCCCTGGAACAGGTGGCGCACGACGATCCGCCGGTCAGCCTGTTCTCCGACCGCCTGCCGGACGGCAGCCGGACGCCTTACCTGGACCGCGTGTCGTCGGCATGCACCGAACCGGTGCTGAGCGAGACGGTCATGGCGCGCCGGTACGGCCCGTACGGACGCGAGTGTCCGGCGACCGCCGCCGTCATCCGGGCCGCCGAGGCCATCTGTACGCCGGTCGCCCTGCCGCCCTGTCCGGCGTGGTACCACCCGGCGGGAGACCCGGTGCGCTGGTACTCCGCTCCCGGGAAACTGCTCTGCCGGGAACCGGATGCGGACGAGTCGGTCCCGCACGGATCGGTCCTGGTCGTCGTGGGCCGGTCGGAAGCCGACGTGCGGGAGGTCGTCGCGGCCGTCCCCGGCGACTGGTCCGCGGCCGAGCCGGTGCCGCGGGCGGAGGAGGAGCCGTTTCCCGGCTGGTGAGAACGCGGGTGGCGGGAAGGGGCGGGAACTCGCCGATCAGCACCGATGATCGGCGAGTCTTCGCAGGTCATCACCGGTCGTTCACGTTTCGGTGGCGGCCACTCCCTGGCACAGCGGGCACCGGTCCCGGCCGTCCCACCGGTCCCAGCCGAAGGCCGCGGGGGAGAGGGACTGGCCCTCCAGCTCCTTGCGTACCGCGACCCGGTAGGCCCAGACCGTGCCGATGTACGGGTGGTAGGCGTCGTGAAAGGCACGTGAAGTCGGCTCGGCGCCCGTTGCGACCGCCCGCTGAAGGGCGCGGAGTTGCTCGAACAGGGCCTGACCGGCGCTGGCGACCGCGGTGCTCGCGTCGATGAACAGCCGCTCGCGCGCTTCGTAGATCGCGGCATCGCTCAGCGCCGCCCGGGTGACGGCGTCCAGGTCGGCGTCGGCCACGGGGTACTGGGCGATCTGACGCAGCCGGGCGTGGCCGGTCTCGGCGGCGGTGATGAACGCGATGTACACGGCTCGCCGCCGGTCCCCCGACCCGCGGTCGTTCTCGTGGCGGCGACGCAGGTGGTCGGCCAGCACGGTGCCGGAGACGGCGAGTGTCCCGCCGCTGATCGTCGCGACGAGCGTCCCCCAGTCCACGTCGGACCTCCCTCTCCCCGCCGTGATCACGGCGCCGGGACCGGAATCTACGCCCGGCCTCCGCCGAAGAACAGAGGCCGGGCCACTGAGCCGCCGACTGCGGAAAGTCGCCACAAGGTCACCATTTTGCTGGTTGTTGACTATTTCTTGGTCGTTCATTGCCGGTAGCGTCCAGTCCTGATCGGCGAACCCGATCAGGACCAATACGTGAGCCGTTGGATGCCACCGGAGGATGTATGACCTCTCGTATCACCGCCGCCATAGCCGCCTGCACGCTGAGCCTCGGGGCCCTCGCCGCGGGCGTGGGCACAGCCGCGGCGGCACCGTCCGCCGCCGCTGCCGGTGCGGACGCGCCGTCGCCGAGGGCGGCGGTCGACGCGCGCGCCGCGGCCGTCGACCGGTGCAGCTACCAGGTGGTCCGCTCCGACGACTCCCGTTATGTCTACTCCGTGAGCGGGGTCGTCGGCGGGAGCACGCGCGAGTTCCCGGTGCAGAAGGAGGACTTCGTGCGGTTCTCCGACGAGTGGTTCAAGGTCGCCCAGGTCGACGTGTGCGCGGGCGGGCAGAGCCAGGCCCCCGCCACACTCCGCGTCACGGGCAAGCTGGACCGCCCGGAGCACTACGACCCGTCCGTGCCGCGGACCATCCGCAGCGGCGCCCTCCAGCCCGCTTCCTCGTCGGTGATCCCGAAGGCCCCGCGGTTGACGTCCGTCGACCGCGTCGACGCGGCCACCGTCCGCGTCAACTGGGAAGCCGCACAGGGTGACCCGGACCAGGTGATCGTGCTGGAGCGCAAGCCCTTCTACAGCAGCGAGCTGGGCCTGTGGCACCCCTACACGTTCCGGTGGAACGCTCCGCGCGGCACCACCTCGATGGACCGGAAGCTCCAGCGTGATTCCGGCATCCCGGCCGGAATCCGGGCGCATTCCTACTGGATGCGCGTGGTGAAGGGCGGCTTCGTCAGCGACCTGCGGGCCGAGAGGCCGACCACCGTCGAGCCGTGACGGACGAGCACCACGAAGGGCGCCCGGCCGGCAGAGGGCCGGGCGCCCCCACGGTCCGGGCCGCCTCCCCGTAACCTCTTCGGCATGATCAACTCCTGTGCGGACCTTGACGATGCCGGAGTGGCGGCCGCCGCGGCGCGGGCCGGCGCGGACGTGGTGCGCGACCTGTACGGGCGGCGGCTCGCCCGCATCGACAAGGGTGGTGGGGACTTCGCCACCGAGGCCGATGTGGCGGCCGAGAAGGCGATCCTCGGCGTGCTCCGCGCCGCCCGGCCCGGCGACGCGGTGCTCGGCGAAGAAGGCGGGCGGCACGGTGCC
The DNA here is from genome assembly GCF_040646595.1 of Streptomyces sp. NPDC045470. Taxonomy (NCBI): domain Bacteria; kingdom Bacillati; phylum Actinomycetota; class Actinomycetes; order Kitasatosporales; family Streptomycetaceae; genus Streptomyces; species Streptomyces sp. NPDC045470. The sequence goes on from NZ_JBEZAN010000005.1 coordinate 263,230, forward strand.
GAGGACGCTGCGCGGCGGTGGCTGGTGGATCCCCTGTGCGGCACGCTCAACTACGCCGTCGGCACGGTGCTGGTCGCCGTCAACGTGGCGCTGCGCGAGGGCGCGGCGGCGGTGGCCGACCCGTTCGGCGGTGAAGTCTTCTGCACCGACGGGGAGACCGCGTGGGTACGGGGCGAAGGTGCCGACCGGCGGCTGACGCCCGCGTCCGCCTCCCGGCTCGTGGACGTCAACCTCGACCCGCCGTTCCCCGGCGCCCCCGGTTTCCGGGCGGTGGACCTGCTGGCCGGGCCCGCCTTCGCCGAGCACTTCCGGCCCCGCGTGGTGTCCACGACGCTCGCGTTGGCCTGGGTCGCGGCGGGCAAGCGCGCCGCGTACGTCACGGACGGCGGCGATCTGTCCGGCAGCGTCCACTTCGCCGCCGGTATCGCCCTGTGCCGGGCCGCCGGCTGCGTCGTCACCGGTGTCGACGGCGCCCCGGTCGGCCGGGGCGGCCGCGGACTCGTCGTGGCCGCCGACGCCGAGACCCACCGACTGCTGATGGCGATGGTGCGCAGTCAGAAGTAGTCGGGAAACGCTCCGGAAGTGATGCGGGACGGGAAGCGTTTCAGGGGCAGTGACGCGTCGGTGCCGACGATGATTCCGGGGACGGACGAACGGCCGCCCATGAGGCGGCCGTTCGCCGTACGGGGGAGGGGTGCCGTCACCCTCGGGACTGCGCTCCGATGGTGGGGGTGGCGCCGTTCTTGTAGAGGGCGATGAGCTTGCTGAAGTCGAACGGCCGCTGGTCCACGCAGGTACAGCGGTAGGTGTCGCACTGTTCGCAGCCGACGGTGCACGGCGGCTGGACGTCGGGGTTGCCCTGGTTGTGGTCGCGGGTGGCATCCCATCCGGAGAGCGCGCCGAGCTGGTTCTCGTGGGCGAACTCGACCAGGCTGCGCTGGTTGTCGAGGGTGAAGACCCGCTTGTTGATGTTGCAGCCGAACATCGGGGTCGCGCCCGTACGGTTCCAGGTCTTCGTGGCGTCCCAGGCGGGCCACAGCGAACCGATCTGGCCGTGCATGGCCTTGAGGCCGATGACACAGCACTCGTACATGTCGGGCGGCGCGCTCTGCCCGAACTCCATCAGCATGCCGTTGACCAGGCCGGGCTCGATTCCGGCGGCGGCCACCTTGGCCAGGAACTTGACGCCGACCGGGCTGAAGCCCGCCGACCCCTCACCGGGCTGCGCGTCGGCGGGAAGCGTGTAGGAGATCTTCAGGCCGGGGTGCTTGGCGAGGAGCTGGGAGACCGCCGCCGTGTGCCGCAGGTGCGCCGCCTCGTCGGACAGGAAGTCGCCCTCGAAGTCGAAGTCGAGGCGCGCCACACCGTAGTTGCGCAGGAACGCCTCGTACTGCTCGACGATCCTCGGGACGCTCGTCTCGACGGCTTCGAGGGGCCTTCCGGAGGCTCCGCCGCAGGAGAAGGCGACCTTGCCGCCGGTGGCGGCCAACTGCTGGATGTCCTTCTTTCCGTACGAGCTCTGGTCGACCTCCCAGTCGGGGCCGTCCTGTCCGGCCCACGCCAGCTTCTTGTTGTTGTTGGCGACGATGAACCCCAGCATGAAGCCGTCCACGCCGGATTCCTGGGCGTACTGGGGGAGGCTGGGGTTCGGCCAGGCCATGTAGTCCACGAACGGCGCGCGCGGCATGTCCCAGGGGCCGCCGTCCGGGAGCTTGTCGGTCGTGCTGAACTCCAGCGGCTGGGACTGGTCGGAGCGGTTCCCCGCGAGGTCCACGGCCGTGACCCGTACCGTGTACGCGGTCGTCGGGGTGAGCCCGGAGAGCACCGCGGTCTCGTCCTTGACCCGCAGTGGCTGGGCGCCGCCGTAGGCCACCTCGTAGCCCTGCACGCCGATGTTGTCGGTGGAGGGGGTCCAGGAGAGCGTGGCCTGGGTCGGGCCGAGGGTGTCCACCCGGAGCTGCGTCGGCACGCTGGGCGGTGTCGCGTCGTCCGGTACGTCGGCGGGCTGCCCGTTGATCTTGAATTCGGTCGGCAGCGGGCCGGGGCCCGGCATGGACCGGGCGAAGCCGAGCCGGAACTCCTGGGTGCCGCGCCGGGGCGGAACGGTCTTGCGCTCGGGCACCAGACGCCCGGTGATCACGTTGCCCGACCGCTGCCAGACGAGCCCGTAGACGTTGGTGACGTTCTGGTCCGACTGCACGCGGAACGAGATTTCCGGATCGACGAGTGGTTCGCTTTCGAAATTCCAGACCGTGGCCTTCATGGTGCCGTACCACTCGCCAGGGGATTCCCATTCCGGCGTGACGTATTGCTTTGCCATGTCCACACCCCTCGTTTCCGACGTCCGGTTCCCGGACGTTCCTCTCCCCGTTGCGACAGGGAACCTAGGCACGGCACATACCGGCGTCAATCACGGAAATCGGCCAGTGACGGACCGGCCGGAACGGTGCGCGGGGACGGGCGCAATTCCGGGAAGGCGTCGCGGAGTGTGGTGCGGATGTGCTGGGCGCACTTCTCGAAAAGACCGGTGCCGGTGGTGCGGGAAGAGACGTGAGGGCTGCGGCGGCCGGTGGTGGCCACGAGCAGCTCCAGGCCCGCCCCTTCAGCTCCAGGCACTCACCGCAAAGACCTTCCCCCGCCCGTGCTTTGTCCATATGCACAGCACATGCCCTGCTGATTCGTTCTCCCGGATCAACAACCCGGCGGCCACCCTTCGTACGCTGCGGCTCAGTTCTCCACGCGAAAGGCACCGTCGTGTCCTTGGACCTGCACCACCGCGCCGTCGTCGCCGACGCCCACAACGACCTCCTGATGGCCGTTGCCGCTCGCCCCCCGAAGCGCTGGGGCGGCTTCTTCCGGGACCGGTGGCTGCCGCAGCTGCGCGAGGGCGGTATCGACATCCAGGTCCTGCCGGTGTTCATCGACGACCAGTACCGCCCCGAAGGCGCGCTCCGGCAGACCCTCCGCATGATCGAGTGCGCCCACACCCTCACCGAGGCCAACGCCGGACACGTCGCGCTGTGCACCGACGGAGCCGGCATCGACGAGGCCCTCGCCGAGCGGAAGATCGCTCTGGTGCTCGCTCTGGAGAGCGCGCCGGGCATCGACGCCTCCGTCGAACTGTTCGCCACCCTGTTCCGGCTGGGCGTACGGATCGCCTCGATCGCCCACTGGGGACGCACCCCGCTCGCGGACGGCAGCCGGGAGGACGCCATCGGCAGCCGGCTGACCGCGCCGGGCGTGCGGGCGCTGCGGGAGATGGAACGCCTGGGCATGCTCTTCGACATCTCCCACCTGGGGGCGAGCGGTGTCTCCCACGTACTGGAGCTCGCGACCCGCCCGCTGATCGCGACCCACTCCTGCGCCCGCGCCCTGCGGGATCACCACCGCAACCTCACCGACGACCAGATCCGCGGTGTGGCCGGCACCGGCGGCGTGGTGTGCGTCAACTTCGTCCCGGACTTCCTCACCGACGACGCGTCGAAGGTGAGCCTCGACCGGGTCGTCGACCACATCGAACACGTCGTCTCCGTGGCCGGGACCGACCATGTCGGCCTCGGCTCGGACTTCCTCCGCGAGGTGGTGGCGGACGTGACCCCGCCCTGCTGCGAGAACCTCGACGAGGAGGACCCGCAGTTCGACTTCCCCGGCCTGGCGGGCCCGGCCGACATGCCCCGGGTCACCGGAGCGATGCTCCGCCGGGGCCTGCCCGAGGAGGACGTCCTCAAGATCCTCGGCGGCAACATGCGACGGCTCATGAGCAAGAACATGGGCTGACGCCGCCCCGGCGGTACCCGCCGGGGCGGCGGGGCCCGACACCAGTCACCGGGCATCCCGGCCCTACCGGTTCACTCGACACTTCACGGAGGACAACCCGTGCCGTACGACTCAGCACGCCGTTCCGCGCCGGCGGACGAAGCACCGTTCACACCGGTCGAACCGGCCCTGGACGCCATGCTCGCCGACCTCGAAGAACTGGTGACCTGCGAGTCCTTCTCCGACGACCACGCGGCCGTGGCCCGCAGCGGTCAGGTGGTCGCCGCGCAGGGCCGCCGGCTGCTCGACGCCGCACCCCGGACGCTGACCCTCGACGGCATCACCCATGTGCGGTGGACGTTCGGAACACCGCGCATCCTGCTGCTGGGCCATCACGACACCGTCTGGCCGACCGGCTCCCTCAAGACGCACCCCTGGTCGATGGAGCAGGGTGTCGTCCGCGGGCCCGGCGTCTTCGACATGAAGGCCGGCCTGGTGCAGATGTTCCACGCTCTCGCCTCGCTGCCCTCCTTGGACGGCCTCTGTGTGCTCGTCACGGGGGACGAGGAGACCGGCTCGGCCACCTCCCGCTCGCTGATCGAGGACGTCGCACGCCGGTGCTCGGCCACCCTCGTTCTGGAGCCCTCGGCGCCCGGCGGAGCGCTGAAGACCGGCCGCAAGGGCGTGTCCCTCTACGACATCACCGTCCACGGCCGGGCCGCCCACTCCGGACTGGAGCCGGAGAAGGGCGTCAACGCGGCCACCGAACTCGCCCACCAACTGCTCGCCCTGGGCGGCATCGCGGGCACCGTCAACGCCTCCACCGGGCCCGGGACGAGCGTCACCCCCACCGTGATGCGGGCCGGCACCTCGAACAACACCGTGCCCGCACAGGCCGAGCTGAGCGTGGACGTCCGCGTGCCGGACGCCACGGCCCAGGACGCCGTCGACCGGCTCATCAGGTCCCTGTCCCCGCGGACTCCCGGCGCCCGCCTGCGGATCGACGGCGGCCCCAACCGGCCGCCCCTGACCCCCGACGCCTCCGGCGACCTGTTCGCCCTGGCCACCGAAGAGGCCGTACGGCTCGGCCTCGGCCCGCTGCGCCGAGCGGCCGTGGGCGGGGCCTCCGACGGCAACTACACCGCCGGGGTCGGGTGCCCCACGCTCGACGGCCTCGGCGCGGTGGGCGACGGCGCGCACGCCGACCACGAACACGTCGTGGCCGCCACCATGCCGGACCGCGCCCGCCTCCTGGCCCGCCTGGTCGGAGCACTGCGGTGAAGGGGACCACCGTCCGGGAGCTGCACCGCATGGCGGACTTCGAGGCCGTCAGCCTGCTCTACGCCGACATCTGGGGAACCCCGCCCGCCCACCCGCCCCTGTCCGCCGAGGTCATGCGGGCCCTCTCGCACGCCGGCAACTATGTGGCCGGAGCGTACGAGGACGGCCGGCTGGTCGGCGCCTCCGTCGGCTTCTTCGGCGAGCCCGTGGGCACCAGCCTGCACTCGCACATCACCGGCGCCGTCATGGGACGTGGCGTGGGCCTCGCCCTCAAGCTGCATCAGCGGCAGTGGGCGACGGCCCGCCGCCTGGAGCGCATCACCTGGACCTACGACCCGCTCATCCGCCGCAACGCCTACTTCAACCTGGTCAAACTCGGCGCCCGGCCGGAGGAGTACCTGACCTCCTTCTACGGCGCGATGGACGACGTCATCAACGGCGGCGACGAGTCCGACCGGGTCGTGGCCGCCTGGAACCTCACCACGCCCACCCCGCCGCCCGGGACGACCGAACTGCCCGCCGGCGCCGCGCACGTCCTCCGTAACGACGCAGGCCGCCCGCGGACCGTGCCGACCGACGCGGCCACCGTACTCGTCGACCTGCCCGACGACATCGAGGCCCTGCGCGGCACGGACCCCGGCGCCGCCCGGGCCTGGCGGCTGGCCGTCCGGCACACCCTGGGCGGCCTGCTCGCCGAGGGCGCCCGCGTCGTCGGCTTCCACGAACGCCGCCGCTACGTGGTCCGACGCCTCCCCACCCGCCCCTGACCGCTCTCCGTTTCCCGCTCCCGAGGAGTCACCAGCCGTGCAGACGAAGATCACCGGCGTTGAGCTGCGCCGCATCGCGATGCCGCTCGTCGCCCCGTTCCGTACCTCCTTCGGCGTGGAGACCAGCCGCGATGTGCTGCTGGTCCGCGTCGTCACCTCCGAGGGCGAGGGGTGGGCCGAGTGCGCCGCCATGTCCGAGCCCCGCTACTGCTCCGAGTACGTCGACAGCGCTCAGGAGGTCCTGCGCAAGTTCCTGATCCCCGCCCTGCCGAAGGACGGCACGGACGCGCACGGGGTGGGTCGGGTCCTGGAGCCCTTCACCGGCCACCGCATGGCGAAGGCCGCGCTGGAGACCGCGGTGCTGGACGCCCGGCTCCGCGCCGCCGGCGAGTCCTTCGGCTCCTATCTGGGGGCCGCCCGGGACCGGGTGCCCTGCGGCGTCTCGGTCGGGATCATGGACTCCGTACCCGAACTCCTCGACGCCGTGGCGGGGTACCTCGACGAGGGATACGTCCGGATCAAATTGAAGATCGAGCCCGGCTGGGACGTCGAGCCGGTCCGAGCCGTACGCGAGCGCTTCGGTGACGAACTGCTCCTCCAGGTCGACGCCAACGCCGCCTACACCCTGGTGGACGCCCGGCAGCTCGCCCGGCTCGACGCCTTCGACCTCCTGCTGATCGAACAGCCCCTGGCCAACGACGACCTGGTCCAGCACGCCGGACTGGCCGAACTGCTGCGCACCCCGATCTGCCTGGACGAGTCCATCGAGTCCGCCGCCGACGCCGCGGCGGCCATCTCCCTCGGCGCCTGCTCCGTCATCAACATCAAGCCGGCCAGGGTCGGCGGCTACCTCGAAGCCCGACGCATCCACGACCTCGCCCGCGCCCACGGCATACCCGTCTGGTGCGGCGGCATGCTGGAGACCGGCATCGGCCGCGCCGCCAACGTGGCGCTGGCCGCCCTGCCCGGCTTCACCCTCCCCGGCGACACCTCCGGATCCAGCCGCTACTTCGCCACCGACATCACGGAGCCGTTCGTCTTGGCCGACGGCCACCTCGACGTCCCCGCCGGCCCCGGCCTCGGCGTCGAGCCGTTGCCCGACGTCCTCGACGAGGTCACCACCTTCAGTGAATGGGTGGCGTTGTGAGGGCGCCGTCGGTTCGACGGTTCCCCGGGGCCTCGGCGGGTGTGCCGGTGCCCGTGTGGTGCCCCGCCCACACCACGGGGGTCCGGCCTGCCCACGGGCTTGCCTGTTCGAGTTGACCGGCGAGGCGGAAGAGGCGGCTTTCGAGGCCGTGACCGGCGGCGAACTGCATACCGATCGGGAGCCCCGTCCCGGCGTCGGCCGTCACCGGCACGGACATGGCAGGCGTACCCGCCACGTTGAACGGCATGGTGAACGGGGAGCGGTCGTTGAGGCGGTCGATCCAGCCGAAGCCGTCCGACGCCGCCGCGCCCTCGGCGTAGGTGCCCAGGGGCATGGGAAGCTCCGGCAAGGTCGGGGTGAGCAGGATGTCGTGGGTGTCGAAGTACCGCGCCAGGCTCCGGGCGACCCGGTTGCGCATCGCGAGCGCGGTGACGAACTCGGTGCCGCCGACCTGCTGCCCGTAGTGACAGCCGGCGAGCGTCGCCGGTTCGAGCGTCGAGGAGTCGACCGGCCGGCCGAAGGCGGCGGCCAACGCGTCGACCGAGGCCGCCAGGTTGACCGTGAACAGCCGGGCGTTGGCCAGGACGAACTCCTCCCGGTCGACCCCGAGGTCGACCGAAACCTCCTCCACCCGGTGGCCGAGGGCTTCGAGCAGCCGCACGGTACGGGAGAGCGCGTCGGCCACGGGTGCGGTGGTGCGCCGTCCGCCCCATGCCTGGGGGAGGACACCGATACGCAGTGAGCCCGGGTGGCGGGTGACCTCCTCGGCGTAGGGCCGGGACGGCTGCTGGGCGAAGTACGGGTCGCCCGGCTCCGGGCCGCGCATCCGGTCGAGCAGGGCCGCACTGTCGCGTACGGTGCGGCTGACGCTGCCGTGCACGGCCAGGCCGCTGAAGGTCTCGTCGGCGTCGGGGCCCATGGAGACACGGCCACGGGTGGGCTTCAGCCCGAAGAGGCCGGTACAGGCGGCGGGGATGCGCAGGGAGCCGGCGGCGTCGGTGGCGTGGGCGATCGGAACCACCCCGGCCGCGACAGCCGCGGCCGCGCCCCCGCTGGATCCGCCCGCGCTCCGCTCCGGACTCCAGGGGTTGCGGGTCGCGCCGTACAGCACGGATTCCGTCGTGATGCTGTAGGCCAGCTCGGGTGTCGCGGTACGGCCGAACGTCACGAGGCCGGCGTCACGGAAGCGCCGCATCAGGGCGGAGTCGGCGTCGGCGACATGGCCGGCCGCGAGACGGCTGCCCAGCTCCGTCCGCCGTCCGGCCATGGTGATCCCGATGTCCTTGATCAGAAAAGGGACGCCCGCCAGCGGTGCGCTGCCGGGGCGGGGGTCGGGCCCGGGCCCGTCGTCGGTCGGCCAGGTCTCCACGACGGCGTTGATCCGCGGATTGACCGCCTGTACGGCCTCGCGTGCGGCTGCCTCCAGTTCGGCGGGGGACACCTCGCCCCCGGCCACCAGCTCCGCGAGCCCGACAGCGTCGAAGCGCACGTACTCGGAAACCCTCACAGTCACTCCCAGCGGAAAGAAAGATACCGGCAGGTTCCGAACGATACCCAACGGTATCGCGTGGGCCGGGCTGGTACCGTAACAGGAGTCGGGAGGCCTCGGAGGCCCTACAGGTCCCACCGGGCTCACGGGCCCCGGACGCCCCACGATCGACGGGAGTCACGGAGCAGTCATGGCAGCGACCACCAGAAGGCCGGACAGGGTGGCGAAACTGCCGCCTCGTGAGCGCATCCTCGACGCGGCGGAGGAGCTCTTCCAGCGTGAGGGAATCCGGCGGGTGGGCGTCCAGGCGATCGCCGAGCGGGCCCGGACCACCAAGATGGCGATCTACCGGCACTTCGAGACCAAGGACGCCCTGGTCGCGGAGTGGCTGCGGATCGTCGCCGCCGACTACCAGGCGGCCTTCGACCGGGTCGAGGCCGAACACCCCGGCCGCCCCAGGGAGCAGATCCTGGCCCTGGCGCGCTTCATCGCCGAGGGACTGCCGGCGCTCTCGTACCGGGGCTGCCCGTTCATCAACTCCCTCGCCGAACTGCCGGACCGGTCCGATCCCGCACGGCAGGTGATCGAGCAGCACAAGGCCCGCCAGACCCGCAGACTGGTCGGCATGTGTGCCGCGGCCGGGCTGCCCGACCCCGAGCAGACCGCCGCCGAAATCACCTTCGTACTGGAAGGCGCGCAGGTCAGCATGCAGAACGGAAGCATCGATCAGGTGGGGGACCGCCTCCTGAGAACGGTCGAGGGGATCATCGACCGGCACCGCTCCCGGCCCGGCACCGGTCGGGCGGCCACCGGCTGACCGTCACTCACCACGGCCGGGCGGCAGCGCCGGGGCAGCGGCCGGGACGGGAGCCGGGGACGCCAGGCCGAGCAGGGCGTTCGAGGTTTTGCCGTCCGCCGGGTGAAAGGCCCAGATCCGGTGGCCTTCGCTGCCCGGAAGCTCCAGGACGTGCTGGTCGAGGGCGAGCGTTCCGGCCCTCGGGTGCCGGAGCCGTTTGTGGTCCAGCGCCTTCTCGTAGAGGTGGTGCCCGCTCCAGGCGGACCGGAAGACGTCGCTGTGCGCGGACAGCTCGTCCAGCAGGTGTGTCAGGCGCGCCGATGCCGTCTCGGGGCCGGTCTGGGCGCGCAGGGACGCCACCACGCAGCGGGCGAGTTCGGGCCAGTCGGTGAAGAACGACGGTGCGCCGGGGGCGAGAAACACCAGGCGGGCGTAGTTGTCCCGGGGCTCCAGTCCCTCGTGCAGGAGCTCCCCGAGGGGGTTGACGGCCACGATGTCGAGCCATCGGTTCACCAGCAGGGCGGGTACCGGCAGGGAGTCGAGCAACCGGCGCACGGCCGCACGGCGCTCCGTACCCATGCCGGGCGCCTCGCCGCCCAGGGCGGTACTCGCGGCGGAGAGTTCACGCAGGTGGCGCGCCGCCACGGCGTCCAGCAGCAAGGCCTTGGCCAGACCTTCCACCACGGTGGGGGACGGCCGGCGTTCCCGCCCCTGTTCGAGGCGCACGTAGTAGTCGGTGCTGATCCCGGCCAGGAGTGCCACTTCGTCCCGCCGCAGCCCCGGCACCTGACGCTGCGCCCCCGCGGCCAGCCGGTGCTGTTCGGGCCGTACCCGGTCCCGCCTGGCGCGCAGGAAGGCCGCCAGTGGCGCGCCTCCGCCGTGTCCTGCTGCAACGTCCATTCCACCAGCGTAAGGACGAGGCGCCGCTGGTCCGGGGTGGGTGCGGCACTCCTACCCGTACGGATCGCCGGGTGCCTAGTGTCGGCCTGCCGAAGGGCCCGGGACGCAGCCGGGCAACCACCAAGGAAAAGAGTGACCTCGATGTTCGTCATCACCGGCGCCAGTGGCCGCACCGGACGGGCCGCCGCCGAACACCTTCTCGCCGCCGGGCACCGGGTGCGGGCCGTCGGCCGTTCCGCCGGGCGGCTGGCCGATCTTGCCGCACGGGGCGCCGAGGTCTGCGAGGCCGACCCGGCGGACCCCGGCGCGCTGACGGATGCCCTCCGCGGCGCGGACGGTGTCTACGCGGTGATCCAGCCCAACTACCTCCCTCACCACCCCGACTTCGGCGCCTTCCAGGACCGGGTGGCGGACTCCCTGACCAGGGCGGTCGCGGAGTCCGGTGCGACCCGCGTCGTCGGGCTCAGCAGTTGGGGAGCCCAGCATGCCGCGGGCACCGGGCCGGTGGCGGGGCTGCACCGCTTCGAACAGCGTCTCTCGGCCGTCCCCGGAGTCGACACGCTGTGGCTGCGGGCGGGCTACTTCATGGAGAACCTGCTGGACCACATCGGTACCGCCAGGGCCCACCACCGCATCAGCGCCCCCTTCGACCCCGGCCTTCCGCTGCCGTTCGTGACCACCCGCGACATCGGGTCGCGGGCCGGGGAGGCGCTGGCCGCCGGGGCCTGGTGCGGTACGGAAGTCCTGGAGCTCCAGGGCGAACGCGACGTGAGCATGCGGGAAGCCGTGCGCTTGATCGCCGAGGCGGTGGGAGCGGACGACCTCACCTATGAGCAGACCGGCCTCGCCGATTTCCGCGCCGGACTCCGTGAGGCAGGCGTCTCCGAAAACGTCGCGGACATGATGACCGAGGCCGGCGAGGCCATCAACTCCCGGCACATACGGATGCGGCAGCCGCGTACCGCCCGCACCTCCACCCCCACCTCCATCGAGCGGTTCATCGAGGACGAATTCGCTCCCCGGTTCCGTACGGCTCGGCCCACCGAAGGCGGCTGAACACGTCCCTGCCGCGGCTCGCGGGTTTGTGGAAACGGACAACAGAAACGTACGTTCCTGTGGGGATCGGCCAGTCACCCGGACGTGTCCAGCAAGCAACCTTGGCTGTCCGGGCAGCAGCCTGACCGGATCCGGGAAGACGCGGTGAGGAGCACCTATGGACGCCTGTACGCTCGGCGACCTGATCGACATCGTCGGCAGCCCGCCCCTGCGGCTGCACACCGCTCCGGCCGGTTTCGCCGCCCCGGTCACCGAGGCGCTGCTGTACGACGCCCACGCCCCGCTGCCCCACGCGCCCGGCGCCCTGCTGCTCGCGGTCGGCGTACGGGCGGCCGCGGCCGGACCGCTGCTGCGGGCCGCTGCGGAGGCCGGGATCACCGGAGTCGTGGTGCGGGACACGGCCGGACCGCCGGTCGGCGAGGCCGAGACGCACGGCGTGGCGCTGCTGGCCGTCGACGAGAACGCGGCCTGGCACCATGTGCACCTGATGCTGGCCTCGGCGATCGGCGCCCGCTCCGCCCACAGCGCCGCCGGCCTGGGGGACCTGTTCGCACTGGCCGACGCGATCGCGGCGGCGACCGGCGGGGCGACGGCCGTGGAGGACCCGCGCCAGCGGATCCTGGCCTACTCCACCGTGCCCGGGCAGCCGGTCGACGAGGACCGCCGCCAGGGCATCCTCGGCTTGCAGGTACCGGGCAGCGTGGACAACTCCGAGCAGGTCAGGAAGGTGTTCGCCGCGGGCGGGCCGGTGCGGCTCCCCTCGCTCACGCCGGGGGACCTGCCGCGGCTGGCCGTCGCGGTGCGGGCCGGCGGCGAGTCCCTCGGCTCGATCTGGGTGATCGACGGCGGCACTCTCGCCCCGGACGCCGAGGAGACCCTGGTCCAGGGCGCGTCCACGGCGGCACTGCTCCTGCTGCGTGCCCGCGCGGCCCGGGAACTGGCCCGCCATCAGAACACCGACCTGCTGCGCCGATTGCTGGACGGTTCGGCGGACGCCTCGGCCGCAGCGCACCGCCTGGGGTGGGACGCGGTGCGCGTGGCCGCGTTCGTGCTGGACTTCTCGGCGAGCGTGCCCGACGCCGAGCGGGCGTCGCTCAGGCTGCTGGACGTCGTACGACTGCAGTGCGAGGCGCGGTACGGGCGGCACGCGTGCGTACTCCTGGACGGGGTGGTGTACGCGTTGCTGCCGGCGCCCAAGGAGAGTGCCGGAGCGTGTGCGCCGCGCGAGCAGAGGACCGCCCACCAGCGGCACCGGCAACTGGCGGAGGACATCGTGCGCCGGGCCGGGCGGTCGCTGCGGGTGCCGGTACGGGCAGCGCTCGGCGAGGTGGCACAGGATCTCGGTGCCGTGGCGGACTCGCGTGCGGACGCGGATCTGGTCCTCCGGCTGTTGCACGACGACCTGCCGGTGGCCACGGTCGACGAGGTGCGGCCCCGGGTGACGCTGCTACGGCTGTCCGACGTCATGCACCAGCAACGGGGGCTGCGGGCGGGCGTCTGGCAGCGGGTGCTCGCGGCGGACGCCGAGCACGGCACCGACTACGCCCGTACCCTGGTGTCCTGGTTCGACGCGGGCTGCGACGTGGCGGGCGCGGCGAAGCTGCTCTCCGTCCACCCCAACACCTGCCGCTACCGCCTGAAGCAGGCCGGCCGGCAGCTCGGGATCGATTTCGAGGACCCCGACGAACGGCTGGTCCTGTGGCTCCAGTTGAGGGCGCTGGCGGGGCTCGGCGGTGCTGCCGGAGCAGGAGAGTGACGGCCCCGGGCCATCTGGGAGGCACCACGGTGCCGCCCAGATGCTCCGCGTGGCAGCCCGGTCAGCGAAGGTCGTGGATCAGCTTGCCGATGACGGCGTCCACCTTGTCCGAGTCGAACGACTCCGAGCCGATCAGCAGGGTCACGGCCCGCCGGCCGTCGTCGGTGACGGCGTTGCGGAACTTGTGGCCGGACTCCATGTGGCCGCTGTGCCCCCAGGTGACGAAGCCGGGGGAGGTCTCGTAACGCTCGACTCCCAGGCCGTAGCGCTCACTCGGGAAGCTGTCCGCTACGGTCTTCTTCATCTCGGCGAGCTGGGCCGGGGCCAGCAGCCTGCCGGAGAGCAGCGCGGTCCAGAAGGTGGTCGCGTCGGCACTGGTGGAGACCAGCGCGCCCGACGCGTCGGCCCCGGAGGTGTTCCATTCCGTCCGGTCCACCAGTTTCCCGCCCCGGTCCACGTAACCGCGCATGTCCGGCTTGGGCAGCGTGGTCCGGTCGCCGGGCCAGAAGGTGTGGCGCAGCCCGAGCGGCTTGATGAGCCGCTGTTCGATCTCGGTGCCGATGCCGCGGCCGGTGACCTCCTGGACGATCAGGCCGACCAGGTTGTAATTGGTGTTGGAGTAGGCGAAGCCGCCGGGGGTCCGGTCGTCGGGCGGGGGCAGCGTCAGGGCCTGCTCGACCGTCTCCAGGGGATCCATGTGCTCCCAGCGGTGCGCCTCCAGGTCGTCCCACGCTTCCAGGTAATCGGGCAGACCGCTGGTGTGCTGCAAGAGCTGCCGGACCGTGATCCTGCGGCCGTCGTAGTGCTCGGTGCGGACGAGGCCGGGCAGATACCGCTCCACGGTGTCATCGAGCTGCAACCTGCCTTCACCGACGAGCTGGAGCACGACGGTGGCGGTCCAGGTCTTGGTGTTGCTGGCAATGCGGCCGTGCTCATCGCCGACGGCCTCACGGCCCGTCCTGAGATCGGCGAGGCCGACACCGCCGTGCCGTACACCGCAGCGGGGGCTTTTCACCGTGACGCTGATGCCCGAGGCGCCGACATCTTTCAGTGCCTTCAACGCGGTCCGGACGGGCTGGTTGTCGCACCGCGGTGCCGCGGCCGACGCGGCCGGCGCCGCCGTCATCAGAGAGGCGGTGACGGCCAAGGCCACGGCACTGGTCCCGTATCGCATGACGTCTGACGTCTCCTTCGGTGAGGCCGGAACTGATGCGTGCGGCATCGGGCCGGTTCAGCCCCGTGTGCCGCTCGTTCGTCGGAACGTGCGTTCGGACAGCGTCGCCGCCGGCCCGGCCGGGCGCACGTGATGTCCGTACAGAGATCGCGCACAGGTCTTGTGCGTCCGGCCAAAGGGACGCACACAGCCGGTGGGGTGCGTCGAGGGCCGGGCCACACGTGTGACGCGTGTGGCCCGGCCCTGAAGGTACTGGTCTAGGACTGGCGGGCCTTGCCGAGCGCGGCCGGAGCGGCGCCGAGCCACCAGTCGGGGTCGGCGGTGCCGTCGGCTGTGGTGCCGTCGCGGCGCACGTAGTGCCGTACGTCCCGGCCGGGCTCCTGCAGCGCTCCGTTCAGGGCGCGCTCGACCCACTCGGCACCGAAGCGGAACATCTCGGCGGCGACCCCGCCCAGGGGGTGGAACTCGTTCTCGTAGACGCGCATCTCCTTGGGAGCCCGGATGCGCTCGTAGGTGGCCAGCGCCTGCTCCAGCGGCGTCAGCTCGTCGAACTCGCCGATGCCGACCAGCACCGGCCGGGTGAGGCGGGTGACGAGGTCGCCCAGCGGCATCAGCGCGGCCAGCTCCCGGTCGAAGCGCTCCTCGTCGCTGAAGCCGGACATGTACATGTAGTTGTGCTTGAAGGTGGGCTGGGCGCGCTCGAAGATGGTGTCGAAGTCGCCGGTGACGCCCTCGAAAGTGGCCAGCGCGGCCAGGCGCGGGTCGGCGGCGGCCGCCCGCAGGCCCCAGTAGCCGCTCATGCTGATGCCGAACATGCCGATGCGCCCGGCGTCGACCTCCGGCAGGCCGGCGAGGTGGTCGATGTAGCGGCTGATGGCCCGCTCGTAGTTGGTCAGGTCGACCGTGAGGCCGTTGGCGCGGGTCTCTCCCTGGCCGGGGCCTTCGATGGACAGGGCCACGATGCCGTGGGAGGTGTAGTAGCGCTCCGCGGCCTGGATGTAGTCCTCCTTGATCATGTCCATGCCCGGGCCGAGGATCACCGCGGGGGCGTTGTGCACCGGGCCGGCCGGCAGGTGCAGCAGTGCGTAGAGGTGCTGCCCCTCGAAGTCCAGCACCACGCGGCGCACCCGGTCCCCGCGCAGGCTGCCGAGGCGGGCGACGCAGTGGTCGGTGCGCTCGCGGAAGGCCGCCTTGCGGGGGTCGCCCGCGTCGAAGACGGAGTACTGGGCGCGGCCCCACATCACCGCGGCGCGCAGGTAGAGGTCGGCGGCGGTGCGCGCGAACCCCTCCCGCTCGTGGTGGGTGGCGCGCCGCTCGGCCTGGCCGGCGACGGTTGCCCAGGCCTTGGGGAGCATGGCTCCGCTCTTGACGAGTGCGAAGACCTTGTCGAAGTCGGCGGGGTCGTGGCCGAGTTGTTCCATGGTGCCCTTGGCCTCGGGGTGCAGGGCGTCGAAACCGCCCTGTGCCAGGGCGATGTCCAGGCTCCAGTTCTGGCCGGTGGACCGTGTGGTCATGGGGCCTTCCTCCTCTGCGGCGTCAGTGCCCGACGCTTGAGTTAAGTACTTACCTTCAATTCATTAAGTACTTACCTTAGGATGTTTGTCAACCGCAGTGCCCATCGGAGAGAGACACGCCATGCCCCCTCGTCGCCCGCAGACCGACTCCGAGCGCAAGCTCGCCCTGGACGAGCTGTCCCGGGCCGCCTACAGCCTCAGCGCAGCCGACGCCCGCCTGCGGGGCCGCGCCACCCGCACGCCCGGCGCGCTCTCCCTCACCCACGCACGCGCCCTGCGGGTGCTCGCCGAGAACGGTCCGCTCTCCATCCGTGAACTGGCCGCCGCGACCGAGACCACGCCCCCTGGCGCCACGCAACTGGTCAACGGCCTCGTCGCCGCCGGCTACGTCACCCGCGAGCAGGTCCCGGGCCGTAAAGCCGTCGCGGTCGCCCTCACCGCCAGCGGCCAGGAGCGCCACAACGAGCGGCAGGCGCTCCTGCAACAGGCGCTGGACACCGCCCTCACCGACTACGACACGGCCGCCCTCGACTCGGCGGCGGAGGTGCTGCGCCGGCTTTCGGTCATCTACGACCGCCTCTGACGCGGCCGTACGCCGTCATGGCCGGTCCCGGCCACCAAGTCCGCCACTTCCCGCTGGTAGGGGAACGACCCGGGCTCGTAACCGCACCACGGTTCCTCGGCGAGCGGGTCGCCGGTGACGGCGTAGGCGCGGGACCGGGATCCTCCGCAGACGTGGCGGAACTCGCAGCGGCCGCAGCGGCCGAGGAGTCGGCCCGCGTCGCGCAGGGCGGTGAACAGGTCCGAGTCGCGGTAGATCTCCGACAGCGGGCGGGTGCGTACGCTGCCCGCCGAGAGGGGGAGGAAGCCGCTGGGGTGCACGGTGCCGGTGTGGGAGACGAAGACGAAGCCCCGTCCGGCGTTGACGTCCAGGGGCGGGCGGCGGGTCCGGCGGGGGCCGGTGCAGAGGTTCAGCTCTTCGGCGCGGTCGCGGAGCCGGCGGTACAGGGGGCCCAGGCGGAGGGCCTGGACGTGGTCCGCGCCCTTCGCGGCGAGGATCGCGCGTTGCAGGGCGACGCGGCGGAAGTGGTGGGCTTCGGTGGTCTTGACCGGCACCGACAGCCCGACGTCGTGGAGGAAGTTGAGGACGTCCTCGGTCTCCGCGGGGCTGAGCGCGGCGAGTCGACTGCCGCGTCCGGTCGGTACGAGGAAGAAGGCGCTCCACAGCATGACCCCGTGCTCGCGGACCAGTGCCGCGATCTCCGGCAGGTCGTCCAGGTTGTGCCGGCCGACCGTGGTGTTGATCTGGACCCTCATGCCCAGGCGGCGGGCGGTGTCCCAGGCGTCCAGGGTCCAGCGGTGGACGCCGGGGACGCCCCGGAAGCCGTCGTGGAGTGCGGCGGTGGAGCCGTCCAGGCTCAGGGACAGGCCCGCCGCCCCGGCCTCGTGCACGGCGCGGAGGTTGGGTGCGGTCAGGGTCGGGGTGCCCGAGGGAGAGACGGCGACCTTTACCCCGGTCCGCGTGCCGTAAACGATCAGTTCCAGCAGATCGGGACGCTGGAAGGGGTCGCCGCCGGTGACGACGAACAGGGGAGCGGGCCGGCCGAAGGCGGCGACCTGGTCGATCAGGCCCTTGGCGGACCGGGTGTCCAGCTCGCGGGGGTCGCGGGCGGGGGTCGCGGTCGCCCGGCAGTGCAGGCAGGCCAGCGGGCAGGCGCGGGTCGACTCCCAGATGACGATGAACGGCTTGTCCGCCACCGCCTGGTGCTGCCGGCGGACCGGCCGGGCGCCGGTCACCGGTGCGGACACGGGACGGAGCGGCGGGCCGGCCGCCGGGCGTGGTGGTGCATGAGCGGTACCTCCGATGCGATCAGCCCCAGCATGCGGCCGGGGAGGCGGCTGCCGCCGGGGGCGGGGCGGCCCCGGCGCAGGGTCGTTGGTCCCGTGTGGCCGAAAACATTCGAGGTCCTGTGGCCCTGCGGCGCGGGACGCTTCGCCCACCGTGCCCGGCATGGGCCGGACCTAGGTTCGGTTGCATGGAGAACAAGAAGATCAGCAGCCCGTCGGCGGCTGATGAAGCACGCGGCTGGCCGCTGGCCGGCCGGCGGCTGCTCGACCGCCGCGAGGTGAGTGCGGACGGACGCGCCGTGTTCGGCACGGGGGACCCGCGGTGGGAGGGTTTCTACCGCGACCGCTGGGCCCATGACAAGGTCGTCCGCTCCACCCACGGGGTCAACTGCACCGGGTCCTGCTCCTGGATGGTCTACGTCAAGGACGGCATCATCACCTGGGAGCACCAGGCCACCGACTATCCGTCGATCGGTGCCGACTGCCCCGAGTACGAGCCGCGGGGCTGCCCGCGCGGCGCATCGTTCTCCTGGTACACCTACTCGCCCAGCCGGGTGCGCTACCCGTACGTACGCGGCACGCTGCTGAAGATGTGGCGGGAGGCGCGCCGCCGGCTCGGCGACCCGGTGGCCGCCTGGGCGGAGATCACCGGAGACCCGGCCAAGGCCCGCGCGTACAAGAAGGCCCGGGGCAAGGGCGGGCTGGTGCGCGCCGACTGGGACGAGGTGGCCGAGCTGGTCGCCGCCGCCCAGGTGCACACCGTCAAGACGTACGGCCCGGACCGGGTGGCCGGGTTCTCGCCGATCCCCGCGATGTCGATGGCGTCCTTCGCCGCCGGCGCGCGGTTCATGTCCCTGATCGGCGGCACCCTGCTGTCGTTCTACGACTGGTACGCGGACCTGCCCGTCGCCTCGCCGCAGGTCTTCGGCGACCAGACGGACGTGCCGGAGGCCGCCGACTGGTGGAACGCCGGGTACCTGATCATGTGGGGGTCCAACATCCCCGTCACCCGGACCCCGGACGCCCACTTCCTGACCGAGACCCGCTACAACGGCACCAAGGTCGTCGCCGTCAGCCCCGACTACGCCGACAACGTCAAGCACGCCGACGAGTGGCTGGCCCCGCACCCGGGGACGGACGGCGCCCTGGCGATGGCGATGGGCCACGTCATCCTGCGCGAGTTCCTGGTCGACCGGGCCACTCCCTACTTCGAGGGCTGTCTGCGCCGGTTCACCGACGCCCCGTTCCTGGTCACACTGCGCGAGCGGGACGGCGATCTGGTGCCCGACCGCTTCCTGACGGCGGCCGACCTCGGCGACACCGACGAGAACGCGCGCTTCAAGACGGTCCTTGTCGACCGTGCGAGCGGTGACCCGGTGGTGCCCAACGGATCGCTCGGCTTCCGCTGGGGCGAGCAGGGCAAGGGCCGCTGGAACCTCGAACTGGGCGACACCGAGCCGGAGCTGAGCCTGCTGGAGAGGGCTGAGGACACGGCCACCGTGGCGCTGCCGCGCTTTGACGAGGGACCCACCGAAGGCGGCGGGGTCATGGTCCGCGGCGTACCGGTCCGTGAGATCGGCGGCCGGCAGGTGACCACCGTCTTCGACCTGATGCTGGCCCAGTACGGCGTGCACCGCCCCGGACTGCCCGGCACCTGGCCTGCCTCCTACGAGGACGCCTCCCAGCCGTACACCCCGGCCTGGCAGGAGACCATCACCTCGGTCCCCGCGGCCCAGGCGGCCCGTATCGCCCGGGAGTTCGCCCGCAACGCCGAGCGCACCGAAGGCCGCTCCATGATCGCCATGGGCGCCGGCACCAACCACTGGTTCCACTCCGACACCATCTACCGCGCCTTCCTGGCCCTGACCACCATGACGGGCTGCCAGGGCGTCAACGGCGGCGGCTGGGCCCACTACGTCGGCCAGGAGAAGGTCCGTCCCCTGACCGGCCTGCAACACCTGGCGTTCGCCTTCGACTGGCAGCGGCCCACCCGTCACATGGCCGGTACGTCCTACTGGTACCTGGCCACCGACCAGTGGCGCTACGAGGCGTTCGGCCCGGACGAGCTGGCCTCCCCGCTGGGCGAGGGACGGTTCGCCGGCCGCGCCACCGCCGACTGCCTGGCCCAGGCCGTCCGCATGGGCTGGACCCCCGGCCACCCCGGCTTCGACCGCAACCCGCTGGACCTGGCCGACGAGGCGGCCGCCGCCGGCCGCCCGGTGGCGGAGCACATCGTCGAGGGACTGACGTCCGGCACCCTGCGCTTCGCCGCCGAGGACCCGGACGACCCGGCCAACTTCCCGCGCGTACTGACCGTGTGGCGGGCCAACCTGCTGGGCTCCTCCGGCAAGGGCAACGAGTACTTCCTGCGCCACCTGCTGGGCACGGATGCCGCCGTGCGCTCCGAGGAGACACCGCCGGAGAAGCGGCCCCGGGACGTCGTCTGGCACGAGGAGGCCCCTGAGGGCAAGCTCGACCTCCTGGTCAGCATGGACTTCCGGATGACCTCCACCGGGCTGTTCTCCGACGTCGTGCTGCCGGCCGCCACCTGGTACGAGAAGGACGACCTGTCCAGCACCGACATGCACCCCTTCGTGCACGCCTTCACCCCGGCCATCGCGCCGCCCTGGCAGGCACGGACCGACTACGACACCTTCCTGACCATCGCGGACCGCTTCAGCGAGCTGGCCGAGGAGCACCTCGGCACCCGTACCGACGTCCTGGCCGTGCCGCTCCAGCACGACACCCCCGACGAACTGGCCCAGCCCGGCGGCATCGTCGCCGACTGGAAGGCCGGCGAGTGCGCGCCGGTCCCCGGGCGCACCATGCCCAAGCTGGTGACCGTCGAGCGGGACTACACGGCGGTGGCGGACAAGATGCGCGCCGTCGGCCCGCTCCTCGACCGGCTCGGGACCACCACGAAGGGCGTCACCGTCCGTCCGGACGAGGAACTGGAGCGGCTGCGGCGTACGAACGGGGTCCGGCACGGTGGCGCGGTGGACGGCCGGCCCTCGCTGGCCACCGCGACGGACATGTGCGAGGCGATCCTCGCGCTGTCCGGCACCACCAACGGACGGCTGGCCACCGAGGGATTCAAGGCGCTGGAGGAACGTACCGGCACCGAGATGGCGCATCTGTCCGCCGAGCGGGAGGCAGAGCGCATCACCTTCGCCGACACCCGCGTCCAGCCCCGCTCGGTGATCACGTCCTACGAGTGGTCCGGCAGCGAGACCGGCGGGCGCCGCTACTCCCCGTTCGTCATCAACGTCGAGCACCGCAAGCCCTGGCACACCCTCACCGGCCGCCAGCACTTCTTCGTCGACCACGACTGGATGACCGAACTCGGTGAGCAACTGCCGGTCTTCCGTCCGCCGTTGAACACCGCACGGCACTACGGCGACGAGCACCTGGGGGAGGACGGCCGTGCCGAGGTGACGGTCCGCTACCTCACCCCGCACTCCAAGTGGTCCATCCACTCCGAGTACCAGGACAACGCCTACATGCTCGCGCTGTCCCGCGGCGGGCCGGTGATCTGGATGAGTACCGCCGACGCCGAGAAGATCGGCGTCAAGGACAACGAGTGGATCGAGGCGTACAACCGCAACGGTGTCGTGGCGGCCCGCGCGGTGGTCACCCACCGGATGCCCGAGGGCACGGTGTACATGTACCACGCCAAGGACCGCACGGTGAACGTGCCGAAGACGGAGGTCAGCGGCAAGCGCGGCGGCATGCACAACTCCCTGACCCGGCTGCTGCTCAAACCGTCGCACCTGGCCGGCGGCTACGCCCAGTTCACCTACGCCTTCAACTACTACGGCCCCACCGGCAACCAGCGCGACGAGGTCACCGTCATCCGCCGCCGCGGCCAGGATGTGGAGTACTGACATGCGCGTCATGGCCCAAGTGGCGATGGTGATGAACCTCGACAAGTGCATCGGCTGCCACACCTGCTCGGTCACCTGCAAGCAGACGTGGACCAACCGCACCGGTGTGGAGTACGCCTGGTTCAACAACGTCGAGACCAAGCCCGGCGTCGGCTACCCGCGCCGCTACGAGGACCAGCGGCAGTGGAAGGGCGGCTGGGAGCTGGACCGGCGCGGGCGCCTGGTACTGCGCTCCGGCGGCCGCCTCAAGCGCCTGGCCTCCCTGTTCTCCAACCCCGACCTGCCGGCCATCGAGGACTACTACGAGCCGGTCACCTACGACTACGACCATCTCGTCAGCGCCCCGGCCGGCCAGGACGTGCCCGTCGCGCGCCCCCGCTCGGTGCTCACCGGCAAGCCGACCGCCATCACCTGGGGCGCCAACTGGGAGGACGGCCTGGGCGGCGCGGCCGAGACGGCGGCCGGCGATCCCAACCTGAGCGGGGACCTGGCCGAGAAGGTGAAGTTCGAGTTCGAGCAGACCTTCCTGTTCCACCTGCCGCGGCTGTGCGAGCACTGCCTCAACCCGGCCTGCGTCTCCGCCTGCCCGTCCGGGGCGATGTACAAGCGGGCCGAGGACGGCATCGTCCTCGTCGACCAGGACCGCTGCCGCGGCTGGCGGATGTGCGTCACCGCCTGCCCGTACAAGAAGGTCTACGTCAACCACGCCACCGGCAAGGCCGAGAAGTGCACCTTCTGCTTCCCGCGCATCGAGGCCGGACAGCCCACCGTCTGCTCCGAGACCTGCGTCGGCCGTCTGCGCTACCTCGGCCTGGTCCTCTACGACGCCGACCGGGTCGGCGAGGCCGCCGCCGTGGCCGACGAGCAGGACCTGCTGGACGCCCAGCGGAACGTCTTCCTCGACCCCGCCGACCCCCGAGTCCGCGCCGCCGCCCGGCGGTCCGGCATTCCCGAGGACTGGATCGACGCCGCCCGCCGCTCACCCGTACGCGCCCTGATCAGCGAGTACCAGGTGGCCCTGCCGCTGCACCCGGAGTACCGCACCCTGCCCATGGTCTGGTACGTGCCGCCGCTGTCCCCGGTCCTGGACGCCGTCGGCGAGGCGGGCGGCGACGCCGAGGACCCCGACCATGTCTTCGCCGCCGTCACCCGGCTGCGCATCCCGCTGGACTACCTGGCCAACCTCTTCGCCGCCGGAGACACCGACGTCGTCGCCGGGGTGCTGATGAAACTGACCGCGCTGCGCAGCCACATGCGGCAGCGCAGCCTCGGCGAGCAGGGCGACGAGAGCGCCCTCAAGGCTGTCGGACTCACGTCAGCGCAAGCCGAGGACCTGCACCGGCTGCTGGCCGTCGCCAAGTACGCCGACCGGTACGTGGTGCCCGCCGCCCACCGGGAGGACGCCGCCGCGCTCAGCGCGATGGAGGACCGCTGCCCCGTGGAGAGCACCGACGCCCCGCCCGGCTCCGACCGCAAGGTCATGCTCGGCATTCCCGCCCTGCGGCGACGCGCCACCACCTCCGACAGCCTCGCGGGAGACACCGCATGAGCACCCTGCGCACGCGCATCCGCCCGGCAGCCCGTCCCGGCCCCGAAGAGACCGCTCAGCGCGCGCTCCTGCTGCGGCTGCTGTCGCTCCTGTTGCAGTACCCGGACGCCGAACTGACCGCCGAGCGACCCGCGCTGGCCGCGGCCGTGAACGCACTGCCGCCCTCGCCCGCCGCCGACGAGCTGGCCACCTTCACCACCTGGTACGCGGCCCAGCCTGCCGAGGCCCTGGAAAGCCACTACGTGGAAATCTTCGACCTGCGCCGTAAGAGCAGCCTCTACCTCACCTACTACCTGCACGGCGACACCCGCCGACGGGGCATGGCCCTGCTCACCCTCGCCCAGACCTACCGGGCCGCAGGATGGAGTGCCGACAGCGGCGAACTCCCCGACCACCTGCCCGTCGTCCTGGAATTCGCCGCGCTGGCCGGCCCGCGCGCCGGAGAAGCGCCGCTGCGCCGCCACCGGCGCGGCCTGGAACTCATCCACCACGCCCTGTCCGACGTGCGATCCCCCTACGCCGGGCTGCTGACGGCGCTGCTGTCGCTGCTGCCGCCGGCCAGTGACGCGGAGCTGGCGGCCGTGGCGAAGCTGGCAGCCGAAGGGCCGCCCGCCGAGGACGTCGGCCTCGACCCGTACAGCGGCACCGGCTTCGCCCCGCCCGGCACCTTCGTGCCGCCCGCACCGGCCCGGCCGACGCTGATGCCCCCTCTGACCGGCCCCATGGATTCGGAGCCCCGCCGATGAGCGCCGCCAGCAGCCCCCTCACCGCGATGAACGGCACCGACCTGCTGCTGTGGGTCGCCGTCCCCTACATCTGTCTGGCCGTCTTCGTCGTCGGACACGTCTGGCGGTTCCGCAAGGACCAGTTCGGCTGGACCAGCCGCACCAGCCAGCTACTGGAACACCGCTGGCTGCGCTGGGGCAGCCCGCTGTTCCACCTCGGCGCGTTCGCCGTGATCGCCGGACACGTCGTGGGCCTGGCCGTTCCCGCCTCCTGGACCGAGGCGGTGGGCATCGGCGAGCACACCTACCACACCGTGGCGGTGGCCCTCGGCTCCGTGGCCGGTGCGGCCATGGTCGTGGGCCTGGGCATGCTCAGCGCCCGCCGCCTGCTCGCCCCGCGCATCCGCACCCGGACCAGCTCCAGCGACAAGGTGCTCTTCCCGCTGCTGGCCGTCACCGTCGTGCTGGGCATCGCCGCCACCGTCGTCCACAACATCGCCGGCGGCGGATACGACTACCGCTCCACCGTCTCGGTCTGGTTCCGCGGACTGTTCCTGCTGCAACCGCAGCCCGGGGCCATCTCCGGCGCACCCCTGCTGTTCCAGTTGCACGCCCTGACAGCGTGCCTGCTGTTCGCGGCCTGGCCCTTCACCCGCCTCGTCCACGTGTGGAGCGCCCCCGTCGGCTACCTGCGACGCCCGTACCTGGTCTACCGGCGGAAGCCGGCCGCCCGGGCGTACGACCGGCGCCCCGGTGCCCCCGCCGGCGCCCGGCGCGAGCTGACCGGGTCCAAGGCTCCCCGGTAGCAGCGGCCCCGCGCGCGATGAATGGCCCGTCCCCGGTGGGCGGGTTCGATGAAGCTGAGAGACGGGAGCCGGGTGCCGGCCGCGGGACGCAGGTCCCGCGCCGGACGGCTGCCGGAACGACTTGAACGAGAGGTACCCGATGTGCCCGCTTGAGGAAACCGCCCGTGCCACGCCGTCGGAGGCGGCAGGCCGCGCCGCCCCGGCCGGCCGCCCGGCGATCATGCTCACCCTGGCGACGCTGGGCTTCGCGGTGAACTTCTGGGCGTGGGCGTTGCTGAGCCCGCTGGGCCCGCGCTTCAAGGAGACCCTGGCACTCAGCTCGTTCGAGCAGTCCCTGCTGGTGGCGGTGCCGGTCGTGGTCGGGTCGCTGGGCCGGATCCCGGTGGGGGCGCTGACCGACCGGTTCGGCGGCCGGGCGATGTTCCCCCTGGTGTCCGCCGCGACGATCGTGCCGGTGCTCTACCTGGGCCTGTTCGGTCACTCCTCGCTGGTCGCCCTGTTGATCGGCGGCTTCTTCCTGGGCATCGGCGGCACGGCCTTCGCCGTCGGCGTGCCGTTCGTCAGCGGCTGGTACCCGCCGGAGCGGCGCGGGCTGGCCATCGGCGTCTTCGGCGCCGGCATGGGCGGCACCGCCATCAGCGCGCTGACGACCGTCAAGCTGGTCGACGCGCACGGCATGGCCAACCCGTTCCTGATCACCGCGGCGGTGCTGGCCGTCTACGCCGTGCTGGCCGCCGTACTGCTGCGGGACGCGCCCGGCCGCACCGTACCGAGCGAACCGCTGGCCCGCCGCCTGGCCGACACCGCACGTCTGCCCGTCACCTGGCAGGCATCCGCCCTGTACGCCGTGGCGTTCGGCGGCTACGTCGCCTTCTCGGTCTACCTCCCGACCTACCTGAAGACCGGGTACGGGCTGGGCCAGGCCGACGCCGCCAACCGGATGGCCGGCTTCGTGCTGCTCGCGGTGGCCATGCGCCCGGTCGGCGGCTGGCTGTCGGACAAGGCGGGTTCGGTCCGTGTCCTCGCCGGATCGCTGGCGGTCGTCGTCGTGGGCGCCGCCGTACAGTCCGCGACCCCGCCGCTCGCGCCGGTGGGCACCATCGCCTTTCTGGCCATGGCCGCCGCGCTCGGCGCGGGCAGCGGCGCCTCCTTCGCCCTGGTGGCCCTGCTGGCCCCGGCGAACAAGGTCGGCTCGGTCACCGGTGTGGTCGGCGCGGCGGGCGGCCTGGGCGGATTCATTCCCCCGCTGGTGATGGGCGTGATCTTCAGCGCCTCCGGGAGTTTCGCCCTGGGCCTGCTCCTGCTGGCCCTGGTCTCGGCCGCCGCCCTGGCGTTCACCGTCACCCGGGTCCGGCGGGCCGCCGCCCGGACCGGGACCTCCGCGGACACCGCGTGAGCGCGCCGACGCCCCGTCACCTCGATGGCGGAACCGGCCCGGTGGCTCTCCGGCGGCTCCGCGAAGACACCCTGAAACGACCTCGGAAAGGCAGCGCATCCAGATGAACGCGACCAGCGTCCCGCGCCCACGACCTGCCTCCGTACCGCCCGGCCCGGAGGAATCCCGGCCGCACGTCGTGGTGGTCGGCGGCGGCATCGCCGGACTGGCCGCCGCCGCTCGCCTCAGCGGCGCGGCGGGCGGCTCCGGGTTCGCGGGACGGGTGACGCTCTTGGAGTCCGCCGGCCGGCTCGGCGGCAAGCTCCGCGGCGGCGAGGTGGGCGGTGTCCCCGTGGACCTGGGGGCCGAGGCGGTGTTCGTCCGGCAGCCGGCCGTCGTCGAGCTGGCCCGGGAGACGGGCCTGGGGGACGAGCTGGAGCCGCCGGTCACGACGGAAGCCTCCCTGTGGACCCGCGGCGCGCTGCGCCCCCTGCCCCGGGGCCACCTCATGGGCATTCCCGCGGACCTCGACGCCCTGGCCGACAGCGGGGTGCTGTCCGCCGACGGCCTCGCGCGCGCCCGCGAGGACCGATGGCTCCCGCGTACCGAAGTGGGCGACGACATCGCGGTCGGCCGCTACGTGGCCGCCCGGCTGGGACGGGAAGTGGTCGACCGGCTCGTCGAACCCCTGCTCGGCGGCGTCTACGCCGGGCAGGCCGACCGCATCTCCCTGCGCGCCGCCCTGCCGCAGCTCCTCCCCGTCGCCCGCGAGGAGCGGTCCCTGCTCGAAGGCATCCACCGGATGCGGACAGCGGCACCCGCGCCGGAGCCCGGCGCCGCCGTACCGCCGTTCCGGAGCGTACGGGGCGGTCTGGGACGCCTGCCCCTGGCCGTCGCCCGGGCCTGCCGGTCGGCGGGCGTGGACATCCGTACCGCCACCGCGGCCCGCGCGCTGCGCCGTACGGAAGACGGGTGGCGGCTGACGGTACGGAGCGCGGGCGGCGAACAGCGGCTCGAAGCGGACGCCGTGGTGCTCGCCGTGCCCGCGCCCGTTGCCGCGCGGCTGCTGGCCGACGAGGTGCCGGCCGCGGCCGCCGCGCTGCGCACCGTCGAGTACGCGGACATGGCGCTGGTCACCCTGGTCTACGACCAGGCGGACCTGCCGGGCGCCCTGCCGGGCAGCGGCTTCCTGGTCCCGCCGGTGGACGGCCGCCTCATCAAGGCGTCCACGTTCCTGAGCAGCAAATGGGCGTGGCCGGGCCGGTGCGCGCCCGGCACAGCCGTGGTGCGCACGTCGATCGGCCGGTACGGGGAGGACACCGCCCTCCGCCTCGACGACGAGGAACTGGTGGCCCGTTCACGCGCCGAACTGCGCGCCGCGACCGGCCTGGCGGCCACCCCGCGCGCCACCGCTGTCACCCGCTGGGCCACCGGCCTGCCGCAGTACACCGTCGGCCATGGCGCCCGGATGGCCCGCGTGCGGGAGCACGTGGGGCAGCTCGGCACGCTGGCCGTCTGCGGGGCCGCGTACGACGGTGTCGGCATCACCCGTTGCGTCGAGAGCGCGCAGCGGGCGGCCGAAGCCATCACGGCGGAACTCGGCGCCCGCCGCCGGAGGTGAGGAATTCCGGCGCCGTACTCGTGGTGCGGCGCCCGGCGTTTAGGCTGCCCGTGCACGCTTGGCCTTCACCCTTTGAAGGAGCCTCAGTGGCACCGGTAGGTTCTCCGCGATGATTTCGACAGCGACGCAGGGCCTCGCATCGATGGCCGACGGGGCGCGGTTGCGTTGGATGGCGCTGGGGGACACGACTCGGCAGCCGCCCGTGGTCATGCTCCATGGTGGTCCGGGCCTGCCGGACTATCTGGGCGATGTCGCACCGATGATCGCGGACCTCGCACCCGTGTACCGGTACGACCAGCGTGGCACCGGCCAGTCCCCGTGGCGGGGACGCCATTCCCTCGCCCGGCATGTCGAGGACCTCGCCGAACTGCTCGATGCGTGGGACGTGCCCAAGGCCGTGCTGATCGGGCATTCCTACGGCACCGACCTGGCGAGCCGGTTCTGTCTGGCGCACCGGGACCGGGTTGCCGCCATGCTGCTGATGTGCGGGCCGTTCGTCGGTGACTGGCGCACCGCGGACCGAGTCGAGCGCGACCGTCGCATGTCCGCAGCGCAGCAGGAGCGACTGCGCGCATTGGAGGACTTGCCGCACCGCACGGAGGAGCAGGAAGTCGAGCTGCTCACACTGGCCTGGTTCACCGACCATGCCGATCCCGCACGCGGGTGGCGCTGGGCCGCGCAGGGCGCTCGGCAGCGGCGCCCCGTCAACTGGGCCATGAACGGCGAACTCGGCAAGGAAGGACGCGCGGACCCACTCGATGAGCACCTAGCCGACCTGCACGTCCGCCTGCCCGCGCGAACGGAACTCCTCGGCGGAGTCGACGATCCCCGCCCTCTGTCGGCCCTGGAATCACTCGCGCTCCGGCTCGATCTTCCACTGACGCGGATCGAAGGCGCTGGACATGAGCCCTGGCTGGAGCAGCCCGACTCCGTGCGTGCGCACCTTCGCAGATTCGTCATGTCATCGGCCTGCTGATCCCGCACGGCTGGACCGAGGCCGCCGGTCTCACCGAGCACACCTGCCACGTCACCGCCGTCGCCCTGAGCACCGTCGCGGGCGTGTGCACGCTCGGCGGCCTGGCCGCCCTCGGCTACCGGCGGCGTACCGTCGGCCTGGTCTTCGGCGCCGCCACGCGCAACGACAAGCTGAGGTACGTCCCGCTCACCTCGCCCTGGTGCATGGGCCGACCGCGACGGCCGACGCCGACATCGCCGGCGCGGGGTACGACTACCGCACCACTATCTCCTCCTGGTTCCGGTCCGTCCCCCCTTCCGGCCCGCCCCCGCCCTGATGAGCGGCGTGCCGCTGCTGTATCAGCCGCACGCGCTCAGCGCGCCGGCCCTGTTCGCCGTCTGGCCGTTCACCCGGCTCGTCCACATGCTCACCGTGTCCCTGGGCTGCCTCGCCCGCCCGTCCCTCGTCCACCGCGGCCGGGAGGCGCAGCCGGGCGCGCGCCCTCCCCGGCGGGGCTGGGCACGCGGCCGGTGAACCGTGGGACCTTCGGCACCCGCCGGCGGCGTACACCGGGGCCGTGCGCCCGGCAAGAAGGGCCGTCCGGCCCTGGCTCTTCGGCCCTGGTGTGCGGCAGGCTGCACATGGCACCGCCCGCGGGGGCGGGCCGCATCAGGAACATCGGAGCTGTGTGATGACGGAGAACCCTGCCGACGCCCGGACGAAGGCACCGGTCAGCGTCTTCCTGCTCGACGACCACGAGGTGGTGCGCCGCGGCGTGCACGACCTCCTGGACGCCGAGCCGGATCTGACCGTGGTGGGGGAGGCGAACACCGCCGAACAGGCGTTGGTGCGTATCCCCGCCCTGCGTCCGCAGGTGGCGGTCCTGGACGTCCGGCTGCCCGACGGCGACGGGGTGAGCGTCTGCCGCGAACTGCGCTCGCGCATGCCGGACCTGGTGTGCCTGATGCTGACCTCCTTCGACGACGAGGAGGCGCTGCTGGACGCGATCATGGCGGGGGCCGCCGGGTACGTGCTCAAGCAGATCACCGGCACCGACCTGGTCAGCGCCGTACGGACGGTGGCTTCGGGCCAGTCGCTGCTGGACGCCGGCGCCACCGCGCGCGTCATGGCCCGGCTGCGCGGTGAGACCCGGCAGGAGGAACCGAAGCCGGGCCTGCCGGGGCTGAGCGAGCGGGAACGGGAGATCCTGGCGCTGGTGGGCGAGGGGCTGACCAACCGGGAGATCGGCAAGCGGCTCTTCCTCGCGGAGAAGACGGTCAAGAACAACATCTCCCGCCTGCTGGCCAAGCTCGGCGTGGAACGCCGGGTCCAGGCCGCGGTCATCGCCACCCAGGCACTCGCCGCCGCCCCGGAGTCCCGACCCGGGGCTGCCTCCGCGACGCCGCGCGCGGGCGGTCCGCGGGTGTGAGGGCGTAGCGGCTCCCGGAGTACGACCGGCGGGGCCGGTGGGGTCGGCGGGGCGGATGGGACGGATGGGGCTGGCGGATCAATGGGGTCGACGGGACCGACAGGGCCGATGGGGCCGATGGGGTCGGCTTCCCGGCCGGACGGCGTGACGCCGCGCGCGGCCGGGGGACCGGTCACTCCCGTGTGCGCCGTAAAGGCTCTCCGTACGGGCCGCCGTCGTCACCCGCGCGCGGGACGAGGCGGCTGACCACGCCCACCACCCCGTCCACCCGCCAGGTCAGGCCGATCGCGGCCGGGATGTCGTCCTCGTGCGCGAGCGTTCCCCGCAGGGTCACCAGGCCGTCCCGTACCGACACCCGCACCGCGTCCGGCGGCACGCCCAGCTCGCGTCCCAGCACCTCGCCGACCACCTCCCCGAGGATCTGCTCGTCCGGCCGCAGGAAGACCCGCAGCAGGTCCCGGCGGGTGGTGATCCCGATGAGCCGGTCCTCCTCGTCCACGACGGGCAGCCGGTCGACCTGCCGGCGTTGCATGAGGCGCGCGGCGTCCGCGACGCGGTGTTCCGGGTGCACGGTGACCGCCGGTGTCGTCATCACTTCGCCCGCGGTCGCGCCCCCGGGCGCACCGGTGCCGGCCGGGCGGCACGGAGCCGGGCGGGGCAGCCGCCCGGCCGGGCTCCCGGGCCGGTCACCCGGGGGCGCGGGCAGGTCCGTACGGGACACCACCCCCATGACCTTGTCGTCGCCGTCCACCACCGGCAGGCCGCTGATCCGGTGGACGTCGAGCAGCCGGGCCAGCTCCTTGGCCGGGGTGTCCGGGCGGGCCTGTACGACCTCCCACGTCATCACCTCGGCCACGGTGCGGTTCTGCACGGCGGTACCTCCCCTCCTTCGGTGCCTCACGGAACCGGCCTCCGGGCCGGCCGCTTTTTCCCCGCTGATCGAGTCTGGCCGAGGCCGCGGCCCCGGAGCAGGGGCCATCCGCCTCCGTCCGAGGGCCACTCGCCCCCGGTACGCCGTCCGCCGCTCCCGGAACGTCACGCGCGCGGCCCGGGCGGGAGCGGGCGGCCACCGGGGTCCGATGGCGTGTTCGCACAGGGATACGCTGGCCGGGTAAGGCGGGCGACCGAAGAAGGAGGGCCGGTGGGCACGCAGGAGCCGTTGTCGCGGATGCCGCAGATGCGACTGGACGAGTTGCTGGAAGAGCTGCAGGCACGCATCGACGCCGCGCGCGGCACCCGGGACCGGGTGCACAGCCTGCTGGAGGCCGTGGTCTCGGTGGGGCGGGAACTGGACCTGCCGCAAGTGCTCCGGCGCATCGTCGAAGCCGCGGCGCTGCTGGTCGACGCCCAGTACGCGGCGCTGGGCGTGATCGGCCCGGACGGCAAGCGGCTGTCGCAGTTCCTCACCGTCGGTCTGACCCCCGAGGAGATCGCCGCGATCGGGCCGCTGCCGGCCGGGCACGGCCTGCTGGGCGAACTGATCCGCCACCCCGAGCCGTTGCGCCTCACCGACCTCGGTACCCACCCGTCGTCGTACGGCTTTCCCGCCCACCACCCGCCGATGCGCACGTTCCTCGGGGTGCCGATCCGGGTACGGGACGAGGTCTTCGGCAATCTGTACCTGACCGACAAGCGCGGCGGGCACGACTTCGACGCGGAGGACGAGTCGGTGATCTCCACGCTGTCGGTCGCCGCCGGCGTGGCCATCGACAACGCCCGGCTCTACGAGGGCGCGCAGCGCCAGCAGCGCTGGCTGAAGGCGGGCGCGGAGATCACCAACAGCCTGTTCTCCGGCATACCGCGCCTGGAGGTGCTGGAGCTGATCGCCCGCCGGGCCCAGGAGATCACCCGGGCGCAGCTCGCCGACGTCTGCGTCCCGATGCACGACACCGGTGACCTGGTCGTCGAACTGGCGCTCGGCGGGCACGGCGAGAAGCGTCGCGGTCTGGTGGTCCCGGTCGACGGCACGCTGTCCGGCGCCGCCCTCACCGCGGGGAGGCCGGTCACCACGTCCGCCCTGGCGGGTGACGAGCGGTACGCCGCCGGGCCCCGGCGGTTCGACGGCCTGGGCCCGGCGGTGGCCGTGCCGTTGGACAGCGAGGGCGGCAGCGCCCGCGGCGTGCTGCTGCTGGCGCGCGCCGAGGGCGAGGCGGTGTTCACCGAAGGGGAGTTGGACCCGCTGCACGCGTTCGCCGGGCAGGCGGCCCTCGCCCTGGAACTGGCCGAGCGCCGACGCGACGCCGAACAGCTCGCGCTGCTGGAGGACCGCGACCGGATCGCCCGAGACCTGCACGACCTGGCCATTCAGCGACTGTTCGCCACCGGTATGACGCTGCAGAGCGCCGCCCGGCTGGTCGAGCACGCCGGGGCGGCGGAGCGGGTCACCCGGGCGGTGGGCGACCTGGACGAGACCATCAAGATCATCCGTTCGACGATCTTCGGTCTGCGGGTCAGGGAGGAGGACGCGGGGCCGAGCCTGCGGGCCCGGGTGGCGCGCGCGGTGGGGGAGGCCGGCACGGCGCTGGGCTTCCCGCCCCGGCTGAGCATGGAGGGCCTGCTGGACACCGACGTGCCGGCCCAGGTCGCCGACCACGTCGTGGCGGCCCTCACCGAACTGCTGAGCAATGCGGCCCGGCACGCGCACGCGACGCGGGTCGAGGTGGCGTTGCAGGCCACCGGCGACGAGGTCGTGCTGACCGTGACCGACAACGGCAAGGGCATCCCGGAGGGCGGCCGGCGCAGCGGACTGACCAACCTGGCCGAACGGGCGGACCGGGTGGACGGGACGATGGAGATCCGTACGCCCGACGGCGGGGGGAGCCAGGTGGTGTGGCGCGCTCCGCTGTCGGCGGGCACGTGACGGAGCCGCGTCAGCGGTGTCAGGAGTGGGTGCTCGGCACCGGCTGCCCGCCACCGTATGCCGCGGCCATGGGGGAGTCGCCGGTGGTGACGAACTTCTTGATGCTCGCCAGATAGGTGTCTCGTTCGAGCAGTCCGTCGTCGTCGGTGTCGAGAACGTCGAACGCGGCGGCCGCGTCGGTTCCGACGTTTCCCGCCGCGGTGCGCAGGCGGACGAAGTCGTCGCGGCTCAGGCGCCCGTCGGCGTCGGTGTCGGCGATGTCGAACAGCGAGCCCAGCGCGGGCCGGCAGGAGCGTTCAAAGGCATCGTGGCCCACCCAGGCGCGGTATTCCTCGAAGGTCACCCGCCCGTCGCGGTCGCCGTCCATGTCCTGGAAGACCGCCTCATGGGCGGCTCGCGAGGCCGCCACGACCGGGTGGTGGAGGTCGCGGCCCATGGCGGAGGCCACCCGGTCGACCCGTGCGAGGTATTCCGCATGGGTGATGGCGCCGTCGCCGTCGACGTCCAGCATGGCGAAGATGCGGTACTGCGGTGAGTCGAACCCTGGACTGGACACGGTGCTTCCTCCCGGCTGTTTCCGTGGTGTGGCAACCGCAAGTTACCCACGAAACAGGCGGAAGACGCATATATGGAGGAAACCGGGTATGCGTGTCGGGCCTTGCCCGAGCGCGGTTTGTTCGAACAGGCCCTGAACCTGACTCCGTCGGGGAGCTTGGTGGGGGCGAGAGCAACTATCGAGGGTTCGCCAGGACTTCGGCCGGGGGACCTCGTGCCGGTCCGGTCGTTCCTTCCCCTGTGGGTCGCTGAGGTGCAGCCGAAACGCGGCGAGGGAGATCGCGGAATGGAGTCGGGGAACCATCGTCATGATGACCGGACCGGACACCGAACCGCCGCCGGCGCCGCCGGCCGGTGCGGGGCAGGCCATGCGGGGGGGGGCTTCATTCTTAACGCCTTCACCGGCGAGACCGCATCATGGCGGTGGGAGGGGGCGGCACTGGTCCCCGCCGCGTCGGTCGCATCGGACGCCCAACGCACTCCTGAACTCCTTCGCGTCCGCCCCTCCGAGCACCCCCGGGAACCGCGCACCGCGCTGGCCGAACCGGCCTGAAGCGCGGCCGAGTCGCAGGGCGAGGAGATCGTCGCCGAGGGCGTCGAGGCTCCGGCCGGCACCGGCAGCAGCACCTGCTGAAGCTGACAGCCGCTCGAAGCGGTGACCTGGGAGCGTGGACGCGGAGACGCGCCATGTCGTCCGCGTCCACACATCATCCCCGAAGGAATGCATCGAAAGATGTACCCGACCATGTACCTGGGAATGAAATTTCCACTGCCGCGTCAAGGCCGTACCTCCCCCTGCTTTTCGCTTGTACAGTATTTCTGCAACTTCGGTGCAGTGCGGGCAGTGAGGTGACATGGGAGCAGGAACAGTAATGATTGTCCTGGGTGCCGGATTCATTGTCACGAACGCTGTGGGGGAAGGATATTTCTTTCTCGAATGGGCTGCAAAGCGCCAGCCTTTAGCGGGCGCCCTGCCTGCCGGTACGGGGTGTGTCTCGGCGGCGATTCACTGGCGCAGGGGGTTCAAGAGCACATGACGAAAAAACTTGTAGCCTGCGGTGTCGCGATCATGGGAATGGCCGTCATGACTGCCTGCGGCCCGACCGATGGCGAGTCCGTCTCATCGGACCACGCAACTACCGGCACCTCCAGTGCCAATGAACTGAGCGGAGCCAGGAAAAAGATCTTTTTTGATCTCCTTGAGAACACCAAGAACAAGCCCTCCGGGGTCAGCGACGAGGAACTCGTCAGGCAAGGCAACGCGATCTGCGCCACCGACGGGAACGGTGGTGTGGGCGGCGCCATCGGCAGCGCCATCGATGTCACCCGAGAGACCAAGAAGAAGCTCGACATCTCGTTCAAGGATGCAGTCGCCGTGGTCGGCGCGGCTCGCGCGGCCTGCAAGGCGCAGCCCTGAACCCACCTCGCGCTCTTACGAGATGGGCCGTCCGACGGGTGATCGCGAAACACGCAGAGCCGGGAGCGACCGCGTCGGCAGCGTCATCACCGCGCCTCATACGGCCGACATCCGGATCCGGCAATCACCTGCACGCGGACGAGGGGCACTGCTACTCGACGCGTTTGAACTCGTGGAAGTGGCAGCCGTCGGGGTCGCCGACCCCCCTGTACAGGCGGGGGTTCTCGCGACTGCCTGAGACGGCGAAACCTCCATCCGCCCCCGTCAGATCCAGATCATCCTCAGCGAAATCGCCGTGCGGTGTCTTGTGCGAGCCGGGTCGGATGCGCCAGGTGCCCCGTACCTCCTGAGGGGCAAGCTCAGGGTTGTCGCCGAAGACGTCGTACTTCGGCCAGTCGGTGGCTCGCATCGTCCCGTCGGCCTTCAGTTCCAGCTTGCCGGAGGGCGAGCCGACGTACTGGCCGACCAGGTCGTCCTCGGTCAATCCCTTCGGCCAGGCCCCCTCGGGGCCGCAGGCGAAGTACCGGGCGCACCCGGCCGAAGTCGCCGACGTAGCCACGACCAGTGAACAGGCCACGACCACAGCCTTCCAGCGCATCGCGATTCCCCCGATCAGTCAGATGAGCGGGATCAGTTTTTCAGAAACGACGAGACGGACAGCGGTGGGGGTGGCACGCTGACCGACCATGCGGCGGTTCCTTGCCGCCAGTGGCCCGTCTCCGGACGCTCAGTGAGTGACTCTGTGGCACCAGGGCGGCCGTCGCGCGGTTACCAGCGGGGTCGGGTTGAAGCACTGCCCCGCCCCTGCCTGCTGATCATGCATCCGGCGGGAAACTCCAGGGTTCCCGTTCCCGGCAGAGCCAAGCTGAAAGGCCGTCACGGAGGAGTCGGTGAGAGAGGCAAGCGGCCTGCTGGGCTCACTCGCCCGGATCTGGTCGGCAGTTGCCGTGCCGAACCGTTCGGCACGGTGGAACTCAAGGCCGACGGCACCTTTACCGCAACCGACTGGCCGGATCCCGGATTCTGACGGGCCCGGCAGCACCGCGGCGCATGCGGGTGGTGGAGCCGGTACGTGGAAGCTGGAACGCGAGGCCCGGCACATCGATATGGACGGTGATGTCCACCTGACCTTCACCGCGCCGGAAGCCGCCCGCGCCGGCGGCCCCAGGGCCTCGAACAAGCGCTTCACTCGTGGCAGTCCGAGGCCACGGAGGGCGCCCGCTGAGGCTCGCTCCGGGCGCGGTGGCGCCGTTCGC
The DNA here is from genome assembly GCF_040646595.1 of Streptomyces sp. NPDC045470. Lineage (NCBI taxonomy): Bacteria > Bacillati > Actinomycetota > Actinomycetes > Kitasatosporales > Streptomycetaceae > Streptomyces > Streptomyces sp. NPDC045470. The sequence goes on from NZ_JBEZAN010000005.1 coordinate 299,146, forward strand.
CGTCCTTCGCCGTGCGCGGTGCCAACAGGTGGCGGACGAGGGCGAGTACGGCGAGCAGTGCGACGAGTGCGCACACGCCGCGCCAGCCGGCCTGGCTCCAGACGCGTACACCGAGCCAGGAACCCGCACTGCCGCCCAGGTAGGCGCAGGTCATGTAGGCGGTGTTGAGCCTGCTGCGGGCGTCGGAGCGCAGGGCGTAGACGCGTACTTGGTTGGCGACCATGCCGGACTGCATCGTGACGTCGAGGAGCAGCGTGCCCACGACCAGGGCGGCCAGCCCCAGGGCGCCGCCCCGGGAGCCGGCGGTGAGGACGGCGGCCGAGACGAGAACGCCGAGCAGGCAGACGAGGTTCACCGGATCGGGACCGTGGCGGTCCACCAGGCGGCCGGCGAGCGGGGTGCAGAGCATGGTCGCCGCGCCGACCAGGGCGATCATGCCCACCGCTCGGGCGTCCAGCCCGTAGGCCGGACCGGTGAGCAGGAGCGCCAGACAGGTCCAGACCGCGGAGAACCCGGCGAAGACGGTTGCCTGGTAGAAGCACGAGCGGCGCAGGCCCGGCTCGGTGCGCAGCAGGCGCAGCGGTTCGGACAGGAGGGCCGCGTACCGCTGGCGGGAGGACGGGGCCGTGGTCGGCACCGTGAACGCCAGAACGCAGGCCAGGAGCAGCGCCACGACCGCGGCGACGAGGTAGGGAGCCCGCCAGCCCAGCCATTCGCCGAGCGTGCCGCTGAAGGTCCGGGCCAGCAGCATGCCGCCGGTCGATCCGCTCAGCAGGGTGCCGAGCACCGCTCCCTGGCGGTCGGCGCCCACGAGACCGGCCGCCAGAGGGCCGACGATCTGCGCGCCCACCGTGGTCAGACCGACCACGGCGCCGGCGGCGACGAGGGGCGGCAGCGCCGGCGCGCAGCCCGCGGCGAGCAGTGCCAGACCGGTCAGGGCGAGCAGGGTGACGAGGAACGGGCGGTGCGGCAGCCGGTCACCGAGCGGCACGAGCAGGACTGTCCCGGCCGTGTAACCGATCTGTGTGGCGGTCACCACCACGGCGGCCGCGTCGGGCGACACGTGCAGCCCGGAGGCGACCAACGGACCGATGGCCTGCGGGAAGTAGATGTTGCCGACCGCCACGGCACAGGTGACCGCCAGGAGCAGCACGGTACGACGGTTCATTCCTCGGTCCCCCGGGGGAGACCGGCCGCCGCCGCGCCGATGTCGCACTCCGCCCCGGCGGCAAACGCCGCCCACCGCTCATGAGTTGTGTTGGTCATGGCAGGAAGTCCACGGCATCGACGGTACGTCGCCAATCGATGTAGCGTACGGCTTAATGATCAGCTTTGTGCTCGGCGTCGAGGACCTCGCGGACACCCGGTTCGCCCTGTCCCCCCTGCACGAGACCCTGTTCAGCCTGCGCGTGCTGCAGGACCCGGGCCTGTCCGCGCTGCACCTGCCCTGGCGCAGGTCCGTACTCGGCGAGCTGGGCGCGCTCGACACCGGTCTGCTGATGTCCTTGGTCGCGCAGCGGCGTACGCTCCCCGACTTCCTGACGCCGAACCCCACGAGCTTCGCCCCAGCGTTCGAGGAAGAACTCGCCCTCGTCCGCCGGACGCCCGCTGCCCGCGTCCGCCACGACCTGCTGCTCGCGCACGCCCCCGACCCGCTCCCCGAGGCGCTCGGCGACGTGTCCCTCGCCGACGACGCGTCGGTCGCCGGTCTCCGCGACGCCCTCTGCGACCTCCTGCGGCAGTACTGGCAGGTGGCCGTCGAGCCGCTGTGGCCGCAGATCCGGCTGGTGCTGGAAGCCGACATGACCTACCGCGCCCGGCGGCTCGCCCTGGGAGGCGCCCGGCTGCTCTTCGCCGACATGCACCCGAACCTGCGCTGGCGGGACGGCGAGCTGTACATCCACCAGATGATCAGCAGGCACCGGGTCGAGGCGTCCGGCCGGGGGCTGCTGCTCCTCCCGTCCGTGTTCGCGCACAAGCCCGCGCCGCCGGTCGGCCCGGACGAGGCGCCGAGTCTCGTCTATCCCAGCCGGGGAGTGGCCACCCTGTGGGGCCCGGAGGCGCCGGTCGTCAGCACGGCCGCCCTGACGTCCCTGCTCGGCGCGGCCCGGGCACGGCTGCTCAGCCTCCTCGAAGAGCCGCTGCCGACCGTCGAGCTGGCCCGCCGCCTGAAGGTCACCCCGAGCGCCGTCTCCCAGCACCTGCGCGTCCTGCACGCCACCGGACTGGTCACCCGGACCCGGGACGGACGGCATGTGCTGTACCGGAGGAGCGCGCTCGGCGACCGGCTCACGGGCACCGCCGACGGAGCGCCGGCCGACGACCGCTGAGCGGCAGCAGGAGCCGGGTACGCGCCCCGTACGGCGCCGGTCCCGCCGCAGGGAGCCGCTGCCTCAACGCCCCTCGCCGCCCGCGGCGCACACCGCGACCGCGGGCTGCGCCACCAGCCGGAATCCGGTGACCAGGTCCGGCTGGATGCGCAGCACGCCGTTCATGGTCTGCGCCACCCACGGCCGCAGCAGATCCTCGTAGCGGGCCACCTGCGCCGGATCGGCCACCAGCCGGGCGTATCCGGTGACGATGACGCTCCAGCCCAGGCGGGTGTGCGGATCGATGGCATCGGCCTCGTAGGCGACCACCAGACCCGCCTCGCCCGCGGGCGGCGCGATCGAGGTGAGGGTCGCCCCGTCGTTGAGCCGGACGACGATGTCCTCCCCGTCGAGGAGGTGATTGACCGGGCGGATGGCCGGCAGGGCGTTCTGGGTGAACACGAGCCGGCCGAGCGGGACACTGCCCAGCAGCCGCAGCGATTCCTCCCGGGGCAGTTGCTGCATCCCCCGGGCCGCCAGCTCGCGGCGTACCTCGACATGCTGTGCGTCTTCGTCGTTCATGCTGCACACTCTCTGCTCCGGCGGCGCTCGTCCGGGCACTCGTTGCCTGACCGCCAGCCTTCCCGGAGCGGGCTCCCGGCGACAGGGCCGAACGGGCCCCGGTGCGGGCCATTTCGCCCGTGACGGCGGGAGAGCCCCACCCATGAGGGCCCATGGCCGGGCACCGGCTCTCACGGATGAGGCACCACCGCCACCGGGCACGGCGCGTGGTGCAGCGCCGCGTGCGCGACCGCGCCGATCTTCCGCAGGTCGTGGCGGCCCGGACTGCGCCGCCCCACCACCAGGAGCCGGGCCCGTGCGCAGCCGGCCAGCAGGACCTGCCCCGCGCCGCCCATCTCGACGTGCTCGACGACCTCCACCTGGGGGAAGCGCTCGCGCCACGGCCGTACGGCGTCGGCCAGCCGCTTGCGCTCCAGCGGCTCCAGGCCGCCGGCGTCGTCGGCCGCGCGCATGGCTTCGCCGCCCCACACCAGGACGGGCGGGATGTTCCAGGCCCGTACCGCCCGCAGGGTCGTGCCCTGGGCCGCGGCGGCCGCGAAGGCGAACTCCAGCACCGGTCCGCTCTCCCGCCCGTCCTGCACCCCCACCACCACCTCGTCCCGCGGCTGCTCCGCTTCGTCGCGGCGGGGGCTGCGGACGAGGACGACGGGGGTGGTGGCCTGCCGCAGTACGTGCAGGCCCACCGAGCCGAGCAGATAGCCGACCAGCGTGCCGTGGCCGCGCGAGCCCAGCACCAGCAGGTCCGCCGCGGCAGCCTCGGCGAGCAAGGCCGGTACCGTCTCGGCCGCCAGGATCTCCCTGGTGACGGGCAGGTCGGGGAAGTTTTCGGCCACCCGGGCCGCGGCCTCCCGCAGCCCCCCCGCGGCCCAGTGGCGCTGCACCTCCTCGTCCGCCGCGACCGGCACGTCCAGGGGACGCCAGATCCACGCGTGCACCAGCCGCAGCCGCGCTCCGCGCCGTGCGGCCTCGGCGGCGGCCCAGTCGGCGGCGGCGAGGCTGTGGTCGGTTCCGTCGAGGCCGACGGTGACGATGCCGGGCATACGGGCCTCCTGAGGAAGGAACGGAAGTACGTCCGACCCCCACTCTCGGGGCACGGCGGCCGCCGCGGGGACGGCCCCAAGGTCCCGCGCCCGGGGACCAACGTCCTCCCGGCACACGGTCCCTCGCCCGCCGAGGGCCCTTCGGCCTCCGGGTCGGGACCAACGCCGACCTCGGTGAACGGCACGCGGCAGTGCAATGGGGGCGGGCGCAGGCACAGCTATTCGGAAGGTGCGCACCATGACCGCAACACCTGTGGAGAAGACGACCGGCGACACGGCGTGGGAGGGTTTCGAGGGCGAACGGTGGCGGGACGCCGTCGATGTCCGCGCCTTCGTCCAGCACAACCACGTCCCGTACGAGGGCGACGGCTCCTTCCTCGCGGGCCCGACCGAGCGCACCACCGCGGTGTGGCAGAAGCTGCTCGGCATGTTCCCGGACGAGCGGAACCGGGGCATCCACGACGTGGACATCCACACCCCGTCCCGCATCGACGCGTTCGCGCCCGGTTACGTCGACGAGGAACGCGACCTGATCGTCGGCCTCCAGACCGACGCCCCGCTCAAGCGCGCCATCATGCCGGGCGGCGGCTGGCGGATGGTCGAGGGCGCCCTGGCGGCGTACGGGTACGAGGCCGACCCGGCGGTCAAGGAGATCTACACCCGGCTGCGCAAGACCCACAACGACGGCGTCTTCGACGCGTACACCCCCGAGATCCGCGCCTGCCGCTCCGCCGGCATCATCACCGGCCTGCCCGACGCCTACGGCCGGGGCCGCATCATCGGCGACTACCGCCGCGTCGCGCTCTACGGCGTCGACCGGCTCGTCGAGGACAAGCAGGCCGCCAAGGCCGAGGCGGACGCGCAGTGGCCCACCGAGGACGTGATCCGCGAGCGCGAGGAGATATCCGAGCAGATCAAGGCGCTCGGCGAACTGAAGGCCATGGCCGCCGCGTACGGGTACGACATCGCCCGGCCCGCCGCCACCGGCCGCGAGGCCGTGCAGTGGCTCTACTTCGGCTACCTGGCCGCCGTCAAGGAGCAGAACGGCGCGGCCATGTCGATCGGCCGCATCGACACCTTCCTCGACATCTACCTCCGCCGCGACATCGAGCGCGGCACCCTCGACGAGGAGCGGGCGCAGGAACTGATCGACGACTTCGTCATCAAGCTGCGCATCGTACGGTTCCTGCGCACCCCGGAGTACAACGAGCTGTACTCCGGCGACCCCACCTGGGTCACCTGGTCGCTGGCCGGAATCGGCGAGGACGGCCGCCCGCTCGTATCCCGTACGACCTTCCGCGCCCTCCAGACGCTCTACAACCTGGGTCCGGCCCCCGAACCCAACCTGACCGTCTTCTGGTCGCCGCGCCTGCCGCGCGGCTTCAAGGACTTCGCCTCGAAGGCCGCCATCGACACCTCCGCGCTCCAGTTCGAGTCCGACGAGCTGATGCGGCCCAAGTACGGGGACGACACGGCCATCGCCTGCTGCGTGTCGGCCATGGCGGTCGGCAAGCAGATGCAGTTCTTCGGCGCCCGCGTCAACGTCGCCAAGGCCCTGCTGTACGCCATCAACGGCGGCCGGGACGAGGTGACCGGCAAGACCGTGGTGGCGGGCTTCGAGCCGGTCGAGGGCGAGTACCTGGACTACGCCACCGTCGCCGAACGCTACGACGCGATGCTGGAGTGGCTGGCCAAGACGTACGTCCACGCCCTGAACGTCATCCACTACATGCACGACAAGTACGCCTACGAACGCATCGAAATGGCCCTGCACGACCGCGCCGTGCTGCGCACCATGGCCTGCGGCATCGCCGGCCTTTCGGTCGCCGCGGACTCGCTGTCGGCCGTCAAGCACGCCCGGGTGCGCGCCGTCCGGGACGCAACCGGGCTGGTCACGGGTTACGAGACCGAGGGCACGTACCCGGCGTACGGCAACAACGACGACCGGGCCGACCAGATCGCCAAGGACATCGTCCACACGTTCATGCAGAAGGTGCGCAAGCACCCCACCTACCGGGACGCCGTGCACACCCAGTCCGTGCTGACCATCACCTCCAACGTCGTCTACGGCAAGAAGACCGGCGCCACCCCGGACGGGCGTCCGGCGGGCGAGCCCTTCGCGCCCGGCGCCAACCCGATGAACGGCCGCGACGAGCACGGCTACCTCGCCTCCGCCCTGTCGGTCGCCAAGCTGCCGTACGACGACGCCGAGGACGGCATCTCGCTGACCAACACCATCACCCCGGACGCGCTCGGCCGCACCGAGCAGGAGCGGATCGCGAACCTGACGGGCGTGCTGGACGGCTACACGGCCGGCGGCGGCTTCCACATGAACGTCAACGTGCTGGACCGGGCGACCCTGGAAGACGCCATGGCGCACCCCGAGAAGTACCCGCAGCTGACGATCCGGGTGTCCGGCTACGCGGTCAACTTCGTCCGGCTGACGCGCGAGCAGCAGCTCGACGTCCTCAACCGCACCTTCCACGGAGCCCTGTGATGTCCCCCGAGACCGCGGTGCCCCTCGCCGGAGCGCGGGCGGCCCTGGAAGCCACGACGCCGGCCGGTGCGGTCGGGCACCGGCCGGTCGCCGGGTCGGTGCACTCCTGGGACCTGTCCACCGGCGTCGACGGTCCCGGCACCCGCTTCGTGACGTTCCTGGCGGGCTGCCCGCTGTCCTGCCTGTACTGCCACAACCCCGACACCTGGAAGATGCGCGACGGCAAGCGCGTCCTGGCCGACGCCATGGTGGCCGAGGCGGCGAAGTACCGGGCGTTCATCCGGGCCGCGGGCGGCGGCGCCACCCTCAGCGGCGGCGAACCGCTCCTCCAGCCCGTCTTCGCCGGCGAGCTCCTCCACCGCTTCAAGCACGAACTCGGCCTGCACACGGCCCTGGACACCTCCGGCTACCTCGGTGTCCGGGCCACCGACGCGCTGTTGCGCGACACCGACCTCGTGCTGCTGGACATCAAGTCCTGGGACCCCGCCCTCTACCAGAGGCTCACCGGCCGGCACCTGCGCCCGACCCTGGATTTCGCCCGGCGGCTGGCCCGCCTCGACAAGGAGGTGTGGGTACGCTTCGTGCTCGTCCCCGGGCTGACCGACGCCCCCGCGAACATCGCGGGCGTGGCCTCCTTCGCCGCCTCGCTCGGCAACGTGACCCGGGTGGACGTACTGCCCTTCCACAAACTCGGCGCCGCCAAATGGGAACGCCTCGGCCTGGACTTCACGCTGCGGGACACCCCGACCCCCACCGCTCCCGAAGTGGCGGCGGCCCGCGGGGCTTTCGCGGAATACGGCCTGTCGGCAGTGTGAGGAACCCGCTCTCCCGTCAGCCGAACCGCACGCTGGCAAAGGCCGCGTCACGCGGTGCCTGCTGACCGGGAGCGAGCGGTACGGCCCGCCCCTTGCACTTCTTGCCCGAGAAAAGGACGGCCGGTGTCTTCGTGGCATTGCGGGCACCGTGCGCCTGCTGCTGCATCGTCAGGCACCGGCCGTTCGGCGGATTCTCCACCAGATACGACTTGCCCTTCGGCCCCAGCCAGACGAACGACCCCGTCGCGGCGGACGCTTCGCCCGTGGAAAGGGTCGCGGCGAAAGTGAGCCCCGCGAGAGCCACGGCGACCGGACGCAAGACACGCATCATTCATCCTCTTTCTGGAACGGTTTCCGGAAACGGCTGACCGGCCGGACCGGCCGCCGTCCGGTCAACGACGCCCAGCGGTGTCCGACACGCCTGGTACGTCCCATCGGGCCACCCGGTCACCGAGGCCGGTCTCCGCCGCCGCCGGCCCGGCGCAGGCGTCGAAACGGGCGAGGACGAGGCGGGCCATGGCCTCCTGGGCGCCGAGAGGACGGGCGATGATCACGCACCCCGCCCGGCCGGCCTCCTCGGCGAGGCGGTCGGAGAAGCGTCCGGAGGCCATCAGGTAGGGCAGGGCAGCGACGCGGGTGCGGCCTTCGGCACGCAGGTCGGCTGCCGTACGGGCCAGGGACCGGCCGTCCGCGGAACCGTCGCACAGGACGGCCGGCCGTACCGGAACGGGGGCACCCCGCCGGGCGCACAGCGCCGCTGCCAGGTCCCGGGCAGCGGCGTGGCAACTGTCGTCGCCACCCGGCCGGCGCGAGCCCGCGGCAGCCAGGACGACGGCGTCCGCAGGGAAACCGGCGTGCGACTCGGCCTCCTGGAGACGGTGCGCGAGCGCCTCGACGAGCAGCGGATGCGGAGCCAGCGGTCGCGCGGCGCGAGCAGGCCCGAGCAGCGCGGGCAGATCCACGGAGAAATGAAATCCCGACCCCAGCAACAAAGGCACCACGACCGCGGGTACGCCGTGCAGGGCGGCCACCGCCTCGTCGACCGTGGGACGGTGAATGTCGAAAAAAGCGGTTTCCACCCGCAGCGCCGGACGCAGGGCGCGCACGTGCGCCAGCAACCGGTGTGTTTCCGTTTGCGCCCGGGCCTCGCGACTGCCGTGAGCGGCGGCGATCAGCACAGGGGAACGGGAATCCATGCCGTCACGCTAAAGGCGTACGCGCGCCGCGGAAAGGCACTGCTGGTCCCGGCTGCACAGGGGCGACCGGCCCTGGTTAAAAGGCCCTTCGGCGCGGGGCCCGGGTGCGGAGCGGGCATAGCCTGAAAGCGCTGCGGCCCGGGAGGCGGCGGGCTCGGGCGGCAGTCGTGGAAAACGGAAAAACGCGTCCCGTCGCCAAGCAGCTGGCAGGAGTCCTCTCATGGTGTCATCCACCGACCGGCCCACCCTTGTTCTCGTCGGTCACGGAATGGTCGGCCAACGGCTGCTGGAAGAACTGGCCGCACGGGACGCGCTCGCCGGACCGGACGGCCGGGGCGGGCCGGGCAGCGCGGACGGCAGCGGGCGATGGCGCGTCGTGGTCCTCGCCGAGGAAGAGCGCCGCGCCTACGACCGCGTCCACCTCTCCTCGCTGTTCACCGGCACCACCCCGGAGGAACTGAACCTCGCCGACCCCGACTTCTTCGCCCGTCACGACATCACCCTGCGCCTCGGCGACCCCGCCACCGCCGTCGACACCGCCACCCGCACGGTGACCACGCGCAGGGGCGCGACATGGCACTACGACGCGCTGGTACTGGCCACCGGCTCGTACGCCTTCGTCCCACCGGTGCCCGGCCGGGACGCGCCCGGATGCTTCGTCTACCGCACCTTGGAGGACGTCCGCGACATCCAGGAGGCGGCGCGCGGCGCCCGCACCGCGGCCGTCGTCGGCGGCGGGCTGCTCGGCCTGGAGGCGGTCGGCGCCCTGCGCTCGCTCGGCCTGGAGACCAGCGTGGTCGAGGCCGCGCCCCGGCTGATGCCCGGTCAGGTGGACACGGGCGGAGCCGACGTCCTGGCACACACCGTCGAGGCGATGGGCGTGCAGGTGCACACGGACGCGGCGATCACCGAGGTGTGGACCGGCGCGGACGGACGGGTGCGCGGACTGTCCCTGTCGGACGGCACCGGCGTCCAGGCCGACATCATCGTCTTCTCCGTGGGCGTACGGCCCCGCGACGAACTCGCCAGGACGGCCGGCCTCGATGTCGCGGACCGCGGCGGCATCGTGATCGACACCCAATGCCGCACCTCCGCGCCGGAGGTCTACGCGCTCGGCGAGTGCGCCCGTGCCGCCGACGGCAACGTCTACGGGCTGGTCGCGCCCGGCTACCGGATGGCCGAAGCCCTGGCGGACACCCTGACCGGCAAGGAAGGCAGCTTCACCGGCGCCGACACCTCCACCAAACTCAAACTGCTGGGCGCGGACGTCGCCTCCTTCGGCGACCCCTTCGCCCCGGACGCCGGCGGATCGGTGCTCTGGGCCGACTCCGGTTCCGGTGTCTACAAGAAGCTGGTGCTCGGCCCGGACGGCAAGCTGATGGGCGGCATCCTGGTCGGGGACGCGGACGCGTACGGCACGCTGCGGCCCCTCGTGGGCGCCCGGCTGCCCGGCCCGCCGGCCTCCTTCCTGCTGCCCGCCGACGCGTCGGGCCCGGTGGACACCACCGCGGTGCTCCCCGACGACGCGGTGATCTGCTCGTGCAACGGTGTCACCAAGAAGACGCTGCGCGACGCCGTGCGGGGCGGCGCGCACGACCTGGCCGCGGTGAAGAAGTGCACCGGCGCCGGCACCCAGTGCGGCGGCTGCGTCGGCGCCGTGACCTCGATCATGGAAGCGCAACTGGCGGCCGACGGCGTCGAGACGGGCCCCGGCGGCCTGTGCCCGGACTTCACGCAGACCCGCCGGGAACTGTACGAGATCATCCGGGTCACCGGCACCGACAGCTTCTCCCGGCTGGCCCGGGAGTACGGCGTACCCGGCCCGGACGGCAAGCCGCCGCACGGCTGCGCGGTCTGCCGCCCGACCGTCGCCTCGCTGCTCGCCACCCTCGGCCCGGAACTGGGCCTGCACCACATCCTCGACGGCGAGCAGGCCGCGCTGCAGGACACCAACGACCTCTTCCTCGCCAACCTCCAGAAGGACGGCACCTACTCCGTGGTGCCCCGCCTGCCGGCCGGGGAGATCAGCCCGGACCACCTCGTCGTGCTCGGCGAGGTCGCCCGCGAATTCGGCCTCTACACCAAACTCACCGGCGGCCAGCGCATCGACCTGTTCGGCGCCACCGTCGACCAGCTCCCCGCCATCTGGCGCCGGCTGGTCGACGCCGGTCTCGAATCGGGCCACGCGTACGGCAAATCCCTGCGCACCGCGAAATCCTGCGCCGGTTCCCGCTGGTGCCGCTTCGGGCAGCGCGACTCCGTCGGCATGGCCGTGGAGCTGGAACTGCGGTACCGCGGACTGCGGTCCCCGCACAAGCTGAAGCTGGCGGCCTCCGGCTGTGTCCGCGAGTGCGCCGAGGCACAGAGCAAGGACGTCGGCGTCATCGCCACGGCCAACGGCTGGAACCTCTACGTGGGCGGCAACGGCGGCGTCAAACCCCGCCACGCCGACCTCCTCGCGCAGGACCTGAGCGACGAGGAACTGATCCGGGTCGTCGACCGCTTCCTGATGTTCTACATCCGCACCGCGGACCGCCTGGAGCGCACCGCGGCCTGGCTGGAGCGGATCGACGGCGGCGTCGCCCACGTACGGGACGTCGTCCTGCACGACTCCCTCGGACTGGCCGAGGAACTCGAATCCCAGATGCAGCGGCACGTGGACGCCTACCGCGACGAATGGCGGGCCGTCCTGGACGACCCGGCGAAACTGCGCCGCTTCACCAGCTCCTTCCCCGCCCCGGCCGGCCCGGCCGCCCCCGGACACGTCCAGGTCCGTACGCCCGAGGGCGAGTGGCAGTCCGTCTGCCTGCTGGAAGACCTGGAGCCGGGACGCGGAATACCGGTCGGTGTCGGCGACGGCGACGAAGCGGTGGCGGTCGCGCTCTTCCGCTCACCGGACGGCGAGGTCTTCGCCGTCTCCGACACCGACCCCGTCTCCCGGGCCGGTGTCATCTCCCGCGGCATCTACGGGGCGGTCGACGGCGTCCCGGTCGTCACCTCACCCATGTACAAGCAGCGCTTCGACCTGCGCACCGGCGCCTGCCTGGACGACGAGAGCCGGTGCCTCCCCGTCCACGACGTCCGGGTGCTGTGACCCGACGGACACGCTGAACGGGCCGGGCGCCCGGGCGGACAGGACACTCCCTGCCCGCTCGGCCGCCCGGAGCGGCGCGGTGTCAGAACTTGCTCGTCGGCCCCTGCACTTGGCGATCGCCGTCGCCCTCGGCGCGTTCGCTCGCGAGGGCAAACGGACGACAGCGAGCGGCACGGCCACGATCGACCGGTACGCCTTCGGCATGACCAAGGGCACGGGGGTGACGGGACGGCGTCTCGCGATCGCTTTGGACGTCGTCGCGCGCCGGAGCACGACCAGCCCTGAAATCCGCTCCGCGCGCGCCTGCCGTTCGCCTTTCGCGCCCCGCACTCCACGGCGTCACCACTCTCGGCGTTGGGCACTGTCCGCTGTGGATCACTCGCACCGAGTCACCGTCTCGGTGCATCGCCCGAAAGGACAGCCCACCATGCGTCTTGCCCCACGCCTCGGCGCCGCCCTCAGCGGTCTCGCCCTCGCCCTCGGCGTCGTCGTCGCCGCGGCCCCGGCCGTCCACGCGACCCCGCAGAGCTGCTTCTACTACGTGCTGGAACAGCACCCCGAGGCCGACCCGGAGGTGGTCGAACGAGGCTGTCTCCTCGGCGCCAAGGGGACCAAGGAGAGTTACCGGGCCTGCTACACCGAGCTGCGGCGGGCCTTCGTCCCCGCGAAGATCGCCTTCGACGGGTGCCGCCGGGCCGGCCTGAAGTAGCGGTCGGGACGGCCTGGTCCGTCAGGGAGCGGGCGGACCACGGGCCCAGGGGCCACCGGAGCACCCCTGGGCCCGGCTCTTCGCGCGCCGGGTGTGGGGAGAGCCCCAGCCGCCGACAGCCCGCCGTTTGGAGACCTCGGTACCCCCTGGCTGGACGCCGTGCGGGCCATGGTGGCCGCCTGGCGCCGGGCCGCCATGCCCCGCCGCGATCAGGAGAAAGCCACGAGGGAGCCGAAGGAGCCGCCGGGCGGCCGGGGATCAGCAGGCACCGTGGAGGCGGGACAGCAGCCTTTCGTGCGCCGGGGTGAAGTGTTTCCGTCCGGCGCCCGCCGCGAGGTCGTCGGCGTCGGAGGCGGGCGGCGGCAGCGCCGAGGCGAGGGCCTGGACGGGGCCGGGGTGGCCGATGGCGTGGAGGAGGCGGGCGAGGGCCTGTTCACGGGCGTACGTGGTGCCACCGTGCGCGGGACCGGCGAGTTCTTCGTGGCTGATCACACAGACGGCGGGGTGGTGCAGCAGCCACCGGCTGCGGCGCGCTTCGCGCATACCGGGGAAGCCGGGGTCGGTGAGGGCGAGGGTGATCTTGGCGTCCAGGGTGGGCTGCGCGGCGAGGATGTCGTGGTAGACGAGGTGTCCTGGCAGCGAGCCGACCGGGTCCACGGGCTGGGACAGTGCGTGGATCTGGCTGACGAGGCGGTCGCGGAGGTCGCGGTGGTGGAAGACGATGGGCGGCCGGCGGTCCGCGTGCCAGGCGCGCAGGAACCCCGCGTCGGCCGTGTCCAGATCCAGCCCGGTGAGATACCAGCAGCCCCGCCCCGGCAGCAGCCCGAGCAGTTCGGCTTCCGGCAGGCGCGCCAGGCGGGTCTCGGTGTCCGGGGCGCCCGGGGAGGCGAGCGCCGTCGGCTGGCCCAGGCGTGTCCACCACACCCGCCACAGGGCGCTGACCGCGACCTCGAAGGCGTCCTGCAGAGCGGTGTTCCGGATCCGGTCGGCCGGGTTCAGCAGGAGCGCGGCGCGGTCTGCGCCGTAGGCGGCGCGCAGCAGCGGGTAGACCTCGTCCGGGCCCGGCTGCCCGGCCGGGATGCGCGGGTCGCCGCTCATCGTGCCGTAGGGGGTGTAGCCGAGTGCGGTGGTGATGTCGGCCAGCAGCGGGGTGCCGCTGCCGGGCGGCGACACGACGATCATCTGGGGCACGGCCATGGAACATCTCCGTCCGGAAGAAGGCGGAGCGGGCCGGTCGGGCGACCGGCTGCCCCGGGTGGGCGGGCGGACCGGGCGGACGGTCCACCGCACCGGGTGATCAGAGCGGGCCGGGCGCCGGGACAGGGGAACAGGCGGTGAGCAGCAGGTCCTCGTAGACGTGGTGCCGGCGGCCGGCCGTGCGGTGGCGCAGCAGCCGGGCAGCGTGCTCGTACGCACCGGCTCCGGCCAGGGCACGGGCGAGGGTGTCCTGGATGATCTCGCGTTCCATCCGTACCCCGCCGATCCGCCGCGTCCGCTCGCCCAGCGCGCTGAGCAGGGCGGCCGCCGCCGCGGGCCGGCCCCCGGTGATCTGCGCCAGGGCCTGGACCACCGGCGTCAGGACGTCGCGGAAGTCGGGTCGGTCGTCGGCGGCCGTACGGTAGGCCAGGGCGTGCAGGTCGTCGGTGGCCGCTTCGACAGCCAGCGCCAGGGCGAGGTTGAAGGTGTGGAAGACCTCCGCCGTCCCGCCCGGCCCGGCGAGCAGGTCCCGTACCTGCTCCACGTCGCTACGGCCTGCCGGTGTCTGACCGGCGAGCATGAGCCGCCAGTTCACCCCGGCCCGCATCCCCACGTCCCCGCGCTCCAGCGCCGTGTCGGCCCGTCGGCGTGCGTCGGGGAAGTCGCCGCAGGCGATCGAGTGCAGCGCGGCGTGCCAGTTCAGGTGCCGCGCCTGTACGGCGTGCGGGTCCGCCGCGAGCCACCCGTCCAGGTACTCGACGCCGGCGCGGCCCGCGCCCAGTTCGTGCTCCGCGTGCGCGAGAGCGTGCACGGCCACGCCCGAGCGGGGGTGGATCTCCAGCGCCTGCCGGGCCAGCCGGTGCGCCTCCCGTACGCGGCCCTGCTCCGCCCTCGTCACGGCCAGCCAGCTCGTCCAGGCCCAGCTGTCCGGGCCGGCCAGCGCCGACTGTTCCTCGACCAGGGCGTCACCGTGCGCGCGGTAGGCGGCCTCCCCGCAGGCGGGGAACGCGCCGAGCAGCAGTCCGGCCACCTCGTCGGCGGGCCATCGGGCGAAGTGCGCGATCAGGTGGTCGGCGGTCAGCCGGAACTGCCCGTGGGTGTGGAGGTACACCCCGTACACCAAGCTCGCCTCGCGCTCGCCCGCCGCCTGCGCGTCCCGGTGCGCGACCACCAGTTGGTCCTTGAGCGCCGCGTCGCTCAGACTGTCGGAGGTCGCCAACGTCAGCAGCGCCCGGGCCGGCCCGCTGCCCGGGTCCGCGGCCGCCCACTGCCGCAGCAGGGGCAGTGCCCGCCCGCTCAGGGCCAGCAGTTCGGTCACCGCCTGATCTTGCAGCCACGTGCCCGCCGCCACTTTCACCGCCGCCACCTCTGCCGCCGTCCGCCCGTCTCGCCGTAGCCGTTCCGCCGGATCAGACGGAGGACACGCACAGGGCCACGCAACATTTCCCGGCCCGCACGCGGAACAACGACCCAAACCGGCCCGCGACACGTGCTGACGCATTCCGAGCCGGGCGGAAAGGTGATGCGCCAGTCGGGAACCCGGAGCGGAGAGCCGGCGGCCGTACGGCAGTTTTTGGGCTGTGCCCGGTTGGAGAACTCACGGGCGTCGGCGCAGCGTTTCGTGAGGGGCGGAGCGCTACCAGCGGAGCAAGGGTGTCGTGCTCGCACACCGAAAGCCCGGCACCCTCGCAGGGCACGCGTCAGGAAATGAGTTCGTTCGTGCGCGGTGCGGGGACAGCAGCGACGCCACCCGTGTCCATGGCGACGGAATGGCGTGTCGCTGTGCCGAAGGGGCGTGCCACTCGCCTTTTCCCGTATGCGTCTTGTCGGACGGTCGGAGAAGTGGCCATTTCCCTGTGCGGTGCCGCGCTGAGGGCTTCCCTCTCAGGGGTCAGGTGACCAGGCGCAGCCAGGCCGCCGCGAGTGCGGCGTGGCCGGCCGGGGTCGGGTGGACGCCGTCCTCGGCCCAGTATTCGGGGTCGGTCGGCGTGGCGAGTTCGGTGAACATGCTGTCGGCCCGGCGGCGGACCGACGCCCGACCGCGCCTGCGCCCACGCGACACACCTGCTCAACCGGTGCGTCACCCGGCCGGGGAGGACCGCGGGGGAGGCCACGACCGACCGGTCCGAGATACGCGAGGTGGCCGGCCGGCTGCTCGCCCACCCGGAACGGCCCGCCTCGTACGGAGCACTCACCGCGCTCCCGCTCGTGTTCCTCCAGGAGGAGAGGAGCACGCCCGTGAACATCGGGCAGTCGGCCGACGGTGACGACGTGAGGCTGTCCGGGCCGGCCCGCATGTTCCGGGCCCAGTTCGCCGAGAACGCGGGCGAACTCGACGCGATGCGCCCCGACGTGGAAGGGGCCCTGACCTGCTTCCGGCAGGCCGGCGACCGCTGGGGCCAGGCCGTCACGCCGCCCTGCGCGCCCAACTGCGGCAGTACGACGACGACCTCGACGGCGCGCTCGCCGACCTGCGCGAGGCCCGGTCGCCGGCGAGCGGGTTCGGCTCGCTCAGCGTCGGCGACGAGGTCTTCGGCGACCTGCGCTGGATCGACCTGTACCTGCGGCGCGGCGATGCCGACCGGGTGATCGCGACGATCGGCTCGGCCAGGGAACGGGCACGGCGCATGAGCGCGCCGGACATGCTGTTCCTGGTCGACGCGTGGGAGGCCGTCTCCCGGGTGCGGCGCGGCGACCTGGGCCGGGCCCGGGAACTGCTCGACGCCGGCGAACGGGGCTTGCGCGGCGGCACCTTGTTCCCCGGCGATCACGCGCGGACACTGGTCGGCAGCGTACGGGCCGCGTACTGCCTGGAGACGGGGGACCTGTCCGGCGCGGAGCAGGCACTGGCGCAGACGTACGCGGCGGCGCTGGCGGCCCGGGACCTGCCGCCCCTGTCCCTGGTGGCGGTGCAGACGGCCGCGTTCGCCCCGGCACACGGGTGGCAGCACCGGGCCGCCGCCCTGCTCGGCGCCGCCTCCCGGCTGCGCGGTGCCCACGACCGTACCGACCGGCAGGTTCGTGACCTCACCTGCCGAGGACGTGCCGCCCTGGGCGAGGGTGCTTTCACCGCGGCGTACGGTACGGGCCGGGAGCTGGACGGGCAGGCGGCCGTGACCGCGGTCGCCCCGGCCCGGCTGCGCCGGGAGTTCGGGGCGGCTCGTCCGGGTCACGGGTGAACTGTCCGGCGCGTCGCGTCCCGGCTGGTGGCGGTACGTCAGGTTTGTCCATCACCGGTGCGGCAGGGAGCGGCGCTCTCCGTCATCGCGGAGAAGGCCCCTGCCGGTCCCCGGTGTCGGTCAAATGACGCCACCGATCAAGAACCTGTCGGCCGTGACTGTCGTCTCCCAGCGTGAGATCAGTCAGGCGGGCACCGGTCGAGGGAACGCACCGGTGCGCCGCGCCGTGGGGAGCGGTCCGGCCGTGGCCTGGCTGAAGGAAAGCGTGAGGAACCTCTAGCGTTGTCGACTCGGAGGAAGATTCCGGTGCAGCTCGTGGCCAGACATGCGGAGCGGCGTGAGTTCGATGGATTGGTGACCTCGACTGCCGTCGGGCGTGGTGGGGCCGTCGTGGTGGCCGGGGAGGCGGGAATCGGCAAGTCGGCGCTGGTCGACGCCGTGGTGGAGGCGCTGGACGGGTTCGAGGTGCTGCGGGCCGCCGGTACGGAGTTCGAGCACGACCTGCTCTACGCGACACTGCACCAACTGTGCGCCCCGGTCCTCGCATACCGGCGCAGGCTTCCCGTGGTGCAACGCAGAGCCCTGGAAGCGGTGTTCGGCCTCGGCGCGCAGACCTCACCCGACCCGTTGACGGTCGGCCTCGCCGTCCTGGGACTGCTGCACGAGGTGGCGAAGGACGCGCCGGTCTGCTGTGTGGTGGACGACGCCCAGTGGATCGACGACGCCTCGCGGCGCGTGCTGGTGTTCGTGGCCCGTCGGGTGTCCGCCGAGCGGATCGCGATGGTCTTCGCCACCCGTGACGCCGGCGCGTCGTCCGGATTCGCCGAGCTGCCGCGGATGCCCCTCACCGGCCTGGGCGACGAGGACGCCCGGGCCCTGCTGGGAGCCGCCACGCACATCGGTCCGGACGCCGAGGTCATCGACCGCATCCTGGCCGAGGCGCACGGAAACCCGCTGGCGCTGCTGGAGTTCGCCCACCACGCGGAACCGTTCGGCGTCCCCGGGCCCCGGCGCTTCCGGGCCAGTGTGGTGGACACGCTGGAGGAGCAGTTCGTCCACCGCTTCGAGCGGCTGCCGGACGCCACCCGGTCGCTGGTGGTGCTCGCCGCGGCCGAGCCGGTCGGCGACCTCGACCTGCTGCGCAGCGCGGCGCGGCACCTCGGGCTGGACGCCGCGGGCCTCACCCACGCGGAGGACGCCGGACTACTGGTCCTGGGGCCGCTGTTGCGGTTCCGGCACCCGCTGGTGCGCTCCGCGGTCTACGCCTCCGCCAGCCCGGAAAAACGCCGGGGCATGCACGGCGCTCTCGCGGCCGTGACCGATCCGGAGACCGACCTCGACCGCCAGGCGTGGCACCGGGCCCACGCGGTCATCGACGCCGACGAGGACATCGCCGCGGAGCTGGAACGGTCCGCCGACCGGGCCCGCCTGCGCGGCGGATTCGCCGCGGCCGCCGCGTTCATGGAGCGGGCGGGGCAACTGACCCCCGCTCCCGACCGCCAGGCCGGGCGGCTGCTCGTCGCGGCCACCCTGCGGCTGCGGGCGGGGGCGCCCGACGCGGCCCGCGCGCTGGTCACCCGCGCGGAGCGGCGCCGGATGGACGACCAGGGCCGCGCCAAGGCACGCCTGCTGCGGGCCCGGATCGAGTACCAGCGCTCCCACGCGCCGCAGGCGACGACCCGACTCGTCGACGCCGTGACCGAGCTGGCCCCTCCCGAGCAGGCGCGGGACACCTACCTGGAAGCGTTCGCGTCGTTCATGTACAACGACATCCACCCGGGCCTCCTCAGGGACCTCGGTGCCCGGATCCGGGAGCGGGCGCCGCAGCGGGAGACCGCCGGGCCGGCCGACCTGCTGCTCGACGCGCTGCTGGACCAGGCCATGCTGCCCGTGGAGCGGGCGGTGCCGGCCATGCGCGACGCGGTGACGGCGTACCGGGCGGCCGACTCCTCGCCGGGTCCGTGGCGGATGAACCTGCTCTGTCAGGTCGCCATCGACCTGCGGGACGACGAGGCGGCGGAGGAGATCGCGGACCGGCAGGTGGACGAGGCACGGCGCCAGGGCTCCCTCGCCTCGCTGCCGCAGGCCCTGCGGTACCAGGCGGTCGCCAGAGTGTCGGTCGGCCGGTTCGACGAGGCGGCCGACAGCCTCGGCGAGGCCCGGGCCGTCGACGAGGCGGCCGGCACGGTGCCCCTGCTGGGGCCCGAACTCGTCCTGACCGGTTTCCGCGGTGACGAAGAACGGTTCGCCGAGCTGCGGGAACTGGTGGGACGGGAGGGCCGGCCGTTCGAATCCGCCGGGGAACACTACGCCAGGGCGGTACTGCACAACGGGCTCGGCAACTACGAAGCGGCACTGGACGCCGCGCTGACGGCCCAGCGTCGGCACCAGGCAGGCTCGTACTCGATCTGGGCCGTCTACAGCGAACTGGTCGAAGCCGCCGCGCGCGCCGGACGCGGCGAGGACGCGGCCGAGGCCATGGACCACCTGGAGGCGCTGGCCCGCGCGAACCCCGTCCCCTGGGCCGTCGCCGAACGGCTCCGGGCCCAGGCACTCCTCGAACGGGGCGACGACTGCGAAGCGTTGTACCGGCAGGCCATCGACCACTTCGCCCGGACCCGGGTACGGGTGCTCCACGCGCGCGCCCGTCTGACGTACGGGGAGTGGCTGCGCCGGGAGAACCGGCGGGCCGAGGCCCGTGACGAGCTGCGGGCGGCGCACGACACGCTGTCGTGCATCGGCGCCCGCGGCTTCGCCGAGCGCGCGGCCCGGGAACTGCGCGCCACCGGCGAACAGCCGCGCCGGCACGGCGAGGACCCGCTGGGCCTGCTCACCGCGCAGGAACGGCTGATCGCCGGGAAGGTCGCCGCCGGAGCGACGTCCAAGGAAGTGGGCGTGATGCTCTTCCTCAGCCCGCGCACCATCGACACGCACCTGCGCAACGTGTACCGCAAACTGGGCATCTCCTCGCGCCGCCAGCTTCGCGAGATGTCGCTGTGACGCCCCGGCGCCGCGGCACGTCACCCCGCCGGCCACGCGGGCGGTTCCGACGGGACGACGGACCACGGCCGGTTCAGGACTGGTCCCCACCGGACCGGCCGAACAGCTCGATCTCGGCGATGGCCACCTGCTTGCCGGCGGACGCGGCATGCGCCGATTCGACGGTGAACCGGACCTTGGTCGCCTCACCGACCCGGAAGGCGCGGCGCTGCCCGCCCGCGCCCGGGTCCAGGGTGAGCGCCCGGGTCGTGATCCGCCCGTCCCGGCCCGTGATCGTCGCCGTGACCCGGTGCGGCAGGGCGGACTTGTCGAGCTGATCGGCGCGGGTGGACGTCCCCGGCGTGATGATGACGTCGAGCAGCCGCACCGGCCGCGCGAACCGCATCTCCACCCACTCGCCCTGACCCGACTGCTCCACCCCGGGACCCCACCAGGTGTTGTTCAGCTTGTCGATGACCAGCTTCGGTCCGTGGCCCGGGTAGGAGCGGGAGGCCCGGATCTCGTCCGGCTCGACCGGAGCCCGTTTGGCGAAGTGGTCACGCGTCGCCTGGATGCCGTCGGGGAGGTACAGCACACCGAGGACGACCAGCGTCACGGCGACGGCCAGGGTGATCCAGGTACCGACGCGGTCGAAGGCACGGCGCAGCCGGGGACGGTCACCGGCCCAGGGGGTCTCCTGGCCGCCGGGGCCGCAGAGGCGGCGCCACCAGGGGCGGCGTCCGGGCGCGGGGACGGCGGCGCTCTCGGCGAGGGGCATCGCGCAGCGGTTGCAGAAATGACGGTCCGGATGGTTGGGCGTGGCGCACCAGGAGCAGGGCGGGCCGTGTCCCGTTCCCTGGGGCCCGGGAACGCGTACCTGGGGCCGGTCGGTGTCGGGCCGGCCGGGCAGGACCGGCGCCACGGACGGGGCGGGGGCGGCCGGGGGAGCCTCGTGCTCCGGGACGGGCACGAGGAGGGAACGGGCGCGGTCGGCCGGGTGACTGTTCCCGCTGTCCGGGCCGTTGGGGTGGTGGGAACTGTTCGGGCCGTTCGGGCCGTTGGGACTGCTAGCACTGGCCGGCCGCTCCGGAGGGAAACCGTCCTGTGCCGTCGGCAGGGGGATACGGGGGGCGGTGTCCTCCAGACCCGGGTCGGCGGACCCGGATCCGTACGCGGACCCGGATGCGGCCCCGGACCCGGACGCGGCCCCGGCCGTGGACCGCGACGCGTCGGCCGTTCCGCCACCGTCGCGACTCCCGGTGTGCTCCGGAGCCGCCGGGCCCGAAGGGCGGTGCCCGCCCGGAGCCGCAGACGCTGCCGGTACGCCGGAGCCGGCGGGGCCCGTGGCCGTGGCCGTGCCGTGCCCCTCGGCCCTGGCGCCCTGCGCCGGCGTCCGGTACGGCTCCGTACCCTGCGAGCCGTGGGCCCGGCCGGAAGCGGCCCCGGAAGCCGCCGACGGGCCGCCGCGGTCACCGGCGTCCCAGCGGAGGACGGCTCCGCAGGCATCGCAGAACGACTTCCCCGGCTCCGCGCGGGTGCCGCACTCACCGCAGTCCGGCGTGCTCATCTCTCCGTGGTCCTTTCGACGGTGGTCACCGTGACGGTGTAGGGCATGTGCGCGGGACGGGCCGCGGCCACGAGCGTGTCGAGGCGGTAGGTGTCGGCCGGGGCGGGGTCGGGCAGCCGCAGGACGACGTGCAGGTGGGGGCGGGCACTGCCGGGGAAGGGGCCGCGGGGCCGCGCGCTCCAGGCGGCGCCGCCGCTCTCCGTGATCTCCGGTTCGGCACCGAACGCGAGGCGGACGGCTTCCGACAGGCCGCGCCGGGTGCCCCGGACCCGGTGCAGGGCGACCGCGGCGGCCACGGCGGCGCGCAGCCGCGCTTCGGGTTCGGTGCCGTCGGTCTCGGCGCCCACCCAGGTGCCCAGCCACCGGGCGAAGTCGGCCGGGGTGAGCGCGGGGTCGAAGTAGCTGTCCAGGCAGTCCAGCACGTTCAGGATCGGCGCGAGGACGTCGTCCAGCCCTCCGACGAAGCGCTGGGCGAGATCGTCGTCGGCGAAGACGGCCGGGAGCATCATGCCGATGGGCGCGGAGGAGCCCAGGCCGTCGACGGAGCCTCTCATGAGCGGCCTCCTGGGCACGCCGGCCGCGTCACGATCCGTCCCCGATCACCCGTACGCGGTGGTCGAAGGAGAAGACCAGGGACGGCGCTTCGAGGTCGATGCGGTCGGTCGGGTCACCGCGCCGGCCGGTCAGCGGGTCGGCGGCGTGCAGTACGACCTCGTCGACCAGTTCCACGCCGGGGACGCGTTGCAGGACGGCGAAGACCTCACCGGCCTGTACCGGGCGGCCGAAGGGCCAGCCACGGCCGTCCGCGCCGCCCGTGAGCGGGTCCAGGTGGCGGTAGAGGGCGTCGTGGGCCCGGCGCCGCACCCGGTCGGTGTCGGTGCCGCGGAAGGCGTGGA
The DNA here is from genome assembly GCF_040646595.1 of Streptomyces sp. NPDC045470. Lineage (NCBI taxonomy): Bacteria > Bacillati > Actinomycetota > Actinomycetes > Kitasatosporales > Streptomycetaceae > Streptomyces > Streptomyces sp. NPDC045470. The sequence goes on from NZ_JBEZAN010000005.1 coordinate 321,206, forward strand.
CGGTGGCGACGACCGTGACGCCCTGGTAGTAGGGCGGGCCGACCGCGAGCCGGGTGCCGATGAGGCGGCGTTCGTCGAGGTGGCGGGTGATGCGGTCCAGCAGGCGGTCGCCGGGGACGAGTTGCTCGAAGCGCAGCCGGCCGCCGGGGTCGGGAACGGCCTGCGGGACGACCAGTACCCGTACCGCGTAGGACCCGTACTCGTCCCGTTCGCCTTCCAGGCACGTGATCCGGGCGGTCTCGGGCGCGGCCCGGCGGGCGAGTTCCTCGTAGTCCCGCAGGGTGACGGCGCGCTCCTGGGCGCGCAGCGTGATCGGGGCCCGGACCTTGGCCTCCTCGACGGTCTCCCCGTCGACTCCGCCGCGGGCCGCTTCGCCGTTGACGACCTCGGAGACGTACGGGATGGAGCTGCGCAGGACCCGTACGGCGCCCCGGGTGACATTGCCGGTCCGGCCGCCCCCGGTGCGGTACCGGCGGGCGCGCACGACCGCGCCCTTGGGGGGAACCATGCCGTACTGGCGCAGGCTGCCGTCCGCCTCGCGGACGGCGGGCCCGAAGGCGATGTCGCCGGTCGTGGCGTCGAGGGTGATGTGGCGGTCGTCCGGCCCGGACGCGGCGAAGTGCGGGACGACCTGCCAGTCCTGCCAGCCGTCGTGTTCGGCGGTCTGGAGCAGCAGGGGCGGGTCGTCGCCGACGACGGGCGCCCGGGCGAGCCGCCGCCGCTGCCCGGGCAGGCCGGTGGATTCGCCGAGCGCCTCGTCGTACACGGTGGCGGCGTGCACGACGCGGGTGGTGCCGCCGATGGTGCAGGCGTCGGCGGACCGTACGGTCGGAGACGTCGTGTAGAAGGGCTGGCCGGGCAGCGGCTCGGTGACGCGGCAGCGCAGCCAGCCGGCCTCGTGGCCGCCGTTGCGGGACAGCGTGTGCCCGCCGGGGACGTGCAGGACGACGTCGCCGGCGCGGTTGAGGCCGCCGGTGCCGTCGCGGTCCAGGTCGCAGGGCTGCCAGCCGTCCTCGGTCCACGCCTCCCACACCAGCGGCGGCTGCCGCGGGTCGACGCCGACACCGTCCACCCGGCTGTCGAGTTCCAGGGCGACGGCGCAGTGCGGTACGGCCGCCGTCAGGCCGATCAGCACGCAGTCCCCGGGTCCGGGCACCTCGGCGAAGCACCGTACGTCGGTGCCCTCGGCCAGCGCGGCGGTGCGGTCGGTGACGGGCTCGCCGCGCTGCTGCACCACCAGGCGGCTCAGCGCGCTGGGCACGATGGCCAGGTCGCGCTCGGTGGCAAAGACCACCGCCTCCTCCTGCTCCGTGCGCAGGGTGGCCACCTCGGTGCCGACCGGCACCGCCACGGCCTCCTCCTGGGGCGCGGACAGCCAGAAGGTGACGTCCGTACGGGCCGCCGTCGGCGGGAACAGGGTGACCCCCACCAGGTCCAGGAAGGCCAGGTGGTTCTTCTCGGGCACCCGGTTGAGGCGGTAGACGATCTGGTCGGCCATGTGGGCGACGGTCTCGACGAGGGTGACGCCCGGGTCGGAGACGTTGTGGTCGGTCCACTCCGGCGCGCGCTGCTGGATGTAGCGCTTGGCGTCGTCGACGAACTGCTGGAAGCGGCGGTCGTCGAGGTTGGGGGAAGGCAGGGACATCAGCGGTCGCTTTCGTGGGAGTCGCCGGAACCGTCGTCGAAGCGGCCGCCGCCGGGGCCGTCCTCGTGGGAGGGGATGACGTAGAAGGGGAAGACGAGACTGCGTGGATTGTTGGTGCCGCGGATCCGGTAGCGGATGTCGATGTACAGGACGCTGCGGTCGGCGCCGGTGGTCACCTGGACGTCGGTGACCTCGATGCGCGGCTCCCAGCGGTCCAGCGAGGCGTACACCTCGTGCTGGATGCGGCCCGCGGTCTGCTCGTTGACCGGGGCGAACACCAGGTCGTGGATCGCGCAGCCGAACTCGGGCCGCATCGGCCGCTCGCCCGGCGCGGTCGCCAGCACCAGCCGGATCGCCTCCTCGATCTCCCGCTCGCCGCTGACCAGCGCGATACCGCCGGTCGGCCCGATACGCAGCGGGAACGACCACCCGGAGCCGACGAACTGTTCGGCCATCAGAACCACACCCGCCTTCCACGGACCGGGACACCGAAACGGACAGAGCTACTGGCAAAGGGGCGACGGGGCCGGAAGACGCCGCTCACCCCGCCATCGGCAGGGGTGGGGTGACAGCGGCGAAGAAGAGCGGGGACGAGATGGTGGTCTTGGCGCCGTTGATCATGTTGGCGACCGAGGTGAGCTGGAGGGAACCGCCCGCGGTCAGGGTCGCGATGCCGCCCGCGGTCATGTTCAGGGCCCCTCCCGTGGTGAGCCCGATCTGCCCAGCGGACTTGAGGTTGATCAGGCCGGTGGAGTCGATGGTGAGCGGGCCGCCGCTCCTGATGCTGAGCAGCCCGCCGCTCTGCAGGCTCAGCCGGCGCCGGGCGCTTAGCGTGAGGTCGGTCCCGGCTTCCACCGACACCGACCTGCTGCCCTTGATGGTGACCGACCCCTTGCTGTCCACGACGATCTCGGTCTTCGTCCGGTCCAGGCTGACGGTCAGCCGCTTGTCGCCGGACGTCAGCCGGACACCCTGCTTGCGGCCGCCGGTCTTCTGGCTGAGCAGGTCCATACGGTTGCCGTCCCGGTCGGAGACGGTGTGCCGGCTCGCCTTCTTCCGTACGGTGTCGTGCAGCGGAACGTCACCGACCACGGTCGGCTTGTCCTTGCCGTTGTAGAGACCGCCGATCACGAACGGATGGTCCAGGGCGCCCCGGTCGAATCCGACCAGCACCTCGTCGTTGACGTCCATCGGGAACACCCCGCCACCCCCGAGGCCGCCCAACTGCACCGTCCGTGTCCAGTCACTGACGTACGTGTCGTCCAGCCAGGGGAACCGCAACTTCACCCGGCCCTGCTTGAGCGGGTCGTTCACATCGGTGACCAGGGCGTTGGCCACACTCGGCAGCTTGGGCCCGGTGCCCGTGCCGCCCCCGCCGGAGGCCAGCCCGAACAGCGAGCGCCACTGCCGGCCGCTGACGGTCACCCACGACTCGTAGTGCTTCCCGTCACCGAAGACATGCCGTACGGATGTCGCCGTGTACTTCCCCTCGAAGGGCGCGCCGGTGTCCGAGAGCGTCACCGGCACCCCCGGCCGCAGCCGCGTGTTGCCCAGCACCACGATCTCCACCTCGGCGAAGGCTCCGGTCACGTCGTCGGCCAGGGCGTCGGAGGCGAACCGCACCTCGGCCGACTTGTCGTACGGCACGGAGGTCTCGACCAGCTTGCCCGCCTTGAACCTCCCCGCGGCCGTGCCGGGCGTCTCGCCGATGGCGAAACCGGGGTTGTCCTTGGCGGGCGAGACGGAGCTGAGCGTCTTCTTCTGGGTGACGTCCCAGCCGCGCGCCTCCACCTTGCCGACCTGATCGGCGGCGGTGACGGCGGCCCGCAGCCGCAGGATGTCGATGCCGGCCTTCAGTTCGAGCGGGTCCTCGCCGTCCGTGCTCGACGCGGGCGCTCCCGAGGCGGGCTCCGGCTTGACGAAGCAGAACCTGCCCTTCGCGTCGATCGACATGACGGACTCGTTCTCGTCGGCCAGCCGCGCCAGGAAGTCCCAGTCGCTGACGTTGGACTGGCTGATGAACTCGTACACCGTCTTCGTCGAGTGGATCGTGCCGATCGGCACGCCGTCCTGCGCGGCCAGTTTCCTGGCGATGTCGGAGGCGGACTGGTTCCGGTAGGCCGCCACCCGGCGCTGGCGCATGAGCCGGTGCCCGAAGTCGTAGCCCCGGATGATGGTGAATGTGCCGGTGCCGTCGTAATCGGCCTCGAAACCGGTGATCTCGCCGGTCAGCAGCGTGTCACCGGCGCCCTGGCCGTCGGTCACGGTCGCGATGGTGACCGGTGTGCCGAACGTCGCCCCCAGCTTGCTGATCATGACCCGGTAGGGGTCGCGGAAGGTCAGCTCGAAGGCGGCGGGGACCCCGGCGCCCTGGTCGACCCAGCCGTCGACGAGGGCCTCCACGGCGTCGTCGGGCAGTTCACCGCCGATGGAGACCTGGAGGACGGCGGACGTGGCGGGACCGAGCATCAGTGACGCACCTCCTCGGCGGCGGGCAGGACGAGTTCGGTGCCCGTGGGCAGCCGGGACGGATCGTCGATGCCGTTGGCCTCGGCGATCGCCCGCCACGAGGCCGCGTCCCCGTACTCCCGCCAGGCGAGGGACTGGAGCGAGTCACCGGCGACGACCCGGTGCACCCGCTGCGCGGTGAGCGCGCCCGACGTCGGGTTCTGCCGCCGGGTCTTGCGGGGAATCTCGTGCAACTGCATCCGGCAGGTGGCGCGGATGGGGACGCCGGTGGTCCCGAACAGCGTGTAGGAGGCTTCGACGGAGCTGACGTACGCGGTGAACCGGGCCGTGGAGAAGGACCCCCACTGGAAGACCACCCAGGGAGGAGAGGGCTTCTTGGCCGCCGAGCTCTTGGCGGTCACCACGCAGCAGCTCAGCAGCGCCGCCACCTTGTTCAGGACCGTGTTGCTGGTCGGCCGGTCGGAGGAGTCGAGGAAGACCTCCAGGGACATCACACGCGGCTCCGACCCCATGAACTCCGGCCGCGCACCCTTGCGTACGGCGATGGCCGGCGTCACCTTCCACTGGGCGGCCCGGCTGAGCGACAACTGCGCCGGATTGAAGTCGAAGCCGAACGTCTTGATCAGCGCGCCCGGGCTGGTGCCGGTGCCGAGTGGCGGCTCGTGGATGGCGAGGGTGGCCCGGACCAGGCTCTTGCCGGCGCCGTTGCTGCTCTTGGGCATGGGGTGGTCTCTTCGTTCCTCGGTCGGTCGGCGGACTTCAGTCGGTGAACCCGTGGTGGGCGATCTCCAGGACCTCGGTGGCGACGGCCGGACTGGCGGGGTCCAGGGCCGGGCCCTGCCAGCTGACGGGCAGCACATCGATCAGGCCCCACCGCGCGACCTCCGAACCGTCCGCGCGGAGCGCCGTGATCTGGGCGGTGGGCCGCTCGATGCCGGTCTGGACGGAGGAGATCCACTTGGCGACCTTGGTGGTGTCCGGGGTGAGCGGGCGGGTCAGCCGGATGGTGGAGAAGGTGACCCGGGTCGGCAGCCGCCAGACGAAGCCGTTGTTGCCGCCCTCCTGCCGCTGCTCCGTCTCCACCTGCGACGACAGCCCGTCGCACCCGTTGAAGTAACCGAGGCTCTCGCCGTCGATGGTGAGGGTGAACCAGAGGGACGAGCCCGGGTCCTGGCGGGACATCGCGGGGCCTTTCTGTCAGAGCTGTCAGGTACGGGAGGGGGCGGGAGGGTGCCCGCCGGTCACTGGCGGGGATCGCGGAGTCTGCCGATCCGCTCGCGGTCCATCCGCAGTTCGGTGCGGATCAGCCGGGTGACGCGGCCGATGATCCGGTGCACCAGTTCGTCGAGCTGGAAGTCGGTCAGGGCACGCGGGTCGAACGCGGCGGCGGGGGGCCCGGCGTCGTCGGGCCGGGGCGTGCTTTCCGGATGCTGCTGCGTCGGATGCTGCTGCCCCGGAAGCGGGGCGTAAGAGGGACGGGCGGCAACAGAGGAGGTGGGTACGGAAGGGGTGTGCCGGGGCAGGGACTCGGCACGGGCCACAGGCATGGGGCGGTGGGCAGTCCCGGCCTGGATCGGTGTGGCCGCGACCAGGGGGGCGAGGGCGCCGGGGGCCGATTTGGGGACACGCTGAACGGTTACCGGGAGCGGAGGCAGGGGCGGGACGGGCGGAGTGCTGTTGGTCCTGAGGGCGTGGAGGAGGGGGAGCGGGGGTGCTCCCGGGGGCGTCGAAGGCGGCATCGGAGGCGATATCGGGTGTGGTGTCAGGGGCGAGGGCGGAGGTGCTGCTGCGGGAGGTGGGGCGAGGGAGGCCAGGGGGAGGGGGCGAGGAGCCGTAGTGGGACGGTGCGGGGCGGGATGGTGCGAGGCGGAGCGGTGCACCGGTGCGCCCTGCGGAGGCGTGGCGCGCCGCTGGACGTTGACGGGGGAGGGGGCAGGAGCGGAGCCCGCCGCAGACCGTGGGGCGGCCGGAAGCCCCCCGGCCGGAGGTGCGGGGAGCGGGGAAGAAGCGGGCGTGGCTGCCGCCTGGGGCGGGGGCCCGGTGGGGTGCGCGGTGTCCGGACGGGCCGACGGGAGGGGGAGGGGTGGAGCGTCCGCACGGGCCGTGGGCCTGACGGGTGGTAGGGCGGCGTTGGCGCGGGACGAGGGCCGGGCGGATGCTGGGGCCTCCGTGCGGGACGAGGGGGCGGCGGGTGGCAGGGCGTTGGTGCGGGACGGGGGCCTGACGGGTGGTGGGGTGTCCGTGCGGGACGAGGGTTTGGCCAGGGGAGTGGCGTCCGCGGGTGCGCTGGTGACCGGGGCACCCAGCGGCGAACGGCGCCGCGCGATCACTGGCGGAGCGCTCCGGTCCTTGGGCGTTGCCGTGGTGGAGCGTGAGGTGGGGGCCGGTGGAGTGGGGTTCGTCGGAGCGGATTCCGTCTGGGGACGGGGCGTACCGGTGGGCTGGGCAGAGCTTCCGGGCGTGCGTGGTGCGCCGGCCGTGGTGGGTGGGACTGCGGTCGACGGCGCGGGCGTCGGCGTTGCCGAGACCGGGGCGCCGAGACCGGTCGCGGCGACCGTGCGAGTGACGCTGCGCTGTACCGGCCGGTGGGGCGCGGACCGGGCCGGGGCGGGGTCCGGTGGCGGGTTCGGCACCGAGCGGGACGCGGCGGACGGTCCCGGGCCCACGGCGGCGGAAGGCGCCGAGGCCGGAAGAGCCGGGGGAAGGCCCGGGGCCGGCTGCGGTGCGTCAGAGCTGGTCGCCGAAGGCGCGGTGGGTACGGTGTGGCCGTCGGCGACCGGGAGCGGCCGCGCACCTTGAAGTGATCGACGCACAGGAGTGGTTGCGTAGAGCTGACCCGAAGCCGGGTCCGAAGCCGGGCCCGAAGCCGACTCCGGGACCGGTACGGCTGCTGACGTGGCGTTCTCGGGCGATGTCTGTTCCGAGGGAATGGCAGGTCGGGGCGCGGCGTCTCGCACAGGGGGGAGTGCGCGGTGCGGAGCGGCCGAGGGGCCCGTGCCGCGCGGGGTGGGTGCTGGAGCGCCGTGTGTGTCCTGTGCCGGTCCTGTCGGTGGATCGGCCGGCGGGCCATCGTCCGGCGAATCGGCGGGACCGCCGTCACTGGGAGTCGGCGCCGATGCCGCGCCGGTGGCGGGCGCCGCCGACGCGTGATCACGGGAGACGGCTGCCTGCTGTACCGCGGTGCCGGCTTCGGTCCGCCCAGGCGCTGCACGCCCGCGAGTTGCCGTTGTTCCACCGGGTGCGGCTGGGGCGCTGGTCGCCCTCGTCGGTGACGGCGCGGAGCGGCTGGTGCTCTCGGTTGGGGCGGCCGCTCCGGTTCCTCCTTCGCCGCCTCCGGCCGGTGCGGCCGTTCCGGGCTCGTCGCGCATCACATCTGGTTCGTTCGTCGGCCCCGTAACGCGCTTGCTGGTACGCGGAGTTCGCGCTGCCCCCGCAGTACCGATCGCCGCAGCCGCGAAGCCCTGCCGAGCCACCGGCAGCACCCGCCGTTGCACGGTGCCTGGCCCGATCGGCGCCTTGGTCAGGGGCAGCCGGGACGGGGTGGACGGAGCGGGCGTCCCACGGACACCGCGAGCCGGGGACAGGACAGGTGCTGGTGCTACTGATGCCTCCTGAGACGCAAGGGACGAGACGGGAGACGACGAGGACGCGGTGGCGGACGGAACCGGGGACGCGGCGGGCGCGGCCATGGGTGCCGATGATGCGGCAAGAAGCGTCCGCCGGGCGGCCGGGGCGACAGGTGGCCGCTCGTGCGTCGCCGGTGCCTTCCGGGTGACTGGGCTCTCCGCGGCCGTACCTGAACTCGCCTGGGCACCACCGGCGTCCGAGGCGTTCGCGGTGGCTGTGGTGGCTGTGGTGGCCGAGGCGGCCCTGGCGGCTGAGCCGGACGTGGTGTGCGGAGTCGCCGGAACCGGCCGGGCCGTGGCGCCAGGAAGGGACCGGCGGACACCGCCGGAAGGCCGAACCGACGGGGTCCGCGGACCCGGGACGACCGGCCCAGCAGACTCCACGCTCGCAATGGCACCAACAGACCCAGTGGCACCAACAGACCCAACGGCATCGACAGCCTTCACAGCCCCGACAGGATCGACGGCCTTCCCGGACCCCGCCTTCCCGGGCCCCGCCTTCCCGGGCCCCGCCTTCCCGGACCCCACGGCCTTTCCCGCCCCGGCAGCCCTTCCAGCCCGAACCTCCCCACCCCTTGAAGCCGCCCCCGCTCCAGCCCCAACCCCCACCCCAGCCCCCGCCCCCACAGCACGCAACGGCACCACAGGCACCCGCTGCACAGCAGGCTCCGGCGACGACGGCGCCACCGGCGCCCAGGGCAGCGTCCTCGATGGCCGTTCCAGCCCCGTCACCGGACGGGCCGTGACGGTGATCGCCCCCGGCAGCAGCCCGACGGGAGTGGGGTCGAGAACGCCGATGCGGGTGGCCGCCGCATCCGTGAACGAGGGGTTCTGCCACGTCGGCAGCCGCCTGCCGAACCCGGCGTCCGCCACCTCGGCCCGGCCGTCGGTCACGGACCGCTGGATGGACGGCAGCGTCCGCCAGGCGGTCGAGGCAGCCGCACCGGCAGGCGCGCCACCGGCCACCATCGGCTCACCGGCGGCACCGGCCGCACCGCCGCCGACCCCGTACCCCGTGTCCCCGGAAGCCCGCCGCGCCTCCGCACTCCCACCGTGCTCACGCCCACCCCGGCCCCGTAGCCGCTCCAGGAATCCCATGGTTCAGTCCTCCGCCCCGGCGCGTGTCACGAAGGACGCGATCCGGTCCGTGTAGCCGCGGCGGTCGTGGTGTTCGAGGTCCAGGATCGTCTCCAGGTCCCAGTGGAAGTGGTAGGCGACGTACGCGATCTCCTCGTGCAGTCGGTCGGTCGCGTACGTCACGATTCCCCCAGGCGGCTCCCGCCGAGTTCCACTTCGAACGGCTCGGAGCAGTGCGGGCAGTCCACCGCGGCGCGGGTGTGGCCCTCGGCGTTGATCTGACGGTAGAAGTCCTGGAGGAACGCGAGGTCGGAGGCGAACATGTTCTCCACGATCCCGTCGTGCACCATCGGCAGCGTGCCCAGGCGGGTGACGACCCGGCCGAGCAGGACGACCGACAGGTACGCGGGGTTCTCCTGGACCCGGACGTCGCGCAGCGGGACCAGTTCGTCCCGTGCCGTGGACAGGCGCATCACACCGTCCCGGTGCACGGTGCCCGCCTCGTCGACGTATCCGCGCGGCAGTTGGAAGGGGAACTCGGTGCGCAGGCTGCGGGGTACCGCGTCGGCCGGAGCCGCGGCGCCGGGAGGCGGAACGGGGGTATCCGCTCCCGCAGCCGCGGCCTGGGGGGCCGGTGGCGCCGGCGCGGCCGTGCCCGCGCCCGGCGCACCGGCAGCCGTGCGCCGCATCATTCGATGACCAGCTCTTCGAAGACGATGGTCACGGTCTCGGAGAGCACGGCGGCCTCGCCGGCCTTCAGCGTGCTCGCGTCGATCTTGCTGCACCAGGCGTTGCGCAGGTTGTAGCGCTTCACCGGGTTGTCCTCGTAATCCATCATGATGATGGAGGCGTTCTTGCGGGCGGTGCTCATCCGGCCGTTGATCGAGTCGTTGATCCACTGCGTGAACGAGGACGACTGGGTCATGCCGCGCACCACGGTGCACTGCCCGTTCTTCTGCACACCCGGCAGAATGTTGATGTCGACCTTGCCCTGCGCGGTGTTCTGCGGGCTGACGATGACGTCCTGTTCGATGGTGAGGCCGCTGACCTCCGAGAGGTACTCGACCATCACCCCGTCGATCTGCAGGCCGAAATTGTGTGAGGTGAGGGAGTCACCCTGCATGAGAGCCATGGGTTCGCTGTCCTTCTGGGCTTGGTGGCGGTGGGCTGCGAGGGTCCGGGGCGGAGGCGGGCGGGGCCTACTCCTCCAACTCACCGCTGCCGCTGGAGAACTGCGACAGCCGGAAGATCACGAACTCGGCGGGCTTTACCGGGGCGACACCGATCTCGCACACGACCCGGCCCAGGTCGACCGACTCCGGCGGGTTGGTCTCCTCGTCGCACTTGACGTAGTACGCCTCCTGGGGCCGCTGGCCGAAGAGCGCGCCGCTGCGCCACTCGGTGACCAGGAACGCCGAGATGTTGCGCCGGATACGGGCCCACAGCGCGTGGTCGTTCGGCTCGAACACCACCCACTGGGTGCCGATCAGGATCGACTCCTCCAGGTAGTTGAAGTACCGGCGGATGTTCAGGTAGCGCCACTCGGGGTCGGACGAGAGGGTGCGGGCTCCCCACACGCGCACGCCGCGGCCGGGGAACGCCCGGATGCAGTTGACGCCGACGGGGTTGAGCAGGTCCTGTTCACCGCGGGTGATCTGGAGTTCCAGGTCGACGGCACCCCGTACGACCTCGTTGGCGGGAGCCTTGTGCACGCCGCGCTCGGAGTCGTTGCGGGCCCAGATGCCGGCGACGTGGCCGCTGGGCGGGACCATACGGGCCTGGCCCGTCGCCGGGTCGAAGGACTTGATCCAGGGGTAGTAGAGCGCCGCGTACTTGGAGTCGTAGCCCGCGGTCTCCTGGCGCCACAGCCGTATCTGCTGGGCGTTCAGGCCGGGCGGCGGGTCGATGACGGCCACCCGGTCGCCCATCAGCTCGCAGTGCGCGATGAGTCCGAGCTGGACGGCCTTGACGGCCTCCAGGTCGATGGCGCCCCGCTGGTAGGCGGCCATGAGGTCGGGCACGGCGACCATGGAGATCTGGTCGACGGCCTCCAGGCCGCCGAAGCCGGTGCGGTCGGCGGAGTCGCCGAGGTACTGGGTCGGGCCGGGGTTCGCGGTGGTGTCCCGCTGCGCGGGCGCGGGCGCGGACGCGGCGGCCGGGGCCGGGGCGGGCGGTGCGGCGAGGGTGACGGTCTGGTTGTCCGGGCGGGCGAGCTGCGCCGGCGGCACGGCCTCCGTCACGGTGATGAGCTTGGAGCGTTCCTTGACCTGGGTGACGACGTAGGACCGGTTGCTCTTCTTGGCGCTCACGTCGAACGTCTCGACCGGCTTGTCACCGTCCCTGACGACGAGCCTGAACCGTTCAGCGGGGCCCTCCCCTTCGGGGTCGGCGACCTCCACGGTCAGCGGGCCGGCCGTGCCCCGGGCGACGGCCGCCACGGAGAAGGTGCCGAGCTGCTGCGGCTCGGCGGCGGGCAGTTGCGCCGGAGGGGCCGAGCCGGTCACCGCGGCGGGGGACCCGCCCTCGCCGGAAGCGCCCTCGGTGGAACCGCCGATCCGCACCACGTACGCGGCGGAACCGCCGTTGTTGAAGAAGCCGTAGACGGAGTGGGCGAGGTAGTACCCGTCGGTGAAGTCGCCGAAGGAGGCGACGTACTGGGTCCAGTTGGTCACCAGTGTCGGCTCGTTCAGGGGCCCGGCCGGTGCGAGCCCGACGAAGGCCGCCACGGAGGTGCCCACTCCCTCGATGGGACGCGAACCACTGGCCACCTCCTCGACGTAGACGCCGGGCGACAGGTAGGACGGCATGCTCTGCTCTCCTCGGGGTACACGACGGGACGTCTCCACCCTCGGGTACGGCCCCTCGCCGCCGAAACGTCCTCAGGTGCCGGGCCCTGGGCAGTGCCGCTGCCCTCAAGGGCGCGGCGCCGTGCCTCCCCGGCCGGCCGGTGGCGGCCCGCCGCCCGGGACACCGGGGCCGCCGGGCGCGCCGCGCCGACGCTGCCGCGGAGCGGGGCGCAGGGCCGCGGGCCGAGGGCATCCGGCACCGCCCGTCCGGGCAGCCGGGTCTGCCCGGGAGGCTCCTGACGGTGTCCGCCGCCTCTCCTAGCGTCGTGGCGTGAGCCCTTGGACTTCTTTGGAACCCGCTTCCGCGACCGTCAGCCCCGGCAGCAGCACCTCGGTGCGGCTGCGGGTGCGCAACACCGGAGACATCGTCGACGAGTACCACTTCGAGCCGGTCGGTGATCTCGCCCCCTGGACCACCGTGGAGCCGCAGGCGCTGCGGCTCTACCCGGGAACGACCGGCACGGTGGAGCTGACGTTCGCGCCGCCCCGCACGCCGGACGCGACCGCCGGCCCGAATCCGTACGCGGTGCGGGTCACGCCGACGGAACATCCGGACGCCGTCACTGTCCCCGAGGGCAACCTCACCATCACCCCCTTCACCGAGATGCGCGCCGAACTGGTGCCGCCGACGGTGAAGGGGCGGTTCCGGGGGCGGCCGCGGCTGGCGGTGGACAACCTCGGCAACACCAAGGTCACCGCTTCGCTCAGCGGCAAGGACGCCGGCGAACGGCTGTCGTACGAGATCCAGCCGGGCAACGTCCAGATCGAGCCGGGCCGGGCCGCTTTCGTGAAGGTGACGCTGCGGCCCCGGCAGATCACCTGGTTCGGCTCCAAGCAGGAGCAGCCGTACGCGCTGGCCGTACGGCGCTCCGGCACCGAGCCGGACGAGGTGGCCGGCACCTTCGTGCAGCGCGGCGTCCTGCCGGGCTGGCTGGCCACCACCTTCGGCCTGCTGCTCGCGCTGACGATCGCGTTCGTGACGATCTGGCTGGCGTACCGGCCGCAGGTGCAGAGCGTGGCGCGGGAGAAGCCCGAGAAGGCCGGCCAGCTCGCACCGGGCCGCCCGTCCCCGCCGGTCAGCAGCCCGCCGCCGCAGCCCCGTCAGACGGAGGGCCCGACCGAGAAGCCCGGCGGCGGGGAGGAGAAGCCGAAGGGCGGAGGAGGCGGCGACGGGGACCGGCCCAAGGAGGAGCCCCAGGAGCGCACCGCGGCCACCGCGGTGCGCGAACTCGTCGCCCGCAGTGCGGGCCGCCACATCTGCTACCGCGCCTTCGTCCAGGACGACGGCTGGCAGGAGCCGGTGTGCGACGGGGCCGAGGCCGGGACGGTGGGCCAGGGCAAGCCCGTCAAGGCCCTCAACATCGCGGTGTCCGGCACCAAGGGCGTCACCGGCGCGTCCGCCTACGTGGGCGAGGGCTGGCGCAAGGACGACGCGTGGCGGAAGGAGGACGACGGCAAGGACATGGTCCTCGGCAGCACCGAGAGCGCCGACCCTCCCCTGCAAGGGTTCACCCTCCAGGTCTTCGACGGCTCCGTGTGCCACGAAGCCAACGTGAAGGACCAGAACTGGACGGACAAGCTGTGCACCGAACCCGGCCAGTGGAGGTACGGCGGCAGCCCCATGGAACGGAACCTCCCGTTGGAGGCGGTCCGCTTCACCGTGTGACCACGGGCCGGACGGGTGAGGCCCGCCGTGTCACCAGCTCGTCCCGCCCGGTACCAGCCGCCCCGCCTTGCGGTACTCGCGACGGGCGCCTTCCCACAGGTCGCCCGCCGTGACCGGCTCGTCCCGGCCGGCCGCGAGGTAGGCGGCGGTCACCACCGCACTGCGGATCGAGCCGCCGGCCAGCTCGAAATCCCGGGCGAGGGCGTCGGTGTCGGCGTCGGCGTCCATGGCCCGCGGTACGTGCGTCAGGCCGTGCCGCCACAGCGCGAGCCGCTGTCCGGCGTCCGGGAAGGGGAAGTCGACCACCTGGTCGAGGCGGCGGGTGAACGCGTCGTCGATGTTGGCCCGCAGGTTGGTGGTCAGCAGGGCGACGCCGTCGAAGGACTCCAGGCGTTGCAGCAGGTAGGCGCTCTCCAGGTTGGCGTACCTGTCGTGCGAGTCCTTGACCTCCGAGCGTTTGCCGAACACCGCGTCGGCCTCGTCGAAGAGGAGCACGGCGTCCGTACGGTCGGCCTCCGTGAAGATCCGTTCGAGGTTCTTCTCGGTCTCCCCGACGTACTTGTCCACGATCGAGGACAGCTGGACCACGTACAGATCGACCCCCAGATCGGCGGCGATCACCTCGGCGGACAGCGTCTTGCCGGTGCCGGACTCGCCCGCGAAGAGACCGAGGACGCCCCGGCCGCGGCCGCCGCCGGCGCTGAGCCGCCAGTCGCCGAGCACCCGGTCGCGATGCCGGGCACGCAGGGCGAGTTCCCGCAGTTGGGCGAGGGGCCCGTCGGGCAGGACCAGGTCTCGCCAGTCCACCGCGGGCCGGATGCGGCGAGCGTGCCGTTCGAGGCCCGAGGCCGACTGCTGCCGGGCGGCGAGCAGTACGTGGGCGGCGGTGAGCGCGGTGCCGTCGAAGGCGGCGAGCGCGGTCGCCGCCCGGGCGGCGCGGACGATGTGGTCGCCGCCGAGGTGGTACGGCGCCACGGTGGCGGCCAGGTCGAAGCCGTCGGCGGCCGGTCCCAGCGCGGTACGCCAGGTGTCCGTGCCCCCGGCCGGCCTCCGGGGCGCCTGGAGTACCAGCGGGTCGTGCGCGGACCACTGGGGATCGTACGGACGGGAGTCGGTCAGCAGCACCGTCACCTCGGTCGCCGCGGTCAGTTCGGCGACCATCGGGCCCGGATGCTCGGGAAGGCCGCCCACCACGACCGCCCGGCCGGTCAGCCGCGCCTCCCGCAGCAGTTCCGGGACGTGCTCCGGCGGCCCTTGGAAACGCAGCGCGTCGGCGCCCGCCTCGTGCAGCGCGGACGCGAGGGTCGCCAGGGCGTCGCCCGTACGGTGCTCCCGCAGATAGGCGGTGAACGGCCCGTCGCCGAGGCGGGCGGCCAGCCGCCGTACGAAGCCCTCGTCGTGTTCCGCGCCGGGCAGCGGCTCCGGCATCGGATGCAGCAGCCCGAGGAGCGCGGTGTCCGGGGTGTCGTCACCCAGCACATGGGCGGTGAACCGGTCGGGTACGGACAACGAGCGGGTCAGAAAAGGCCGTTCGGCCTCCTCGACGGTCAGCAGCCCCAGCGCGCGGAGCGGCGCCGAGAGGTGGAACCGGGCGCGCGCCTCCGGCAGGTGCGCGGGAAGTCCGCACAGGTCGAGGGCGAGGCCCACGGTGGCGCGGCGGCGGCTCACGTCGTCGTTGAGGTAGCCGTACAGCGGCTCGAAGGTGCGGTCGAGGTCCGGGGCGAGGGCGATGAGGAGCACGGCGGTGTCCAGCTCGGTCAGCCGCAACCGGGCGGCCGTACGGGCCAGTCGGTCGTCGGCGTCCGCCGGGCACCCCGCCGGCGCGCCCGGCCGTACGTCCGCTTCCCGCACGGCCTCCTGCACCGTGTCCGGCACCGTACGCGCCCAGGTGTGCAGCAGACGGCCCACGGCGTCCTCGGACAGGTAGAGGCCGCGCAACGGGTCGTCCGCGGTGGGATCGCCGGCGGAACGTCGTTCGACCAGCGCGGTCACCGCGTGCCGCAGCCCCGCCAGCCGATCGAGGAGCGAACGCGCCGGACCGGCCGCACCGGCGGCCCCGGCACCGGCAGTTGTGGGGAGGACGTCGTCCAGGGGCGAGGTGCCGCTCACGTCTGCTCCTTGCGGCGGCCCGCCGCCTGCTCGTGCGCGGCGCGGGCCTCCGCGATCTGACGGGGCCGGTGGCCGCGCTCTTCCGACCGGGGCGGGCCGCCGTCCGCACCGCGTACCCGGACCACCGCTCCCTCCGTGACCGGGGGCCCCGCCTCGTAGTCGGGGAACGCCGGGAACGGCACGGTCACCGCGACATCCAGGGAGGGCTTGAGCTCCCCACCCAGCGCGGACCAGATGTCGGCGAGGGAGCGGGCCTCCGACTGACTGCCGCTCACCGTCACCGGCACGGCCAGACCGAGGCGCCCGAGCGGTTCCGGAAGTTCCCCGGCGGCGAGCAGTTCGTGGGGCAGCAGCGTGGCCAGTACCGCGGACAACAGCCGGTGTTCGTCCTGCGGCGTCTTCGTCCAGGCCGTCACCAGGTAGGAGAGCCGGAACCAGCGCGGCGGACGACGGTGGCGTACGACGATGTCGCGGTCGTCGCGCAGTCCGGTGCGTCCGCGCTGCCGCCGGGCCATGTCCTCCCGTACGTCGTACAAGTAGGCGTTCACCACGGGCGCGTTGCGCCGGGCGGCCCAGTCACGGGTGGGTACCTCGAAGGACACGTCGATACCGGACCCGGCCAGTGCGCCGCCGCCGATGAGTCCCTTGAGGACCTCGTCCACCTCATGCATCACTTACGTGCTCCCACCTGCCGGCCGCCCCGCCGGACGCCGGCGCCGGCGCTGTGCGGCCCCGCCGCCGGTCGCGTCGGCTGTTCGCGACCCCGCTGCCGATCGTGGCCCCTGTGCCGTCCGGGGCGCAGGCACGCCGGGGACGGCGGCGGGGCAGCTCTCGTGCCCCAAGGGGCCGTCCCCGCCGTCCGGCCGGTCAGATGTAGCCCTCGCGGAGGGCGTACGCCACCGCGTGCGAACGGTTGCGCAGATGCAGGCGGGTGGTGAGCCCGTGCATGACGTTCTTGACGGTGCGTTCGGAGTACGACAGCTTGGTGGCGATCTCCGAGGTGTCGAACCCCTCGGCGACCAGCCGCACGACGTCGACCTCGCGCGAGGTGAGGCCCAGGAAGGACCCCGGCTGGTCGGCGCCGCCCCGGTGCAGGCGCCCCACCTGGCTGATGAGCCGGCCCAGCAGGTCGGCGGGCAGATCGCCGCCGCCCTCGGCCGCGGTCAGCACCGCCTGCACCAGCCGGTGCGCCGTGGCCTCGCGGCGCCAGACGATGGCTCCCGCGCCGCACTCGATGACGTCCAGCAGTTCGTTCTCCCGGATGGTCCCCACCACGAGCACCACCCGCGCTCCCTCGCTGCGCACGACCCGCCGCAACCGGGCGAGCGCCGCCTCGTCGAGCACGTCCTCGACGAGCACGGCCACGGTGGCCGAACCGGCGTCCTCCCCGAGGTCGACCTCCGGATGGCGGCGTAACTGGCTGAGGACCCCCTCCCGGCTGATCGGGTCGGGCGCGGTGACCGCCACCCGCACCCGGCGCGCGGTGGGTACGGAAGCCGTGGTGGCCGGGTGCGAACTGAGCACGTGAATCCCCTGTCCTGTTCACCGGCGGCCCCATCCGTCCGGAGCCGGTACGTGACTGCTGTACCGACCATGCCGCCGAAAGGGCGACCGCCGCGTCGGCGAGAACTACGTAGCCGGGCCCTTACGTAATCCCGCGCCGGGCGGGGACGCGGAGATCCCGCGGGGCCGCGGCGCGGGGCGCCGCCATCCGGGCCGGGCTTCCGGACCGGCCCGGCATGGCGGCGGCGTGCCGGTGCGGTGCGCCGGGATGCTGGTCCGGTGTCCGGACCGGGCAGGAGGAGCCGTGGACGATTCCAGCCGCCGAGGAGCCCGGGGCCCGGCACCCGCCGCCCCCGGCGGGTCGGGAGTCATCGGTATCGGGCTCGCCGCCGTGCTGACGGCCGCGCTCGCGCAGGGTTGGTGGCAGTGGTTCGCCACGTACCTCGGCGTGACGCTGCTCGCGGTGATCCTCTCCTTCTACCGGCTGCCGCCGCGGGCACCCGGTTCGCGACGCGCGTACATCGCGAATCTGACGGCGTTCTCGCTGGTCGTCGGCCTGTGCGCAGCAATCACCCCGGCCCCCGTGATGCAGCGCCGGGCCTGGCTGTTCCCGATGCCGGGCACCCGTGACCGGTGTCCCGAGCTGGGCAGCTACGAGAGCGTCCGTACAGAGGCGGCGCTGGCCGGCCTGGCCGGTCGCGACGGCGCCGCCCTGGCCCACGCACAGGACGTCCACCGCCAGGCCGCCGTGGCCGACTGCCTGTCCGTCACCACGACCCTGTGGCTGCCGGTGTACGCGGCCGGAGTGGCTGTGCTGGTCGGGCTGGGGGCATGGGCCTTCGACCGGGCTCGGGGCTGAAGCCGGGCGCCACTGCCCGTCAAGTCCTGGACCGACTGGTGGCCGAGGCCCGCCTCAGGCACGCCCAGTCGCCTTGCGGCCGTCGGCGTCACAGGGCAGATCGGTGCCGGGGGCGTCGGCGCGGAAGTCGCGGGCGGCCTGGTGTTCGACGTCGGTGATGGCGGTGGGGCTGACGGCGATGGCCCCGCCGAAGGGCCGCTCGGCGTCGTGGACGAGCAGCAGGGTGGCGGTGAGCAGGGCGGTCGCCACGGCCAGGGTGGCGAGCTGGGGCCGGTTGCGGCGGCGGGGGATGCACAGGCACAGGGAGATGACGGTGATGGAGAGCAGGACGAGCATGAACCAGTAGATCACCGCGGGGACCGCCGCGGTCGACTCCGTCAGCCGTGCCTGGCGGGCCTTGGCCCGGGTGTCGTCCGCCGACACGAGCATGCCGAAGGCGCTCTGGTCCGTGCCGATGTCCTTGAAGGCGCTGCGCAGGTCGGCGGTCCAGACGCTGGGTTCCGGGGCGTTCCGGCCGTGGGCCATGGTCGGCCACTCGAAGTGGTGTACCGCGCGGGTGTAGCAGACGACGTCGGCCTGCACCCGGTGGCGCTGCGTGGCGTCGTGGAGGTAGTCCGCCGTCTCCGCGAGGTGGTCGGCCGCGTTGGCCTCGTTGTGCGCCGCCTCCTCGGCCCGGTTGTAGGAGCCGGCCGCGGTGGCCAGGACGAAGGCGAGGATCAGTACGGTCAGCGTCTGCACCGGGCTGAGCAGGTCCTTCACCGACAGACCTTCGTCGTCGGCTTCGGAGTCGTTGCGGCGCAGGAAGTGGTGGGCGATCAGGCCGAGGATCAGGGCGACCACGGCCACCACGAGGGTGACGGTCATGTGAGCGGGCCTCCGGGAGCGGGGTCGGGGCTCGACGCCGACGGTCTCTTTCCCCACTGCCCTTGCCGGACGGCGAAGACCGCAGACGGGTTCGCCCGCTCGGCCATCCGTACGAGCGATGCCCCTGGGCTCCCTGGGGGTACCGGTCCCGGCACGAGGAGGTACGGGACCCGGCACGACATCCGGCCACGGCGCTCAACCGGTGGCCGGTGCTCGGCACGGCGCGGTGGCCGCGGGCCGGGCGGGCGGTGCGCCCGCCCGGCCCGCGGCGTCACCGCCCGGCCACCGGCAGCAGATGCCCGCGCAAGGGCACGACGAGACAGCCGCGCAGACGCTTGGTCGTCTCGTGGCCCACGCCGTAGTCGATCCGGTCGAACTCCTTGCTGGTGACGTACATCAGCGGCGCGTAATACGTGGCCGCCAGGTGGGCGTACGGCGTGGCGCGGCCCTCCTCGGTGGTGCCGGCGTAGATGTTCTGCAGGACGCGGTCCCGGGCGACGAACAGCGCGTGGGCCAGGAGGCGGCCGTCGCGGACGACCGAGTACAGCACGAGGTCGTCGCCGAACGCCTCGATCAGGGCGCTCAGCCTGCGCCGTTCGCTCTCCTCGTCCGCGGGCTGGCCGTAGTGGCGCAGCAGACAGCAGCGCGCGGCCACCACCTCGTCGAACCGGGGCCGCGGGTCCTCGCGGACCACCTCGCCGCCGGCCTCGGCCAGCCGGCGCAGCTGACGCAGGATCTCGGCCCGCCGCCGGTTGCGCGGCCCCGAGTGGTAGTCGTCCCAGTCCGCCCAGCCGATCTCCAGCACCGACCGGGAGGTCAGATCGAAGCTCGCGCCGCCGAGGGCCGTGGTCACCGGGTCGAGCACGGCGGCGCCTTCGGGGGTGGTGTAGAGCACGCACACCGTCGCCAGTCCGGCGTCCCGCGCGTGGTCCAGCACCGCGGACAGGCAGTCGCGTACCGCGTCCTGGCGGCGGCCGGCCGGTCCGACCGGGTCACCGAGGTAGCCGGGGGCGGACAGCACCACGCTGGGGAGCATGTCCGCCGCCGCGCCGCCGAGCTGCGGGGCCACCGGCCCGTCGGCGTGCGCGGCGGGGAAGACCTCGGGGTCGGCGCGCAGGATCGTCCACGGGTTGTACGCCTCGTAGGCGCCCGGCTCCCCGACCACCGCGCCCACGAGGCCGAGCGCGGCACCGTCGTCGTCCTCGTGCAGCACCATCAGGGGCTTTCCGGGCAGCCGACTGAGCATGATGTCGATCCAGCGGGCGCTCTGCACCGCGGAGCCGGGGTGCAGCCGGCCCCAGCGTGCGGCGTCGAAGTGCGCGGAGATCTCGGTGCGGGGCATTCCTCTCCTTCGTTCTGTCGTGGGCCGGTCCTCGTGGACGGTTCAGCGGGGTGCCAGGTCGGGCTCGGCCGCGGGGACATCGGCCGGCGGCTCGGCCTTCAGGCCCCGGATGCTGGGGGCGAGCAGCGCCGCGAGACTGAGCAGGACGGCTGCCCCGCCGGCCACGACGGCCGCGCCCCGTGCGTCCAGGGAGGTGACCAGTGGGCCCATCAGCAGGGTGCCCAACGGGATCAGGCCGTCGAACCCGAGGAACGACAGGCTGCCCACCCTGCTGGTGAGGTTCTCCGGCACCCGGTCCTGGAGCAGGCTCGGGTAGAGGGAGTTGAAGACGTGCAGCCCGATGCCGTACAGCAGCGCGAGGGCCAGCGCCGGGACGCCCCCGCCGAAGAATCCGACGGCGGTCAGCGCCGCCGCCATCATCAGCAGCATCGCGAACATGCTGGTGCCCAGCCGTTTGACGGTGAGCCGCATGAGGATCACGGCACCGATCAGCGCGCCGACGCCCTCCAGCGCGTAGAAGACGCCGAGCGACTGGGCCTGGCTGGTGCCCTCCGGGGACATGATCAGCGGCACCGGTACGTCGAGCACACCGGCGAAGACGGCGTTCACCAGCGCGCCGACGCCCAGGAAGATCAGCAGCCAGGGCACGCCCCGCACGTAGTGCAGCGCCTCCACGATGTCCCGGCCGAACCGGCGCAGTTGCTCGCCCATCGGCTGACGCGGCTCGTCGGCCGCTTCGCCGTCGGTCACCGGCCGGGCGCCGGTCACGCCCTTCGGCCGGACCATCAGCAGGATTCCGGAGAGCAGGAAGGTCAGCGCGTCGAAGGCGAAGGTGGCGGGCGCCCCGATGAACCCCACCAGCAGACCGCCGATCAGGGGGCCGCCGATCAGCCCGAACTGCATGCTGACCGACAGCGCGGAGTTCGCGGGGACCAGCTTGTCCCGCGACGTGATCTCCAGCATGTACGAGAACGAGACCGGCATGAAGAAGCCGTCGGCGATCCCGATGAGCAGCGAGAGCGCCACCAGCAGCAACGCGCTGGTCGTCCAGTAGGTGGCGGCGGCGATCAGCAGCAGGACGACCACCCGCGCCATGTCGCACACCACCAGGACCTGCCGCCGCGCCTTGGTCCGGTCTCCCACCGCCCCACCGACCAGGTAGAACAGCAGCGAGGGCACCAGCAGCGCGGCGGTGGCGGCGGCGAGCACCGACGCCGATCCGGTCACGGTGATGAGGTGGGTGGCGAAGGCGATGCGGAAGGCGTAGTCGCCGACCAGGGACAGCGTGCGGGCCGCCCAGAAACGGCGGAAGGCCGGCTGGGCCATGATTCCCCGGTGTGACTGGGGAGCGGAGCTCACGGGGGACTCCCTAGGTAGAAACGGATCGGAACAGAGGGCCGACCGGCACTAGAAGGCGCGGCCCGACCAGGCCCACTGGGGCCGGAACGGTTCGAGGAGGGGCTGGATGCCGGGCGCGCACCGCTCGTCGCCGAACGCGCGGAACAGCTCCTCCGCGAGGTCGAGCAGCCACGGCAACGCCTCCTCCTGCGGCAGCCGGTCGGCGAAGAGCACCTTGTCGCACTGCGCGAACAAGGCAGGCGTTCCGGGGAGTCGGGCGGCGACGGCCGCCCTGGACAGCAGGTGCTTGGTGCCGTACGTGATCCGGCCGAAGGCGTTGAGGCCGGCGGTGAGGAGCGCTTCGGCGGCGCCCCGGCACATCAGTTCCCGGGCGGGAGAGCTGAGCACCGTGGTGTCGGCCAGGAGGCTCATCGTGTCGACGAAGGCCAGTGCCGCCGCCGACGCGCGGACGAGGTCGGCGTCGATGCCCTTCTTGATCTCCTCCAGGCGGTCGGCGTTGGACAGCGGCAGGCCCGTGCTGACCCGCTGGACGAGCCGCAGTTCCAGGCCCTGGAGGTTGGCCAGGTCGGGCGGTGCGTCGCCGGTGGCCGGCCGTACGGCCTGCTGCACCAGGGCGATCGCGTCCTCGCTGACGTACTCGATGTTGACCATCAGTTCGCCGGCCATGCCGTCGAAGCTGTCCCCGAAGATCGAGGGATGGTTGGTGGTGCCGGGTACCCCGCGCGCGCCCGGTCCGGGCATCAGGACGAGGATGTCCAGGTCGGAGGTCGGGTTGGCCTCGCCGGTCGCGTAGGAACCGGCCAGCATGACCACGTCGCCGGGCCGGTCGTCCACCAGAGCGGCGATGCGCTCGGGGGTGGCGCCTTGCCGGCCCAGTGCGGCCTGTACCGAGGGGGGGAGGGCGTCCAGAAGGGCAGGGTCCATGGTGGTGGCTCGCTTCTGCTCGAAGGTCAGGGGCGGGTGAGGGCCGTGCGCAGCCGGTGCAGGCCGTCCTTGAGCTGGTCGGCGGGGAGCGCGAAGGAGAGCCGCAGACGGCCGGGGGCGCCGAAGGCCGCGCCGTCGACCACCGCCACCTCGTGCCGGGCGCGCAGCCAGCCGACGACGTCCTCCCGTGCCTGCGGCGGGGCACTGTCGGCCAGCCAGCCGCGCAGGTCGGGGAAGAGGAAGATGCCGCCCGCCGGGCGGGCGCAGTGCACTCCGGGGATGCCGGCGAGGGCGTCGAGGGCCAGGTCGAGATGGGTCGCGAGGCGGGCGCCGAGCTCCCGGCGTCCGGGCTCCCCGGTGGTCAGCACCTGCTGCGCGATGTCCTGGACCACTCCGCTGGCACCGCCGATGAGGTGGGAGGCGGTGGCCGTGATCCGGGTGGCGGTGTCGGGCCCGGCCACGGCCCAGCCGAGCCGCAGACCCGCCAGCGCGTGGCTCTTGGTGACCGCGTCGGTGAGCACCACGTGGCCGGGCAGCTCCGGGTAGAGCTGGGTGACCGTGGGCGCCGGCTCCTCGTACAGCGCGACACCCCGGTACACCTGGTCGAACAGCAGGGTCAGCCCGCGCTCCGCCGTCCACTCGGTGAGGCCGCGCAGCTCCTCGGCGGAGACCACCGCGCCGTCGGGGTTGCGGGGGGAGTTGAGGATCAGCATGGCGGTGCGCCCGGTCGTCAGCCGCGCCAGCGCCTCCAGGGACGGAGCGCCCTGACCGGGCTCCGTGGGGACGGGCACCGGCGTCCCGCCGGCCATCTCGACGAGCCGGGGGAAGCTGGCCCAGTACGGCGTCGGGAGCAGCACCTCCCGGCGGTCGCCGCGCAGGACGGACAGCAGGGCGGTGAAGATCGCCTGCCGGGCGCCGGGGGTGACCACCACCTGGTCCGGGGTGAACCCCGCGGTGCCGCCGTCCGCCGCGTAGGCGGTGATGGCCTCGCGGAGCGCCAGGTCGCCGGCGGGGGAGCGGTAGGGCTGGTCCGCGCGGCGGGCGGCGGGGACGGCCCCCGGATCGTGCTGGGCGACGCGGATGTCGCCGGTGGAGAGGACCACCACGTTGCCGCTCTGGTCGGTGACGGCGGTGGGAGCGAGCGTGGTCATCGGGCGGCTCCGTCGGGCAGGACACGGCCCACCCGGCCGGCGAGCAGGGCCGGGTCACCGGCGAGGGCGTCCCGGACGAGTTCGGCGACCCGCCGGCGGCTGCTGGCCTCCGCCTCCTCGGACAGGAAGGCCCGGTGGCTGGTGAAGACGGAGTGCGGGTGGTCGAGCACCGGCTTCCAGCGCGGGTCCTGGTGCGGGTTCTCCGGAGCGAAGACGTCCAGCCCCGCGCCGGCGATCGCGCCCTCGTCCAGCGCCCTGCCGAGCGCCTCCGGGTCGATGAGGCGGCCGCGGGCCGCGTTGACCAGGAAGGCGTCGGACTTCATGGCCCGCAGCTCGGCCTCCCCGATCAGGCCTTCGGTGCCGGGGGTGAGCGGGCAGTGCAGCGTCACCAGGTCGGACTCGGCGAGGAGTTCTTCCAGCGTGTCGACGGTGCGGGCGCCGTAGCCCTCGGCGAGGTCCCGGCCGATGTAGGGGTCGTACACCAGCACCTGGCCGTAGAACGTGCCGAGCTTGCGGGCGACGGCCCGGCCGATCCGGCCGAAGCCGACGATGCCCAGGGTGCGGCGGCTGACCCGGCGCGGAGCGCCACCGGCGTAGATGTCGAAGGTGCCGCCGGCCAGGGTCACGTGCTGCGGCACCACGTGCCGTTCCAGGGCGAGGGCGAGCGCCGAGGTGTGCACGGCGACCTCGTCCACGCAGTAGTCGGGCACGTTGAAGCCGGGCAGCCCGCGCTCCGCGAGCAGGTCGGCGTTGAGGTTGTCCACGCCCACGCCCTGCCGGACCACGACCCGCAGCCCGTCACCCGCCGCGTCCAGCAGGGCGTCGGTGACCTGGCAGCGGTACACCACCAGGGCGTCGGCACCGGCGGCGCGTTCCAGCAGCCGGTCGTCGGTCAGGACGTAGCGGCCGTCCTCGTGCGGAGCGGTGAGCAGTTCGACGCCGTCGCCCAGGACGTCACGCTCGACGGTGGCCAGGGAGAGGTCCTGCCGGCCGTCGGCGACCAGCCAGGCGGGGTCGGTGTACAGGACACGCTGTGCGTTCATCGCGAGGCGCCTTCCGTCAGTGAGGGCCGGACGAACCGGCCGAGGACGTCTTCGGGGGTGAGCGTGCAGGGGTTGTTCATGGCTCGGCCGGAGTGCAGCGCCTCGGCCACCACGTCGGCCCAGTCGTCGGCCGGCAGGGCGAGGTTGGCGAGGTCGGCGGGGTGGCCGCCGGCCTGGAGCAGGTCCGCGAGCAGCTCTTCCGGTTCGCGGCCGGTGTGCGCCCGCACCGTCCGGCGGATCTCGGCGACCCGCCCGTGCAGGACGCGGACACCGGGCGACGGGCACTCCCGGGAGGTCGCCGCGGCGTGCCGGCCGATGAGCCAGCGCAGGTGCAGGGCCACGGCGACGCCGTGCGGCAGGCCGAGCCGGCTGGTCAGCGCGTACGACAGGGCGTGGGCCGCGGTCGTACGGGTGACGTCGATGGCCGCCCCGGCGAGGGCCGCGCCCAGGGACAGGTCGTGCCGTACCTCGGCCGGCCGTCCCGTGTCGGCCAGTTGCCGCAGCGCGGGGAGGAGGGTGAGCAGCGCCTCCTCGGCCCACTCCAGCGACTGCGGGGTGGCGGCGCGGGCCCAGGAGGACTCCACGGCCTGGCTGAAGGCGTCGAGCGCGCCGGCCACCGTCGTCGGCACCGGCACGGTCGCGGTCAGCTCGGGGTCCACCAGGACCACGTCGGCCCGGGCCCCGGCCGTGTCCAGGGACAGCTTGCGGCCGTCCCGGTACAGGGTGGCGAACCGGGTGAGTTCGCTGCCCGAACCGGCGGTGGTGGGCACCAGGACCAGCCGCCCCGGGCGCTCCCGGCAGACCAGGTCGGGCGTGCCGAGGCAGTCCGCCGGGTCCGCGTCCTGCGCGGCGAGCACGGAGGCGGCCTTGGCCACGTCCATGCTGCTGCCGCCGCCGATGCCGACGACGGCGTCGGGGCGCAGCCGGCGGATGACCCGTACCGCCTCCTCGATGTGGCCGAGCTCCGGGTTGGGCCGTACGTCGCCGAAGTGGTGCACCTCGTACCCGGCCCGGCCGGGGCGGGTGAGGCGGGCCGCCGGGCCGGTGGCGTACGACGGCCCGTGCACGAGCAGCACGCGCCGGGCGCCGGCGGCCGCCAGCACGGCGTTGAGCCGTGCGGCGGCGCCGGTCCCGAAGAACGCGGCGGGGTGTCCTGGCAGCCGTCGCAGTCCGGCGACGGCCGCGGGGGGAACCGTACCGGTCACGACAACGGCACCTGCCCCGCGGTCAGTTCCGCGCTGAACCGGCGCGCGATCTCGGGGACGGTGACGGCCCCGGAGGCCCGTTCGCCCGCCGCGCCGCCCGCCCGGCCGCGGACCACCAGGAGCGTGGGCCCTTCGGCGCGGAAGGCGTCCTGGATCGCGGGCCGCACCGCCGCCGTGGAGGCCACGTACCGCACCCGGTGGTAGCCGCTGCCCCGGGCGATGGTGTCGAACTCCGTGGTGGCCGCGGTGGTGGCCTGCCCGCCGGTGGAGTCGTAGACCTGGTTGTCGAACAGCACGTGCACCAGGTTCGGCGGCGCGAAGTGCCCCACCGTGGTGAGCGCTCCCATGTGCATCAGCACGGAGCCGTCACCGTCGAGCACCACGAACCGTTCCGACGGGCGGGCCAGGGCGGACCCCAGGGCCAGGGAGGCCACATGGCCCATCGAGCCCTGCATGTAGAAGTTGCGCGGCCGGTCGCCCTGGTTGAACAGCGCGCGGGACAGGTAGCCGGTGGTGGAGAAGACGAACTCCGGGCCGACCTCGGCGAGCACGGCTTCCACCAGGTCGTCGCGGTCGGGCAGCTCGCCGTCGGCCGGCTGCGGCACCGCGTCCGGCGTGCCGGCCGCCTTCTCGTCCTGCACCGCGCCCTTGGCGACCAGGACGAACGCCGGCCGTCCGGAGGCGAGGACCGGCCGGGTCTCCTCCAGGACCTCGTCGATGCCCGGCCCGTCCGGCAGGAGCATCCGGTGCGGTACGTCGAGGGAGTCGAGCCAGTCCGGAACGACGCGGCCCATCCAGTGGTGCTGGGGCTCGCCGCTGGACGCCTTGGGCCAGCCCCGCATGCTGACGAACACCAGCACCGGGATCTGATAGGGCAGGACCAGCGAGGTCAGCGGGTTGACGAGGTTGCCGAAGCCGGAGTTCTGGGCGATCACCGCGGCCGGCCGCCCGGCCAGCCGGCTGCCGGCCGCGGTGGCCAGCGCGGTGCCCTCGTTGGCGGCCGGCACGTAGTGGATACCGGGCCAGTGGCCCAGTTCGCTGATGGGGCCGCCGAAGTACGAGCAGGGCACTCCGGCGACCAGACCGATGTCGTGGTTTTCGAGCGCGGTGACGAACGCCTTGGAGGTCGTGGTCACGGCGCGGTCCGGAAGGCCGCGGTCATGCCCTGCAGCGCGAAGATCTCCGGCATGGTCGCGATGTCGGCGTCCACGGACTCGGCGCGGCCCTCGGCGCGCAGCTTCCCGAGCACCTCGCGCACGTTCTTCACGGCCGCGCGCATGCCCTGGTTCGCGTAGATGACCAGGCGGTACCCGGCGTCGAACAGGGCCTTCTCCTCCACCGAGGCGTAGGTGGTGGGCACCGCCACCAGCGGTACGTCGCGGTCCCAGGCGTCGCCGAGCTCCAGGATGTCGTCCGGGCGGCGGCTCTTGCTGTGGATCAGTACGGCGTCCGCCCCGGCGTCCGCGTACGCGTGGGCGCGCTCCAGCGCCTCGGGCACGCCCTGGCCCGAGATGAGCGCCTCGGTACGGGCGATCAGCAGGAAACGCTCGTCCTTCTGCGTCTGCTTGCCGGCCTCGATCTTGAGGGCGAACTCCTTGGTGGGCAGCAGGTCCTGACCGGCGTCCGCGAAGCTGTTGATCTTCGGGAACAGTTTGTCCTCGATGCACATCGCGGCGATGCCGGCCCGCTCGTAGCGCTCCACGGCGAACGCCACGTTGAGCGGCCCGCCGAACCCGGTGTCGCAGTCCGCGATCACCGGGATGTCGATGATCGCGTCCATCGCCTCGGCGGCCGCCAGGAACTGCGTCATCGTCACCAGACTGGCGTCCGGCAGGCCGTAACTGGCCGAGACCTCGAAGCTGGAGCACCAGACGGCGTCGAAGCCGGCCTGTTCCACCAGCTTGGCGCTGAGACCGTCGTGCGCGCCCACCGCGGCCACCGGCCGGGGACCGGCGAGCAGCTCACGCAGCCGTGCGGACTTGTTCGTGGTGGTGGCGTTCTCAGACATGTCAGTTACCTTCCTTGCTGTACCAGAGCCGGTCTTCGTTGACATAGCGCTCGATCCCGCCGTCGGGCATGGCGCCGAGGGCGTGCCGCACCTCGGGCAGCACCGCACCCGCGATGCGCAGCAGCAGCACTCGGGGGGAGGGCGCCTCGGGGTCTGTGCGGACGAAGGAGAGCGGGACCTCCGGCATGAGGTACGCGGAGTCGCCAGGTTGCAGCTCCTCCTCGTACCGCTCCCCGTCGGCCTCCCAGAGCAGCCGAACGGGCTGGTCGCCCAGCACGTAGAGGTAGCTGTGCTGGTAGGTGGAGAGCCAGGCGGTGTCCTCGGCGGAGCGGGCCAGCACCTCGGTCTCCAGCGCGGTGGTGTGCGGGTGCGAGGCGTCGCCGGCGAGCTGGGTGAAGCGGTAGGCGGGGGTCTTCGCCGGGTAGTGCCAGCGGTGGGCGGTCGCGGACCGCTGGAGGACCACGCCGCCGTCCGTGCGGGTGCTCGGCGGCAGCAGGTCGCGCTCGGAGATGCCGAGCGCCTCGGCCAGTTGGGCCCGCTCGGCGCCGGTCGGCTGCCGTTCTCCGTCGACCAGCGCCGCCAGGTGGTCGGCGGACAGCCCGGTGCGGCGTGCCAGCTCCTCGACGGTGACCGCCCTGGCCTGGAGGAACGAGCGCAGCAGGGCGGCCGGTCCGCCTCCGGGGGGCAGCTTGGCCCGGTGGGCGGCGGCGTTGCCGAGGATGGCCAGTTCGCGCTGGGCGTCCCCGACCAGGTCACCGCCGTAGGTGAGGGCCAGGATGTACGCCGGTTCGTCGGTGGACCGCGCGGTGAAGGAGTGCGGGGCGAACGGCAGCCCCCACACCGAGTCCCCGGTCTCCATCGGGACGCAGACGCTGCGGTCCTGCCACCGGTAGTAGTAGTTCACCGGGCCGACGAAGTAGGTGAACTGATAGAGCAGATGACCGCGGTTCCAGCGGACGGCCGGGTTGTCGGCATCGTTGTCGTCCACCGGCTGGAGCATGCGGATCCACTCGGGGCGGTACGACGCCACACGGGACATCGCGGTGTCGCGGTACTCGTAGTAGTCGTCGCCGCCGCGGGCCAGCACCCGGGAGGACGCCTCCGACTCCTTGGCCCGCATCACCCGGACCCGCCGGGAGGTGTCGTCGTGGCCGGGCAGCAGATCGCGCTCGTTGAGCGGCCACACTTCGGCGGCTCGGCCCAGCAGGGCCAGGTCCACGGGCTGTTCGCCGCTGGTGAGACCGGCGAAGGTGCCGGGGGCGAGGCCGAGGTCGGCCTCGGCGGTGGTGTCGTCGCGCTTGAGATCGTTGGCGGCGGCGCGCAGCAGCGCTGCCGCCCGCCGGTCGAAGGCAGGGTCCGGTACGGACATGGTGGGCCTTTCCTCTGACGTTTGCGTGCGCGGGGGGAACGCCCCGCAGCGGGGCCGTACGGGTGCGCGGGCTCAGCGGCGCACGGCGGCACGGACCAGCGGCTGGGCGTGCAGGCCGTAACGGGTCTTGAACTCGTCGTTGCGGCGGCCGCATTCGAGGACCTGCCGCCCGGAGGCCATGCCGGCCTCCAGTTCGGCCGCGAACAGCACGTACTGCGGACTCCAGTTGAGTTCCCGCGGGTAGAGACAGCCGCCCGCCCAGGCGTGCATCCGGGTGCGGTCGTAGAGGCACAGGGAGACGGCGAGCAGCACACCGTCCAGATCCACGCGCAGGATGCCGCAGTCGGGGCCGAGGGCGTTCACCAGGGCGGCGAGCCGCTCCGGCGGGTAGTAGCCGGGGGCGTGCTTGTCCGCGGTGGCCTCACACAGGTCCAGTACGTCCTGGTCGAGCGCTTCGGACCCCTGGCGCAGGGTGATCTTGGCGCCGGCGTCGCGGGCCCGCCGCGCGAACTGGCGCAGGGTGCGCCGGGAGGGACGGCTCACGGTGGTGAGGTGCTCGTCCAGGGTGGCGGGACCGCCGGTGAGGGGCAGGCGGTAACGCGGCACGGTGGACTCGGTCGCCACGCCGATCTCCGTGAGCAGCCGGGCGAGTTCGCCGTCGGCGGCCACATTGGCCAGCCCCCAGAGATCCACGTCGGAGCTGTCGGCCAGTTCACCCAGCGCGGTCCAGAACGTCTCCACCAAGGGAGCGGTCAGGGGTGCGCGACTGGGCAGCACGGTGTCGTAGCAGTGCCACACATGCCCCATCAGCACCGTGAGCAGAGCGTCGGACCCAGGGCCCGAGGCGAACGGGTCACGGGTGTGCTGGAGATACACCGGCAGTACGGCGACCGGTTCACCGGCCGGGTCCTCCCGTGCCACCAGGTAGCGGGCGCGGGACGGCGAGGTGAGCGGCAGCTTCTCCACGCTGCACAGGAAGTCGTAGCTGTAGAAGACGGGCGCTCCGCACGCCTCCACCAGCGAGGTCCAGGACCGGCGGCCCACCTCCTGCACCGAGTCGGCGACCGACACGGTGCAGGAGGCGGTACGGACGCCGATCACCTGGCCGCTTCCACGCTCGCCCGCAGGGGCGGGAAGTGCAGTGACGAGCCGAGCACCACACACTCCCACTCGTCCAGGACCACACCCGACCGGCGCAGCCGCTCCTCCGCCCAGGCCATCCGGAGTTCGTCGCGCCACTTCGGGGTGAAGTCGCAGCGCACCACGTCCTCCAGACCGGTGGGGAGCCGGTCGCCGAGGACGGTGGCCAGCCGGTCGCCGGCGCCGGGCAGGCCCAGTTGGGACGTGTCGGCGAACTCGGCGGTGATCTGCTGCCGTACGGCGGCGGGCAGTTCCTCCCACAGCGCGCCCACCAGCCGGGTGCGCACCGAGGCCAGGACCTGCTCGAAGTCGCGGGTCTCCGGGTTGCCCGGCGTGTTCAGCCGGCACAACTGGTCGATCTCGGCGGCGACCTGCTCCGGGTCGCCCGCGTGCTCCGGAGTCAGACCGAAGACCGCGGCCTCCCGCTCGGAGTCCTCCGGACCGTCGGAGCTGTGCATCACGCTCATGGCGCTGTTGATGGCGTCGAAGTCCCGCCGCAGCGTGCCCAGGTCCGCGTCGGTCGGGTGCTGGTAGCCCTTGAGCTTGGCGAGTTCGGCGTGCCGGCCGTCGCAGCGGCAGATCAGGGCGATGGTGGGGCCGAGCCCGAGGACGGCGTCCACCAGACGGTAGCGCCAGGTCTGCCACTGGCCCGCGATGAGGTCCGAGTACAGGTCGTCGATCAGCTCCGGGTCGGCCTGCAGGGCCCGCGCGGCCACCGGCGGGAACCCCTCGTCCCGCAGCCGCTGCACCAGGTCGCCGTGCCGGCCCCGGTGGACGATGTCGGAACTCAGCAGGACGAACACGTGTCGGGACCAGAAGTCTTCAGCAGTCACGGACGCTGCCTTTCGTTCGGTTGCGGTAAGGCGGAGCCGTAGACGGTGTTCCGCTCCGGCAGGACAGGGACGGCGGCGGCGTGGTGCCGCACCGGACAGGCGTCGGGGGCGGCGACGCTCGCGTCGTCCGGCAGTGCGTACTGCCGCCACTTGAAGTCGGTGGAGGTGTCGCCGTCGCCGAGGGTGGGATGCGGGCCGATCCGGTCGTAGCGCGCCAGGCCCTCCCGGACCCGGCGTTTGGCGGCCTTGCCGGCCACCGTGCTGCCGCCGATGCCCTCGAAGACCCGCCGGACCTGGAAGACCAGGGTCAGGCACGGCCCGAGGTCACGGCTGCGGCGGTCCCGGTAGGCGGGGCTCGCGGCGAAGATGAACCACGGCT
This sequence comes from Streptomyces sp. NPDC045470, assembly GCF_040646595.1. Lineage (NCBI taxonomy): Bacteria > Bacillati > Actinomycetota > Actinomycetes > Kitasatosporales > Streptomycetaceae > Streptomyces > Streptomyces sp. NPDC045470. The sequence continues at coordinate 352,623 of NZ_JBEZAN010000005.1, forward strand.
CGCCGTCGAAGCACCACTGCCAGCGGGGATCGGCGGGGTCGGTGGGCACATCGGCCGGCCAGGGCTCGGTGTCGTACGCCCGCAGTTCGTCCAGCAGCGTCCAGAACCGCCGGTGGTCGTCGGCGAGTTCCGCCCCGGGCACGGCCGGACCCACGAAGACGATGAGGGTCTGCCGCTTCGGCCCCTGCCAGGCCCGCTGCCGGTAGGCCCGCAACGACCGGGCGAGCGCGGCCGGGCCGTGCGTGTCCGGGTAGCGGGTGTCGACGGCGCTGAAGGAGTTGTTGCCGCGCTGCTGGCCCTGCGTCCCGAAGTAACAGGGATAGGACGGATCTTCGGCGAGAATCCGCTCGGTGAAGACGCTGTGCGCTTCCGGGACCCAGCCGAAAGGCTCGTCGCCGGAACCGGAGCGCGACACCTCGGAGTCCCTCCATAGATAGTTTTCCAAAGAACGCTCCGAAAGGGTCGTTGGAGAATACTGCGAGCCGCGCCGCCCGAAGCCCGGAAGAGATGTGCTGGGGCGGGGCTCGCCGCGCAGAACAATCACAACAGCGCTCACTCAGGACTGTCAAGACTCTGCTGCTCCGAAGGATTTGCGAGAGGGAAGAGTGCTTGCCCGTTAAGGAAAGCCGATACCACCGCGAATACCTCACCCCGCGCGCGTACGCGTACGGTACTGATCGCCACTACGGGGATGACCAGCGGCGCCGGGCCGCAGCGAGGTGCTCGCGGCTCGGGTACACAAGGGCAACGCACGCTTCCCGTTGGTCCCGGATCGGCCGCCGGCCCTTTTCACCAGCGCCATCGTGACTAGGGTTTTGGCTCATCCGCACAGCAGTCGACGAACACCCGGCCGACGCCGGTACCGGACATTGACGAGAGTCCGCCGAGCCCCGGGACATGTCCCGGACCGCGTTGCTCCGACAACGTTGTTCCCACCACGGGCAAACGGCTTCCGGGCAACCGGTCCACACGACAGGGCATCGAGCCGAAAAAGGTTGTGCAATGACATCGCAAATCAACGGGAATGCGCCGGCGGCACGCCAGGAAAGGCAGCCGGTCATTCTGCTCGACCGCCTCGGCTATTCCTCGTACCGAGGCCCGGACGGCCGCCCTTTCCTGTCCACGGACCGCTGGGAGGTACGGCTGGTCACCGCACTGGAGCGGGCCGGTGAAGCCGTGGGCGCCGAGCTGGCGTCCGTCGTCGGGGTGCCCGGTGTCGAGCCCGCGCCGTTCGCCGAGGCGGTCCGCTTCCAGCACCGCTGGGGCGGCCGGCCGGCGGCCCGCCTGGTGGCGGTCACCGAACGCTTCCTGCTGCCCGCCGCCGAGCTGCGCGAAGAGCTGGGCATCCCCGGTCAGCGCGTCGAGCAGGCACTGCTCTTCCGCGACAAGGTGCTGATGAAGGAGCACCTGCGCGACCACGGCATCGCGGTACCGGACTTCGCCCCGTTCTCCCGGGAGGCCGCGCTGACGCTGCTGGACAAGTACCACCGCGTGGTCGTCAAGCCGCGGCTCGGCGCCGGGTCCAGCGAGATCCACCTGCTGGACGACATCGCCGGAATCGACCGGTTCGTACGGGAACACGCCGACCGGCTCGTGGAGTTCGAGGTCGAGGAGTTCGTCGACGGGCAGCTCTACCACGTCGACAGCGTGGTGCAGGACGCGCACGTCACGGCGGCGGTGGCCGGCCGGTACGTGGACAGCACCATGTCGTACCGGCGGCTGGAGCCCTGCCGCGACGTCGCCGTGCCCGACGGCCCGCTGCTCGACGCGCTGCTCGCGTTCAACCAGGCCGTACTCGCCGCGTACCCGGGCTTCACCGGGGTCGCGCACCACGAAGTGTTCCTGTCCCCCTCGGGCCCCGTGTTCTGCGAGATCGCGGCGCGGGCCGGGGGAGGAGGCATCCTCGCCGGCTTCCGGTCACGTACCGGGGCCAACCTCGACGAGGTCATGCTGCGGGCCCAGTTGGACGGCAGTGTCCCGCACGTACCGGCCCCCGACGCCCACCTGACCGGCTTCACGGCCCTGTACGCCGAGCCCGGCCGGGTACTGAGCACCCCGAGAGTGCCCGAGGAACCATGGATCACCGAAGCGCAGATCCTGGTACAGGAAGGCGACCTGCTCGCCCCGCCGACCAGGTACAGCGACGCGGCGGCCATCGTCTCGGTACGCGGCGACACCGAGGCACAGGTCATGTCCAGACTCGCGGCCCTGGCCGAGCGCATCAGCATTCCCACGGCGGCGGAACCGCTGTAGAGCGCCGCACGGCCCGGCGCGGTGCCGTCGGGGCGCCGCGCCGGGCCGTGCGGTCGCCGTCAGCCGTGCGCCGCCGGCTGCTCCTCCAGGTACCGGGCGTACCGTTCCAGTCCGGCCCGCCCGTCCGGCACGAACGGCCACTCCGGGTCGGCCAGCCGCGCCGTCAGCTCCTCCCAGGTCATCCACCAGCCCTCGGCGACCTCGCTCGCCTGGTGCACCACCGGGCCGTGCAGCTCCGGGTCGTACTCGGCCACGTACACGCAGGCCAGGTAGTTGGCGTGGGCGTCGGCGAACCAGTAACGGAAGCAGGGGCGCACCGGGCAGCCGCGGACGCCGAGCTCCTCCGTCACCTCCCGCTCGGCGGTCTCGTCCGGGTCCTCCCCGGCGGCCACCACACCGCCGGCCCAGGCGTCGTGCATGCCCGGGTAGACGTCCTTGGTGTCGGTACGGCGATGCACGTACACCCGGCCCTCCGGGTCGCGCAGCAGCACCTGCGTCGCGCAGTGCGGCAGGTTCTCCGCGCGCATCTTGCTCCGGGGCGCCGAGCCGACGACACGGCCGCTCAGATCACCCTCGGCGTAGAGGGCCACGATTTCTTCCACCACTCGGTTCAGCTTCCTCTCAGACCGTGCCGGAACGGATGGCATGGGCAACGGCGTGTGTGCGGTTGCGCAGTCCCAGCCTGGCCAGCATCGTATGGATCGCGTTCTTGATGGTGCGCTCGGAGTACCCGAGTTCCTTGGCCACCTCGCCGGTGCTCCAGCCGTCGGCGAGCATCCGCAGGATGCTCATCTCCCGGGTGTCGAAGCCGGCCGCGTTGAGCTGGTGCGGCTCCAGGATGTCGCGCTGGAGGTGGTGCAGCAGCGTGACCAGCGAATCGGCGACCCCGGTGCGCTGCCGACGGTCGCAGACGGCGTCCGCGATCGCGCCCAGATCGCTCTGGGCGCGCGGCAGTACGTCCGTCAGGCCGTGCGCCACGGCGCGCATGAGCTGGTACTCCGACATGGAGTCCGCGACCAGGATCAGCCGCTGGGAAGGCCGTTGCCAGGCGTCCCGCCGCCCCAGCCGGGCGAGCGCCTCGTCGGTCCCCTCGGGGGACACCAGGATCAGGACGACGTCCGCCTCCGTCAGCCGGTCGTCGCCGACGACCGAGATCAGCGGGTTGCTCCGCAGGAAGGCGACCGTGCCGTCGAGGGTGATGGGGTCGTCCGCCAGCACGGCCACGCTGACCGGGTCCGTGCTCCGCTCCGTGCCGGCGGGCCTGCCGCCCCGGTCGGTGGGGGGCCGCAGCGCCGCGAGGTGGGTCGCACCGGCGACGCGGGGCGGCCGGCCGTCGGGCGGCGGGACCGCCATCGGGCGGGCCGGTCGGCGGGTGGGCGATTCCGGGTCTGGCCGGGCACCGCTGTGCGACGGTGCCGGCGAGCCCGATGGGAGCGTTTGTTGCATCTTGTCTTGCCTTCCGTACCTTGCACGGCCGCGCCGTGGGCGGGCCCTGGTGAGGGCCGTCCGGGCGGTGTGGTGACACGCCGGACGGGCTCCGTTCCTTGTCGAGCTGCTCATGGGCGGGACGTTGTGTCCCGGGAGGAATGCGACGCCGCGACGCGCGGCGTGGCGCACGCGAAGGCCGGCGGGCCTGCCGCGTGAGCGCTCTCACGTCGGGGCTGCCCCGGCTGTTGTCCGCTGCATGGCTCGCCTTCCCCTCGTGCCGACTGCGGTCCGTGGAAGTTCCGTCAGGAGCCGGCCGGAGGAAGGCACTCCTCCGCTTGCTCACCCACGGTTTCTGCGCCGGTCATCGTGCGGCACGTTCCTTGCGACAGACTGGTCGGGATGTTGGCGGTTCCTTGGCGGCCTCTTGAGGCGGGCACCGTGTCGCTGCCCGAATCCCTGCGTGTTCCTTGCTGTTCGCTTGTCATTCACTTGCCGGAGGCCCGTCGGCGATCTTGGAGGATGTCTTTTTCTGTGCCAGGATCCGATTTGAGGCCGGCCGCGAGGTGCCGGCCCTCTTTCAAGCGCCGCCCGGCGCGAGAACGATTGAGAACGAGATGCCCGAACCCCCCATAGCGAGTCCTTTACGGAGCGATGGTGCCGATGTTCCCCGGCTGAGCGTCCTGGGCACCATGTCCGTACGGCACGAGGGGCGTGACCGGCCGCTCGGACCGCCGCGCCAGCGGGCACTTCTCGCGCTGCTGCTCGTCCGCCTGGGCCGGGTGGTGCCCACCGAACTGCTCGTCGAGGAGCTGTGGGGCCAGGAGCCGCCGCGTCACGCGGTCGCCACGCTGCAGAGCTACGTCTCGCACCTGCGCCGCGCCCTCGACCCCGCGGCCGCCCCCGAGCGCGTACCCCTCCTGCGCCACCGCTCGCCGGGCTACGTACTGGAGCTGGACCCGGGGGAGATCGACGTCTTCCGCTTCGAGCACCTGGTCACCGACGGACGGCGCCTGCTCGAAGCCGGTGACCCGGACGGCGCCCGCGACCGGCTCACCACCGCGCTCGGCCTGTGGCGCGGCTCGCCGTACGCGGAGTTCGACGCGCACCCCTCCCTGAACGACGAGACGAACCGGCTGGAACAGCTCCGGCTCACCGCGGTGGAGTCCTGCGCGGAGGCCCAGTTGGCACTGGGGGCGGCCGAGGAAGTGGCGGCGGGCCTCGAAGCCGAGGCCCGCCGCCACCCCGCCAGGGAGCGCCTGGTCGGCCACCTGATGGCGGCGCTGTCGCGGCTGGGACGCCAGGCGGAGGCGCTGGAGGTGTACGAGCGGACCCGCCACCACCTCGCCGAGGACTTCGGGGTCGGCACCACGTCCGAACTCCGCCGGGTGCGGACGGCGATCATCCGCCAGGACCCGGAGGCCAACGGCACCGGCCCGGAGGGCCCGCCCGCCCACCGCCCCGACTGGGTGGGGAAGGCACCGCCACCGCACGAGGCGGCGCGTACGCTCCGCAGCCCCGAAGCGGCGGACACGCTCCACGGCCCCGAAGCGGAGCCCGCGACGGCGGAGCGGCCGGCGTGCCAGGCCGGGCACACGGAGACCGAAGGACGCGGGCACGGCGCGACGGCCGACGGCCCCACCGGTACACCCGAGGCGGCCGTACTGCGCGCGGAACCCGCCGGCGGCACCGCGGCCCCGTCCCCCTTCACCGGGCGCAGCCAGGAACTGCACCGCCTCGCGACCGCCGCGGCGAGCGCACTGGTCGGCCACGGCCCCGTGGCCGCCGTCCTCGGCCCCGCCGGCGTCGGCAAGACCCGGCTGCTCCTCGAACTCGCCGCGCGCCTCGAATCGGACGGCGGCCCCGAAGTGGTGTGGGGCCACTGCTTCCCCGGTGAGGGGGTCCCGCCCTACTGGCTGTGGACCCAGGTTCTGCGGCGGCTCGCCCTCACCCGCGCCGACGCGTTCCTCCGGGTCGCCGAGCCCTTCGGCGCCCTGCTCACCCCGCTCCTGCCCGAACGCCCGACGGGCTCCGACCCCGGCCGGTCCGGCTCGGAATCCGACTGGGGCCAGGCACGTTTCCTCACCCATGACGCGGTGTGCGAGGTCCTGCTCACACTGGCCCGGCAGCGCCCGTTCGTGCTGTTCCTGGAAGACCTCCAGTGGGCCGACACCGCCTCGCTGGAACTGCTCAGGCTGCTGAGCACCCGCCGCCAGGGCCAGCCGCTCGGCATCGTGCTGACCGCCCGCGAATTCGAGGCCGAGTCGGACGACTCGCTCCGCCGCACCCTGTCCGAAGTCCTGCGCGGGCCGCGGACGGAGACCCTGCGCCTGGGAGGACTGTCCCGGCGGGCCGTCGCCGCGCTCGTGGACGCCCAGGCCGGCCCCGGCGTGGACCCGGAGGTCGTGGAGGTGCTGCACCGGCGGAGCGAGGGCAACCCGTACTTCGTCATGCAGCTCCTCTCGCTCCTCGGGGACGCGCGCAGCCTGCACCGGTCCGACGCGGTCGCCGTACTCCTGGCCCGCGTACCGGCCGGAGTGCGGGACGCGCTGCACCAGCGGTTCGACGCCCTTCCCGAGCCGGTGCTCCGCGTCCTGCGGGTGTGCGCGGTCATCGGCAGCGAGGTCGACACCGACCTGCTCAGGCGCTCCGTACCGGCCGACGAACCGGTTCCCGCCGCGCTGGAGACGGCGATCCGCGCGGGCCTGCTCGCCGAGGACCCGCACCACCCGGGCCGGCTGCACTTCGCCCACGCCCTGGTACGGGAGACGCTCGTCGAGGAGCTCGCCTCCGAGGACCGGCAGCGGCTGCACGCCCGGGTCGCCGAGGCGCTGTGCGCGCGAGGGCGGGCCGGGCGGGAAGAGATCGAACGGGTCGCCGACCACTCGTGGCAGGCCAAGGACGCCGTCCCCGTCGAACGCGCCCTCCCCAGACTGCTGCGCGCCGCCGAACAGGCCGAACAGCAATGGGCCTACGAGCAGGTGGAGATGTGGCTGCGCCGGGCACTGCACCTGGTGGGGCTGCTCCGCCCCGACGACCCGTCGGCAGTGCGCCTGGAGCAGCAACTGCGCATCCAATTGGGCCAAGTACTGGCGACCACGCGCGGCTACGGCCACCCGGAGGCCGAGTCGGAGCTGACCCACGGCCGGGCGCTGAGCGCGGTCACCCACGCACCGGAAGATCCCTCGGTCCTGTGGGCGCTCTGCGCGGCGTACCTGGTCACCGGCCGCTACGAGGACTCGCGACAGTTCTCCGGCCTGCTACGGGAGATGCGCGAGACGACCGGTGCGCCGGTGGGATGCCTGGGCGCGGCGTACGGTGAGGGCATCGTGCTGCACGTACGGGGCCGACTGTCCGAGGCCCTCAGCGAACTGGAGTACGCGGTCGCCATGGCAGACCGTTTCGCCAGGGAGGGGCGCGCCCTGGCCCGCACCTTCCAGCACGACCCGCGCGTCTCCTGCCGCTCCTACAATGCCTTCACCCACTGGCTGCTGGGCAACCGCCGCACCGCCGGAACGCGCCGACGGGAGCTCCTGCGCCTGACCAAGTTCGAAAGCCGCCCTTCGGACCGGTGCTTCGCCCTGTACGTGGACGCGGTGGTGGCCGCCTGGGAGGGCGACGCGGCAACGGCCCGCTCCTCGGGCGCGGAAGGCGTACGGCTGGCAGGCGAACACGGTCTCCTCTACTGGAAGGCACTGCTGGGCGTACTGAAGGGCTGGGGCCTGACCCACTCGGGCCAGGAGGACGACGGCCTCGACCTCATGCACGCCTCCCTCACCGAACTGCGCACCAGCAGAACCTACTTGCGCCACCCGCTCCACCTGGGCCTACTGGGCCAGGCCCAGCAACACGCAGGCCGCACGGAGGAAGCAGAAGCCACCTTCCGCGCCCTCCTGACCGCGGTGGAACACCGCAACGAACACGTCTACCTCCACTCCTCCCTGCCGGCCACCAGACTCCTCCACACCTTGCTGGGACGCGCCGCGGCGGAGGCGGTCACGGGTGGGTGATGGTGGGCGGTGGACCGTCCGGCCGGAGCACGGAGGTGCCTGCCGGCGTACCTGACGTCGGCGGACCGGTCGTGTTGTACGGGATCAGGACCGCCGCCGTCCGCCTGATGGGGTGATCGTCACTCCATCGTAGGAATTGCGGTCCCCTGGCGAGGGGTGGGGAGCCGGAACAGCGGTCTCCGGCCGTGCGGATCGGTTCACTGGAAGCTCCTGGGCGATCGGAAGATCGCATCGGAACGGGAGTGAGGGAGTGCCGGAGATGCCGGAGCAGGAAAAGGGAACCGATTCCGCAGGTACGGGGCCCGCGGGTGCCGATTTCGTGAGGACCGATTCCGTCGGTGCCGACGACCCCGCGGGTGCCGGCCCGTTCGGCCGGCTCCCCGCCGCCGGACTGGAGAGCGTGGCCCTCCTCGCCGTGGGCATCGCCGATGTCGCGCTCGAACGGCTGCGTCGCGCCGCGGACCGGGGGCAGCAACTGCTGCGCCGCTCCGATCTGCGGGAGCTCCTCGCCGACGGGGTCGACGACCTGCGGGCCCGCGGCGAGCTGGCGTCCCGTCGTGTCGCGCCGGACACCGAGAACTACCTTGAGGTGATGGCGCGCCGCGCGGCGAAGCGGGCCGGGGCGGCCGAGGCGTCCGGGCCGGCCCATGCATGACGCGGCGGAATTCAAGCAGCGCATCGACGCGTACCTGTGCCGGCTGGCCGACGAGGAGGAAGCCGAGCTGCTGCGCCTGTCCGGCGAACTCGCTCCTTTCTGCGCCCAGTTGCGCAGCGCGCTGACGCGCGGGAAGCGACTGCGCGCGGCCTTCCTCTACTGGGGCTGGCGGGCTTCCGGGCAGCCGGACTGCGACGGCGTGATCAAGGCCGCGGCCGCCATGGAGCTGGTGCACGCGGCCGCGTGCACCCACGACGACATCATCGACGACAGCCGGCTGCGGCACGGACTGCCGACGGCGCATGTCGCCTTCGCCGCCGGCGGCGTCCGTCCCTGGGATGACGCGCACGACCAGCCCGGTGGGCGCCGTCAGGACCGTTCCGCCGCGCTCGCGATGATGCTGGGCGACCTGCTGATGGGGTACGCGGGCAAGGTCTTCGCGACCTGCGGGCTGCCCGGCGCCTATGTGGCACGGACGGTTCCGCTGTGGTCCTCGCTGTTGCGCGAGACCGTCGCGGGGGAGTGCCTGGAAGTCCTGCGTACCGGCGACGGCACCTCCGGGGTCGCCGAATCACTGGAGGTCGCCCGGTACAAGACGGCCAAGTACACCGTGGAGCGGCCGTTGCACCTGGGCGCCACGCTCGGCGGTGCCTCCCGGGGCGTACTCGCCGCTTTCACCGGATACGGGCTGCCGCTGGGCGAAGCGTTCCAGCTCCGCGACGACCTGCTGGGCACCTTCGGTGACCCGGACCGGACGGGGAAATCCCGTCTGGACGACCTGCGGGACAGGAAACCCACCGCCCTGCTCGCGCTGACCACCTCGCTCCTCTCCCCGGCCGACGGGCAACTGCTCGCCAAGACCTTGGCGGCCGGCCCGAGCCTGGACGAGGCCGGTGCGGCGCTCGTACGGGAGCTGATGGAGCACTGCGGTGCGCGGCAGCGCGTCGAGGACATGATCGAGGAACGGATCGCGCGGTCCCGCGCGGCGCTGGACTCCGTGGCGCTGCCGGCGGACGCGCGCTCGGTGCTCGGCACCCTGGCGGCTTCGGCGGCCGACCGGTCCCTGTGAGGACAACGAGAGAGATGAGGAATTCGTGACTTCAGAGATCGATGGGATCGCCGGGGCTGCTGGGACGACTGGGCCTGCTGGGGGCGCTGGGGCCACCGCGCGATGCACCGAGGCGACGCTGGACGAGCTGCGTACCCAAGGCGACCCGCTCGCCGACGAGACCGTGGCGGCCATGTTCGAACGGGGCGAGGTGTCGGACTTCAACACCCTCATGCGCTTCTTCACCACCGCCGGACACAAACTGCCGGAAGGGCTGCCGCCATCGGCGGCGTCCTACCTGGAAGCGACCGGCATGCCCCCGGCATGGGTCGACTGGGACATCATGGAGCGGGCACGGCTGTTCTTCATGGACAACGCCGCGCACATCAACACCGGCCTGTCCTTCGCCGCCATGCCGACCACGTACGCCGTCCCGCGCGTGGCCAAGCTGCTGGCCTCCACGCACTCCATGGACTACCCGTCGCGCCGGATGGCGAACACCGGGCAGTTCGTCACGTACCTGATGCAGACCAACGCCTTCGAGGAGGGCAGCAAGTTCATCCCGGCCGCCCAGAAAGTGCGCCTGCTGCACGCCGCGGTGCGCCATCACCTGACCAGGTCCGGACGTTGGGACAGGGAGCGGGACGGGATGCCGCTCTGCCAGGAAGACATGATCGGCGGGCAGATCTGCTTCTCGATCCTCGTCCTGGACGCGATGCACCGCCTCGGCATCCACATGAGCGAGGAGGGCGCGGAGGCGTACTACTACGCCTGGCGCGTCGTCGGCTCCATCCTGGGCTGCGACATGGCGGCGGCACCGGAGAACCTCACCGAAGCACGGGCGTACGCCGACCTCTACCTCCTGCGCAACCTGGGGCCCTCGGAGGAGGGCGTACGGCTGAACAACCAGTTGATGCGGATGTACGAGGACGTGGTCCCCGGCACCCTGTTCGACCCGATCGTCCCTGCCACGATCCGCTTCCTCGTGGGCGACACCATCGCCGGCTGGCTGCAGATTCCCCGCAGCCCGTGGGACACGGCGGCCAAGGCCGTGCCCGTGATCCTCGGCATGCTGGAGGCCATCGAGGACAGCAGCCCGCTGGGGGAGTGGGCCCTGGACAAGGCGGGCAGCCTGGTCTCCGGCTTCGAACTCGCCTCCCTGACCCGCGGCCGGGTGATGCAGTACGCCATTCCCGAGGAGCTCAAGCCCGACTACGGTCTGCGGTCGCAGCAGGCACGTAACCAGCGCTGGGTGCCGCCCGCTCCGACGTCGGCGGGCGCGGACTGAGAGGAGCGCGTACGTGTCCGTGCCGTCATCGTCCGGAAGGGAGCGTGCGGCAGCGTCAGTGCCCGGCCGACCGAAGGCCTTAACGTGAAAGCGTGCCCGCACGCCCGCTTGCCGACACACCTGAGGATCACAACCAGACGTCGGGGGCCGGAAGGTCCGGCGTGCCGGGGAGACGGTGGCCGCCCGGGGTGGCTGAGGAGCGTCGGTGAACCGCCCGGTGGGACGCGGGAGCGGGCGGGGCGGGCGCGCTCCGGTGCTGGCTGTGCGCGTCCTGCGGGGCGGGAGGAGGCGGGGGCCGAGGGGCGCGGACACGGCTGGATCCGGCTGGTTTGAAGCTTTCGTTCTGGTCGGGCATACACTTTCGCATTACCTTTAACTCTTCTTGTTGCGGTGACGATGTGCTCCCCCTCCGGTACCGACACCACAGGACGAGCCATGGCGGATGAGTTACGGTTCAACGTTCTCGGGCCTCTCTGTGCCTACCGGGACGGTGTCGGCGTGCCGGTGGGGCCACCCCAGCAACAGGCGGTACTCGTGGGGCTGTTGCTGAACGGTGGGAAGGCCGTGCCGATGAGCGGGCTGATCGAAGCCGTGTGGGGTTTTCAGCCACCGAAGCGGGCCGTGACGACGATCCGTACCTATGTCTGGCGGCTCCGCAAGCTCCTGGATCCGCAGGGGGCCGCGGACTCGTCCGTACTGCAATCGGTCGGTGACGGCTACCGGCTGGCCACCGCCTCTTCCGCGGTGGACGCCGGTAGCGCCCAGTCCCTGATGAAGCGGGCCGTCGAGCAACGCAGGGCGGGCCGGACGCAGGAGGCCGGACGTCTGCTGTCGGCGTCCCTGGACCTGTGGCGGGGCGAGCCGCTGAGCGGTGTGCCGGGCCCGTTCGCCGCGCGGCAGCGGGCCCGGCTGGAAGAGCTGCGGATCGCTACGTTGGAGGAGCACTACGATCTGGCTCTGGAGTCCGGGCGGGACCGGCTCGTCGTACCGGAGCTGACCGATCTGGTGGGAGCCTACCCGCTCAACGAACGGTTCCGATGTTTGCTCATGCGAGCGTTGTACGGAGTCGGGCGGCAGACCGAGGCCCTGGACGTCTACCAGGATGTGCGGAAGCTTCTGTTGGAAGAGCAGGGAATCGATCCCGGTTCCGAGCTCACCACATTGCAGCAGCACATCCTCAGCGGTACCCCTCCCACGGAGTTGCTGCGCGGCGCATCAAATGGGAAGGAGGGCCGCGGGGCAGAGCTCTCGGTCCCGGTCGGGTCCAGGAGATTCCGTCTGCCGCCTCCCGCCCAGCTCCCGGCGGACGACCCGGGGTTCGTCGGCAGGGAGGCCGAGGTGTCCCACCTCTGTGCGGCGCTGACGGACCCGGCGCGGACCGCACCCGCCGCGGTGGGGATCTCGGGGGTGGCGGGCATCGGCAAGACCGCGCTGGCCCTGCACGCCGCCCATCAGGTGAAGTACGCCTTTCCGGACGGCCAGTTGTTCGCCGATCTCCGCGGTGCCGCCAAGGTGTCCGCCGACCCGTCCGCCGTCCTGGCCGGTTTCCTGCTGTCCATGGGAGTACCGCAGCAGGTTGTTCCCGAGGGCCGGGACGAACGCCGCGACCTCTTCCGCTCGATGCTGGACGAGCGACGGGTCCTGTTGGTGCTGGACGACGCGCGGGACGCGGAGCAGCTACGGGACCTGATGCCGGGGAGCGCCCGGTGCGGCGTCATCGTCAGCGCGCGGTCGAGCCTGCCCGGCCTCCCCTGGTCGGCCCGGGCGTGTCTGGGAAGACTCACCCTCGACGAGGCCGTCGCGCTGATGGACCAGGTGCTGGGGCCTGTCCGGACAGCCGCGGAACCGGAGGACGCGCGACGCCTGGCCGAGGCGTGCGACCGGCTCCCCTTTCCCCTGCGCGTCGCGGCCGGGCGGCTCGCCGCCCACCCCGAGTGGAGCATCAAGGTACTGCTGACTTCGCTGACACAGGGACACAGCGGTATCGACGGCACCGGCACCGCCGCACCGGACGGGCCGGCCGGCCATGGACACCGGCACCTGATGCCCGATCAGCTCGCACCGCTGGCCCGTCTGACGGCCACGGGCGTCCCGGACTTCACGGTGCGCAGCGCCGCGGCGGTGCTGATGGTGGACGAACCCACGGCGGAACGCGTCCTGGAGGCCCTCAGAGCGGACTCGCTGCTGGGTTCGTCCGGGCCCGGCCGGTACCGGGTGCGCTACGTGGCCCGCTCCGTGGCCACCGCGCGGCTCGGCCGGCACGACCAGGCCGCGTCGGACCGGGCCCTCCGGGGGCTGCTGGAGCACCTGCTGGCCACGGCGTGCAACGCGTTCGCCCTGGCGGCGCCCGGCGACCCGGTGCAGGACGCCTTTCGGCTGCGGGCCACGGTGGGGATGTCCTTTCCCGACTTCCGGCAGGCGCGGGAGTGGGTCCGGAGCGAGGTGCCGACGATTTCCGGCGCGGCGCTGCAGGCGGCTCGCCGCCCGGCGGGGGCGGAGGAGGATCTGCTGCCGCGTGCCGTGGATCTGCTGATCGCGGTGTCGCCGTTCGCCGGGGCCGTGGGTGACGAGCGACTGCGGGCCGCGGTACCTCCGTTGGTGCGCGCGGCCGCGAAACGCAATGAGCCGCGAACGCTGGGGCGGGCCCAGTTCCTGTACGCGGTCACCGCGTACCAGACGGGGTGGCCGGCCGAGGCGCGGAAGTACGCGGGCCTGGCGATCAGCTCCGCCCGCCAGGGGCAGGACCCGTTCATCGCGCGGCAGGCGCTGCACGGACTCGGCATGCTGGCACGCGCCCAGCGGCGTTTCGACGAGGCCGTGACGCACTACGAGAAAGCCGCGGCGATGGCCAAGCGCTGGGGACACCTGTCCGGGGAGGCGACGTCCGCCATCAATGCGGCACTGTGCCGCGCCTTGGCCGGATGGGCGGACGATGCGCCGTCCGGCCAGGACGAGGCGCCGGAGCGCTGGCACGTCGTGGAGAATGTTCCCGGGCACGCCTGCGGCTTGTGCTGAGCCGCGGGAACGGAAGGTGCCGATGTCGTACTCCTGGGGCGGTCCCCGTCCCGGCCCTGCGGTGGCAGCCGACGGGACCGTTCCGGAAGCCGGCTCACGGCGAAGGCTCTTGGGCCGCTGTTCCGTCCCCGGCCCCCGGCCGGGAACCCGCCACCGCGGCGGACGCGAGAGCCAAACAGCCGATCATGATGAGTATGCCGGGAAAGGTGGCCTTTTCCGATCCGGCGACGGCCGTGGCCACGAGCGGGCTGAAGCTGGCGATCGTCGCGCCGACCTGATAGGTCACGGCCAGTGCCGAATAGCGCTGCTGGACGGGGAACATCTCGACCAGGAAGGAGGCGAAGGCACCGTACACCGCGGCGTGGCCGGCCCCCATGGCCAGGACGAACGTCATGACGACCAGCCACGGTTCTCCCGAAGCGAGCCAGTAGGGCGCGGGGACCGCCACGAGGGCGCAGACGGCGTATCCGGACAGAATGACCGGACGGCGGCCCCACCGGTCGGACAGTGCCCCGCACACCGGCAGCATCAGCGCTTCGGCCAACGCGCCGGCCGCGAGTCCCAGCAGCAATACCGAGCGGGCGGTGTGCTGCTGTCCGGCGGAGGCCGCGGTGAAGAGCTGGACCGTGAAGGTGCTGACGATCACGGCGAGACCGAGCGCGGCCAAGGCGCCGCGCACCACTTTGCCGGGGGTGTGCCGCAGCACTTCCCGGACCGGCAGGGCCGACACGGCCGTCGTCCTTTTCGCCCGCACGTACTCCGGGGACTCCGCCACCTTCCGCCGTACGACCACGCCCAGTACCACCAGGGCGATCGAGGCGAGGAACGGCAGACGCCAGCCCCAGGCATGGAGCTGCCGCTCCGGCATCCGGAGCACCAGCTCGATCACGGCGGTGCTGCCCAGCAGCCCCAGCGGAAAACCGGCCGCGGGAAAGGCGGTCCACAGACCTTTGCGTCCCGGCGGGGCGTACTCCGCGCTCATGAGTACGGCTCCGCCCCACTCCCCGCCGATGCCGATGCCTTGCAGAATCCGTAGGGTGACCAGCAACGCGGGCGCCAGGATTCCGGCCTGCTCGTAGGTCGGCAGGACGCCGACCAGAAAGGTGGCAAGGCCCATCACGAGAAGGGTGAGTGCCAGCATGTTCTTGCGGCCGACACGGTCTCCGAAGTGCCCGATGACCACGCCGCCCAGCGGCCGGGCCACGAACCCGGCGGCATAGGTCGCGAACGTGGCCAGCATGGTCGCCGTCGTGGAACTCCCCGGGAAGAACAACGGCCCGATGATCAGCACGGACGCCGTCGAGTACAGATAGAAGTCGTACCATTCGATGGCGCTTCCGATGGTGCTCGCCAGGAGGACCTGCCGGGTCGTGGAGCCGCTTCTTCGGGCGACTACGGACTTCGGCTCCGTGGTGGCCGGCGAAGCATTCAAGGGAACTCCTTCCGGGAACAATACGGCGTGCGGGCGCGGTCGCCGGCCGGAAAGCCGGAGCCCGGGGAAAATCCGGGACCAGCTTTCGAGGTTGCCTGTGCATTCGGATGACGGAGCTGCTGCGGCGCGTGCTACCGGTTTTACTCCGGTTTCCGGCCGACTGTCCAGAGAGCCCTGGACGCCCTTGCCGACGGCCGGCCGGCCGTGGCTTAATCCAGGAAATGTCCACGGACCAGGGAGAGTTACGTGAACGCTGATCCGGAAACGCCTGACGTCTGGACCGTGGACGACGGTTCGGAAGTAATATGTCTGCGTCGTTGGAAAGGCACCTGGGACCCGGCCGACCGGCATGCGAACTTCAAGTCGGACGTTCTCGCCTACGGACTGCTCGACCCGCTGGAGACGGTGCGCGGCATGTCCCGCAATCTGGACATCCCCGTCGGCGCCATCGTGCGGTACGTGCTCGCCAAATGGGCCACCGGAGGAAGCGGCGGCCTGTTGGAGATCGGGCCGGTGATGGTGCCCCGGCTGTGGGAGCCGATCGCCGCGGCGGAGGAGAAGGACGACGACGCGGCACGGCTCCAGGCGTACCACCAACTGCGCCAGATGATCTCGTGGTTGAAGGTACCGCTGGACGACCCCACGGTGTATCCGCCGCAGCGCGACTGACGGCACGCGACGGACGGCGGCGGCCCCGTGGACGTCCACGACGACGCACCGCCCGACAGCTCGGCATCGCGAGCCGTGGGTCCGGAGGGCCCGAGCGCCGTACCACCCGCGCTTTCAGGGCCGACGAAGGTTGGAGGGCTGAGTGGAACGGACCGGTCGATACGGTGGCACGGCCGAGCTGCGCCATGCCACGCACCACACCACGCCGAGCGATTTGGGTGGTGACGGCTGGGTGCCACGCACCGCGGCGCATCACGAGGAAGTGGCGGCGGGAACGCTGTGGCACCGCTGCGGTTACCGGTCGGAGGTGGCCCCGCTGCGGGAGGTGGTGCTCGCCCGTCCGCCGGACAGCCTGGAGCGGGCCGGTGACGCGCCCGGCGGCCACCTGATGTCCGCGAAGGTGGACCTGGGGCGGATACGGGAGCAGGCGGACGCGGTGGCCGAGGCGTACCTCCGGCACGGCGTGACCGTTCACCTCGTCCGGCCCCCTGCGCACGCGGGGCCCAACCTGATCTTCATGCGGGACCTCTTTCTCGCGACCCCGCAGGGCGTGGTGCTCGGCCGTCCCGCCTCCGCCCAGCGGGCGGGCGAGGAGCGGTTCGCGGCCGTCGCCCTGGCCGCCCTCGGCGTCCCCCTGCTGAGAACCCCGGCCGGCACGGCCACCTTCGAGGGCGCGGACGCCCTGTGGCTGGGGGAGAGCACGGTCGTGGTGGGCTGCGGCTTCCGCACCAACCCGGAGGGCGCGGCGGTCGTCGGCGACGAACTGGGACGCCAGGGGGTGGAGACCGTCGTCGTACCGCTCGGCCCCGGCGTGCAGCACCTCCTCGGTTCCCTGGTCTTCGTCGACCGCCGGCGCGTACTGCTGCACGCCGCGGCGGCCACCGCGGAGTTGCGCGCCCTTCTGCACGAGCACGGATACGAGGTGATCGAACTGCCGCCGGAGGACGAGGTGGTGCGCAGGCGGGCGATGAACCTGGTCACGCTCGCGCCGGGGGTCGTGCTGATGCCCGCGGGCTGTCCGGACACCCGGCGGCGCCTGGAGGCAGCGGGACTGTACGTGGACACCGTGGAGGTCGGGGAGTACGTGAAGGCCGCGGGGGCGCTCGGCTGCCTCACCGGCATCCTGCTGCGGGACGACGCCGGCGCGCCGGCCGGGAGGAAGCCGTGAACCGGAACGCGGTCTCGGTGGCCGTCATCGGCGGCGGAGCCAGCGGAACCCTGGCCTGCGTCCACCTGCTGGAGGCGAGCGCGGCGTCACGCCGCCCGGTACGGATCTCGCTGATCGAGCCCTCCGACGAGCTGGGCCGTGGCACGGCCTACGCCTCGCGGGACCCCCGGCACCTGATGAACACGCCGATGGAGCGCTCCGGCGCCCGGGCCCACGATCCCGGACACCTCGTCGCCTGGCTGAGGCGCCGGGACCCGGACACGCCCTCCGGCCACTACCTGCCCCGCGGTACGTACGGTGCCTACCTGGCCGACACGCTGCGCGAGACCCGGGAGCGCACGGCGGAGACCGGCGAGTTGTGGCATGTGCGCCGCCGCGCGCGCCGGGTGCTTCCCGGCCTCCCGCGGCCGGTGGTGGCGCTGTCCGACGGCCGGTGTGTGGCGGCGGACCGTGTCGTGTTCGCCATGGGCAACGCGGCGACCTGGCGCGATCCGTTCGCTTCGGCGCAGGCGGGACCGCGGTACGTACGCTCTCCCTGGCACAGCGGCCTCCCGGCGGTGGCCGACCATTCCTCGGTGCTGCTGCTGGGCAACGGGCTGACCGCGGTGGACATCGGGCTCAGCCTGCTCGGTGGCTCGGTGGGCGTACGCGTCGACGCGGTGTCCCGGCACGGGCTGCTGCCCCGGCCGCACGGCGCCGGCTGCTCGCACGGCGGGCATCCGCACGTCGTGGGCGCCCTGCTGGCGGACGACCGGCTCACCTTGGCGCGGCTCGTGAGCACGGTCCGCTCCGAGATGCGGCGGAGCCCGGAATGCTGGCGGGAGATCATCGACGCGCTGCGACCGTGCGCCGGCGAGTTGTGGGGCCGGCTCGACGCCGACGATCAGCGGGACTTCCTGGGACGCTTCGGTACGTACTGGGACGTGCACCGCCACCGGCTGCCGCCCACCACCGCCCACCGGCTCGGCCGCGCGCTGGGCTCGGGCCGGCTGAAGGCCCGCAAGGGGCGGGCGGCCTATCTGCGCGAGTGCCCGCGCGGCGTCGTCGCCGGGCTCGACGTCGGTGCCGGGCCGGTGCCCGTGCGCTACGACTGGGTGATCAACTGCACCGGCTTCGGACGGGACATCACCGGCTCGACCGACCCGCTGCTGACCTGGCTGCTGCGGGACGGACTGGCCGTGCCCGACTCCCTGCGGCTGGGCATGGCCACGGACCGCCGCGGACGGCTGCTCGACCGCGCGGGTCGGCCCGACCCGGCCCTGCTGGCCATCGGCCCGCTGCGGCGGGGCTCGCAGTGGGAGACCACCGCCATCGCGGAGATCCGCGCGCAGGCCGCTCAGCTCGCGGACGACATCCTCGGCTCACCGGCCGCCGGGCCGGCGGAGCTCCTTCACCAAGGAGGACCGGTCTCGTCGTTCTGACGGGAGGACAGGGTCCGGCCGCGCAGCTCGTCGGGGTCGGCGGCCAGATCGTACTGTTCGACCCGGTCGCCGCCGATCTGCCAGATGACCTTCTGGCGGCTGTCGCCCTCGCACAGCCGGATCGACGCCAGGGGCAGCAGGTCGGGGTAGCGCCCGTCCGACCGCCGCTCCTCCGGGTGGTACGTCTCGGAGTAGGCGGGCCGGGACGCAGGCGCCTGCGCACCGAAGAACTCGGTGAGCGAGCGGCCGTCGGGACCGTCCTTGTACGGGTCCAGACCCAGCAGCTCCAGGACGGTGGGAGCGATGTCCACCAGCCGGACCTGCTCGGCGACCTCGCGTCCCCGGGGTACGCCCGGCCCGCCGACGATGAGCGGAACGTGCTGCGTCGTGTCGAACAGCAGGCATCCGTGCCCCTCCTCGTAGGGGTGGCCGAGGTCGCCTGAGTGGTCGTTGGGATACCAGCCGGCCAGGTCCTCCCCGTGGTCGGAGAAGCACACGACCAGCAGGTCGTCGAGCGGGTGCCCGGCCTCCTCCAGCCTGCGGAACAGCAGTTGGAGGTAATGGTCGCTGTACGCCACCTCGCCCTCGTAGGGGTTGGCGGCATCCGGGCAGAAGTCCTCCGGGGGCTCGTACGGCCAGTGGGCGTCGAAGAAGTGCGCGAACAGGAAGAAGGGGCCCTCCTGGCGTGCCGCCCAGGCCGCGGCGCGGTCCGCCACCAACGGGGCGCGTTTGAGCGCCAGGCCGCGCAGCTTGACGTCGTTGACGGTCAGGGGGTCACTGCCGTCGGGCAGCCGGGGGATCTCGTCGTCGTAGTGATCGAAACCGCGGTCCATGCCGTACCACCGGTTGAGCCCCGGGCAGGACACCACCGCGCCGGTGGTGTAGCCCGCCGCTTGCAGGCGTTCCGCCAACGTCGTGATGCCCGGGCGCAGTTGCTCACGCAGCAGATGGCGGATGCCGTGCCGGGCCGGCTGGAGGCCGGTGAACACGCTGGCATGGCTGATCGGGGTCAGGGGAGCGGACGAGACGGCCTGCCGGAAGGTCGTACCCCGCCGGCGCAGTGCTTCGATCCCGGGCATCTTCCCGGAGTAGGCCACGTCCGCCCGCACGGTGTCGAGGGAGATGAGCACGAGACTCGTCACGGTCGGCATCCTTCCGCTTACGCGTAGATCCGCTGTTGATCGGCTATTGACTGAACGTGCATAGACTGGTGGGTGACCTTGGAGGAGTACTTCTGAGGAGGTCGCTGTTGCAAGACCTCGGCAAAGTGTGTGAACCCGGACCGGCTGAAGACTCCCTGCACCTGGTCTCCTTGACGGAACTGCGCAGCTCGACTGATTCTCCCCGTTCCGGAGGGCTCAACCGTGAGCACGTGGAACTGCTGCTCGCCTCCGGAGCGAGCCTTCCTCCCATTCTCGTGCACCGTCCCACCATGCGGGTGCTGGACGGAATGCACCGGCTCCAAGTAGCGGTCCAGCGCGGCGACCGGACCATCCGCTGTATTTTCTTCGACGGTTCGGAGGCGGATGCCTTCGTACTGGCGGTGGAGAGCAATGTGCGGCACGGGCTGCCGCTTTCCCTGGAGGAGCGCACCGCCGCGGCAACACGAATAGTACGGTCCCATCCCCATCTCTCCGACCGGTCCGTGGCCCGGGTGAGCGGCCTGTCCCCCAAGACCGTCGCGGCCGTCCGGCGGCGTTCGAGTGAGGAAATTCCTCATTCGAACACGCGCGTCGGCAATGACGGCAGGACCCGGCCGCTGGACATGTCGGAGCTGCGGAAGGCGGCCGCCCGGGTGATGACGGAACACCCTGGCATGCCGCTGCGAGAAGTGGCCACAACGGTCGGGATTTCCCTGGGTACGGCACACGATGTACGTGAACGTCTGCGTTCGGGCCGGGATCCGGTGCCGGTGCGCTATCGTGAAGTCTCCGCTCCGGCGAGCAAGCGCAAGAACGCGGCCGGGCGTCCCACGCCGCAGTTGGGAGACCGGAAGCCGGCGGGGAGGACCACCGGCGGGCAGCCCGTACCGGATATTTCCGAGCTGCACCGCACCCTCAAGAAAGACCCATCGATCCGTTTCACCGAAATGGGTCGGACGCTCTTACGGCTGTTCGACGCGCAAGAGCTGCTCATGGAGGCGGGTGGCCACCTCGTGGACGGTGTTCCGCCGCACTGGGCGGAAATGGTGGCCGAACTCGCCGACGGCTGTGCGGATTCATGGCGTGAATTCGCCGACCAGGTGCGCCGGATCGTGGTGCCGGACGACCGGCAGGCCAGCGGATAAGGACACATCACCTGGCAAGTAGGGAGTACTCATGGCACAGAAATCTTTGGCGCTGGAGTTGTACTCGAATGCCGACGAGGCCGTCGACCAGCGCTACATGCGGCAGATGCGTGAGCAGGACGACGAGCCGGTGCCCACGGATCCCTCCCTCCCGAGCTTCACCCTGGTCGTCGGCCCGTCACCGTTCAGCATGCCCCGGGGCTGGGAATTCTTCCTGACCTCTCCGTACGAGGGCGCCTCCTACATCTCGACCGTGCTCCACAACGCCGGCTTCCCGGTCCGCATCGTCGACGTACGCTACGCGCTGAACCCGCTCAAGACCGCCTACGACCAGATCGTCGGCCAGACCGACGTCCTGGGCGTGTGCACCTTCGAGGACAACTTCCCGTTCTGCCGCGAGCTGATGCAGATGGTCCGCGACGCGGAACCGGACGTCCCCATCATCTGCGGCGGCTCACTGGTGACCTCGGTGCCCCATGTGTTCATGGAGAGCACGGCGTGCGACGTCGCCGTGATCAGCGAGGGCGAGATCACGATCCTCGAACTCATGGAGAGCTTCGCCGCCGGCAAGTGGGAGCAGGACCTGCCCAACGTCCGCGGCATCTGCTACCGCACCCCCGAAGGGGAGCCCAAGCGCACCCGGGCCCGCGGCCAGATGATGGACCTGGACTCACTGCCCAGGATGCGGCTCGACCTGTGGCCCCAATACCACAGCCCCATGGGGATGCAGCCGCAGATCATCTCCTCGTACAGCCGTGGCTGCAAGATGGACTGCTCCTTCTGCTACCGCACGACGCCCCAGGTCAGGGCCAAGTCCCAGGAGAAGATGGACCGGGACATGGCCTGGCTGAAGGAG
The DNA here is from genome assembly GCF_040646595.1 of Streptomyces sp. NPDC045470. Lineage (NCBI taxonomy): Bacteria > Bacillati > Actinomycetota > Actinomycetes > Kitasatosporales > Streptomycetaceae > Streptomyces > Streptomyces sp. NPDC045470. Next base: position 374,150 of record NZ_JBEZAN010000005.1, read on the forward strand.
CAGTACGGCGTCGACTTCTGCTTCTTCGTCGACCTGACCTTCAGCTCCCACCGCCGGCAGACGATAGAGATCTGCGACGCCATCAAGGACCACGACATCCGCTGGACGTGCCTGACCCGGTGCGCCGACATGGACACCCCGCGCATCACCGCCATGCGGGACTCCGGCTGCGACATCATCCTCTACGGAGTGGAGTCGCTGGGCACGGAAGTCCTCCGGGAGGCCCGCAAGGGCAGCAGCGAGAACCTCACCGTACGGGCGATGCGGACCACCTTCGAGAACGATGTGCGGTTCGGCTCCCTGCTCATCGTCGGCCTGCCGAACGAGAGCAACGAGTCGCTCAACCACATGGTCCAGTTCGCCGAGACGTACAACCACGTGACCCGCGTCAAGTACCTGTCGGCCATGCCGGGCACCACGGTCTACAAACAGGCCATCGCCTCCGGACTGATCCGCTCCGAGATCGACCACCTCAACTGGCTGTCGATCGAACAGGCCCTGCACGAGGACGAGTTCCTCAACATCAGCGGCCTGTCCGAAGGTGCCTGCCGCGACGCCTACCAGCGCATCTACGACGCCTACCAGCCCGGGCCCGTCATGAACTTCAAGCACTACCCGGAGAACTTCTGGTACTTCCACCCGCAGCCGCACGACGGCCTGGAGCGTTCGACCTCCTACGCCGGGACCGGCTGGCGCGAGAAGTGGAGTTCGGCGGCCGGCGGGCTCGTGCCCGGCTCCGGGCGCTTCACCCTCGACCAGTGCGCCTCCCCCGAGGTCGCCGCTCTCGGCAGCCGCCTCGTCCCCAGCGGGGCCGAGATGATGCGCCGCGCCGCGGCCCTCGGTGGCGCGTGAAGGCGACGCCGGGACCGGAGAGCCCGATCTTCATCATCGGCACCGAACGGTCCGGGTCGAACCTGCTGCGCCTGATCCTGGACGCGCATCCGCGGATCTGCGTCCCGCATCCGCCGCACTTCATGCGCTACCTCGCCACGCCCGCCGGCTCCTACGGCGACCTGACCGTCGAGGCCAATCGCCGGAAGGCCGCCGAGGACGCCGTAGGGCTGCTGCGACGGCACATCCACCCCTGGCAGCACCCGGTCGACCCCCAGCGCGTGGTGGAGGAGGCGGCGCCCACCCTCTTCGGAGTGGTGGCCGCCGTGTACGACCAGTACCGGGAAGCCGAGGGCGCCGCGCGCTGGGGCTGCAAGAGCACCTTCATGGTCGACCACGTGGACGAGGCGCTGGCTCACTTCCCCGAGGCTCGCTTCATATGGCTGGTCAGGGACCCCTGCGACGTCGGATCCTCGGCCAAGCGGTCCATCTTCGGCTACAGCCACCCCTACCGCATGGCCCACCTGTGGCGCCGGCAGCAGGAACAGGCGCGGGCCGCGCTGACCAGGTGGGGGCCGGAGTCGGTCCACCTGCTGCGCTACGAGGACCTGGTCTCACGCCCGCGGGAGGAGATCGAACGGCTCTGCTCCTTCCTGGCCGAGGAACCCCACCCGGCCATGCTCGAACACCACCGGTCGCCGGCCGCCCGCCGCACGGCCGGGTGGGCCGAAGCATGGCGGAACGCCGGGACCCCGGTCACCACCGACCGGATCGGCGCCCACCAGGCCGGCCTGACCCCGGGCGAGCGCCTGCTGGTGGACAAGGTGACGGGGCCGCTGAAAAGCGGCCTCGGCTACCCGGTCCATCCCGATGCGCACGCCTGCCGCACCCCCTCCCCGGTGGAGCTGGCCGTGCGGTCCGCGGCGCTGCGGCTGCGGGTGGAGTTCCGGTCGCTCACGCAGGACCGGAACTACTCCCTGCGGCTCGGCAGGGACGTCTACGTGAGGTGGCTGCGGGTCAGGGCGCATGCCCGGGTCCACCTCCGACGCCGGCACACCACGACCGCACCGGTCGCCGCCCGGCGCAGTGCCGCCTGACACCCACCCGGCCGGCCCCAAGTGCGGGCGGCGCCCGCGGGTGGTGACGGAACCGGAGAAGACGAAAGGGAGGTCCTTCCTTGCCGATCACGCGAGATGACGTGACCGAGCACTTCAGAATGCGTGCCGCCACCTACGACCGGTCCAGTTCCTGGTGCACCGACCAGGGACTCGGCGAGATCGTCCTCGACCTCGGCGCCCCGGCACCCGACGCCCGGGTCCTGGACGTCGCCTGCGGTACCGGCCTGGTCTCCCGCCTCTTCTCCGGGCGGGTGGCCGAGGTGGTCGGCCTGGACCTCACCGAGGAGATGGCGGAGCAGGCCGCGCCGTTCCTGGACAGACTGGTGGTGGCGCCGGCCGAGAAGCTGCCCTTCGACGACGGCGAGTTCGACCTCGTGGTGTGCCGGCAGGGCATGCAGTTCATGGACCTGCCCGACGCCGTCGAGGAGATGGTGCGGGTCGTGCGCCCCGGCGGCCGGGTCGTCCTGGTGAACCTGTGCGCGTACGGGCCGCACGACCGGGACACGTACTTCGAGATCCTCCGGCTGCGCAACCCCGTACGCCGCCACTTCTTCCTCCCGGAGGAGCCGGCCGAACTGCTCGGCGCGGCGGGCTGCGATCCGGTGTGCACCCGCCGCCACATCTCCGCCGAGGACGTGGACGTCTGGTCCGACAACGGCGCCATCGGCCAGGAGCGGCGCGAGGCGATCCGGGCCGCCTACCGGGGCGCCACCGAGGAGTTCAGGTCCCTGCACGCGGTCCGGGAAGCGGCCGGACGGATCGTCGACCACATGCTGTTCGTCGTGGCGGCGGGGACCAAGCCGGCCGCGTCGGACGGCGGAGCCGGTGAGGAGTCCCATGCCACAGCCAAGTGAGAGCCTGGCGGCCGAACTGCGCGCGGTGTTCGCCGCGGAGGCCACCACCGCGCTGCGCTACGCGTACTTCGCACAGATAGCCGAGACAGAAGGCCACACCCAGGTCGCGGAGCTGTTCACCGACCTGGCCGACAGCATCACCTGTGCCGCGCACGGCCACCTCGACGTACTGCGCGACGCCACCCCGTCCACGGGCTTCCGGGACGTGGGGGACACACCGCTGAACCTGGCCTCGTCCGTGACGGCCGCCCTGGAACAGTCGGGCGAGACCTACCCGCGGCTGACCGCCGCCGCGCTCGACGAGGGCGGCGCGGACATGGCGAGCTGGCTCACCACGCTCGTGGCGCTGAAGAAGAAGCACACGGCCCGGCTCGACGCCGCACTGCAGGAGATGGCCCGTCACTCGGACGAACCCGCCGGTGACCCCGCACTCACGGGAGTCCGCAATGACGGATGACTCGCGGACGGCCGTGGCCGTCACCTACGACGCATCGGCGATCATGGTCTTCTCCGGGCTGGAGGCGGTACGCCGCAACCCGTCGATGTACATCGGCTCCACCGGCCCCGACGGCCTGCACCACCTGGTCTTCGAACTGCTCGACAACGCCGTCGACGAACACGAGGCGGGCCATGCCCGCGAGCTGTCGGTCACCCTGCACACGGACGGCTCCTGCACGGTGGAGGACGACGGGCGGGGCATCCCGGTCGACGTCCACCAGGACACCGGCCGTCCGGCCTGCGAGGTCGTCCTCACCACCCTGCACGCGGGCGGCAAATTCGGCGGCTCGGCCTACAGCCGGTCCGCCGGACTGCACGGCGTCGGCGTCTCCTGCGTCAACGCCCTGGCCGAATGGCTCCGGGTGGACATCCGGCGGGACGGGGTGCACCACTACCAGGAGTACTCCTGCGGCGAACCGCTGACGGAGCTGACGAAGGCGGGAGCGGCGGACGGCAGCGGCACCCGGGTCACGTTCCGGCCGGACGCGAAGATCTTCGACACCTGCGCGTTCTCCGTACGGACCCTGACCGAGCGGTTGCAGGAGATCGCCTTCCTGCACCCCGGCCTCACGGTCGGACTGACGGACCGGCTGACCGGCACCCGGGCCCGTTTCTCGTTCGCGGAGGGGGTACGCGGCTTCCTCGCCCACCTCAACCGGGCGGCCTCCGTGGTCCACCCCGAGCCGATCGTGGTCGACGCCACCGGCGACCACAGCGCCCTGGAACTGGCCTTCCAGTGGACGGAAGGCTACACGGAGGAGATCCGCAGCTTCGTCAACGGAGTCCGCACCGACCAGGGCGGCGCCCACGTCGACGCGGTCCGCTCGGCGCTGGCCCAGGCCATCAACCGCTACGCCACCGCGCGCGGCATGCTGGACGCACACCTCGGCGAGCGCATCACCTCCGTCGACGTCCTCGAAGGGCTCACCGCCGTCGTCTCCTTGCGCATGGACGACCCGCGCTTCGACGGGCAGACCAAGAAGCGGCTGCAGAACCCCGAAGTGGGCCAGGTCGTCCAGGAGGCCGTCGACAGCGAGTTCAGCCGCCGGATGGAGAAGGACGAGGAGCTGGGACGGCGGATCGTGGCCCGGGTGCTGGACGCCACCCGCGCCCGGCTCGCCGCCCGGCTGGCCGGCCGCACCGCCCGCGTACAGCGGCGCGACCTCGCCATCGACTACACCGTGTACCAACGGCAGTTCGGTATCCGCTCCCGCAACTGGCACGACTCCTGCGCCTGGCTGACCGACGGCGACCTGCTCGCCCGGCACGCCGCGCTGTGCGAGGTGCCCGCCGACGCCCGGATGCTGGACGTGTGCTGTGGCAGCGGTGTGGTGGGCGCCTCCTTCAAGGACCGGGTCGGGGAGACGGTCGGGCTGGACATCACCCCCGAGATGGTCGCCCTGGCCTCCACCCGGCTCGACCGCGTGGATCAGGGCACGGTCTACGACCTGCCCTATCCGGACGACTCCTTCGACCTGGTCGTCACGCGGGAGGTGCTGCACCTGCTCCCGCAGCCCGAGCGTCCGGTGTCGGAGATCTTCCGGGTCCTGCGGCCCGGCGGGCAGTTCATCGTGGGGCAGATCGTCCCGTACGCGGACGAGGACGCCTTCTGGATGTACCGCGTCTTCAAGAAGAAACAGCCGCTGCTGCACCAGATGTTCCGCGAGCAGGACTTCCGTTCCCTGCTCCTCGGCGCCGGATTCCAGGACGTCCGGATGACCGAGTACCTGCTGTGGGAGTCCATCGACCAGTGGATCGACACGCACGAGACCACCCCGGCGCATCGCCGGGAGATCCAGCGGCTGTTCTACGAAGCACCGCGTGAGGTGCGCGAAGCCCATCCGTTCGAGGTGCTGGCCGACGGCTCCATCAACGACCAGTGGCGCTGGTGTGTCTATTCGCTGCGGAAACCGCGGTGATGGCCGGATGACCACGCATTCTGTCCGTGCACCGCAGGGGCTCGGCACGCTGCACCGGCGCTTGGACGCGCTGCGGCCCCTGCGCGGCCCCGCCGTGACGGATTTCCTCGGCAGGGTCGGCGAGGTCGTGGTGCTCGCGTGCAGTTCCCGCGGCGGCTCCAGCATGGTGGCCGAGCTGCTGCGGTACTCCCGTGAACTGCTGCATTTCCAGGCGGAGACCAATCCCTTTCTCCGCCTGGCCGGTCTCGGCCACCCCGAAAGCCGTACCGGCTCCGACGCGTTGGGTGCCGAGCACGCGGCCGCGTTGGAGCCCTGGGCCCGCTCGGTACTGGCCGAGGAAATGGCGCGGGACGCGGGAAGCGCGGCCCAGGAGCGCGACGAGAACCAGCTCTGCGCCGACATGGCCTGGCGGCTGATCGTGCAATGGCCGGAATTGCCGCTGGAGCCGCTGGAACTCGTCGAAACGGTCCGCCGCGCGTGGCGCGCACGTCCGTACCGACGGCCCACGGACGCGCCGGGGGAGTCCGACGAGGCAGGGTGCCTGCTGACCGTACTGGAGGAATTGTCCGGGCGGGGCCTGCCGGTCGATCCGCGCTACTACGATCTGCCGAAAGAAGCCGAGCGCAGGTATCCGTCCACGGACACCGGACTGCGGGCGCCGGGGGACTTTCTGGTGGAGGAGCCGCCGTTCGTCGTGGCGCGTCCCTGGCGCCGGGCGGACCTCGCCGACCTGCGCGACAAGCCTCTGGTCGTCAAGACACCGAGCAATGCGTACCGCCTGCACTTCCTGCGGTCGCTTTTCCCGCAGGCGCGCTTCCGGGTGCTGCACCTGACACGCAATCCGGCCGCGGCCGTCAACGGCCTCTACGACGGATGGCGCCATCACGGATTTCACGCACACCGGATGGAGAAACCCCTGGGCATTCACGGGTACGTCGAGCAGAACGAGGACAACCAGTGGTGGTGGAAGTTCGACCTCCCGCCCGGTTGGGAGGAGTACACCGGCGCGCCACTGGCCGACGTCTGCGCGTTCCAATGGCGCAGCGCCCACGAGGCGGTACTCGGTCATCTCACCGACACGTCGATCGACCGTATGACCGTCCGGTTCGAGGACCTGACCGCGGGCCCGGCCAGTCGGATCGCCGCCTTCGAGAAGCTGAGCGAATGGCTCGGTATCTCCCTGACCGGTGGCTTCCGGCGGGCGGTGCACCACGGCATCCGGCCGGTCGTGGCGACCGCACGACCGCGAGAATGGCGCTGGAAGGAGCGTGCGGGGGTGATCGAGCCGGCCATCGACCGGAATACCGCCGGAATGGCCGAGCGCCTCGGCTACGGGGACCGGTCGGAATGGAGATGATGCCGCCGCTGCACGCCGGTCACCCCGGGAACGGGCCCTTTGCTTCTGCGGGCGGCAGCGCCCGGGAGGGCGGTCACGGAGACGGCCAGAGGGGGGCGACGCCTCTGGCCACGTGGCTGGCCGGCTATATCCGCGATGTGCCGGACCATCCGTATCCCGGTGTGCTGTTCAAGGACTACGCCTCACTCCTGGCCGACCCGAGAGCGTTCACCGCACTCGTGGACGCGCTGGCCGAGGTGTGCCGCCGCCGCGCAGCCACCATGGTTGTCGGCCTGGAGGCCCGTGGTTTCCTCTTGGGCGCGCCCGTGGCCGTACGGTCCGGGCTGGGACTAGCGGTCATACGCAAGAGCGGCAAACTGCCGGGCAGGACGTTCCGCCGTGTTTACGAACTGGAATACGGGACGGACGAGTTCGAGCTCCAGTGTGACGCCTTGGGGCCGAAGGACCGGGTGGTCGTGGTCGACGACGTGCTGGCGACGGGGGGCACCGCCCTGGCGGCCGCTTCACTGGTCTCGGAGGCGGGGGCGGACGTCGTCGGCGTGGCCTTCATGCTGGAACTGGTGGCGCTGGCGGGGCGCCGCCGGTTGGCATGCGACCTCGACGGGGTGCCCGTGGACGCCGTGATCAAAGCGTAGGAGGCGGAGCCGATGCGGGCAGCGGGCGAAGAACGGGCCTCCACGGCCACCGGGGCAGCCGGTCACGGCGGCAGTGACAGCTTTCCGGTTCGTTCTCTGGCATACCTCGACGTGCTGGAATCCGAGTCGGTGCACATTCTTCGCGAAGTGGCCGGAGAATTCGAGCGGCCGGTCATCCTCTTTTCCGGGGGCAAGGACTCGATCGTCGTGCTGCACCTGGCGCTGAAGGCTTTTGCGCCGGCTCCTCTGCCCTTCGTGCTGTTGCACGTGGACACCGGCCACAATTTCCCGGAAGTCATCGACCACCGGGACCGTACCGTGGCCGTGCACAGACTCCGGCTGCAGGTCGCCTCGGTACAGCGTTACCTCGACGAAGGGCAGCTTCGCGAGCGTCCGGACGGTACCCGCAATCCGCTGCAGACGGTTCCGCTGCTGGACGCCATCGCGGCCGGCCGGCACGACGCGGTGCTCGGCGGCGCACGGCGGGACGAGGAGAAGGCGCGCGCCAAGGAACGGGTGTTCTCGCTGCGGGACGACTTCGGCGCGTGGGATCCCCGCCGGCAGCGGCCGGAACTCTGGCAGCTGTACAACGGGCGGCACGCCCCCGGCGAACACGTGCGCGTCTTCCCGCTGTCCAACTGGACCGAGCTGGACGTGTGGCACTACATCGCCCGGGAGAAGATCGAGCTTCCGGACATCTATTTCGCCCACGAACGCACGGTGTTCCGCCGCGACGGCATGTGGCTGTCGCCGGGGGAGTGGGGCGGGCCGAAGGACGCAGAGGCGGTGGAACGGCGGACGGTGCGGTTCCGGACGGTCGGCGACATGTCGTGCACCGGGGCGGTGGACTCCGACGCCCGGACGGTCGAGCAGGTCATCGCCGAGATCGCGGCGTCACGGCTGACCGAGCGAGGGGCCACCCGGGCGGACGACCGGATGTCCGAGGCCGCGATGGAGGACCGCAAGCGCGAGGGTTACTTCTGACGGGATGTCATGCCGCCGGCTGCCGTCCGCCGACGGAATCGGAGGTGCTGAGTGGTATCGCCGGAGTGTCCGATAAAAGGAGCTTCGGTGACGCGTCGGCGATCGTCGGACAGAAAGGTGGCGAGAATGCACCGCACCCGGCGAAGCAGGGAATGCGGCAGAAGCGAAAATGCTAATGTGTGCCGATGTATTTGCACGAAGATGAGACCCTGCGCATCGAACGGGCGCTGGGGCAGGCAGTAAAGTCGGCGGAGCGAATCCAAGGGCGTGGCTACACGAACAATCGCCGCTGGATCGTCCGCCTGGCCCACGACCGGACCGCGTTCGTCAAACACGCCGACGACGCCATCACCGCCGAGTGGCTGCGCAGGGAGTACGAAGTCTACGCCGCGCTCCGTCTCGACGTGGTGCCGCGCGTGCTCGGGTGGCACGACGACGGTGAGCTTCCGGTACTCGTCCTGGAAGACCTCTCCGACGGCGACTGGAGTCCTCCCTGGTCGAGGGAGAAGATCGACGCGGTGCTCGCGACCTTGCGGGCGGTCGCCGGACACGAAGCGCCCCCCGGGCTGCCGACGGCTCGTTCCACGCACATGGGCGAGGACAACTGGCCCGAGGTGGCGGCCGATCCGAAGCCGTTCCTCTCCCTGGGACTGTGTTCCGCCGCCTGGCTCGACCGCGCGCTCCCCGTTCTGCTCGAAGCGGCGCGCCCGGAGCAGTTGGACGGTGACAGCCTGCTGCACCTGGACGTCCGCAGTGACAACCTGTGCTTCCGGGAGGGGCGGGCGTTCCTGTTCGACTGGAATCACGCCGCGGTCGGCAACGCGCGGTTCGACGTCGCCTTCTGGCTGCCGAGCCTCCGCCTGGAGGGCGGACCGGAACCGGAAGAGGTGGCTGACGTCCCGCCGGAACTGGCGGCGCTGGTGGCCGGCTTCTTCGCCGCGCGGGCCGGCCTGCCGGTGATTCCGCAAGCGCCCATGGTGCGTGACATTCAGCGACGTCAGCTCGGAGTGGCCTTGCCCTGGGCGGCCAGGGCTCTGGGGCTGCCCGCACCGTCCTGAACGAACGACCGTCACCGCCGAGGGACTCATGATTTCCCGTGCGGCCCCTCGGCGGAATAGGTGCTGACAGCCGGTGTGTATGACGCTTGACGCTCCGAGAGGCGCGTCGTTAGCCTGCTGGGAAATCGAGCAGGGGACCACCTTCGGTGCACGTGCGGGAAGTGCGCGGCAATTCTCGTCGCACGACGGTCGGAGGACCTGCCCGTCTGCTCGCCCGTCGATCCGGCGAATTCTGTTCTTCAGCACCGCTGCTGCCGATTCCGGCCGGGCAGGCGTCCCGGCCGGACGTGATCGGTGCGGTGACGACAGAGAGGGTAACCATGCGGGTTGTCATCATTTTTCCGCACGTTGGGTACTGCACGGGATGGCGCCCGCACTTGGCGACGGAAGTCAAGAACGGTTCGACCTACCATATCGCGCAGGCGCTGACGTACCTCTACAGCATCGCGCGGCACTACACACCGGACGCCTGGGTCGTCGACTTCAACTTCGGTACGTACGAGGAGAACATGCAGCGGGTCCTGGACCACCGTCCGGACGCGGTCCTGATTTCCTCGACGGTCAACTCGTACGACAGCACGCGCCAGATCGCCCTCGACGTGTCCCGGCGCTCGCCCGCGAAACTCTTCGTCGGCGGGCCGGCGGTCAGCTCCAACCACTTCCTCCGGCCCGACCTGCTCAAGCTCGAAGCCGACTGCGAGTTCGTGGTGACCAACCGCGACATCTTCGCGTGGACGAAGCAGGTGTTCGGCCGGGCGGACGACTTGAAGTTCCGTACCTTCCGGCCGGACAACTCCTGGATCGGCGAGACGTACGCACCCGAAGTGCGGGACAAGATCCGCTACACGGTCGTCACCAGCATCGGCTGCACGTACAAGTGCACCTTCTGTCTGAACCCCATGGTCTACAAGATCAATTACAAGGACCCCGAAATCCTGCGGGACGAGGTCCGGTACCTCCAGACGGAATACGGCGCCGAAGCGGTGTCCGTGGCCGACCCGTTCTTCTTCATGCGGCAGCAGCACGCCGACGAAATGATGGACGTGCTGGCGGAGGCCGGTGTCGCCTGGTCGCAGCAGACGTGTCTGGTGACGCTCACCGACGAGAACCTGGACCGTATGGCCGAGACGGGATGCCACTCGGTCCTCGTCGGTATCGAGAACTTCACCAGCAAGGAGATCAACAAGCCGGTGGAGGTGGAGAGCTTCGAGGACCGCCTCCAGTTCGCCGCCGCCCGCGGCATCTCCATCAAGCCCAGCTTCATCTCCGGGCTGCTCGACATCGACTACGAGGCCGACCTCGGCCAGATCGACTACATCCGCAGCATCATCAGCCGAGGGCTCGTCCCCAACTACCACATTCAGTCGAACATCTACACGCCGTACATACCGGACGCGCGCGACCGGCTGCTGGACATACCGTTCCGCTTCTGGGGCGTGATGCCGGTGACGGCCCAAGACGAAGATCACTGGAAAAGGAATCTCCACCTGTGCGACATGATCTACGAGTCGGTGTTCCCGGAGACGGCTCAGCGGTACCAGGAGGTCCGGACCGAGTATCTCGACATCCTGGACCGGCAGGAAACGATGTGGCTGAGCCACCGCCCGGTTCCGCCGGTACCGCCGGAGAAGCGCATTCACCTGCTGACCTCCGGCAAAGTGCGGGTGTGACGGCCCACATCGTCTGGGACTGGAACGGCACGCTCTTCGACGACATCGACATCAGCGTCGCCGCGGCCAGCGCCGCCTGCCGGACCGTCGGCGGCGGGGACATCACGCACGAGGCGTACCGCAGGGCATTCACCCGCCCGGTACGCAGTTTCTACACGAGCCTGCTGGACCGGACCTTCACCGACCTCCAGTGGAAAGCCATCGCCGAGTGCTATCACCGGACGTACCGGAATCTGCTGGACCGGGCCCGCCTGCGGGAAGGCGTCGCCGAAATCCTGGACAGCCTGGCGGGCGCCGGCGTCACCCATTCCCTGCTGTCGATGGGGGAGCACGACGAGGTGGTCGCCCTGCTCGAACGAGAGGGCCTGACGTCCCACTTCCTGGTCGCCGAGGGGATGGCCCGGCAGCAGCGCACCGAGAGCAAACAGGCCGTACTGGCACGGCATCTGGACGCCGTACGGGAGCGGCATCCGGCCGAGCTCAGCATGGACCGGGTGCTGCTCATCGGTGACACCCTGGACGACAACGAAGCGGCCGTCGCGGTCGGTGCCTCCTGCGTCCTGCTGGCCGACGGCTCGTACGACCCGGAGAAGGCGGCGGCCGTCGCCGTACCCGTCGCCGCCAGCCTCAGCGCCGCGGCCGAACTGGGACTGCGGGCGATCTCGGCCCGCCCCGGCCCCGTATGACGGTCGCGGCCGACAGCATCCGGCCTGCGGCCGAATGACAGGGCACGGTCTGCGGGACACGGCCTGCGGACCGTTGACAGCGCATGGTTGCCCGCAGGCCGCTGATATCGCACGCGGCCCGTGACCGGTGCCTGACGGCAGCACCGCGGCCGTGGCCGCGGCGCGCCGTCCGCAACCCGTCCCGCCTCCTGCCCAGGGGGGCGGGACGCCCGTATCACCGACAGCGTCGTGACGAGTGGTCCGACCACGCCTGAGCGAGAGGAATCACGCCCATGAGCGCTCCCCAGCCGTACGACCATGTCGTGTTCATATCCCTGGACTGCCTGCGAAGCGACGGCGTTGGAGCCAACCCGCACAAACTCTGGCCGCTCCGGTACCCCGACCTGCGGGCCCCCGCCACACCCGTGCTGGACGACCTGGCGAATTCCGGCGCTTTCTTCACCAACGTCATCGCCTCCGCGCCGTACACCTCCGCCGCCCACGCCACGGTGTTCACCGGGCAGTATCCGGCACGCCACGGCCTGCATGCCTTCTATGAAGGGTTTCTGCGCAGCCCGTCGGTGTTCACCCACGCCCGCCGGGCCGGCCGGCAGACCCTCATGAAGGTCGACTTTCCCGTCATCCTCGGTGACCAACTGGGATTCACCGCGGACATCGACACCTATCTCGTCGAGGAGGACCAGAAGTTCATCGACGCCGTGCTCGCCACGGACACGTCCCTGTCACTGGCCCACTTCGCCGGAATGCACATGCCGTACGGCTTCCACAACCTCCGCTTCGGCGGCTCGGCCTACCAGGAGAAGATCGCCTGGATGGAGAGCCTGCTGCCCGAGGAGGTTCCCCACCAGGTCGACGAACTGAACGAGACCTATCGCACGCCGGCGGACATGGCGCTGTTCCTGCGCTACAAGCGGGCCATCAACTACCTCTACGCCGCGGGTAAGTACGACACTCTCTTCCAGATGTACCTGGACGGGATCGAGTTCTTCCTCCAGAGCCGTTTCGAGCCGTTCCTCACCCAGCTCGTCGACCGGGTACGCCAAGCGGGCAAGACGCTGCTGCTGGTCCTGTTCGGAGACCACGGCCAGCAGTTCGAGGACGACTCGTACGGAAACTTCAACTCGCTGGAGGAAGGCGTTCTCCGGATACCGCTGATCATCGCGGGAAACGGCGTCGCCCAGGGCCGGCACCTCCGGCGCATTCGCTCCGCGGACATCGCGCCCACGGTCATGGAACTGGCCGGAATCGACGTTCCCTGGCGGGGGCTCTTCGACGGAGAATCCCGCGCCGACGTGGTACGGGGAACGACCACGCTCACGGGGGACGCGCCGGCACTGGCCCAGGCGTACACCTCCGACGCGCGGCAGTTCGTGCATTACCAGAAACGCCAGCGTGCCGGCGAGGACCCCGGGGCGCTGCCGCACGTGCTTCTGGGCGAGAGCGCCTACCTGGACCGTACGAGGCTGGTCCGACTGCACTACCGCTACACCGACCAGATGAGCCGTCTGACGCCGGACGAGCGGGTACGGACGGAACACTTCGACGACCGGACGATTCCCCACGTCCGGACAGGCGCTCCCGACCCCAAACTGCTCGCCGTGCTGGACGACTACAACCGCTCTCTGGGCCCGGCCCGGAACAATGCCCCGCCGGAGTCGGTACGCCAGGGACTGCGCAGCCTCGGTTATCCGCTCTGACATTTGCGCGCACGGGCCACCACTCGACGTGCGGCCGCCGTCGGCGAGCGGCCACCAGTACTTTCGTCCCGGTCAACGACGGTGCATGACACCGCCGTTGACCGGGACAGCCGGTTCGGCCGAGAAGTCCGCCTCATTCAATGCTTTTCGCGCGCTCGCCGAGCACCGGGGCCGGTGCACTGTCCTCCGGAGCCTTGGTGAACAAGGTCAGCAGCGGTCCGGTCATGGCCGTTGTCGCGATCGCCATGATGACCATCACGGAATAGAAGGTCCGGTCGATGATGCCGGCGTCCAGAGCGACAGCCACGATCACGATCTCGGTCAGTCCCCGTGTATTCATCAGCAGCGCCGTGGGCAGTGCCTCCGCATGGCCGATACCGGAGAGCCGGGCGCCCACATACGCCCCGCCGATCTTGGACACCATCGCCGTGCAGACAATCAGTGCGATGACGGCCACGGCCGACACACCGACCGCCGAAAGGTCGACGTTCATGCCGGCCAGGACGAAGTACGGCGGCAGCATGAGCTGGCCGATCTGATTCATGCTGCGCGGGACCGACCCCCGGAGCTCCGCCAGTTCTTTGCGCGGCATGATGGCACCGAACGCCAGGGCGCCGAAGATGAAATGGATGCCGAGCCACTCCGTGACCGCGCACGACAGCATGAGCCCCAGAAACATGGCGGAGACGAGTCCGGCACCCGTCCGGTTCCGCCGCAGGCTCGCACGTACCGCAGACCTCAGCAGCGGCCGTGCTATGACCAGCAGAACGAGGTAGAGCGGCAGCAGTAATACCTTTACCTGACCTGTTCCCCCTGCATAAGCCACCACTCCCGCGAGGCAGACCCAGGCGGTCAGATCGCCGACGGCGGCCGCGCCCAGGGCGAGATTCCCGACGGGCCGGCCGTTCAGCCCGCGGTCCGCAAGGATTCTGACGAGTACGGGGAGCGCCGTCACGGACATGGCGAGGGCTACGAAGAGGACGAATGCCGTACGGTTCGCCGGGGCGTACTGATCGGCGAGAAAGAGTGCCACCGCCGCGCCCAGGGCGAGTGGACACAGAATCGACCCGACGAGCAGCCCCAGTGACCCGGTAGCCCGGCGGTACAGCACCGACAGGTCCAGTTCGTAACCGGCGGCGAACATGAAAGCCGCCAGACCGATGTCGGCCACCGCACTGAGCAGTGGCTTCACTTCGCCGGGCAGCAGGACCGCGACCAGGTCGGGGGAGAGGACCATGGGACTGGCCAGAAGACCAGCGCAGATCTCCCCGACCACACGCGGCTGCCCGACCAGACGCGCCAGCCGGCCGAAGAGCTTCGCGCAGCCGAGAACGAGTGCCAGGGCCAGGAAGAACTGCGAGAGGGTGGTTCCGCTCATATAAGCGACTCCAGGTCCGTGACGGGTGCTTGCGCAGAGCGCGAAAGGGCCGTGCGGGGCGCGGTCGGTCCGGTACTCCGACACTCCGACACCAGAAAAGGGAACATCGGCAGCCGTGGACGGACGAGGGTGCGAGGTGCGACCTGAACGCTCACGATGCCCGGCAATCCGTCATCCGCGCGCTGTGCGCACACTCCACCGACCGCACCTCATGAGAGGCGTGACGCTTCGTAGGAGCTCTTGAACCGTTATACGGTGATCGCTGGATATACGCCAGAGTCGTCGGCTACCGCCCCGACAGGAAACCGGCCTGAATCCGACCCGATTCGGACAGGGCGTGCCCTACCCTTTCTCCTCTTCTTCCTGCCCGCCCGAATGTTTCCTCCCGCCGGTCCCCGGCCAGGGCGGAGTTCACCGCACATCTTCCCGCCTGACCTGGGCAAACGGTGAGGTGTAACGGATTCGGCGAGCAGACGTAAGAGACGGTGAGGGCTTCGGCCTTCGCCCACGGACCCAGGAGACGCCCCTCCATGAGCGCCACTTTCACCGTACCCGCAGCCACCGCGCGGGCCGCTGCACCGTTCCTCCCCACGACCGGCACCCCCGCGACCGCGAGCGGAAACCGCAGAGTGCCGTCCACGCCGCCCTCCACCATCCCCTCCCCGGCCTCGGACGCCGCCTACGAGGCGGCGCACGAGACACATCGCCGGTTCTGCCACGGCGTCTACTCCGTGCAGTGCCCGACCTGCCAAGTCCCGGCGGGCGAGCGGTGCTTGCTCCGTCGCGCGGTGCACGCCGCGCGTCGCGAGGCGTACTGGATCGCTCGGCCCGGCGCTACGCTGGTACCCGTGCTCGTGGCGAGTCCCTGAGGGGCGCCCCAGGACGTACTGCCGCGCAAGAGGGCCGGCGCACTCGACCCCGCTCAGTGCGTGGACGGCGCCGCGGGCCTGCCCGGCGACCGCTTCGGGGGCGGAGGCGTCGAGTGTGCCGTCGAGGTGCAGGAATGCCAGGCCGTGAACGAGGGCCCACACCACGGTCGACAAGGCGGCCGGGTCGGCGGCGGGAAGGCGCCGCGCACGATGCCGCGCACGTATTCCCGGACGGCGACGGTCGCGGCGGCCCGTTCCTCATTGCCCGGGTCGCAGGGCTCCGCGAACATCACCCGGAACATCGCCGGGTGGTCGAGTGCGAAGCGTACATAGGCGACGGCGACCGTCGCGAGGTCGTCGGCCGTCGCGGAGGACGGGTGAGCGGTGGCCAGGCATCCGGCGAGTCCCCGGTAGCCCTCCGCCGCGACCGCGGAGACCAGCGCGCCGCGGTCCGCGTATGGCGGTAGGGGACCGTCGCCGACACGCCGCACCACCGCCCGCAGGGACAGCCCGGCATTGCCGTCCTCCTCCAGCAGCTCCCGCGCAGCACGCAAGCAGGCGGCGCGCAGACCGCCGTGGTGGTACGCACTCTCGCCGTGGGCCCGCCGATGACCAACGAGCTGTTCTCACCACTGCCCTGCGCTCCGGAACGGTGCTGGGCAACCGGATCGCGAAGGCGGCGATGGAGGAGAACATGGCCGGCGACGGGCAAGTGCCCGACCCGCGGCTCCTGGCGCTGTACCGGAACTGGGCGGCCGGTGGCGCCGGGCTGCTGATCACCGGAAATGTCATGGTCCACGCCGAGGCGCTGACCGGCCCGGCAGGTGCCGTACTCGACGACGCCGCGCAGTGGAGCCGTTCACCGAGTGGGCCGCTGCGACCAAGTCCGGCGGCGGCGCCGTACGGATGCGGATCAACCACCCCGGCCGCCAGATCCAGGCAAACATGCCCGGTGTGGTGAGGGGCCCGTCCGCCGTCGGCGTCGACCTGGGAAAGCACAGCAGTCGATTCGGGCGGCGTCCCGTCGCCACGGCTCCTGAGCAGATCGAGCCCACCGTGGCCCGGTCCGCGGTCACGGCCGCGCGGGCCGAAGCGGCGGGGTTCGACGGCGTGGAGATCCACGCCGCGCACGGCTACCTGCTGTCGCAGTTCCTGTCCTCCTGGTCAACCAGCGCACCGACGCGTGGGGCGGATCGCTCGAAAACCGGGCCGAGACACTGCTGGACGTCGTCCGTGCCGTCCGCGCCGCCGAGCTTCGCGGCCGCGGTGAAACTCAACTCCGCCGACTACCCTGGCCGGCCTACGCGGTTGTGGCGATGCCGCCGTCGACGGGGATCACGGTGCCTGTCAGGTATGCGCCTGCCCGGCTGGCGAGGAACACGGCGACACCCGCCATGTCGTCGTCGCGGCCGATCCGGCGTAGTGGGGCCGACGCCGCGATCGCCTCGCCGAACTCGTCGAGGGTTGCAGCCATCATCGTCGACGGGAACGGTCCCGGCGCCACGGCATTCACGGTGACGTGCTGCGGTCCTAGTTCCTTGGCGAGCACCCTGGTGAGTTGATGCAGTGCGGCCTTGCTGCTGGAGTACGAGTAGTTGGGCCGCTGGGGAATGTGGATGGCGGCGATGCTGCCGATGTTGATGATCCGTGCGGGATCGTCGGCGGTGCCCGCCCTGCGAAGTGCGGGCAGCAGCGCCTGGACCAGCCAGAACGGCGACTTCAGGTTGAGGTCGACGACCGCGTCCCAGGCTGCGTCCGGGAACGTCGCCAGCGGCTCGTCCCACATGGCGCCCGCGTTGTTGACGAGGATGTCGAGTCGCTCCGAGTCGGCGGTGACGAGGCCGGACAGTCGCCGGCACTCGTCGTGGCGGGACAGGTCGGCGGGGATGGCCCGCACCTCACCGAATTGGGACAGCCGTTCCTGCGCCTGAGCGCACGCTTCTGCGTTGCGTGAGCTGATGACCACGCGGGCGCCCGCCCGGAGAAGGCCACGCGCGATCATCATTCCGATGCCGCGGGTGCCACCGGTGACGAGCGCGCGCTTTCCACACAGCTCGAAAAGTTCTGCCTGCGTGGTGAATTGGTTGTCTACCACTTGCTGCCTTTCCAGTTGGTCGTGCGGAATGATGCGTCGACGCGTCGGGTGTGCGGTTTAGCCGTCACGACGCTATGTCCTTGGAGTGCACTCCAAGCAAGCGGATCAGGGGCCCGACGGACCGCGTCCGCAACTGCCTCAAACGCGGATGGCGAGGCGTACGGCCGCCCAAGTCGACAAGGACGACTACAAGCAGCGGCACGCGGTCGAGAGCGGGACCAACCACCTCAAGCGCCACCGGGCTGTAGCCACGAGGTATGACAAGCTCGCGGGCCGCTACGAGGCGACCGTGCTGGTCGCAGCCCTCAACGAGTGGCTGTGACCAGCACTTGCACAACAGACCCTGACCGCCGCCACGTCGGGGCGAAGCCATTGAGGTGCTGGCCAGGCGTCCAATGGCGCGTGCGCCATCAAGCCGGCCATCACGCATCGCATCGATGTCGCCCTGGTCGACGTACGCATGCCGCGAGCCGACGGCTCGCTGCCCGAGGGCACGGAACCCACCACTCCGGCCGGGCCCGCGCCGCCACCGCCGGCACCTGGGCGGCCACGTTCCCCCGGGGGAGGAGCGTGTGGTCGATGCAAAGGGCTCACCTCAGAAAGCCGCGATGACGCCCCAAGCGACTCCAGTATCACCGCGCAGTATTCCGACTCGGTGGCACCCGCCCACGGAGCCTCCCCAAAACCGTTGGACGGCCCCTCGCGACCGCTGCTACGTTTCCGTCGGCCGTGCGAGAGAACGAGGAGGTGGTACCCGTGAACGCTGTATCGACATGGGTGCTCCCCTCCGGGGACACGGTCGGGCGATAGGTCGTCCGGGAGCGCCGTCCAAGAGCTCTCCCGAAAGGCACGACCATGCATTTCACTTCCGCACAGCGCCTCGACGACGGCGTCCTCGCACGCGAATTCACCCTCGGCGAGATCCCCGGCACCCTGTGGGCGCCTGAATCCGCCGCACCGGTTCCGCTGATCCTGATGGCTCACAACAACGGTCTGCCCAAGTCGGCAGCCCGGCTGGTGGCCCGGGCCCGGCACACCGCGGCGTACGGCTACGCGGTGGCCGCCATCGACGCCCCCGGGTGCGGTGACCGGCCCCGTTCCGCCGCCGACGAGCGGGGCCGCGCCGACCTCCGCCGGGCGATGCGGGCCGGCGAGCCGGTCGACGACATCTTCGAGTCCTTCATCGGCCCGCTGGTCGAAAAGGCGGCCCCGGAATGGCGGACCACCCTGGACGCCCTCCTTGAGCTGCCCGGGATCGGCGGTCCGGTCGGGTATTCGGGGTGGGCCGCCGTCGGCGTTCGGCTGGCGGCGGTCGAACCGCGCATCGCGGCCGCCGGTCTATTCGCCGGGGGTTACGTGCCGCGGGCCCAGCGTGAGGAGGCCCGGCAGGTCACCATTCCGCTGCTGCTCCTGCTCCAGTGGGACGACGAAGGGAACCCCCGGCAGCGGGCCCTGGACCTGTTCGACGCCTTCGGCAGCAAGGAGAAGACGCTGCACGCCAATCTGGGCGGGCACACCGGCACCCCGTGGTTCGAGGCGGAGGACGGGATGTGTTTCTTCGGCCGGCACTTGAAGTGAGGCCGGGCCGTCACAACGGCAGCAGACGATGAACGGCGCCGGTGAGAGGGCTGCTCGTGGAGCGAGGACAGATCTCGGCTCCCTCCGGCCCGGTCCCCTGCCGACTCGGTAGGGGACCAGGCTGCCCGAAGCCGCCCCCGCCCCTTGTGCGTGGGCCGGGGGCGGCAGGGCGGCGGACCCGTACAAGGTGAATGCCTGCTCCGTGAAGGTCCGCCGTGCAGCGTGCCGTTGTCAGGCGCCGATCGTAATGCGGAGCACCTGTCCCGGCACGATCACGGCAGGTCCGTCACCTGATCCGGATTCGCCCGGACGATGCGTTGGTACAGGGACGGGTCTCCGTAGAGCGCCTTGTAAATGGGCGACGAGGTGCCACCCTTCACCACCGTGTGCTCGCGGTACCCGTAATAGCGGCGGACAATACGCGGTCCGCAAATCACGGGTAGGGAGGCGAGGTTGACCTCGCTGCCGTCTTTCGGCAACCAGAGCGGCGTGGTCGCGACGCAAGGCTGCCACTGCTGGCAACACCTCTCGCAGACACTGATGAAGCACCCGTACCGCAGCCCGGGGGGTGAGGGGCCTGGGCAGGGGGATCAATGCCTGTTCAGGGGGCTGGCTGCTGTCGGATGCTCAGGCGCGCGACATCCGGGTGCCGGGGACCCAGTTGCCGTGGAAGCCTGCCGGTATGCGGACCGGCACGTGGACCTCGGCGACCGGGGCCGCGTCGAGGTCGGCGGCGTCCAGGACGGCCAGGTAGCTGGTGCCGAGGGAGCGGTCGTGGGCGAAGGTCAGGAGGTATCCGTCGTCTTCCTGACCGGGGGTGGCGGGGGAGCGGGGGACGAAGACGGGCTCTCCGCAGATGTGGCCGGCGGGGAAGCGGTGGGTGCTGCGCCGGGCGCCATGGGCCAGGTCGTACTTGTGGATCTCGGTGTGCCGGGGCTCGGCGTCGAGGGTGAAGCCGGCGGTGTAACCGTAGCGGTGGGGCAGACCGATACCGGTCTCGGCGATGCGGGGGTATTCGCTGGGCGTGTCGTCCAGCGGGGTTTCCGTGACCTTGCCGGTGGCCAGGTGGAGTACCCATTGGTGCAGGGTGGGCAGGCCACCGCTGAGATCCTGCGGTCCCTGGCGCCACAAGGCTGGGACGCGGGTGCCGGTGAGGGTGATCGTCCCGTTGGTCTCGAAGGCGTTCATCGTGTGCCATATGTAGCAGGGAGCGATGTCGAACCACCGTACGCAAGCGGCCTCCCCGGTCCGGGGCAGGATGCCGAAGCGAGCGCGGTGTCCGTCGTCCCACCGCCAGGGCGGGCCGCCGGTGGTGGCTCGGCCGGCGTCGAAGACGACGGGCAGGTCCATGAAGACGACGTGGTGGGCGGTGAGGGCGAAGTCGTGCATCATGACTGCCCGTCGCAGGTCCACGGTCTGTTTCTGGAGCACTTCGCCCGCTGCGGAGGCCCGGTAGTAGGTCAGGTACGGCGGCCGGAGGCGGTAGCCGAAGAAGTGCAGCTCCCCGGTGAGGGGGCAGGTCTTGGGGTGAGCGGTCATGGGGGTGGTGAGCGCCCCGTCGAAGGTGAAGACCCCGAGGGTCGCCAGGTCGGGGGTGACCTCGTAGGGGAAACCGCCTTCTTCGAGGGCGAAGAGCCGGCCGGCATGGGCTATCAGGTGGGTGTTGGCCGTGGTGACACGGTAGTCGATCCGTGAGGTGGCCGGGTCGAAGGCGAGGGCGAGGCGGGAAGCGCCCGGTTGTGCGTGCAGTGGGGTGCGTACGTAGCGGTTGCGGTACCAGGTGGCGTGCCCGTCGGCCAGCGCGACGGTGTGGAGCATGCCGTCGCCGGCGAAGAAGTGGGGCGACCAGCCGCTGCGTGGGTTGGGTCCGTTGCGGAAGTACTGGCCGCACAGCTCCTTGGGGACGATGCCGGTCACCTTGCTCGGCCGGTGGGTGACCTCGGCCGCGACCGGCGCGTTGTTGCCCGAGAGGTGCAGGGGGGTGGGTGTGGGGGTGGGGGAACCCGATGGCGTCGTCATCTGCGGTCTCCTGCCGTGGGGTGCTCCTGCCGTGGGGTGGTGCAGCCAGGGTCCCGCAGCCGGCATCCCGATGGCAGTCTTGTTCTTTTGGCACGCGTCAGCCGCTGCTGTCCCCGCGAAGTGGTTCATCCGCGGTGGCTACAGTGGTGGCGGCGGTGGCAGGCGTACGGCATGTCCGGGCCCGAAGGTGAACACGCCACAGTGTGGGCTCCCTTGCGGGTGAGCGAGCGGAACGCGGACCCGCTGCTCGGAGCAGCGCGAGGCCGGCGACCGGTTCGTCGGCGCGGGCCCCGCTGGGGTTCAGCGCCACGCTCCCGACAGGCGCATGGTGACGACCGCGCTGAGCGTGCGCACGCCCCGCGTCGAGCCGGGATCGATGCCGGTGAGCTCCCGTACCCGGCGGAGGCGGTAGTCCAGGGTGCGGGCGTGGACGTTGAGGGCGGTCGCCGTGGCGCCGCGGTGCATGTCGTGGCGGTAGTACGCGTCGAGGGTGACGAGCAGGTCCGGGCCGAAGTCCAGTTGTCGGGCCACGTCGCGCAGCCATGCGTCGACGAACGGCACGTCCACCACGGCGAGTTCGACGAACACATCGGCCAGGGTGTGCGGCCGGAGCCGGGCGGAGGCCCGGCGCAGCGGGGCCGCCCGGCTGATCCGGCGGGCCCGGTCGAGGGCGTCGGCCAGCTCGGGCAGCGGTGCGGTGGCGGTGCCGACGGCGCAGGGCCGGCCGAGGGCCAGGGCGAAGTCCTGTACGAGCTCGGACAGGTGGTCGGGGGCGAGATCGGGCAGGAGGTCGGAAGTGGCGTGCGGCGGTACGGATTCGCCGCCCGCCGTGCCGGAAATCAGGGGAACCAGAGCGATCAGCTCACCGCTTCCGTCGCCGTTTCCCGGACCCCACATGACAGGCGCCTGATGGCTCTTCACCAAAGTCTCGATCTCGTTTTCCAGGAAGCGATCAGCGGCCGGGCGGACCGGAATCCGGAACACCGTCACCGCCCAGTGATCCGGCAGCTCCATGTCGACGGCGGAGGCGAGTTCCGCCGATATGGGATCTCCGTTCAGCAGTGACCGGGTCAACAGGGCGACCTGCTCGACGTACCGCATCCGGCGGCGCAGTACCCGTACGAATCCCTGGCAGTAGGCGCCGATGCCGCGTTCACCCTGCGGGGCGAACCAGTTCATCATGCGCATGATTTCCTCGACGCCGCCGCCGCGCTGGGCCTCGGTCACCTCGTTGATCTCGCGCAGCATGAGCGCGGTGTGCAACCCCAGCACCCGCTGCCGTGCGTCGAGCGACATCCCTGCCCCGGCCCGCAACTCTCCCATCGACGCGATACAGCCGAGGTCGTCTTCGGTCAACTCGCTGTTGTCCGGTGAGAGTTCGACGGTTCGACGCCGAAGCCACAGCGAATGGTCCAACGCCTCGGCCCGGGCCCGGGGGTCCTTCTCCAGGCACCCCAACTCCGGGATCTCGCGCGCGTACGCCTCGACCTCCCGGCGGGCGTTGGCCGACGCCTGCCGGGCGAGTTCGACGAAGAGGCTCCCCACGGACACGAGCATGCCCTTCCGGACGAACCGGCCGGCAGGCGAAATCCGGACGGCTTTCAGCACTGCGCACACATCGGCGGGGTGTACCCGACGAGGGTTTTGTCACAGCGCGCAAAATTCCCGGATCGGGGTTTTCTCATCACCTCTTCCGCTTGTGGAGGTGCCGTGCAGCGGCCTTAATGAGAACCGCGTGTACGCCCGTGGGGGAACGTCGCGAAAGTCATTCTGAGCGCTAGGTAAGAACGATTCCGGTCATCAGTGCGGGAGTACGGGCGGGTGTACGAGGATTCTCAGTCGGCGCCGCACCATGACGTCCGTTCAATCTGGAGGGATGCTCCGATGAAAGCAGTCACCCGAAAGACAATAATGGCGGCCGCGGTTGCCATGGGCATGTCGGCAACGCTCCTGCTCGGCACATCGGGCACCGGTACGGCCGCACCCGCCGCCCCCAGTCTGCGTGCGTACGGAATCACCGGCGACGGCACCTTGATGGCCGGGTTCAAGACCGACCGGCCGCAGGTCCTCGACTGGGTCAGGGCCGTCGACGGCCTCAGCGGCGACACGAGCCTGATCGGCATCGACTTCCGGGTCCAGGACGGCCTGCTGTACGGGGTCGGCAACAAGGGCGGCATCTACACGATCAAGATCCCGACGGGCACCGAGGAGGTCGCGGTCACCAAGGTGTCCCAGCTTGCGTACGAGCTGCGCGGCACGGCGTTCGGCGTCGACTTCAACCCGGCGGCCGACCGGCTCCGCGTGATCAGCGACAACGGCCAGAACCTGCGGCACAACCTCAACAATCACACGACCGTCCAGGACCTGAACCTCAACACTCCGACGGAGGAGGGCACGACCAAGGGCGTCACCGCCGCCGCGTACACGAACAACGACCGCAACGCGGCCACCGAGACCACCCTGGCCGACATCAATACGACCAGCGACCAAGTCGTCCTGCAGAGCCCGGCCAACAACGGCACGCTCGTCCCGACCGGCGGTCTCGGCATCAACGCCGGGCTCAACGCCGGCCTGGACATCTACAGCACCCTGTCCGGCGGGAGAACGGTCGACAACGCCGCCTTCGCCACCCTCGTCCCGAACGGCGCCGGGACCTCGTCGCTCTACAGCGTCAACATCCTCACCGGCCAGGCAACCTCCACCGGCCAGTTCCCGCTGAACATCACGGACCTGGCGATCTCTCTCACCGGCACCTGATCCCGTCGGTCCTGTCCTCGCCGCGGCCCGGCCACCACCGGGCTGCGGCCCGTCCGCCTCCGGACCGCGGCGCGCCACCGCTACGGGCACGTGGCTTCGTAGGGCGGGCCCGGTCGGACGTCGGCCGGGCACCGGCGGCAACGTCGGTGCCCGCAGCAGCGCCCCGCCCGGACCGAACCAGCCGGGCGGGACGCCGAGCCGCCGTGGACCTCAGGCCGCGTGGTTCACGCGAAGAAGTTCCAGTTGCCCTCGATCGGCAGCGGATAGCCGTTGTCGGTCTTGTCGCTGACCAGGTCGAAGCGGACGTACTGGTCGTCCTTGAACAGGTACACCTTGTCCGTGTCGAGTACGGAGTTGACGGCCGCGTCGATGCCCCGCTGGAAGTTCTCCGGCAGCCCGCGCCAGCCGCGCAGGATGGGAGTCGGGCCGCCGAGCAGCTTGTCGTTCACGACGTCGTAGCGGACGTACAGGTCGTCCTTGAAGAACCAGCTGACGTTCGGGTTGCTCTGGTGGTTGACGGCCGCGTCGATGCCGAGCTGGAAGTCCGGCGGCAGCCCCTTCCACCCCTCCGCGATGCTGAGCGGGTAGCCCGGTTCGACCTTGTCGGAGTCCAGGTCGTAGCGGACGTACTGGCTGTCCTTGAAGAGGTACACGACGTTCGGCTGGTCCCGGCGGTTGAGCGCGGCGTCGATGCGGCGCCCGAAGCTGTCCACCAGGCCGGGCCAGTTGCCCTCGATGAGCTTGGGGTACCCGTCGAAACCGTGGTTCTCCTTCATGTCGTAGCGCACGTAGGAGTTGTCCTTGAGGACCCACGTGACGGGGTCGTTGCCCTTGGCCCTCACCACGGCGTCGATGCGCCGGTAGAAGGAACCCGGTGCAGCGGTCTGCTCTGCCACGTTCCACACCCTCTTGCAGTCGTCGGGTCTGGTTGACGCCTGCCGGCCGGCGGCTGTTCGAGCTCGTGTCTGTCACCCTGCCAGCCCACTACAGCCGTGTCACGCCACCCCCGCTCATCGGCTCAATCCTCACCGCACCGCCATTCAATTCGAGTCATACCGCAATCACCGGAAAATCACCATTGCCTCGCCTGCCACCCACGCACCTCGAAATCCCTCGCGAAACTCCGGGGCGCAGCACAGCATCGCGGCAAAGCGCGAAGGAATACTCACGGCGATCTCGATACCTTGGGCATTCGGGACGCAAGAACACCTAATGCAACGTCAGTATCTACACGGGCATTGAGCGGGGGCGGCTGCCGCAGGAGCCGGGGTTCGGCTCGGCCATGACGTGCGGGTGGCGGTTGCGGGACTGGGACTCGGCCGGAGTGTGGCAGCGGCCGCACGAGGTGCTGCTGGACGAGCTGCGGGCCGTCGGCCGCCTGGCCTGTCGCGGGTGGTGATCGACAGTTCCCACGTCCGAGCGCTCAAGGGCGGCCCCGAACCGGGCGGAGCCCCGGGCGACCGGGGCCGGCCGGTCTCCAAGCACCACGTGATCCGTGTCGCCACCGGCACCCCGCTGACGCCGACCGGCGACAACCGCAACAACGTCACCCAGCTACTCCTGCCCGTGAGCCGATACGGCCGACCGCGTCCGTGAACGCGACCCGACCACGATGCCCTCAACTCGCCACACCGCGAGATCGTCGTCCTGCTCCACCTGAAGGCACTCGTTTTGCCCTACGAACTGCACGGGCAGTGGCAGGAACACTGGCGGCCCTGACCCGGCCGAGCCGCTCCGGCGATGCTCGGCCCCGACAGACCGGCTCGCCGACCGTCACCCGAATCGCAGCTCCCGTTCCACCATCCCCGCAAACCCGATGCGGATGCTTTGCGGCTCCTGGCGCCGGGGCCGCAGACGGCTGTCACATGTGCGCCGCGCCGGCCAGGGGCAGGGGATACTGCCGAGATGGGCACTTCTTCGCAGAATGACGGGCCGGCCTCCGCAGGCGCCGCGGGGCGCCAGGACGAGCGGGAGCGCGCTGTCGACGAGAGGGAACGGCTGGCGGATGAGCGGGAGACGACCGCTGACCGACGCGAGCGCACGGCCGACGCGCGGGAAGCGTCCGCGGACGCGCGGGAGGAGTCCGCGCAGGCGCGCGAGAGCCGCCTGACCGACTGGGAACGTGAGGTGGATGAACGCGACCGCGCGGCGGGACGCATCGCTGCCGGCGTGCGCGAGCGAGCGTACGAGCAGATCGGCCGCTCCCGCGACCAACTGGATTCCGCCCACGCCAGCCTGGCACGAAGCGAAGCGTCCCTGCGCCGCAGGGACGCACGCGACGCACGGGAACAGGACGCCATCACGCGCGAGACGGCCGCCTCCGCCGTCCGGCAGGCTGCCGAAGGACGCTCGCCCCGGCGGGACCTGGAGATGCGGGAGCGCCTGCTGCGCGAGCAGGCGGCCGCCGCGCTCGGCGCGCTGGCCGACGTCCAAGAAGCCCTGGTCCGCGACCACGACCAGGACGCCCGACCGCAGCAGGCGGACTGGTACCGGCGCCGCGCCGAGCAGACGCGCCGTACGGAAGACGGACTGCGCGCCGAGACCGGACCGGACGACGAGGAGGCCGGCCTCTGACGGACCGGGGCCAGGGCAGCGCGCCACGGATCTGTGCGCCCGTCGAAGCCCATACCTGCCGACATCGGCACTCGTGAGGCGTGCGGCTGTCGTTGGTGCAGGGGCCAGGGGCCAGGGGCCAGGGGCCAGGGGCCAGGGGCCAGGGGCCAGGGGGTGTTGGCTCGCTGTTACGCCATCGAGGCGCACACGTACGCCCCGGGCTCGCTGTCGCGGTGGCGGTTCAGCGGCTGTGGGCGCAGGTGGTAGGTGCTCGGCTGTCGTGGCCCGACGGCTTGGTCGGGCTGCCGCGGGGCGCGGGGCCTGTGAGACATGCCGGAGGACGTATGGTCGGCGGTACCGTCAGGTGGGGCAACTCGGGAAAGGCTTTCGGCTTCATCCCCCAGGGCGCCGAGGGCCCCAGGCGGAGAACATCACCCTCGCCTGAACCACCCGTCCTGCCGGGCATCGATGCCGCACCGTACCGGGGCAGGCCGCCCGTCGAGGGTTTCCGGCCGCCCATGGCAGGTTGCGAGGCGCACCTGCTCCTGCGAGCAAGTGGCTGCTGCCACCGGCGACCGGGGCGCCAGGACGGTCTCCTCCGGCCTGTCCGCGCGCCCGCCCGGCGCGGCCAGCCTGCCGTCCGTTGCCAACTGCCCAGCAGGCCGCACCAGCGGGACGAGGGCTTGGTGCTCGGGCCCGGTGAGCGAACTCCCCGGGGCCCGGTAACGGCACAAGGAGGCGGGACAGGGGTGTCAGCCGAGGGAGGCGATCAGGTCGTTGCATGCCTGTTCACATCGGCGGCAGACCTCGGCGCACACGCGGCAGTGCTCGTGCCGGCCGGCGTGCTGTCCGCACTCGTCGCCGCACGCCTTGCAGACCGTGGCGCAGGCCTGGAGGAGTACGCGGGTGATGTCGGCGTCGTAGCCGGTGTGGCGGGAGAGCACCGCGGCGGTGGTGCCGCAGATGTCGGCACAGTCCATGTCGGTGCGGATGCACTTGGTCAGCTCGCCCACTTCGCGTTCCGACATACAGGCGTCGGCGCACGCCGTACACGCCTGGGCGCAGGCGAGGCATTCCTCGATGCAGCGGCTGAGTTTCTCGCGGTCCACGCTTCCCAGATCGCCGGGGTAGGCAGCCAGCATGTCCTTGACGGCGGTGGTCATGGTCCCTCCAGGGTCCGTTCTGCGTCTTCTGCGACGGTTGTCGCCTTGTACGCGTAACACCGGGAAGGACGCGGAAAACCGCCGACAGGCCGCGTA
Organism: Streptomyces sp. NPDC045470; assembly: GCF_040646595.1. NCBI lineage: Bacteria > Bacillati > Actinomycetota > Actinomycetes > Kitasatosporales > Streptomycetaceae > Streptomyces > Streptomyces sp. NPDC045470. Next base: position 401,965 of record NZ_JBEZAN010000005.1, read on the forward strand.
CCCTTCGTTCGGCCAGCAGCGGCCGGACGAACCACCCGCTCGGTCGTGGGCCGGATGCCGACTGGCGGTGGAGATGATCTGTCCGCCGAGGTACGGACGCCGGCGGCGGTGGCGTGGTACGAAACCGATCAGGAAGCGGCCGTACGGGCCGCCCGCTGCGACGGACGATCGAATAGGGCACGGCCCGGTTCGGTGAGAGGTGTTGGTGTCGGTGGTCCGGTCGAACCGGTCCTCACGTGTTCTACCGGTACTGCCGTACGCCGTGATGGCCATGGTCGCGGCAGTCGACGTGTCGGCGGGACCGGACGTGGGATTTCTGCCGTTGGTGTCGCTGGGGCCCGCCTTCGCCAGCCTGACCGGCGGATGGCGGCGCACCGCCTTGATCGGTGCGCTGGCGCTGCTGCTGTGCGCCGGGCTGGGTCTGTACGACGGGCTTTTCCCGCACCGCCGCGGCTGGACGGCCCTGCTGTCCGTCGTGGGCGTCACGGCAGCGGGCCTGGTCGCCGCGGTGATACGGCAGCGACGCGAGAGGGAGCTGGCCGACGTGCGCTCGGTCGCCGAGGCGGCCCAGCGCGTGCTGTTGCGGCCCGTGCCCCAGATCGCGGGCCGGTTGCGTCTGGCCGTCTCCTACACCTCGGCAGTCGCCGAAGCACGCATCGGCGGCGATCTGTACGAGGTGGTGGCCACGCCGCACGGAGTACGAACCCTCATCGGGGACGTGCAGGGCAAGGGCCTGGACGCCGTGGAGACCGCGGCCGTCGTGGTGGGCGCCTTTCGCGAGGCCGCCTACGACGAAGCCGCTCTGACGGCCGTCGGCGACCGGCTGGAACGGGCTTTGGCGCGCCACCTGACGGACGAGAAGTTCGTCACCGCCGTCCTGACCGAGTCGCAGGGCACCGGAGTTCTGACCCTGCTCAACTACGGCCACCCTGCCCCCCTGACCGTCAAAGGCAACGGAGACATCGGTTTCCTCGTTCCTCCCGAGCGTGCCCTGCCGCTGGGGCTCGCCCTGCACAACACCAGCGCCCCCCGGCCGCACACCGTGCCCTTCGCCCCCGGCGATCAGGTGCTGCTTTACACCGACGGCGTCAGCGAGGCCCGCGACGCGTACGGGCATTTCTATCCGCTGAAACAGCGGGCGGGTCTGCTGAAGGAAGCCGACCCGCAGACGGCGGTGGAGGCGCTGCGGCAGGATTTGGTGGCACACGCACAGGGGCCACTGCACGACGACGCCGCGATGCTCCTGATGCGCTACCGCGACGGCTGTTGAGGACGGCAGGCGGGCTGGATACGGAGAGAATGGCCCCCGAAAGCCCGCCAGCGGCTTTCCACGGAGTGGCAGCGAGTGCGACAAGTCTGCTGCCGGCACCGTGCGGCTGAGCCTCGGCAGCAACCCGCGCACCGCGAGCGAGCACGTGCGCAGACCACGGCGCCGACGCCCCCGGCGCCCCGGACTGGCGACAACTGACACCGGCAGCCGGCGCTCGTGCGATGCCCATGTCCGGGACCGCGCCGGAGCCGTCGAAGCCCGCCGATTTTTGCATAGTGCAAATAGGGCAGCGGCTGCGTGCACGCGCGGTAGAAAGAACCGTGGCCGAATGCACACGGGGGCCCTGGAGCCCGAGCGAAGTGGACGCCGTGACCGGAGCGGTCCTGACGGCGTCGCGGGCGCTGGTCGCCGTCTCCGCCCGCTCGCTGGCTGCGGTCGAGGGCACGGTGACCCTGCCGCAGTTCCGGCTGCTGGTCGTGCTGTCCGTGCACGGAGCCGCCAGCCTCACGGCCGTCGCGGAACTGCTGGGCGTCAACCCGTCGACGGCGATGCGCATGATCGACCGGCTGATCGCCGCCGGCTTCGTCGACCGTAAGCTCAACCCCGCCAACCGCCGTGAGACGAGGATTCAATTGACGGACGGCGGCCGGCGCCTCGTCGACGAGGCCACCGCCCGGCGGCGGCAAGAGATCACGGCCATCGTCGAGCGGATGACCCCCGAACAGGGGGCGGCGTTGGTCGAGGCGCTGACCGCTTTCGCGGAGGCGGCCAAGGAACCGGCGGCCTCCTGGGCCGGGGGCGGCCGCTGCCCGTTGGGGTGGAGCGACGTCTCCGGCTGATCTTTCCGTGCGGAAGGCGGTCGGCTCAGCGCGGGTGTCCACGCGGACACACGCTTGCCGGGCCGTGCGCGCTGTGCCAATGCCGGGGGCAGTACGGCACATCGCAGCGCGCGCAAAAGCCTGCGTCACCGGGCAGCGCGGCGAGAGACACCCGCGCGTAGGTGCGTGGGTAGGCGAAGGCGTCCCGCAGCAAGCCGGCACGCTCGGTGGTGATGTTCTCCCCCGCGCCGTTGTCGTGGAGCTCGCTCTCGACCGTCAACCACCACCGTCCAGGGTCGCGGCACTGCTCGTAGAGCTTGCGTGCGTACGCACTCCAGCGCGGCCAGGACACCGGCAGCCGGCCGGGTGGTACCAGTTCGAGGTGCGCCACTTGTGCGCCACAGACCACGCACATGACATGGAGGACGAACAGGAAAGCAGGTACCTGCCTCATGTTGCCGTTCTTTCGCTTGCGTGCCGGGACGAGACGGTGCAACCGGTCAGGACGCCAGAGACTTCGTCGCCCGGGGGCCAGGCACGTGCGGTACTCCGGGGAGTCGGCGTGGGACGCCGCTGCACCAGTTGCCCGTACCGACGGCGCTTGTCCGTCACCTGACCGCCTCCGTCCCGCACCGACGATGCCCTTGGGCGGTGCCGTACCGCACGGCAGTGGGGCGACGAGGGATTTTCGAACTGCGCGTTCTGCCCATGGGTGTTCGGGGCGCTCACGCCACTGCAGCGGAGTCCGGTCGGGCTCCTGAGCCGCTACCTGACAAGACGACCGATTCGCAGTCTGGCATGACGTGTCCCTCTCAGCCGTCTGTGGCATGTCGGCACTGCTCGCCGACCAGGCTTCCCGGCACACCAGAAGCCGCCCGGAGGGGCACCTTCACATCGCGCATCCTTGCACACGGCAAAACCCGGTGGCGGAGGAACGAAGGAAACGACAGCGGGGCCTCGGCTGATGGGGCTCGGGGGGAACCATCCGAACGGGGCTTGGGGCCGTCGGCAACTCCGCTGAAGATGACGGTTCTCAAGCCGCTCCGGACGCTTCTGCTCCAAAAAGGCGATGACTCCGGCAGGGGGAGTGCGGGTGCGGGTGCGGACCCGGCCGTACTCGTCCCGTCGGCGCCGACACCCTCCGGGGACACCGGCCGGACACGAGAGACGCACCGCTACCTGCACTGGCGCAACCAGAACGCCCGGCATCCCGACGCCCCTGCACCCCCGCACCTCTGCACCCCGACATCCTGGCCGCCCAGCGCCGTGAGGGGCTCCGCGTCCGCACAGAGAAGGGCACCCGCTGGGGCGGGCGCGCTCTGCCAGCGGCACAGCCGCGGGCTTGAGCCCCGTTACCGCCCCGAGTCATCGGGGCGGTTCATCTGGATCAGGTCCCAGCGATTGCCGTACAGGTCCCGGAAGACGGCAACGATCCCGTACGCCTCCCGTCGGGGCGCTTCTTCGAACACGACCCCCGCCGCCTGCATCCGCTCGTAGTCGCGCTCGAACGCGTCGGTGTTCAAGAACCAGCCGACCCGGCCACCGGTCTGATCTCCGATGCGAGCTTCTTGCTCGCCGGTCGTGGCCCTGGCCAAAAGCACGGCTGTTTCCCGTGCTCCCGGCGGAGCGACAACAACCCACCGCGTCCCGCCATCGGTCCGGGTGTCTTCCAGGAGCTCGAACCCGACGACGTCCCGATAGAATGCGATGGCTTCGTCGTAGTCACGCACGACGACGGTCACCAGTCCAAGATATGCCATCAGATGATGATGCCTGTAAGCCTGCGGACGCACCAGGACCAGCACTGGTACCAGCACCAGCCCAACCCGGCGAACCCATGCGGTCACGGCACCAGCGGAATTCTCAACGTCGGCAGCGTGCGCGTCGAGTGGGGCAGAAGGCTAGCTTCCGGAGGACTTGTCGAGAGGTGTACCCGGTTGTCCGTCGCAGACGGAGTCGACGGTGCTGTCCGTGGTGAAGGGGCCTTCCTCCGCACGCACCTTGTCGAGAGTGCCCAGGGCGCCGAGTTGCCGTTGCAGGGCAGGCGGAAGGCCGTAGAGCAGTAGTTGCGCGTTGCCCGCGTGGTGGGTGTCGACGGTGTGGTCCAGGGCCAGGATGCCGGTGGTGTCCCAAGCGGTGACGTCGGCGAAGTCCGCGATGACCACGGCGGCCTGTGAACGCCTGACGGGTTCCAGCAGGCGCTGGGCGGTGGTGAACAGCAGAGGTCCTCGAAGGCGGTAGACGGCTGCTGCCGTGGGCCGGTTCGGTGAGGTGCCGTTGTGAGCCGGTCCTTGCCTGGGGAAGGGGACCGGGCGGTGGTCGAGGGTGGCGGTCCGGGTGACGGCGCGCAGGGCGAGCAGGGCGGTCAGCAGCACGCCGGCCGCGACGGCCGTGACCAGGTCGACCGCTGCGGTGATGCCGACGGTGAGGACGGTGACGGCCAGCGATCCGTAGCCGGATCGGGCCATGCAGCGCAGGGTCCTGATGTCGATCATGCGCCAGGCGGTGGCCATGAGGACGCCGGCGAGCGCGGCGAGCGGGATGGCCGAGACCAGTGGGGCCGCGGCCAGGACGGCCAGGGCGATGACGGTGGAGTTGCACAGGGCGGCCAGGCGGGTGGTGGCTCCCGAGCGTACGTTGATGCCGGTGCGGCAGACGGTGCCGGTGGCGGCCATCCCGCCGAACAGCGGCGTGAGGAGATTCGCCGCTGCCTGTCCGAACAGGACCCGGTCGCCGTCGTGCCGGTGGGAGGCTCCCGTCAAGGTGTCCGCGGCGAAGGCTGTCATCTGCGCCTCCAGCGCCCCCAGGGCCGCCACGGTGAACACCGACGGCAGCAGGCCGGGCACGGTCTCCCAGTGCACGAAGTCCAGCGACGGGGGCGGTACCCCGGTCGGCAGGGGACCGATGTCGGCCAGCGGCCAGGGCAGGAGCGGGGCCACCGCGGTGGCGGCCGCAATGGTCAGGAGCGGCCACGGCCATCCCGGACGCAACCGGTGGCCGCCCAGACACACGGCCAGTACGGCCGCCGTCACCGCTGCCGGTGCCACGGCGTCGGCACCGGCCTGGGCCAAGGCCCGCGCGGCGCCGGGAACGACGCCGTGCTCGCCGGAGGTCGCGCCGCCCAGGGCAGGCGGAAGCTGCTGGCAGGTGATCACCACGGCGCTGCCGGTGATGAACCCGGTCAGGACCGGTAGCGGAACCAGGTGCGCGAAGCGGGCGGCGCCCAGCAGAGCCAGGACGAGCAGCACCAGTCCGGCGAGCAGGCCGCAGGTCAGCACTCCGTCCGCGCCGTGTGTGCGGGCCACTGGCAGCAGTACGACGGCCATGACGCCCGTGGGCCCGGTGATCTGCCACGTCGAGCCGCCCAGCAGGGCCGCGGTGGCACCGGCGATCACAGCACTGACCAGTCCGGCTTCGGCTCCCAGACCGGCGGCGACGCCGTAGCCCAGCGCCATGGGCAGGGCGGCCACGGCCACCGTGACGCCGGCCATGAGGTTCGCGGTCGGCGCGTGCCGCATCCGGGCGATCTCGTTCCGGACGGGCAGAAGTTTCCTGACCCGCCGAAGCGCGCGGGAAGGCGACGGAGATCGGCTGGGTCCTTCCCCGGACATACGGCTCCTGGTCCTCGAACAGATGGGGGCGATGCGTGGGGCTCGTGCGGAGACGAGTCGGTGAACGAATAGGCGTGGCGCAGAGAATCCGGGCTTGAAGTGAGGAACGCAGGCCGGTGGCCGTACAGTACGGCCCTGGGGCATCCGGGAATTCCGCAGCCGGGTCTCTGACGAAAGCTGCCAGCCTTGCCGCGGCCTTCGCAAGAGGAAATACCGTTCGAGGTGCTGCCCGTACGGTGCATGCAAAAGATGGGCATCACACATCCTGATTACTTCCCGCGCCGGGCTGGATTTCGCGTACACCGCCCGGGCGCGCCGGAGTGCGCGGGCAGGGCGGCACGTGCTTCGCGCGCCTGTTTTTCGTCTCCTGCCGCATTCCTCGTCACCGGATAACGTCAGTCGTCAAGCGGAGCCGGGCCCGGTGGGACGCGGCTCCGGCTTGCTGCGGCACGACCGGCCGACCGCTCAAGGCGGCACCGAGGTGGCCAGTGGGCCGGGCCAGGGGCGAATACGGCCCGGTCGAACTTCTCCAGGCCCTGGCCGAGAGCTCACCCGCCAGGGTCGGCGACCTCGCCGCCCGTCGGCGCCTGGCCTTCAGCACCGTCAGCGGCCTCATCACCCAGGTGATCAACGCCGGGTTGGTGTCCCGCCCCACCGTCCCCAGTGACCGCCGCGCTTCCGCCGTCGCCCTCAGGTCGGTGACTGTGCTGCGTGGTGCCGACCGTCCGGCACCCGGCGGGCCGGCCAGACGCAGCGACCTCGACGCATGGCGGTGCGCTGCGGCGTCATCCGGTTCGTTCGTCCTGTGTACGGCGCACTCCGGCGGACCCCGGCAGCGGTTCGCCACGCTCACGACCCGTTCGACGGATGCCATGTCCGCGGGCGCGGTTTCCGCGTACGGCCCGTGCGTACGCCAACCACTTGCCGCGCATTCTCCTGACAGGACCCTGGAGCCCCCTGCGGAAAGCCGCATATCAAGCGTCACGCAGCGGATGCCGGGCATCGCTGTAATACCCGCGCGCGAACGCCACCCACCCGCCACCCTTCTGCTCTCCGGGTGAAAGGCGCACCGGTCACGGGACCGCACACCAGCCCGCACCCCGTCGGCTGCGACGCTGTCACCACTGTGCCGGTCAGCCGTGCCGTACCGAAAACTTTCCGGCCTCGGGATCGGGTCCTGACATGAAAAGGCTGTTTTCCCCGCGGAACGACGGTTACCCGGAAGCGCGCCGTCATCCGTGCATTCGTACTGGAGGGCCTGATGTCGTTCAACCCCTTGGAGCAGCGGGGGATCCCGCTGGACCGGCAGGTACGCAACTGGCGTGAGCTGAATGTGACGCCGATCGATCCGGACCACGGTGATCCGTACACCCGGTGCAGGATCATCACGATGAACGGGATCGAGGTGGAGGCGATCCTCTTCAGCCATCAACTGGCCCGGCACTGTCCGGACATGGAGGTCAAGCAGCAGCTCGCCCGGACCCGCTACATCGAGGCGCAGCAGCAGAAGGCGGTCAACTGGCTGCTGCCGGGGGTCTCGTCGGTGCTGGAGACGACCATCGCGTACGAGCAGGTGGCCGTCGACCTGACCGCCTGGGTGGCGCGGATGGAGCCGGATCCGTACCTGAAGCAGGCGTACCGGTTCGGGGTGTTGGAGGACTTCGACCACCTGTACCGGTACGCGAACCTGTACGAGATGATCGAGCACCGCAAGGCGGAGTCGATCGTGGACGGGCTGACCGAGGTGATGCCGGGCCGGCCCACGCCGCTGCACCACCGCAACCCGGTGGACAACGTGCGCGAGCCGTACGACAAGACCAAGACCGACCCGCTGTCGAAGCTGCACGCGCTGACGATCATGTCGGCCGAACAGCAGACGATGAACTTCTACATGAACACCGGCCCCACCTACATGGAGCCGATCGCCCGCCAGCTCTACCAGGAGATCGGGCTCGTCGAGGAGGAGCACGTCACCCACTACGAGTCGCTGGTCGACCCGGGTGAGACGTGGTGGGAGCAACTGGTCAACCACGAGTACAACGAGTGCTACCTCTACCACTCCTTCATGGAGCAGGAGAGCGACCCCAAGGTCAAGGCGATCTGGGAGCTGCACCTGAACATGGAGCTGGAGCACCTGCACATCGCCTGCGACCTGATGCGGCGCCACGACGGGCGGGAACCGGCCGAGGTGCTGGCGCCCGTGCTGCCCAACGTGCTCACCTTCGAGCCGAACAAGGGCTACCTGCGCGAACTGATCGCCAACCAGCTGGACCTGACCACGCTGGGCGCGGGCTACGTGCGCGAGGCGCACGAGCGGTTCGAGGCGATGCAGGAGGCACTGAACGGCGGCTCCACGCCGCCCAGCGACCAGGTGCTGGCCGAGCACGACAAGCTGATCGGCGGCGACTACCGGCTCCAGACCGAGGGCGAGCACCCGGTCGCCGAACTGCGGGGAGGCCGGTGATGGCCACGGCTCACGGAGCCGACCGGAGCCCGGACCCGGCGACGACCGATCCGGCGGAGGATGTCGATCCGGGCCCGGAGCAGGACGTGGTGGCGCTGCTGATGGCGCAGCACGGGCAGATCCGTAACCTCTTCGACGAGGTCGAGCAGAGCAGCGGCGATGCCCGTCGGGACGCGTTCCGGCGGTTGGTGCGGATGCTGGCGGTGCACGAGACGGCCGAGGAGGAGGTCGTCCACCCGTACGTGAAGCGCGCGGCGGACGGTGGGGACGACATCGTCGCCGACCGGCTGGGGGAGGAGAAGCTGGCCAAGCAGGCCCTGTCCGCCCTGGAGGACGTCGATCCCGAGGGCGAGGCGTTCCTGCCGAGGCTGCTGTCCCTGCGGATGGACGTGATGCAGCACGCCCGCGCGGAGGAGCGCTATGAGTTCTCCCAGCTACGGCGGCTGAACGATCCGGCCCGCCTCGCCTCGATGGCCAAGGCCGTCCAGACGGCCGAGGCGACCGCACCGACCCACCCGCACCCGGGCGTGGAATCCGGCGCGAAGAACGTCGCCCTCGGCCCGCTGGCCGCCGTGGTCGACCGGACCCGCGACGCCGTACGCAAGGCCATGGGCAAGGACGGCTGAAGGGCGGAGGCGCCGGAGCTGTAGGCGGTCGGCTGCCCGTACTCCTCGGGCGGCCGCATGCGGTCGCCGGCCACCGCCGAACCGACTGGGCGGCGCATACGGCGATCCCCGCCGCGCGCGCCGCCCCGACTCGTCACATCAGGCGGCACCGCCGGACGCACACGGTCTGGCCGCACGCTGTTGGTACATCGGGCTGTCGCGAGTTGCGGAGCCACAGGCCCCGCCCGTACCGAAGGCACCGCCTCTTACGGAGACGCCTTCGAACTCGCCGGACAGGCCGTCACCCTCGGACGTCTCGCCGACCCCGAGGAGGCCCCCCCGCACAGGCGATCCCGCTGGCAGCAGGGGCCGTCGTGGGTGAAAAGCCGTCCGGCAGCGCGACAGTTCCGCCAGCGTCTCCTGTCTGCCAGCCCGCACCAGTCTACTCATCCCCTCCCCACGGCCTCCATTGCGAACTCCCGTACCCTGGCGTGGAGTTCAGGTTACGAGGCGGACCGGCCACCTACCCGGCAATCACTCCGAAGAGTGGCCGAACGGCCAGATCCGTGGTCAGGGAACAAGCTGACCGGCGTGTGGACGGCCGGGGACAGGATCGAGTCGCACCCGGTGGCCTGGCGGGGCGCTCTGGCGGAGCGGGGAGCGAGCGGGGCGGCCGCGTCAGGGCGCTGAGCCCTTTGCGCCGGCCCTGATCCCGGACGGCGCCGAACGCCGCCCGGGGCCGGGGCCCGGCGCAGGACTCCAATGTCAGAACTCGGGGAGGTGTCCTGTCCTTGCCCAGTGCTCCATCACCGGCTTTGCGGCGGGGTCGGCCAGCTCCAGCCTGATGCCCAGGCCGTCGTACGACGTGATGGCGGCGATCGGATCCGACGCGGCATCCATGCGTATGACGGCGTCCATGCCGAAGCCCTGGGTCCTGAGCCGGGCGAGCCGGGAACGCATATCGCTTTCCCAACAGGCGTAGTACATCAGGGTGCCGGCCCGGGAAGGGCCGAAGACGCCGTCACCGGTGGCTTCGATCAGTTCGATGTACGGCTCGCGGGTGCGGGATATCGCCTGGCGCTGCCGGAACGGTGTGTGGGTGACATCCCCTTCTTCCTGATGCGGGGATTCGGTCAGAGCCGCAGCGGTGAAGGGCACGCCGAACACCGTCGCGCACCGCTGGACCGCCGTATCGATGTCCGGCACCACCATTCCCACGTGGTAGTAGGAGGCGGGCAGCGAACCCTCGCCGCCCGCGAGGTCGACCTTCTCGGTCATCCGGTTCTTCAGGGCCGAGGCCACGTAACAGATCCGGGTTCCGTACAGATCGGGCTCCGTGATGATCATTTCAGGCGCTGAGCCCGGCGCCGCCGCATAGGTCGCGGCAACCCCGACGCCTTCCCGGCGCAGCTCTCGCAACCGCTCCTCGGGGTCTTCCTCCCACCAGCCCCAGTAGGCGAGGGAGCCCAGCCGCTCCCGACCGAACACGCAGTCCGGCTCGTCCACCGCTTCGACCAGGACGAAGTAGGGCTCCTGTGTGAGGGACACCGTCACGCGCAGAGTGGAAGGCGCGGTACGGCCCGAGGCGTCGGCGCGAGAGAAAACAAATTCTTCGGCACTCCCGAAAGAGACACCGAATACTTCATGGAACCTGTCTGCCGCTTTCTCGATGCTGTCCACGACCAAGGCGGTGTGGGAAAACGAGGCGGGCAGTTCTTTCGCCGCCTCGTCGGCCATGTCGGGCATGCTTTCTCTCTCCTTTTACCGGGCGTCTTCGTGGGGGGATCCTGCGGATGTATCCGATCGTGTCGACTCGTCACACGCTAGAACCGGGCAACCCGCAGGACCCTGCGCCTCCAGGTGGAAAAAGGTGCCCGGCCTCCTCCTCGCAGTCCCCTCCCCAAGGAGGAGGGCACTGAGCGGCGCCCCCGGCGGCACGGGCGCCGCCGACGGTCGTACCGCCCGCTGAACGCGTCAGGCCACCGCTGGGCCAGGCGGCCGGCCGCCGAAGACGCTGCGGATCCAGACCTCCGCGAGGGCGGCCACGCGCTGATCGTCGGGGATGCGGGGCTCCATGCCCAGAAGGGCGGCGTACAGGTTGCGCTCGCTCATCCACACCAGTGTGGCGGCGAGGGTGCCGGCGGGTGTGCCCGCCGGGGCACGCCCGGTGGCCCGCTCGTGTTCGATCCACGCCGTGGCCGGTTCGATGAACAGATCGAGCAGCCCGGTGTAGACGCTTCGCAGTTCCGCGTCGGTCCCCATGGCATCGGACGCGGCCAGCACCACCGGCGCGTGTTCCCGCCACAGCGCCAGGATCTCGGTGTAGTTGGCCTCGAACGTCCGCTGGGGCGTCGGATCCGCCTCGGTGGTGCCGAAGCCGCGCAGCGCGATCTCCAGCTTGTCCTGCATGACCCGTTCCAGGAGGGCCGCCAGCAGGGAGTGCTTGGTGTCGAAGTAGAAGTAGAACGTAGGCCGCGAGATGCCCGCCTTGGCGGCGACCTCCCCGACGGAGATCTCCGCGAACGGCTTCTCCGTCAGCAAGGTCTCCGCAGCGGAGAGCAGCGCTTCCAGGCGGCGGTCTCCCCGGCTGGCGGGACGCGACCAGCTACGCGGGGCAGCCTGAGCCGGCTCTTCGGGTGTGCTCGTGTCGGTGCGTCGGGCTGTCACGCGGGTTCCTCTCCTTCTGGGGCTCCTGCCTTCACGAAGAACGGCGTCAGACGGTGAGGAGCCCTGCTCAGGGTAGCCAGCGGAAGAGACCAGCTCCTCCTCCTGTCCGGTGGTCGCGGCGGGGCGGGGGAATGGCGGGGGCGGTGGGAGCAGGGTCGGGAGCGCCAGGATCAACAGGTGTTGAGTTACAGTGACACCTGTTGAGCGGTGGCTGCTCGCACGGTGCGCAGGTGTGCGCGCACGCACCACCGCATCCCATCGAAAGGGGCCCACGTGGCAACCATCCTGATCACCGGAGCGTCCGACGGCCTGGGCCGCGCGCTGGCCGAGGATCTCGCGGCGGACGGTCACCGCCTGCTGCTGCACGGCCGCGACCCGGAGCGGCTGGCCGAGGTCGCCGCCACCACGGGCGGAGAGGTCTTCCCCGCCGACCTGTCGTCCCTCGCCGCGACGAAGCGGCTCGCGGCCGACATCCGCGCCCGGCACCGCCGTCTCGACGTCCTCGTGAACAACGCGGGGGTGGGCTTCCGGGGGGAGGACACCTCGCGGGAGGTCTCCGCCGACGGCTACGAACTCCGGCTGGCCGTGAACTACCTCGCGCCGGTGCTGCTCACCCGTGAACTCCTTCCCCTGCTGCACGAGGCCGGGCACGCACGTGTCGTCAACGTCGCCTCGGTCGGCCAGCAGCTCTTCGACTTCGACGACCCGCAGCACGAACAGCACTTCACTCAGGCCGACGCCTACTGCCGCTCCAAGCTCGCTCTGATCAGCCACACGGTCGACCTCGCGGAGCAACTGGCCGACTCGGGCATCACCGTGAACGCCGTCCATCCCGCGACCTTCATGGCGACCACCATGACGAAGGCCTCCGGCATGCCCGTCCAGGAGTCGCTGGAGAAGGGGGTGGCCGCCACGCGCCGACTGGTGGACGCCTCCGACGTCGCCGGGGTGACCGGCGCCTACTTCCACAGCCAGGAGAGGGCCGACCCTTCGGAGCCGGACGCCCTCAGCCCCGCGTACCGCCACCGCCTCGCCGCGCTCACCCGGCGTCTGCTGACGGCCGCAGGCGTCTGATCACTCGCTCCGGGCGGCCTCCGTGACCCCGGCGGCCCGTACGCGACCGGCGTGCTTCCCCCCGACCGGCCTTCCCTCCCCGTCCCACCCCCCCTGCCCGCATCTTGCTTTCCATCTCTCACAGGAGCATCCATGGCACGCACATACGTCAGCGCAGTCGTTCCCGCCACCGCCGAAACCGTATGGCAGGTCGTCCGCCCCTTCGACGGTCTCCCGCAGTGGCACCCGGCCATCGCCGCCGGCGAGTTGGAGGAAGGCGGGACCACGGCGGTCGGCGCTCTGCGGCGCCTGCGCCTCGCCGGTGGGGACACCACGGTGCTGGAACGCCTGACCGCGCTCGACGACACCGCACGCACCTTCACCTATGAGCTGGTCGAGCACCCTTTCCCCGTCCGGCGCAGTGTCTCCACGCTCCGGGTGCTGCCCGTGACGGACACCGGCGAGGCATTCGTCGAGTGGTCGGCCGAGTCGGAGGAGGACGCCGCGGACGCCGCCGCCGCGCAGGCGCTCGTCGAGGAGCTGTACGGCAGCGGTCTGTCCGCGCTGCAGCGGCACTTCGCCGCCTCCCGATCCTCGCACCAGGCGCCGGTCGGCTGAGCGGATCCGCCTGGACGGCCTGACCGAGAGCGCCGCCCTCGGACGCGCCGACCCGTCCGGACACCCGTGCCCGCTCACTTCCGGGGGACGGGCCTTGGCTAGGGTTGCCGGGGGAGGACGGGCCGTCGTGACGGTCCCGGGAAGTGATGCGGCACGCACCTGCCGTGAAAGAAGGCAGGACCACACATGGAAGCACCGCCACGTCGCACTCTCGCCGAGCGTGTGAGCACGGCGAGAGCCAGCGCCTTCGTCGGCAGGGAGACCGAACTGGCCCTGCTGCGCGACGCCCTCGCCGGGCGGCCCGGTGCCGCCTCCGTGCTGTACGTGCACGGCCCCGGCGGCATCGGCAAGTCGACACTCATGCGGCGCTACGCCGAGGAGGCGCGCGGCGTCGGCCGGCCGGTGGTCCACGTCGACGGCCGGGCCCTGCCCGCCGTGCCGGGGGCCTTCGAGAAGGCGGCCGCCGCGGTCGTGCACACGTCGGGAGCCCTCCTGCTCATCGACACCTTCGAGTACTGCCAGAGCCTGGAGGGCTGGCTGCGCGAGGAGTTCCTGCCGAGCCTGCCCGACGACGTGCTGGTCGTCGTCGCGGGCCGGCACGCGCCCGACGTCGGCTGGTCCGCGGACCCCGGCTGGAGCGACCTGCTCAAGGTGGTGGCGCTGGAGCAGCTCAGCGCGAGCGAGGCGGAGACCTTCCTGGAGCGGCGGGGAGTCGCCCCAGCCCGGCGCGGACCCCTGCTCGCCTTCGCCTCCGGCCATCCCCTCGTCCTGGCGCTCGCCGCTCAGGTGGCCGGGACGGAGGGGAGCGACCTGCCAGGCTCCGGACGCTGGAGCCCCGCCCCCGATGTCGTCGCGTCGCTGCTGCGGCGGATGCTGGGTGATCTCCCGGGCCCCCGGCACCGCCTCGCTCTCGAGGTCTGTTCCCAGGCCCATGTGACGACCGGGACACTCCTGCGTGCCCTGGTCGGTGACGACGCCCCGGAACTGTTCGCGTGGCTGCGCGAGCAGCCGTACGTGGACCACTGCGCCGAAGGGATCTTCCCCCACGACATCGTCCGGAAGGCACTCGCGGCCGACCTGCGGTGGCGGGACCCGGAGGGATTCGACGAGCTGTACCGGCGCCTGCACGAGCACCTGCTGGAGCGGATCGGCTCCGTACCCGCCGAACGGCTGCTGCACGAGGTCGGTTCGCTGCAGTTCCTCTACCGGGGCGAGGGCCACATGGCCCAGAGCCATCTGTGGCACCTCCCCGGGCTGGTCGAGGACCACCCGTACCTGCCGTCGGACGAGAAACGCGTGCTGGCCCTCGCCGAACAGGCGGAGGGCCCCGACGCGGCCGAGGTGGTCCGCTTCTGGCTCCGCGGCCGGCCACAGGACTTCCGGGTCCAGCGGCTGCGCGGCACAGCACCTGCCGTGGCGTTCTCCGCCTGGCTGCGACCGGAGCCCGCCCAGGGCCGCGAGCACGACCCGGTCGCCGCCGCGGTCTGGGAGCATGTCGCTTCCCACGGGCCGCTCGGCCCCGGGGAGCACGTCGCCCTCGGTCGCTTCCACGTCCACCCGCGCCACTATCAGCGGCCCTCGCCGGTGATGGACCTGATGCTCTGGCGCATGCTCGGCGAACTCCTGCGGGACAGCGGACCGGCGTGGTCGTTCATCGTGCTGCGCGACGACGGGTTCTGGAACGCGCACATGGAGTTCTGCGACATGACGCCGCTGGAGCAGTCTGTCACCGTCGGAGAATCGGCCTACCGCGTCTTCGCCCACGACTGGCGTGACCTGCCGCCCCGAGCGTGGCTGTCGGCCAAGCAGCAGGCCCTGCTGTCCGCCACCGACATGGGCTCGGCCGGTTCCGGTACGTCTCTTCCCCGGCCCCGCGCCCCCCTCGCCCCACCGGCCCTGAGCCGCCCGGAGTTCACCGCCGCGGTCCGCTCCGCGCTGCGCGACCTGAACCAGCCACGGGCCCTGGAAGCGAACCCGTTGCGTCGCAGCCGCCTGGTCACCGACCACGGTATGACGCTGCGGGAGGTGCTCGCCCACGCCGTCGCGGGCCTCGTCACCGAGCGCGGGGGAGACAAGGCGCTCCGGGTCGCCACGCTCGCCTTTGTCGAGGGGGCGCCCACCCAGGAGGCGGCGGCCCGGCGACTGGACATGCCGTACAGCACCTACCGGCGGCACCTGACCTCCGCGGTCTCGCGGGTCGAGGAGATCATGTGGCGTCACGAGGAGAACGGCCTGCCGCTGCTTCCTCCATGACGACGTGACAGTCCGCGCAGCCGCCCCCCGGCGGGCGCTGCGCGGACCGCCCCTCGGTCACGGACGCCCGTCGGTTCCCGGCCGCAGAACCACCTTGCCGATGGTGGCGCGGGTCTCCAGGGCGTGGTGGGCCTGCGCCGCACGGGCGAGGGGGAAGGACTGGACGACAGGGCTGAACCGTCCGTCCGCCGCCCACCGGAGCGCCGTCTCCTCCAGCCCGCGGACACCGCCCGGCAGCCCGAACAGCGCGGGACCCACCGCCAACCGGGAGGTGATGCCGTACTGCTCCAACTCCTGGGGCGAGAAGCTGGTGAACCGGCCCTCGTCGGAGGCCCAGCCGAAGTACAGATGCCGTCCCCCCTCGCCGAGCGACTCAGCGGCGGCCCGGCCGAGCCGGCCGCCCACCCCGTCGAGGACGACGGTCGACGGTTCGCCGCCCAGCGCCTCGTCGAGTCGCTCCTCCCAGCCCGGCAGGGTGTAGTCCACCGCACCGTCCGCGCCCTGCTCCAGCACCACGTCGAGCTTCCGCCGACTGCCCGACAGTCCTACGACCACGGCACCCGCCCGTCGTGCCGCCTGCACCAGCAGCGTGCCCAGGCCCCCGGCGGCCGCCGTGACCACGACGACGTCCTCGCTCGACAGAGCGGCCTGCTCCAGGACACCGACCGCGGTCCGCCCGGTTCCGATCATGGTGACGGCGGCGTCGTCGTCGAGCCCGTCGGGAACGCGGTGCAGGGAGTCGGCCGAGGTCACGGCGTGCGTGGCGTAACCGCCGTTGCGCTCGTGCCCGAGATAGGCGACCACCCGCGCCCCGAGCCAGGCTGCGTCGACCTCCGTGCCGACCGCCTCCACGATGCCCGCGGCCTCCCGGCCCGGGGTCATGGGCAGGCGCGGCAGCGCCATCCCCATCTCGCGCCCCGCGCGCAGCACGGTGTCCATGAGGTGGACCCCCGCCGCGGTCACGGCGAGACGGACCTCGCCCGGGCCCGGCGACGGTGTGTCCACCTCTTCGTACACCAGCTTGTCGGGTGCGCCGAAGGCGTGTTGACGGATCGCGTACATGATTCTTCCTCTTTCCTCTGCCTTCCGTCGTCGGCTCGCGCGGCTGCCGACATCCTGTCCGCGCCCGGGAGGGGCTCAGGCACGGAGGTCGGTCAGGAGCGACAGGACTTCGGCGGCCGGGGTCATCGCGGCGATGTTCCGGGCGGCCGCCCCGGCGGCGACCCGGAACGACGGCTCCCGCAGCACCCGTACGACCGCCTCACCGGCTTCGTCCGCCGAGCCGATGACCTCCGCGGCACCCAGGGCGGCCGTTCGCTCGGCGTTCAGGGGCTTGTCGAGACCCATGGGCAGGATCACCATCGGGACGCCGGCACCGAGTACCGAGAGCACCGTTCCGGCACCACCGGAGGAGACGACCGCGTCCACCCCCTGGAGCAGCAGCGCCATGGGGACGAATCCGGTCACGTGGACGCCGCTCCCGCCGACGGGCAGGGTCTGGTCCGCGGCCGAGGGCGGCAGGACGGCCACGACGTTCACGTCGTGCTCGGTGAGCGAGGCGACGATCCGGGTGAGCACGTCGGTGTCGTCGATGATCGTGCCCAGCGTCACGAGGACCCGGGGCAGGTGCTCACGGCCGGGGAAGGACGGAGCCTGCCAATCGGTTCCGGTCTCGGTCCCGTGTGCCTGGGGCCGGATGGTGACGCGGTCCGGTGCCGGCTCCCAGTCGTCGCGCTGGAGGCAGTCGGGCCATGGATCGACCGTCGCCGACGGCCGGGCCAGGACGATGCCCCGCTCCGCCGCGCGGGCGGCGGCCGTCGCCCACATGGCCTCGGCCAAGGGCGCGTCCAGGGCGATCCCCACGCCGTGGGAGACCCACTCCACGCCCAGCCGGGAAGCAACCAGCGGACCGAGGAAGTCCGCGGTCTCCGCTATCACCAGGTCCGGGGCGAAGTCACGGGCCGCTGCCAGGGCGCCGTCCGCGCCGAGGTCGACACGGGTGCCGCCGAAGAACTCGCCCGCGGTGGCCGGGCTCATGTCGGTGGCGGCGTTCTTCCCGGTGCGCCGCTGGAACTCGCCCAGGGTCTCTTCGAGCGTCGCACCCGCCGCGTGGACGGGGGCGGGCGCCACCAGGTCTTCGAGGGAGGCGTGGGTCAGGAACGCGGTGGTGTGACCGGCCTGGCGGGCCGCCCTTTCCAGGGGGAGAAGCGGCAGCAGGTGGCCGTGGGCCGGCGTGCCGGAGAACAGGATGCGCATGGAACACCTTCAGCAGAGAGAACAGGGGCCTGAGGGGAACGCCCGCTTGGTCAGGGGCGCGACAGTGCCCGTACGAGTCCGGTCGTCGCAGGCCAGGCGGCCTGTTCCGGACCTCGTCGTCTCATCATGCGGGTCATGACTGCTCATTCGGGGGCGCGACGACTGCTCGCCTCTGCTCAGATCCGCCCACGGCCGGCCGTGGCCCATACGGCCCCGGCGGGCCCGCGCCCGGGCGCCGAGGGCGGGAGCGTCAACGAGGGCCCGGGGTGGGGGCCGAGCGTGGTGTCACCAGTCCGCAGTCGTACGCCAGGACCACCGCCTGCACCCGGTCGCGCAACTGGAACTTCTCCAGGATGCGCGCGACATGGGACTTCACGGTCGTCTCGCCGATGCCCAGTTCCCGGCCGACCTCCGCGTTCGACAGGCCGCGCGCCAGAGCGCGCAGCACGTCCAGCTCGCGGGCCGTGAGCGCGTCGAGCCGGGGCGGCACGGTGGGCGCGGTCTCCGACGGCATGCCGGCGAACCGGTCCAGCAGCCGGCGCGTGACGCGGGGAGCGAGCACGGCGTCCCCCGTGGCCACCGTCCGGATCGCCTCCACCAGGGAGTCGGCGGGGCCGTCCTTCACCAGGAAGCCGCCGGCCCCCGACCGCAGCGCGTCCACGACGTGGGCGTCCAGGTCGAAGGTGGTGAGGACGATGACGTGGCTGGACGGCACGCTGCGGGTGATCAGCCGGGTGGCCTCCACGCCGTCCATGTTCGGCATCCGGATGTCCATGAGGACGACGTCGGGGGTCAGCCGCTCGGTCTCCGCCACGGCCTCCCGGCCGTCGGACGCCTCCCCGACGACGTCGATGTCCCCCTCGGCTTCCAGGATGAGCCGGAAACCCGTCCGGATCATGGGCTGGTCGTCGGCCAGCAGAACGCTGATACGCCGCATACGGTTCGATTCCTTCGTCATGGTGCTGATGGTCGGAACGGCTGCATGGCTGCTGCCGGGAGGCTTCAGGACGGCTTCAGGACGGCGTGGACGCAGAAGCCGCCGCCGGGCCGCGTACCGGTGTGCAGGGTGCCGCCCACGGCGGCGATCCGTTCCCGCATGCCGACCAGGCCGTACCCGCTGCCGTTCGCGGGTGCCGCGGAGACCCGCCCGGCGGCCGCGTCCGGTCCGTCGTCGCAGATCCGGATGGTGAGGCGTTCCGGTCCGTCCTCCCAGATGAGCTGGACGCGGGTCCGCGTCGGACCGGCGTGCTTCATCGTATTGGTCAGCGCTTCCTGGACGACGCGATAGGCCGTCAGGTGGGATCCGGCCGGCAGGGGGAGCGGTGTGCCGAGCACGCTGTACTCGACGTCCAGGCCCGTCTCCCGCACGGAGTCGATCAGTGAGGGGAGGCCGTCCACGGTCGGCTGCGGCGGTTCCTTGGAAGGGGCGGCCGGGGCCTCCTCGTCCGTCCGCAGCACATCCAGGAGCCGGCGCAACTCCGTGACGGTGTCCCGACCGGTCTGCTCGACCGTCGCGTGCAGTTCGTGGGCCTTCTCCGGGTCACGGTCCTGGACCCGGTCGGCGGCGATGGTCTGCACGACCATGAGGCTCACGTTGTGGGCGACGATGTCGTGCAGTTCCCGGGCGATGCGGGCCCGCTCGTGCATCACCGCCGCGCGGGCGGTGGCAGCCTGTTCGCGTTCGAGCGCCGCCGCGCGTTCCACGGCCTCGTCCCTGATCGCGGCACGCGCCTTCGCGAGGCGGCCCAGCGCCCAGGCCGCCAGCAGGATGACGGCCTGGGTCAGGAACGTGGTGACCCGGTGCCCCGGCGGCGCGATGAGCCCCTCCACCAGGGAGTCGAGCGGGATGAACACCCCCGCCACGACGGTGGTGATCCAGGGTTCACGGCGTACGGCCGTGAGGAACACGGCCGTGGCGACGACCAGATACGGCGGCCCGATCGAGGTGCCCTCGGCTCCCGAAAGCTGAGGAACGTACGTCAGCGCCTGCATCGTGCTCGTCGCCGCCGCCGTCACCAGCAAGGTGCCCAGCGGCAGGCGGCGGTGCACCGTCATGGGCAGCGCGACCAGCAGGATGAGGACGAACCACCAGGTGTCCGGTGCCCGCAGGCCCTGGCTGTCCGCGGGAATCACCGAGGGCAGCGCGAGACATCCCCCCGCGGCCAGAAGAGCCAGCACGGTGTCCGTCAACGCGGCCGGTACGCCGCGCCCCGCCAGGGAGCCTGTCGCTTTCATCGTTCAACTTTAAAGGGAAAATTTGCCCGTACCGCCGTCCCGAGGGCGGACCCGTTCGTCACCCCTCCTCCCTGGTGGCCCCTCCTCAAGGAGGAGAAGAGACGAGTGCCGCTCCGGGCCGCGGCCGGGCCCGCTCGTCCTGTCGGCGGAGGCCTCGCCCCGCTTCCTCCGGCGGGCGGAGGAGAGGATTCGACGCGAGGGCGGAGGAGTCGGTGCCTCGTGGCGGATGGACTTGAGGCACCACCCGCCACCTCACTCGACGAGGCCTTTCATGCTCAGAGCACGCCGTCGGCAGACACCGGCCGACACCCCCGCCGCCCCCACCGGAAGCGCCGTACGCATGACCCAGGTGACCAAGCGCCACGGCGACGGCGAGTCGGCGGCCGTCGCCCTCGACCAGGTGAGCCTCGGCATCCCCGCCGCCACGTTCACCGCCGTCATGGGGCCGTCCGGCTCGGGCAAGAGCACCTTCTTGCAGTGTGCCGCCGGCCTCGACCGGCCCACCTCCGGCATCGTGCAGCTCAACGGCCAGAACCTCGCCGAACTGAGTGAGAGAGAGCTCACCGAGTACCGCAGGACCCGTATCGGCTTCGTCTTCCAGGCCTTCAACCTGCTGCCGTCCCTCACCGTGGAGCAGAACATCACCCTGCCCCTGAGACTGGCCGGGGCCGCCGCCGACAGCGCCTCGCTCGACGGCGTCGCGGCCGGTGTCGGACTGACCGGGCTGCTGCGCCGCCGCCCCGCCGAACTCTCCGGGGGGCAGCAGCAGCGAGTGGCCATCGCGCGCGCTCTGATCACCCGGCCGGAGGTCGTCTTCGCCGACGAACCCACCGGTGCGCTCGATCCCGACACCGCCCAGGACATCCTGCACCTGCTCCGGCAGGCGGTGACCGACCTGCACCAGACCGTGGTGATGGTCACCCACGACCCTGTGGCGGCCCAGCACACCGACCGGGTCGTCTTCCTGGAGGCCGGACGCGTGGCGCACCGTGCGGACCGGCCCTCCGCGGACCAGGTCAAGCGCGTGATGTCCGAGCTGCGAAGGGGCCGCTGATGCTGCGCCTCGCCCTCGCGACGCTCCGCGCCCGTACGGGGCCGTTCACCGCGACCTTCGTCGCCCTGCTCCTGGGCGCGGCGGTGATCAGCGCCTGCGGAGTACTCCTGGAGTCCGGGCTGCGCTCCGCTCCGCCTCCCGAACGCTACGAAAAGGCACCGCTGATCGTCGCCGGGCGACAGCACGCGGAACTCGACGTGCAATCCGCCGACGGCTCGACCTACCGCAGCTCACAGCCGCTGCCCGAACGCCTCGTGCTGCCGGCGGACCTCGCCGCTGACCTCGCCGCGGTCGACGGCGTCGCGTCCGTGGTGCCGGACCGGGGCACCGCGGTCCGGCTGCTGGCCGGTGACCGGACGGTGACCGGTCACAACGGCGCGTCACCGCAGTTGCACAACTGGGGCAGCCGCACACTGGGCGGCTTCCGTCTCATCACGGGCCACCAGCCGCGCGGCGCCCACGAGGTCGTGCTGGACGCCGACCTCGCCGCCCGCAGCGGACTGCGGGCCGGCTCCTCCGTACGGCTCATGACGCATGCGGCTCCCGTCACGTTCGAGGTGGCCGGCCTGGTCGCGCTCGACGGCGGCCGAACTCCCCGGCAGTCCGTGCTGTTCGCCGCCGACTCCGCTCTCGACCGACTGCTCCCCGACGCCGCACGCGGCGCGTACGCCTTCGGTGTGCTGACCACGCCCGGGGCCACGCCGTCCGCGGTGGCCTCGGACATCGAGCGGACCCTGAGGGGGGAGCGGTCCGTCGCCGTGTACACGGGCGGTGACCGCGGCAGGGCCGAGTTCACCGACGTCGCCGTCGGCGCCGCACGCGTGGTCGAACTCGCCACCGGCATCGGGGGAAACGTTCTGCTGGTGGCCGTGTTCGTGCTGTGTGCCACGACCTCGCTCGCCGTACGCCATCGCCGTCGCGAGCTGGCGCTGCTGCGGGCGATCGGCACCACACCGCGTCAGCTGCACACGATGATCGCCGCCGAGTCGGCGGTGGCGGGCCTGGTGGCGGGTGTGCTCGGGTGCCCCTTGGGGACCGGTGTCGTGTACTGGCTCAGTGCGCAGTTCGCGGGCCGGGGCATCGTCCCGCCGGACTTCCGGCCGGTGATCGGTCCGATCCCGTTCCTGGTCGCCGTCGTCGCGACCGTGCTGACCGCCGTGGTGGCGGCCTTCGTCGCGGCCCGGCGGGCGGCCCGTGTCCGGCCCGGCGAAGCCCTGGGGGAGGCGGCGTCCGAGCCCGCCCGCCTCGGCCGGGGGCGCGTGGTCACCGGTGGTGTGCTGCTGGCCCTGGCCGCCGCGGTGTGCGGCCTCGGTCTGGGATACCGGGCCGACTTCCTGACCCTCGTGGGGCTGGCCAACTCCCTTGTCCTGCTGCTCGCCGTCGCCGCCGCCGTGCTCGGGCCGCTGCTCACCCGTGCGGCGATCGGGCTGCTCGCTCCGTTGCTGCGCCGGACGGGCGTCACCGGGTGGCTGGCCGCGGCCAACACCCGCAGCGCGGCGGTCCGGACGGCAGGCGCCGTCACCCCGCTCGTCCTGGCCGTCTCCTTCGCCGCGACGGTGGTGTTCACCCAGACCACGCAACTGAGTCAGTCGGCCGACGAGATTCGCTCCGGTACGGTCGCCGACCACGTGCTGACCGCTCCGTCCGGCGTCTCACCGCAACTGGCGCGCAGAGCGGCGGAGGTGCCCGGGGTGGCGGCCGCGACCGGCGTGGTGCGCTCCAAGGCCGTCGGGGTGGGCTCGCTGCTCGGGGAGGAGGAGGCCGTGTCACTGAGTGCCCAGGGCGTCGAGCCGAGAGCGCTGGCGGGCACGCTCGACCTGGACGAACGGGACGGTGACCTGTCCGCCCTCAGGCGGGACACGGTGGCCCTCAGCGCGACGGCGGCCTCCTGGCTGGGGCTGGACGTCGGCGACCGGGCCCACTTGTACCTGGGGGACGGCACGGCCTTCGACGGCAAGGTGATCGCCGTGTACGGCCGGGGCTTCGGCTTCGCCGACCTCACCTTCGACCACGATCTGCTGCTCTCCCACACCACGGAGGCCGTCGACCGGTCCGTCCTGGTCCGGTCGGCACCCGGCTCCGCCGACGCCGCGGCGCGGCAGCTCTCGGCGCTGGCGCGTGACTACCCGGGCACCGCCCTGAGCGGCGCCCTGGCGGCCGACGCCCAGGTCGAGGAGCAGCGGGCGACCGCCTGGGTGAACTACCTGGTGGTCGGCCTGATCATCGCCTATACGGCCATCACGGTCGTGAACACCCAGGCCATGAACACCGCCGCCCGTAGGCGGGAGTTCGCGCTGCTGAGGCTGACCGGCACGGATCGCTCCCAGGTGCTTTCCATGATGCGGCGCGAGAGCCTGACGGTGGTCGCCGTCGGCGCCATGGTGGGTGCGGTACTGGCTCTGCCCCCGCTGATGCTGATCGCGACCGCCCTGACCGGCACCGCGGTGCCGACCGCCCCGGCGCTGGGCTGGCTGGCCATCCTGGGCTCCACGGCCGTACTGGCGGTGGCCGGGGCGATGCTGCCCGCACGCCTGATGCTGCGGACGCGTCCGGTGGACGCGATCGGCATGAAGGAGTAGGAGCGCGGGAGAAGCAGGGCGTGCGGGCCGGCCGTGACCGGCCCGCACGCCCTGCCTTTACGTGATCGACCGGGGCGCCGTTCGTGAGGGAACGCCGTGCCTCCGGTCAGGAACGGACGCTCAGACCGTCGAAGGTGAGGTCGAGCAGGCGCTCCGCCTGTTCCCGCTGCTCGGCTCTGCCGGATGCCAGGGCGATACCGGTGAGGGCGGCGAACAGATCGGCCGGGCCGATGTCCGTACGGACGGTGCCGGCCGCGGTGTTGGCCTCCAGGAGCGAGGCGATGGCCTCCAGCATCATGTCGTGGCTCTGCGCGTAGGGATTGACCCCCGCGTCCACGAGCGCGCGCAGGGCGTCCGCCATGCCCAGTTTGGCGGTGGCGTAGTCGATGAAGCGACCCATCCACGCGCGCAGGGCTTCCCGGGGCGGCAGGTCGGAGAGGAGCCGGGGCGCCGCGTCGCAGAGCTTGGCCAGCTCGTTGCGGTAGGCCGCCTCGATCAGTACCTCCCTGGTGGGGAAGTTGCGGTACAGGGTGCCCGAGCCCACGCCGGCTTCCTTCGCGATGCGCTCCAGGTGTGCGTGGAGGCCTTCCTCGGCGAACACGCGCACCGCCGCCGAGAGGATCTTCTCGCGGTTGCGCTGCGCATCGGCCCGCAGCGGGCGTCCTGTCTCGTCGGGCACCGTCTTCTCCTGTCACCCCGGCTTGCTAAGTGGGGGCGTCTCCACTTAACCTGAACTAAGCGGCGGCGCCTCCACTTAAAGTGGCGGTGCCTCCGTTTCAACTCTAGGGCATGCGCTCCGCGGACCGCCGCGTCGAGCGCTCCCGTCTCCGGCGCGCGCGGTCAGGAGAGGTCGCGTGTGATCACAGAGAGGTCATGACCATGACATTGCAGAACAAGGTGGCCGTCATCACGGGCGGTGCCTCCGGGGTCGGTCTCGGTATCGCCCGCGAATTCGTCGCGCAGGGGGCGCAGGTGGTCGTCACCGACCTCCGGAAGGACCGGCTCGACGATGCGGTCGCCCAGCTCGGGCCGCGGTGCGAGGGCGTCGTGGCCGACGTCACCCGCCTCGCGGACATGGAGCTGATGTACCGCCAGGTCGAAGCGCGGCACGGGAAGCTCGACGCCGTCGTCGCCAACGCGGGCATCGGCGACCACGCCCCCTTGGGCCGGATCACCGAAGAGCAGTTCGACCGGACGTTCGGCGTCAACGTCAAGGGCGTGCTGTTCACCGTGCAGCCCGCGCTGCCTCTGATGTCCGACGGCGGAACCGTCGTCGTCATCGGCTCGACCGCCTCCGTGCAGCCGCCCGCCGCCATGAGCGTCTACGGAGGCGCCAAGGCCGCGGTCCGGTGCTTCGTCCGCGCCTGGATCCAGGACATCAAGGGGTCCGGGATCCGCATGAACGTCCTCAGTCCGGGGGCGGTCGACACCCTGTCCCTCCGGCAGGCGGCCGAGCAGGCCCGCGGGGCCGACGGCGTGGCCGCACTCCTCGCCTCCATGGGGGAGGGCAACCCCACCGGACGCATCGCCGCTCCCGAGGAGATCGGCAGGGCCGCGGCCTTCCTCTCCAGCGACGCCTCCAGCTTCGTCACCGGCGTCGAACTCTTCGTCGACGGCGGCATGGCCCAGGTGTGACCCGCCTGCCGCGCCGCCCGCCCGTCTGCCCCTCACCCTGATCGGAACCCGTACTTCCGTGCCTTCTCCTTGCCCCGCCTCCACGCCCGCGCCCGCTCCACCCCGTCCCGCCGAGCCCCCGGCCGGCCGGAGCGGCCCACGGCGCGGCCATGCCGTCGGCATCGCCGTCGTCCTGGTCGCGCAGTTGATGCTCGCCCTGGACACGACCATCGTGAACGTGGCCCTTCCCCGTATCGGGGCGGGCCTGGACTTCACCCCCGCCGGCCTGTCCTGGGTCCTCAACGCCTACACCCTCGCCTTCGGCGGACTGCTTCTGCTGGGCGGACGGCTGGGGGACGCCTACGGCAGGCTCCGCGTCTTCGAGGCCGGTCTCGGCCTCTTCACGGCGGCCTCGTTGCTCGGCGGCCTGGCCCACACGCCCGCCCTTCTGATCGTCGCGAGGGCGGCCCAGGGCGTCGGAGCCGCCCTCGCCGCCCCCGGCGTCCTCGCCCTGCTCACCGCCGGTGCCGTCGATCAGGGCGCCCGCCATCGTGCCCTCGCCCTGTTCTCCGCCGTCAGCATCGGTGGCAGCACGCTCGGCCTCGTCCTCGGCGGTCTGGTGACCGAGTACGGCTCATGGCGCTGGACCCTGCTCATCAACGTTCCCCTCGGCCTGGCCGTCCTCGTGCTGGCTCCCCGCTTCGTCGCCGGGACGCCGAAACGCCCCGGGCGGTTCGACGGTGTCGGCGCCGTTTCGGCCACCGGCGCGGCCGTGGCGGTCGTGTGGGCCTTGATCGGCGCCCCGGACCACGGCTGGACATCGCTCCGGACGCTCGGCGGGCTCGCCGTGGGCGCCGCCCTGGCCGCGGTGCTCGCCGTGACCGAGCGCCGGGTGCCCGACCCGCTCGTCGTCCCGGCGCTGCTGCGCAGCCGGGACCGTCTCGGCGGTCTCGCCGTCACCGCGCTGGTCTTCGGATCACAGATGTCGATCTTCTTTCTGGTCGTGCAGTACGTCCAGCGGGTCCTGGGATTCGGTCCGCTGCGGGCAGGACTCGCCTTTCTGCCCATGACCCTCGGCATCTTCGCCATGTCCCGCGTCACCCCGCGCCTGCTCGCCCGGTTCGGCCGGACTCCACTCCTGCTGGCCGGCACCCTGGGCCTCACCGCCGGCTATCTGTGGCTCGGCAACGTCGCCGCCTCCAGCGGATACGCCACCGCTGTGCTCGGCCCGCTGCTGCTCAACGGTGTCTTCGCCGGTCTCACCTTCACCCCCGCCGCCTCCCTGGTCCTCGGCGACGTCGGACCCGACCACGCGGGGGCCGCCTCGGGGCTGCTCCAGACCACCCAGCAGCTCGGCGGAGCGATCGGGCTCGCCGTGATCGTCTCGGTCCACTCCCTCGGCGCGGTGCCCGGCGCGTTCGTGCCCGGCCTCCGGGCGGCCTTCACGACAGCGGCCGCTCTCACGGTCGTCGCATGGGTCATCGTCGCATCGACGGCGCTCGCCGGAAGGAGAGGCGCGGTCGGCCGAGCGTCGTGAGAGAACCGTGACCCGTGTGTGGAGCACGGGCCCGGGTGCCCTCCGCCTCCCGCCCTCGCGCTCACCAGAGGCGACGCCGGAGCCGGAGGGCCCGAGGTCAGGCTCCGCCCAGCAGGGCCTCCAGCCCGTGTGTGAACCGCTTGTCGAAGTCGGGCTCAAGCAGGAAGGGCGCCGCCTGCGCGAGCGTGGGGAGGGGCTGGTCCCGCAGCGCCTGCTCCAGAGCCGCCGCCCGGTCCTCGGTCCCGGCCTGCTGTTCGGTGGTCAGTCCGAGCAGGAAGTAGAAGACGGACCAGTGGGTCCACATGGCCTCACGGGGGCTGCGGCCGGCCTCGACGAGCGCGCTGAGCGCTGCTTCGGTGAAGGACAGGGTGTGGGGGCCGGTGGTGAAGACCCCGGACACCAGCCGGGCGCCGTCGCGGTGGGCGAGCAGCGCGCGACGGGCGATCTCGTAGAGCGCGCGGGCCCGCTCCATGGGGGGTTCGGGCAGGCGTCGGGCGTCCCAGCCGGCGAGGACCCGGTCGGAGAGCAGCTCCAGCAGTTGCGCTTTGGTGCTGACGTGCCAGCGGACGGTGTTGTGCCGCACGCCCAGGTGCTCGGCGACGGTGCGCAGGCTGAGCGCGTCCAGGCCCTCGCGCCGCAGCACCGCGAGAGCCGCGTCGGTGACCTCTTCACGGGTGATGGGCACGACGGCTTCCTCCCTGTTCTGTGCCGGTCCGCCGCTCGGGGCGGTGGCGGGGCCGGACGACTTGTCCAGTGTACAAGGACCGCCGTATTGTCCACTGGACAAGACCTCGGTGCTCCCTGCCGTCACCTCTGGTGACCCCTCTCGCGGACACCGGGTATCCCCGCTCGGCCGATCATCCGGAGTGCTTCGCCATGCCCCTTTCCCAGACGACCGCGGTGCGCCGGGAGCCCACCGCACCGGCCGGCCGGAGCCGTCGGCGACGCGACGGCGCGGTGATCGGAACGCTCGCCTTCGCGGGCGTCTCGGTGGCTGTCATGCAGTCCTTGCTGCTCCCGGTCGTCTCACGCCTTCCCGGACTGCTCCACACCTCCGCGGGCGACGCGACATGGATCATGACCGCCACGTTGCTGGCCGCGGCGGTGTCCACGCCGATCACCGGCCGCCTGGGCGACCTCTACGGCAAACGGCGCATGGTGCTGGTCGGGCTGGCTCTGATGACGGCCGGCTCCCTCGTCTCGGCGGCCACCTCCGACTACGGCCTCATGATCGTGGGCAGGGCGCTGCAAGGCATGGCCATCGGTGTCGTCCCGCTGGGCATCGGCATCATGCGGGACGTCCTCCCGCCCGAGCGGCTCGGTGCCGCCACGGGGTTGATGAGCTCCTCGGTGGGCGTGGGCGGTGCCCTGTGTCTGCCCGCGGCCGCGTTCGTGGCCGAACACGCCGACTGGCACGTCCTCTTCCTCACCACCGCCGGCCTCGGCGCGCTGGCGGCGGCTCTGGTGGTGGCCGTGGTCCCCGTCTCGCCGGACAGGGCGTCCGGCCGCTTCGACTTCGCCGGCGCGCTCACCCTGTCCCTGGCGATGGTGTGCCTGCTGCTGGCCATCACCAAGGGGGCCGCCTGGGGGTGGCTCAGCGGCACGACGCTGGCGCTCTTCCTCGCCGCCGCCCTGCTGCTGGCCGGTTTCGGAGTGCTGGAACTGCGGCGCGGAGATCCCCTGGTGGACCTGCGGGCCACCGCGCGCCGTCCGGTCCTCCTGGCCAACACCGCCGCGCTCGGCGTCGGAATCGCCTACTACGCCGTGTCCTTGACGGCCCCACAGCTTCTCCAGCTTTCTACGAACACCGGCCACGGGCTGGGTCTGCCGATGGTCGGCGCGGGACTGGTCATGGCGCCGACCGGGCTCGCCATGATGGCGGTCTCCCCGCTCTCCGCCCTTCTCACGGCCCGTCGCGGCCCACGGACCGCGCTCCTCGCGGGGCTGACCGTCATCGCTGTGAGCTGCGCGGCAGGCGCGCTGCTGCTGGGTTCCGTCGGGGGGATCCTGGTGATGGTCACTGCGGTGGGGGCCGGGATCGGTCTGGCCTACGCGGCCATGCCGGCTCTGATCATGGGGGCCGTGGACGCGTCCGAGACCGGCGCGGCCAACGGCCTCAACACGCTGATGCGCTTCGTGGGGACCAGCCTGTCCAGTTCGGTGATCGGCACGGTGCTCGCGCAGATGACGCTGCCCATGGGGGGTGCGGCCGTGCCGTCCCTGCGTGGCTTCCAGGTATCGCTGTTGCTGGCCGCGGCGGCCGTCCTGGCCGTACTCGCCGCGTCACTGTTCCTGCGCGACCGCGCGGACGGGTGAGTGATGACGCGGCGCCCCGGCCCCGGCCGGGCGCCGACGGCGCGGTCATCCGGACCGTCACCTGCCATTCACCAACCTCACGGAGGCCGCCATCGGCTCGACCGCCGCCGGATTGAAGGCGGCCGCCGCCCTCGATGACGTACTCGTCGCTCCGCGCCTGGGTGCACGTGCGCACCTGTAGCCGGCCGGGAGCGGGCTGGCCGCGGAGGCGGGCGGGCAGTTGAACGGTCGGGGCCACCCGACCCGGCCGAAGTCGAAGGAGATCGGGGGAAGGGCGTGAGCAGCGACGAGCAGCGCCAAGGGGTCGGGGTCACGCCCGTGGGCCGGTCGGGACCTGCCGTCGAAGTGTCCGGCTCCTGACGGGGAATCGGAGCCCCGGTCGGCGCACTCCGGTGCCGGTCGACGGCTTCAGCGTGGTGCCGCCTTGCCTGCGCGATGACTGGTGGGGGAGTGCGCTGCTGAGGCAGTACGCCCGCGACGCCGCCAGGGCCGGCAGGAGCGTCTTAACGGTCGACGCGAGCCGTTGTGCCGTTCCGCGAGCCTTGGCGGTCGCCGTGTGGAACATCGCTCATCGGGGGCCTCCTCCGCGCCGAAGTGAGCAGCCGGGCCATCTCCGCGTTTCCCAGGGGCTCCGCACCCAGTTCTGCGTGACGCTCATGGCCGGGGCTGGAGATGAGCGCGGTCCCGGTCCACGTCGTGCGGGCCGGGAGGGCGGGAAGCGACGACTTGCGATGACGGAATCTTGCCTTACTGGTAAGTTAAGTTTCATGAGTCCTCGAAGGAGTGCCAGGAACCAGCTCGTCAGAAGCGCGGAGGAGGTCTTCTACAACCGGGGCTTCGCGGCCACCGGGGTGGACACCGTCGCGCAGGAAGCCGGTGTGTCGAAGCCGACGCTGTACGCCCACTTCAGCGGCAAGAGCGACCTCGCCGCGACGGCGCTGCGGCACCGTCACGACGAGGCGGCCGCGGAACTGGAGGAGTGGCTGGCCGGCGTGGAGGATCCGGCCGCCCGGCCGGCGGCCGTGTTCTCCTGGCTGGCTCACCGGTACGAGAGCAAGGGTGGCCGGGGCTGCGCCTTCCTCAACGCCGCTGCCGAGGTGGTCGATCCCGAGGACCCCGTACGCCAGGCCGTCCTGAGGGAGAAGCGGTGGCTGCGCGAACTGCTCACCACGCTGTGCGTACAGGCCGGGACGCCGGCACCCGAACGCATCGCCTCACAACTGCTGTTGCTCGTCGACGGCGTGGCCGGGCGGGTGGTCGTCGAGGGGCCGCAGGCCGCCGCGCGGGCGGTGGCCGACGCCGCGGACGCCGCCGCCGTCCTGCTGGGGTCCGGTACGCGATGAGGCGCGCCGGAGACCGGATAGCGCGGCGCGCCGTCCTCCTGCTGTCAGGTCTCGCCCTGTACGGCGTCAGCACGGCCCTGCTGGTCCGGGCGGGCCTGGGAACGGACCCGTGGACCGTGCTCACCCAGGGCGTCGCGCGTACCACCGGGCTGACTCTCGGGCTCGTGGTCGTCCTGGTCTCGGCCGCCGTGTTCGCCCTCTGGGTCCCCCTGCGGCAACGCCCCGGCATCGGCACCCTCGCGAACGCCGTCCTCGTCGGCCCCGTCCTCGACCAGGCGCTGCGGGTCCTGCCGGCTCCACACCCCTGGCCGTGGCGGCTGCTCTTCCTCCTCGGCGGAGTCGTCGGCACCGCGGTGGCCACCGGGCTGTACGTCGGGGCCGGCTGGGGACCGGGCCCCCGGGACGGGCTGATGACAGGACTGGCGCGACTGGGTGTTCCGCTCCTCGTCGCCCGTACCCTCATCGAGGCGTCGGTCCTGGTGGGCGGATGGCTGCTCGGCGGCACCGTCGGCATCGGCACGGCGGTGTACGCCCTCGGGATCGGGCCGCTCGTCGCCTTCTTCCTGCCGCGCCTCGCCCTGCGGCCGGACGCGCCCGACCCCGCGCCGGACCGGCGGGAAGCAACCGCTACGACGCGCTCTGCGAGAACTGGGTCCCTATGGTCCGCAGCAGTTCGAGTGCGTGATCGTCCGACGACCCCGGGACGGCTGTGTAGAGAACGGCGCGCAGGTCACTGCCCTCGACAGTGAGGACGTCGCAGTCGAGGGTCAGGGGACCCACCTGGGGGTGGAGGATCGTCTTGCGGGCGGAGGCGTGGCGGGCCACGGCGCGTTCCTGCCACAGGGACTCGAAGCGGGGACTCGCTCGCCGGAGGTCGGCGATGAGGCCGCGCAGCAGAGGATCGCCCGAGTGGCGCCCCGCGGCGGCCCGCAGGTCCGCGGCGGCCGCGGACTCGAAAACGGCGTCCTGCTCGGGCGTGGTGGCCACGCGTGACGGGACGCCGGTGAAGTGCCGCCACAACAGGTTCTGGTCGCGTGCCGTACCCGCGGACAGTTCCCCCAGCAGAGCGATGAGCAGCGGGTTGGTGGCGACCACCTGCCATGCGGCGTCCAGCACGAGCACCGGCGTGTCGGTCATCCGGTCCAGCATGCGCTGCACTCCGGGCGCGATGTGCCTGCTGATGCCGTTGACGCGCGGATCGGCGTGCCCCGCGAGCCGGAAGAAGTATGCGTTCTCGTCGTCGGACAGGCGCAGCGCCCGGGCCAGGGATTCCACCACCGACGGCGACGGATTGCCCGCTCGTCCTTGTTCGAGACGGGCGAGGTAGTCCACGGAGAGCCCGGCGAGCAGCGCGACCTCCGCGCGTCTGAGGCCGGGCGCGCGTCGACGCCCTCCGGTGGGCAGTCCGACGCTCGCCGGAGCGAGGCGGTCGCGCCAGCCGCGCAGACAACGGGCGAGTTCCATGCGTTCCATGGACCCATGGTCACCCAGTTCTGACAGAACAGCGTCGCCCTGCCAGTCCTAGCCAAACGCGGTCTCTGGTACCCGGGCCCGGCGAACTCCATCGTTGAGGAGAGCGGTCGCCGCGGACGCTGTGCACGTCCACGACCGTCTCCCCTTACCCGTCCCCTCCCCTTTGGAGCCACCGCATGACCACGCATCCCAACCGCAATCCCGCGCCGCTCACGCTCCGGGCCCGGAGACTGGAAGACAAGGTCATCCTGATCACCGGCGCGTCCGCCGGCATGGGCGAGGCCGCGGTGCGGCGCTTCGCCGCCGAGGGCGCGACCGTCATCGCCGGCGCACGGCGCGTCGACCGCCTGGAGGAGCTGGCCGCCGAACTGACGACAGGGAGCACCGAGGTGGTCGCCGTCCCCCTCGATGTGACCGACGAAGCCTCCGTGGCAGCGGCGGTCGCCACCGCGGTCCAGCGGTTCGGCCGCCTCGACGGCGCCCTGAACGCCGCCGGCGTCACCAGTGACGGCACCCCCGTGCACGACAAACCCACCGACGTCTACGACCGGATCATGGAGGTCAACGCCAAGGGTGTCTTCCTGTCGATGAAGTACGAGATCCGCGCCCTGCTCGCCACCGGCGGCGGATCGATCGTCAACGTCTCCTCCATCGGCGGCATGGTCGGCGTGGCGGGCATCTCCGAGTACGTCGCCTCGAAGTGGGCGGTCAACGGCCTCACCAAGAGCGCCGCGCTGGAACTCGCCCCGCACAACGTGCGCGTCAACGCCCTCGCCCCGGGCTCCACGCGCACGGAGATGTGGGACATGCTCCCCGCCGCCATGCAGGACCACCTCGCCTCCATGTCGCCGATGAACCATGTGGCTCCGGCTGACGACATGGCCCGTGCCGCCCTGTTCCTGCTCTCCGACGAGAGCCGCTGGACCACCGGGGCGGTGCTTCCGGCGGAGGGCGGCCACCACGTGGGCCGCTGATCCGATCGCCGGCACCGTGTCGACGACGCGACGATTCCGAGGGGCAGGCCGAGCGGAAGACGGGCGGTAGCCGGCCGACCGCTGCCTCCTCATGTATCCGGTACAAGCGCTGACCGCCCGGCAGCAGCGGAGGGCGGTGGCGAATCCGAGGAAGGCCGGGTAGTCGCGTGTCTGGCGTTCGTAGCGGGGGCTGAGCCGGCGGTAGCCGGACAGCCACGACATCGTCCTCTCGATTCAGGCAGGACACCGTCAATGACGACGTCCAACAGACACTCCCCTGCGGGCCAACGTCCAGACGAGCGGAGTGTCACTGACATACGCGTCGGCGATGTCGAGTGTCCACTGTTCGCAGGCACCGTCGGCCATGTCCACGGACACCCGCAGGAATGAGGCGGATGAGCAGCCCGGCTCCCGTCGGACCCGCCGCACACGGGCAGCGCCCCGGAACGGCTCCAGGACGCTGACGAAGCACGCCTGGGCCCCCTCGACACGGCGGAGCAGGAATGCCATCCGGTCGGCGGGCGGATCGGCCGGGGCCCTGGCGGACCAGACGGTGGCTGCCCGCTCGTCGATGCCCCAGATGCGGGTACCGATGTCGGGCACGTCGTCGAGACGCCACTCGGCGGTCCAGACGGTTCGCGGCGACCGGCCGCCCGCGTCGTCCGTGCCCTGGACCGGAAGCCGGTGCACCTGTTCCAACAGCGCGTACGTCGCGTTCGCGGGCTGGATGTCGACAGGCCCCGGCTCGGCAGCCGGTGGCGAGACGAGTGTCCCCAGATGGTGCCAGGCGAGGTCGATGCGCTGCGGGCCTGGGCTGTCGACGAGGACCACGTCGAGCACGTACGGGTCGGGGCCCGGCCGCCACAGCAGGCAGCGGCGCAGTCTGACTCCGGCATAGGGCCCCTGCTCCGGGGCGTCGGGCCAGCCGACGACGGCGTCCGCGACCCCGACCTGACCCGTCCCTTCGGCGCCGTCCTCGCCCACGGGACGGAACGCGAGGAGGTGTCCCGTACCCGGTGGCTGGGACTGCTCACCCAAGACCACCGTGTTGTGGGCGAGGGTCTGCTGATACCACGTGCGGGTGGCGGGCACACCGTACCCGGGAGTGCCCAGGTCGGGGGAGAGCCGGTGCCCGAAGGCATGGAGGTCGAGCGACAGTTTGTCCGGATGGCCGTGGAAACCGCCGTGCGGGCCGTACTTGAGGAGCAGCCAGCGCTCGGTGCCCGGGGCCGGTGGGCACGGCGTCCGTTCCTGGAGCACCGCGTAGCCGGAGGCGGGGCACAGGCCCGTCTGCCTGACGGAGGGGAACACGGCCGTCGGGGCCGCGGAGAGTCCGGCGGCCTCCGGCCCGTACAGCAGCGCCTCCACGCTGTCACGGGGAAGCCCGCCACCGGCGTGGACCTGCGCGAGGACACCGGCGTGCGCCGGGTCGTGCCACAGCCCCCAGGCCAGTTCGTACAGAGCCGCGTACCGGCCCACCCCCGGGGGACGGGTGACGTCCGTCCAGCCGTCGTTGAGCGCCGGCAGGGTGAGATCGGCACGGGCCAGACGCAGTGGTGCGGCGAACATCTCACGGAGCTGCGGTCGGCCCAGGACCGCCGGCTCGCGATGGCGCAGCGCCGACAGCAGCGCGGACACCGCTTCCAGCGTGTAGAAGTGGTAGCCGGCCGAGCCCTCGTACCACCACCCGTCCGCCAGTACGCCGTCCCGCAGTTGCCTGTCCAGCCCGAACGCACCGTCGATGACGGGGGAGACGAACCGGTCGTCTCCGGTGACAACTCCCAGCGTGGCCAGCGCGGCGAGATGCCAGCACTCGACGTTGTGCACCCGAGGGGCCAGCTCGCCGAGGAGGTGCTCGCCCGCCGGCCGCAACAGGTCCTGTTCGATGTGTGCACGGGCCGTGGCGGTGAGGCCGCCGCGGACACAGTCGTACGCGCGGGCCACGGCGACCGCCCAGGTCGCCTCGTCCAGCGACTGCCCCATGGCCCGGCCCTGCCCCGCGATCTCGCCGTGCGGCGGGTAGCGGGCGTAGAGGTCGGCGTACGCGCCCAGTGTGGTCGCGACGTGCGACGCGTACGTCTCCTCCTCGGTCATCAGCCAGGCCAGTGCGACGTCCCGGGCCCCGGCCGCCAGTGCGGTGTGGGCATGATGCCGCCAGGCGCTGTCGAACGGTTCACCGCGGTACGTCTCGCCGTCGGCCGG
The DNA here is from genome assembly GCF_040646595.1 of Streptomyces sp. NPDC045470. NCBI lineage: Bacteria > Bacillati > Actinomycetota > Actinomycetes > Kitasatosporales > Streptomycetaceae > Streptomyces > Streptomyces sp. NPDC045470. The sequence continues at coordinate 436,907 of NZ_JBEZAN010000005.1, forward strand.
GCACCGGTGGCTGTGCGGCGACGCCGGGTCGAAGACGAGCTCGGTTCCGTGGGAGGGGCAGAAGAAGGCGTGGTACCAGCCGGCGCCCAGGACAGGCGGGGTGAGGCCGAGGGCCAGTGCCGAGTCGGCTCGTGCCCGCAGGCGCTGCCACGCCGCCTCGAATGCCGGGTCCTTGCCGCGTCGGCGGAAGCGGGACAGATCGTCGTGCGAGAGGAGGAGCACGGGCGGACTGTAGCCGCGCCTGGTGGTGCCGGACGGCTGTTCCCCGGTCTTCCATCCGCACGGATGATTCACGTCGGCGGGACGTCACCCGCCGTGTGGCGGCCGTCGTTCGGTGGTATGGAGACCAAGACCGGCCAGGCTGCTTCCCTGATGAGGGCACCGTACCGTCCGCCGACCGACCCGCCCGCGCACACCATGTCTCCGGACACTCCACAGCCGGTCGACCATGCCACGCGACGATTGGGGATTGTTGCTCATGCGTGTCCTGTGTACTGCGGTGCTGTCCCCGTCCCACACGCGTGAGGCGCTCCGGTTCGCGCGCCTGCTCGCCGAAGCCGGTCACGAGGTGCACATCGCCACCGAGGCGCACCTGGGCGACATCTTCCTCGACCGGGGGTTCTCGGCGACGGCCTGCCTGCCGGATCTGCTCGACGACGCGATGACGGCCGGCCGGGAGTGCGAGGAGGCTGTCGAGCGGATGCAGAACGGCACGGCGTCCGAGGAGTCGGTGGCCTTCGTGCTCGCGGGGCCGCACCTCAAGGGCCAGTACCGGGCCCTGGAGACGGTTGCCCAGAGGTTCAAGCCGGACGTGATCCTGCGCGACGGGATGGACGTCAGCGCCGTGCTGGTGGCCGAGCGGCTGGGCGTTCCCCACCTCGCGTTGCCGTCGGGCGCCAAGGCCTACACGGACCCCGCGGCGGTCCTGCCGCATCTCAACCGGTGGCGGGCCACGGCCGGACTGCCCCAGCGGACCGACCCGCTCTCGATGATGCCGTACGGGCACCTCGACTACCTGCCGCCCTCCTTCACCTTTGCCCCGCACCTGCCCACGGCGCTGACGTACCGCCAGCCGGCCTTCGCCGACCCGAAGGCGGCACTGCAGACGAGCATCGCCGACCTGCCCCTGGACCGGCCCCTCGTGTACGCGGGCATCGGCTGGGCACTGCCCCTCTTCCTGCCCTCGCCCGGCGGCTCCCCGCCTCCCCCCGGCCGCCCGGACCCGGTCGCCGTACTGCGCGCCATGGTCGACGGACTGGCGCAGGTCGACTGCAGGGCGGTCGTGTCCACCAGCGGTGTTCCGGTGCCCGACCTCCGCCCGGCACCGCATGTGCTCGTCGTCGACTCGGTGCCGCAGCCGTTGCTGCTGGAGGAAGCCTGTCTCTTCGTCACCCACGGCGGCTACAACAGCGTGCGGGAGGCGATCCGCACCGGGACGCCCATGGCGGTCCTCCCGCAGCTCGCGGACCAGCCGGTGAACGCGGCCCGTGTCGCCGAGCTGGGTCTCGGCGCCGAGATCACCGATCCCACGCCGGCCGGGGTCGCGTCCGTGTGCAGGCGGCTCCTCGACGACACCGGCGTGCGCCGTCGCGCCAGGCAGGCCCGTCTCGCCTGTCTGGCTCTGCCTCCGGTCGAGACGGCCGTCGGGGACGTGGAGAATCTTGTGAAGCGGCACCATGGCCCGGTCGGCGACGGGTAGCTCACCGGTGACGCAGCCGCTGCGCGTACTGAGTTCCGCCCCGGGGCATCCGTACGATGTCGCCCTCTACGCTCCGCTCGCCGGACGCGTGGTGCACGCGCCCCTGCCGGGCCCGGTGTTCGACGGGGACCCGGCCCCGTTGGGCGGCTGGGACCAGTTCCACCTCCACTGGCCCGAACGGCTCCTGCCGTGCGTGCCGGCGAGACATCGAGCGGTGATCGCGGCCCTCAAGGCCGGCGGCGTACGGATCGTATGGACCCAGCACAACCTCATTCCCCACGCCAGGGACCGCGAGGGCGAAACCGTCTACCGGGCGTGGGCAGCGGCAGCCGACGCGGTCGTCCATCACAGCGAGTGGGGGATGGCCCGGGCGGTCGGACGGTACGCGTACGGCCCGGGCACCGGGCACTGGGTGATCCCCCACGGCCACTTCGGCCACTTGATGCGGGAGGCCGGCGCTCTCGGCCGGCACGAGGCGGAGCGGCGTCTGGGCCTGCGCCACGGAGTGCTGCGGCTCGGTGTGATCGGTGCGCCCCGGCGGGAAAAGCGGGTCGACCTCGTGATGCGCGCCGTCGCGGCCTCCCGCCGATCGGACATCGAGCTGTACGTCCTGTCGCTCGCGCCCGGTGAGCGGGCGTGCGTGGCGGACCCGCGCATCGTGGCACTGCCGTACGAGAGAGTGCCGCGCGCCGAGTACAACCGGCGGCTGGCCACGGTCGACGTGCTCGTCCTGCCCTTCGAGGACGGCGAGATGCTGACGACCGGCACGGTCGGTGACGCGGTGGGGCTGGGCCTGCCGTCACTGGTGTCGCGGTGGCCCTTCCTGCGCGAGGCGCTCGGTGACGCCGGCATCTGCTACGGCTCCACCGCGGAGGATCTCACGCGCTGCGTCGACAGCCTGGACGAGGCCACGCTGCGCCGTGCCCGGCGGGCCGCCCGGCGACTGCAGGAGACCTACTCCTGGGACATCATCGCCGAACGCCATCTGGCTGTGCTGGAGAACACCGGTTCCGTCAGGAGGTGAGGTCCGCGCCCTCGCCGATGTACCTGGTCCCGGTCTGACGGGCGAAGCCCTCCTGGGCCCGCTCCGTGTGCTCAGGGAGCGTGCCTGGGGGGCCTCCCAGCGGTAGCTGGGGGAGTCGCGATGCCGCGGGGATCCGTCGGAAGCGCCCTAGGAGTTGTCTTCAAATGTCAGGCCCACATCAGGAGCGATGCGAGGGTGACGGCTGCCTGGTAGGATTCGGCGGTCTTGTCGTAGCGGGTGGCGATGCCGCGCCATTGTTTCAAGCGGTTGAAGCAGCGTTCGACCACGTTGCGCCGTTTGTAGAGCTGCTG
>NZ_JBEZAN010000006.1:0-150199 GCF_040646595.1 Streptomyces sp. NPDC045470
TCCAGGCCGAGGAACACGCCGACGTCGCCGGTGTCGAACATCGTGCTGCAACTCCTTCGGTGCGGCTGGCCTGGCGCCGGTGTCGTACTCGCGCATCCACGTTATGCAGACCTGCCGTCCGCGAACTGCCCGGCATTGCGCCGGACCGGACGGTGGCCGGACCTCTGATCAGCGTCTCCGACAACACCTCCCGGGCCCGGTGGACACCACCCCCCAGGTCATCCGTTCGACAGGGGGACACAGTCATGCCGGGCCCGGAGGCCAGCGGCCCTCTTGCAGGACCGCGGAAAACATAACGGGGAAGTCAGAGGCAAGACGTGGGAGGTCAGAGGGGAAGGAGGGGGCTGGGCCGGTGGGGGCGGTGTGGTGTGGTCGGGGGTTATCGGGTGCGTTGGTTGATGAGGGCGGCCAGGCCGTCCAGGATGCGCTGTAGGCCGAACTCCCATGCTTGATCTTGCCCGTCGGACTGGGCTGCTGAGGCGAGTGCCGAAGTGAGTGCGGGGAATTGGTCGCCGCGCGTCTGCATCAGGTCGGCGAGGATGGCTCCGAGCTGAGCCTCGGGGTTGCCCGCTGAGCCGGCCGCGCGGGCTTGCTGGGTGATGCCGCGTACGTGACCGACCAGCAGGACGGCCGCGTCCATCCGTTCGGCGCCGGTCAGTCCCGTACCGTCCAGTGCGTCGACGGCGCGCTCCAGCCAGGACAGCTCCCCGGGCCCCATGACCCGTGGCCCGATGGTGGCCTCCAGCGCCCAGGAGTGTCGGCGGAAGACGGCGAGCAACTGGCAGGCCCAGTCCTCCATCTGCTCCCGCCAGCCGGCACGTGCCCTCTTTGCCGCCGGGCAGGGGCCGATCGCGGCGTCGACCATCAGCGCGACCAGCTCGGCCTTGCCCGGCACGTAGCGGTACAGCGCCATCTTGGTGACGCCGAGTTGCGCGGCGACCCGCTGCATGGAGACATCGGACAGCCCGTCCGAGTCGGCGATCTGGATGCCGGCCTGGGCGATGCGATTCAGGTCGAGTGTCGGCCTCGGGCCCCGTGCGGGCTTGGGGTGCGGCCCCCACAGCAGTCGCACCGTCTCGGCGTGCTCGTTGCCCACGCTCCGCTCCCGCCCTGTCCGGTCGCACTCATTCGCGCACTCACGCACTCACGCACTCACGCACTCACGCACTCACGCACTCACGCACTCACGCACTCACGCACTTAACTGTGTCTATGGTACACAGTAGTAACAGTGTCCGCCGGACACGGTTTTTGCGGAAGAGGGGCCCATGAACAGGAACGTCCTCATATCCGGCGCGAGCGTGGCCGGTCCGGCGCTGGCCTACTGGCTGGGGCGCCACGGCTTCAACCCCACCGTCGTCGAACTGGCCCCGGCCCTGCGCGAGGGCGGGCAGGCCGTCGACTTCCGTGGCGAGACGCATCTGACGGTGCTGGAGCGCATGGGCCTGCTTCCTGAACTGCGCCGCATCCAGACCGGCGGCAGCCCGATGTGCTTCGTCGACGAAGACGGCCGAACGCTGCTGCGGCTGCCCGCCGAGTTCGCCGGCGGCGAGGTGGAGGTCCTGCGGGGAGACCTGGCCCGGGTGCTGTACGAGCGCAGTGCCCGGTACACCGAGTACCTCTTCGGCGACTCGATCAGCAGCCTCGACGAGACCCCCTCCGGCGTACGGGTCGACTTCCGCAGCGGCGCCTCACGCGACTTCGACCTGGTGATCGGAGCGGACGGGTTGCACTCCAACGTCCGCCGTCTCGCCTTCGGTCCGGAGGAGCGCTACGTCAGCCATCTTGGCTACTACGCCGCCACATGGCAGTTGCCCGATGGCGGCTGTCCGGGGCTCGAAAAGGGATCGGTCGGCTACAACGTGCCGGGGCGGCTCGCCTCCATCGGTGTGGACCACCAGGACGCGGCGCGGGCAGGGGCGTTCCTGGTCTTCGCCTCGCCGGCGTTGACGTACGACCGGCACGACCCCGAGCAGCAGAAGAAGTTGATCGGCGACGCCTTCTCCGGTCTCGGCTGGGAAGTGCCCCGCCTGCTCGCCTCCCTTCAGCAGGCGCCCGACCTGTACTTCGATTCGATCAGCCGGGCGGACGTGGACTCCTGGTCCACCGGGCGCGTATGCCTCGTCGGCGACGCCGCCTGCGGGGCCACCATCGGCGGTATGGGTACGGGAACCGCGATGGTCGCCGCTTACGTGCTGGCCGGCGAACTCGCGCGCGCTCAGGGCGAGTACCGGGCGGCCTTCACCCGGTACGAGAACAGGCTCCGCAAGTACGCCAGGGGCTGCCAGGTGGGCGGCGACCGTACCGGAAAGTTCCTCGCCCCCGGCACCGCCATCGGCATACGCCTCCGCAATGCGCTGCTGTCCCGCCGCCTGTTCCTGAACGGAATGCTCAAGCTGGGCGAGAAAGTCAGCAGCACCGTGGCTCTGCCCGACTATCCCGCCGCCTCCCGTACCCGCGGGTGACGGGTGTGGGGGTAGTGGATGGGGGTCAGGGGTTCAGCGCATGTCCACGGCGACGGAATTGTGGGTGGCGAAGGGGGCGTACCGGGTGTTGCCGTCGAAGCTGGTGTCATAACCCCCGGTCAGCAGTTTGACGGCGGATGCGAGGAACGGGGGAAGGCGGGATTTCTTGCACTCGGCGTAACCGTCGGTGTCCGTGATGGCCTCGCAGAGGAGAGCCTTTTCACCGGCCACGGTGAACTTGACCGGCAGACCCGCCACCGGTGTGCCGTCGAGTTCGCTGATCTTCGCCTTCAGGCCGCTGGTCTGGCGTGCCAGTACGTCGAACGACGCGTCATAGGCCCGTGCGTTGAGGCGCTTGAGGGGCGCGGGCCGGTCGTTGTGGTCGAGCGCGGACGCCACGGTGACGGTGAGGGCGCTGGCCAGGGTCAGTGCCGTGGTGGAGATCGCGGCTGCACGGGAGGTGGGACAGGGCACGTCATACCTCTTTCAGTAAGTCCTATCTCCGACTTACTGATCAACGTTCTGCGGCGCGGGAGGGGTGCGGGGGCGCCCGTTGTTGAGCCGAAAGGGTGAGGCGGGGGAATGCGGGAGATGGGGCGGGGGGCCCGGCTGACGTCGACTTCGGTGGTGGTCGCGCCAGATTGTGCAGGTGACGGGTGGGGGAGGGGTGGCGGGAAGGGCGGGGTCCGGGTGAGGAGAAGGGTGAGGAGAAGGTAGGGGGAGGGGTAGAGGTGGGGGTAGAGGTAGGAAGGATAGGGGCGTGTTATCGCACGATCCGATTGTCGTTTCGTGCGGGCCGTGGAATCGGTGGTTCGCGGAATCGGTGGGCTGTGCAACCGAGAGGGCGGCCTTTCCCGGCGCGGGGCCCGGGCGGGGAATGGGCGACCAGCGGCGGAAAACGCGGGGGATCGTGACCGCCCCGGTTCGCCCGGTTTCCCGGCTGTCTGTCGTCAGGTGGTCGGGGTCGGTCCCCAGGGGGTTTCCAGGGCTGCGCGGAGGGCATTGACCGCGTCGTGGCCGATGCGCTCGGCGAGTTGGCGTTCCAGGTCCTGGAGGAGGCGTTCGGCCTGGTGGTGTGCGCGCTCGCCCGCCGGGGTGCGGCGGATCAGCCGTTGCCGTGCGGAGGCGGGATCCGGTGCCTGCTCCAACAGCCCGGCCGACACCAGGCCGTGTACGGCTTGGTGTGCGGTCTGCCGGGTCACGCCCATGCGGCGGGCGAGTGCGGCGACCGTGGTGCCCTCCGCGTCCAGGACTGCGAAGAGCTGGACCTGGGTCGAGGTCACCGGAGGGCCGCCGGCCGCGTTCATGGCCGCCAGGAGGGCTTCCTCGAACCAGCGCCGGGCGTCGCCGAGCAGTTGGGGGAGGTTGCGGCGGGGAGAGGGCTGGGGCGAAGGCGCGGATGGCTGTGTGGATGGAGGCGTGGACGTGGGCATGGCCGGGCCTTGAGTGAGGGGAGGAAGGGGATGGGGGCGGTGGGACGGAAGGAGTTGCTTCCTGGACGGTCGAGGTGTCAGGGTACCTGACATGATGAACGTCAGGCTGCCTGACGTCGGGTGTCTCTTCCAGGAGGGTCCATGACCATCGAGTTCGCCACGCGCTACCGCCGGACCTCACGTATCCCGGCGGAACCGGGCCGGCCGTACTTCGTAGAGAAGGGCGAGGGGGACCGTGCCCACCTGTTCGGCGACCTGATCACCGTCTACGCCGGCGGTGAGCAGACCGGGAACGCCTTCAACTTCTTCACCGTCGAGGGCCCCAAGGGCGACCTCATCCCGGCCCATCTGCACACCGACACGTACGAGATCTTCTACGTCACTCAGGGCGCCGTCCGGCTGTTCGTCGAGGACACCGGGGGCGACCAGCAGGAGAAGCTGCTCACCCCCGGCGATTTCGGCTTCGTCCCCATGAACTGCCCGCACGCCTACCGCATGGAACGTCACCACAGCCAGGTCGTGGGCGTCGCCGCAGGTCCCGGCGGTACGTTCGAGCGGTTCTTCGAGAACCTCGGCGTCCCCACCGAGCAGCTCGGCCTGCCGCGGGAGCCGGTCGTCCCGGAGGCCGGCACATTCGAGACGGTTCCCGGGCAGTACGACGTGCGCTTCCTGCCGGGGCACGAGTGGCGTACGCGCTGAGGCGTACGGGGCGGCCGCAGGGGCCCGCGACCCGAGTGGGGGAACGACGGGCGCCGCCGGGTCGCCCGGACGGCGGGGGTTCGGGCACGGTGCGAGACTGCGGTAGGAGGTGATCACGATGGCCGGCGAAGCCTTTGCGGATGCCTATCCGGGCGCCGAGGGCTACGGGATGCTCGAAGCGTTGCTGGAGCAAGCCCAGCGCGCGGCCCCCACGGACCTGCCCGACCTGGTGAACCGGCACGCCGCGGCCCTCGGCCTGCGGCACGTCGGCCTCTACCTGGTGGACATCCAGCAGCGGCAACTGTGCCCGATGGGTGTGGGGCAGCGTTCACTCTCCGTGGACGCCTCCCTCGCCGGATGGACGTACCGCACGCTGGCCATGCGGGTGGAGGACGTCGACGATCCGGAGGACGGCATCCGGGTCTGGCTGCCGCTGGTCGACGGGGTGGAGCGGCTGGGCGTACTGGAGGTACGCACCGACCTGCTGGACGGCGGGCGGATGCGCCGCTGCCGCGCTCTGGCCGCCCTGCTGGCCCCCGTCATCACCTCGAAACGGGCCTACAGCGACACGTTCGTACGGCAGGCGCGTACACAGCCGATGCAACTGCCCGCGGAAATGGTGCGCGCCTTCCTGCCGCCGCGCACGATCGGCAACGAGCAGGCGGTGTCCACGGCGGTGCTGGAACCCGCCTACGAGCTGGGCGGCGACGCGTTCGACCACTCCATGACGCAGGACACGCTGCACGCCGCCATCATCGACTCGATGGGCCACGACCTGGCCGCCGGCCTGGCCACGTCCGTCGCCCTGGCCGGCTGCCGCAGCGGCCGCCGGGCCGGCGCGGACCTGCGGGAGACGGTGGACACCGTCGACCAGGCGCTCTGCCAGTGGCTGCCCGACCGGTTCGCCACCGGCGTCTTCCTCCAGCTGGACCTCGCCGACGGCCGGCTGCGCTGGGTCAACGCCGGCCACCCGCCGCCGCTGCTCATCCGCCGCCACGCCGTCCTCGACCGGGCGCTGGAGCGGCCCGGCCAACTGCCGCTGGGCCTCCCCGCCGCGCTGAGCCCGGAGCCGCGCACCGTCCACGTCGCGGACCTGGAGCCCGGCGACCGGGTGCTGCTCTACACGGACGGTGTGACCGAGGCGCGGGACTCCAACGGCGCGCTGTTCGGGCTGGAACGGTTCACCGACACGATCATCCGGGCCACGGCCGGTGGCGAGCTGGCCTTCGAGACGCTGCGCCGCCTGATCCACTTCATCGTCGACGACCAGGGCAACGAGCTGCGGGACGACGCCACGCTGCTGCTCGTGGAGTGGTGCCCGGGGCCGTGGGGCCCGGGCGGGGAGGCGCCGGTGGTGTGAGGCCGGGCGGCGAGGCCGCGGTCGTACGGACCCCGCGGCCCCCGCACCCCGTCCCCGCACCACATCCCCACCCCCCGTCCCCGGGGACCTGCGCTCAGGCACCCCGCTCCCCAGGGCCCCGCTCAGGCACCCCCGCTCAAGCCACCTGCGACATGACCTCGGAGGCGATCAGTTCCATCTGATCGAGGTCGGTCAGGTCGAGCATCTGGAGGTAGACGCGCTGCGAGCCGACGGCCGCGAAGCGGCCGAGGCGCTCGACGACCTCGGCGGGGGAGCCCGCCAGACCGTTGGCCTTCAACTCGTCGACCTCGCGGCCGATGGCGTCGGCCCGGCGCTTGACCTCCGCGTCGTTCCGACCGACGCAGGCGACCAGGGCGTTGGAGTACACCAGGTCGTCGGCGTCGCGGCCGCGGTGCTCGGCTGCCGCCCGTACCCGCTTGAACTGCTGCTCGGTGTCGTCCACCGAGGCGAAGGGGATGTTGAACTCGTCCGCGTACTCGGCGGCGAGCGCGGGGGTGCGCTTCGCGCCGTGCCCGCCGATGAGGACCGGCACCTTCGGCTGCGCCGGCTTGGGCAGCGCGGGCGAGTCCGTCAACTGGTAGAACTTCCCGTCGAAAGCGAAGCGTTCGCCGGTGGGCGTCTTCCACAGTCCGGTGATGATCGCCAGTTGTTCCTCCAGCCGGCCGAACTTCTCCTTCGGGAAGGGGATGCCGTACGCCTTGTGCTCGTCCTCGTACCAGCCGGAGCCCAGGCCGAAGTCGATCCGGCCGCCCGACATCTGGTCGACCTGGGCGACCTGGATGGCCAGCACGCCGGGGAGACGGAAGGTTCCCGCGGTCATCAGGGTGCCGAGCCGGATGCTCTTGGTCTCCCGAGCCAGGCCGGCCAGGGTGATCCAGGCGTCCGTCGGGCCGGGCAGCCCGTCGGTGCTGCCCATGTGGAGGTAGTGGTCGGAACGGAAGAAGGCGCCGTAGTTCAAGTCCTCGGCGGCTCGCGCGACGCGGAGAAGGGTGTCGTAGGTGGCCCCCTGCTGGGGCTCGGTGAAGATCCGGAGTTCCATGCCGCCCATCTTGCCCTGCGGGTGCGGAGAGCCGGGAACAGGCACGGCAGCGTACGGGAGCGACCGGTGTGCCGAGGGGGCGGGACAGCGGCCGCCCCGCCGCCCATTTCTGTTCCCACCTGCAAAAACCGGTTCGTCAAACGGGTCGGTACCGGGCGATACTCGTACGCGTGTTCCTGACGATGACCACCACCGGAAGCGCTGAGCGCCCCGCGACCGATCTCGGATTCCTGCTGCACAAGCACCCCGGGAAGGCGCAGGCGTTCTCGACGGCGCACGGCACGGCCCATGTGTTCTACCCCGAAGCGGACGACAGCCGGTGCACGGCCGCGCTGCTTCTGGAGGTGGACCCGGTCGCGCTGGTGCGGCGCGCCCGGGGCAAGGGCCGGGGCGGCGCCCCCGACTCGGCGCTCGCACAGTACGTCAACGACCGCCCGTACGCGGCGTCCTCGCTGCTGGCCGTGGCCCTGAGCACGGTCTTCGCAAGCGCGATGAAGGGGCAGTGCAAGGCGCGCCCCGAGCTGCCCGCGCAGCCACTGCCGCTGCACATGGCGCTGCCCGCCGTGCCCGCGCGCGGCGGTGCCGACCTGGTGCGCCGGCTGTTCGAGCCGCTGGGGTGGACGGTACGGGCCGAGCCGGTGCCGCTGGACGAGACGTTCCCGGAGTGGGGCGACTCGCGGTACGTACGCCTCGGTCTGGAGGGCGAGCGTACGGTCGCCGACGCGCTGCGGCACCTGTACGTGCTGCTGCCGGTACTGGACGACGCCAAGCACTACTGGGTCTCGCCCGACGAGGTCGACAAGCTGCTGCGGGCCGGCGAGGGCTGGCTGGAGGACCACCCCGAGCAGAAGCTGATCGCCGGCCGCTACCTCGCCCGCCGCCGGACGCTGACCCGCGACGCGCTGGAGCGGCTGGAGCTGGCGCGGCTCGCCGAGGCGGACGACACCGCCGCCGAGGAGATCGACAACGCGGTGGAGGAGTCGGCCGACACCGAGGAGCGGCCGGTGCCGCTCGCCGTGCGGCGGCGGGAGGCGATCCTCGGCGTGCTGCGGGAGGCGAAGGCGGCACGGGTCCTGGACCTCGGGTGCGGGCCGGGGCAGTTGCTGGGCGAGCTGCTCAAGGAAGGGCAGTTCACCGACATCGTCGGCATGGACGTGTCGATGCGCGCGCTCCAGGAGGCGCGGCGCCGGCTGCGGCTGGACCGGATGCCCGAGCGGCAGTCCGAGCGGCTGCGGCTGGTGCAGGGTTCGCTGGCGTACACCGATGCCCGTCTCAAGGGGTACGACGCCGCCGTGCTGAGCGAGGTCGTCGAGCACGTGGACCTGCCGCGGCTGTCCGCGCTGGAGTACGCGGTGTTCGGCGCGGCCCGGCCGCGCACGGTCGTGGTGACCACGCCGAACGTCGAGTACAACGTGCGCTGGGAGTCGCTGCCCGCCGGGCACGTACGGCACGGCGACCACCGCTTCGAGTGGACGCGTACGGAGTTCCGGGCGTGGGCCCGGGAGGTCGCGGGGCGGCACGGGTACGAGGTGGAGTTCCGGCCGGTGGGACCGGAGGACCCCGAGGTCGGGCCGCCCACCCAGCTCGCGTACTTCCGCCAGGCGGCGCCGAACTCGGCCCGTACGCACGACACGCCAGCCACATCACCCAAACCAGCCACGTCCGCCGCTCCCACCCCCACCGATCCCCCCGCAAAGGAGGCCCAGGCATGACCGGTGCCACCCCCACCCCCACCCGCCGCCCCCTGGGCGTCCCCGACCTGTGCCTGGTGGTGCTCGTCGGCGCCACCGGCTCCGGCAAGTCCACTTTCGCCGCGCGTCACTTCAAGTCCACGGAGGTGCTCTCCTCGGACTTCTGCCGCGGGCTGGTCAGCGACGACGAGAACGACCAGAGCGCGAGCGGCGACGCCTTCGACGTCCTGCACTACATCGCGGCCAAGCGCCTCGCGGCCGGCCGGCGGACCGTCGTCGACGCCACGAACGTGCAGCCGGAGGCGCGCGCCCAGTGGGTGAAGCTGGCCCGGGAGCACGACGTGCTGCCGGTGGCCGTCGTCCTGGACCTGCCCGAGGAGGTGTGCGCCGAGCGCAACGCGGCGCGCGCCGACCGGGCCTCGATGCCGCGCCGCGTCATCCAGCGTCACCAGCGCGAACTCCGCCGCTCGCTACGGCACTTGGAGCGCGAGGGGTTCCGCAAGGTGCACCTGCTCAAGGGGGTGGAGCAGGTCGAGGCGGCGGAGATCGTCACCGAGCGGCGCTTCAACGACCTGCGGCACCTGACCGGACCGTTCGACATCGTCGGTGACGTCCACGGCTGCCGCTCCGAGCTGGAGACGCTGCTCGCACGGCTGGGGTACGAGGTCGAGCACGACGCGCTCGGCCGTGCCGTGGACGCCCGGCACCCGCAGGGCCGTACCGCGGTCTTCGTCGGCGACCTGGTGGACCGCGGCCCGGACAGTCCCGGCGTGCTGCGCCTGGTGATGGGCATGGTCGCCGCCGGGCACGCCCTGTGCGTACCGGGCAACCACGAGAACAAGCTCGGCCGCTACCTCAAGGGCCGCAAGGTGCGGCACAGTCACGGGCTCGCCGAGACCGTCGCGCAGCTGGAAGGGGAGGACGAGGCGTTCCGCGGTGAGGTCACCGCGTTCATCGAGGGCCTGGTCAGCCACTATGTGCTCGACGGCGGGGCGCTGGTGGTCTGCCACGCGGGACTGCCGGAGAAGTACCACGGCCGGACGTCCGGGCGGGTGCGGTCCTTCGCGCTGTACGGCGACACGACCGGCGAGACGGACGAGTTCGGGCTGCCGGTGCGCTACCCGTGGGCCGAGGAGTACCGGGGCCGCGCCGCCGTGGTCTACGGGCACACCCCGGCGCCGCGCGCGAGCTGGCTGAACAACACCATCTGCCTGGACACCGGCTGTGTCTTCGGCGGCCGGATGACGGCGCTGCGCTGGCCGGAGCGGGAACTGGTCGACGTACCGGCTGAGCGGGTCTGGTACGAGCCGGCCAAGCCGCTGGCCAGTGAGGCGCCGGGCGGGGCGGACGGGCGTCCGCTGGACCTGGGGGACGTCGCCGGGCGGCGGGTCGTGGAGACGCGCCACATGGGCCGGGTCGCGGTCAAGGAGGAGAACGCGGCGGCGGCGCTGGAAGTGATGAGCCGCTTCGCGGTCGACCCGCGGCTGCTGCCGTACCTGCCGCCGACGATGGCGCCCTGCGCGACGTCCAGGGAGGACGGTTACCTGGAGCACCCGGCAGAGGCGTTCGCGTCGTACCGTGCGGACGGCGTACGGCAGGTCGTGTGCGAGGAGAAGCACATGGGCTCGCGGGCCGTGGTCCTGGTGTGCCGGGACGAGGGGGCGGCGCGGGAACGGTTCGGCGCGGCGGCGGGCGTGAGCGGCGCGGTCTGCACGCGGACCGGGCGGCCGTTCTTCGACGACCCGGCCGCCACCGAGCAGGTGCTGAAGTCCGTACGGGAGGCCGTGGAGGGCGCGGGCCTGTGGGAGGAACTGGCGGACCCCGCCGCGGCCGGTTCCGGACACTGGCTGCTGCTGGACGCCGAGTTGCTGCCCTGGTCGCTGAAGGCGTCCGGGCTGCTGCGCGGTCAGTACGCGGCGGTCGGCGCGGCGTCCGGTGCCGCGTTCCCCGGGGCGCTGGACGCGCTGGAGGCGGCTGCCGCGCGGGGCGTGGAGGTGCCGGACCTGCTGGCGCGACAGCGCGAACGGGCGGTCGAAGCGGCCGCGTTCACCGAGGCGTACCGGCGCTACTGCTGGCCGGTCGACGGCCTGGACGGCGTACGGCTGGCACCGTTCCAGATCCTGGCCGCACCGGGCCGCAGCCTGGCCGCCGTACCGCACGACGAGCAGTTGGCGTGGCTGGACCGGCTCGTCGAGCACGACGGAACGGGACTGTTGCGTCGTACCGGCCGTCTGGTGGTCGACACGGAGGACGAGGCGTCGGTCGCGGCGGGCGTGCGGTGGTGGCTCGACCTGACCGCCGCGGGCGGCGAGGGCATGGTCGTCAAGCCGCTGGGCGCGCTGGTGCGCAAGGGCGACGGGCGGCTGGTGCAGCCGGGCGTCAAGTGCCGCGGCCGGGAGTACCTGCGGATCATCTACGGTCCGGAGTACACCCGCCCGGAGAACCTGGAACGGCTGCGCGTACGCCACCTGGGCCACAAGCGCTCCCTCGCGCTGCGCGAGTACGCCCTCGGCCTGGAGGCGCTGGACCGCCTGGCCGACGGCGAGCCGCTGTGGCGGGTGCACGAGGCGGTCTTCGCGGTACTGGCGCTGGAGTCGGAGCCGGTGGATCCGCGGCTGTAGCCGGTATCGGGTCCGGGGCCGGGGGCGGCAGCGGTCCGGGGCCCGTGCCGGTCCGGGGGCCCAGCGGCAAGGCCGTGCCCGCCCTCGTCACGGCCAGCCGCCGCTGTCACCACCGAGCCAGGCCCACGCCTGGTGGGAGTACTCAGCGGCGGCTGCTGCCGCGTCGCGGAGTTTCTTCGGGGCCGTGGCGCACTGGGCCGCTTCCTCAAGCGTGGCGTCCGCTTTCGCTACCGAGCCCGCCAGCCATGCGGCCACTTCCGCGATGTCCATGTCGTTCGCTCGCCACCGCAAGGTGAGCGAGCCTTCGCGCACCGCCGGCAGATCGCAGGCACGGGCGGCACTGCCGTACTTCTCGATCAGATGCTCTCCGAGGTATCCGGCGAGCACGGCACCGGCGCCGCCGCAGCACCGTGCAGCGCTCAGCAAGTTCTCCGCTCCCGGAGTCGCGCTCTCGCAGAGCCGGCCGCAGAGAGTGCTCACCACCGCGACGAGGCGCTGAGCGCAGGCCATCCGTACCGGCGCGGGCAGGCCGGCGGAGGCCGTCTTGCCCAGTGCGGCTTCGGCTGCCCGGACCTGTTGCCGGACCGATGCGGGCACCACCTCGTCGAGTCGCCCGTCCATCGTGTGTCCGCCCTCCACAGCGAGCGCTCCCCCCTCGGAGCGCCGTGCGCAGTCGGAGAGTGACGGCCCGGCGTGCGGCGCGTCAAGTGGCCGCCCCGGTTCCCAGGGGTGCGGCGAGCCATGATCGCATCCGGGCCGAGTGAGGCACACGTGTTCGGGGAGGTCAAATCCCTTGTATGTTGCGGCAGTTGGGGTCTGAGAAAGCGTTGACGGGGCCCGATCACGACCCTAACCTTCTGTAACTCAACCGAGCGCAGCTCGATCAATTTGCGCAAGAACCCCGCCTGTAACGAAAGAAATCAGAGACGAGCCCATTTCTCGGCCAGGCTGAGGAACCGGGTCGGGGCCCTGGGGCGACCAGATGCACAGAGGCGGCACGCCCGCCGTGCCGACGGGTGCCGGGGCCGGGGTGAGCGAGACCAGCGGGGGGAGGAGGCGGATGAGTCTCTTCGAGGACGGCAGGCCCTTCTTGACGGCGCTGCCGGCACAGGACCGGCGGGCGCTGCTCGCGCTCGGCCGGGGCCGGAGTTATGCGCCGGGCGAGGTCGTCCTCAGGGAGAACGACACCAGCACCTTCGTGGTGGCGATCGTCAACGGCTGGGCCAGTGTCTCCCTGGAGACGGAGCGCGGCGTGCGACTCATCCTCGCGCTGCGCGGCAGCGGCGAGGTCGTCGGTGACCAGGCCGCCGTCGACCACCGGCCGCGCAGCGCCACCGTCACCGCGCTCGGCCCGGTGGACGGGGTCGTCGTCCCCGGCGACCGGTTCCGCGGCTACCTGGCGGCGCGGCCCGTGGCGACCGTACTGATCATGCGGCAGTTCAGTTCCCGGCTGCGCAGCTCGGACGGCGAACGGCGGTCCCTGGCCTCGGAGAAGGTGCTGCAACGGCTCGCCGCGCGGCTGACCGAACTGGCCGAGCGCACCGGAACCCCCGGGTCGGGCGGCGTGGACGTCGACCTGCCGCTGCCGCAGCACGACCTGGCCGCGGCCGTCGGCTCCACCCGCGAAGCGGTGGCCAAGGCACTGCGCCTGCTGCGTGAGCAGGGCGTCGTGCAGACCGGCCCCCGGCGGCTGGCCGTGCTCGACCTCGCGCTGCTGCGGCTGCTCGCCGAGGGGCGCGCGGTCGGCGGCCGTACGCCGGCCGGCCCCGTCCCCATACGTCCCGAGCAATCCCCGCCGGCTGTGTAAACGGCTACAGCCCCGCCTTCCCGCCCCGGCCATGCTGCTTCATGTCGGCACGAACCTGGAGGTCCAGTGAGCACGGAAGCCTTGCACCGACTCGTCGTCAACGGAGATGTCTGCGGATCCGGACTGCTCGGCTGGCGGGCGAAGCTGCGGATGCGCGAGGCGATGTACGAGGTCTTCGAGGCCGGGTTCACCGCCGCCGGGATCACCGAGGGGGCCTACCACATGGAGGACCGCGGCGACGGCGTACTGGTCGCGCTGGCCCCCGACGTCCCGTCCGCGCAGTTGGTGGGGCCCTGGCTCGAAGGCGTCTACCAGAAGCTGCGCCAGGTCAACGAAGGGCGTCTGGAGCCGCTGCGGATGCGTGTGGCCATGCACGCGGGCCCGGTCGCCCAGGACACCAAGGGGCTGGCCGGGCGCGCCGTGGACCTCACCTGCCGGCTGTGCGACAGCGAGACCGCCCGCGGCGTCATGCGGCTGGCCGAACGGTCGCCGCTGCTCTTCGTCGTGTCCGGCTCGCTCTACGACGACGTCGTGACGGAAGGCGGCACCTGCATCGAGCCCGAGCACTACCGCCGGGCGCGGGTGTCGGAGAAGGAGACGGACGTCGAGGCGTGGTTCCACGTCCCCCGGCTGCCGTTCCCGCCCCTACCGGCGCAGACGTCGCACGAGGCACCGCCGTCACCGGGGGTGCCGGCGCGGGACCGGCCGTGCGCGACGGGGGTGCGCGCGGTCCAGGACCCGCCGCCGGAGCAGGGCGGCGGGGCGGGGCATGGGGGTACGGTCCCGCCGCCCGTTTCCGGCCCGAAGGGGGCGGGGGCAGCCGTCGGTACGGCTCCGGCGCCCGCCCCGTACGCGAACAAGTACACCTTCGAGTACGTAGGCGGCGACCAGCAGACCTTCCGGGACAACACCATCCGGACCAACGGGGACTTCGTCGCCATCAACAAGGCCCCCGCCCCGCCCCGTACGCCCGCCCCCGAACCGCCCGCCGACGACGCCCCGCACACCGGAGCCGCACCGGAAGGCGGCGACAGGTGACCGATGGGGACGAGGGGGCGCCGCCGGCCGGTGAGCAGCCCCCGCCGCAGCCCGACGGCCGGCCGGGCGGCCGGGACGACGACGCGCGGGCGGCCAGGGACGGCCGGGCGGCCGACGGTGACGGGCCGCCCGAGGAGAAGCCGCGCCTGGACGCCCCCAAGGGCAGCCCGCTGGGCGGCGCGGGAGAGGCGGGCGGTGCCCGTACCGCCCGTGAGGCCCGCACCAGCCTGCACATCGAGGGCGACGGCCAGGTCTTCGACGGCAACACCTTCTACCAGACGCAGGTCCGGATCGGCACCGACGACGTGTTCGTCGACGGGCCGGTGCCGGCCGAGGAACTGGAGCGCCTGGAGCGGGTCTACTGCCCGCCCCCCGGCTACGACGCGATGGAGATCCGGCTGCGGCGCACTCACCTGCTGGCACTCTGCGGCGAGCACGGCACCGGCCGTACCTCCACGGGACTCGCCCTCCTCCGGGACGTCGCCACCGAGGTGTCCCGCCTGGACCCCGCCACCGCGCTCGACAGCGTCGGCCAGGAGAAGTTCGCGACCGGCCGCGGTTACCTGCTCGAACTGCCCGCCGAGGACGCCGGCGCGGTACCGGCCGCTTCCGGGGGCAGCGGCCGGGGCGCCGGCCACGGCCCGGGGAAGGACGCCGGACCACAACCTTCCGACCTGCATCTGGACCGGCTCAGTGCGCTGCTCGCCCGGCGCGGGGCGTACGGCGTCCTGGTCGTGGGCGCCGGTGACTTCGCCGACCGCCTGGTGCGCGGCCGCTACGGCGCGCAGTGCACGCCCCCGCCCGCCGGCGACGTACTGGAACAGCATGTGAAGGACCAGCTCTCCGACGTCGGTCCGGAGCTGTGCCGACTGGCCCTGGACGTCGCCGAGCGCCCCGACGTGAAACAGGCGCTGGGCCTGGACGCCCTGCGGCCGGGCGAGGCGGCGCGGCTGGCCGACCACCTCGCGGCGTACGCCAGGGGCGAGGCCGACGACGCCCAACTGCTCGCCCAGTGCGCCACGTTCGCCCCACGCCAGGCGCGCGAGTGGCTCGCCGGGGCCGACCGTCCCGGCACCCTGCCCGAGGCGCTGCCCGCCCTGCGCGCCGCGGCCCTGCGGCTCTCGCTCGCGGCCTTCAACGGCTCCGCCGAGAGCCTGGTGACCGAGGCGGCCGAACTGCTCGCCTGGGAGCTGGCGGTCACCCTCGACCCCCAGTACGCACCGGGCCGCCCGCTGTTCACCGCGAAGACCGAGGCCCGGCTGGCCGCCGCGCGCGCCGTACCGGAGCAGGTCGTCGAGGATCTGGGCGACGCCGCCCTTCCCGTACGGGCGATGCGCTTCCAGGGGCGCAAGCTGGCCACCGCCGTCCTGTACGAGGCCTGGGACGGTTACCACAACGTCCGCGGCCCGCTGACCCGCTGGCTGCGCTCCCTGTGCGACGATCAGCGCCCCCAGATGTGGGTGCGCGCCGCGGTGGCCGCGGGCACGCTGTGCGCACGGGACTACCTGTACGGCCTCTCCGAACTGCTGCTGCCGCTCGCCCGCGCCGACCGCCCGGTGCAGCAGATGGCCGCGGCCACCGCGCTGGCCGAGACGTCCCGCGACCCGCAGGTGCGGCCCGCCGTACGCGGCCTGCTGCGCGAATGGGCACGCGGCGACGACCGGTCCGCCTGCGAGACCGCGGCGTTCACGCACGGCTACGGCATGGCGGCGGGCTCGGTCGCCGAGTCCCTGGACGAACTGGCGCGCATCGGCTGCCGGGAGGACGGCGGCAAGCCGGCCGACGCCGCCTCGTACAGCGTGGTGCGGCTGCTGGCCGGGTCCGAACCCGAGGTGGTGCTCAGGCGGCTGGCCCGCTGGCTCGGCGACCCTCGGCAGAACCGGCAGAACCTCGCGCTGATGGTGGTGCTGCGCGCGCTGTCCACCCGGACCTCCCACCTGTGGGGGCTCCGGGGCGACAGTCCCGTCCAGGAGTCCTACGGCTCCTGGCCGCTGGCGGCGGCCCTGGTCGCGGCCCACCCCGACCGGGCGCCGTGGCTGGCGGACCTGGTGCACAGCACGTTGAACACGGCGCGGGCGGGCGTCGCGGCACAGGAGCAGTTGGGCGGCTGGATGCGGCGGGCGGCCAAGGACCCGCGGCAGCTCGACGTGCTGTGCGGGTTCCTGCCGCGGCTGGTGGAGGGGCGGCGCGACCGGGACCGGTTGCTGCTGCTGGTCGCCCGGCTGGAGCGGGACAGTGACGAACCGCTCGCCCCCCGGGCGGCCGCGCGGATGCGGGCGGTGCTGGAAGGAGAGGGACGACGATGACGCAAGACGGCCGGAACGGCGCGCGGCACGGCCAGGGGCAGGGTCCGGGGCCCGGTGCGGCCGGGGGGCACGGCCAGGGGCCCGGAGGGGCGGTGCCGGGGCCGCTGGTGCAGGAGTACGAGTCGTCCGGCCGGTTCCGGCGGCCCAGTGTGCAGGTGGCCGCGGTGCTCATGTACGAGAACGGCGGCCACAGCGTGGTGTGGCCGGACCACCGTGAGGACGTCAACAAGCCGCTCTTCAGGGGCTCGTTCAAGGTGATGGAGGTGCGGGTCGGCCGCCATCTGACCGAGTTCCGCACCGAACTGCCCGCGGCCGGCGACGCGGAGTCCTTTCGCGCGGAGGTGCAGGTGCGCTGGCGCGTCGTGGACGCGTACGCGGCGGTCCGCGCCAACGTCTGGGACCTGGCCCAGTACTTCTCGCCGGTCCTGCTCCGGGGGCTGCGCGGGGTGACCAGGCGCTACCGCATCAGCGAGGCGGAACGGGCCGACCGGGCGGTGGAGAACGAACTGGCGGACCTGCGCCTCGGCCACGAACTCGGCCTGGAGACCGAGGTGTTCGTACGGATCGACCTGAGTGAACGCGGGATCAGCGCGGAGCGGCAGCGCACCGAGATCGACCACGAGGGCGACCTCGCGCGCCGGCAGCACGTGGAGGCACTGAGGAAGGAACGGCAGGAACAGGAATTGATCCGGATGAGGGCCGCCGAGCTGCAGGAGATGCTCAGTGGCGGCGACGACCGGCAGCTCGCGTACTTCATGGCGCGCGACTCCGCCCACGAGTGGGACATCCAGCAGGCGTTCCGCCGGGAGCGCCGGGAGGAACGGGTCCTGTCGATCGACACGGTGTTCCGCCTCGTCGACGGCGGCCTGATCGAGCGCCACGATCTCAACGACCAGACCCTGGCCGCCATCGACCTCATGCGGTCGTCGACGCGCGGCCTGGTGGGACGTGCGGCCGACACCTTCCTGGAGCAGCCGCCGCAGCGGCGCGCGCTGGAGAGCGGCGGGCCCCGCGGCGAACAGGAGCGGATCCGCGGACGACAGCGGATGGACTGGGCGCACGAGCCCGATCCGGACGCCGGACCGGACTTCGAAGCGGGCCCCGGGCCCGACTCCGGACGGGATGTCGGACGGGACTCCGGACAGTACTCGGGACGGAGCCCCGGACGGGACTCCGGACGGGACTCCGAGCCGGAACGGGACCGTGATTCGGGCCCCGGACCCGGCCGGGAGGCGGCGTACGACAGGCACGAGCCGAGGCGGCGCGGCCGTCCGGACGGTGACGCGTACGGCGGCGACGGGCGTCACGACGACGGCTACGGCGGCGACGGGCAGGGCGGCGTCGGGCAGGACGGCGGGCAGGCCGACGACCGGTACGGCGACCGCCACGGCGAGCCGTACGAGGACAGGCCGTACGAGGACGAGCCGTACGAGACGGACGACCGCGGCCGCGTCTACGAGCCCGACCGCGTCCAGTCGGCCGCCGAGCGCGACGACTACCGCACAGGCCGGCACGGGGACTTCCCCGACGACCGGTACGGGGAGCGGTACGACGGCCGGTACGACGGCCGCCGGGACGACCGGCGCGACGAACGGGACGACGACCACCGCGACGACGACCGGGAACGCCCCGCGCCGCGCCGCGGCCGCGGCGAAGGTCTGGATTGGGGAAAATGATGGCCACCAGCGCTCCGCCCGCGCCCACCCGGGGCACCGGCCGCGGCCCCGACCCCGGCCCCTGCCGCTGTTCCAGGGCCTGCCCCTGTACCGGCACCACCGCGGCCCCCGCCCCGGCCCCCGGCACCGGCAGCGACTTCGTCGCCGAACGCCTGCTGAAGGTCGTACGGGAAGAGATCAACCGCGCCGACACCAAGGCGTCCGTCATGATGACCGGCGCCACCGCGGCGCTGGTCCTGCTCCTCGGCCGCGACGGGCAGCTCCCGGCGATGCCCGCCACCCGCGCCGCCCTGCTGCTCGCCGGGGCCGCGCTGTGGACCCTGGGCATAGCCATGTTCGTGGTGGCGGTGCTGCCCCGCACCCGTACCGCGGCCGACGGTCACCTGACCTTCTTCCCGCAGCTTACCGGCGGAGCCACCGCCGAAGTCCTGCTGCCCCGGGTGGCCCTCGCGGGCCGGGACACCGGGCAGTGGGCCGTCGAGCAGGCGTGCGCGCTCGGCCGCATCCTCGGCGCCAAGTACCGCTGGCTGCGCTGGGGAGTCGGCTGCCTGGCGGCCGGCGGCTGCTGCGCCCTGACCGGAGGGCTGTGGTGAACATGCCGCACCGGACCGAACCGGCGACCGCGCGGACGCGGCGCAGAGTGCGCCGCGCCACCGTCGCCGCCCTCACCGCGCTCTGCGCGACCGTGCCGCTCGGGCCGCCGCCCGCATGGGCCGCGCCCGCCCCCGCCGCACCGTCCGTGGGCCCCACGCCCGTCGACTTCTCCGTCGTCGTGGACGCCTCGGCCAGCATCGGCGAGGAGGCGCTGGCCCGCGAGGCGGAAGCGGCCGCGCTGATCGGCCAGGGCGAGATCTCCGACCGGTCCCGGGCGAGCGTCATCGGGTTCGGCAGCGCGGAGAAGGAGGGGCAGCAGCCCGTACGGGAAGTGTGCCCGCCCACCGTCGTCGACGCCGCCGGACGGCAGCGCATCAGCGAATGCGCCCGCCGGCTCACCGACCGCGAGGGCGCCGGTCTCGGCCCCGGAACGGACTTCCCGGCCGCCCTCACCCAGGCCCTGACCCGGCTGAAGGAGACCAGCAGGGAGGGCACGCCCAAGGTCGTCTTCCTGCTCACCGACGGCAGGCTGAACGTCGAGGACAGTCCCGCCTACGGAGCCGACCCCGCCGCCCGGAAGCAGGAGGGCGAGAAGCGGCTGCGCGAGGTCCTCGACCGGGCGCGCCGCGAACAGGTGCAGATCTGGCCGCTGGGCTTCGGCAAGGGCATCGACGAGAAGGCCCTCCGGCAGATGGCCGACGGCGGCTACCGCAACGGCTGTGCCGACGTGCCCGGCTCCCGCCCGCGGCCGGAGGTCGTCGACGGCGCCGCGGACGTGGACAAGGCGCTCCAGAGCGCGTTCGCCGCCGCCCGCTGCGCCCGCGTGGAGGAGGGCACCAGCAGCAAGCCGCCGGGCGAGCTGACGGTGGACATCCCGCCCATCGCGACCGACGGCTCGATCACCGTCACCAAGCGCGACCCGCGGGTGACGGCCACCTACTACGACCCCAAGGGCCGCAAGGTGCCCCTGCAAGGGGACTTCGACGGTTCCCGCTTCGAAGTCAGCGGCCAGGACGGGCCGGTCGAGGCGCTGCGGGTCAAGGACCCGCTGCCCGGCACCTGGCGCGTACGGCTGTCGGCGCCGCCGGGGCACCGGGACCAGCCCGCCACCGTACGGGCCATCTGGCAGGGCGTGCTGCGCTCTTCGGTCACCCTGGAGCCGTCCGCGCCCAGGCCCGGCGAGGACGTCGTCGTACGGATGCGGCTGCAGACCCGGCGCGGCGTGGTGATCACCGACCCCGGACAACTGGCCGGGGTACGGGCCGCCGCCCAGTTGTCCGGTGACGGCTTCGAGCCGGTGGACGTCCCGCTGCGCGACGACGGCGAGGGCCCCGACGACCGGGCGGGCGACGTGCTGTACGGGGCGTCGGTGACGGTGCCGAAGACGGCCACCGGCGCGCTGCGGCTGACCGGCGCGATCGCGGCACCCGGCGTGGTCGGGGACCGGCGGCCCTACGACACCCGGGTGTCCTCGGGTGCCGCGCCCGTGGCGGCCGGAGTGACACTGGAGGGCCACGACGTGCACCCGGGCGGCTCGGTCACCGGCAAGCTGGTCGCGCGGAACAACGACAGCCGTCCGCACACCCTGCGCCTCGGCCTGGCCGACCAGTCCACGGCGGCGGCACTGCGGATCAGCCCGGCCACCGTCACCGTCGCGCCCGGCGCGCAGGAGCCGGTGCCGTTCACCGTGTCCTTCGGCGCGGGCGCGCCGCCGGGGGACGCCGGCGGCCGGATCACCGTCACCGACCGGACCGACGGAGGCCGCGAGATCGGCTCCGCCTTCCTGACCGTCACCGTCACCCCGGCGCCCACCTGGTGGGACCGGTGGTGGTGGGCGGTCATCGGGGGCGCCGGGCTGCTGCTCGCCCTCGCCGCCGTCGTCGCGATCCGCGTCTGGTACGGGGGTGTCCGCAGCTCGCTGGGGGGACTGACGCTGGAACTCCGGCGCGGCGGCCATGTGCTGGACGAACTGGAGGTGCGCGGTCAGCGCACGAAGAAGTTCTGGTTCGCGGTGGAGGAGCCTTCCTCGGACCGCCCCGGCCTGCAGCTCCGCAACAAGCGCGCGGCGCAGGTGTACCGGCTCCGGCGCAAGGGCGAAGGGCTGCGGCTGCGCGGCCCCGACGGCAAGGAACGGACCGTGTCGCGCGGCGCGCCCGCCCGGCTCGCCCACGACCTGGAACTGTCCGTACGCGGCGGAAGCCGGGCGGACCGGGCACCCACGGGCCGGGGGCGTACCGGCCAGGGACGCCGCCCGGGCACGGCGGCCGGGTCCCGCGGTACGGCCGGCCTGTTCGGCGGCCGCACCGGCCGGGGCGGCACCGCGGCACCCGGCGGAGTGAACGGGCGGGGCGGGCGCGGCGCCCCGGCCGACGGCACCGGCCGACCGGCCGGGACGAGCGGCCCGGGCGGCTCGGGCGGCGGTCCAGGCGGAGCGGGCGGATCGTCCGGCTATGACTCCGCGTTCTGAGGCGCCCGCGCCACGGCGCCGAGGCCCGGGCGGCCGCCCGCCCGGACCACCGGCGGCACCACATCTCGCAGCACAGGCCGCCCACGACGGGCGGACGAGGGGAGCGACCACATGAAGATCTACCAGCCCATGCTGTTCGTGGGGCTGGGCGGCACCGGCGCCCGCATCGGCGCCGAACTGGAGCGGAACCTGCGCCGCGAACTGTGCGGCCCGGACGGTACCGACCTGGTCGGCCGCGGCAAGCAACGGGTCCCCTTCCAACTGCCGGACTGCCTGCAGTTCGTCTACGCGGACTTCAGCGAGGCCGAACTGGACCGGCTGCCGCACCTGAGCGCCCGCGGTCCGGAGGCGGCGGCGTACGCCCGTACCTCCCGCGCCGTGCACAACCTGCTGCCCACCTACGACAACTCACCCGAGATGACCCGGATGCTGCGCATCGCGCAGCACGACGAGACCGTGGGCTGGCTGCCGCCACGGGTCGACGAGCCCCGGGTCTCCCCGCTGCACACCGGCGCGGGCCAGCTGCCCACCGTCGGCCGGGCCGCGCTGTTCGCCACCCTGCGCAACGGCCCCGACCAGGTGCTCGGCCCGCTGCGGGCGGCGATCGACGCGCTCAGCAAGTCGGCGGGCGACCTCCAGGAGCTGGGCGGCGGCCAGATCCGCGGCTACGACGTGTTCGTGGCGTTCTCCGTCGCGGGCGGCACCGGCGCCGGCATCTTCTACGACTTCCTGCACCTGCTCGGGCACGCCTTCCACTCGGTGAACCTGCCCGGCGCCAAGATCTACCCGCTGGTCGTGATGCCGTCGGCGTTCCCGCCGGAGGCCGGCGGCGGCCGGGAGGCCGAACTGAACGCCGCACGCGCCCTGGTGGACCTCTCGCACCTGGTCGACGACCAGAACGCGGCGGACGCCACCCCCGACCTCGGCGACGTGGAGCAGCGCGGCTCGCTGAGCGTGAAGTACCCCGACATGGTGCCGGTCAGCCTGCGCACCTCCACCGTCCAGACGGCGTTCCTCTTCAGCCGTACCGCCGGTATGCGCCCCGACGACCTGCGCCGCTCCATCACCGCCATGGTGACCTCGCTGATCGGTACCGACCTGGGCGAGGAGAACGGCCGTGGGCGCGCCGACGACGCCTACCAGTCCTTCGCCGCCAGCTTCGTCAACCGCGGGGCCAGCCGGTCGGCGGCCGCCGCCACCGGCATCGGCCTGCAGGGCATGTCCACCAGCCTCGCGGCCTCCATGACCGTCCCCGTCGACGAACTCGCCGAGATCGTCGCCGCCCGGATGCTGGCCTGCGCCGTCCGCGGTCTGCTGGACCGCGCCCGGCAGGGCGGCGAGGACCACCGCGCCCTCGTCGTCGAGGCGTTCAAGGAGTCCGGCATCGAGGACGTGTGGGTCCGCGAGCCGCGGCCGGTGCGGGCGCCCGAGCAGGTGCCCAAGGGCGTGCGGGCGATCAGCCAGGAGCTGAATCACCGGCGTGCCAACATGGAGCAGCAGTTGCGCGCGCTCGACAAGGATCTCGCCCGCCGCACGGTGGAGAGCGCGGAGCGCTTCAACCCGCGCCGCGGACTGCTCCATCTGCTCAAGGAGCACGACCCGTTCCGGCTGGAGCGGGTGTTCACCGGCAACCCCGGCGACCGCGACCGGGTGGCCCGGGAGGGCTTCTCGGGGATGCTCGACAACCGGCGCAACCGTCCCGAGCGCCCCGAAGGGGTGGAGAACGACGCGCCGCAGGTGCCGAGGATCGGCCGCCGGATGGCCGGCGTGGTGCCCGCGCGCTGGGGCGACCCCGAGGTGGAGAACGCCATCCAGGAGCAGGACGCCTGGTACCGCTGGGCGACCAACCGGACGTGGCACGAGCGGTGGAAGGCGCAGGAGCCCCGCTGGCGGCCGATCGCCGACCGGACCATGAAGGAACTCTCCGCGCTGGTACGCGCCTTCCGCGACCACGAGGAGGGGGAGAACGGCCTGTTCCGCGAGCGGCGCCGGGAGCTGTACCGCGAGGACCGTACGGGCGTGTCGTACCTCCTGCCGCCGCAGAACTCCCTCGACGCGTTCTACGACGACGTCCTGACCCGCCTCCTCCAGCGCGAGGGCATCCCGGACAGCCAGGACGAGGCCACGCTGCTCGTCCGCATCGTCGAACCGCGGCACTGGGAACGCGCCCTGGAAGCCGTCCAGCGCTCGCCGCGCGCCGTCGTCAAGGAGGTCAAGCAGGTCCTGGAGGGCCGGATCAAGAAGCTGTTCGGCGAGGCCGGCGTGCACCACGAGCGGCCGCTGCTGCCCTCCCTCGGCGACCTCCTCGCGGCGGCCTCCGGGGACGAGGAGGCCGCCGACGCGGTCGACGAGAAGTGGCTGGAGCAGTTCCGCTCCCAGCTCGCCGGGCTGCTGCCGGCCGGTTTCACCCCGGACGGCACCGGCAAGCTCAAGACGCTCATCGTCCGCCCGCAGACCAAGGCCAAGGGCAGCGTGGACCGCTTCCTGGAGCAGTCGCTGCTGCTGCCGCGCGACGAGAACCGGCTGCCGCCCGAATTCCGCGCCGTGGTCACCGAGTCGATCACCGTCGTACTGTTCCGCAGCGAGATGAGCCTGACCGACATCTCCGAGGTACGGCAGGTGCTGCGCCTGTGGGGCCGGGCCAGGGACCGGGAGGGCCGCGAGGACCACCTCCAGTGGCGGCAGCGCACCGGCTACCGCGACTCCTGGCTCGCCAGCACGGAGAGCGACCGGCAGCGGGTGCTGCAACGCATGCTGAGCGCCATGTGGAACGGGCGCGTCGAGGTCACCGGCGACCCGCTCTCCCCGGAGTCCGTCTGCTTCCGGCTGCGCGGCGGCGACTCGGCCACCATGACCCTCGCCCTCCAGCCGTACGACCGGGACGTCTCCAGTTGGTCCGACCTGCTGCGGGCGTACGAGCGCTGGGCGCTGCTGGACGCCGGATCGGCGGTCAAGGACTTCTGCTCGGTGCTGATGGAGTCCCTGCCGGAAGGGCTGAGCACCACACCGAGGGAGCCGGACCGGCTGTTCTGGACCTTCCTGCGCCGGGTGGCACCGGCGGAGGCGGCACGGCTGCGGCAACGCGCCCACGACCTGAACGAGGACGAGCAGGACTGGATCGAGCCGCTGTCCCACTTCTGGACCACGACCCTGGACGGCGCCCTGGACCTGCGCTTCCCCAGGAGCCTGCGGGCCAACCGGCCCTCGCTGCGCGCCCTGGCCCAGGCCCAGGCCCAGCTCCGGGAGACCGGCACCGCCGCGTCGCGCCTGCACCGGGCCAACGGCCACGATCCGGCCGGTGACACGCGTACGCGGCACACCCAGCCGTACGAACCGGAACCGCACGAGCCCCCGCCCCCGCGGGCGAAGGACCCGCACGAGCCGCACGAACCGCACACCAAGGAACTGCACGGGTCGCCGGCGAAGCCCGCCGACGCGGGCCGCCCGGGAGACGCGGCCGAGCACGACCTGTGGGCCGACCCGTGGGACGAGGAGCCGAGGGAGGAGGACCTGCTGTGAGCGCCCGCACCGCCGCACCGGTCGTCACCCTCGACCTGCGGGGCGACCACGCCGGCCTGGACGGTGCGGACGGCCTGCACAGAGCCGTCCGCACCGCGCTGGGCGGCGCCCCCGCCCAGGAGGCCGAACGCTTCCTGCTCGTGGACACCGCCACCGGACTCACCCGTCACCAGCACGTCTACGAACAGGTCCTCGCCTACGGCACCGGCCACGCGCTGTGCGTCGCCGTCGGCGCCCCGCCCGCGGAACCGGGCGACGGCGTCGCGGTACCGCCCGCGCCGACGCCCTGGGCCCTGGACCGCCCCTCACCGCTGCGCCCACCCGCCGTCGGCGTGCTGTGGATCCTCGACCCGCACGGCGGCACGGCGACCGCCCCCACCCCGGAGGAGGACGACGGCGCGCTGCGCCCGCTCCTCGAAATCCTCGCCGCCCCCGCGGTGTTCGACGCCGTCCTGAACGCGGTGTCGGGGCTGCCCGACGGCGTGGCCGTACCCGCCCTGCGCGTCCTGGAGCACGACCTCTCGCACCCGGCCCGCGACCGGGTCCGGCGGCAGGCGCTGGCCGGCCTGGTCGGCCAGGACGACCCCGGCGGCCGGATCGCGGTCACCGACCCGGAGGCGGGCGGGGTGCCCGCCGTCCTGGCACCCCTGGTCGGCGCCGGGACGACCGAGCCCGTGCACAGCGAGGAATGGCGGCGGCCGGGCGGTGAGGCCGACGAGCGCTACTGGGCCTGCGAGTCGGCACTGCTGAAGGCCGAGGACGCGTACGGGCGGCAGCGCGGCGCGGGCGGTCTGCTGCGCGGCGCGGCCGGGGACGTGGACCTCGCCGAGCGCCTCGACGCGGCCGCGGCGGAACTGACCGCGTACCGCGAGACCGTCGCCGAGACCCTGCGCGACGGGGACGGCGTCGGCCTCCCCCCGGAACAGCGCCGACGGCTGTACGAGCGCGGCATCGACCTGCCCCGCGTGCCGGAGGCCGACCGCGAACGCATCGGCCCCGGCCTGCGCGACTACACCCAGGGCCTGCTGGCGCAGCGGCTGCCGCTGCGCTCGACGGCGGCCCGGCTCGGCGCGGTGGCCGACCTGGCCACGCCCACCGGCAGCGCGGCCCGCCTCGGCCGGCTCGACGAGCTGTGCCCGCCCGGCCTGCCGCGGCGGATGGCCGGGCCCCGGCCGTTCGAGGTGCCCGGCGCGGCCGTCACGGAACTGGCGGGCGGCTGCGCCGTCGCCGCCGCAGCCGGTCTGTGGCCGGGTCCCGGCTGGGTGCTGGGACCGCTGGCGGCGCTGGCCGCCGCCGGGCTGACCACGCTCGCCCTGGCCCGCCGTCCCGGGCGCACCGGGGACGGGCACCTCGACGGCGGCGGACGGTCGGGCGCCCTGGCGCAGGCGGGCGCCGGGCTGCTCGGCGCGGCCGTCGGCATCACCCTGGGCCAGGTGCTCGCGGTGCCGGCGTGGCTCGGACTGAGCACCCTGCTGGTGGCGTTGATCGTGCTGCCGCTGCTGGCGGTGCGCCGCTGGACCGAGGCCCTGGACGTGTGGTGGGCGGCGGGCGGCGGCTCCGAGGGGCGGGACGTCCTGGACTCCCTCGACGGGCTGCTGGCCGACGCCGTCACCCACGACTGGCTGCTCGCGGACGCCCGCCTGTACTGCGCCGACGGCGCGCGGGCGGTGGCCGGGATGATCCGCCGCGCGGCGGCCGCCGCGGAGGGCCGCGATCCCGTACCCGTGGCGGACCGCGGCGGCGGCTCGGCGGCCGGCCCGCCGGCCGACGACCTGCTGGACGACGACTGGTTCGGCCCGCCGTACGACCGGAGCGCCGCCGCGCCGGGCGCGTACGACTCCTTCGAGGACGCCGGCCCCCGGTACGACGACTCCACGGCCCAGGGGTGGGACGACTGGGACGACTGGGACGGGGATCCGGAGCCCGGCGGCGGACCGGCCGCCGGCCGCGGCGCCCCCTGGCGCGACCCGCTCGCCGACACGGTGCCGCCGCCCCGGCCGCCGGACAGCGCCGCGGCGTCCGGCCCCGCCGCCCCGGCCGCACCGCCGCCCCACGACATCCCCGTGCCCTGGCTGGAGCGCGAAGCGGGCGACGGCGGGCCCGAACTGGTCGCCACCCTCGTCGGCGACCTCGCCGACGGCGTCGCCGGGCTCCTGGACCCGTACTGGGGCGCCATCGAGCGGGACCCGGGTGCCGCCACCGCCCTGCCCCTCGACCGGGAGGTACGGGCGCTGATCGACGACGAGACCGCACGGCTGGCCCGGGACGGCGTCGCCGCCGCCCCGGCGTTCGCCCGCGACCCCGCGTCCCGGCCGGACCCGGCCGTCCTGCTCGGCCTGGCACCCGACCGGGTCGCCCGGATCCTCCGGGAACACGGCGACGGCACCGGCACGGTGCCGCTCTGCGCGGCCGAACACCGCCGGCTGCTCTCCCGCGAC
This sequence comes from Streptomyces sp. NPDC045470, assembly GCF_040646595.1. Lineage (NCBI taxonomy): Bacteria > Bacillati > Actinomycetota > Actinomycetes > Kitasatosporales > Streptomycetaceae > Streptomyces > Streptomyces sp. NPDC045470. The sequence continues at coordinate 27,175 of NZ_JBEZAN010000006.1, forward strand.
CGGTACGCGGGACGCGGGGTGTGCTTCGCCCCCGACGCGACCCGGCACGCCGAGGACCCCCTCGGCACCGACGACATGGTGTGGACCCCGGCCGGCCGGTACGCGGGCGTCTTCCGGCTGCTGCCGCTGCGTACCGGCTCGGTGCGCACGGTCCGGCTGCGCGACGGCGGCACCACCGGGCCGGAACTGCCCGCGAACGCGAACGAATGAGGGGACGTCATGGACGAGTGGGCGGACCGGCAGGACGCGCCGCGGGCGCCTGACCGCGGGCCGGACGGCGGCACCGAGCCCGAGGACGAGGTGCCCGTGGCGGCCGCCGCGCGGGGCGGCGGCCGCCCGGCCCGCGACCGCGTGGAACTGGCCTTCTTCACGGATGAAGGCTCGCTCGCCCGGCTCCCGGCGGCCTACTGGGGAGACCTGCCGCCCGGACAGCAGCGGCACGGGCTGCGCACCCGGCCGATGACCCTGGGCGAGGACTGGCGGGTGATGCAGTACCGCCTCGCGCACACCGTGCGCGGCGACCACCGGGCCCGCGACCGGCTGGAGGCGGAGGTGGGCGTCGGCCTCGCCGTGCGCCGGGCGTTCGGCGACGCCCCGTACCACCGGCTGTTCGCCCGGCTCGGCGGCTACCACCTGGACGTACGGGAGCCGTTCGTCTTCTACGAACCCGCGCGCGGGCGCCCGCTGGCGGCGCTCGCGGGCCGCACCACGGTCAAGGAGCAGGAGCGCATCCGCAGCGAACTGGTGCTGGCCGTACGGCTGCTGGAGGCCGTGGGTGTCGTGCACCGCGGGCTGACCCCGCACTCCGTACGGTGGGACGGCCGCCACGTCCGGCTGCCCGAGCCCGGTCTGGCCACCCGCGCCGGGCACCCCCGCGAGGCGCTGGGCGAGGCACCCTGGGCCTCGCCGGAGCAGCGTGCCGGGCACGGCGCAGCGGACCCGCGCGACGACCTGTGGAGCGTGGCCCAGATGATGTACCACCTGGTCACCGGCCGCGAAGGGGAGCCGGACGGGCCGCCGCGCGACCTGGCGCGGCTGCCCGCGCTCGGCGTGCTGTCCACCGCCTTCGCGCCCAGGGCGGCGGAGCGCGGTCACCCCGTCGAGGTGCTGCGGATGCTCAACCGGCAGGACCCGCTCCAGAGCCGCCCCCTGCCGGCCGACCCCCTGGAGCCGGGGCGCCGCGCCTTCGACGAAGAACTGGCGCGCAAAAGAACGGAGTTGAGACTGAACGGCGACCAGGAGGCGGCGGCGGGAAACGGCGCCCGGGCGCCGGGCCGCGGGCTGCGCGCCGCCCTGTTCGGCACCGGCCGTACGGGCACGGGAGGGCGCCGGTGAGCACGTGGGAAGAAGAGTCCGGCGCCCGGCGCGTGGTGTGTCCGCACTGCCTCGACACGATCCATTACGACAGGACGCGGCTGTTCGTGCGGGATCACGAGAACAACTTCGTCTCCCGTGACATCGAGAACGACGACAACGAGCTGCGTCGCGAGGACGCCCTGCGCGAGGCCTTCCAGGAGTGCTCCAACTCGGGCGGCATGCAGCGTCACTTCCTGCCTGCGCCCTACCTCCGCAACGGCGAACCCCTGACCGTGGCCCTGGTCGGCAGCTCGCGCGCCGGCAAGACCCATCTGCTCGCCTCGATGATCGGCGAGGTGGAGCGCGGCGCGCTGGACGCCCACGGCCTCAAGGCCACTGCGCTGCACACCGATTCGCACCGCTCCTACCTCGACGAGCGGGTGCTCAAGCTGCGGGCCGGCGAGCTGCTGGCGCACACCGAGCAGACGGACTTCGCCGAGTTCGCCGACGGGTTGCTGGTCAGCGGGGGCGGCACGGACCGACCCCGGCCCGTGGTCTTCTTCGACCTGTCGGGCGAGGACCTGGAACGCACCGGCCGGGTGACCCGGTTCCTCGCCGCCGTCGACGCGTTCCTCTTCGTGGTCGACCCGCTGCGCGCGCTGCCGCTGCCGTACCTGGACGCCGTACGCGAACGCACCAAGCAGCGCACCGACGACCTCGGCGACCGCTCGTTCGGCACCGTGCTGGACCGGTTGCCGCGCCACGGGCGGCCGTACGTGGACAAGGCGGCCGCGGTCGTCGTGGGCAAGAGCGACCTGATCCGCTTCGAGCCGGCCGTGGCGCGCTGGCTGACCGCACCCGAGAGCGCCCGGCCGACGGCCCGGGCCCTGCGCGAGGAGAGCCGTGACGTGTACGCCTTCCTGCGCCACCACGGCGGGCCCGCCTGGCTCAAACCGTTCAGCGACTGCGCGCGGTGCACCCTGCACTTCGCGTCGGCCACCGGCGGCCAGGAGGACGCGGGCGGCTTCCCCCAGGGCGTACGGCCGAGGCGGGTGCTCGCCCCGCTGCTGTCGATCTTCGCGATGTGCGGGCTCCTGCCGGGAGCCGATTCCCAGGAGGTGGGACTGTGAGCGGGACCGACGCGCCGGTGCACCAGATCGTCTTCCGCTGGGACGCGGACCTCGCCGTCGGCGGCGCGGGCGTCGGCCCGGTCGCCTGGTCGGGCAACCGGGACGGGCTGGGGCCCATCTACCGCAAGGTCGCCACGCTGCTGAGCGTGCCCGGCGACGGGGCCCGCGAGAGCCTGGCCCGGGTGGAGCTGCGGGGGGAGCGGGGAGCCGAGAGTTCGGTCCTGCTGATTCGCCGCATCCCCGGCCAGGATCACGGCGGCCGTCCCACCACCTGTTCCCACGCGCTGCTGGGCAGCCCGTCCGTGCTGACGCCCGGCCGCTGCCTGGGCCTGCACTCCTGGCGCTGGGAGGGCAGCGGCATCGACCTGCTGGAGGCCGAGGGGCGGTCCCTGGAGTGCGTACCGGCCCAGGCCCTGCGGGCGGCCACCGAGCGGGCGGCGCCGGAACTCACCGAGCGGGCCCGTCTGTTCGACGCGGAACTGACGACGGTGCTCGCCGGGCGCCTGCGCGAACCGCGGCAGCGGCTCTCCGTGCGGGACCACACCGGCGGTGACGGCCCGGTCCACGTTCTGTGGGCGTTGTGGAACCTGACCGGCCGGGCGCTGCCCGGCTGGTCGTTCGCCACCCACGACACCCGGGACGGCGGACCGTTCCGTTACGTCTTCGTCCCGCGCTGGCCCGTGTCGGCCACTCAGGACCAGCAGTTGACCCGCCTGGACCCCGCCCGTCCGGACCACGGTGACCCGGCCGGAGAGGCCGCCGCCGGGCTGGCCGAGCACTACATGGAGATCCGCCACGACCCCGGCGCGCTGCGCGAGACCCGTCGCGCCCTGGCCGAGCTGCACGTCTTCGAGAAGGAACGCCTCGACGAGCGGGTACGCCTGGTGCACGAGGCACTGAAGTGGCTCAGTCACGCCGGGGACCACCGCCGCACCCGCACCGGCCGGACGGCCGAGCCACGTGAACCGCTGTACGACCGGGCCCGGGAGGAGCAGCGGTACGACAGCGCGGCGTACGGCGGCCAGCCGTACGACGCCACGGTGTTCGACAACATGCGGCAGGATCAGGACCAGGAGAGGCCGACGCGCCGCCGCACACCGGACCAGGGCCGGGACCAGGACTGGGACAGGGATCGCGGTCAGGATCGGGATCAGGGTCAGGACCGGGACCGGGGCCGGGGCCGAGATCGCGGCCAGGACCGAGGCCACGATCGGGACCATGACCGCCAGGCGTATGAACGGTCCCGCGACGGAGGGGACGGCCGGTCCTACGACCCGCCCGCCTCACCGGCCGTCCGGGCCGACGCCGGGCTCGCCCGCGGGGTGAGCGCCCAGGTGCTCGACGACGTCCTGCGCCGCGACGGCACGGAGGCCGGGGAGTACCTGGCCAACAGTGCGGACCGGGTGCTCCTGGAGGTGCTCGGCGGCGGCCTCCCCGCCCAGCAGGCCGACCGCGTGGCCCGGGTGCTGATCCTCCGGGCTCCGCACCGCTCCGCCGCCGACGCCCACGAGCTCGGCGAACGGCTGCTCCGGGCCCGGCTGTTCCTCGGCCCGCACGGGGACCGCCGTGCCGAGTACCCGGTCACCGGGCCGGCCGACCAGGGGCGGGTGCACACCGCCGTGCGCCTGTACGACGGGCTGGTGCGTCCGTACGGCGACCAGGGCCAGATCCCTGCCCTGCTGCGCCAGGTCCTGCCGGACCTGTGGAACGGCGACCAAGGACTGGGCCGTGAGGCGCTGGGGCACCTGCTCGACGACGGCAGGCCCACCGGTTTCGGTGAGCAGGGCTGGCGGGCGCTGTTCGGGGCCGCGACACACACCGCCCCGGAGACGACGGCGGCCTCCTCGGTGCGGGAAGAGCCGCGGCGAGGCGTCCGCGGGTTCGCCGGCCGGAGCGCCGGACGCGGCCTCCGGTCCTGGGCGCCGCGCTCCCGCGGCGGCCGCGCGCCGGGCGGCGCACGGGACCCGGACCCGGACCGGGACGAGGCTCCGGCCGGCCGGATATGGGTCGGTGCGCTCCTCATGGTGGTGGCCGTAGCCGTGATCATGATCGCCGTCATCGCCCTGACGGGTTCCTAGGCGGCCTGCCCGCCCGGTACGCCCCGCGCCGGGGCCCGGACCACGGTCGTACGGCGGACGCGGAAACCCGTGGCGCGGCCGTTCCGTGACCCTCCGTCGGGGCCTTCAGCGGCGAAGATGGGGACATGGGATTCCATGTCGACTCCGAGGCCGGGCGGCTGCGCCGCGTCATCCTGCACCGCCCCGATCTGGAGCTGAAGCGACTCACCCCGACCAACAAGGACGCCCTGCTCTTCGACGACGTGCTGTGGGTGCGCCGGGCGCGTGCCGAGCACGACGCCTTCGCGGACATCCTCCGGGACCGGGGGGTCGAGGTGCACCTGTTCGCGGATCTGCTGGCCGAGACCCTTCAGGTTCCCGAGGCCCGGACGCTCGTCCTGGACCGGGTCTTCCACGAGAAGGAGTACGGACCGCTGGCCACCGACCACCTGCGGGCCGTCTTCGACGCGATGGCCGTCCCCGAGCTGGTGGAGGCGCTGGTCGGCGGGATGACCAAGCGGGAGTACCTGGCGGCGCACCCGGAGCCCACCTCGGTCCGCTTCCATGTGATGGACCTCGACGACTTCGTACTGCGCCCGCTGCCCAACCACCTCTTCACCCGCGACACCTCGGCGTGGGTCTACGACGGGGTGTCCATCAACGCCATGCGCTGGCCGGCCCGGCAGCGCGAGACCGTGCACTACGAGGCGATCTACCGGCACCACAAGCTGTTCCGCGGCGGCGGCTTCAACGTCTGGTCGGAGGGCCAGGCGGCCTATCCGTCGACCATCGAGGGCGGCGACGTGCTGGTGCTCGGCAACGGGGCCGTGCTGATCGGGATGAGCGAGCGGACCACCCCGCAGGCGGTCGAGATGCTGGCGCGCGGTCTGTTCGCGGCGGGGTCGGCCCGGACGATCGTGGCGCTGGACATGCCCAAGCGGCGGGCGTTCATGCACCTGGACACGGTCATGACTATGGTGGACGGTGGAACGTTCACGCAGTACGCGGGGCTGGGGATGCTGCGCTCCTACACGATCGAGCCGGGCGCCGGTGACCAGGAGCTGAAGGTCACCGACCACCCGCCGGAGCACATGCACCGGGCCATGGCGGCGGCGCTGGGCCTGGACGACATCCGGGTGCTGACCGCGACGCAGGACGTGCACGCGGCCGAGCGTGAGCAGTGGGACGACGGCTGCAACGTGCTGGCCGTCGAGCCGGGCGTGGTGGTGGCGTACGAGCGCAACGTCACCACCAACACCTTCCTGCGCAAGCGCGGCATCGAGGTCATTACCATTCCGGGCAGCGAGCTGGGGCGCGGCCGGGGCGGACCGCGCTGCATGAGCTGCCCGGTGGAACGCGACCCCGTGTAGGGGAGGAGCCGCCCGCGGCGGGGAAGAACAGCGGGAGGGTGCGGCGCCCTTACGGGCCGGGACCGGCGGCCTCCCTGTATAGGGATACGGACTGTCGTATACACTTCCAACGTCCCGATCGCCGCGACCTAGGAGCCCACCCCATGGCGACAGACCTCAAGGGCCGCCACTTCCTCAAGGAGCTGGACTTCGGCGCCGAGGAGTTCCACGGCCTCGTCGACCTGGCCGCCGAGCTGAAGGCCGCCAAGCGCGCGGGCGAGGAGGTCGCGCGCCTGCGGGGCCGCAACATCGCCCTGATCTTCGAGAAGACCTCCACCCGCACCCGCTGCGCCTTCGAGGTCGCCGCCGCGGACCAGGGCGCCTCGACCACCTATCTGGACCCCGCCGGGTCGCAGATCGGGCACAAGGAGTCGGTGCGGGACACCGCCCGGGTCCTCGGCCGGATGTTCGACGCCATCGAGTACCGGGGCAGCTCGCAGTCGGTCGTCGAGGAGCTGGCCGCGTACGCCGGCGTCCCGGTCTTCAACGGCCTGACCGACGAGTGGCACCCCACCCAGATGCTCGCCGACGTGCTCACGATCAAGGAGCACGTGCCCGGCCGCCCGCTGACCGAGGTCACCCTCGCCTACCTGGGCGACGCCCGCTACAACATGGGCAACTCCTACCTGATCACCGGCGCGCTGCTCGGCATGGACGTACGCATCGTCGCGCCCGAGGGCCTGTGGCCGGACGAGGAGGTCGTCACCCGGGCCAAGGAGCTGGCCGCGCACAGCGGTGCCCGCGTCACCATCACCGCGGACGTGACCGAGGGCGTGCGCGGCGCGGACTTCGTCGCGACCGACGTATGGGTCTCGATGGGTGAACCCAAGGAGGTCTGGGACGAGCGGATCGCGCTGCTCGGTGCCTACGCCGTCACGATGGACGTGCTGCGCGCCACCGGCAACCCGGACGTGAAGTTCCTGCACTGCCTGCCCGCCTTCCACGACCTGGGCACCGCCGTGGGCCGGGAGATCTTCGAGCGGCACGGTCTGACCTCCCTGGAGGTCACCGACGAGGTCTTCGAGTCGGCGCACTCCGTCGTCTTCGACGAGGCGGAGAACCGGCTGCACACGATCAAGGCGGTCCTGGTCGCCACCATGGCCTGAGAGCCGTCGCCACGGCCGCGCGGCCCGGCGTCGCGCGGCCCCGCGCGCCCGTATTGCATGGCTATACGGCCCCATGGGCGATCATGCAGGCATACGGGCTACCATCGAACGGACGCACGGGAACGGGCCCACCGGCCCCGGCCCCGCCCGGTACGCGGCCCACCCCGCCGCGCACCGCACCAGGCACCACGCACCAGGCACCACGCACCACGCTCCACCAGAGATGAGAACCACCCCCATGCCTCCGTCAGGTCCGTCCGGACTGCGCATCAAGTCCCCCGACGTCCTCGTCGCCGAATCCGGCGCGGATCTCGAAGGCCACGGCCTCAAGCGCACCATGGGGCTCTTCCAGCTCGTGTGCTTCGGCATCGGCGCCATCGTCGGCACCGGCATCTTCGTCGGCCTGTCCGACACCGTCGCCCGGTCCGGCCCCGCCGTCCTCGTCTCCTTCGTGCTCGCCGCCGTCACCTGCGTCTTCACCGCCTTCTCCTTCGCGGAGCTGGGCGGCGCGATCCCGGTGTCCGGCAGTTCCTACTCCTACGCGTACGCCACGCTCGGCGAGCGCACCGCGTTCCTCGTCGGCTGGTGCCTGCTGCTGGAGTACGGCGTCTCCGTCTCGGCCGTCGCCGTCGGCTGGGGGCAGTACCTGAACGAGCTGCTGAACAGCCTCGTCGGCTGGCAGCTGCCCGCCGCCCTGTCCAGCCCGCCCGGCGACGGCGGCATCGTCAACATCCCGGCCGTCGTGGTGATGCTGCTGGCCGCGGTGCTGCTGGTGCGCGGCATCCGCGAGAGCGCCCGTGCGACCGCCGCGATGGCCGTGCTGAAGCTGGGCGTCCTCGTCCTGTTCTGCGCCATCGCCTTCACGGCCTTCCAGGACGGCAACCTCACGCCGTTCGCCCCCGAGGGGATCGCCGGCGTCACCTCCGGCGCTTCGGTCGCCTTCTTCTCCTACATCGGCTTCGACGCGATCACCACGGCGGGCGAAGAGGTGAAGAACCCGCGCCGGAACATTCCCACCGCGATCATGATCTGCATCGGTCTGGTGACCGTCCTGTACTGCGTGGTCGCGCTCTCCGCCATCGGCGCGCTCTCCGCCGACGAGGTCGGCGACAAGCCCGCGGCCCTGTCACTCGTCGTCAACCAGGTCACCGGCTCCGCCGTCGGCGGGGGCGTCATCGCCTTCGGCGCGGTCGTCGCCATCGCCTCCGTCGTCCTGGCCGTCATGTACGGACAGACCCGCATCCTGATGTCGATGTCCCGTGACGGGCTCGTCCCGCGGGTCTTCGAACGGATCTCGCCGAAGACCTCCACCCCGGTGGCGGGCACCTGGATCGTGGCCGTGCTCTTCGCGGTACCGGCCGCGGTGGTCCCGCTGGACGTCGTCATGAATCTGACGACCATCGGCACGCTCGCCGTGATGGCCGTGGTCAACGTCAGCGTCATGGTGCTCCGCCGCACCCGCCCCGGCCTGCCGCGCCGCTTCCGGGTGCCGCTCTTCCCGCTCAGCCCGGTGCTGGGCATCGCCTTCTGCGGCTACCTGATCTACGGGACGGGTCCGGCGACCTGGCTCCAGTTCGCCGGGTTCCTGGTGGTCGGCGCGCTCGTCTACGCGCTGTACGGGCAGCGGAACTCCCGGCTGGGGCGGAGCGGTGCGGAACCCGCCGGCGACGGCCGGGAAACCGCCGCCGCGGGCCACCGCGGCACGGTCGGCTGACGGGAGCGCCGCACCACTGCGGCAGCCGGGCGAGCAGGCCCCGCAGCGCGCAGGCGCTCATTCCGCTTCCGCCGCGCCCGCCTCCGACGCCACTGGCCGGTTATCGCGCACTCGTGACGACAGTCACGTAACGGTGATAGCTTCGAAGCGCGATTGCGTGTCTGCACCAGCCGTCCGGCTGAAGGGGGCAGTTGCCCGATGAGCCCGTTCACAGGTTCCGCCCGTACCACCGACGCATGGCAGCACATCCGCGTGACCAGGGAAGACGGCATCGTCACCGTCACCCTCGCGCGCCCCGACAAGCTCAACGCGCTCACCTTTGAAGCCTATGCCGACCTGCGGGACCTGCTCACCGAGCTGTCCAGGGAACGGTCCGCGCGCGCCCTCGTCCTCGGCGGCGAAGGCCGCGGCTTCTGCTCCGGCGGCGACGTCGACGAGATCATCGGCGCCACGCTCGCCATGGACACCGCACAGTTGCTCGACTTCAACCGGATGACCGGCCAGGTCGTCCGGGCCGTACGGGAGTGCCCGTTCCCCGTGATCGCCGCGGTGCACGGGGTCGCGGCGGGCGCCGGTGCCGTGCTCGCCCTGGCCGCCGACTTCCGTGTCGCCGACCCCTCGGCCCGCTTCGCCTTCCTCTTCACCAAGGTCGGCCTCTCCGGCGGCGACATGGGCGCCGCCTACCTGCTGCCGCGCGTGGTCGGCCTCGGCCACGCGACCCGGCTGCTGATGCTCGGCGAACCGGTCCGCGCCCCCGAGGCCGAGCGCATCGGCCTGCTCAGCGAACTGGCCGAGGAGGGCCGCGCGGACACCGCCGCGCACCTCCTCGCCCAGCGGCTCGCCGAAGGGCCCGCGCTCGCCCACGCCCAGACCAAGGCGCTGCTCACCGCCGAACTGGACATGCCGCTGGGCGCCGCCGTCGAGATGGACGCCGCCACCCAGGCGCTGCTGATGAACAGCGCCGACTACGCCGAGTTCCACGCCGCCTTCACCGAGAAGCGGCCCCCGAAGTGGCAGGGGAAGTAGGGGTGGCCGCCCGGAAGGTGGCCGTCATCGGGGGCGGCCCGGGCGGCCTGTACGCCGCCGCCCTCCTCAAGCGCCTGGACCCGGACCGCGACATCACCGTCTGGGAGCGCAACGCCCCCGACGACACCTTCGGCTTCGGCGTCGTGCTGTCCGACGAGACCCTCGGCGGCATCGAACACGCCGACCCGCAGGTTCACCGCGCGCTCCAGCGCGAGTTCGTCCGCTGGGACGACATCGACATCGTGCACCGCGGGCACGCTCTGACCTCCGGCGGGCACGGCTTCGCCGCCCTCGGCCGCCGTACGCTGCTGCGCATCCTCCACGAGCGCTGCCGAGCCCTCGGCGTACGGCTGAACTTCCGTACCCAGGCCCCGCCCGCCGCCGAACTCGCCGCCACGCACGATCTGGTGATCGCGGCCGACGGCGTGCACAGCCTCACCCGCGCCGCCCACGCCGACGTCTTCCGGCCCCGCGTCACCACCCACCGCTGCCGCTACATCTGGCTCGCCGCCGACTTCGCCCTCGACGCGTTCCGCTTCGAGATCGCTGAGACCGAGCACGGCGTCGTCCAACTGCACGGCTACCCGTACGCCCGGGCGAGCGCCGAGCCCCCGTACGGCGCCAGCACCGTGATCGTCGAGCTGCGCGAGGAGGTCTGGCGCCGGGCCGGCCTGGACCGCTGCGACGAACGGGAGTCCGCCGAATGGTGCGCCAAGGTCTTCGCCGACGCGCTGAGCGGCCGCCCGCTGCGCTCCAACAACTCCGCCTGGACCGCGTTCCGTACCGTCGTCAACGAGCGCTGGTCGCACGGCCGTACGGTCCTGCTGGGTGACGCCGCGCACACGGCGCACTTCTCCATCGGCTCCGGCACCAAACTGGCCGTCGAGGACGCCCTGGCCCTGGCCGCCTGCCTGGAGGAGCACGCCGGTCTCCCCGAGGCGCTGGCCGCGTACGAGGCCGAGCGGCAACCGGTCGTCGCCTCCACCCAGCGGGCCGCCCGCGCCAGCCTCGCCTGGTTCGAGGAACTGGCGGAGTACGTCGGCCAGCCGCCCCGCCGGTTCGCCTTCAACCTGCTCACCCGCAGCCGCCGCGTCACCCACGACAACCTGCGGCTGCGCGACCCGGCCTTCGTCGCGGCGGTCGAGGAGGAGGCCGGCGTCCCGGACGGCACGCCGCCCATGTTCACCCCCTTCGAGCTGGGCGGCCTGACCCTGCGCAACCGGGTCGTCGTCTCCCCGATGGACATGTACTCCGCCGACGGCGACGGCACGCCGGGCGACTTCCATCTCGTCCACCTCGGCGCCCGCGCGCTCGGCGGCGCCGGACTGGTGATGACCGAGATGGTCTGCGTCAGCCCCGAGGGCCGCATCACGCCCGGCTGCACGGGCCTGTACGCACCGGAACACGAGACGGCCTGGCGCCGGGTCACCGACTTCGTGCACGCGCAGTCGCCCGGCACCGCCATCGGCGTCCAGCTCGGCCACTCCGGCCGCAAGGGCTCCACCCGCCTCATGTGGGACGGCATCGACCAGCCGCTGCCCGACGGCAACTGGCCGCTCGTGGCGCCCTCCGCGCTGCCGTACCGCCCCGGCGTCAACCAGATACCGCACGCCCTGACCGCACCCGAGTTGGCCGGCGTCCGCGAGCAGTTCGTACGGTCCGCACGCTCCGCCGCCCGCGCCGGCTTCGACCTCCTCGAACTGCACTGCGCCCACGGCTACCTGCTCTCCGGCTTCCTCTCCCCGCTCACCAACCGGCGCGCCGACGCGTACGGCGGCGACCTCACCGCCCGGCTGCGCTTCCCGCTGGAGGTCTTCGACGCGGTACGCGCCGTCTGGCCAGCCGAGCGGCCCATGACCGTACGGATCTCCGCCACCGACTGGGCCGAGGGCGGCACCACCGCCGAGGACTCGGTGGAGATCGCCCGCGCCTTCGCCGCCCACGGCGCCGCCGCCATCGACGTCTCGACCGGCCAGGTCGTCCCCGACGAGCAGCCCGAGTACGGCCGCTCCTACCAGGCCCCGTTCGCCGACCGCATCCGCAACCGCCTGGGCGTCCCGGTGATCGCGGTGGGCGCCGTCTCCTCCTGGGACGACGTCAATTCCCTGGTCCTGGCCGGCCGCGCCGATCTGTGCGCCTTGGCCCGCCCCCATCTGTACGACCCGCACTGGACCCTGCACGCGGCCGCCGAACAGGGCTACACCGGGCCGGGAGCGCCGTGGCCCCTGCCGTACCGCGCCGGCAGCCGCACCCCGCCCACCGGCCGTACGGACGCGCCGAAGCCGCGGCTGACGCTGGGGTGAGCGGTCAGCCGGTGGGGGTGGGCCGGCCGGGGGCGGACCGGCTCGCGGTGCGGGCCGTGAAGACGGACCGGCCGTTCTGCTGGATGTCGATGTCGAGGAGGCGGCGGCCCCGTCCGTCGTGGCCGGGGGTCACCTCGACCCAGCACGGGGCGTCCAGTTCGCCGTAGCGGTGGAAGGAGCACTCCATGTCGGCGGGCAGCGAGAAGCCGGGGCCGGCGGCGGCGTGCGCGGCCTGCCGGGCGGCCTCCACCATCAGCATGCCCGGGGCGTGGTCCACGGGGTGGTCGAAGAGCACCGGGTGCGCGGTGTTCACCCGCAACTGCCAGCGGTTGGCGTGGCCGGTGGGGGAGAGGACCACGTCGTGGGTGCGGTCGCGTGCCACGAGGCGGGGCGCGACCGGCTCGGCCAGGTCCAGGGTGCGGGCGTTGGCCCGCTGGAGGTCGCTGTACTCGCCGCGCAGCCGGCGGTAGACGGCGGGGGTCTGACAGGCGAAGTGCAACTCGGCGGTGGCCAGCTCGGCGCCGTCCCGCAGGACGTGGTACCGCAGTCGCGCGCCCGCCAGCCGCCTGCCGCGGTACAGCAGGGCGTGGTCGGTGATGTGCAGTTCTATCTCGGCGGGAGCGCCGGTGACGCGCAGCGCCTCGGGATGGACGGAGTACCGCAGGTCCTGCCAGATGATCGGGTGGTCGAGCGGTACGCCGTGTGCCACGTGGGCCAGCAGGATGCTCGCCTGCCGCATCGTCTCCACCAGCAGCATCGGGTCGTGCAGACCGTCGACGGGGCCGTAGAAACTGTGCGCCCGCGGCCACTGGGCGCTCACCACCCAGGCCCCGGACCCCGCCCGGCGCCAGTCGGTCAGGAACACCTCGGACACGGCGGTCCGGTGCACGTACTGCCGGGGCACGGTCGTCGTCAGCGGCGGCAGGTCCGAGAGGCTGCGGTGCTCCCGTCCGGCGGACGGACGGTGGTCTGCTGCGGTGGACGGCGCGGTGAGCGTGGCGCTGGCCATGCGGATTCCTTCCCTGGTAGCGGCTCACTCCGCTCGGACGGAGTGGGCCTCGGTGGCGGACCGACGCGGCCTAAGATACAAACCGGATGGTTTGTTTTCTAGTGCTTCCACCGGCTTTCTTACCAAGAGTGGCGGCCGGTGCGGGAGGGGGTGACGGGGAGGGGCGGGACGGCGGCCGGTGTGGGGGGTGCGGCCCGAGGGGCCGTCAGGCCGCGGTCCGTACCGAGCGGCCGTGCGGGTCGAGATGGCTCAGCGCGCCCGGCGAGGCCAGCCCGGGGAGGATGTGCTTCCACAGTGCCGTGACGCGTTCGGGCAGGTCGTGGCGGTTGGAGGCGGCGTGCGAGAAGAGCTGCACCCCCATGTAGGCGGAGACGAAGAACTCCGCCGCCCGGTCCGGCGCGATCGCCGGGAGCAGTTCGCCCTTCTCCTTGGCGTCGGCGAACATCGTCGTCACGATGTCGATCCATGCCTGGTAGGGGACCAGCGGCTCGTCGGTGAACGTGGTCTCGACGGCGATCCGGGTGCCGGCCTGGAGCAGCGGGTCGTCCCGCAGGCCCACCGCCACCTGGTGCGTGAAGTCGATGGCGTCCTGTAGCCGGGAGTCGGTGACCTGCGGAATGAAGGGGTCGGTCTGTTCCGCGATGACGGCGCGGGCGAGGGCGTCCTTGGAGGCGAAGTGGAAGTACAGGGCGCCCTTCGTCACGCCGGCCCGCTGGATGATCTCCGCCATCGTGGCCGCTTCGTACCCGCGCGTGCCGATGACCTGGGCCGCCGCTTCGAGGACGGCACGTCGTGTGCGCACTGCGCGTTCCTGCTTGACCACCGATCGTCCTCCGTATGCTTTTCGAGTGCTCTTCGAGGGGGGTGTCGTACTTGGGGGCAACCTTACGAGTCCGGTCCGTCAGTCTATTTTCGGCACGTTAAAAAAGCCAACCATGCGGTATTGAAACCGGCTGGTCGGCGGCCCTCCGCCGGAGGCCGCCGGAAGCCGCCGACCCAGAGGAGTTCTGCCGTGACCACACCGAACGCCGTACCCGAACCCCTCGCCCCCGGCGACCCGTCGGGCCCGTCCGCCCGGTTAGTCCCATCCGTCTCCCCGGCCCCGGCCGTTCCCGCCACCCACCGGGAGGTCCGGCTCGCCGCCCGCCTCCGGGGAGCCCTCGGGCCGGAGCACTTCACGCTCGCCGAGGCGCCGGTACCCACCGCGGGACCGGGCCGGCTGCTCGTCCGCAACCGGATCATGACGGTGACGGCGGCCATGTGCACGAAAATGACCGACGCCGAGCTGCCGATGCCGTCCTTCGTTCCGGGACAGGCGCTGTGGGGGCCGGCGCTGGGCGAGGTCGTACGGGCGTCCGGCGGTGGATTCGCGCCGGGCGACCTGGTGGTGCACCCGTACGGCTGGCGGGAGTTCGCGGCGGTGGAGGAGGACCGGGCCCGGCGCGTCGGACCGGGGGAGCTGCCCGATCCCGCCGCGCATCTGTCCCAAGGCGCGACCGCCTGGGGCGCGTTGACCCGCGCCGCGCGGGTCGGGGCGGGCGACACCGTGTTCGTGACGGGAGCGGCGGGCGGCGTCGGGAGCATGGCGGGACTGCTCGCCAAACGGCTGGGCGCGGCCCGTGTCATCGGGAGCACGGGGTCCGCGCACAAGGTCCCGTACCTCCGGGAGACGCTCGGCTACGACGACGTGGTGCTCCGCGGTGCGGGCCCGGTCGAGGAGCAGTTGCGCCGGGCGGCGCCGGACGGCATCGACGTCCTGCTGGATCTCGTCGGCGGCGAACAACTGCGCGCGGCGCTCTCCGTGGCCCGTACCGGCGCGCGGTTCGCTCTGGTGGGCGCGCTCTCCGGGCAGTTGGGCGGCGGCGCGGGAATGGCGGCGCCGGTCGAGGTGGACTCCGTACTCATGGTGACGCGCCGGGTCGCGATGCGGGGCTTCTCGATGGTCGACCACCCCGATCTGGTCCGGGAGTGGACGACGGAGTTCGGGCGCGGGCTGCGGGACGGCTCCCTGGTCTTCGCCCACACCCGGGTACGGGGTCTCGACCAGGCACCGCGGGCCCTGTGCGAACTGACGCGGGGCTGTCATACGGGCGCGGTGCTGGTCGAGTGGTGAAAGAGCCGGTACCGGCCGGGTGGTGAGCTGCTGCGGACCGGTCAGTGGGCCGGTTCGGGGACGGGCTCGGCCACCGTCTCCGCCCCGCCGGGCAGTAACTGTGCCCACAGGTCCGTGACGACGTCCTTCTCCCACCAGGTACGGTCTTCCTGGCCCAGGTGCAGCAGGCCGACGACGAGTGCGGTGAGCAGTCGCGCGGAGCGCCGCGGGTCGTCGCCGGGCGGCAGCTTCCCGGCTGCCTGATCGGCCGTGATCTTCTCCAGAAAGAGGGCGAACCATCGCTGTTGGAGCTCCGGTTCGGCGATGCCCGGCGCGGTTTCCGGGCGCAGTTGGAGTCCGGCCCGTACGACGACGTCGGTGTCCACCCGGCCGAGCAGCCCGACGGCGAAGTCCCGTACGGCGGCGGGGGCCGGGTGCGGAGTGCGGGCCAGTTCGTCCTCCAGGATCCGCAGGGCGCCGAGGGCCTCGTCCCGTACCGCGAACGTGAGGTCTTCCTTGGACGCGAAGTGGAAGTAGAGGGCTCCTTTGCTCAGCCGGGCGCGTCGGCTGATGTCGACCATGCCCGAGGCGGGCACGCCCTTCTCGGTGAAGGCCTCGGCGGCCGATCGGAGGAGAGCCTGGCGGCTTTGTATCGCTCGATGCTGCGTCGGCACAGTGTCCGTCCTGTCTCTAGTCCGGCTGTGAGCGCACCGCATTCTACATACTAAACCAACCATGCGGTTCGGAAACTGGACCAGAGAGTGGCTGTTGTGGTCTCGGTGACCTTCTGATTCTGGTGGTGTGAACGTGTTTGCTGTTTGTGTCAATCGGCATCAGTTCCGCTGCCACCGGGGCGACATGGGTCGTTGTCGCCGGGGGCGGTGGGTACCGCAGGGTGCATTGACAAACAGCGCAGACGGTTTTTAAATCTGGCGGAGGCGAGGCAGGGGAGGGGCTCTGCCGGAGCGGACCGCTCCGGCGCGGGCACGCCGCTCCTGGACACCGGTGTGCACCGGCGCGTCCGCCGCTTGCCGGGTGGGCGCCGTCGGCACGTCTTCCCGCGTCCGGCGCCGTCGTCGAAGACGGCGACCGGACCCACAGATGCACAAGGCTCACAGGAAATCGGAAGGTGTCGAGCAATGCGTGATTCAGCGGGAGCCGTGCCACGTCCCGGGGGTGCCGCGCGGGCCGCGGTCGGCGAAACCATCAGGGCCGCCGTCTTCGATCTCGACGGGACCCTCGCCAACACCCTGCCGGCGATCAGCAGGCTGCTGGTCAAGGTCGCCTCCGAACAGGGCCGTTCGGTCACGTCCCGGCAGGCCGCCGCCGCGATCGGCAAGCCGCCGGGACCGGCCTTCGGCAAGCTGCTGGGCATGCCGGAGGACCACGACGCGGTAGCGGCCGCCATCGGCCGCTACCGCGAACTGTTCGCGTGCGAAGTGCTGCGCGAGGGGCCCCGGTTGCTCTTCCCCGGAGTGGCCGCCGGACTGTCCGCGCTGCGCGCGCACGGCATCGAGCTGGCCGTGGCGACCTCGAAGGGGACCCGCGGCGCCGAGGCCCTGCTGGACGTGCTGGGCATCCGGGACCTGCTGGGCCCCGTCGTCAGCCAGGAGATGGTCCGGCGCGGCAAGCCGCACCCGGAGATGGTGCTGCGGGCCGCCGCGGACCTGGGCGTGGCGCCGTGGGAGAGCGCGTACGTCGGTGACACGGTCAGCGACATGCGGATGGCGGTGACGGCCCGCATGGAACCGGTCGCGGTCACCTACGGAGTGGGCAGTTTCGGTGAGTTGGCCGCGGTGGCCGGCACTCGCATGTGCGGCTCGTTCAAGGAGGTCGTCTCCACCATCGCCGCCGCCCGGCCGCGGCCGATGGCCGCCACCGCCTCCCACCAGAGAAGGCGCTGACCGCGCGCGGGCGTCAGGCGGTGGCCGCCGCCCGGCCCGGTCCGTCCAGCGCCGTCCGCACGAACCGGGCGCCCGCCGCCCGCAGCCGGGTGTGCAGCCGGCCGAAGACGTCCGCCGCGTGGCCGCCCGGCCAGTCCTCGGGCAGGAGGGGAGAGGGCAGTCCGGGGTCCGCGTAGGGGAGGCGGCGCCAGGCGTCGAGCGCCGTCAGGTAGTCGCGGTACGCCGCCTCGGGGGGGACGGGGCGGCGGCTGGACCAGTGGCGCAGCACCGGCTCGTGGGCCGCGAGGAAGGCCCGGTGCCGGCCGGCCAGGGACTCCAGGTCCCACCAGCGCGCCACCGCGTCCGCGGTCGGCTCGAAGCCCGCGTGCGCGCCCGTGAACAGGTCGACGTACGACGAAAGGTGGAGCCGGTCCAGGGTGTGCCGGGTCTCGTCGTACAGATGGGACGGCGCGATCCACACCCCCGGTGCCGCCGTGCCGAAGCCGAGCCGGGCCAGCCGCGAGCGCAGCAAGTGCCGCTTGTGCCGCTCCTGTTCGGGAACCGAGAAGACGGCCAGGACCCAGCCGTCCGACGGCGCGGGGGACGGCCGGCCGTAGATCCGCCGGTCACCGTCGTCCAGGAGCTGGTGCGCCGCGTCCGAGAGCCCGTACGCGGCGGCTCCCGACTCCGTACGGGCGGCGACCAGCAGACCGCGGCGTTTGAGGCGGGAGACCGCCGAGCGCACCGACGGCGGGTCGACGCCGAGCACTCCGAGCAGCCTGATCAGCGCGGCGACCGGCACCGGGCCCGGCGGGCCGCCCGGATCGTCCGAGCTGCCCGAGCCGCCCGGACCACCGGGACCGTCCGGCCGGCCGCGCCCGTACGCACCGTAGAAGGTGACGATCAGGGACCCCGGCGTGCCATGCGCGTACAGGTCGCTCACGTGGTCGTTTCCCGCCTTGTCGTGCTCCGGCCCGCGGCCCCGGGACGCAGGGGTGCGCGCGAACGGCAGCCGGACCGTGGCCGCTCAGGGCGCGATCGTAACCGCAGCCGCCGGGACGCGGTACGGCAGGTACAAAGGGCGCGGCAGACGCGGCAGGCGCGGCAGGCGCGGCAGGTACGACGGCACGGCGTACCGGCGCCACGGACGCCACCGGTCATACGGCGGCACCGTCCGCGCCCCTGCCTTCCGTACCCGTGTCCGCCGTACCGCCGCCTCCCGCACTCCCGCCCGCGCCCCCGCCCCCACGCAACCGGAAGCGCTGGAGCTTGCCCGTCGGCGTCCGGGGCAGCGCGTCGTGGAAGACGATCTCGCGCGGGCACTTGTACGGCGCGATGGCCGCCTTGGTGAACGCGCGCAGCTCGGCCTCGGTCTCCGCGCCGCGCGGCACCCCCGTACGCAGCACCAGGTGGGCCACCACGACCTGGCCGCGCTCCGCGTCGGCCCGCCCGACGACCGCTGCCTCGGCGACGTCGGGATGGCGCAGCAGGGCGTCCTCGACCTCGGGTCCGGCGATGTTGTACCCGGCCGAGATGATCATGTCGTCGGCCCGTGCCACGTAGCTGAAGTAGCCGTCCGCGTCCCGGACATAGGTGTCACCGGTCAGGTTCCACCCGTCGCGTACGTACTCCCGCTGCCGCTCGTCCGCCAGATAGCGGCAGCCGGTCGGGCCGCGCACCGCGAGCAGCCCCGGCGTCCCGTCGGGCACCGTCCGGCCGTCCGCGTCGACCACCCGCGCCTCGAACCCGGGCACCGGCAGGCCCGTCGTCCCCGGCCTGGCCTGCTCGTCGGCGGCCGAGACGAAGATGTGCAGCAGTTCCGTCGCGCCGATGCCGTTGATGAGGCGCAGCCCGGTCGCCCGCTCCCACCCCCGCCAGGTCGCGGCGGGCAGGTTCTCGCCCGCCGACACGCAGCGGCGCAGCGCGGAGATGTCGTGTCCGGGCAGCTTCGGCAGCATGATCCGGTAGGCGGTCGGCGCGGTGAAGAGAACGGACACGCGGTGCCGCGCGATGTCGCGCAGCAACTGCTCCGGGCCGCCCCAGTCGGCCAGGTACGACGACGCGCCGGCCCGCAGCGGGAAGATCACCAGCCCGCCGAGCCCGAAGGTGAAGCCGAGCGGCGGGCTGCCGGCGAACACGTCGTCCGGTGTGGGCCGCAGCACCTGCGCGGAGAAGGTGTCGGCGATGGCCAGCACGTCGCGGTGGAAGTGCATACAGCCCTTGGGCCGTCCGGTGGTGCCCGAGGTGAAGGCGATCAGCGCGACGTCGTCGGCCGCGGTCGGCACCGCCTCGTACGGACCCGGGTGCCGCCCGGCGAGCCGCAGCAGGTCGTCGGGGCCGTCCCCGCCGTACGGGATGATCCGCAGCCCCGGCACCCCGGCCGCCGCCAGGTCCCCGACCACCCGTACGTCGCACAGCGCGTGGTGCACCCGGGCCAGGCCGCAGAGGGTCGCCAGCTCGTGCGGGCGCTGTGCGGCCAGCACGGTCACGGCCACCGCGCCCGCCTTCATCACCGCCAGCCAGCAGGCGGCCAGCAGGGGAGTGGTGGGGCCGCGCAGCAGGACCCGGTGGCCGGGCAGCACGCCGAGGTCGTCGGTGAGGGCGTGCGCGATGCGGTCCACCCGGTCACGCAGCTCCCCGTACGTCCAGACCGCGCCGGACGCGTCCCGGAAGGCCGGGCGGCCGGTGCCCAGCCGCTCGATCGTGGCGTCGAGCAGTTCGGCACCGCAGTTGAGCCGGCCGGGGTAGCCGAGGTCCGTGAGGCGTGGCCACTGTCCGGCCGGCGGGAGGTGGTCGCGGGTGAAGGTGTCGATGTGCGCCGAAGGCGTCAGGTCCATGCCGGTGTGCCCCCTTGCGGACGACGGCGGGGACGCTCGGAACCTTGCTCGGACCTGCCCGGCGCCCCGGCTGTGACGTGCTGGGGAAACCGTCCGGGTACTGCCGTGCCGGCCCGCCGTCAGCGTAACGTGTCGGTGACGACAGTCAACAGAGCGCGATACGGTCCGGCGGCGCGGGCCGTACCGCACAGCCCGCCGGCACCGCCGCACCCCGACCGCGCAGCACCCCGCACCGCACCGCCCCACCCCGCACTGCCCCGAGCGACCCGCCCGGCCACCCCGGGCCCGAGACGAGGGAGCCGCCCGTGACCGCATTCGCGCTGGAACCGCAGGACCGGAAGTGGTGCGCCGAACTGCGCGCCCTCGCCGCCGAGCGACTGCGCCCGCTGGCGGAACGCGGCGAACCCGGCCGCGTCAACCGGCCCCTGGTGGCCGCCCTCGGCGAACTCGGCCTGCTGCGCCGCATGTTCCCCGCCGAAGGCCCGGTGCGCGCCCTCGACCTGTGCCTGCTGCGCGAGACGCTGGCCCAGGAGTCGACCGAGGCCGAGACCGCGCTCGCGCTCCAGGGCCTGGGCACCTACCCGGTCGTCCAGTCCGGTACGGCCGCCCAGCGGGACCGCTGGCTGCCCGAGGTGGTCGCGGGCCGCGCGGTGGCCGCCTTCGCGCTGAGCGAGCCGGCCGCGGGCTCCGACGCCGCCGCGCTCACCCTGGCGGCCGAGCCGGACGGACCGCCGAGCGCCGGACGCTGGCGGCTCACCGGCGAGAAATGCTGGATCTCCAACGCGCCCGAGGCGGACTTCGCCACCGTTTTCGCCCGTACCGGCGGCGGCGCGGGCTCCCGCGGCATCACCGCATTCCTCGTACCCGCCGGCCGCCCCGGCCTGTCCGGCACCCCGCTGGACATGCTCAGCCCGCACCCGATCGGCACCCTGGCCTTCGACGGCGTCCCGGTCACCCGTGACGACGTGGTGGGCGAGGTGGACCGTGGCTTCGGCGTCGCGATGCGCGCGCTGAACCTCTTCCGCCCGAGCGTCGGCGCCTTCGCGGTGGGCATGGCCCAGGCCGCCCTGGACGCCACCCTCGCGCACACCGCGGACCGCACCGCGTTCGGCGGCCCGCTCAAGGACCTCCAGGCCGTCTCCCACCAGCTCGCCGAGACGGCCACCCGGATCGAGGCCGCCCGCCTCCTGGTCTACGCGGCCGCGTCCGCGTACGACAGCGGTGCCCCCGACATCGCCAAGCGCTCCGCGATGGCCAAACTCCTGGCCACCGAGACCGCCCAGCATGCCGTGGACACCGCCGTCCAGCTCCACGGCGCCCGCGCCCTGCGCCGCGGCCACCTCCTGGAACACCTCTACCGCGAGGTGCGGGCGCCCCGCATCTACGAGGGGGCGACGGAGGTCCAGCGGTCGGTCATCGCGAAGGAGCTGTACCGGGACCGGTGAGCGGGCCGCGCGGCGGTCGGGTCATCGGCGGCAGTGGTCGAGGCGGGCGGGGGTGGGCCAGCGGACGTCGGTGGCCCAGCCGAGGCGTTCGAAGAGGCGGATGGCGGCGGCGGTCGGGTCGAGCTGGCCGCGGTCGACGCCGTGCCGGGCGCAGGTGGGGTCGGCGTGGTGGAGGTTGTGCCAGCTCTCGCCGAAGGAGAGCAGGGCCAGCGGCCACAGGTTGGTGGCGCGGTCGTGGCGGCGGGTACGGAACGGGCGGGTGCCGACCATGTGGCACAGCGAGTTCACGCTCCACGTCACGTGCTGGAGCAGGGCGATGCGTACCAGGCCGGCCCACAGCAGCGCGGTGAGGGCGCCGTGCAGAGTGCCTCCGACGCCCCAGCCGATGGCGAACGGCAGCGCGAGGCTGAGGGCGCACCAGGCCGGGAAGGCGCGGGAGACGGTGCGCAGCCCGCGGTCGGCGAGCAGGTCGGGTGCGTAGCGTTCGGCGGGGACGGTGGCGCTGGTTTCGCGGTGGAAGAGCCATCCCACGTGGGCGTGTGCCAGGCCGCGGAGCTGACCGCGCAGGCTGGTGCCGTAGCGGAACGGTGAGTGGGGGTCGCCGGGGCGGTCGGTGAAGGCGTGGTGGCGCCGGTGGGTGGCGACCCAGCCGATCACGTCGCCCTGGAAGCTCATCGAGCCGGCCACCGCCAGGACGAGACGCAGCGGCCGGGTGGCGGTGAAACCGCGGTGCGTCAGGCCCCGGTGGAATCCCGCGGTGACGCCCAGACCGGTGACGACGTAGAAGACGAAGGCGATGAGGAGGTCGGCCGGCCCGAGCAGGCGCCCCCACAGCACCCA
Organism: Streptomyces sp. NPDC045470; assembly: GCF_040646595.1. Taxonomy (NCBI): domain Bacteria; kingdom Bacillati; phylum Actinomycetota; class Actinomycetes; order Kitasatosporales; family Streptomycetaceae; genus Streptomyces; species Streptomyces sp. NPDC045470. Next base: position 49,322 of record NZ_JBEZAN010000006.1, read on the forward strand.
GCCGGCCAGGACCACGGCCAGCAGCGGGAACGCCACGATGGTCCCCGTCAGAAGCATCTGGAGGTGCTGGGCGCCGGTGCGGGGGGTGCCGGGTCCCTCCTTGGACGGGAAGGGGGCTGTCCCGTCGTAGGCGGCGGGGGTGGCTCCTGGCCGTTCGGGCGGTGACAACGGCGCGGTGGTCGTGGTCATACATGGCTCCTCGGCCTGGTCGGACGGGTCAGGTGCGGCCGGGGTCCTGGGCCTGTGGGGAAGGAAGGTGCGGGAACGGCGGGAGGCGGCACGCTGTGTACGGCCGCGGGGCCCGTCAGGTGGGGAGACGGCGCGGGCCGTAGCCCGCTGGGCCGGCCGGCGCTTCGGTGTCCCCGCCCGCGCGGGAGGCGGCGGTCATGACGTGCTCGGCCTGGTCCGGTGGGGTATCGGGCGCTATGACGCGCAGGTCGCACCGGCCGGTGCCCAGGGTGAGCAGGCACACGCTGTGGTGGTGCCCCATCCCGACGGACCGGCTGATGTGGATGACTCGTCGGCCGAGGACCAGGCGGTCGGGGCCGGTGTGCCACATGGTGTCGTCGACGGTGACCCGGGTGATGCGGCCCCAGCGGGGCGCCAGCGCGTCGAGCAGGGGCGGGAGTTCGTCGGCGAGGTGGCGGGAGCGCGGCCACCATGCCCCGTCGATCCGGTGCAAGCCGGTGCCCCGCGGGAGCAGGGCGAGGCGGGCAGGGAGGATGTGGTGCGGAACGGCCGGGGGCGCGCTGGTGGTGGTCATGATGTCAGCCTGTCTGCGGACGGTTCGTGCGGGGAGGGCGTGGGCCGCCGTGGGACGGCGACCGCGCATTCGTCGTGGTGGGGCCGGCCGGCGATCGGCCACGGCCGGGGGGCTTCTGCGGCGTCGGGGGTGCGGGTGGTGTCGACCGTCAGGTGGAGCCTGGTGCCGCCGTCGGGCGCGTCGGGATAGCTGCGCTGCTCGGCGCCGGCGTAGCGCTCGCGCAGCGTCTGGGCGACCAGCCGGGCCGCTTCGGGAGACGCCGCCTCGATGCGGACATCGGCGTAACCGGGTGCCACCAAGGACTCCTGGGCGGCCTCGGCGGGCTGCGGAGCGGGAGTGGTGCGCTCGGGGCGGTCGGTCAGTGGGTGGTCTGTCATGAAATATCCTTCCGGGCCGCACGGAGGCGGCATCGGGGGCGCGGTGGTCCGTAGGGGGCGGCCGAAGAGGATTCCTCCGGTGCGGTGCGGTGCGGTGCGGTCGCGAAGCCGGGGCCGAGCAGCGGGCTGCTCAGGCGCCGCGGTCACCGTGGCGACCCGCCGAACGCGCGACAGCCCGTTCTACCTGGTCGGGGCCGGGGCCGTGCGGACGGCTCCGCCCTCGCTCTCCCACTCGGCTGTGCCGGGCGGCACGGTCCGAGTACCCGCTGTCCGGTGGCTACACGCAACGTTCAGCGGACCGACGGTCTCCAACAGGCCGCTCGCCGTGCGGGTGTTGTGCGGATCGGCGGCCGCGCGCATGAGAGCCGCCGCACGGTCGGGAGCGGTTTCGGGCGGCACGATCAGCAGGTCCCAGCGCCCCACGGTGTACGAGGCGAGAAACAGCTCGTGCGGGTCCTGTTCGGCCCCGAACGCGCCCACCCGGACCACATGTCCGTTGACGGGCACCCTGCGCGGGATCACCGGCCAGCGGGCCGGGTTCACTGTGACATGTGTGATGCGGCCCCACAGGGGGTCCAAGGCGGCGGTGAGGTCAGGGAGTTCGCGTGCCAGGTCGCGGGAGCAGGGCCACCAGGCGCCGTCCAGCGGGCCACTGCGGCGATCCGCCGGCGTCAGAAGGATCCTGGCTGCCCGGGGGCCGGTGGAAGCAGTCGTTGGTTCGTCGAGCACGGTCATGGCTCGGTCCCACCTGAGAGGCACCACGACGGGCGACGTCGTCTGCCTGGGGGTCGTCGTTCTCCGAGAACGACTCCAGCTCTGAGCCAGCGTGCGAAATGCTCTCGGTGACACCCAGTCTACCGCGACCGGCGAGCGATCGGCCTGGGCGAAGGGCTCCGGCTTGCTCACACCGGTGCCGCTTGGCTGGTGAAGCAGCCTCAGTGCCGACCGTGCAGTTCCGTTTGGATCGCCTTTCGAGTCCCAGACCGGCACACAGCGGGTCCACCTGCCGGACAAGTACGGCAACCGGCGAGGCGCCTGCAACCGGCTGCGGTGGCGAGCCACCGACGGCACCTGGGAGGGAGTGCGCACCGCGCTGATGGCTCAGACCGACGCGGACGAGGGCGTCGACCGGGTTGTGCCGGTGGACCCCATCGGCCCCGGCTGCCACCTGTACGAACGCCGCGACTGCGCCCAGCAGCGCCAGCCCTCCGGCGGCCGGTCGGCTCAGCGTCGCCCCGGACCGGTGACGGACGCATGTGCCGTATCCGGTGGTCGGGGCCCGCCCCGGCGCGGCGGGCCCCGAGGGCGCTCACCGGTGCCTGAACTCCGCCGCCCGCTTCTCCACGAACGCCGTCATGCCCTCCTTCTGGTCCGCGGTCGCGAACACCGCGTGGAACAGGCGCCGTTCGAAGCGGACGCCCTCGGCAAGGGTGGTTTCGAAGGCGCGGTTGACGGCTTCCTTGGCCATCATGGCGACCGGCGCGGACATGGCCGCCACCGTCTGGGCCACGGCGGCGGCCTCGGTCAGGAGGTCGGCGGCCGGTACCACCCGGGAGACCAGGCCGGCGCGCTCGGCCTCCGTCGCGTCCATGGTGCGGCCGGTCAGGCAGAGTTCCATCGCCTTGGCCTTGCCGACGGCGCGGGTGAGGCGCTGGGAGCCGCCGATGCCGGGGATGACGCCCAGCTTGATCTCGGGCTGGCCGAAGACGGCGGTGTCCGCGGCGAGCAGGATGTCGCAGAGCATGGCCAGTTCGCAGCCGCCGCCCAGCGCGTGGCCGGCCACCGCCGCGACGGTGGGGGTGCGCAGGGCGCCGAGGCGGTCCCAGGCGGTGAACCAGTCGCTGAGGTACATGTCCATGTACGACTGCGGGCGCATCTCCTTGATGTCGGCTCCGGCGGCGAACGCCTTCGCCGAGCCGGTGATGACGATGCAGCCGATGTCCGGGTCGCGGTCCAGTTCCTCGGTGGCCGCCACGACCTCGGTCATCACCTGGAGGTTGAGGGCGTTGAGTGCCTTGGGGCGGTTGAGGGTGAGGGTGGCGGTACGGCCGGTGCGCTCGACGAGGATCGTCTCGTACGGGTGGGTACGGGCGTTCATGGGTGTGGTGGCGCCGGTCATATGGCGGTTGTTCCGTTCTGGTCGGTTTCCTGCGGGTCCGCGCCGCCGCCGGAGCGGTGCCGGATGGTGCGTACGATCCCGGAGAAGTCCTCCGCCGCGCCGTCCCCCTCGGCGAACGCCGCGTACAGTTCGGCGGCGCGCAGGCCGAGTTCCGCGTCCACGCCGCCCGAGCGGACCGCGTTGGCGGCCAGGCCCAGGTCCTTGGCCATCAGCGGTGCCGCGAAACCCGGGCGGTAGTCGTGGTTGGCGGGGCTGCCCGGGACCGGGCCCGGCACCGGGCAGTTGACGCTCAGCGCCCAGCACTGGCCGCTGGCGGTGGACGCCACGTCGTACAGGGCCTGGTGGGACAGGCCCAGGCTCTCCCCGAGGACGAACGCCTCGCTGACGCCGATCATCGATATGCCGAGGATCATGTTGTTGCAGATCTTCGCGGCCTGCCCGGCGCCCGCCGCGCCGCAGTGCACCGCCTTCTTGCCCATCGCCGTGAGCAGCGGCTCGGCGCGCGCGAACTCCGCCGCGCCGCCGCCCGCCATGAACGTCAGCGTGCCGGCCTCGGCCCCGACCACACCGCCCGAGACCGGAGCGTCCAGCGCCTGGTGGCCCGCGCGTACGGCGGCCTCGTGGGCGGCACGGGCGTCGGCCACGTCGATGGTCGAGCAGTCGACGAACAGGGTGCCGGGGCGGGCTGCCGCGAGCAGCCCGCCGTCCTGGTAGAGGCCCAGGACGTGCCGTCCGGCGGGCAGCATGGTGAGCACCACGTCCGCGTCCGCCACCGCAGCCACAGCCGAAACGGCGGGTTCGACACCGGCCTCGGCGGCGGTCGCCAGCGCTTCCGGTACGAGGTCGAAACCGGTCACCCGGTGACCGGCCTTGACCAGGTTGGCGGCCATCGGGCCGCCCATGTTGCCGAGTCCGACGAATCCGAGGGTGAGGGGCGCGCCATCCCCCTGGCGTGTTTCCGTGGTCACCAGGGCACCTCCTGCGTACCGGCGCCGTCGGCGAGACCCAGTTCGCGGGCGCCGAGCGGGGCGAAGAAGCGGGCCACGTCCTCGTCCGTGACCTCGGTGAGCCCGGCGGGGGACCAGCGCGGCGCGCGGTCCTTGTCGATCACCTGCGCGCGGATGCCCTCGACCAGGTCCGGCGCGGCCAGCGCCGCGCACGAGACGCGGTACTCCTGGTCCAGTACCCGTTCGAGCGGCCCCAGGTCGCGGGCCCGGCGCAGTGCGGCCAGGGTGACCTTCAGAGAGGTGGGGGACTTGGCGAGGATCGTCTCGGCGGCCTCCTTGGCCTCCGGGACGCCGCTGCTGAGCAGCCGGTCCACGATCTCCTCGACGGTGCCGGCCGCGTAGCAGGGGTCGATCCACTGGCGGTGGGCCGCCAGTTCGCCCTCGGGCACCTCCTGTACGTACCGGGGCAGTACCTCGGGCACCGGGGCGGCGGCGAGGTCCGCCAGCAGCCCCGCCACCCGCTCCGACGGGACGAAGTGGTCGGCGAGCCCGCACAGCAGCGCGTCACCGGCCCGCACCGGTGCCCCGGTGAGCGCCAGGTGCGTGCCCAGTTCGCCGGGTGCGAGTGCCAGCAGGTACGTGCCGCCGACGTCCGGTACGAAGCCGATGCCGGTCTCGGGCATGGCGACCTGGGAGCGCTCGGTGACGATCCGTACGCTGCCGTGCGCCGAGACGCCGACGCCGCCGCCCATCACGATGCCGTCCATGACGGCGACGTACGGCTTGGGGTAGCGCGCGATCCGGGCGTTGAGCCGGTACTCGTCGCGCCAGAACGCGGCGGAGGCCGAGCCGTCGCCGGTCCGCGCGTCCGCATGGATGGCGCGGATGTCGCCGCCGGCGCACAGGCCGCGCTCGCCCGCTCCAGTGATCACGACGGTCTCGACCGTCGGGTCGTGCTCCCACGCGTCCAGGGCCGCGTCGATCCGGCGCACCATGGCGTGGTCGAGGGCGTTGAGCGCCTTCGGCCGGTTGAGCGTGAGGTACGCCGCGCCGCCCTCGGTCCGCAGCAGTACGGAGTCGTCGGTCATCGGGCGGCCCCCGTCCCGGCGCGGGCGCCGCCGGTCTTCGCCCCGGTCAGCCCGCGGGCCACGATCAAGCGCATGATCTCGTTCGTCCCTTCCAGGATCTGGTGCACCCGAAGATCGCGGACGATCTTCTCGATGCCGTACTCACTCAGGTAGCCATAGCCCCCGTGCAGTTGCAGCGCGCGGTCGGCGACGGAGTAACCCGTGTCGGTGGCGAACCGCTTGGCCATCGCGCACAACTGCGGCGCCTGCGGGTCCGCCCGGTCCAGCGCCTCGGCCGCCTGCCGTACCAGCGCGCGGGCGGCGGTCAGCTCGGTCGCCATGTCGGCGAGCCGGAACTGGAGTGCCTGCGCCTCCAGCAGCCGCCCTCCGAACGCCTCCCGGTCCGCGAGGTACGCCTGCGCGGCGTGCAGCGCGCTCTGCCCGCCGCCGAGGGAGCAGGCGGCGATGCCCAGGCGGCCGCCGTTCAGCCCGCTCATCGCGATACGGAAGCCGTCGCCCTCCGCACCGAGCCGCCGGCCGGCGGGGACGCGCACCTCGTCGAGGATCACCTGCCGGGTGGGCTGCGCGTTCCACCCCATCTTCTTCTCGTTGGCGCCGAACGACAGCCCCGGGTCGTCCCGCTCCACGAGGAACGCCGAGATGCCGCCGGGGCCGTCCTCGCCGGTACGGGCCATCACCACGTACACCTGCGAGGTCCCGGCGCCGGAGATGAACTGCTTCACTCCGGTCAGCACGTAGGAGTCGCCGTCGCGCACCGCACGCGTGCGCAGCGCCGCGGCGTCCGACCCGGCGCCCGGCTCGGTCAGGCAGTAGCTGCCCAGGTCGGCCATCGAGCACAGGCCGGGCAGCCGGCGGGCGCGCTGCGCGTCGTCGCCGTACCGGTCGATCATCCAGGCGACCATGTTGTGGATGGAGAGATAGCCCGCGATGGACGGGCAGGCGGTGGCCAGCACCTCGAAGACCAGCACGCCGTCCGCGCGGCTCAGCGCGGACCCGCCGTGCTCCTCCCGTACGTAGATCCCGCCGAGCCCGAGCCCGGCGGCCTTGCGCAGCACGTCCACGGGGAAGTGCTTGTCCTGGTCCCAGGCCACGGCGTGCGGCGCGATGTGCTCCTGCGCGAAGTCCAGCGTCGTCTCGACGATGGCGAGCTGGTCGGCGGTGAGTGAGGTCAGCGAGGCGGCCGTGGTGGCGGTGGTCATGACGCTCATCGCGCTCAGCCCATCGTCGGGAGGGTGAAGCTCGCGCCTTCCTTGACCCCGGAGGGCCAGCGCGAGGTGACGGTCTTGGTACGGGTGTAGAAGCGGATCGCGTCCGGGCCGTGCTGGTTCAGGTCGCCGAAGCCGGACCGCTTCCAGCCGCCGAAGGTGTGGTACGCGACCGGTACCGGGATCGGCACGTTCACGCCGATCATGCCGGTGTCCACCCGGCGGCTGAAGTCCCGCGCGGTGTCGCCGTCGCGGGTGAAGATGGCCACGCCGTTGCCGTACGGGTGCTCCGTGGGCAGCCGCAGCGCCTCCTCGTAGTCCGCGGCCCGTACCACCGACAGGACCGGGCCGAAGATCTCCTCCTGGTAGATCCGCATGTCCGGGGTGACCCGGTCGAAGAGCGACGCGCCCGCGAAGAAGCCGTCCTCGTGGCCGGGCAGGGTGAAGCCGCGTCCGTCGACGACGAGTTCCGCGCCCTCGGTGACGCCGAGGTCCACATAGGCGCGGACCCGGTCCAGCGCGTCACGGCTCACCAGCGGCCCGAAGTCGGCGTGCGGGTCGTCGGAGCGGCCGACGCGCAGCGTGCCGACCCGCTCCTTGAGCCGCGCCACCAGCGCGTCGGCGGTCTCCTCGCCCACCGGCACGGCGACCGAGATCGCCATGCAGCGCTCACCCGCCGATCCGTACCCGGCGCCCACCAGCGCGTCCACCGCCTGGTCGAGGTCGGCGTCCGGCATCACGATGAGGTGGTTCTTGGCGCCGCCGAAGCACTGGGCGCGCTTGCCGTGCGCGGCGGCGGTCGCGTAGATGTGCGCGGCGATCGGCGTCGAGCCGACGAAGCCCAGCGCTTCGACGCGCGGGTCCGCCAGCAGCGTGTCCACCGCCTCCTTGCCGCCGTGGACGACATTGAATATGCCCGGCGGCAGTCCCGCCTCCAGGAACAGCTCGGCCAGCCGCAGCGGCACCGAAGGCGCCCGCTCGGACGGCTTCAGAAGGAACGCGTTGCCGCAGGCGATGGCCGGCGCGGCCTTCCACAGCGGGATCATCGCGGGGAAGTTGAACGGGGTGATCCCGGCCACCACGCCGATGGGACGGCGCAGCGAGTGCACGTCGATGCCGGTACCGGCGTTGTCGGTGAACTCGCCCTTGAGCAGGTGCGGGACGCCGGCCGCGAACTCCACCACCTCCAGGCCGCGCTGGAGATCGCCGTGCGCGTCCGCGACCGTCTTGCCGTGCTCGCTCGACAGCAGCCGGGCCAGCGCGTCCCGCTCGCCCTCCACCAGGCGCAGGAAGTTCAGCAGGACGCGGGCGCGCCGCTGCGGGTTCCACTCGCCCCACTCGGGCTGGGCGGCCGCGGCGTCGGCGACGGCGGCCGCCGTCTCGGCCTGGCCGGCGAGCGGCACCCGGGCCTGCACGGTGCCGGTGTTGGGGTCGTACACCTCGCCGTGCGCGCCCGATGTTCCCGGTACGTGCTCGCCGCCGATGAAATGGGTCAGTTCTCGGACCATGGGGGCCTGCTCTCGTCAGGTGAGATCCGGGGATGGCACGGCCGGGCCCACGGGCGGCGCGGATGGCGCGCGGACCGTGGCGGGGCCGTGGGACGCGAAAGGCGTGGAACCGTCAGCGCGCGGGCGGTGCCGCGGGCCGGGCCGGATCACCTGGGTTGTGGGTACGCACCGATGCCATGCGTGTCTGCTCCATCCTCGTGGACAACACGGAACAACACCCGCGGCCGGTATCCTGGCTTCCGGATCGTCGTGCGCCGCCCGCCTTCCCGACGCACCCGCGTCAGTGGCGTGTTGCTCGGCGTCGCACTCCCCGGTCACAGTGGCGGGACCACGCCGGATTCGCACCGGCTTCCCTGCACCGCGGGCCTACGTCACGAACATATAGTTGGACGTCCTAGTAAGTCCAGGGGGATCGGTGATCTTCCGGGTGCCCCGGGGCGGGCCGCTGGGACCGCGTACGCCTCTCAGCCCTCCCGTACCCCTCAGCCCTCCCGCACCGGATACGGCACGAACGTGCTGCTGTTCTCGTCGATGGCCAGGGGACGGCCGAGCGGCGGCACGGCGCGCTGCGGGCACTCCAGGCGTTCGCAGACCCGGCAGCCCATGCCGATGGGGATGGCGGCACCGGCGTTGTCCAGGTCGAGGCCGTCGGAGTAGACCAGCCGGGAGGCGTGCCGGATCTCGCAGCCGAGGCCGATGGCGAAGGTCTTGCCCGGATCGCCCCAGCCGCCGCGGTGCCGGGTGACGGTGCGGGCCGTCCACAGGTAGCGGCGGCCGTCCGGCATGGCGGCGATCTGTACGTGGATACGGCTGGGCGCGGTGAACGCCTCGTAGACGTTCCACAGCGGGCAGGTACCACCCGCCCGGGAGAAGTGGAAGCCGGTGGCGGACTGCCGCTTGGACATGTTGCCGGCCCGGTCGACGCGGACGAAGGAGAACGGGACCCCGCGCCGGCGCGGCCGTTGCAGGGTGCTCAGCCGGTGGCACACCGTCTCGTACCCGAGGCCGAACCGGTCGGTCAGCCGCTCGATGTCGTACCGCAGCTCCTCGGCCGCGGCGTGGAACGGGCCGTACGGCAGCACCAGCGCCGCCGCGAAGTAGTTGGCGATCCCGATCCTGGCCAGCGACCAGGCCGTCGTGCCCTCCTCGAAGTCCTCGGAGGCGGGCCGCGACAGCTCCTCGCCGGCCTCCAGCAGCGCGAGCTGGGTCGCCATGCGGAAGGCGCGCTGCCCGGGCCGCAGTCCCGCCGACAGGCGCAGCACCCGGGCGGACGGATCGTAGTGGTGCAGCGGCCCGTCGGGCGTGTCGACGAGGCGTACGCCGTGCCGTCCGGTGAGCCGGGCGGTCAGGGCGCGTCCCGCCTCACCGGGACGGATGCCCAGCTCGGCGGCGAGTTCCTCGGCGGCGGTGTCGGCCTCGTGCAGGTAGTTCTGCCGCCGGTAGAAGAACTCGCGGATCTCCTCGTGCGGGGAGAGCGGCGCGGCCGGGTCGGTGCCGCCGCCGTCCCGGCCCTCCGCCACCTCCGCCAGCCGCTCGGTCAGCGCCAGGTTGCGCCGCCCGAGGCCGAGCAGCACCGACGCCACCGCGGGCTGCCGGGAAGCGAGTTCGGACAGGTCGGTGGGGGAGACCCGGCCGGCGGCCAGCTCGTCGGCGAGCGCCTCGCGCAGGTCGGCCAGCATCCGGCTGGTGTCGCGCTCGGAGAAGAAGCCGGGGTCCACCCCGAAGGTCTCGGTCAGCCGCAGCAGTACGGGCACGGTCAGCGGCCGTGAGTCGTGCTCCATCTGGTTCAGGTAGCTGGGCGAGATGGCCAGGACGCGGGCCAGCGCCGCCTGGCTGAACCCGCGCTCCTCCCGCAGCCGGCGCAGCCGCGCCCCGGCGTAGATCTTGCTCACGGTGTCCCCTCCGTCGCTGCCGCCCGGCTCACCCTAGTCGCCGTACGGCGGTCACGGACCTTCGCAACCTTGGCAGAAAGGCGCCACAAGATGGGCAGAACTTGGCTGCGGGCCACCGTTGATGGCACCAAGTGCCACTGCCAGAGTCGGTGGTGCGGCCCCCCGGCAGCATTGCTCACCCCGCCACCGGGACCTCCGGCGGGCCGCACCTCAGCAATTCGTGGCGCTGCTACGGCACTCGGTGCACGCGGTGCCGAGGATTCGCACCCTTCACCGGCAGTCCACCACAGCAGCCCACCACCCACCACCACAGAGCAGTCCACGGCTCAGCACAGCGGTCCGAGCGAACACCCGGGAGATGGTCATGGCACAGACAGGTACCGAGACGGCCGAGGAACTGGCCCGGCGGTGGGCGACCGACCCGCGGTGGCAGGGCACCACCCGTACCCACAGCGCCGCCGACGTGCTGCGGCTCTCCGGCAGCGTCCGCGAGGAGCACACCCTGGCCCGGCGCGGCGCCGAGCGCCTGTGGCGGCAACTCCACGAGCAGGACTACCTCCACGCCCTCGGCGCGCTGACCGGCGGCCAGGCCGTGCAGCAGGTCAAGGCCGGTCTGCAGGCGGTCTACCTCTCGGGCTGGCAGGTCGCCGCCGACGCCAACCAGGCCGGTCACACCTACCCGGACCAGAGTCTCTACCCGGCCAACTCGGTGCCGCAGGTGGTGCGCCGCATCAACAACGCGCTGCTGCGCGCCGACCAGATCGCCACCGCCGAGGAGGCCGGGGACACGACGGACTGGCTGGTGCCGATCGTCGCCGACGCCGAGGCCGGGTTCGGCGGCCCGCTCAACGCCTTCGAGCTGACCAAGGCGATGATCGAGGCGGGCGCGGCCGGCATCCACTACGAGGACCAGCTCGCCTCGGAGAAGAAGTGCGGCCACCTCGGCGGCAAGGTCCTGGTGCCCACCTCCCAGCACCTGCGCACCCTGGGCGCGGCCCGCCTGGCCGCCGACATCGCCGATGTGCCGACGGTGCTCGTCGCCCGCACCGACGCCCTCGCCGCCAACCTGCTGACCAGCGACGTCGACGAGAACGACGCCCGCTTCTGCACCGGGGAACGCACCGCGGAGGGCTTCTACCGCGTCGAGAACGGCATGGCCCCCGCCATCGCCCGCGGCCTGGCGTACGCCCCGTACGCGGACCTGCTGTGGATGGAGACCGGCACGCCCGACCTGGCCCAGGCCCGCGAGTTCGCCGAAGCGATCCACGCCCACCACCCCGACCAGATGCTGGCGTACAACTGCTCGCCGTCCTTCAACTGGCGCGCCGCGCTGGACGACGACCAGATCGCCAAGTTCCAGCGGGAGCTGGGCGCGATGGGATACCGCTTCCAGTTCATCACCCTGGCCGGCTTCCACTCCCTCAACCACGGCATGTTCGACCTCGCGCGCGGCTACGCCGAACACGGCATGACGGCCTACGTCGACCTCCAGGAGCGTGAGTTCGCCGCCCAGCAGCACGGCTTCACCGCCGTCAAGCACCAGCGCGAGGTCGGCACCGGTTACTTCGACCTGGTCGCCGGCGCCGTCAACCCGGCCTCCGAGACGACCGCGCTGCGCGGCTCGACCGAGGAGGAGCAGTTCCACTAGAGACGGCCGCTGGAGACGGCCGCTGGGGACGGGCACCAGGGGCGGCCTCTGAGTACGGTCCTCGACAATGGCCCCTCCAGCCGGGCGGACCCCCCGTACGAGACCTGACGGGCACTGAGTACGTGCCCGCCCGGCCCTGAGTACCCGACCCGATACCGCGCCGTCCCGTCCCGGGCAGGCTGACGACCATGAACGCACCAGCCCCTTCGCCCGCCTCCGCCGACCTGTCGGCGCCCGATCCGTTCGCCCCTTCCACGACCGCCCTGCGGGTGTTCGCCGCCCTCGGCATCCCGCTGCTCGGCGTCGCGTACGTGCTGTTCGCGATCATCGTCCTCAACCAGGCGCACAGCGGCGACGGAGCGAGTGGACCGCTGGTGGGCGTGGCCCAAACGGTCATGTGGCTGTCCCTCGTCTCCGGTCTGGTCGCGCTCGCCGTCCCGATGAGCTACCGGGCACGGCGCGACACCGTGTGGGTCCAGTACGCCCTGCTGGCCGCCGGCCCGGTGCTGGCCGCCGTCGATTTCTCCTGACGGCCCCGCCGGCCGGCCCGCACGGTCGGCCCCTCCGGCCGGCTTCGTCGTCCGGCCGGAGGGGCCCGGGACCGGACCGCGTCACTCCGGTACGAGCACCACCTTGAGCGCCGAGTACGGCGTCCCGGGCGCCGCGGCGAGCGCCGCGAACGCCTCCTCGTGCCGCTCCAGCGGGAAGCGGTGGGTCACCAGCCGCTCCAGCGGCAGCCACCGGGCCAGCTCGATCGCCTTCGGGAACACCTGGCTGTTGTAGTCACCGGCCCCGATGATCTGCAGACCGCGCTGGAGGATCTCCAGCGGCCGCACGGTGGCCGAGGCCTTGCTGTTGTAGCCCATGATCACCACGCGTCCGCGGGCCGCCGCGTACCCCAGGCTCTGCTCCAGCAGGTTGCCCACGGTGTCGATGACCACGTCGCCGCGCCGCGCCAGTTCGGCCTCGTCCGGGGTGTGCACGGTCACCCGGCCCGCACCGTCCTGCGCGAACACCTTGCGGCACAGCTCCTGCCGGTACGGGTCCGGCTCGATCAGCAGGACCCGGGCACCGTAGTGCTGAGCCGCCATCGCACAGACCACGCCCACCGGCCCGCCGCCGACGATCACCGCGGTCTCGCCTGCCTCCAGGCGGCCCGCCTCGATGTTGTTCAGCGCACACGCCAGCGGCTCCACGACCACCGCGCGGTCGAAATCCATGCCCTCGGGCATGGTGTGGACGAACCGTTCGGGCAGCCGGATGAACTCGGCGAACGCGCCGTCCAGGTCCAGCCCGACCTCCGTACCGGCCTTGTTGGCACAGAAGTCCCAGTGCCCGCGCAGGCAGGACGGGCAGCCGCCGCAGTAGAGCGTCGGGTTGACGATGACCCGGTCGCCCGGCTTGAGCGCGGTCACCGCCGCCCCCACCGCGTCCACGGTGCCGACCGCCTCGTGCCCCATCACCACACCGGGCACGGCGGGGAACTTGCCCACGAGCACGCTGCGGTCGGTGCCGCAGATGCCGGTCTGCACGACCCGCACCACGACGTCGGTGGGCGCGGAAGCCTCCGGCTTCGGGTGGTCGACCAGCGACACCGTGCGCCGCTCGTTCAGGATCAGGGCCTTCACCGGGTTCCTCCTGCGGTGGTGGGGGCGGCGCCGGGGAGGTCCCACCGGATGGCGCCGAGCAGTTCCTTGTGGAGCTGGGGGGTGGCCGCCGCGATGCACGACTTCTGGTTCATCGGGTCCAGGTCGAGCAGTTGGGTGGTCCCCAGGTCGTCGCCGTAGGCGTCGGTGATGGTGACCCCGGCGCGCTTGGCGAGGTAGGTCGCGGCGGCGATGTCGTACGGGAACAGGTGCAGGATCGAGCCGCGCCCGGCCGCCAGGAAGTCCGGCTCGGTCGCCGGGTGGTCGCGCAGGACGCGGTTGCCGATGTCCACGTACGCGTCGAGCTGGCCGGTGATGATGCGCGAGATCGAGAAGGTGGCGCTGTTGAACACGAAGATGCCGCCGGTGTTGGCGGACCGGTCCACCAGATGCGCGTACGCCGCCGTCATCAGGTGCATGGGGTGGCCGTTGAACTCGATCGACCAGAACATCTTCGCCGGGTCGGTGGTACGGCTGAGCCGGGGCAGCGCGTGCGGGAAGCCGCCGTGCGTCAGTCCTTCGTCGTCGTCACCGTAGATCCATGCACCCGACTTGATCTCCAGCAGGTACGCCGCGGTGACGTCGTCCAGTGTCGGCGCGGACCGCGCCAGCGGCGCCGCGGCGATCGAGACCATGCCCATCTCCAGCCCGGCCGAGGTCGGCCGGGTGCCGTCGATGGGGTCCACGACCAGCACGTACCGCGGATCGGGTGCCAGCTCGACCAGCGAGCCGTCCTCGGTGTAGACCGCGAGCGGTACGTCCGCGTGCGCGCGCAGATACGTCAGGACGGCCCGCTCGGCCACCTCGTCCACGTCGAACTGCGCGTCGCCGCCGGGGGAGTCGCCGTGCACCTGCCGGGCCAGCCCCTGATCGGCGTAGGTCATCAGCTCGGCCCTGACGTGCTGCCCCAGTCCCGTCAGCAGCTTCTTCAGCCGGGTCATGCGGCCAGCTCCGCGCGGAAGAGGTTCTCCAGGCGGTCGCACAGCAGCTCCGCCTGGTCGAGGGTGAGGATCAGCGGCGGCCGGATCTTGAGCACGTTGCCGTAGCCGTACCGGGAGGTGCGCAGGATCAGTCCGTGCTGCCCGGCCGCGCTCGCCAGGTGGTTGGTCAGCTTGACGGCTGGCTTGCCGTCGGGGTGCGCGATCTCGAAACCGATCATGAGGCCGACGCCGCGGACGTCGGCGATGGCCGGGTGACGGGTCTGCATGTCCGCGAGCCGGCCGAGGATGTAGTTGCCGGTGGCCCGGACGTTGGCCAGGAACTCCGGCTGCCGGACGATGTCCAGGGTGACGTTGGCCGCCGAGGCCGCCAGCAGGTTGGCGCCGTAGGTGAAGGAGTGGTGGTTGGCCGGCAGGCCCGCCAGCCGCTCGTTGGTCAGGATCGCCGCGACCTGCGCGCCCGAACCGCCGAGCCCCTTCGCGGTGGTGATGGCGTCGGGCTCCACGTCGAAGTGCTGCGCCGCGAACATCTGCCCCGTACGGCCGATGCCGGTCTGGATCTCGTCGAAGATCAGCACGATGTCGTGCTCGTCGCAGAAGGCCCGCAGCTTCGGGAAATAGCCGTCCGGCGGGACGATGTTGCCGCCGTTGCCGGAGATCGGCTCCACGATGATGGCGGCGACCTGGCCGGTGCTGGCGTACTCCAGGAAGTCCTCGATGCGGTCGACGCACATCATCCCGCAACTGCCCTGCTGCTGCCCGTAGAAGCAGCGGAAGCAGTACGGGTCCGGCACCTGGAGCGTGCGCGGGAAGAGCGAGGGGAACGGCTCCTTGCGGAAGGCGTTGCCCGACATCGAGGTCATCATCATGGTCTGCCCGAGGTGGCTGCGGAACAGGGAGATGACCTCCGAGCGCCCCGTGGCGTGCTGCGCCATCTTGATGACGCCCTCGTTGGCGGTGGAACCGCCGGAGACCTTCGGGTGCACCTTGGTCAGGTTGTCGGGGGAGACCTCCACCAGCCGGCGCACCAGGCCGTTGATCGGGTCGCTCTGCACGGAGGAGGTCAGATGGGTGAAGACGTCCAACTGGTCCTTCATCGCCTGGATGACCGCCGGATGCGAGTACCCGAGGCTCAGGTTGAAGGTGGCGGAGGCGCAGTCGAGGTATTCGTTGCCGTCCTCGTCGTAAAGGTAGATCCCTTCACCGCGCACCATCTTCTGGGCGCTGACGGGGTAATAGAGCAGATCACGTACGTTTGTGGCGTCCATGAACATTTCTCCTCGAAGAAGACATGCTGTTGCCAGATATGGGTGACGGGATGCATGGGCACGCCTGCCCGGCCCCTGACCTGCGCCACTCGCGCGGGCCTGAACGCCGGCCGGTGGCGGGGTGGTGGCAGGGGTGGCGTGCTCTCCGGTGGCGGGCCCGGACTCCGCGGGGCGGTCGGTCCCCGGCCGGGCACTTCACCTTCTGACGCCAACGACACTAACAGTCAGGATGTTCGTTTCGCTTGATCATCTGTGAATCGGCTGGATTCCATCAGATCGGCGGTCGGCCGGCCTCGCGGGGGAAGCCGTGATGGGGTGCGTGAGCTGCACAGACGGGGTGGTGTGGGGGAGGGTCGGAGTTCGGCCGGGCGGTGGCGGAGTTCTGTCGCCGGGGCCGCAGGAGACTTCGACAAGGCTCTAAGGGGCGGCATACGGAGGGTTGGGGTGTTCGTTTCACGGCCTTACGCAAATTTCAAACACTATTGATGAGAACTTGGGCGGCGTGTTTGTTCGGGCCGGGTGGAGCGGTGGGAGTGGTTGGAGCGGGTGGGGAGGCCGGAGCGATCGGGGAAGTTGCGGAGGCTGGGGAGGCCGGACCGGGGGGCGTCGGGGCGTCGGCCGGGGCGGGCGCGTCGCACGGCGAGGCGCCGGGGCGGGAGTGTCAGGTCACCCGCCCCGGCGCCGGTATGGAAGGGCGGTCCGGGCTTCCGCCGGTCGCACCGGTCGCACCGGCCGTACCGGTGGCACTGGCCGCACCGGGGCGGCCGGTCGCACGGTCGATCGCTCGGCCGGCTGTCGTCGGCTCAGCGTGTCGTCAGCTCAGCGCCGGGCGCAGCTCCGCGAGCGACGTGAACAGGTGCCCGCGCATCCCCAGCGCCTCGGCCGCCCGGACGTTGTCCGCCCGGTCGTCGACGAACAGGATGCGCTCGGGCGGCAGGCCGAACGCCGTACTGCACCACGTGTACGCGCCGGGCTCCGGCTTGGCGTGTCCGATGCGGCAGGAGAAGGCCAGGACCGAGAAGTGCTTCAGCCACTCCTGGGTCTCCTCGTAGTGCGCCGCCAATTCCTCCGGAATGTTCGACAGCAGACCGAGGGTGGTGCCGCTGTCCGCAAGTCCCGCGACGCATTCCACCATCTCGTCGTCGGTCCGGCTCCAGCTCGCCACATCGGCGGCGATGAGTTCCGCGACGCGTTCCTCGTCGAAGTGCGTTCCGAGCGCCTCGGCGACCGTCCGCCAATACCGCGCACCGTCCTGGTCACCCCGGTCGTAAGGCTGCCGCAGTCCCCAGTAGCTCTCCCAGAAGGCGGCCCCGGACCGTCCGGCCGTCTCCTCCAGCCGGGCGCAGGCGGCGGGGGACTGCTGCCGGGCGATCACGCCGAACATGTCGAAGAGCACCGCGGTCATGACATCACCTCTCCGGGAGCCGGCCCCGTATGCACACAGTGTGCGTGTGAGTACACACTCAGCATGGTCGGATGTCAACCGCCGAGGCTCCGGCAGGCCCGGGAGCCCTACGGGCGGAAGGGAAGCAACTCGCAGCGGGCGTGTTGATGTGCTACATCAGCGGCATGAATGTCTCCGAACGCCACCGGTTCATCCTGGCCCTGCTGGCCGAGCGCAACCGGGCCTCCGTGGCCGAACTCGCCCGCTCCACCCAGACGTCGGAGATGACCATCCGCCGGGACCTGGAGCTCCTGGAGTCCCGGGGCGCGCTCCGCCGGGTGCACGGCGGCGCCGTGACCGCCCTGCTCAGCGGGGTGGAACCGCCGTACGCGGTGCGGTCCATGGTCGGCAGCGAGACCAAGGCGAAGCTGGCGGACGTGGTCGTGCGGATGCTCAACGACGGGGAGACCGTCGCCCTGGACACCGGCACCACGGCGGTGGCCGTCGCCCACGCGATGGCGGGCCGCCGGCTCACCGTCACCCCGCTGTCCCTGCACGCGACCATGCCGCTCGCCGAACACGAGGGCATCCGCCTGCTGCTCCCCGGCGGGCAGGTCCGGCCGGGAGAGCTGTCCTTCTACGGCGAGACGGCCCTGCGCACCTTCGAGGACCTGCGGTACGACACCTTCATCCTGGGCTGCTGCGGGGTGGACGCGGCCAGCGGCGCCACCGCCTACAGCCTGGACGACGTGCACGTGAAGCGGGTCGCGGCGCGGGCGGCGCGGCGCATCATCCTGGTGGCCACCGCCGAGAAGCTGGGGCGGGTGGCGCTCGGCAGGATCTGTTCGGTCGAACAGCTCGACGTGGTGGTGACCGACGCGCCCCAGGGCACGACGGTGGTCGAGGAGATGCGCGCGGCGGGCGTGAACATCGTGCACGTGTGACGCCCCCGCCGCGGCTCGACCGTCAACTCCGACGCATGGGTGCTCAGTTGGACGACGACCGGCCGCCACCGCAGAGCCGTCCGGCGTCGCCGCCCCACCCCGGCCGAGAACGTGCCGGAAGTCACCGAAACCCCTTACGCACATACTCGGTGTGCGTTATGGTCAGCCGTGATGAGTGAATCGACTGCCCCCACCACCGGGTCGCCGCCGTCGCGGCGCTTGCGTACGGCGCGCGCCTGCACCTTCCTGGCTTTCGCGCTCAACGGTTTCGTCATGGGGATGTGGATCGTGCACATCCCCGCGATCGAGCACCGGGTCGGCATCACCCATGCCGTCCTGGGCTGGCTGCTGCTCTTCCTGGGCGGCGGCGCCTTCGCGGGGATGCAGATCTGCGGGGCGCTGGCCGACCGGTTCGGCAGCCGCACCGTCGTGCTGGCCGGCGGCACCCTGTGCAGCGCCACGGTCCTGCTGCCCGGCCTGGCGGACTCGCCGTGGACCCTGGCGGCGGCCCTGCTGGCGCTCGGCTTCGGCAACGGCTGCCTGGACGTCAGTATGAACACACAGGCTGTTCAGGTGGAGCGCGGTTACGGCCGTCCCGTCATGTCGGCCTTTCACGCGGTGTTCTCGGTCGGCGGTGTCATCGCCGCCCTGATCGGCGCCCGCACCATCAGTTGGGACTGGCAGCCCTCCCTCACCCTCGCCGTCGTGGCGGTGGCCGGCGTACTGATCACACTCGCGCTGGTGCCCGGCATGCTGCCCCCGGAGAAGCCCGCACCGGCTCCGACCGGCCCGAAGACGGCGGAACCCGGCACCTCGCAGGCCCCGGTCCCGGCCGCCAGGCGCCGTACCCCGTCCCAGGTCTGGGCGCTGGGCCTGCTCGCCTTCATGCTCATGCTGTGCGAAGGCGTGGCGAACGACTGGAGTGTGCTGCACCTCAAGGACGTGCTCGACGCTCCCGCCGCGACCGCGGCCCTGGCGTACGGCGGATTCTCCACCGCCATGACCGTGGGCCGGTTCGTCACCGACCGGGTGGTCGCCCGCTTCGGCCGGGTCTTCGTCGTACGGTACGGAGCCGGCCTCGCGGCCCTCGGCCTGGCCCTCGCCTCGCTCTCCCCCTGGGTGCCCCTGGCCCTTCTCGGCTGGACCCTTTTCGGTATCGGCCTGTCCGGGTGCATTCCGCAGTTCTTCACCGCGGCGGGCAATGTCGACCCGGCGTCGTCCGGCGCGAATGTGTCCCGCGTGGCGGGCATGGGATACGTCGGAATGCTGGCGGGCCCCGCCATCATCGGACCGCTCACCCACCTGGTGCCCCTGAACCTGGCCTTTTTCCTGCCCGTCGCCTTCTGCGTGGCAGCGGTGTTCTCCGCCGGAATCCTCCGCCCGGCCCGCACGACGACGACCGCTCCCGAACCGGAGCCGGCCGAGGCATGACCCGCGCCCGTACGGTGGCCGGCGGCACCGGCAGCCTCGCCGACTACCTGGACAAGCAGCACATCCACCCCCGCGCACAGGCCGCCACCCGGGACGAACTCCTCGAAGCCCTGGCCGGCGGCCTGCACGCCGCGGGCGCCCTCGGCGACGTCCGCGCCTTCGTCCGCGCGGTACGCCTGCGCATGGCACAGGGCGCCAACGGCTTCCACGGCATCGCCCTGCTGGCCGCCCGGAGCCGGGCGGTCAACGGCCCGGCGGCCGCCTTCGCGCGGGTACCGGCCGAACTCGGCTGGCACGGCGCCGACGACCGCCCGGTCCGCGACGTCTTCCTTCTCGCGGCCCCCCGCAAGCTCCGCGACGCCGGCTGCGTACGGGCCTACTCCGTCCTCGCCCGCCACACCGCCCACCCGGGCTTCCGCCGCATGCTGGCGGCGGCGCGCACCACCGACGACCTGTACGAACTCTTCCGCCTCGTCCGCTGAACGGCTGCCCGCGCCCGTCCGCCCCGCGGAGCTACCGCGTCAGGCCGTACGCCAGAAAGCTCATGACGACGACAGAGGCGACGGCGGCCACCAGGTAGCGCGCGGGGAACGGGTACTTCTCCCGCTTCACGCCCCGGCTGATCTCCTCGGCGTAGCGGTACATGAGTTTCCGCGACGGGAACAGACCGATCGTGATGCCGACCCAGGCGAACGAGTACAGCACCAGCATGTGCCGCGGGGACCAGTGCTGATACTGGAACTGCCCGACCAGCACCATGCCGAGACAGCAGGCGAGGGAGACGAGAGGGAACACAACTCTCCCCTTGCGCCCGGGTATCCACGCGGCCATCGCGAAAGAGAAGACAAAGGTCGCCACGGCCGCCATGAGTAACAGCCAGGCGAGGGGGAGGGATGCGAGCACGAGGTGGTCCTTTCCGCGCTTGGAAGCGCGTGGTGGCGCGTGGGCGGGCAACGCGAGGTGATCGGCGTGGCCGACGGCAGTATGCCCCCCCCGCCCCCATGCGGCACGGCTGCGGCCAGCCCTCCGCCAGCGGGCCCCACTTCGGCCGTTCCCTCCCGTACGCCGAAGCGCCGGTACTACGATGCCATCGGGGGGTCTCGTGGGGGGGATCTCGCAGAAGCGGCACCTCGTGGGAGCGGGGCCTGACAGGGGCCCGCGTCCTCGGCATGCGCCGTTCCGGGACCGGGACGTCACCGCGCCGTGAACGTTCCTTCCGACCACCTCCTCCCGGCGGCTTCCTCCCGACAACCCCCTTGTCTTCCTCGCCTTCGCCACCCGCCGGGAGCGCACCGTGCCGTACACGGCCGAGATCAGCCGCAGCAATCCGACGAGCATCATCTTCCTCGTCGACCAGTCGACCTCGATGAGCGATCCCATCGGCGGGGAAATCCCGCAGCAGAAGGCCGATGTCGTCGCCGACGCCATCAACCGGCTCCTCACCGAACTGTCGGTCAAGTGCGCCAAGGAAGAAGGTGTGCGGGACTACTTCCACGTCGCCGTCATCGGCTACGGCGCCACCGTCGGCTCGGCGTTCGCCGGCTCGCTCGCGGGCCGGGACATCGTTCCCCTCAGCGAGGTGGCGGACCACCCGGCCCGGATCGACGAACGCAGCAAGCGGGTGCCCGACGGCGCGGGCGGCCTGGTCGAGACGACGGTCAGCTTCCCGCTGTGGATGGACCCCGTCGCCAGCGGCGGTACGCCGATGAACCGGGCCCTGCGGTACGCCGCGAACCTCGTGGCCGACTGGACCGAGCGCCACCCGGCCGGATTCCCGCCGATCGTCATCAACCTCACGGACGGCGAGTCGACCGACGGTGAGCCCAGCGCGGCCGCCGAGGCCGTCACCTCGCACGCCACGGCCGACGGCGCCGCTCTGCTGTTCAACCTGCACGTCTCCGCCGCGGGCGGAACACCCACCGCCTTCCCCGACACGGCCGACGGGCTCCCCGACAGCTACGCCCGCACCCTCTTCGCCATGTCGAGCCCGCTGCCCGGCCACATGCGCGCGTACGCCGCTTCGCAGGGCCAGCGGGTCAGCGAGACCACCCGCGGCTTCGTCTACAACGCGGACATCACCTCGGTCGTCCAGTTCCTCGACATCGGCACCCGCGCCACCGAGCTGCGGTGACCACGTCGCTCTCCTGCGTGTACGTCACGCACCTCGTGACTCCCAAGTACGGGAGCACGGAAGCGGAATGCGAGGACGCGGTCGCGGTGCTCCCGGGCTGTGCGCACGACGACATGCTGCGCGGACCGCTCACCGCCGGCGTCTGCGACGGGGCGACGGAGAGCGCCCTGGCCAAGGACTGGGCCCGGCTGCTGTCCCGCGCGGCGGCCGAGCAGGCCATGGAGTGCCCCGAACTGCTGGCGGGTGGCGCCGCGTTCGAGAGGTTCGCGTCGTCGGCCGTGGCACGGTGGGAGCCCTGGCTCGCGGCCTACACGCGGGCGCGCGTCGCGGACGGACGCCCGCTGAAATGGTACGAGCACACCAAGCTCGCCGCCGGCGCGTACGCGACCCTGCTCACCGTACGGATCGACCCCGAGCCCGGCCCTGGCCCGGCCCTCACCCCCGGCCCCGACGCGTGCGAGCCGGCGGCCTGGCGCTGGCGGGCCGCCGCCCTGGGCGACAGCTGCCTGTTCCAGCTACGGGACGATCGGCTGCTCCAGGCGTTCCCCGTAGCGACGCCCGAGGAATTCGGTACCGCGCCCGATCTGTTCGGCAGCCGCAACCACGACGCCGGACTGCTGGCCCGCCGCGCCCGGTTCGCCCGAGGGCGGTGCGAGCCCGGCGACCGGCTGTTCCTGATGACCGACGCACTGGCCGCCTGGTTCCTGACGGCCGCCGACCAGGACAGCGCCGTACGCGAACTGCTGGACTTCTCCGGCCCCGACGACCTGGACGCCTTCCGCACCTGGCTGGACGGCCTCAGAGAACGCCGGCAGTTGCGCAACGACGACGTGGCCGTCGTACGGATCGATTTCGAAGGGAGGTGACAGTGGGTTCGCCCACCGGCCCGCAGCGGCAGTTCCCCAGCGGTGCCGCCTACGCGGAGGCCTTGCAGCACACACGGCTGTGCTTCCAGCACCCCGAACTGAAGGGCGCCCGCGCCGAACTGACCGGACTCGGCCTGCCGCGTGCCGTGTCCGGCGCTTTCGCGAGCGTCTTCTCGCTGACGTCCGCCGCCTCGGGGCAGCGGTACGCCGTCAAGTGCTTCACCCGCCACGTCCCGGACCAGGAGCAGCGGTACGAGGCGATCAGCTCCCGGCTCGCGCTGCTGGACCCGGCCGGGCTCTCCCAGCCGTGGAAACTCGGCTTCGAGTACCTTACCGACGCCGTTCGCGTCGGTAACGACCTCTACCCCGTCCTCAAGATGGACTGGATCGACGCCGTGACGCTGTCCGCCTGGCTCGACGCCCACCACGCCGACCGGTCGGCCGTCAGCGGGCTGGCGGACCGGTTCGAGGCGCTGACCCGGGACCTGTCGGCCCACGGCATCGCCCACGGCGATCTCCAGCACGGCAACCTGCTGGTCGCGAGCGACGGCACCTTCCGTCTCGTCGACTACGACGGCATGTACGTCCCCGCCCTGGCCGGCCTGGGCGGCACCGAACGGGGCCACCGCAACTACCAGTCGCCGCTGCGCGGGAGCGACGACTTCGGCGCGGAGCTGGACCGGTTCTCCGCCTGGGTCATCTTCCTGTCGCTCAAGGCGATCGCCGCCGATCCCGCCCTGTGGAACCGGCTGCACGAGCCGAGCGGTGAGTTCCTGCTCCTCACCGAGGAAGACTTCACGAGCCCGGCCGGCTCCACCGGCCTGCGGACACTGCTCGCCCACACGGACCGGACGGTGAGCGACCTCGCGGAGCAGGTGAGATCGCTGGCCTTCCAGCCGCTGGAGTTGCTTCCCCCACTGGCCCGGGCCGTACCGGGACCGCGGACCTCCGCCACGGCGAGCCCCACGCCGCCGGCCGCGGGCCCGACCGCTCCGGGCGCCGGCGGACTGCCCGGCTGGATGTCCGGGCACCTCGCGGAACAGCCCGCGACCACACCGGCCACTCCCGTCACGGCCTCGCCGGACGGTTTCCACACCCGCACGGCGCTAGACGTCGTCGCAGTCGTGCTGTGGTGCCTCGCCCTCATGGCGACGCTCCTCCTGCCTCTCGTCCTGCCTCTCGCCGGATCTCCGGCGGCCTCCCCCGTTCTCGTCGCCCCGCTGGCCCTCGCCGCCACAGCCACCGCGTTCGCCCGGAGCCGCCGTACCGAACGGGTCCGGTCACGGGCCGACCTGGCCGCCCTGACGAAGCAACTGGCCCAGGTCGGGGACCCGGTGAAAGCCGCCGCGAAGCTGCGCAAGGAACGGACGAAGTTCGAAGCAGCGGAAACACACCGCCAGGCTGCCTACCCACGGGCCCAGGACGAGCTCACCGCCCAGTACCACGCCGCGCTCAAGGACACCGAGCAGCGCAGGACACGCAAGCTCCGTGACATCGCCAAGAAGATCGACGGCCTCTCGGAGGAACGCCGCAGGGCCCTGGCCGAGGCCCTGGCCGACAAGCAGTCCGCGTACGTCCAGGCCCAGCTCGCCCGGCGGCTCGTCGCACAGTCACCGCCGCACGGTGTCGGCCCGAAGCTCGTCGCCCGTCTCGCCGATGAGCACGGCATCCGGACGGCAGCCGACTTCACCGGCTACCGCACCGTACAGAACAGCTCCTACAACAGCACGGGAGCCGTACTCGTCCTGCCTGGCGGCCACCGCGCCGACGTCCGCGGCATCGGCGAGGCCAAGGCCGCCGCCTTGGTCGCCTGGCGCCGAGAAGTGATCGCTTCCGCCGTGGCCCGGCAGCCGACCACCCTCAGCTCGGCAGAGCAGCAGCCGGTCGAGCAGAACATCGCCCACCGCCGGGACCGGCTCACGACCCGGCGCACCGCCGTCGAGTCCGAAGCCGACACTGCCCGCACGCAGGCGAAGAAGCGCCTGGAGGAGGGACGCGAACAACTCGCCAGGGAGAACACCACCGCCGGGGACAGGGCCCGCCGACAACGCCAGGAGTTCAGCCGTCGTACCGCTGAAATCCAGCAGAGCAGCGCCCTTCACGGGGCCCCTCACCGTCGCCCTGGAGGCGGCCCGAAGCCGGCAGAGCGGGCTGACCTACGCGCGCTACGTACGGTTTCTGTTCAGCGGCCGGTGAGGTGCAGGGCCGCCTCCTGACGCCCGCCCCTCAGGTGTACCGGGCGGCTCCGTGGCCTGCCCAGACGGGTAGCTGTGAGGCGCTGACCCGTGCAGACGGCGAATGCCCGGCTGCCCGGTTGCGGCCATTGAGTGGCGCGTTCGACCGTTCTGATCCGTCCAGGACTTGCCCCCCGGATCTGGCTGGTCCCGCCTCCTCACCGAGGTGCTCCCGCTACCCCGGTGACCCGGCGCTGGCGGCTGCCCCGTACGAGGAGCCGATACCGGTGGGACTCACAGGCGGTCACGTGCGGTGGGAGTGGTGCCTCGGGCGAGCAGGATGCGCAGGTCGCGCCGCATCCGTCGGGCATCGGCTCGCTGCTGCTGTGAGCGCTCGCGCATCCGCCGGGCGACTCGGACCACTTCCGCGAGGTCCGGCCGCACCGGGCCGTCGGTGCCGGACGGCGGAATCAGTTCGCCCTGGACGCCAGGACCACGTACCGCGCCCGTACCGGCGGCCGGGAACTGAGGCGGCGGAATCATGACTCTCCCCACGTTGACGCCGCCATCCTCCCCCGCTGAGCACCTGCTATGCCTGCCTTCACCCGCGCGGCCCAAAAACCTCCGGGCCGGCACACACCGCGAGGGTTCCCGCGCCCGTTCAGTCGATCAGGGCGCGAGTCGTGCGTTCGGCCGTCTCGCGCAGATACGCGGTGACGTCGGGGCCGGCGTCGAGGGTGTAGTCGGTGTCGAGCGCAGCGAGGGTCTGGGCGACGCCGGTCAGGTGGTCGCTGGAACAGTCGACGGTGCAGCTTTTCTCGTCGAGGGGCCGGATGCGGCCGGCCAGCGCCCAGGTGCGGCGGCGGACGGTCTCGGCGGAGGCGTGGACGGTGGCTGTCGCACGGTAGCGGACGGGGGCGGTGGCGATCTTGTCGGCGACGTAGGCGGCGGGGTCGTCACCCGGTACCGGGCGCGGGACGAAGTGGTGCCGGGTGGGGGAGAGGCGGGCGACGCGGTCGAGGCGGTAGATGCGCCAGTCATCCTTGCCGGTGTCTCGGGCGAGGAGGTACCACAGGCCGCCGGAGGCGATGAGGTGGTGGGGTTCGACGCGACGGGGGGCCTGTGCGCCGCCGCGGGTGGTGTAGTCGAAGGTGACGGTCTCGTGGTCGCGGCAGGCGGCGGCCAGCAGGGCCAGGACCGCGGGGTCGGTGCGCGGGACGTGCTGCCTCCAGTCGATGGTGGCGGTGGCCTGGTGCAGGGCGGCGACCTGGGTGCGCAGCCGGTGGGGCAGGACCTGTTCGAGTTTGGCCAGGGCGCGCAGGGCGGTTTCCTCCATGCCGGTGAGGTGGCCGGCGGCGGTGCGCAGGGCGACGGCCGTGGCGGTGGCTTCGTCGTCGTCGAGCAGGAGGGGCGGCATGGCGGTGCCGGAGGCCAGGCGGTAGCCGCCGGCGTGGCCGGTGGTGCCTTCGACGGGGTAGCCGAGCTCGCGAAGGCGGTCGATGTCGCGGCGGATGGTGCGGGTGGTGACGCCGAGGCGCTCGGCGAGTTCGGTGCCGGACCATTCGCGGCGCGTCTGCAGCAGGGACAGCAGGCGCAGCATCCGTGCGGGAAGGTCGCTCGTCATGTTTTCCAGAATGGCGCCCTTTACGGACGTGAGGTGTCCTAAAAGCCTCCTAGCGTGAGGGCATACCCGAGAACAAACCCCTCCGAACACCCTCGAAAGCGGTCGAACCGCGCAGACGGGCGGCGCCGGCCGTGGTGGACCAGGCTCGACACCACAGCCGTTCCCGCTCCCTCGCCACCCCGTACCGCACCCGCGAAAGGCCTTCTCATCATGGGTTTCCTGTCTCCCGGCCAGGTGGTCTGGTTCGAGATCGGCACCACTGATCCCGATGCCGTCACCGGCTTCTACGGCCCGCTGCTGGGCTGGAGCTTCGAAGCCGACCCGGACTCCTCGGTCGACGGCCGCACCTACACCCGCGTTTTCGCCCCGGGCGCACCCTGGCCGATGGGCGCCGTCCAGCAGGGCGACACCGGTGGCGAGGCGATCAATCTCTCGGTCCTGTCCGCCGACGTCCCCGCGGACGTGGACCAGCTCACCCGGCTGGGCGCCACGGTCGTGGTGCCGGCCACCCAGGTGGCGGACGTGACGGTCTTCGCCCGTCTGAAGGATCCGCGCGGCAACGTCTTGTCCCTGTTCTCCCGCGGCGAGTCGGCCCGGCTCGCCGAGCGGGCGCAGGCGACCGAGGAGCACATGCAGCAGGCCGCGACCGTGCCGCAGCCCGGCGCGATGGCCTGGTTCGAGATCGGCACCACCGACCTTCAGGCCACCACCGACTTCTACGCCGCCGCGTTCGGCTGGCGCATCGAGAAGGACGAGACGGCCGGCGGCAAGCCGTACTTCAGCATCTTCGGCCCCGGAGCCGAGTGGCCGTCCGGCGGCCTGTGGGACCACAGCGGCGGCAGCGCCGAGGGGGCCGGGGCCGACTACATGATGCCCTGCTTCCTGGTCCCCGACGTCGCCGTCACCACCGCCGTGGCGGAGCAGGCGGGCGCCCGCGTCGAGTACGGGCCCGACACCAACCCCGACGGACCGGCCTTCTGCCGCCTCCGCGACCCGCGCGGCAACCGATTCGGGCTGTTCTCCTCGCCCGCCCGGACCGCCGACGCCTGACCCCTGCGGGGAAGCGGACCGCAGCCGGCGCCCCCCCCGCGCCGCCCGGTCCGCCGACGTCGACTGCACGCTCCGCGGCCCGACACCCGGCGGCCGCGGGAACACGGAAAGGATGTATCCCCCATGAGCACCACCCACTCCACCGGTACTCTCAGCGGCTCGGTGATCTCGTACGCGATCTGGGCCGACGACGGCCGCCGGCTCGCCGAGTTCTACGCCGCCGCGCTGGGCAGCGAGGTCGGACAGCCCTACCCCGACGAGCACGGCAACGAGGTCGCGTTCCCCGTCACCGTCGGCAACGCGATGTACGTCTTCTGGACCTCCAGCTCCTTCACCGCGCCCACCTGGCCCGAGCAGGAGCTGCCCTTCCACATGGACCTGGCCTTTCCCGATGTGGCCGCCGCCGAGAAGCGGCTGCTGGAACTCGGGGCCACCAGGCCCGACTTCCAGCCCGGCGACCACTGGACGGTCCTGCTGGACCCCTCCGGCCAGCCCGTGTGCATCAGCCAGGCCCAGCCCTCCTGACCGCACCAGCACACCTTTTCCAGGCCCACGGCCGCGGCACCGGCCGCGGCCGCACCGCCTCGCTCTCATCCGGAAGGAAGACACATGAAGATCGCACTGCTGGGGACCAACTTCGGCCAGGCGCACGCCGCGGTCTACGCGGCCCGCGACGACGTGGACGTGGTGATGTTCGGCCGCGACGCGGCCAAGACCGCCGAGGTGGCCGGCCGGTTCGGCTTCACCGCCTCCACCGACCCGGAGGCCGCCTTCACCGACGCCTCCTTCGACCTGGTCGACCTGTGCCTGCCCATCGCGCTGCACACCCCGATGGCGCTCCGTGCCCTGGAAGCGGGCAAGCACGTCCTGAGTGAACTGCCCATGGCCGCCACCCTGGAGGAGGGCCGACGGCTGGTGGCCGCCGCCGAGGCCGGCGACCGACACGTGTTCGTGGACATGTTCGAGCGGTTCCTCCCCGCCAACCAGGCCCTCGCCGACGCCGTACGCGAGAACACCTACGGCCGGCTGCGGGAACTGACCTGCTGGTCGGCGATGGCGCCGCTGTGGCCCGGCGCGTCCCTGGGGGCGAAGGTGTTGCCGATGGAGGCCATGCACAGCGACCTCGACCTGATCACCCGCGCCCTCGGCATACCTCGGCAGGTCCACGTCACCGCGGTCGAACGGGACGCGGACGCCGGCGCGGTCGAGGCGGTCATGACCTTCGACGGGGCGATCGCCCGCAGCTCGGTCTCCTCCCTGCGGCCGATGCCGTGGGGCGGGCGCGGCGGCTACACCGCCGCCTTCACCGACGGCGTCCTGGAATCGGTGGGCACCATGGGCTACGACGGCAAACCCACCGCCACCCTGACCGCCTACACCAACGACGGCGCCCACGAGGTGGAACTGCCCCCGGCCGACCAGTACACCGCGATGATCGACCACGTCCTGGCCGTCCTGCGCGGCGAGGCGGACAACCGCATCACCCCGGCCAGCGCCCTGGACGCGCTGAAGCTGACCCTGCGCGTCGACCAGCAGGTCACCCCGGGCCACTGACGCACGCGTCGTGTCCACCCCATCGGTGGCCGCCCAGCAACCCCGGCCCCGCCCAGCTCGACGTCCTCGCCCGCGCCACCGGTGAGATCAACCTCCAGATGTGGGCGCCGCATTCGTCCCGACCGCTGAGTCCACCCCGTGCCGGTTCACAGGGCGATCACGATTTTGCCGTGAACATGCCTCTCGGCCTGCGTCGTCACGGCTTCGCGAATCTGCTCGACCGGGAAGGTCGCCGCGATCGGCACCGTGATCTCGCCGGAGCGGATCGCGTCGACGATCCGTTCCAGGGCACCCGGACCCGCATCGAGGGCGCCGGCCTTGCGTACACCGGGCGGCGGGGCGGGGCCGTCGGCCACGACGGAGATCCGCTCGGGTGCCACGCCGAGCTTCAGCGCGGTCTCGGCCGTCTCCCTTCCGAACAGGTCGGTCGCGGCGGTGATCCCCTCGGGCGCCAGGGCCCGCACCCGGTCCGCCAGGCCGGGGCCGTACGCCACGGGCTCGGCGCCGAGCCCGCGCAGGAACTCGAACGTGCCCTCGGAGGCGGTGCCGAGCACCCGGGCGCCCGCGAGCTTCGCCAACTGCACGGCGAAGATGCCCACGCCACCCGCCGCCCCACCGATCAGGACGGTGTCCCCGGTGCGGAGCCCGATCGCGGCGAGCGCGGCGGAGGCCGTCAGGCCGGACACCGGAAGCGTGCCCGCCACCTCGTCGCCGATGCCCTCCGGGGTGGGCCACAGCGTTGCCGTAGGTGTCTTGACCAGTACGAAATCGGCGACGGACCGGCCGATCGCAGCTCCGAACACCCGGTCGCCGGCCGCGAATCCCGTGGCGTCGGCGCCCACCTCGTCCACCACTCCGGCGAAGTCGCTGCCGAACCCGGCCGGCAAGGTGATGCCGAACCGCGCCGCCATGTCGGGCTGTGTGGTGATTTGCCAGTCCATCGGATTCAGCCCGGCGGCCGTGACCCGGACGCGCACCTCGTCCGGTGCGGCGTGCGGCTCGGGTATCTCCTGCAGTTCGAGTACTTCGGGACCGCCGAAGCGCCGGTAACGGACAGCTTTACTCATCGGTGACCTCTCTCGGCCAGTGATGGGACTTGGTCTCATCGACCCTACAGCAGTGATGGGACCAAGTCCCGTAGACTGCTCCCATGGCTCGCTGGCAACCCGACGCACCAGGACGACTCGCCGCCGCCGCCCTCGACCTCTTCGAGGAGCACGGCTACGAGAACACGACCGTGACCGAGATCGCGGCGCGCGCGGGGCTCACCAAGAGCACGTTCTTCCGGCACTTCCCGGACAAGCGCGAGGTGCTCTTCGACAAGGGCGCGGTGACCGGGTCGCTCGTCGAAGGGCTCGCCTCGGCGCCGCCGGAGGCCGGGCCGCTCGACGCGGTGGCGGACGCCCTCGACGCGCTCGGCCGGACGTTCTTCACCGCCGACCGCCGCGAGTTCAGCCGCCGGCGCCAGGCCGTGCTGAACGCCAATACGGAGCTGCGTGAACGCGAAGCCCTGAAGAGGCTCGACCTCACCGCCTCGCTGATCGAGGCTCTCCATCGGCGCGGAGCCCCGCGCCTGACCGCGCGCGTGGCCGCGCAACTGGGCGCGCTCGCCTGGGAGATCGCCTTTGAGCGGTGGATCGACACCGGCAGCAGCGAGGGCTTCGGCCCGCTGGCACGGCAGGCCCTCGCCGAAGTGCGCGCGGCCGCAGCCGTGCGCCGGTAACGCAACGGTGCTCCTGGTGACGGCTCGGCGGAGTGTCCCGGCGCTGCGGCAGTAGTCCGGCCGGGTGGCCGCCGACGCGGGCTACGGCTACTGCAAGGAGGCGGCGCCACGGGTGGGAACCGGTCGGCGTCTTCCATGCCGGGGTCACCGCCCGACTGGCCGAGGGGCTGGCCGTCCTCGCTGACCCTGGTGGCGGAAAGACCATCCTCGCCGTACTCGTCGCAACCTGGGTCCCGCGCTCCAGGGGCCGTCACGCCGGTTGCGGGGGACGAGGCGGGAGCCGGGTGGGGTGGACGCGTATCCGGCCTGCGTGCGCGTCAGTCGGTCGTTCTGCCTGCCGGGTCCGTGTCGTCGGCAGCCAGGAACTTGTCGAATATCGATATGCTCCCCTAGTGTTCTACCTATCGAAAGTCGATAGGTAGGGGTGCGATGAACACGCGACTGACGAGGACTCTGGCTTCGGGGACCTTTGTGTTGGCGGTGCTTTGGGGACTTGTCTTCCTCGGCACGGGGGTGACACACCTGCTCGACGACGGGGCGGTCTGTGTGCAGACGGGCTTCTGGGCCAATGCCTCACTGGACGGCAGCCTGCCGATCAGCGAAGGCGTGAAGGCGTCCAGCAGCGCCACGCGATTGTGCCAGAGCAGCCCCTCCGCAGTTCAGCGCGCCGCCGACCTCGGCAGGCAACTGCCCTGGCCGCTGTTCGCGTCCGTCGCGCTGCTGCTCTTCTCCCGGCTGCTGAAGTCCGTCCTGGGGCAGGGGCCGTTCACTCACACGGTGTCGCAGCGTCTCTCCGCGCTCGGCTGGTTCGTCACCGGGGGCACCTTGCTGGCCGGGCTCGTCGCCGGCTGGTCGGAGTCCTGGCTCGTCGGGAGCATGGCGCCGATCGTGGGTTCCGGGCCGACCGTCTCCGGGCCGCTGGTGCTCGTCCTGGCCGGTCTCGCCGCAGTGATCATGGGGAAGATCATGCGTGAGGGCGTGCGCATGCGAGAGGACCTCGAAGGGACCATCTGATGCCCGATGAGGAACTCCAGGCGATCCGGATCCACCTCGACCGCGTTCTCGTCCAGCGCGGTATGACACTGACCCAACTGTCCGAGCAGGTGGGCATCACCGTCGTCAACCTGTCCGTATTGAAGAACGGGCGGGCCAAGGCGATCCGTTTCTCGACCCTGGCGAGGATCTGCGAGGTCCTGCGGTGTCAGCCGGGAGACCTGATCACCTACGACGACTCCGCCGGATCCGCCTAGAAGACCACGCGAGCGGACGGGCTGCTCCACGGGATGCGCGGCGGGGGCGCGACTGCCGCCCGGACCCACGTCGGGCCCGTCCTGGTCGACGATCGCCGGACGGTTCGTCGTCATCAGCCGCTGACGACCTGCGTCCCCGGCCGGGTCCCGGGTCCGCGGCAAGCTGTCGCCCGCCGAGGCTGTGTCCTCCGCGCTCCCATGAGCTTGGGTGTGGTCGCCGGGGATGTGGAGGGTCAGTGGTGTCCGGGGGCGGGCGGGCGGGGCAGGTCGGGCAGGGTCAGACCGTCGTGCACGATGGCCCGGGCGAGGTCGGTCAGGCTGATGTCGTGGGTGTGGGCGTGAGCGCGCAGCAGGGCCAGGGCCTGGTCGATGGTGACGGAGTGGCGGTAGCTGATCTTGCCGATGGCCTGGTGGATCACCGCGTCGGACGGCAGGAACCAGGCATCGGTGGTGTCGTCCTCGGCCGAGGCGAGGGCGGTCAGCAGGAGCAGGTCGGCGGCGTGGGCGTGGGTATGGGCGGTGTCCCGCTGTGCGTCGGACAGCGGGCCGGGCCGGTTGCGGTAGACGGTCAGGATGAGCCCGGCCCGGCCGGTGCCGGGGAGGCCGTGCAGGACCGGGAAGGCGAAGACCGCCTGGATGCCGCAGGCGAGGGCGCGTTCGGCGTAGACGGGCCACCGGCGGGCGGTGTCGGTGTGGTGCAGGTCGGCGACGAGGACGGGGGGGTGCTGGTCCAGGGCCTGGATGCACGGGCCTTCCCCGAGGTCGAGCTGAAGGGCTTCGCCCGGGGCGGCCAGGGGCCCGGCGGCCGCCAGGGTCACCCGCTGGGCCTGTGCGGCGTTCACGGCCAGGGCCAGCCCCACCGAGCAGGACCGGTCGAGCGCGGTGCGGCACGCCGTGACGAGGCTGCGGGCCGGGGCCGGTTCGTTCAGGTGGCGGGCGGCGAGGACGACGGCTTCGGCCCGGGGAACTGTCACGGCAGGCTCGCTACCGACGGAGGGCTCCATGCCCTGTGTGCGCGCATTGTGGTGACCCGATCTGTGGGCATTCACCGATGCCGCCCGGACGGGTCTGGGCCAGGTGTCGTGCAGACAACCCGAAACTATCCGTTCGGGCGGCCTCGCCTCCCCAGCTTACGCCCGTCGTGCGCCCTGGGGGCGGGAAGCCGCGCCGCATTCCGCGCGCCGTCGGGCGGTGGTTGTGCGGGCGGCGGAAACACTAAGCTGGAGGAGCCGTGGACCGGAACGGTACGGGAGGTGACGGGCATGGCATCCAAGGGCGACTTGGCTGCTGTGCTGGGGGACCTTCGCGCCTCGTCCGGTGGAGAAGAGCTGATCGGCGTAGACGCGGTCCGGTGCGCGCAGGTGCTCGGAGTCGACGGCGTCGCCGTCTCGGTGCCGGTGACCGGCGAACTGGGGGAGCTGGTGTGGTCCACCGCTGGGACCAGCGCCCGGCTGGAGGACCTGCAGTACACCCTCGGCCAGGGCCCTGCTCTGGAGGCGGCCGTCATGTGCGCGCCGGTGGCCGAGCCCGACCTGGCGCACGTCGCGGCCGGCCGGTGGCCGGCGCTGCTGCCCGAGGCCATCGAGCTGGGCGTGGGGGCGGTGTTCTGTTTCCCGCTGCTGCTCGGCGGGGCCTGTCTGGGCACGCTGACCCTGCAGCGTACGGCCCCGGGCCCGCTGAGGGAGACGGAGCGGGCCGATGCTTGGCTGGTGGCGGGGGCGCTGACCGCCGTACTGGCGGACGGCGGTCAGCAGTGGGCCGTCGCCGACACCAGAGACGATTCGGTGCTGTACCGGGCGGCGGTGCATCAGGCAGCCGGGATGGTCAGCGTGCAGGCGAAGACCACCTTGGCCCAGGCGCTGATGCGGCTGCGGGCCTACGCCTTCGCCCGTGGCCGGACGGTGGTGGAGGTCGCCGAGGACGTGGTGGCCCGGCGGGTGCACTTCCGCAATGATCAGGACGGGCCGGGCGCGTCCGACCGGTGAAGGGATGAAAAGAGTCATGAATCGAGAGGAACGCCTGCTGGCAGCCGTTCTCGATGCCGTCGATACGCTGGTCGACGACTTCGACCTGATCGAATTCCTGCACACGTTGTGCGACCGCTGCACCGAGCTGCTCGACGTGTCGGCGGTCGGCGTCATGCTCGCCGACCCGGGCGGCCGGCTGCAGTTGATCGCCGCCTCGGACGAGCACGCCCGCCTGCTGGAACTCTTCGCGCTGCAGCACGAGGAGGGGCCGTGCGTGGAATGCCACCGCGACCACGTCGCCCGGCTCAACGTCGATCTCGCCTCGCCCGAACAGACCGACAGCTTCCCGCAGTTCGCCGAGCAGGCCCGCCAGGCCGGTTTCGCCGTCAGCCACGCGCTGCCGATGCGCCTGCGCGAGCGGTCCGTCGGAGCGATGAACCTCTTCCACACCCGCCGGCAGGACCTGTCCCGTGCCGACGCGCGTGTGGCGCAGGCGCTGGCGGACGTGGCGACCATCGCCATCCTGCAACACCGCACCATCGCCCACGGCAACCAGGAACGGGCCCAGTTGCAGGCCGCCCTGTCCAGCCGCATCGTCATCGAACAGGCCAAGGGCATCCTCGCCGAACGCTGGGACACCAACCTCGACGACGCCTTCGACGCGCTGCGCCGGCACGCCCGCAGGAACCACCTGCGGCTGTCCGATCTGTGCCGCCAGGTGACCACCGCAGACATCGACACCGGCGAGATCCCGCCGCCCTGACCGGCACGCGCCAGGCCGCACAGCCCTGCCGGTGCGGCAGCCCGCCATCCCCGACCCGTTGGGATGCCCTATGCATGACGACGACCACAGTTACGTCTGGCACCGCATCACCGCCACCGCCGGCGGCGACGTCACCTTGGCGGCGGCCTGTCAGGCGTGCGCCGCCGA
Source organism: Streptomyces sp. NPDC045470 (assembly GCF_040646595.1). NCBI lineage: Bacteria > Bacillati > Actinomycetota > Actinomycetes > Kitasatosporales > Streptomycetaceae > Streptomyces > Streptomyces sp. NPDC045470. The sequence continues at coordinate 83,750 of NZ_JBEZAN010000006.1, forward strand.
CGTGAACGCCGACTGCCTGGGCATCACCCTGGTCGTCGCCGACGACCTGCGCATGCTGGGCCATGCCAGCGACGAACGCGCCAAACTCATGGAGGACGCCCAGCTCGTCTCCGGAGAAGGCCCCTGCACCGACGCCTACGTCACCGGCACCCTCGTCGAAGAAGCCGACCTGCACCACGCCTTCGAACGGTGGCCCGCCTTCACCCAGACCGCGGCCGAACAGCACATGCGCAGCGTCACCGCACTTCCCCTGGTCATCGGCGCGCTGCGCTTCGGCGCCGTCGACTTCTACCGCACCGCCCCCGGCCTTCTGAGCCCGGCCGAGAAGACCCGCGCCCTCGCCTACGCCCGCATCCTGTCCCTGCTCACCCTCGACGAGCACCCCCACCTGCTGACCGCCGAATTCCGCCTCCCCCGGCCCGGCCCGCAGGGCTACCCCGCCAGTGTCCACGTGGCCGCCGGCATCCTCGCCGAGAAGCACCGCCTCAGCACCGACGACGCCCTGGCCCGCCTGCGGGCCCACGCCTTCCGCCACAACCAGCCCCTCCTGCAGACCGCCGACCACGTCCTGGCCAACCACACCCTCGACTGAAACGGGCATGCGCGCCGCGGGCGATGCCGGCCCTCCGGGAAGCACAGAGGGGTGAGGCGGACGCCGTGTGCCCGTCGAGGTGGAGCACCTGCACCGCGACGCTGGGCCGAGGTGACATCTCCGGCAGATGCCGCAACCGGCCGATCGTGGCCGCCGGACTCGCACGGCTTCCGCCGCTGCACAGCGTCATCGGCCAAGTGGTGATGCTTCCTCCGCACGGGGCACGTCCGCCGGCTCCAGGAATGCCCGCGGACGACGAGGGGACGCCGCAGCAGCGGGTGTTCGGCGCGGCGTCGATGGAGCGCCCGGCGCTGGCGGGGCGGCGCGACCTGCTGTATCCGGTCTGGCGGGACGAACGCGATCAGGCGTTGTGGTGGGCGGTGAGGGACGGACACGGCTGGAGCGGTCCGCGCGCGGTGCCCGGCGCCCGCTCCAGCCATGCCCCCGCACTCGTGGCCGGCCTCCACGGACTGCACCTGTACTGGAACGGACCAGACGCGGACGAACGCCTCTTCCACGCCGCCTTCGACGGGGGGCTCCGGGCCCCCGGCTCACACGCTGTTCGGCGGCTGGCCCATGTTCGGCGGCTGGCCCATGACCTCCTCCCGCCCCAGCGCCACCACCACCCACACCCGCCGCGTATGGCTGACCTTCACCGGCGCCGGGCAGGACCGGGCGATCCGCCTGTGCCCCCCACCCGACGGCGCGACGTGGAGCCACCGCAACGTCCAGCGGGCGCCGGCCACGGCGGTCAGCTCCTGGCCCTCGGCGGTCGGCCGGACCGGGGCCGGGCGCGGCGACCGTCTGCTGCTGGCCTGGCCCGACCACGACGGCGCCGTGTGGTGCGCGTTCTCCGAGTACGCCGCCCGCCGGTGGTCGCAGCCGGCCCTCGTCCCCGCCCGCACGCTCCGCGGGACCGCCTGCACCGCCTGGTACGCGGTGGACGCCCACGCCGCCTGGGGCGTGGCGCCGGGCGACGAGTACGGAACCAGCCTTCGAGCTGACCGTAGCGGTCGAGGGGAAGCGCCGTGCGCTGGCTGGAGGCCCCCAAGGGTGGTGGTCGTTGACCGGCTAACAAACAACTTCCCGCCCTGGCCGGAAGGGGACGGCTCCGACCAGGGCGGGGTGCCAACCTCCCGGCGGGGCCGCCTGATGGGGGCGAGTTGTTGTTCCGCGGGGTCGGCCGACTTTCAGAGCAGGTCCAGAGCCGGCGGGTCTCCCTGGTCGCAGTTAGGGGCTGTCCCGTCTCCGCTATTGAGGACGTCCGGGACGCCCGTCCCGGTAAGACCTGGCGCCACAGCGGTATTTTCCACGTCCTGGGCGCATTCGGCGCTGGGGCCGGGGTCGTTGGCCACTTCTTGGGCGTCGGCCAGCCCAGTACTACCGAGTACGGCAGTGGAGGCGAGCGCTGCTGCGGCGAGAGCGGTACCCAGACGCATAATGTCTCTCCAGGTCAAGGGGTGGCTACTGCAATCAGGCTGGCAACGCCCGACCACGGACGCACCTTGGCTTCCGCCGTTTGGGCAGGACCTCACCGCAGCATGGCGAGGCCCCTCCGCTGTACGCGGAAATGCGGCCACATCCCGTGATGAGTTCCGGCTCTGCACGCTGTTCCGGCCCTGTCTCATCCTCGGGAACAAGGCCAGACTGTCCTTGGCCACTGAAGTTGACCGGTGGCCGGTGACTCGCCGAGTTCCGGGGCCGCGACCATGTACCGCTGCATACGTGAAGCCGTCGAGGCCCTGACCGCCCTCGCTCCGTCCCTGGCCGAGGCGGTGAAGACGATTTGGGCGAAGGCGTTCGTCATCCTCGACGGCATTTTGCTGCCGATCGACCGCATTGCCGCCACCACCCCGTGCTACTCCGGGAAAGATAAACGCCACGGCATGAACGTCCAGGTCCTCACCGATTCCTTCGGGCCGCGCGTCACATCGGCCTCGCCCATGTCCACGGCAGATTCAACAGCTTCGTGGGTGCGATCTGGATGGGCGAGCGAGTGGAGGACTGCGCCCTGCACGTCGTAATCGACGCGTACTCCATCGACACCGCAGTCAAGATGTGCGACGACCATGTGCGCTCAAGTGACTTCCTGGACGTAGCGCGGTTTCCGACGATGGAGCACAAGAGCGGCAATCGCCGGGCGATATCCGGTGGGTGGGCTGACTCTGCACGGTGTGACGCGGACGGTCACGCTCGATACCGAGTACCTCGGAGTGGGCCACGGGCTGGGGGCGAGAACCGCGCGGCTTGCCGCGCTACCACCGAGCTGCCCAGCGCCGACTTCACGGTCACCTGGCCGAAGATGCTCGCGCGCGGCATCGCGGCCGTCGGGCACAGAATCATGGTCGACCTCGACATCCAGGCCATCCTCAAGAGCTGACCACCTCCAGCGCGTTCCCGCGTCCACCAGCAACTCGACACACCATCTGCCGTCGGAGGCGGGGGCGGCACATACCTCTGTCGTATGACGTCGATTCAGCCTGTGTGCTGATCACACGGGCGGCCTGAGTTCGTAATGTCGGACACACCTCTGTTACGGCGCCCCCGAGGCGGGGCTGCGGTGCAAGGGGGCGCGGCAAGAGACGAGAGCAAGGACGTTGATATGTTGCGCAGACCTCGTAAAAAGGTGCTTCTCACCGTTTCCGCAGCAGCCGTCGCGGGAACGGTTGCGGCCGCCGTCGTGGCCCCCTCGACCCAGGCCGGTGAGCCCACCGGCCGAGTGGGAGCGGAGAGCGCCGGCGACCGGCTCTTTCCGAAGCTCGGCGATGGCGGGTACGACGCTGACGCTGTACGAGCACGATGCGAAGGAGCGCCAAGAGAGCGGCCCGGCCGGCAAACTCACGTCCCCCTCCGCAGTGATGTTCCGTACAAACGCTCCGGGCGCGCTGATGCTCCACGGTCTGCGCAACCAGGTCGGTGACTCGACGTTCCGCTCGCATCGAGCAGAGCTTTTTCGACCGGTACCGCGACAAGGCGACGTCGACCCAGGATTACATCGACGTCGCCGACAAGGTCTCAGGCCGCGACCTCGCACCGTATGTCAAGAGCTGGCTGTACGACGCCAAGACTCCGCCCATGCCCGGGCACCCGGACTGGAAGTCCAAGCCATGGTGATGGCGAGCGCTTCTGAGCTCATCGTCCGCGAACCCGTCTTGACGGCCTCGGCCGGCTGATCCCGCGGGAAACCAGACCGGATCACCTGCCGACCGACCCGCCTCCACATCATGGCCGCACCCCGAGTGCCTTGGCGGCAAATCCTGGCCCGATCAGGAACAGTGCGAGAGGCACTGCGAGCACCAGGCGAACTGCACGGTCGCCCTTCGCGACAGACAGCCTGCACTCTGTGCCCTCACGCACACTCGCATCAGCGGAAATGATCATGCCGCCCGATTCTCCGCCTGTCGCGGGCAGCGGCGTTCATATCCGGCAACCTGCACAAGGGAGATATCGTTAGCGCAACCGAGAAGGCCGAGGTCGAGCAGCTCACAGGCGCCGTCAAGAAGGAGATCGGGCGCGCAGCGGGAAACGCTCAGACGGCGGCCGAGGGCGCAGGCGCCAAGGTGAAGGGAAACCTCCGGGAAGTCAAGGAAAAGATCAAGCACGCCTTCCGGGGCTGAATGTCCTATCGGTATGATACCGCCGGGGTAACAGCATGCCCAGGCTGCTGCCCCGGCCTCGCATCCTTGGTTCACCAAGCCCCGCCTGCGTACGGCCGGACAGGCGGGCCGACATACCGCCCCCTTTCGGCCTGCCTGCTCGCTCGGAATGCGCGAGCCGGACCGCGGGGGGCGACCCCTCCAATTCCGCAGGCCAATGCAGCGCCATGACGGCAAACGATGTCCTACGGACCGCGCCGAATGGGTGACCAGGAAGGCCGGGAGGCGAAATAATGACAGTACAGAGCACACTTTCCAGGAGGCACAGGTGGTCGAGACTCTGAAGAAGAGCAGCTGGGTGACCGGCGCCGCGCGCGAGAAGCTCGCGGCAGACCTGAAGAAGAAGTACGACTCCGGAGCGAGCATCCGGGCGCTGGCCGAAGAGACCGGCCGCTCCTACGGATTCGTGCACCGGATGCTCAGCGAATCCGGTGTGACCCTGCGTGGCCGTGGCGGAGCCACCAGGGGCAAAAAGGCCGCCTCGGCCTGACCGACGGGGCCGCTCGCCTGGACCCCGTCGCCCAGCAGAGCAGCCGGAGAGCCTTCGACAGCGCGCCTTCGTGCCGACAGGCCGTCGAGGTATGGACCGGTCAGGCGGCGGCTGAGGGCCTGGGCTGCCTGGAGATCAGGGCAGGCAGCGTGACACCGCCACCCTGCGCAACGACCACCGCCCCGTTGCGGACACCTTCTCCGGGTGCGCCAGGAAGCTCGGTCCGGGCGTTACCGCTGCTCAGCGCGACGGCGCAGGATCGCGTCGTACACGTCTTGGTCGATGTAGCCGTATTCCAGTGCGCCGCGCACCTCGTCGAAGGCGCCCGGTACCGGCAGCGCGGCCCCGCCGTCGGGCAGTCCCACAGGGAGCGCGCGCGGGGCGTAGGGCCAGGTGGCCAGCGCCTGGACAAGGGTGTCCCGGTCGATCTCGCCGGCGGCGTAGCGCATGGCGATGCCCAGCGGGCTGCGGCCGACGCGCCCTTCCACGAGAGGCGGAAGCGCCCGGGCCTTGGCGATCAGGGCGCCGACGGCGACATGGGAGATGTCCATCTTCGCGGCGATGGCGCGGTGAGAGGCGCCGGCGTCGGCCGCGGCCAGGGCCGCCAAGGCGGTGCGTTCGTGGGCGAGCGCGGCGCGGGCCTTGTTGCCGATGCGCACCGCCAGTTCGGTGTCGCGGGCCCGGCCGACCGCTTCAAGGGCCTGCTGAGGGACCGGATTCATGACACTACCTCCTTGGTAACCTTTACTTACCAGGGCTGGTAAGTAAAGGTTACCAAACGGGCAGACCACAGCGCCCGGCCAGTGCGCGCAAGCGTCCCTGCGCGGGTTCAAGCGTCCCTGCGCGGGTTTTCGGCTCGTCCTTTCCGTCTGTTCAGCCCCTGTGTCTGCTCGGATCCTTCTCGCCACAAGGCATCGGATCTGTCGGAGCATGGCTGATCCCCGGCGCCTCGCTGAAGACGCGGCCTGCGGGGGGCGACGAAGATCTCATCGTTGTCTTTTCCTTCGTGCAGGCAGGTTTGCGCGTCGCCTTTCGGCTTGGCGTACAAGGGTGCTGTGCAGGTCGTGCGCGGCTGTGCGTGCCGTGTGTGCGTGACGTCGCTGGAGCATGACGCGGAATCCGGTGTTGTCGTCGGCGAGGGGGCGGTAGGTGATGGTGCCGCTTCGTTCCAGTGGATCGTCGTGCACGCTGTAGTCAGGTAGGACGGCGGCGCCGAGCCCTTCTGCGACCATGAGTTTGCCCATTTCGGCGCCGTCGGCCGAGTAAGAGAAGGGTGGTCTGCTGCCGCAGATCTTGTGGGTCGCCGTGGATCTTTGAACGGAGGGCATACCGCGTGGGGCGACTCGCTCGAACGGAGGAGTGGCCTGCCGCCATCTCTGTCGCCCGGACTCTGGTTCGTACAGCTTTGATTGGCCCAGACGCGACCGGCTGAGCAAGAGCGGACGCGCGGTTGACGCCGTGTCCCAGGTTCCGCCGCGCAGGTGCACGCACCCTCACCGAGCGGGTATACGCGGTGAAGTGACGGGCCGTCAGGATGTCATTGGCCAGATGCGGAACACGGCCGCGGTGGGTGGGCGCCGGGGTGCCCGGTGGTGAAGCGCGAGTTCGGGGCCGTCGGAGGTGGTGAGCGAGAGAGCCGTACGGCCCTGGGAACGTGCTGTCGCCGCGCTCATCGGGCCGCACCGGCCCCGGTCGATACGGGGACGAGCGTCAACCCCGGTTCCGTGGTGGTCGTGAGCAGCCCCTGCTCTGCCAGGTGGTCGAGTATGTCCCGGCCGCTACAGCCAGTGGTGTTCGACGCGACGCAGGGCGGTGCCGATGTCCCTGGCGAAGGACTCCAGGCCGGCCGAGCCGAGGTCGGCGACTCCCCCGACGACCACGTGATGGCGCGGCGGGGCGTCCCGTACGGGAACGCAGGTGAACAGCGGGCGCCCGCACAGACCGCGGGCAGGGCGGTCGCGACGGCCTCGTGGCCCCGACTCTCGGTGAGCTTCTCGCCGGTAAAGGAAGAGCGGAAGCCGGCCCCGGCCGGTGAACTCCAAGCGCGGGGTGGCGCCGTAGTACCAGAGGAGCCGCCGCACCCCCTCCTGACCCGCATACATGCAGGTCAGGCAGGGCGCGGCGGCACCGTCCCGTCAGATGTCGCGGAAGATCTCGATCTGCGCCCCGATCGAGTTCAGCCGCTCCGCCAGATCCTCGTAACCCCGGTTGATGACATAGACGTTGCGCAGGACGGACGTGCCTTCCGCCGCCATCATCGCCAGCAGGATGACGACCGCGGGGCGCAGGGCCGGCGGGCACATCATTTCGGCGGAGCGCCAGCGGGTGGGGCCGTCGACGAGGACGCGGTGCGGGTCGAGGAGTTTGACCTGGGCGCCGAGGCGGTTGAGGTCGGTGAGGTAGATGGCGCGGTTGTCGTAGACCCAGTCGTGGATCAGGGTCTGGCCCTGGGCGCTGGCCGCGATGGCCGCGAAGAACGGGACGTTGTCGATGTTCAGGCCGGGGAACGGCATGGGGTGGATCTTGTCCAGGGGGGCCTGGAGCTTGGAGGGGCGGACCGTCAGGTCGATCAGGCGGGTGCGGCCGTTGTCGGCGGCGTACTCCGCGCTGCGTTCGTGGTTGAGGCCCATCTCCTCCAGGACGGCGAGTTCGATCTCCAGGAACTCGACCGGGACGCGGCGGATCGTCAGTTCGGACTCGGTGACGACGGCTGCCGCCAGCAGGCTCATCGCCTCGACGGGGTCCTCGGACGGGGCGTAGTCCACGTCGCGGTCGATGCGCGCGACGCCGTGCACGGTCAGCGTGGTGGTGCCGACGCCCTCGACCCGTACGCCCAGTTCCTCCAGGAAGAAGCACAGATCCTGGACCATGTAGTTGGAGGAGGCGTTGCGGATGACGGTGACGCCGTCGTGGCGGGCCGCGGCCAGCAGCGCGTTCTCGGTGACGGTGTCCCCGCGCTCGGTCAGCACGATCGCGCGCCCGGGGGAGATGGAGCGGTCCACGTCCGCGTGGTAGGTGCCTTCGGTGGCGGTGATCTCCAGGCCGAAGTGGCGCAGCGCCGTCATGTGCGGCGTGATCGTCCGCGTGCCGAGGTCGCAGCCGCCCGCGTACGGGATCTTGAAGTGGTCCATGCGGTGCAGCAGCGGACCGAGGAACATGATGACGCTACGGGTGCGGCGCGCCGCCTCCGTGTCCATGGCGTCCAGGTCGAGTTCGGCCGGCGGCACGATCTCCAGGTCGTTGCCGTCGTTGATCCAGCGGGTGCGGACGCCGATGCTGCCCAGCACCTCCAGGATCCGGTAGACCTCCTCGATGCGGGCCACCCTGCGCAGCGTGGTGCGGCCCGCGTTGAGGAGCGTGGCGCACAGCAGCGCCACGCACGCGTTCTTGCTCGTCTTGACGTCGATGCTTCCGGACAGGCGCCGGCCACCGACGACGCGAAGGTGCATGGGTCCCGCATACCCGAGCGAGACGATTTCACTGTCCAGGGCCTCGCCGATCCTCGCGATCATCTCAAGGCTGATGTTCTGGTTACCGCGTTCGATGCGGTTGACCGCGCTCTGGCTCGTGCCGAGCGCCTCCGCGAGCTGCGTCTGGGTCCAGCCCCGATGCTGCCGCGCGTCGCGGATGAGCCTGCCGATACGTACGAGGTAGTCGTCTGCCATGAGCAAGACGGTATCTCAGATATGAGATCGGCGAACAGTCGGGTGGGGGTAGGGCGTGTTGTGCCGGTCCGGTTTCGGCGGGGTGGCTCCATGACCGGCTGATCTGTGACGGGCTTATAGTTGTTCTATTACTAGGCAAACAATGATGGGGGTGCTCATGAATGCCGTGCATGCCGGATCCGCCGTCGGGCCGCCCGATGCGCGTCGCCCCGGGCGGGCGCTGATCGCCGTACTGCCGTTCCTCCTCGCCTTCGCGACCGTCACCACGGTCTTCTGGACGCTGCGCGACCGGCTGCCCGACCCGCTGGCCGTGCACTTCAGCGCCGACGGCACCGGTGACGGTGCGGCCGCCGCCTCCGATTTCCTCATGACGTGGTCGGTGACGCCACTCGTCTTCGGTGTCGTCATCGGCGTACTGGTGCTCTACAACGGAGCGGCGGGCGCCCTGCGCTGGGCGATCGGTGTCGGCTACGCACTGGCGGGCCTGTTCGGCTGTCTGGGGGTGTCGAGCCTGCTGGCGAACGCGGACGCCGGTGACGCGTCGGCGGTCCGGCTTCCTCTGGAGCATCTGGGTGTGGCCCTGGGAGTGGCGGTACTCAGCGGCGGGGTGGGGTGGCTGTGCGCCGGACCCGACCGGGTACGGGCGGACAAGGTGGCCGGGCCGTCACGGAGCACGCCGCCCCTCACCCTCGCGGACGGAGAGCGGGCGAGCTGGTCGCGGACCGTCGGTTCGCCCGCCCTGCTCGCCCTCGGCCCCGGGCTCCTCGTCGCCGGTGTGTTCATCGGCATCTCGGGGAGCTGGGCCGGGGCGGCCGCCTTCGCCGTCGCGTGTCTGCTCTGTGTCGCGTTCGCGGGTGTACGGGTCACCGTCGACCACCATGGTCTGACCGTCGCCTCGCCCGTGGTACCGCGTCCCCGTCTGCGTATTCCCCTCGCCCGTGTGGCCGAAGCGGGTGTCCAGCGGATCAACCCACTGATCGACTTCGGCGGCTGGGGGTACCGGATGCGGTCCGGGCGCAGCGGCATCGTGCTGCGTGCCGGCGAGGCGCTGGCGCTGCGGCTGACGAACGGCCGCGCGTTCGTGGTGACCGTCGACGACGCGGCCACCGCGGCGGCACTCCTGAACGGGCTCGCGGCCCGGACCCCCGCGACCGGCGCCGGCCCCGCGACCGGCCCCGGCCAAGGAGGCTGATGTGCTCTTCCGTGTCGACCACACCTCCCCGGTCCCGCTCGGTGACCAGATCGCCGCCTCGGTACGCGGCGCGCTCGCCGAAGGCTCCGTGAAGTCCGGCGAACGGCTGCCCGCGGCCCGTGCGGTCGCCGAGTCCCTGGGCGTCAACGTCCATACGGTGCTGCGCGGTTACCAGCGGCTGAAGGACGAGGGCCTGATCGAACTCCGCCGCGGCCGTGGCGCCGTGGTGACCGGCGACGCCTCCCCGGCCCGCGTACGCCTCACCGAACAGGTGGGCCAACTGGTGGCCGAGGCCCGCACCCTCGGCCTCACGGACGACGAAGTCGTGACGCTGGTCCGGACGAGGCTGTCGACGAGGTAGGGGAGGGGCCGCGGCGCTCCGTCCCGTGACGGCCGCGGGTGACGCAGTTCACTCGGGCCCGCTGTCACAGATGCGTGGCCCGGAGCCGTCCCGTGTGTGAAGTGACGACACAACGGGAGGCGCACATGAAGGTCTTGGTGGTGGGAGCCGGCTACGCGGGGACGATCGCGGCGAACCGGCTGGCCAAGAAGGTGAAGTCGGCGGAGATCACGGTGCTCAACCCCCGGCCGGACTTCGTCGAACGGGTACGGCTGCACGAGCAGGTCGCGGGGACCGGAGCCGCGGCGGTTCCGCTGGCCTCCATGCTGGGCGAAGGGATCACGACGCGGGTGGGCACCGTCGACAAGATCGGTGACGGGCAGGTCGCTCTCGACGACGGGACGAGCCTCGCCTTCGACCACCTGTTCCTCGCGGTGGGCAGCACGGCCGTACCGCAGCCGGGCACCGTCGCGGTGGGGACCTGGGAGGGGGCGCAGAAGGCGCGGGCCGCGCTGGCCGAGCTGCCCGGCGGGGCAGCGGTGACCGTCGTCGGCGGCGGCCTGACGGGCATCGAGACGGCCGCCGAGATCGCCTTCGGGCGGCCCGACCTCCGTGTGCGCCTCGTGGGGCGGACAATCGGCGCGAGCCTGTCGGCGGGGGCGCGGAAGCGCGTGCGTACGGGGCTGGAGCGGTTGCGCGCGGAGGTCGTGGAAGACACGGTCACGCGGGTCGTCCCCGGCGCCGGGGACGGCGGTGGCGACATGGTGCATCTCCGGGCGGGCCGGCGGTTCACCTCCGACCTCACGCTGTGGGCGGTCATCGGGAGCGTGCCCGATCTGGCTGCCCGTAGCGGACTGGAGGTGGATGGCGCCGGACGTGCGGTGGTCGACGGATTCCTGCGCAGCGTCACCGATCCGCGGATCTTCGTGGTCGGTGACTGCGCGGCGGTCCCCGGCGCGCGGGCGGCCTGTGCGACGGCCATGCCGCAGGGCGCACACGCGGCGGACACGCTGGCACGGACGGTCCAGGGGCGCCGGCCCAAGCCGTACGCCATGGGGTACACCGGGCAGGGGGTGAGCCTGGGCCGCCGCGACGGGCTGCTCCAGGTCGACCGCGGGGACGGTACGGCGCGGCGGCTCTACTTCGCCGGGCGCGCCGCGGCCGTGTTCAAGGAACGGGTCTGCCGTTACGCGAAGTTCGGCGCCCGCACCGCCGTCTACACCTGGCTGCGGGCCTGAAGCGCCCACTCCGGCATCCACACCCCGCTCTCGGGGGGCCCGGGGTACGCGGACGTGAGGTGGTCGCGCAGCGCGGTCAGGGCGGGGTGCGGGTTGTCGGTGCGCCAGACCAGTGAGTGCGGGTAGACCGGGGTCGGGTCGTGCAGGGGGATGCTGCGCAGGTCGTGGCCGGCCGGCCAGACCAGGGGAGTCTGCTCGCTGACGAAGGTCGCCAGGGTCGAGGAGGCCGCGATGGTGTCGAGGAGGTGCTCGATACCGAAGTGGGGGCCGGTCGCTTCGACGGTGAAACCGAAGGCGGCGGCGAGTTCGTCGTAGTAGGCGGCCCACTCGGTGCCGGGCATGTTGCCCGGCATCCAGATCCGGCACCCGGCGAGCTGGGCGGGCGTGACCGCGCGGGCGGTGGCGAACTCGTGCGCCGGTCCGGTGAACAGCATCAGCGGTTCGTCGAAGACCGGCGTGGCCCGCACCTCGTCGGGAAGCCGCCGGCCCGGCATGGTCACGGCGCGGAAGGTCGCGTCGATGGCCCCGGACCGGACGGCGGCGATGGCCGCGTCGGAGTCGAACAGGGTCACCACGTCGAGCTCGGTCCCGGGATGCGCACGGTGGAAGCCGCGCAGCAGCCCGGCGACCGAGACCCGGCGGCCGATCACGTCGACGCGCAGCGCCCGCCGCCCCGGCCGTACCGAGGCGGCGGCCCGTTCCTCGGCCTGGAGGAGGGCACGGGCGTACGGCAGGAACGCCTGCCCGTCGATGGTGAGCCGGGCCCCGCGGGCCGTACGGCTGAACAGCGGCACGGCGAGGTCCTTCTCCAGTACGGCGATGCGCTTGGAAACGGCCTGCGGGGTGATCGACAGGTCGGCGGCGGCTTCCTGGAACTGTCCCGCGTCCGCGGCGGCGACGAAGGTGCGTACGGCAGTGAGATCCACGCCGACATCCTAGGCGGACGGACGGCCTGGGCGGACAACCGATCGTTGAGCATGGGCGGCCACCTGGTTGCTTGATCCAGGCTCTCCGCGCTCGCTTTGATGTGCGGCGATCAACCTGCGGTTTGGCAGGCTCCCCCCTTGGCTCCCTCCCGGAGGCGATGCACCGGTGCCGGATTCCTTCGTCCACCTGCACAATCACACCGAGTACTCGATGCTGGACGGCGCGCAGAAGCTGCGGCCGATGTTCGGCGAGGTGGCCCGGCAGGGCATGCCGGCGATCGCCATGAGCGATCACGGCAACATGTTCGGGGCCTATGAGTTCGCGCAGGTCGCCAAGGGCTTCGAGGGCATCAGGCCGATCATCGGCATCGAGGCGTACGTGGCGCCTTCGTCCCGGTTCGTACGGAAGCAGGAGTTCTGGGGGCCGGGAGGCCGGCGTGCCGTCGGCGCGGACGGGGAGGGTTCGAAGGATGTCTCCGGTGGCGGCCGGTTCACCCACCTGACCATGTGGGCGCGGAACAGCCAGGGCCTGCGGAACCTGTTCCGGCTCAGTACGCAGGCCAGTTACGAGGGCCAGTTCCCCGCCGGGAAGCCGCGCATGGACCGCGAGCTGATCGCCGGACGTCCGGAGGGCATCATCGCCACCACCGGCTGCCCCTCCGGCGAGATCCAGACCCGCCTGCGGCTGGGCCAGTACGCCGAGGCGAGGGCCGCCGCCGCGGCCTATCAGGACATCTTCGGCCGCGAGCACTACTTCCTGGAGCTGATGGACCACGGCCTGGACATCGAGCGGGAGGTCAGGGAGGACCTGCTGCGCCTGGCCAAGGACCTGGACCTTCCCCTCCTGGCCACCAACGACGCGCACTACGTCACCGAGGACCAGGCCGACGCCCACGACAGCCTGCTGTGCATCGGTGTCGGCAAGAACAAGGACGACCCGAACCGCTTCCGCTTCAACGGCTCCGGCTACCACCTCAAGAGCGCCGCCGAGATGCGCGCCCTCTTCGCGGAACTGCCGGCGGCCTGCGACAACACCCTGCTGGTCGCCGAGCGCGTCGAGTCCTACGACGAGGTCTTCGACCACGTCGACGAGATGCCGCGGTTCCCGGACGTGCCCGAGGGCGAGACGCAGGAGTCGTGGCTGCGCAAGGAAGTCCTCGAAGGGCTCGCGATGCGGTACGGGAGTCCGGTGCCCCCGCACATCCTGGAGCGCTTCGAGACGGAGATGTCGGTCATCGGCCCGATGGGCTTCAGCTCCTACTTCCTCGTCGTGGCGGACATCTGCCGCCACGCCCGGCAGCACCGGATCCCGCTCGGTCCGGGCCGCGGCTCGGCCACCGGCTCCCTCGTCGCCTACGCCACCCGTATCACCGAGCTGTGCCCCCTGGAGCACGGCCTGCTCTTCGAACGGTTCCTGAACCCCGAGCGCATCAACCCGCCGGATGTGGACCTCGACTTCGACGACCGGCAGCGCGACCGGATGGTCCGCTACGTCACCGAGAAGTACGGCGACGAGTACACCGCCATGGTGAACACCTTCGGCAGGATCAAGGCCAAGAACGCGATCAAGGACTCCTCGCGCATCCTGGGCTACCCCTACGCCCACGGCGAGCGGATCACCAAGGCGCTCCCGCCGGACCAGAACGGCAAACCGGCCCCGCTGGCCGCCGTCTTCGACCCCGCCCACGAGCGGTACGCGGAGGCCGCCGAGATCCGGCGCCTGTACGAGAGTGAGCCGGACGTGCGGCGGGTCGTCGACACCGCCCGCGGGGTGGAGGGCCTCACCCGCGGTACCGGTGTGCACGCCGCCGCGGTGATCCTGTCCAAGACGAAGCTCACCGACCGCATCCCGCTGCACATGCGCGCCGCGGACGGCGTGAAGATCACCGGATTCGACTACCCGTCCTGCGAGGCCATGGGCCTGGTCAAGATGGACTTCCTGGGCCTGCGGAACCTGGGCGTGATCGACCAGGCCATCGAGAACATCCGGGAGAACCGGGGCGTCAGCCTGGCCACCGTGGACCCCCTGGACGGCGACCCGGTCACCGTCGTGATCCCGCTGGACGACCCGAAGACGTACCGGCTGCTGGCCGAGGGCAACACGTTCGGTGTCTTCCAGCTCGACGGCGGCGGCATGCGCGTCCTGCTCAGGCAGATGGAACCCACCCGCTTCGAGGACATCGCCGCGGTCAACGCCCTCTACCGGCCCGGCCCCATGGCGGCCGACGCGCACACCAACTACGCGCACCGCAAGACCGGCCGCCAGGAGATCACCCCGATCCACCCCGAACTGCGGGACGCCCTGGAGCCGATCCTCGGCAACACCTTCCACCTGCTGGTCTACCAGGAGCAGATCATGGCCATCGCCCGGGAGCTGGCCGGGTACACCCTCGGCGGCGCCGACCTGCTGCGCCGTGCGATGGGCAAGAAGAAACCGGAGGTACTGGCCGCCGAGTGGGACAAGTTCCACGACGGTATGCGCAGCAACGGGTTCAGCGAGGAAGCCGTCAAGGCCCTGTGGGACGTCATGCTGCCGTTCTCCGGCTACGCGTTCAACAAGTCCCACACCGCCGGGTACGGACTCGTCTCGTACTGGACCGCCTACCTCAAGGCCAACTACCCGGCCGAGTACATGGCCGCGCTGCTCACCTCGGTCGGTGACGACAAGGACAAGGCCGCGGTCTATCTCGCCGACGCCCGCAAGAACGGTGTCCGCGTCCTCCAGCCGGACGTGAACGAGTCCGTCGCCGAGTTCACCGCCGTCGGCGACGACGTACGGTTCGGGCTGCGGTCCGTACGCAACGTCGGCGAGCACGTCATCGCGGCCGTCGTCGACGCGCGCCGCCGGGAAGGCAGGTTCACCTCCTTCGCCGACTTCCTCGGCAAGGCCGGCCTGCCCGCACTGAACAAGCGGGCCGTGGAATCCCTGATCAAGGCCGGCGCGTTCGACTCCCTGGGGCATTCCCGCAAGGGCCTCGCGGCCGTCCACGAGGACGCCGTCGACGCGGTCATCCCCGTCAAGAAGGCGGCGAGTCACGGACAGGGCGATCTCTTCGCCGGTCTGGGCGGAGACGGCGACGGGAGCGGGGGCGGCGGGCCGGTCTTCGGTCTCGACTTCCCCGTCGACGACACGGAGTGGCCCCGCAGGCAGCTCCTGTCGACCGAACGCGACATGCTCGGCCTCTACGTCTCCGCCCACCCGCTGGACGGCGCCGAACACATCCTCGCCGGCGCCCGGGACCACTCCATCGCCGAACTGCTCGCCTCCGGCCGCACCACCGCAGAGGTGCGGCTGTCGGGGCTGATCACCGGCATCCAGCTCAAGGTGACCCGACAGGGCAACGCCTGGGCCGTCGTGCAGCTCACGGACCGCGACGCCGCCGTCGAAGTGCTCTTCTTCCCCGCCGCCTACCAGCTCGTGCAGCACGCCCTGGCCGAGGACAACGTCGTCTCCGTCCGGGGCAGGGCCGAGGAGCGGGACGGAACCGTGCAGGTCTTCGGCAAGGAACTCGCGGTACTGGACGTGTCCTCCGCCGAGCACGGCGGCCGCCCGCCCGTGCGGCTGGCCCTCCCCGCCCACCGGATCACCGAAGAGTCCGTCCGGGAGCTGAAACGTATCCTCGCGGACCACCCCGGCGACAGCCCGGTCCACCTCAGCGTCCGCGGCCCTCGCAGGACGACCGTGTACGCCCTCCAGGCCACGGTGGACGCCGCCACCGTCGCGTCCGACGTGAAGGGCGCGTTCGGAGCTGACGCGTGGACGGGCGTCGCATGACGTGCCCGTAACCCGCGCCCCCGTACCCCGCCCCCGCGCCTCCTCACCCCCGCAGGAACTCCGCCACAGCGTCCGTCTGCCCGAGGACCGCGTGCCCGACCCCGGGCAGCAGCCGCACCGTCGCGTCCGGAACGTTCTCCCGTACGCGACGGGCGGTCTCCGCCGAGTCGAAGAAGGCGTCGTCGGTACCGGCGATCAGCAGCACGGGGACGTCCAGGCCGCGCAGCGCGTCGTCCGAGAACCGCGGCAGCCGATCCCTGCGGGGCTTGAACTGGGTGAACGTCAGCACCACCTGGTCGAGGACCGGCCTTGCCTCGGGCGTGTACAGCCCCGTGGCGCTGCGCACCGTCCGGTGAACCCCCCAGCGCCCGAACGGCCGCAGCAGCAGGGACTTGAAGAGCAGCCCCATCCGCTGCTTTCCCAGGCCGCCGGGGCACAGCAGGGCCAGGCGGGACACCCGGCCGGGGCGGCGGGTGGCGTAGTCCAGGGCCAGCCAGCCGCCCAAGGAGGTGGCGACGAAGGAGGCGGCCGAGATGCCCAGTCCGTCCAGTACCTCGTCCAGCCACCGGGCGTACGCGTCGGAGGCCAGGGGCGGGCGGGACGGCGCGCTCAGGCCCGGTTCGCCGATGACGTCGACGGCGTACGTACGGAAGTGCCGCGACCAGGTGGCGGCATCGTCCTGCCACATGGTCGCGTTGGCCCCCGAGCCGTGCAGCAGGACCACCGGAGGTGCGTCCGGCGGCCCGGAGACGAGCACGAAGGTCTCGCCCTCGCGGGTCGGCACCCGTATCCGTTCGGTGGAGACGGGCCAGTCGTCCAGGGCTTCCAGGTAGCGCCGCCGGATCTCGCGCTCCCCGGCCGCCGACTTGTAGAGCGTGGCTGTGTGCGGGTCGGTGCCCGTGCGCGTGCTCACGAGGCGAGCACTCCCTCCATGTAGTCGAACAGCCGGGCCGTGTCCGCCAGACCGCCGAGAATCACGACCTTCATCCGGGCCCGCTCCGGGTCGTACACCGTCTCGATCCGCAGCGGCCGGTCGCCGGGGCCGCGATGGGCCGCCGCGCTGGTCAAGAGGGTGGACAGCCGGTCGGCGGTCCGGCGGTCGACCGCGTCGATCTCCACGATGCCCGACACCTCGCTGTGCAGCGGCCCCCCGGCCGGTTCCCCGGGGGCGGCCGGGACCGGGCGGCCGGTGAAGGCTTCCAGGTCCTCGTGCGCGATGCGGTACTGCTTGCCGATGCGGACCGCGGCGAGCCGCCCGTCCCGCACGTAATTGCGGACGGTGCGGACGTGCAGGCCCAAGTGCTCGGCTACTTGGTCGACGGAGTAGAAGCGGTCGTTCACGCAAGGACTCTAACCTCCCCTACCCGGAGGAGCAATAGGGAAGGTTAGGGAAGTTTGCGGAAGCTTAGGGAACGGCCGGATGGTGCGGGCGCTAGTGATCCCCGCGGGTGGGCAGCGGCATGAGGGCGCGGGCCGGAGCGATGGCGGGCAGAGGGCGGGAAGCCGGCCGGGCAGAAGCGGGTGGGCGGTGTACGCGTCGCCTCCGTCGCGTACACCGCCCGCCGTCCGCCCCGGCACGTGGCCGGGCCTCGTGCCGCTACCGGGCCGAGGACCGGGTCCGGATCAGCAGCCACAGGAAGTACGGCGTGCCGATGACCGCCGTGAGCAGGCCCGCGCCGAGCTGGGCCGGGGCGATCACCGTCCGGCCCACCATGTCCGCCGTACCGACCAGCACCGCGCCCAGCAGTACCGCCACCGGCACCACCCGTACGTGCCGGCGGCCCACCAGCGCACGCGCCGCGTGCGGGGCGACCAGGCCGACGAAGGCGATGGTGCCGGTCACGGCGACGGCCGCCGCGCTCAGCAGGACGCCCAGCGCCAGGAAGCCGAGGCGCGCCCCGGGCACGCCCAGTCCCAGCAGCCGCGGGGTGTCCCCGTCGAGCGAGACGAGGTCGAGTTCGGTGCGCCGGGCTAGGGCCACGGCGACGCCCACCGCGAGGACGACGGCGAGCGGCAGCAGGTCGGGCAGCGTCCGCCCGTACGTCGAACCGGACAGCCAGGTCAGCGCCTTGGTGGCGTTGAACGGGTCGGTGAGGACGATGAGCAGGCTGATCAGGGCGGCGCTCGCGGTGGCGACGCCCATGCCGACCAGCACCAGGCGGTTCTGCCGGAAGCCGCCGCGCGCCGACAGCCCGAAGACGAGCGCGGAGGCGACGGCGGCGCCCGCGAAAGCGGCGGCGGCGAGGCCCGTCGGCCCGGCCTCGGGCGCGGTCGTCACCAGGACCACCGCGCCCAGCGCGGCGCCGCCGGAGACGCCCATGACGCCCGGTTCGGCCAGCGGGTTGCGGGTCACCGCCTGGACCAGCGTGCCGGCCAGGGCGAGGGCGGCGCCCGCGAGGAGGGCGGCGAGCACCCGTGGCACCCGGGTGTCGAGGACGAAGGAGACGACCCGGCCGGCTCGGCCCTGCGCCCAGTTCAGGACGTCGCCGAGCAGCAGCTTGGAGTCGCCGAGCAGTACGGATGCGACCGTCACGGCGATCAGCGCCGCCACCAGCGTCCCGGCCACCGTCAAAAAGACGGTCCGGCTGCGGATGTGCAGCCGGTCGGGCGGGGCGGCGGCGCCGGTGTCCCGGCCGCGGGTCGCCAGCACCACCAGGAAGACGGCGCCGACCAGGCTCGTGACCACGCCGGTCGGCACGGCCACCGCCACGTCGGCCGGCACCAGCGCCCGCAGCGCGACGTCCGAGCCGAGGACCAGGACCGCGCCGGTGAGCGCGGACCGCGTCACGTTCGCGCGCGTCCGGGAGAGGCCGCGGTAGCGGCGCGCCAGCAGGCGGACGACGGCCGGGGCACTCAGCCCGACGAAGCCGATCGGCCCGGCGAGGGTGACGGCCGTGGCGGACAGCAGCGCGGCCAGGACGACGGCGGTGACCCGGGTGGCGCGCACGGAGACGCCCAGTCCCCGCGCGGCGTCGTCGCCGAGCGCCAAGGCGTCGACCCGGCGGGCGACGAGCAGCAGCCCGGCCAGTCCGGCGACGGCGAGCGGCAGCATCCACAGCACCCCGCCGAAACCGTTCTGCGCGATGCTGCCCTGGTTCCAGGCGTACAGCCCCTCCGTCTGCTCGGGGAACAGCAGCAGCAGTCCCTCCGTGACGGAGCTGAGGCCGAGGGTCAGCGCGCTGCCGGCCAGTACCAGCCGTACGGTTCCGGCGCCGAGACCGGACAGTCCGAGGACGAGGGCCGCGGCCGCCAGGCCGCCGACGAAGGCGACGCCGGAGGAGGCGAGCAGCGGCAGGGAGACGCCGGTCGCGGCGACCAGCCCGAGGGAGAAGTAGGAACCGGCGTTGACCGCGAGGGTGTCCGGCGCGGCGAGCACATTGCGGCTGACGGCCTGGAGGGCGGCGCCCGCCATGCCGAGCACCGCGCCGACCAAGAGCCCGGCGGCCATCCGCGGCAGCCGGGAAGCGACGACGACGGAGGCGTCCGCCGCGTCGGCCTGTCCGGTGAGCGCCTTCCACACCTCCGCGGCGCCGACGCCGGAGGTGCCTTGTGCGATGTCGACGAGGGCGAGGGCGGCGATCAGCAGGACGAGCACAGCCGTCACCGCCGCCGCGCCGCCTTTCCGGGACGCCGCCGTGGCGGGGGCAGGGGGAGCGGTGGTGGTGACGGCCATGATGTCTACGCGCGCCTCGCCGTCACTTCTTCAGCGCGGCGACGACGGAGTCCACGTACGACTCCATCGACGCGGTGCCGCCGAACATCCACACACCGTCGGGCAGCCGGTGCACCTTGCCCGCCTTCACGAACGGGAGCGACTTCCAGACCGCGTTGTCGGCGAGCGCCCCGGTGAACGGGTTGCTGGTCTTGTCGTCGTCGCTGCCGATGTACGCGAACTGCACGTCACCGAGCTTGGTCAGCCCTTCGACGTCGGTGGTGCCGAGCCCGTAGGCCGGGTCGCCCTTCATGGTCCAGGGGTTCCTCAGCCCGAGCTTCTCGTTCACCGCGCCGACCAGCGAACCGCCGGTGTACGGCCGGATGGTGACCTGGCTGCCGTCCACGTAGCCGTCGGCGAAGGCGAACGCGGTGCCCTTGCGCCCGGCCTTCTCCAGTTCCTGCCGGCCCGCCGTGAGCTTCGCCTCGAAGCCCTTCTTCAGCTTGCCGGCCTGCTCCGTGGTGCCGGTGGCCCGGGCGATCAGGTCCAGGTCCCGCGTCATCTGCCCGATCGGGTCGGTGGCGTCGGCGGACTTCAGGTCCAGCACCGGGGCGATCTTCCGTAGCTGGGTGAGGGCGGCCTTGGGCAGGTCGCTGGTGGCGACGATGAGGTCGGGCGCGAGCGAGGCGACGGTGTCCATGCTCGGCTCGCCGCGGGTGCCGATGTCCTTCGGCTCGTTCTTCAGCGGCATGGCCTTGTCCCAGGACTTGTATCCCTTGACGTCGGCGATGCCGACCGGTGCGACACCGAGCGCCACCAGGTGCTCGACGACGTTCCACTCGGTCCCGACGACCTTCTTGGCGGGCCCGTCCAGCTCCACCTTCGTCCCGGAGGCGCCGGTGAGGGTGAGGTGTCCTGCGGTCTTCTTCGCCTGGTCGGTGGCGGGCTCGGCGGTGCCGCACGCCCCCAGGGTGAGCGCGGCGGCGGTGGCCGCCGCGACGGTGAGGAGGAGTCGTCTCATGAGGTGGCACCGAGCCTTTCACTGTGCGCGTCGTGCGCGTTGTGCTTCTTGTTCCGTGTCGTGTCGCCGTGCGGCGGCCGCCGGGTGTGGTGCCGGCCGATCGCGCGGGTGCGCAGCCGTCCGGTCGACGGGTCGGTGGAGACCTCGATCCGGATGCCGTAGGTGTCCGTCAGCCGCTGCGGGGTGAGGACGTCCTCGGGCGTTCCGTCGGCGGTCACCCGGCCGGACCGGAGCAGCACGATCCGGTCGGCCACGGCGGCCGCCTGGTCCAGGTCGTGCAGCACCACACCGACGGCGATCCCGTGGTCGTCCGCCAAGTCCCGTATCAGGTCCAGGAGTTCCACCTGGTACCGCAGGTCGAGGTAGGTCGTCGGCTCGTCCAGCAGGAGTACGCCGGTGTCCTGCGCGAGGCAGCCCGCGAGCCACACCCGTTGCAACTGGCCGCCGGAGAGGTGCTCGGCACCGCGCTCGGCCAGGTCGGCGACCCCGGTCAGACGGAGCGCCCGCTCCACCGCCGCGGGCCCGTCCGGGTCGGCCCGGCCCCAGCGCCCCCGGTACGGGTAGCGCCCGAACTCCACGACGTCCCGGACGGTCAGCCCGCTGGGTGTGGGCCGCCCTTGGGGCAGCAGCGCCACCCGCCGCGAGAACGCGCGGGGGGAGAGCGCGAATCCGTCCGTCTCCTCGCCGAGGGTCAGTGCCGCGTTCCGCGCCCGCTGCAACCGTGCCACGGTCCGCAGCAGCGTCGACTTGCCGCTGCCGTTGGGGCCGACCAGTACGGTCACCTGCCCCGGCGAGAGCCGCAGGGACGCGTCGTGCACGACGTCGACACCGTCGTACGCCACGGTGATGTCCGTGGCGGTCAGGGTGTGGCCGCGGGACTGCGCGGCCTGGGGGAGTTCTTCACCGGCCTTCACGCAGAGAAGGTTAGCCTAACCTAATTTTTGGCCGAATTCGGGTGGTTCGGGGGTGATGTCCGCCTGTCCTGGACGGCCGGGCGCGCATGACCGCGCGGCGGGGATGTACTAGAGTTATCTCGACATCGAGATATCTGCCGGGAGGCGTACCGCTGCCGCGCTAGTGAGGCTTGCCTAACTTAGCCTTACCTTAGCTGATCGGCAAGGATCTGTGACGGCAGGATTGCGGTGGTACGCGCGAATCATGCATTGAAGGAGACTGTCGTGTCGGCGAACAGCTTCGACGCCCGCAGCACGCTGCGCGTGGGCGACGAGTCGTACGAGATCTTCAGGCTGGACAAGGTCGAGGGCTCCGCCCGCCTTCCCTACAGCCTGAAGGTGCTGCTGGAGAACCTGCTCCGCACCGAGGACGGCGCGAACATCACCGCCGACCACATCCGTGCGCTGGGCGGCTGGGACTCCCAGGCGCAGCCCAGCCAGGAGATCCAGTTCACGCCGGCCCGCGTGATCATGCAGGACTTCACCGGTGTGCCGTGCGTCGTGGACCTCGCGACGATGCGTGAGGCCGTCAAGGAGCTCGGCGGCGATCCGGCCAAGATCAACCCGCTGGCCCCGGCCGAGCTGGTCATCGACCACTCGGTCATCGCCGACAAGTTCGGCACCGCCAACGCCTTCCAGCAGAACGTGGAGCTGGAGTACGGCCGCAACAAGGAGCGCTACCAGTTCCTGCGCTGGGGCCAGACCGCCTTCGACGAGTTCAAGGTCGTCCCGCCCGGCACCGGCATCGTCCACCAGGTCAACATCGAGCACCTGGCCCGTACGGTCATGATCCGCAATGGTCAGGCCTACCCCGACACCCTCGTCGGCACCGACTCGCACACCACCATGGTCAACGGCCTGGGCGTGCTGGGCTGGGGCGTCGGCGGCATCGAGGCCGAGGCCGCGATGCTGGGCCAGCCGGTCTCCATGCTCATCCCGCGCGTCGTCGGCTTCAAGCTGACCGGTGAGCTCAAGCCCGGCACCACCGCCACCGACCTGGTGCTGACCATCACCGAGATGCTGCGCAAGCACGGCGTCGTCGGCAAGTTCGTCGAGTTCTACGGCGAGGGCGTCGCCGCCACCTCGCTGGCCAACCGCGCCACCATCGGCAACATGTCGCCGGAGTTCGGCTCCACCGCCGCGATCTTCCCGATCGACGACGAGACGCTGAACTACCTCAAGCTGACCGGCCGCTCCGAGCAGCAGGTCGCCCTGGTCGAGGCTTACGCCAAGGAGCAGGGTCTGTGGCTGGACCCGGCCGCCGAGCCGGACTTCTCCGAGAAGCTGGAGCTGGACCTGTCGACGGTCGTCCCGTCGATCGCCGGCCCGAAGCGCCCGCAGGACCGCATCATCCTGGCCGAGGCCGCCCAGCAGTTCGCGCAGGACGTGCGCAACTACGTCAGCGAGGCGGACCTGGACGAGGCGGGCAAGGAGTCCTTCCCGGCCTCCGACGCCCCGGCGGTCTCCAACGGCACGCCGACCAAGCCGACCCTGGTCACCGCCGCCGACGGCTCGACCTACGAGATCGACCACGGCGCCGTCACCGTCGCCGCGATCACCTCCTGCACCAACACCTCGAACCCCTACGTCATGGTCGCCGCCGCGCTGGTGGCCAAGAAGGCGGTCGAGAAGGGCCTGTCCCGCAAGCCCTGGGTCAAGACCACCCTCGCCCCCGGCTCGAAGGTCGTCACCGACTACTTCGACAAGGCGAACCTGACGCCCTACCTGGACAAGCTGGGCTTCAACCTGGTCGGCTACGGCTGCACCACCTGCATCGGCAACTCCGGTCCGCTGGACGAGGAGATCTCGAAGGCGATCAACGAGGCCGACCTCGCGGTCACCTCGGTGCTCTCCGGCAACCGCAACTTCGAGGGCCGGATCAACCCCGACGTCAAGATGAACTACCTGGCGTCCCCGCCGCTGGTCGTCGCGTACGCCATCGCCGGCTCCATGAAGGTGGACATCACCACCGAGGCGCTCGGCACCGACCAGGATGGCAACCCGGTCTACCTCAAGGACATCTGGCCCTCCGAGGCCGAGGTCAACGACGTCGTGGCCAACGCCATCGGCGAGGACATGTTCTCCAAGTCGTACGAGGACGTCTTCGCGGGCGACGCCCAGTGGCAGGCGCTGCCGATCCCCACCGGCAACACCTTCGAGTGGGACCCGCAGTCCACCTACGTCCGCAAGCCCCCGTACTTCGAGGGCATGACGATGGAGACCAGCCCGGTCTCCGACGTCCAGGGCGCCCGCGTCCTGGCCAAGCTGGGCGACTCGGTCACCACCGACCACATCTCCCCGGCCGGTGCGATCAAGGCCGACACCCCGGCCGGCCAGTACCTCACGGAGCACGGCGTCGAGCGCCGCGACTTCAACTCCTACGGCTCGCGCCGCGGTAACCACGAGGTCATGATCCGCGGCACGTTCGCCAACATCCGCCTGCGCAACCAGATCGCGCCGGGCACCGAGGGCGGCTTCACGCGTGACTTCACGCAGGAGGACGGCCCGGTCTCCTTCATCTACGACGCGTCGCAGAACTACCAGGCGGCCGGCATCCCGCTGGTCATCCTGGCCGGCAAGGAGTACGGCTCCGGCTCGTCCCGCGACTGGGCCGCCAAGGGCACCGCGCTGCTCGGCGTCAAGGCCGTCATCGCCGAGTCCTACGAGCGCATCCACCGCTCGAACCTCATCGGCATGGGCGTACTGCCGCTCCAGTTCCCGGAGGGCGCCTCGGCGCAGTCGCTGGGCCTGACCGGCGAGGAGACCTTCGACATCACCGGCGTCACCGCGCTGAACGACGGCGGCATCCCGGAGACCGTCAAGGTCAAGGCAGGCGATGTCGCGTTCGACGCCAAGGTGCGCATCGACACCCCCGGCGAGGCGGACTACTACCGCAACGGCGGCATCATGCAGTACGTGCTGCGCTCGCTGATCCGCAAGTAAGCAGCACGCCTGCCGCGTACGCGCGCGGGTGACGCGACCAGGGCCGCACCCTCGACCGGGGTGCGGCCCTCGTCGTATCTCTGCG
Source organism: Streptomyces sp. NPDC045470 (assembly GCF_040646595.1). Taxonomy (NCBI): domain Bacteria; kingdom Bacillati; phylum Actinomycetota; class Actinomycetes; order Kitasatosporales; family Streptomycetaceae; genus Streptomyces; species Streptomyces sp. NPDC045470. Next base: position 108,278 of record NZ_JBEZAN010000006.1, read on the forward strand.
GCGTCGCCCGGCTGCCTCCGAGCGCCGAAACAGCGGTGCGGCGCGCCCCGGAGGGACGCGCCGCACCACCACCTCACCGGCGGGCGGCCGGGGCGACAGGAGTCTCCCGGCTGCCGGTGTCCTTACGGACTAGAACATCCAGCTGTAGATGTTGTAGCCAAAACCGAGCTGCTTGCGCGGCGCGAAGGGAGCCGACGCGTTGCCGGTGCCCTTGTACAGCCACAGCTTGCCGTCGTTGCCACGGGCGAGCAGGTCCGCCTGGCCGTCGATGTCCACGTCACCGGTGGACACCAGGGCGTTGTACGCGTTCCAGCCCGCACCGATCTTGACACGGGGAGAGAAGGGCGCCTTGTAGTTGCCGGTGCCCTTGTAGAGCCACAGCACACCGGAGGAGTCCCGGGCCACGATGTCGGCCCTGCCGTCGCCGGTCAGGTCGCCCTTGCCGGAGATCTGGGTGTAGCCACCCCACCCGGCGCCGACCTTGACGCGCGGGTCGACCTTGCCGTTGTCGTAGCCGAGGTAGAGCCACAGCACGCCCGAGTTGTCGCGGGCGAGGATGTCGTACGCGGCGCCGCCGCCCAGGTTGCCCGGCGACAGGACCTTGTCGTAGATGTTCCAGCCGCTGCCGATCGTCCGGGCCTCGTCCTCGGTCTGGGCGTCGGAGTAGTACAGGTTGCCGGCGTAGTCCCAGGCCCAGAGGCCGTCACCCCGGCTGTCGCCGTTGTGGTCGACCGGGGCCGCGGCCTTGAGCAGGTCCCAGTCGGCTCCGGCGAACAGGCGCTCGTCGAGACCGCCGGTGCCGTTCGGGTCGTAGTGGTACAGGAAACCGGAAGAGCGCTCGATGCCGAAGAGGCCGAAGACCGGCGCGTCCTGGGCCTGCACACGGGCCGAGGCACGGGCCTTCGGCGCCGTCTGCGTCACTGCGCCGATGTCGAGCTTCTTGACCGGGGCCGGGACCGGCGCCGGCGTGTCCGCCACCGCGGCTGAGGCACTGGTGCCGACCAGGGCGGCGGCGACCGCCGCGACAGCCAGACGCGTCAGGGCGCGTCCGCGCTTACGGCCGGGAAGTTTGGCCACGTAATTCTCCATTTGCCATGTGATGAGACGCGACGCACCCACATGAGGTGCGTCGCGGGATCCTCAGGATCTTTGCACAAGCCCTTCACATGTCAACTGGTTTGCGGCTGGTCTGATGAATTAGTCCGTTAAGTCCGTTTGTCTGGCCCGATGAGCTCAACTTCCGCAAGTCTGGCGCGGCTTGACGGAATCAGACGGTAATCGGTGTAGGTGCCGGGCGCTTCGACCGTGAATACTCGGGTTTGCCGGTCCGCGGTGAAGGACTCGGCCGTCCGCCGGTCGACGGTCCGCCACTTCCCGTGCCGGTCCCGGCCCTCCAGCACCCAGGAGGCGGGCGCGTCCGCCCGCGCCGCCGAGGTGAGGGTGTACGAGGTCACCCGCGCCGCCGACGGGAGGGACACCGGGAGCGTCGTGAAGGACGCGGCGGTGTCCGACGTGTCGTCCAGGAGCGGGCTGCCGCCGGGCACGGTCAGGTCGCCGTCCGGTGCGGGCACCCGGTCGTCGCGGGTGACGGACGACGGCGCCGCGTTCTTGCCGGTGCCCCAGGAGGACGGGCGCGGGCCCATCGCGAATTCCAGGGTGCCGCCGCGGGCGAGCAGGGCGTGCGGCAGTGCGGTGGAGTGCCACGGCTTTCCGTTGACCCGCAGACCCTGTACGTACACATTGCGGTCGCTGTTGCGCGGTGCCTTGACGACCAGGTCGCGGCCGTTCTCCAGGTGGAGGGTGGCCTTGGTGAACAGCGGCGAGCCGACCGCGTATTCGGGCGACCCCATCACCAGCGGATAGAACCCGAGCGCGCTGAAGACGTACCAGGCGGACATCTCACCGTTGTCCTCGTCGCCCGGATATCCCTGGCCGATCTCGCTGCCGAGGTAGAGCCGGGAGAGGACGTCACGGACCTTTTCCTGCGTCTTCCACGGCTGTCCGGCGGCGTCGTAGGCGTACGCGATGTGATGCGACGGCTGGTTGCTGTGTCCGTACATGCCCATGCGGGTGTCCCGGGCCTCGGTCATCTCGTGGATGACGTTGTTGTACGAGCCGGCGAATTCCTTCGCCGCGGTCTCCGGGGTGGCGAAGTAGGCGTCCAGCTTCTCGGCCAGGCCCGCCCGGCCGCCGTACAGGTTGGCCAGGCCACGGGTGTCCTGGGGGGCGGCGAAGGCGAAGGTCCAGGCGTTGGTCTCGGTGTAGTCGTGGCCCCAGACGCGCGGGTCGAACCGGTCGGGCGGCAGCCGCCAGTTCCCGGCCGCGTCCTTGCCCTGGAAGAATCCGACCTCGCTGTCGAAGTGCTTGACGTAGTTGCGGGCGCGGTTGAGGAAGTAGGCGGATTCCTCCTTGTACCGCGGCTTCTTCGTCCTCTCGTACAGCGCCTGTCCCATACGGGCGATGCCGTAATCGTTGAGATATCCCTCCAGGGCCCAGGACATGCCTTCCTTGGTGTCCGTGCTCGTGTAACCGCGGAAGGGCGAGGTGGTCATGCCCTTACGGCCGACACCGGGGCTGGGCGGGGCGACGGTGGCGTTCTTCACCGCCGCGTCGTAGGCGGCGACGGCGTCGAACCGCACGCCTTTCGCGTACGCGTCGGCGAATGCGACGTCCGAGCTGGTACCGGTCATCAGATCCGCGTAACCGGGCGAGGACCAGCGGGAGATCCAGCCGCCGTCCTTGTACTGCTGGACGAATCCGTCGACCATTTTCCCCGCCTGCTCCGGCGTGAGCAGGGAATAGGCGGGCCAGGTGGTGCGGTAGGTGTCCCAGAAGCCGTTGTTGACGTACACCTCACCGTCGACGATCTTCGCCCCGGTGTGTGTCGGGGTGTCCGGACCGGTCCGCGGCGAGAACGGGCTCGCGTACCGGGTGCGCGCGCCCACCTGCTCGTACCCGGAGTTGGGGTAGAGGTAGAGCCGGTAGAGGTTGGAGTAGAGGGTGACGAGGCGGTCCCGGCTCGCGCCCTCGACCTCGATGCGCCCGAGGATGCCGTCCCACTGGGCGCGGGCGCGGTCCCGGACCCGCTCGAAGGAGTCGCTCGCCGGAATCTCCCGCTCCAGGTTCGCGCGCGCCTGGTCGACGCCGATCAGGGAGGTGGCGATGCGCAGCGTGACCGTCCGGTCCGCGCCGGGCCGCAGCTTCAGGTAGCCGGTGACGTCCGGGCCTCCGCCGCCGCTCAGCTTGCCGCCCGCGGTGACCGGCGCGTCGAGCACGCCGTACACGAACAGCCGGGTGGCGCCGGTGGACAGGTTGCTCCGGACGTCCGAGAAGCCGGTGACGACGCCGCGCGCGGCGTCGAGGGTGAGCCCGCCGTTGTTGTTGACGTTGTCGAAGATCAGGTTCGCGTCGTCGCCGGGGAAGGTGAAGCGCATCAGCGCGGCGTGATCGGTCGGGGCGATGTCCGCCTTGAGGCCGTTGTCGAAGGTGACGCCGTAATGGTGCGGCGTCGCGGTCTCGTTGCTGTGGTGGAAGGGCAGGGCGCGGGCGGTGCGTCCGGCGTCCGGCGTGCCCGCGGCGGTGGACGGCATGACCTGGAACGTCTGCCGGTCGCCCATCCAGGGGCTGGGTTCGTGGCTGGCGGCGAACGCCTGGAGGGTGGGGAGGTTGTCGGCGTTGTTCTTCCGCGCGTACTCGTACAGCCAGTCCGTGGAGCCGGCGTTGGTCACCGGCGTCCAGAAGTTGAAGCCGTGCGGCACGGCGGTGGCGGGGAAGGTGTTGCCGCGCGAGAAGCTGCCGCTGGAATTCGTGCCGCGGGTGGTCGCCACGTAGTCGGAGAGGTGGGCGGGCGGCTTCTGCCGGGCCTCGGGGCCGAGCGTGATGTCGTCCACCCAGCCGCGGAAGACCGGCGTGGTCTTCGGCGCGGCGGGCGCGTCGTACGCGACCAGGATGCGGTCGACGGTCTTGCCCGCCGCCACCTCGCCGATGCGTGACTGGCGGTGGTTCCACTGGTTGACGTAGAGCGTCCTGGCGTCGGCCTGGCCGCGCGGGGTCAGCGGGGCGCCGTTCTGGTCGGTGGCGCGCAGCTCGCTGAGGTAGGTGCCGTCGGTGAAGGCCAGGTCGAGCGCGACGTGGGTCGCGGGGTAGCCCAGGTCGGTGGCGGCCATCTCGGGGAAGACCTGGTACGAGAGGGAGGTCGCGCGGGTGACGGGCACGTCGACGTCGAAGACCTTGTTGTACGAGTGGCCGCGGCCGGCCGCGGTGTGCGTCCCCGCGTACCGCAGGGCCCGCAGCCCGCTGAAGCCCGCGTTCGCCCTGGCGGTGGGGGAGGCGGTGGGGCCCGAGTCGGGGTGGCTGCTCATCCCGGTGCCCGGGCCGCTTTCCGGGCCGACCCCGGAGGTCTTCGCGGTGCCGTCCGGACCGGTCTCGACGGTGTCCCGCCAGTCCGGCAGCGGATCACCGGCCTCGAAGGAGGAGCTGAACGCCCGGGGGGCCGGGGGCTTTTGGGGCGGGGCCGCGACGGCGGGGGAGTAGGCCGTCAGGACGAGCAGGGCCGCGGCCGCGAGGGCGACGGGGCGGGCCGTGCCGGGCAGGGGTCTGTGCCGGTGTCTGAGCCGCACGCGCGTACCTCTCGACGGAGTTGGCATTCCAACGAAGGTGACATCGTTGTCAGCTACATAATGCAGGGATAAGTAAGGTGGGTGGGGCCTTTGTTGTCAAGGGTGGCCCTGCGCGCGGCGGCCGGAAGTCCGTGGCGGAAGCGGTGCATACCGGCGAGGTCTCAACTCGGGAAAGATGGCGGCCCGAACTTGCTTACGATCTTGCCGAGTTGACGTGAAGTGGACTATACCTGTCGGCGTCCGAGCGTCTGTGCGAACGACGTCCCGGACCCGGGAGGACCTGCGAGGCAGCACAAGAAATCGGCCCCGCACATCCCTAGCGCGCCCGGTGCACATCCCGTACAACTCAGCTTCATCTGACCCGCGGTGCCGGGGTGGCTCCGGTACACCGCCTGAGTCCTGAAGAAGGCGAGGACTTGCGCATGGGATCCACCTCGAATTTCAGCCGTCGCGACCTGATCAAGCGGGCCGCGGCGCTCGGAATCGTCACCGTACCGGCCATGAGCGCGCTGTCGGCGTGTGCCAGCAGTGGCGGTGGGGGCGGCGAGAAGGTCGAAAAGGGGGAGAAGTCCGCCAAGAATCCGCTGGCGGTCAATGACAGCGCCGCCCTCGACGTCGTCATCTTCGACGGCGGATTCGGCGACAAGTACGCCAAGGACGCCCAGGCCGAATACATCGTCGCCTTCCCGAAGACCAAGGGCAAGGTCAAGCTCACCTCCACCCAGAAGATCCAGTCCACGCTCCAGCCGCGTTTCAACGGAGGCAACCCGCCGGATCTCGTGGACAACTCCGGCGCCGAACAGATGGACTTCGGCACGCTGGTCTCCAAGAACCAGCTCGCCGACCTCACGCCGCTGCTCGACGCCCCGTCGGCGGACGACCCGGACAAGAAGGTGCGTGACACCCTGCGCCCCGGCGTGGTCGAGATGGGGCAGTTCGGCGGCAAGGAAACCTGGATCCTGTACTACGCGTACACGGTCTACGGTCTCTGGTATTCCAGGACCAACCTCCAGAAGGTGGCCGACGCCGAATACCCCGAGACGTGGGACGAGATGCTCGCCGTGTGCGAGAAGGCGAAGAAGAAGGGTGTGGCCGGCTGGGTCTACCCGGGCAAGTACCCCTACTACCTCCCCTTCAGCCTGTACCCCTTCATCGCCAAGATCGGCGGCACGGAGGTGCTGCGGAAGATCGACAACCTGGAGCCGAACGCCTGGAAGGACCCGGCGGTCAAGGCGGCCTTCGACGCGTACTACGAGCTGTACAAGAAGGGGTACGTCCTCAAGGGCTCGCCCGGTCTGGACCACCTTCAGGCGGGGAAGGCGTGGGCCGAGGGCAGCGCCCTCTTCATTCCCAACGGCTCATGGGTCGAGAACGAGTCGGCCAAGCAGATCGAGAAGAACCCGGATTTCCAGCTCGCGGTCGGCCCCCCGTCCAGCCTCTCCGGCTCGGACAAGATGCCGTTCGGCACGATCTGGGCCTCCGGCGGCGAACCGTTCATCGTGCCCAAGCAGGCCAAGAACGCCCCCGGCGGCATGGAGATGCTGCGCATCATGCTCAGCAAGAAGTCCTCGCAGAACTTCATCAAGCAGGTCTCCTCGCTCACCTCGCTCAACGGCGGCACGGAAGGCCTGACCCTGCCCCCGGGCCTGGACTCGGCGCAGCAGGTCCTGCGGAAGGCCGGCCGGAACATCGTCAACCCGCGGATCCAGGACTGGTACGTGGCCCTGCAGAAGGAGAAGATCGGCGTCGGCGCGCTGGGCGAGATGATGGCGGGCCGGATGACTCCCGACGAAGCGATCAACAAGATCCAGAAGTACGCGGACGAGACGCGCGACGACAGCAGCGTCAAGAAGTACAAGCGCTGACCGGTGCATCTCACGCGTCACCAGCGGTGGCCTTTACGGCAGTCGCGGGGAAAGAACGGGATCGGTAGTCATGCAGCACGGTAAATACCGCTTCATAGCCGGGTTCTTGGTCCTCCCCCTGGCGATATACGCGATCTTCGTGATATCGCCGTTCGTGCAGGCGATCTACTACTCCTTCACGGACTGGACCGGCCTCAGCTCGGACATGAAAATGGTCGGGTTCGACAACTACACGCGCCTCTTCAAGGACAGCGTCTTCTGGGCCTCGGTGGGAAACAGCGTGGCGCTGTTGCTGCTGCTGCCGGTGGTGACGCTCTCGCTCGGGCTCTTCTTCGCCTTCATGCTCAACGTCGGTGGCCGCCGCAGGAAGAAGGCGGTCATCGGCGGCGTACGCGGATCCGGCACGTACAAGATTCTCTATTTCTTCCCGCAGGTGCTGTCGGTCCCGATCGTCGCCCTGCTCTTCCAGTTCGCCTACAACCCGGAGAGCGGCGCGCTGAACGCCTTCTTCCAGGCCGTCGGGCTGGACGACGTGCAGCCCAACTGGCTGGGCGACCCGCAGCTCGCGCTCTGGTGCATCATGGGCGCGATGATCTGGGCCAACGTCGGCTTCTACGTCGTACTCTTCTCGGCCGGCATGAGTTCCATACCGAAGGACTTCTACGAGGCCGCGCTGCTGGACGGCGCCAACCGGATCAACACGTTCTTCAGAATCACCCTGCCGCTGCTCTGGGACACGGTGCAGACCGGTTGGATCTACATGGGCATCCTGGCCCTGGACGTGTCGGCCTTCGCCTTCGTGCAGATCATGAGCGTCGGGCCCGGCGGCCCGGACTATTCCACCGAGGTGCTGCCGCTGTACGTCTACCAGAAGACCTTCCGCGACGGTCAGGCCGGTTACGCCACCTCGATCGGCGTCGCCCTGCTGATAGTGACCCTGATCTTCTCGGCCATCGTCATGCGGCTGGGCCGGCGTGAGCGACTGGAGTTCTGATGAGCGTGCAGACCAAGACCCCGGCCGCGACGGGCCGGAGCGGCGAAAGGGGCAACGGCGAGGGTGGCGGGGGCCGGGTCCTGAACGTCTTCTCGCACGGCGTCCTGGTCATCTGGGGCCTGCTGGTGACCATGCCGCTGCTGTGGGCGGTGGTCAGCTCCTTCAAGGACGACGGGGAGATCTTCGGCTCGCCCTGGGGGCTGCCGTCGGCGCTGCACTTCGACAACTGGTCGCGCGCCTGGGACAAGGCCAACATGGGCCAGTACTTCTTCAACTCGCTGATCGTGGTGGGCGGTTCGCTGATCGGGACCATGCTGCTGGGGGCGATGGCGGCGTACGTGCTGGCCCGGTTCGACTTCCCGGGCAACCGCTTCATCTACTTCCTTTTCGTGGGCGGGATGGGCTTCCCGGTCATCCTCGCGCTGGTCCCGCTGTTCTTCGTCATGAAGAACATGGCCCTGCTGGACACCTACCACGGCCTGATCCTGGTCTACGTCGCGTACTCCCTGCCGTTCACCGTCTTCTTCCTCAGCGGGTTCTTCAAGACACTGCCGTCATCGGTGGCGGAGGCCGCGCTGATCGACGGCGCGTCCCACACGCGGACGTTCTTCCAGGTCATGCTGCCGATGGCCAAGCCGGGCCTGATCAGCGTCGGCATCTTCAACTTCCTGGGGCAGTGGAACCAGTACCTGCTGCCGACGGTGCTGAACGTCGGCGACCCGGACAAGAAGGTGCTCACCCAGGGCCTGGTCGCGCTGGCGGTCAGCCAGGGGTACAAGGGCGACTGGTCCGGTCTGTTCGCCGGCCTGACCATCGCCATGCTGCCGGTGCTCGGCGCGTACATCATCTTCCAGCGGCAGGTGGTGGCGGGTCTGACGGCGGGCGCCCTGAAGTAGCTCCGTGAGCCGGTGCGCGAGCCGGTGCGAGCCGCGCACCGGCGCGCCGTGCACCCGTACGGCGCGGCGGCCCCCGCCCCGCCGTCCCGCGGGCCCGGGGGCCGTCGTGGTCTCCGGGGACGGCCGGATTCGGCCACAGGCCCGGCGCACCCGGTCGAGGACTTGACGGAACCGGACCCGGGCACGTCAGCTTAGATTCACATGTTGGAGACAAGCCGGGTCTCGTCGACGTGGCCCGGCCGGCGGCCGGTCGTCGTGCCGGGCGCTACAGGCGGGAGTGGATGAGTCGATGGAGACTCCGGGTTCGCAGTCCTCGCTGCACCGGGCCAATCTGGAGCGGGTCGTACGCGCGGTGCGCATGGCGGGTTCGCTCACCCAGGCGGAGATCGCCCGGAGCACGGGCCTGTCGGCGGCCACCGTCTCCAACATCGTTCGGGAACTGAAGGACGCCGGGACCGTCGACGTCACCCCGACCTCGGCCGGCGGCCGCCGGGCCCGCAGCGTCTCGCTCTCCGGCGACGCCGGGATCGTCGTGGGCGTCGACTTCGGCCACTCGCACCTGCGGGTCGCGGTCGGCAACCTCGCCCATCAGGTGCTCGCCGAGGAGACCGAGCCGATCGACGTGGACGCCTCCGCCGCGGAGGGCTTCGACCGGGCCGAGCGCCTGGTCAACCGGCTGGTCGAAGCGACCGGCGTCGGCCCGGGCAAGGTCATCGGCGTCGGCCTCGGCGTCCCGGGCCCCATCGACGTGGAGTCCGGCACGCTCGGCTCGACCGCCATCCTGCCGGGCTGGAGCGGTACGAACCCGGGCGAGGAGCTGTCCGGCCGGCTGGGCGTCGGCGTGTACGTCGACAACGACGCCAACCTCGGCGCGCTCGGCGAACTGGTCTGGGGCAGCGGGCGCGGCGCCGCCGACCTGGCGTACATCAAGGTCGCCAGCGGCGTCGGCGCGGGCCTGGTCATCAGCGGGCAGATCTACCGGGGGCCGGGCGGCACCGCGGGCGAGATCGGGCACATCACGCTGGACGAGTCCGGGCCGGTCTGCCGCTGCGGCAACCGCGGCTGCCTGGAGACCTTCACCGCCGCCCGGTACGTGCTCCCGCTGCTCCAGCCCAGTCACGGCCCCGACCTGACCATGGCGGAGGTGGTCCGGCTGGCCCGGGAGGGCGACCCGGGCTGCCGCCGGGTGATCGGGGACGTGGGGCGGCACATCGGCAGCGGGGTGGCCAATCTGTGCAATCTGCTCAACCCGAGCCGGGTGGTGCTCGGCGGCGACCTCGCGGAGGCCGGGGAGCTGGTGCTCGGGCCGATAAGGGAGTCGGTGTCGCGGTACGCGATTCCCAGCGCGGCGCGGCAGTTGGGGATCGTGCCGGGGACGCTCGGCGGCCGGGCCGAGGTGCTCGGCGCGCTGGCTCTGGTGCTGAGCGAGATGGGCGACTCGACGCTGCTGGACGGCACGCTGTCCGCCGAGGGGACCGCGCAGCCGGGCGGGCGGCCGGCCCCCGGTGTGCCCGGCGTCGCCGCCGGCCGGCCCGGCGACGGCACCGGTACCTCTGCCATTGCCTGACGTATACGGGGCACGCTGCCGTATACGGGGCACGCTGAGTTCACACAGCTAACGCATGGCACCGTTGTCATCTCGTTAAGTATTTACTCCTTGACGGTCTGCTAGCGGCCGAGTTGACTTCCAGCCACCTCGGCCGCAACGACGCGGCCTCGTCAGGGAGGTTTCACCGTGAACTCGCACCTGCGTCGTGCTGCCGTGGCCGCGGCCGCCGTCTCGATGGCCGTCGGACTCGCCGCCTGCGGCTCCGCCAAGGAGGCCGGCGGCGACTCGGACGCCAAGAAGGACAAGAAGGGGCCGCTGACCATCGGCCTCCTGCTGCCCGAGAACCAGACCGCGCGGTACGAGCGGTTCGACAAGCCGCTGATCGAGAAGAAGATCCGCGAGCTGGCGGGCAAGGACACCGAGATCCTCTACGACAACGCCAAGCAGGACCCCGCCGTCCAGCAGCAGCAGGTCGACACGATGATCACCAAGAAGGTCGACGCGCTGATCCTGGACGCCGTGGACGCCAAGTCCATCGCCGCCTCGGTCAAGAAGGCGAACGACAAGGGCATCCCCGTCGTCGCCTACGACCGGCTGGCCGAGGGCCCGATCAAGGCGTACACCTCCGTGGACAACGAGCGGGTCGGCCGGATCCAGGGCGAGTCGCTGCTGAAGGAGCTGGGCGACAAGGTCGACCAGGGCGAGATCGTCATGATGAACGGGTCGATCACCGACCCGAACGCCAAGATGTACAAGGACGGCGCGCACTCCGTGCTCGACGGGAAGGTCAAGATCGGCAAGGAGTACGACACCAAGGAGTGGAAGCCGGAGAACGCCAACGAGAACATGAAGGGCGCCATCTCCTCGCTCGGCAAGGACAGGATCATCGGCGTCTACTCCGCCAACGACGGCATGGCGGGCGGCATCATCACCGCCCTCAAGAGCGCCGGATTCACCAAGCTGCCGCCGGTCACCGGCCAGGACGCCGAACTCTCCGCGGTCCAGCGCATCCTCGGCGACGAGCAGTTCATGAGCGTCTACAAGCCGTACAAGCCGGAGGCCGACGCCGCCGCCTCGATGGCCGTCGCGCTCGCCCAGGGCAAGAAGCTGGACTCGATCGCCAAGACCACCGTCGACAGCGCCACCGAGAAGAAGGTGCCGGCCGTCATCGTGACGCCCTTCGCGCTCACCAAGGCTGATATCGCGAAGTATGTCGGCCAGGAGGGCTTCTTCACCAAGGCCGAGATCTGCACCGCCAAGTTCCGGTCCGCCTGCGCCCAGGCCGGCCTGAAGTAAGCCTGCCGTCCGCCCGGCCCCGCCGCCCGCAGGCCGGCGCGTGGGCCGGACGGCGCATCCCCGCCGGTCAGGCGGCGAAGGAGATGATTCACGTGTCCGCTACGCCCGTGCTGGCGTTGCGCGGGGTCTCCAAGCGGTTCGGTGCCGTACAGGCGCTCACCGATGTCGAACTGGAGATCCACCCCGGCGAGGTCGTCGCCCTGGTCGGCGACAACGGCGCCGGCAAGTCCACCCTCGTCAAGGCGATCGCCGGTGTCGGACCCGCCGACGACGGCGTCATCGAGTGGGAGGGCCGGCCGGTCACCGTCGACCGGCCGCACACCGCCCAGGAACTGGGCATCGCGACCGTCTACCAGGACCTCGCGCTCTGCGACAACCTCGACGTCGTCGGCAACCTCTTCCTCGGCCGCGAGATCGTGCGCGCCGGGGTGCTGGACGAGGTCGAGATGGAACGCCGCGCCCGCGAGCTGCTCGCCACCCTCGCCATCCGCATCCCGAGCGTCCGCATCCCCATCGCCTCGCTCTCGGGCGGCCAGCGGCAGACCGTCGCCATCGCCCGCTCGCTGCTCGGCGAGCCCAAGGTCGTCATCCTCGACGAGCCCACCGCGGCGCTGGGCGTGGAACAGACCGCCCAGGTCCTCGACCTCGTGGAACGGCTGCGCGAACGCGGTCTCGGCACCATCCTCATCAGCCACAACATGGCCGACGTCAAGGCCGTCGCCGACCGGGTCGCGGTGCTGCGGCTGGGCCGGAACAACGGCACGTTCGACGTCCGCAGCACCAGTCAGGAAGAGATCATCTCCGCCATCACCGGCGCCACGGACAATGCCGTGACCCGGCGCAAGGCCCGCACCGCGGAGGCCAAGAAGTGACCACCAACCTCTCCAGGGCCGGCGACGAGCCGGTCGACGCGGCGCCCGCGGCCGAGGGTGCCGTCACCGCCGTGGACCCGCGGCTGCTCGTACGCCAGCAGGGCTTCAAGGGCTACCTCGACGAGTTCCGGCGCAAGACGCGCAGCGGGGAGCTGGGTTCGCTGCCGGTCGTCGTCGGTCTCGTCGTCATCGGCATCGTCTTCCAGCTCCAGGACGCGGCCTTCCTCGGCGCCGAGAACCTCTCGAACCTGTTCGTGACGGCGGCCGGCACCGGGCTGATCGCGGTCGGCATCGTCTTCGTGCTGATCCTCGGCGAGATCGACCTGTCCGTCGGCTCGGTCAGCGGCCTGGCCGCCGCGGTCTTCGCCGTCCTCACCATCAACAACGGCATGCCCGAAGGGCTCGCCCTGCTCCTCGCCGTCCTCACCGGCACCGTGGCCGGCGCCCTGCACGGCTTCTTCTTCGCCCGCATCGGCGTGCCCGCCTTCGTCGTCACCCTCGCCGGGCTGCTCGGCTGGAACGGCCTGATGCTCCAGGTGCTCGGCTCCAACGGCACCATCAACCTGGACGACAGCGGCCTCGTCGCGAAGCTGACCAACTACTACTTCACCGACGTGGCCGCCGCGTACGGCCTGGCGACGGTCGCCGTCCTCGCCTTCCTCGGCCTCTCCCTCCTGGAGTCGCGCCGTCGCGAGGCCGCGGGCGTCCCGAGCAGGCCGCTGAGCGAGACCGTGCTGCGTACGGTGGTCCTCGCCGTCCCCGCCTACCTGGTGGCGTGGCTGCTGAACCAGTACAAGGGCCTGCCGCTCGCGGTCGTCATCTTCCTCGGCGTCGTGGTCGTCCTCGACTTCGTGCTGCGGCGCACCCGGTACGGGCGCCAGATCTTCGCCCTCGGCGGCAGCGTCGAGGCGGCCCGCCGCGCGGGCATCAACGTGGCGTTCATCCGGATCTCGGTCTTCTCGCTGGCCGGCACGATGGCCGCCGTCGGCGGTATGTTCCTGGCCTCCCAGATCAATGCCGCGAACCAGTCCTCGGGCGCGGGCAGCCTCCTGATGAACGCGATCGCCGCCGCCGTCATCGGCGGTACGAGCCTGTTCGGCGGCCGCGGCAAGACCTGGTCGGCCCTGCTGGGCGTCCTGGTCATCCAGTCCATCGCCTCCGGCATGGCGCTGCTGGGCATCGCCTCGGCCGTCCAGTTCATGATCACCGGAGCCGTCCTGCTGGCGGCCGTCGTCATCGACTCCGTCTCCCGCAAGACGCAGAAGACCGCCGGCCGGGCGTAGCGGACCGCCGGCCGGGCGCGTAACCGCGCCGCGGGACTCGGTGGGCCGGTAGCCGAACAACGCGAAAAAGGGCGCAAGGGTTGCCTCGAAGGAGGAAAAGGCGGCCCGTGCACCATGAAAGTCCCGAAATTGTCGCTGGCTTCATGCTTTTCGGTCACATCGGGAAAATCGGGGGCGGGTGCCCATAGAGTAGTCCTGCCGGGGCTCGGACCGCAGGTCCGAGCCCCGGCGGTGACATGACCGGATTCCCACGTCGCGACGGCGGGTGGAATCACCACCTGCCAGGGGGGAACGAAGTTGAATCGCGCGCGCCAGATGACCGCTGTGCTGGGGGCCGTAGCCGTGTCCCTCGCGGTGAGTTCGTGCGGTATGACGACGAGCGAGGAAAGTAAGACCGAGAAACGGGACTTCGCGTATTCGGGCAAGAAGCTCTCCATCAGGGCCGCCAATTCATCGGTGCGGCTGAAAGCCGGTGACAGTGACGGGACGGTCCGCGTGCAGCGGACGCTGAAGGGCAAGGCCGGGGACGCGGACAATTCCGAGTGGTCACTGGAGGGATCGACGCTGACCCTGCGGACGGACTGCCACGGCATCTCCCTGTCCTGCGAGGCGGCGTACACGGTGTCCGTGCCGAAGGGCGCGGCCGTCGGGGTCACCAGCACCGCCGGGCCGGTCAGCGCCACAGGGCTCGGGCAGCCGCTGGAACTGCACGTCAAGGATGCCTCGGCGGAGGTGGAGAAGATCTCCGGGAAGCTGGGGATGACCGTCTCCGGCGGCAATGTCACGGCGACGGACCTCACGTCCGGGGAGTTCTCCGCGACGACGACCAACGGGCGGGTGAAGGCCACGTTCGCGGCGGCACCGCGGGCGGTCACCGCGTCGGCCGGCAACGGCAACGTGAACGTCACCCTCCCGAAGGGCGGCGAGACGTACCGGGTGACGGCGAAGGCGACCAACGGCCAGAGCCACTCGGCGGTGCCGGACACCAAGGGCAGTGACCGCAAACTGGAGCTGAAGAGCCAGAACGGCAGTGTCCGGGTGGACCGGGCGGAGTAGGTGCCGGTCCGGCCGCCGCCGGGCGCGGCCCGGACCGGTGCCGGACCGAGACGGACAGGACGAGGGCGGGCCCCGCCGGCAGACAGCCGGCGGGGCCCGCCCTCGTACGGCTTCCGGGTCAGCGGGGGCCGGGAGCGTCCTCGGCGGGCTGCGCGGCGTCGGGCGCGGCGAAGCTGCGCAGCGTCGGGTTGAGTGTGACGGTGACCGCCAGTACGGCGATACCGAGCGTGGACAGCAGGATCGCCCAGCGGGCGCCCGCGACCTCCATCAGCAGACCGCCGATCATGGGTCCGAGCGCCGCCGAGACGCCCGCGACCAGTCCGATGACGCCGCTCAGCCGGCCGCGCAGCCGGTCCGGGGTGGTCAGCAGTTGGTAGGTGCTGATCGCCGTGTTGGCGGTCGGCGCGAGGAAGGCGATGCCCGCCAGCACCAGGCCCATGACGATGCCGTTGCCGGTGACCAGGGTGACCGGGGCCAGGGCCGCCATCACCCAGAACGTCAGGGCCACCGACACCCGCGGCCCGCACCGTGCGTACAGGCGGGGCGCGACCAGCGCGCCGAGCAGGCCGCCCGCGCCGAACATGGCGGCCATCACGCCGATCTGCGCCGCGGGCACGCCGCCCTGCTGGGCCACCACGATGATGACCAGGTACAGGACCTGGAACAGGAAGTTCACCGCGATCGCGCACAGCGCGGTCACCCGGATCAGCCGGTGGCCCCACACCCACTTCAGGCCCTCCAGCGTCTCCCGCCGGAAGTTCGCGGGCGGCGCCCCCTCCTCCCGGCGGGCCGGCTTCGGCAGCCGGACGAAGAGCAGCAGGCAGAACGACACGACATGGGTCAGCGCGTCCGCCACGAACGGCAGGACCCGCTTCACCCCGAACAGCGCGCCGCTGAGCGAGGTGCCGACGAGGTTGCCGATCGAGTTGCGGGCATGGTTCATCGAGACCGCGGTCGCCAACTGGTCCGGTGGCACCACGTGCGGCAGCGACGCCTCCTCCGCGGGGTCGAACAGGGCGCTGCACACGCCGAGCACGGCGGCGACCGCGGCCATGTGCCAGACCGCCACCGTGTCGGTCCAGATCATCCAGACGAGCCAGACCAGCGCCACCGTACGGACGGCTTCGCAGGCCAGCATCACCGCCTTGCGGTTCCACCGGTCCACCAGCGTGCCGGCCGGCAGCCCGGCGGCCAGTTGGGCTGCGGCGTTGACGCCCTGCACCAGGCCCGCGGTGCCGGGGGACCCGGTCACCGCCAGCACCAGCAGCGGGAAGGCCATGGTGGAGGCGTTGAAGCCGACCTCGGTCAGCGAGCGGCTGACCCACAGGATGTTGTAGTCGCGGTTGCGCCACAGGGGCTTGGACCTGCGGGGCGGCTCCTGCCGGTCCGGCAGGAGCTGCGGCGAGGGGGTCGTGGTCATCTAGCGGTCGCTCCGCTTCCGGGCCGTGACGGCCGCGCAGTGTCCGGCGACACCGCGCAGCGCGTCCTCGAAGGACTGGGCCAGCTTCTGCACCGTGCCCGGGTCGAAGACATTGGTGGAGAAGTGCCAGGTGAATTCCAGCCGCCCGTCGACGGCGCTGCCCACCACCTCCAGGAGGTGGGTGGCCTGCTCGGCCGGGCTCTGGTCCTGGCCGATCGCGCCGTGCTGGGTGTGGACGGGGCCGCGCGGCCCGCCCGCGGCGGCCGCCGCCGACGTGCTCTCGTACTGGCCGAGGTAGTTGAAGACGGTCTCGGCCTCCTTGAGCGCGCCGAGCGCGGCGCCCGGCGAGCCCTCGGGAGCGAGGTGGCGCAGCGCGCCGTACGCCAGGCCGTTGTCCCGGACCGCGCGCAGGTCGCGGCGGACCGACTTCATCAGCCGCGGCCAGTCGGGCCCGTCGCCGGGTGTGGCGCGGTCCGCCGGGACGGTGAGCGCCACCGGGTGGACGCTGGTGAACCAGCCGACCGTACGGGAGAGGTCGACCCCGTCGAACACCTCCTCCCGGCCGTGGCTCTCCACGTCGATGACGACGCGTTCCCGGCCCGTCCAGCCGGCCAGCGCCTGCGCGAGCGCGCCGAGCAGCACCTCGCCGATGCGGGTGCGGAACACGGTGGGGGCCGACCGCAGCAGCAGGGCGGTCTCCGCCTCGCCCACCGAGGTGGTGGCGGTCGCCGCGGTGTCGGCGGAGTTGGGTCCGGGGCCGTCGACGGGCAGCGGTTCGGCGGCGCGCAGCACCTCGCTCCAGTGCTCCGCCTCGTGGTCGAAGCCGCCGTCGGCGGTGTGCTCGTTCAGCCGCCGCGACCACTCCTGGAAGGACGTGGTGCGGGCGCCCAGCGCGATGGGCTCGCCACGGACCGCCTGCCGGTAGCCGCGCTCCAGGTCGTCCAGCAGGATGCGCCAGGAGACCGCGTCGACGACGAGGTGGTGCACGGTGAGGAACAGCCGGCCGCGGGTGCCCGGCGCGCCGGTGAACAGGACGCCCTTGATCAGGGGGCCGTGGGCCAGGTCGAAGCTCTCCTGCACCTCGACCGCGACGCGTTCGACGGCCTGCGGCTGATCGTCGGGGGCGACGCCGGACAGGTCCCGGCGGGCGAGGAGTTCGTGCTCCGGGACCGGCTCCGGGGGCGCGGTCTCCTGGTGCCAGCCCGCCGTGTCGCGGGTGTAGCGCATCCGCAGCGCGTCGTGGTGCTCGGGCAGCGCGGCGAGCGCGGCGGCCAGCGCCTGCTCGTCCACGTCCGCGACGAGTTCCAGCAGCGTCGACTGGTTGAAGTGGTGCGGGTGCACGCGGGTGTCGAAGAACCAGTGCTGGGAGGGGGTGAGCGGCACCGGGCCGACGACCGGCCCGGCGTCGCCCGCCGGTTGCGCGCCGTCCTCGTCCAGGACCACCACGGTGGCCAGTTCGGCGACGGACTGGTGCAGGAAGAGGTCCTTGGCGCTCATGCGCAGGCCGGCCTCCCGGGCCCGGGAGACGGCCTGGATGCTCAGGATGGAGTCGCCGCCGATGTCGAAGAACCGGTCGGTGGCGCCCACCCGTTCCAGGCCGAGCACGTCGGCCCAGATCCCGGCGAGGACCCGCTCCACCTCGGTGGCGGGCTCCACGTAGCGCTGCTCGCCGGCCGCCTGGAAGTCCGGCGCGGGCAGCGCCGTGCGGTCCACCTTGCCGTTGGGGCTCAGCGGCAGCGCGTCGAGCACCGTGTACGCGGCCGGGACCATGTAGGCGGGCAGGGCGGCGGCGAGGTGGGAGCGCAGCTCCGTCGCGTCCAGCGGCGCGCCGCCGTCCGTACGGGGCACCGCGTACGCCACCAGTCGCTTGTGGCCGTTCTCCGAGGCGGTGGCGGTCACCGCCGCCTCCGCGACCCGCGGGTGGCTCAGCAGCGCGGCCTCGACCTCGGCGAGTTCGATGCGGAAGCCGCGGATCTTGACCAGGTTGTCGTCGCGGCGGACGAACTCCAGGGTGCCGTCCGGCCGCCGGCGTACCACGTCGCCGGTCCGGTAGAGCCGCTCGCCCGGGGCGCCGAACGGCGAGGCGACGAAGCGCTCCGCGGTCAGGTCGGGGCGGGCGAGGTAGCCCCGGCCCAGGCCGGTGCCGGCGATGTACAGCTCACCGGGGCAGCCGAGGGGCACCGGCCGCAGCAGGCGGTCCAGTACGTGCAGTTGCACGCCCGCCATCGGTCCGCCGATGGGCAGGCTCTCGGCGCCGCCGCGGTCGCTGCCCTGGAAGAGGGTGGCGACCAGGGTCGTCTCGCTGGGCCCGTAGATGTTGAAGAAGTCGCCGCGCGCGGACCAGGCTTCGGCCAGCTCGACCGGGCAGGTGTCGCCGGCGGCGCCCACCGCCCGCAGGTCGGGCAGGGTGGCCGGGTCGAGGGCGGACAGCAGCGCGGGCGGCGTCATCAGCACCGTCGCGCGTTGCCCGCGGATCTCGTCGGCCAGGTCGCCCGCCTCCTCCGACTGGGTCAGGCAGAGGGCGGCCCCGGACA
Source organism: Streptomyces sp. NPDC045470 (assembly GCF_040646595.1). Taxonomy (NCBI): domain Bacteria; kingdom Bacillati; phylum Actinomycetota; class Actinomycetes; order Kitasatosporales; family Streptomycetaceae; genus Streptomyces; species Streptomyces sp. NPDC045470. The sequence continues at coordinate 126,662 of NZ_JBEZAN010000006.1, forward strand.
GCAGGGTGACGAAGATGTCCGACACGCCGCCGTCGAAGCTGAACGACAGGTGTTGCAGCAGCCGGTCGCCGGGGCCCATCCGGAAGCGGTCGACGAAGTCGTCCACCAGGTGGCACAGCGACCGGTGGGCGATCATCACGCCCTTGGGCCGGCCGGTGGAGCCCGAGGTGTAGACGACGTACGCGAGGTTGTCCGGCCCGCCGGTGGCGGGCGGCGCGGTGACCGGGTGCCGGGAGACCTCCGGCAGGTCCCGGTCCAGGCAGACGATCTCGGCGCCGGTCGGCGGGAGCTGGCCGAGCAGCGCCTCCTGGGTCAGCAGGACGGGCGCGGCGGTCTGCTCGAACATCATCGTCAGCCGGTCGGCCGGGTAGTCCGGGTCCAGCGGTACGTAGGCGCCGCCGGCCTTGACCGCGGCCAGCGCGGCGACGGCGATCTCCGGGGCGCGGCGGGCGCAGACCCCCACCAGGACGTCGGGGCCGACACCCCGCTCGGTCAGGTGGTGCGCCAACTGGTTGGCCCGGGCGTCGAGCTGCGCGTACGTCAGCACCTCGGCGCCGTCGACCACGGCGGGTGCGTCGGGGGTGCGGCGCACCTGCTCGGCGAAGACCGCGTCGGCCCGGAGCAGGGATGGCTGCGGGCGTGCGGTGTCGTTCCACCGCGCGAGCCGGTCCCGCTCGTCCGCGGGCAGCGAGCCGATGGCCGCCAGCGGCCGGGCCGGTGCCTCCGCCAGGGCCGCCATCAGCGCCTGGAGGTGGTCGGCCATCCGCCGGGCGGTGCCGGCGTCGAACAGGTCGGTGTTGTACTGGAGGCCGCCGGCGAGCCCGCCGTCCACCTCCTCGAACTGGAGCGTCAGGTCGTAGGTGGCGCTGGTCGCGGGCAGCGCGAACTCCTCGATGCGCAGCCCCGACAGGGCCGGGGGCGCGGCCGGGGTGTTCTGGAGCACGACCATCGCCTGGAAGAGCGGCGAGCGGCTGGGGTCGCGTTCCGGGGCCAGTGCCTCCACGAGCCGTTCGAAGGGCACGTCCTGGTGGGCGAACCCGTCCACGACGGTCGTGCGCACCCGGCCGAGGAAGTCGGTGAAGCTCTCGCGTTCGTCGATGCGGGACCGCACCACCAGCGTGTTGACGAAGAAGCCGACCAGCGGCTCCAGTTCGACCCGGTCACGGCCCGAGGTCACGGTGCCCACCGCGATGTCGTCCTGGTCGCTGAAGCGGGCGAGAAGAACCTGGCAGGCGGCGACGAGCGCCATGAACAGGGTGGCGTCCTGGCCGGTCGCCAGTTCCTTGAAGCGCTCGGTGACCCGCTCGGGGATGCGGAAGTCGAGGATCGCGCCGTTCGTGGTGCGCACCGCGGGCCTGCGGCGGTCGGTGGGCAGTTCCAGCGGCGGTACGTCCGCCAGCTGATCCCGCCAGTAGGCGAGCTGCCGTTCGCTCTCCCCGGAGTCGTCCGAGGCGCGCTGCCAGGCCGCGAAGTCGGCGTACTGCACGGTGAGGTCGGGCAGGTCGGCGCGGTCGCCGCGCAACCGTGCCCGGTACATCGCCTCCAGGTCGCGGGTGATGACCGAGGCCGACCAGCCGTCGGTGACGATGTGGTGCAAACACAGGGCCAGTACGTGGTCGTCCTCGCCCAGGCGCACCAGGACGGCGCGCAGCAGCGGGCCGCGCCGCAGGTCGAAGGGGGTCGCCGTCTGCTCGCGCAGCAGGTGGTCGAGTGCGGCGTCCCGCTCGTCCGCGGGCAGCGGGGCGAGGTCGGTCAGCGGCAGCGGTACCGGCGCGGTCGGGCGGATGATCTGTACGCCCTTGCCGTCGACGGTGTCGAAGACGGTCCGCAGCGACTCGTGCCGCTCGACGAGGTCGGCCAAGGCCCGGCGCAGGGCCTCGGTGTCCAGCGGCCCGCGCAGCCGCAGGCCGGTCGGGGAGAGGTACTCGGTCCCGCCGGGCTCGTAGGCGTCCATGAACCACAGACGCTGCTGGGCGAAGGAGAGCGGCAGCGCGCCGGCGCGGTCCGCCACCGGTATCCGGTCGGCGGCGTCGGGCCCGGTGCCGCCGGAGACGGCGGCGGCCAGCCCGGCGACGGTGGGCGTGGTGAACATCGCCCGCGGCGACAGGCCGGTGCCGAAGGCCGCGCGCAGCCGGGAGGTGATCTGGATGCTGAGGATCGAGTCGCCGCCGAGTTCGAAGAAGTTGTCGTGCACGCCGACCCGCTCCAGGCCGAGTGTGCTCGCCCAGACGGCGGCGATCCGCTCCTCCGTGGCGTCGCGCGGTGCCACGTGCTCGGCGGACAGGTCCGCGTGGCCCTCGGGCGCCGGCAGCGCCTTGCGGTCCACCTTGCCGCTGGGGGTGTACGGCAGCGCCTCCAGGGTCGTGAACCGGGCCGGGACCATGTGGTCCGGCAGGTCGGCGAGGAGGGCTTCGCGCAGTGCGGCGCCGGTGACCTGGCCGGCTCCGGACGCGGGTACGACGTGGCCGACCAGCAGGGTGCGGCCGTGGTCGCGGTGCACGGTGACGGCGGCGTCGCGTACGGCGGGCAGGGCCGACAGGGCCGCCTCGACCTCGCCGAGCTCCACCCGGAACCCGCGGATCTTGACCTGGTCGTCGGCCCGGCCCAGGAACTCCAGGTTGCCGTCCGCGCGGAAGCGCACCCGGTCACCGGTGCGGTACAGCCGGGCGCCGGGGGTGAACGGGTCGGCGACGAAGCGCTGGGCGGTCAGCTCCGGCCTGCCCCAGTAGCCGCGGCTCACCCCGTCGCCGCCGACGAAGAGTTCACCGCCGACGCCCACGGGCACCGGGCGCAGGTCGTCGTCGAGGACGTACACCCGGGTGTTGGCCAGCGGGCGGCCGACGGGGACGAACGCGCCGGCGCCGAGCACGTCGGGGGCGGGGGTGAGCACCGTGGCGTCGATGGTCACCTCGGTCGAGCCGTAGGCGTTGACGACCAAGGTGTCCGGGTGGAGGTGGTCCAGCAGCCGCAGGCAGTCGTCGGAGCGCCAGCCTTCGGAGCCGACGGACAGCAGCTTCAGCCGCGGCAGCCGGGTGCCGCGCAGGGCGACCTCGGAGACCAGCGCGTTGGCCAGGGTCGGTACCAGTTCCAGGGCGTCGCCACCGGTGCGCTCGATGAGTTCGAGCAGCCGGGGCGGGTCGGTGACGACGTCGGCCGGGCAGATCGTCAGGGAGCCGCCGAAGGGCAGCGACCGCAGCATGTCGGCGAAGAACAGGTCGACGGACAGGCTGGTGACCGAGACGAAGTTCAGCCGCAGCTCGGAGAGCCGGTAGCGGTCCTCCCAGGCGTCCAGGATGTAGCAGAGCTGGCGGTGCTCGACCATGACGCCCTTGGGGCGGCCGGTGGAGCCCGAGGTGTAGATGACGTACGCCAGGTCGGCGGGGCCGGCCCCGGATTCCGGCGCGGCCGGCGGATAGCTGCCGACCGGCGGCAGGTCCGTGTCCAGGCACACGGTGCGGGGGCCGCCCGTGTGCTCGCCCGCGCGCCAGTCGGTGGCGCGTGCGGACTGGGTGAGCAGGACCGGGAGGCCGGAGTCCTCGGCCATGAGGGCGAGGCGGTCGGCCGGGTATTCGGGGTCCAGCGGTACGTAGGCACCGCCCGCCTTGAGGATGCCGAGGACGCCGGTGGCCATGTCGGTGCCGCGGTCGACGTTCAGGCCGACCAGGACGCCGGGCTTGACGCCCAGGGTGCGCAGGTGGTGGGCGAGGTGGTTGGCGCGCTCCTCCAGTTCGCGGAAGGTGAGGGTCACTTCCCGGTGGCGGACGGCCGGCGCGTCGGGTGTGCGCGCAGCCTGCTCGGAGAACAGTTCGTGCACAGGACGGTCGGCGGGGCGCTCGCGTACGGTGCCGGTGCCCGCGCGCAGCAGTTCCGCGCGTTGCTGTCCGGTCAGCCACGGCAGGCGGGACAGCGGCCGGTCCGGGTCGGCGGCCGTCTCGGTGAGGAGCACTTCCAGCTGTCCGGCCATCCGCGTGACGGTGGCGGCGTCGAAGAGCTGCGGGTCGTAGGCCAGCTCGAAGCGGAGCCGGTCGTCGCGGTGGGCGCTGAGGCTGAGCGGGAAGGTGTTGGTGTCCAGGGCGTCGACGCCGCGGATGCGCAGGCCGTGCACGGCCGCGCCACCGTCCTGGAGAGGGTAGTTCTCGAAGACGACGATGCTGTCGAAGAGGCTGGTGCCGGCCGGGACGTCGCTCCAGGTCTGGAGCCGGTTCAGGCCCGCGTACTCGTAGGGCCGGGCCTCCAGCTGCTCGGCCTGGAGCTTTTGCAGCCACTGTGCGAGGGGCTGGTGGGGCGTCATCCGGGCACGGACCGGCACGGTGTTGATGAACAGGCCGACCATGGACTCCACACCGGGCAGCTCGGCGGGGCGGCCGGAGACCGTCGCGCCGAACACGACGTCCCGCGATCCGCTGTGGCGGGCCAGCAGCAGCGCCCACGCGCCCTGGATCAAGGTGTTCAGGGTCAGCCGGTGGTCCCTGGCCACCTGGGCCAGCTCTTCGGTCAGGCCGGTGGACAGCGCGAAGTTCACCGGGGTGGAGGACTGGGCGCGGTGCGCCTCGGCCGGCTGCCGGTCGTAGGGCAGCGGGGTGGGCGCGTCGAAACCGGAGAGGGCGGCGCGCCAGTGCGCCTCGGCCGCGTCGGCGTCCTGTTCCGCCAGCCAGGCCACGTACTCGCCGAAGGGGCGGGAGGTTTCCGGCTGTACGGTCCGTCCCGAGGTCGCGGCCGCGTACTCCTCGCCGACGGCGGAGAAGACGGCGGCCGTGCTCCAGCCGTCCAGCAGCAGGTGGCTCGATGTCCACACCAGGCGGACGGTGTCGTCGGTGATACGGATGACGGTCAGCCGCATCAGCGGGGGCACGGCGAGGTCGAGCCCGAGCGCGCTGTCCGCCGCCAGCAGCTCGTGCAGAAGGACGTCCTGCTCGGCCTCCGGACGGTCCCGCCAGTCGTGGCTCCCGACCGGGACGCGCACCTCGCGGTGGACGACCTGTACGGGTTCGGCGAGCCCTTCCCAGACGATGGCGGTGCGCAGCGCGGGGGTGCGGTCCACCACCCGTTGCCAGGCGGCGGCCAGTGCGTCGGGGTCGTGCACGCCCTCCAGCAGCAGGGCGAGCTGGTTGAAGTACGACTGGGAGGCGGGGTCCATCAGCCGGTGGAAGAGCATTCCGTGCTGCATGGGGGTGAGCGGGTAGATGTCCTCGACGCCGCGGCCGTCGCCGACCAGCGTGTCGACCTCGTCCTGGGTCAGGCGCGCGAGCGGGAAGTCGGACGGGGTGCAGCCGCCGGAGGCGGGCTCCAGGCAGTGGTCGACGAGCTCTTCCAGGGCGGTGACCAGGGCGTCCGCCAGCTGCCGTACGGTCTGCTCGTCGTGCACGTCCGAGGAGTAGAACCAGGTGAGGCCGAGCGTGCCGTCCTCCACCACGCCGACCACGTCCAGCAGGTGGGGGCGCAGCTCGTCGGCGGCCGGCGCGTCGGCCAGGCCGTCCAGACGGGCGCGGACCAGACCGCCGTCCTCGCCGGCCGCGTCGAAGCGGCCGTGGTAGTTGAAGGACACCTGCGGCGCGGGGTCCTGGAGCAGGCAGCGGGCCGGAGCACCGTCCGCCGAGAGCCGGCGCAGCGCGTCGTAGCCGAGGCCGTTGCCGGGCACCGCGCGCAGCTGTTCCTTGACCGAGGTGATCGTCTCGCGCCAGCCGTCGCCGTCGCCGGTCCGTACGGCGACCGGGTACAGGGTGGTGAACCAGCCGACGGTACGGGACAGGTCGGTGCCCTCGATCAGCTCCTCGCGGCCGTGGCCTTCCATGGCGAGGACGATCCGCTCGCTGCCCGCCCAGCGGTTCAGGACCGTGCCGACGGCGCTCAGCAGCAGGTCGTTGACGCGCGTGCGGTAGACCGGGGGCACCCGGCGCAGCAGCGCGTCGGTGCGGTCGCGGTCCAGGGCGGCGCTGACGCTGCGTACCGACCCGGCGGTGTTGGCTCCGTCGTGGTCCACCGGGAGGCTGCCGTCGCCGTCCTGGAACACGTCGCGCCAGTGGGCGAGTTCGCCGTCGAGGTGCCCGGCGCGTACGTGGTCGTGCAGGAGGCCTGCCCAGGTTCCGAAGGGGGTGCCGGCCGGTTCGAGGTCGAGGGGCCGGCCGGCGCGGGCCTGTTCGTAGGCCCGTTCCAGGTCTTCCAGGAGGATGCGCCAGGACACGCCGTCCACCGCCATGTGGTGCGCGGACAGGAACAACTGCCGGCCCGCCGTGCCGCCCTCGTCGAAGAGGAGTGCGCCGAACACCGGGCCGTTCTCCAGGCTCAGTCCTGCGCGCAGCGCGTCGGCGGCCTCCTGCCGGGCGGCTTCCCGGCGCGCGCCGGGGACCTGCGACAGGTCGACGCTGCGGAAGACCTCGGTGGTCTCCGCCGCGGCGCAGTCCTGCGTCCAGCGGTCGCCGTCGCGGGTGAACCGGGCCCGCAGCATGGGGTGGTGGGCCACCAGCGCCTCGACGGCGGTACGCAGCGCGGCGGTGTCGGCGGCCGGGTCGAGGGCGACGTACAGGGACATGGTCAGGCGGTCCGGGCCGACGCGGTAGGTGTCGAAGAACCAGTCCTGGACGGGGGTCAGCGGCGCGGGTCCGGCCGGCGCGTGCGCGGGCGCGGCGGGTGCCGCGGCACCGTCGGCGGAGGCGATGTGCTGCGCCAGCCGGGCGACGGTCTGGTGCAGGAAGACGTCCTTCGAGGTGAGCCGCAGTCCGGCCCGGCGGGCCCGGGAGACGGTCTGGATGCTGAGGATGGAGTCGCCGCCGAGGTCGAAGAAGTTGTCGTGGACACCGACGCGTGCCACCCCCAGCAGGTCCGCCCACAGCTCGGCCAGGATCTCCTCGACGGCATCGCGCGGCGCGGCGTACTCGGAGGAGTCAGCGGTCGAGGGGGCGGGCAGCGCCTTGTGGTCGAGCTTTCCGTTGGGGGTCAGCGGCAGGGCGTCGAGGACGACGACGGCGGCCGGGACCATGTACTCGGGCAGCGAGACGGCGGTGTGCTCCCGGATGTCCTGCGGGGCCGGGGTGGTTCCGTCGGCGGGCACGACGTAGCCGATCAGCCGCGGGTGGCCGGCCGTGTCCTCGCGCACGGTGACGGCGGCCCGGACCACCTGCGGGTGCCGGTGCAGCGCGGACTCGATCTCGCCGAGTTCGATGCGGTAGCCGCGGATCTTGACCTGGTCGTCGGTGCGGCCGAGGAATTCGAGCTGTCCGTCCGGGCGGCGGCGGGCGAGGTCGCCGGTGCGGTACATGCGGGCGCCGGGCGGCCCGTAGGGGTCGGCGACGAAGCGTTCGGCGGTCAGGCCGGGGCGTCGTACGTAGCCGCGGGCCAGTCCGGCTCCGGCCACGTACAGCTCACCCGGTACGCCGGTGGGCACCGGCCGCAGGCTCGCGTCCAGGAGGTGGATCCGCGCGTTGGGGCGCGGGCGGCCGATCGGGACGGCGCCGGGGGCCAGGACGTCGCCCGGCTCGATGCGGTACTCCATGCAGCCGACGGTCGCCTCGGTCGGGCCGTACTCGTTGACGACGGTGGTGCCCGGGTGCAGCTCGCGCCACCGGTCCAGGTTCTCGCCCAGGAGCTGTTCGCCGCCGATGACCAGTTCACCGGTGGGCTGGAGGGGCCGCGGGGTGGTCGCCAGCAAGGTGAGGTGGGACGGGGTGGCCTTGAGCAGCGAGCAGGACTCCGAGGCCGGCGGCGGCTGTTCTTCGCTGTCCTCCAGGGTGCTGATGAGGACGCGGCCGCCGCTGATCAGTGGGGTGTAGAGGGCGGTGACGGTGAGGTCGAAGGTGACGGGGGAGTGGAGTACGGCGGTGCCGGATGCTCCGGGGTAGGCGTCGGCGGCCCAGGCGACGTAGTCGGCGAAGGAGCGGTGTTCGATGACGACGCCCTTGGGGCGGCCGGTGGAGCCGGAGGTGTAGATGACGTAGGCCGGGTGGGCCGGGTCGAGCGGGGTGGTGCGTTCGTCGTCGCGCACCGGCCCGCACGCCAGGCCCCCTCCCAGGCCCTGGACGCCCGCGCCGTCCAGGAGCGTGCGCGCCGTGCCGGCGGGCAGCGCGGCGTACGCGGCGGAGTCCGCGAGTACCAGGCTGGGCGCGGCGTCGTCGAGGACGTACGCGATGCGCTCCGCCGGGTGGGCCGGGTCGACCGGCACGTAGGCGGCGCCGGTCTTCAGGACACCGAGCAGCGTGACGACCAGGTCGGTCCCCGGGGAGGCGGCGACGGCCACCAGGTGCTCGGGGCCGATGTCGCGGGCGATCAGGGCCCGCGCCACCCGGTTGGAGCGCTCGTCCAGCTCCCGGTAGGTGAGCGTGTCCGAGCCGCTGACCAGGGCGGTCGCGCGCGGGGTGCGGGCGGCCTGGTCGTCCAGGAGCTGGACGACGGTGGCGGCGCCGACGGTGAAGTCCGCCCCGGCGGCGGCCCGCAGCAGCGCGGCGTGTTCCGCGTCGTCCAGCCACGGCAGGTCGCGCACCGGCCGCCGCGGCGCCTGCGCCACACCGGCCAGCAGGGTCCGCAGGTGTCCGGCCATCCGGTCGATGCCCGCGGCGTCCCAGAGGTCGGTGGCGTACTCGATCGAGCAGGTCAGGCCGCCGTCCGCCGTCCGGCCGCCCCGCGCGTCCTGGAACTCGACGGTCAGGTCGAAGTTGGCGGAGGTACGGGGGACCTGGTAGGCCGCGACCTGGAGTCCGGGCAGCTCGGGCAGCCGCTCCGTGCCGCTCTGGAGCACCACCAGCGTCTGGAACAGCGGCGTACGGCTGGGGTCGCGCTCCGGGCGCAGTGCCTCCACCAGACGGTCGAAGGGCACCTCGTCGTTGGCGAAGGCGTCCAGCACGGTGTCCTTGACCCCGGCCAGGAAGTCCGTGAACACGGCGTCGTCGTCCACGGTCGAGCGCAGCACCACCGTGTTCACGAAGAAGCCGGCCATGCGGGTGAGTTCGGGCCGGTTGCGGCCGGAGGTGACGGTGCCCACGGCGACGTCCCGCTGCCCCGCGTAGCGGGCGAACAGCACCTGGCAGGCGGCCACCAGCACGGTGTAGAGCGTGGTGTCCTGGGCGCGGGCCAGCTCCCGCAGGCCGGCGGCGACGTCCGCCGGGAGGCTGAAGTCGTGCACGGCTCCGGCGCCCGAGCGCACCGGGGGCCGGGGGTGGTCGCCGGGCAGGTCGAGCGGGGTGAGACCGGCGAGCTGTCCACGCCAGTAACCCAGGTGCTCCGCCAGCCACTCGGGGGTCATCCGGTTGCGCTGCCAGGAGGCGAAGTCCGCGTACTGAAGGGCCGGTTCGGGCAGCGTGGCGGTGCTGCCGGAGCGGCGGGCCGCGTAGAGCGTCCCCAGCTCTTCGAGGAGGACGCCGGTGGACCAGCCGTCGGTGACGATGTGGTGGGCGCACAGCAGCAGGACGTGCTCGTCCGGTGCCACCCGTACCAGGGCGGGCCGGAACAGCGGCCCGGTCCGCAGGTCGAAGGGCTGGTCGACCTGCGCGCGGGCGACGGCGTCCAGCAGGCCGGGGGCCGCGTCCGCGCCGGCCTGCTCCACCAGGTCGATCAGCGGGAGCGGCACGTCGTACGGCGCCCGTACCGTCTGCACGGGGTCGTCGTCCACCCGGTCGAAGGTGGTGCGCAGCGCCTCGTGGCGGGCCACCAGGTCGTTGAGCGCACCGGTCAGGGCGGCGATGTCGAGCGGGCCGGTCAGCCGCAGCCCGGCGGCGGAGTTGTACTCCGTGGAGCCCGGCTCCAGCTCGTCCAGCAGCCAGAGTCTGCGCTGGGCGGCGGAGAGGGGCAGCGGCGCGCCGTCCCGGGGGACGGCCGGTATCTCCGCCGCCTTGCGGGCGCCGCCCGCGAGACGGCGGCGCAGCTGTTCCTGAAGATGTGCGGGCAGGGCGGCTATGCGGTCGTTACGCGGGTCCGGGGCGTTCACTTGGTGTCTCTCCGTGGAAGTCGTAAGGCTCAGGTGCGGGCGGCGTCGGCGGGGCTCAGGGAGCCGGTGGCCCGTCGCCCTCGAAGTCCGCCAGGGCGGCCTGCTCCAGCTCGGCGAGGATGCGGTCCTCGACGACCAGGGCGAGCTGGGCCACGGTGGGCGCGGTCAGCACGTCGCGCGGGGACAGGTCGAGACCGAACGCGACCTTCATCCGCAGCACCGTCTGGATGCTGAGGATGGAGTCGCCGCCCAGGTCGAAGAAGTTGTCGTGGATGCCGACGCGTTCGACGCCCAGCAGGTCGGCCCAGAGGTCGGCGAGCGCCTCCTCGGTGGGCGTCCCCGGGGGGACGTGGTCCTCGGCGTCCTGCGCCGCCTGCGGCTCGGGGAGCGCCGCCCGGTCGAGCTTTCCGTTGGGGGTCAGCGGCAGGGCGTCGAGGACGACGACGGCGGCCGGGACCATGTAGCCGGGCAGCGAGACGGCGGTGTGCTCGCGCAGTTCCCGCGGGTCCGGCTGCCGGCCCTCGGCGGGCACCACGTAACCGGTCAGACGGCTGTGGCCGGACCCGCCGTCGCCGCCGGTGGCGATCACCGCCGCCTCGGCGACCAGCGGGTGGGACAGCAGCGCGGACTCGATCTCGCCGAGTTCGATGCGGTAGCCGCGGATCTTGACCTGGTCGTCGGTGCGGCCGAGGAACTCCAGGTGCCCGTCCGGCCGCCACCGGGCGAGGTCGCCGGTGCGGTACATCCGGGAGCCGGGCGGCCCGTAGGGGTCGGCGACGAAGCGTTCGGCGGTCAGGCCGGGGCGTCGTACGTAGCCGCGGGCCAGTCCGGCTCCGGCCACGTACAGCTCGCCCCGTACGCCGGCGGGCACCGGCCGCAGGCCCGCGTCCAGGACGTGCAGGAGGGTGTTGTCGCGGGCCCGGCCGACCGGCACCGGACCGGGCTCGGCCTGCTCGCCGGGCTCGATGCGGTACTCCATGCAGCCGACGGTCGCCTCGGTCGGACCGTACTCGTTGATCACGGTGACGTCCGGGTGCGTCCGGCGCCACTGTTCGAGCACTTCGCCGAGCAACTGCTCGCCTCCCACCACGAGTTGACCGGTGGTGAGCAGGTCGTCCGCGAGGGTGCCCAGCAGCGCCAGGTGCGAGGGCGTCACCTTCAGCAGGGAACAGTCGCGCGCCGCGCCGGGCAGGGCGGCCGTGTCCTCCAGGGTGCTGATGAGGACGCGGCCGCCGCTGATCAGTGGGGTGTAGAGGGCGGTGACGGTGAGGTCGAAGGTGACGGGGGAGTGGAGTACGGCGGTGCCGGATGCTCCGGGGTAGGCGTCGGCGGCCCAGGCGACGTAGTCGGCGAAGGAGCGGTGTTCGATGACGACGCCCTTGGGGCGGCCGGTGGAGCCGGAGGTGTAGATGACGTAGGCCGGGTGGGCCGGGTCGAGCGGGGTGGTGCGTTCGTCGTCGCGCACCGGCCCGCACGCCAGGCCCGCACCGGGCCCGTCCGCGCCCGCTCCGTCCAGGAGCAGCCGCCGGGCGGCCGGGACCACCGCCTGCGACGCGGAGTCGGCGAGCACCAGCGCGGGCGCCGCGTCGTCGAGGACGTGGGCGATGCGCTCCGCCGGGTGGGCCGGGTCGACCGGCACGTACGCGGCACCCGCCTTGAGCACGCCCAGCAGCCCGGTCACCAGATCCACCGAAGGCTCGGCGGCCACCGCCACCAGGTCCTCGGGGCCGATGCCGCGGGCGATCAGCGCGCGTGCCAGCCGGTTGGACCGCTCGTCCAGCTCCCGGTAGGTGACGCGCTGCGAGCCGTTGAGGAGGGCGACGCCTTCGGGGGTACGGGCCACCTGCTCGCCCAGCATCCGCAGCACCGTGCCGGTACCGGCGTCGCGCACCGGGCCGGTGCCGGCGTCCAGCAGGGCCTGGCGCTCGTCGGGCGCCAGCCACGGCAGCTCGCGCAGCGTCCGCCCCGGGCCCGCCACCGCCCCGGCCAGGATCTCCCGCAGCCGGCCGGTCAGCGTCCGTACCGACTCCTCGTCGAACAGGGCCGGGTCGAAGGCGAAGCCGAACCGCAGCCGTTCACCGGGGTAGACCGTCACGGCGAGCGGGTAGTTGGTCGTCTCGACCTCGGCGTACAGGTCGCGCAGCCGCAGCCCGTGGGCGCTGCCCGCCTCCTCGTCGATCGGGTAGTTCTCGAAGATGACGATGCTCTCGAACAGGGCGCTGCCGCTCGGCACCTCGGCGGTGGCCTGCACGCGGGCCAGCGGCAGGTGGTCGTGGGCGCGGGACTCGGCCTGTGCGGCCTGGAGCCCGGCGAGCCAGGACACCAGCGGGGCGCCGTCGTCGATGCCTACGCGTACCGGCAGCGTGTTGATGAAGATCCCGTGGATGGCCTCGGACCCGGCCAGCTCGGCCGGGCGGCCGGAGACGGTGGCGCCGAACACGATGTCCCGCTCCCCGCTGTGGCGCGCCAGCAGCAGCGCCCAGGCGCCCTGTACCAGGGAGTTGAGCGTCAGCCGGTGCTCTCTGGCCAGCGCGTTCAGCCCGGCGGTCAGCTCCGGCGTCAGCTCCAGACCCACCCGGCCGGAGGAGCGGCTGTGGTGCGGGCCGGTGGGCTGCCGGTCGTAGGGCAGCGCGGTGGGAGCGGCGAAGCCCCGCAGCGCGTCGCGCCAGAACTCCTCGGCGGCCCGGGTGTCCTGGTCCGCGAGCCAGGCCACGTGGTCGCGGAACGGCGGACGGAACGGCAGCGCCGGTTCCGCCGCGCCGCCGTCGGCGTCCGCGCGCCGCAGCGCGCCGTAGCACGCGAACACGTCGGACAGCACCTGGAAAGCGCTCCAGCCGTCCAGCAGCAGGTGGTGGAAGGTCCACAGCACCTGCACCGCGTCGCCGGGCAGCGCGGCGAGGGTCACCCGCATCAGCGGGGCGCACGACAGGTCCAGACCCGCCGCCTGGTCCCGCTCGAACAGCTCGTCCAGCGCGGCGCGCCGCGCTGCGTCCTGCTCCGCGTCCTGCTCCGCGTTCCGTGTCAGGCCGCGCCAGTCGAGGTGGTCGACCGGCAGCGACACCGTACGGTGCACGGCCTGCAGCGGTTCGTCGAGCCCGTCGCGGAGCACGCTGGTGCGCAGGACCGGCGTACGGTCGACGACCTGCTGCCAGGCCTGGCCGAGCAGCCGCGGATCGGTCACGCCGTCCAGCACGAAGGAGACCTGCTCCACGTACAGCGGCCGGTCCGGCTCGGTCATGCTGTGGAAGAGCATCCCGCTCTGCATCGGCGTCAGCGGGTAGAGGTCCTCGACGGCGCGGCCGTCGCCGGCCACCCGGTCGAGGGTCGCCTGGTCGAGTCCGGCCAGCGGGAAGTCGGAAGGGGTGACGCCGCCGGCGGCCGGGTCGGCGCAGTGCCGCAGGATGTCCCGCAGGGCCTCGGCGGTCTGTTCCGCCAGCCCCTCGACGGTCTCCCTGTCGTGCACGTCGGCGGAGTAGTACCAGGTCATCGACAGTTGACCGGACTCCACGCGGCTGACCGCGTCCAGCAGGTGCGGCCGCTGCTCCCCGGGGTGCCCGGTGAGCTGGACCCCATCACCCCCGGGACGCAGCAGCGAGCCGGCCGCCGCGCCGGTGTCGAACCGGCCGAGGTAGTTGAAGCTGATCTGCGGCACGGCCCGGCCCGGCTGCCCCAGGGGCGCGTCCGGCCCGGCGAGGTGACGCAGCGCGCCGTATCCCAGGCCGCGGCCCGGTACGGCCCGCAGCTGCTCCTTGACGGATTTGAGCGTGGTGGCCCAGTCCGCGGCGGGATCGACGGTCAGCGCGACCGGGTAGATGCTGGTGAACCAGCCGACGGTACGCGTCAGGTCGATGTCGTCGAAGAGTTCCTCGCGGCCGTGGCCTTCCAGGTCGACGAGGGTGCGCGGACTGCCCGTCCACCGGGCGAGCACCCGGCCGTAAGCGCTGAGCAGGACGTCGTCGACGCGGGTGCGGTAGACCGCGGGGACCTGCTGGAGCAGGGCGCGGGTCTCCTCCGTGCTCAGCCGGACGGTCACGGTACGGGTGGAGGCGACGGTGTTGGGCCCCTCGCCGTCCACGGGCAGTGCCCCGGCATCGACGGGGCCGCCGTCCGCCGCGGTGACCGCGTCCCAGTGGCCGGCCTCCGCCGCGAAGCCGCCGTCGGCGGTGTGCCGCGACAGCCGCAGCGCCCACTCGCGGAACGAGGAGGTGCCCGGCCCCAGGTCGACGGCCCGGCCGGCCGCGGCCTGCCGGTAACCGGTGTCGAGGTCTTCGGCGAGGACCCGCCAGGACACGCCGTCCACGGCCAAGTGGTGCGCGCTGAGCAGGAGTTGGGGAGGCCGTGCGGCGCCGCGCTCGACGAGGACCGCGGTGAACTTGCGGTCCTCCTCCAAACGGAACCTGGCCTCCGGCCCCTCGACCCAGGCACGTACCGCCGCGTCCTGCTCCGGCCCGTCCACGCCGGACAGGTCGATGCTGCGCAGCACCGTGTCGTCCGCGTGCGCCGGTGCGGTGAACTGGTGCCACTGCCCGTCGACGCGGGTGAAGCGGCTGCGCAGCGCGTCGTGCTGCCGGGGCAGCGCGGCGACGGCGGCCGCCAGCGCGGCGCGGTCGGCTGCCGGGTCCAGATCGAGGACCACGTACTGGTCGAAGTGTTCCGGCCCCGCTCGGTGGTGGTCGAAGAACCAGTGCTGTACGGGGGTCAGCGGGACGTCACCGGTGGCCGCGGCCCGGGGCCGCGCCTCCTTCCCGGCGGCGCCGTGGGTGACCGCGGCGGCGGCCAGCGAGGCGACGGTCTGCCGCAGGAAGACGTCCTTGGAGTGCACGGTCAGGCCGGCGGCACGGGCCCGGGAGATGACCTGCATGCTGAGGATGGAGTCGCCGCCCAGCTCGAAGAAGTTGTCTTCGGCGCCGACCTTCTCCACACCCAGGACGTCCGCCCAGATTCCGGCGAGGGTCTCCTCGACGGGTCCGCGCGGTGCGACGTACTGCCGCGTGCCCGCCGAGGTGTTCCAGTCGGGCGCGGGCAGGGCGCGGCGGTCGAGCTTGCCGGCCGGGGTGAGGGGGAGACGGCCGACGGTGACGAAGGCGCTGGGGACCATGTGGGCCGGCAGGGACTGTCCGAGGAAGTCGCGCAGTACGGCGGCTTCCGGGGCGTCGGCGCCGGGGGCGGTGACGGTGTAGGCGACCAGCCGCTTGGGGCCGTTCTCCACCTGGACGGCGACGACGGCGGCGGCCGTGAGGGCGGGGTGGGCGAGCAGTGCGGTGCGGACTTCGCCGGGTTCGATGCGGAAGCCGCGGATCTTGACCTGGTCGTCGATGCGGCCGAGGTACTCCAGCGCTCCCGAGGGCAGGGCGCGGGCCAGGTCGCCGGTGCGGTAGAGGCGCTCGCCGGAGGCGAACGGCGCCGCGGCGAAGCGCTCGGCGGTCAGGTCGGGCCGCCCCAGGTACCCGGACGCGAGACCCGCGCCACCGATCCACAGTTCACCGGGGATGCCCGGCGCGACCGGCAGCATCCGCTCGTCCAGGATGTGCACGCTGGTGTGCGCGATCGGGCGTCCGATCGGCACCGAGGGGCGCCGGACGTCCTCCGCGGTGATGCGGTGGGTGGTGGCGAAGACCATGCTCTCGACCGGCCCGTAGCCGTTGACCAGGCGCAGCGCGGGGTATTCGGCCAGTACGCGGGCCACGTGCGCCGGCGAGGCGGCCTCGCCGCCGGTGATGACCTGTTCGACGGAGCCCAGGGCCGCCGGGTACTCGTCGACCATGACGTTGAACAGGCTGGCGGACAGCCACAGAGTGGTGACCTGGTGCTCGGCCACCAGCTCGGAGATCACCTCGGGGTCGGGCGTCGAGCCCGGGTGCAGGACGCAGGTGGCGCCGTGCAGCAGGGCGCCCCACAGCTCCAGCGCGAAGGCGTCCCAGGACATCGGGGCACTCTGCAGCCAGACGTGCCGCGGACCGAACTCGGCGAAGTCCTGGCCGCGTACGACGCGTACCGCCGCCCGGTGGGGTGAGACCACGCCCTTGGGACGGCCGGTGGAGCCGGAGGTGAACATCACGCAGGCCGCGTCCGACGGGCTCGTCACGCACGGCAGGTCGTGGGCGTCCAGCGTCTCCAGCTTCGGCCGGTCGCCGTCGAGCGACACCACCTCGGCCGGCCCGTCCGGCAGCCGTGCGGCCCGCGCGTCGTCACTGACCACGACGCGTGCCCCGGTCTCGGCCAGCAGGTCCGCCAGCCGCCCGTCGGGGAACGCCGGGTCCAGCAGCGCGTACGCCGCACCGGACTTGAGCACCGCCAGCAGCGCCACGATGAGGCCGGTACCGCGTTCCAGACACACCGCCACCACCGCGCCCGGCCCGGCGCCGCGCGCCGTCAGCAGCCGGGCCAGCCGGTTGGCCTGCTCGTTCAGCTCCCGGTACGAGACCCGCGCCCCGTCGTACACCAAGGCCGTCGCGTCCGGCACCGCCGCCGCCCGCTCCTGGAACACCTCGTGCAGGCACTGGCCCAGCGCGCCGTCCTCGGCGCGGTCACCGGCAGCCGCCGCGGTGCCGTGTTCCTCCGTGGCGACCGAGAGCGGCAGTTCACCCATCGGCCGGTGCGGTGCCCGCACCACGCCCTCGAAGAGGGTGCGCAGGTAGCCGCCCATGGTCTCGACCGTGGCGGCGTCGAACAGGTCGGTGCTGTACTCGATGACACAGTCCAGCGCGTCGCCCTGCGGCCAGAACTCGACGAACAGGTCGAAGCGCGAGGAGTAGCGGGGCAGGTCGTAGCCGGTGATCCGCAGCCCGCCGGCGTCCGGCAGCTCCGGCTGCCCCTGCTGGAGCGCCACCACCACCTGGACCAGCGGGTTGCGGCTGAGGTCACGCTCGGGGGCCACCGCCTCGACCACCCGGTCGAACGGCACGTCCTCGGCGTCGAACGCCTCCAGCACCGTCGTGCGCACCTCGCCGAGGAAGCCCGCGAAGTCCCGGGCGGGGTCCACCTGGGAGCGCAGTACGAGGGTGTTCACGAAGAAGCCGACCAGCGGCTCCAGTTCGGGGCGGGAACGCCCCGACGACGCCGTGCCGACCGCCACGTCCCGCTCACCGCTGTAGCGCGACAGCAGGAGCTGCACGCCCGCGGCCAGCGTCATGAACAGTGTGGCGCCGTGCTCCCTGCCCAGCTCCCGCAGGGCCGTGACCAGCGGGGCGGGCAGCGCGAAGCGGTGTGCCGCGCCGCCCGTCGCGCGGACGGCGGCACGGCTGCGGTCGGCGGGCAGCCGCAGCGGGGTGAGGCCGTCGAGACGGCGCTTCCAGTAGGCGAGCTGGTCGTCGAACGCCGGGCCCGACAGGCGGTCGCGCTGCCACACCGAGAAGTCGGCGTACTGCGCGGGAAGGGCGGGCAGCACGGCGTCCACGGACTCCGCGCCGTTGTGCGCTGCCGCGTAGAGCGACGCCAGTTCCTCGGCGAGGATCCGCATGGACCAGCCGTCGGTGACGATGTGGTGCAGGGTGAGGACCAGCAGGTGCTCCCCGTCGGTCAGCCGGATCAGCAGGGCCCGCCACGGCGGGCCCTGGCGCAGGTCGAACGGGAGCCCGGCGTCCGCGCGCAGCAGCAGGTCCAGCTCCGCCCGCCGCCCGTCCGTTCCCGCTCCTTCGGCGCCCGGCGCCTCCGCACCGGTCAGCGACACGGTACGCAGCGGCGGTTCCAACGTGGTGTGCACGTACTGCACGCCACGCCCGTCGACGGCGTCGAAGGTGGTGCGCAGCGACTCGTGGCGGGTGGCCAGCGCCCCCAGGGCACGGCTCAGCGCCGCCGCGTCCAGCGGCCCGGCCAGCCGCAGTCCTAGGGAAGTGTTGTACTCGACCGCGCCGTGCTCGAACTCGTAGAGGAACCAGAGGCGTTGCTGGGCGTACGACAGCGGCAGCGCGCCCTCGCGATGTGTCGCCGGGATCGGCGCGTGCGCGGTGCCGTCGTTGGTGCGCCCGCCGTCGGCCGTGTCCAGCGTCCGGGCGAGGTCTGCCACGGTGGGCGCGCCGAACAGCACCCGGTGCGGCACCGGGACGCCGAGTTCGGCCCGGACGCGGGAGACGATCCGCATGCTCAGGATGGAGTCGCCGCCCAGCGCGAAGAAGTCGTCCTCGACGCCGACCCGCCGCACGCCCAGGACGTCGGCCCAGATGCGCGCGATCGTGCTCTCCAGGGGAGTGCGCGGAGCCACGTGGGCGGCGGTCTGCGCGTTCCAGTCGGGCGCGGGCAGGGCGCGGCGGTCGAGCTTGCCGGCCGGGGTGAGCGGCAGCCGGTCGAGGGTGACGAAGGCGCTGGGGACCAGGTGTTCCGGCAGCGCGCCGCCGAGGAACACGCGGAGTTCGGCGGGCCGCGGCGCCTCGGCACCGGGCGCGGCGACGAGGTGGGCCACCAACTGCCAGGCGCCCTGTTCGCGTCGTACGGCGGTGACGGCGGCCGAAGCGACGGCCGGGTGGGCGAGCAGCGCGGAGCGCACCTCGCCCGGCTCGACGCGGAAGCCGCGGATCTTGACCTGGTCGTCGGCGCGGCCGGCGAATTCCAGCGCACCCGAGGGGAGGACGCGGGCCAGGTCGCCGGTGCGGTAGAGGCGCTCGCCGGGGGCGCAGGGGGCGGCGACGAAGCGTTCGGCGGTCAGGTCGGGCCGCCCGAGGTAGCCCAGCGCGAGGCCGTCCCCGCCGATCCACACCTCGCCCGTCGTGCCGGCCGGCACCGGGCGCAGCCGCTCGTCCAGGACGTGCACGGTGGTGTGGGCGAGGGCCGTACCGATCGGTACCGTCGGCCCGTGCAGATCCTCCTCCGTGACCCGGTGGGAGGTGGCGAAGACCATGCTCTCCACCGGACCGTAGCCGTGGATCAGCGCCACGCCGGGGTGGGCCTTCAGCAGCCGGGCCATGTGCTGCGGCGAGGCCGCCTCGCCGCCGGTCATCACCTCGCGTACCGCGCCCAGGGCGTCCGGGTACTCGTCCACCATGAGGTTGAACAGGCTGGTCGACAGGAAGCAGGTGGTGACCCGGTGCTCGGCGATCAGCTCGGTGATCACCTCGGGGTCGGGCGCCGAGCCGGGGTGCAGGACGCAGGTGGCGCCGTGCAGCAGGGCGCCCCACAGCTCCAGCGCGAAGGCGTCCCAGGACATCGGGGCGGCCTGCAGCCAGACCCGGTCCGGCCCGAAGGCCACGAGGTCCTGCCCGAAGAAGACGCGTACGGCGGCCCGGTGCGGCGCGACGACGCCCTTGGGGCGGCCGGTGGAGCCGGAGGTGAACATCACGCAGGCCGCGTCCAGCGGACCCGCGGTACGCGGCAGGTCGTCCGCCGTCCGCGCCGCCACCGCGGCCCGGTCGCCGTCGAGCGACACCACCTCGGCCGCGCCGTGCGGCAGCCGCCCGGCCCGCGCGTCGTCGCTGACCACGAGCCGCGCACCCGTCTCACCGAGGAGGTCCGCCAGCCGCCGGTCCGGGAACGCCGGGTCCAGCAACGCGTACGCGGCGCCCGTCTTCAGCACCGCCAGCAGCGCCACCACCAGCTCGGGGCCGCGCTCCAGGCAGACCGCGACCACCGCGCCCGGCTCCGCGCCCCGCGTCACCAGCAGCCGGGCCAGCCGGTTGGCCCGCGCGTTCAGCTCCCGGTACGTGACCCGCACCCCGCCGAAGACCAACGCCGTCGCGTCCGGCACCAGCGCCGCCCGCTCCTGGAACAGCTCGTGCAGACAACGGTCGGTGGGGGAGGCGCCGGCGGGGTCCTGCGAGGACCCGGCTGCCACGGCGATCGGTCGCAGGGATGCCGTACCGCGTTCCATGTTCCCTCTTCCGGGTTCGGTGCGGGGGCATGCCGCCCAGGGGGCGCGGGCATGCCGCCGGTGAAAAAAATTGCACAAGTCGGATGCGGGCCAGGGCTTCGGTGCCCTGCCCGTCGGATGCCGCCGCGCCCGTGGCCGTACGGGCGCGGCGGCCGGCCGGTGACCGGCCGGTGTCAGACGCGCTGGGCGCGCCGGCCGGTGACCTGGATCTGGTCGATGCCGCCGGTGGCGGGGTTCCGCAGGAAGCGGCCGAGGTAGACCATGCCGCCCTCGGCGAACTCCCGGAGGGTGAACTCCAGCCCCTCGTGGACGGTGATCCGGGCGAACGGTTCGCCGTCCAGCCGCAGCGTCAGCTCGTCCCCGTTCCCGTCCGCGCCGCCCGGGCCGACCAGGTATTCGGTCTCCCCGTTGACGTACCGGCCCAGGCAGCCGGGCGGCGCCGGGATCTTCTCCCGCGGGTCGCGGAAGGCGGAGTACGAGTAGCTGGCCACGTCCAGACCGAGCTGTCGCAGGTCCGCCAGCAGGCTCTCCCACATGGCCATGCCGGTGTGGGCGTTGGTGGTCAGCGCGACGACGGTGCCGCCCGCCGGATCGACGCGCAGGTGGCAGGAGGTGCCGTCGGCGGTGCCGTCGTGGCCGGTCCAGTGGGTGCCGTCGTCGGCACGGTACAGCGACAGGCCCAGCCCCCAGCCGTCGGCGAGCCCGAACGGCTCGGCCCCGGGCACACCGGCGCGCATTCCGGCCAGGGCGTCGGCGTCCAGCAGCCCCGGCACGCCGTCCGCGTCGTCGGTGTGCAGCAGGCCGAAGGCCAGCAGGTCCAGGGCGCTGAGGGCGAGCGCCCCGGCCGGCGCCTCGATGGCGGGCAGGGTCTGGCGGACCGGCACCGCGCGGGCCGGCGCGGTACGGGCCGCGTGTCCGGAGACGTACGGCCGTGCCGAAGGGCCCGCGATGTAGGCAGGTTCGATGTCCAGCGGGTCCAGCAGGAAGCTCTCCAGCGCCTCGCGCCAGTCCATTCGTACGGCCTGTTCGGCGAGCATGCCGATGACGGTGTAGCCGACGTTGGAGTAGGAGAACGAGGAGCCGAACGTGTCGATGGGCGCCATCCGGGCGCAGTCGGCGAGATAGCCGCGGCGGGTGGCGCCGGCCAGGCTGTCGGAATCGCGGCCCGGCGGCAGCCCGCCACTGTGGCTGAGCAACTGGCGCAGTGTCGTGGCGGCGCCGAAGCGGGCGTCCGGCGCGCGCAGTTCGGTGAGCACCTCGGCCACCGGCGCGTCGAGGTCCAGGTCGCCCTCGTCGACCAGCAGCATGGCCAGCGCGGCGGTGAACGCCTTGGTGATGGAACCGACCGGGAACTTGGCGTCCCCGGTCACCGGCACCGTGCCCGCCGCGTCCTGTTCGCCGAACACGAAGGAACGGGTCTCGCCCTTGTGGTGCAGGGCGAACTGCCCGCCCGGAACACCGTGTTCGCGTGCGAGCGCGGGCAGGCGCCCGGACAGCTCTTCCACGTTCATGAAATCCCCCTACAGGCGTCGGCGGCACACCCTTACGGTGGCGCCGCCTCGGCCTGCTTTCCCTGTACTGGTCCCGCGGCCCACCGGCCGGGCCCGCCTGCCGGGCAGGACGGTCCGGCCCCGGAACGCGTACTGCGTCCGACGGGCCTGCGTGGACACCATCCCCCCGGGTGGGCCCGGCGCGCCACCTTCGTAAGCTGTCGCGAAATCAACCGGGTCACGGCACCGCCGGCGGAAAGCCGGCACCGGGCGGGGCGGGGGCGGGGATCACTCGTCGCGCAGGTACGCCAGGACCGCGAGCACCCGGCGGTTGCCGTCGTCGGGGGAGAGCCCCAGCTTGGCGAAGATGTTGCCGATGTGTTTGGCCACCGCCCCGTCGCTGATGTTCAGGGCGTCCCGCACCATCGCGTTGGAGTAGCCGTGGGCCATCAGCCCGAGCACCTCCTGCTCGCGGGCGGACAGCAGCTGGTACTGGTGGCGCTGGTCGCGCTCCATCAGTATGTGCTGGACAACCTGGGGGTCGATCACCATGGCTCCTGCGGCGACACGTTCGACTGCCTGGGCGAATTCGCTGAGTTCACCGATCCGGTCCTTGAGCAGGTAGCCCAGGCCGGCCCGGCTCTGGCGGTGCGGCGTTCTGCTGGGGGTGAAGAGCTCCTTGGCGTACGCGTTCGCGACGTACTGGGACAGCACCAGGACCGGCAGGTCCGGGTAGCTCTTGCGCAGCTCCGTCGTGGCACGCAGTCCGTCGTCCCCGTGCCCCGGCGGCATCCGTACGTCGGTGACGACGATGTCCGGGGAGCACTCCCGTACCGCTGTGATCAGGGAATCGGCGTCCCCGACCGCCCGGACCACCTGGTGGCCGAACTTGTGCAGCAGCTCGACGATCCCTTCACGGACGAGCGCCGAGTCCTCGGCTAGGACGATACGGAGTGACTGTGCTGGCACGGAATCTCCAGGCTGAGGGCGGTGGGACCGCCAGAGGGGCTGGACAGCACCAGTCTTCCATCGACCACCGCGACCCGGTCGGCCAAGCCCTCCAGCCCGCCGCCCTCGCGCAGTTCGGCACCCCCGACGCCGTTGTCGGTGACCGTGACGGACAGCCCGTCCCGGGTCAGCCGGCCGTACACCGTGGCGGACGTGGCACCGCTGTGCTTGACGACGTTGGTGAGTGCCTCGCTGATGAAGAAGTAGGCGGTCGCCTCGATCTGCGTGGGCAGCCGCCCGGCCAGCTCCACGTCCACGTCCACCGGCACCCGGCAGCGTACCGCGACCTCGGACACCGCCGCGGCGATGCCGTGGTCGGTGAGGACCTGCGGATGGATGCCGCGGACCAGGTCGCGCAGTTCGTCCAGCGCCTGCTTCGCCTCTCCCCGGGCCCGGGATATCAGCTCGCCGGCCCGGCCGGTCTTCGCGTCCGCGCCGCCGAACTCCATCTCGGCCAGCCCCAGTGTCATGACCAGCGCCACCAGACGCTGCTGCGCCCCGTCGTGCAGATCCCGCTCGATACGCCGCCGCTCGGCCTGGAAGGCGTCGGCCATCCGGGCCCGTGAACGGGTCAGTTCCACGACCCGGTCGGTCTGCCCGCTCTCCTTGGGCGCCAGCATCAGCCGCACGAACCAGCCCTGCGCGGCGGCCGCCGCCCCCAGGACATAAGCGGCGACCGGCAGGACGGCGATCCCGAGGCCGGTGAGCAGCAGCGCCTCCGGCTGCCCGGAGGTGACCGCCACCTCGACCGGGAAGACGATCAGTACGACCAGTGAGCCCGCCAGGGTCAGCAGGGCCAGGTCCACGACGGAGAGCAGCACCGCGAACACCATGGCGAAGCCGAACTCCCGCCAGGTCGCGCTCTCCTGCAACCGGGTGGTCAGCCACGGCCACAGTCCCGGCCGCGCGACGGCACGGTGCGGACTGGCCGGTCGTTCGGTGTGCGGCCCCTCCAGCAGCCGCAGCCTGCGCCGCTCCAGCGCGGCCAGCGGGATACCCAGGAGGACGGAGCCCGCCA
Organism: Streptomyces sp. NPDC045470; assembly: GCF_040646595.1. NCBI lineage: Bacteria > Bacillati > Actinomycetota > Actinomycetes > Kitasatosporales > Streptomycetaceae > Streptomyces > Streptomyces sp. NPDC045470. Next base: position 149,890 of record NZ_JBEZAN010000006.1, read on the forward strand.
GGATCACCAGTCCGATCCCCGCCACCGACAGCAGCAGCCCGCACACCACCACACCTCCCAGCACGATCAGCGAGAGAAGTCCGAGCAGACCGGAGGTGGCGAGGTAGCCGAGCGCACGCCACGGCGCGGCGGAGGTGAGGAAGCTGACCGGGTTCCGGGTCACGGCCCGCCAGATGGGAGAGGAGCTCATTCGGACCACAGTAAGGCTCCGCCGGGGACCGGTGGGGGCGCCCCGGGGGGCGCCCCCCCCCGGGGGGCCGGGCGGGCCCCGGCGGGGCGCGCCGGGGGGGGGGGCCCCCCGGGGGGCAGC
>NZ_JBEZAN010000006.1:150209-235380 GCF_040646595.1 Streptomyces sp. NPDC045470
CGGGCGGTGGTGTGGTTTCTAAGCTGGGGGTTCCGCGGGACGCGCCGCCAGTGCGCGTCGTGCGCTACGTTCGCACCTGTCTACGCCGGCGGGGGGGGGGGGGGGCCCCGGGGGGGGCCCCCCCCCGGCGCGGGCCGGCGCCGGGACAGGACGGCGCCGGCGGGAGGCCGGCCCGGCAGGTTCCACGCGGGGGTCGTGGGCTGCCGGACCGGCTGGTCAAGAGGGGACGGGCGGCTCATCCCACGCCCGTCAGCACCGGTTCCTGCGTGCTGGGCGCCTCGTCCTCCTCGGCGGCACGGCCGGAGGAGCGGAGCTGGAGCAGGGTGGGTACGAGGGTGGCGAGCATGGCGACGAGCAGGCAGCCGGCCAGCACCGAGCCCATCTCCAGCCACGGCACCGGGAATTCGGCGCCTTCACCGGACTCGGACAGCGCCCGGCTCATCCCGATCATCGTCACCCCGTCCGCGAGGACGCCCAGCACCCCGCCGACGGCCACCACGGTCAGCGTCTCCCACACGACGGTGCGCAGCACCTGCCCGCGGGTCGCGCCGATCTTGCGCATCAGCGTGATGCCCTCGGCCCGCTCCCCGGCCGCCATGACCAGGGTGTTGGCGATGGCGATACCGGTGTAGAGCATCGCCATGCCCAGCAGCACCAGGACCAGGATGCGGCCCTCTTCCTGCGTGGCGGAGGCGCGCTCGGCCAGCCAGCTGTCCCGGTCCTGCGCGGTCGCGCCGTACCCGTCCGCGACCTTCTGGGCGGCGGCCGTCGCGGCGGCGTGGCCGGCACCCGGCTCCAGGGACAGGTAGACGGCGTTCGTCATCGTGTCGGGCGCGTGCCGGGCCAGCGTGTCCTGCGGGAACAGCACCGGGGGCAGCCCCGCCGACGAGCTGAGCACCGCGGCGACCTTCACCCGGACCTTGGTGGCGTCGGCGAGGTAGACGTCGACCTCTTCACCCGTCCGCCAGCCCAACTGCCCGGCCACCAGTTTCGTCACCGCCACGGTGTTGCCGCGCAGATCGCCCAGCGACCCCTTGACCGGGTCCAGCCGCAGAGCGCCGGACAGGTTCTTCGGGTCCACCGCGCCGATGCCGCTCGACATCACGTAACTGGAGCCGACGAGGAAACCGCTGGTCTCGGAGACCGGCGAGGCGGCCCGGACACCGGGGGCCGAGGACAGTTCGCGCACCGCGGCGGAGGGCAGACCCGCCCCGCCCCCGGAGGCGACCACCACGTCGGCCTTCAGGTGCTTGCGCGCGTCGGCGACGGTGGTCGCCGAACTCGCGTTGGTGACGCCGATGATGGATCCGGCGACGGCCACCGTGACGAGGATGGGGGCGGCGGCCGAGGCGGTCCTGCGCACCGCGGCGCGGGCGTTGTCGCCGGCCAGCGAGCCGGTGATGTGGGTGACCGCGGCCAGCGGGAAGGTCGCCAGCCGGACCAGCGGCGGCACGAGCAGCGGCGAGAAGGCCACCATCGTCACGACCAGGATCTCGGTCAGCACCAGCGAGATCACCACGGCACCGTCGCTGCCCGCCTGGGGCAGCATGACCAGCAGGAGCAGCGACATGCCCAGGAACACCGAGCCGGTGATCCAGCGGCCGGTCGTCATCACCCGGGTCTCCACCGCGGAGTCCCGCATGGTCTCGGCCGGGCGGACCTTCGCGGCCCGGCGGGAGGCGGCGAACACCCCGAGCAGCGCCACGCCGAGCCCCACGAAGAAGCTGATCAGCAGGATCAGCGGGGACGCGGGGACCTCGAAGTCCTTGGGCGCCATGCCGAAGGAGGACAGCACCGAGGCGAGCAACTGGCCGCCGGCGACCCCGATGCCGCAGCCCGCGGCCGAGGCGACGACGCCCAGCACCGCCGACTCCGCCATGATCATGCGGCGTACCTGGGGCGGAGCGGCGCCGATGGTGCGCAGCAGGGCCAGTTCCCGGCGCCGCTGGGCGATGGCGAAGGCGAAGGTGCCCGACACCACGAAGATCGACACGAAGCCGGCGATCACCGCCATGACGGCGAGCAGGGTGGCGACGTCACCGAGCGCCGCGGCGCGCGAGGCGGCGGTCAGGTCACCGCCCTTGGCGGCGCCGGTCCCGGCCTTGAGGGACTTGTCCGGGAGTACGGCCTTGATCCGGCCGGCCAGCTCGGTGGCCGACGTACCCGGCTCGGCGAGCACGGCCACCGCGTCGGCACGGTCCGGGGCCGCCGACAGCCGCTGCGCGGTGGCGTCGGAGAAGAAGACGGTGGCCTCACCGGGCACCCCGCCCTTGCCGGGCGGGGCCGCGACCCCGGCGACGGTCATCTCCCGCCGGCCCTGCGGGGTCACCACGGGGACCTTGTCGCCGACGGCAGCGCCGGCGCGCTTCGCCAGCGAGGCGGCGAGCACGACCTGGTCGTCGCCGGCGGGCGCGCGGCCCTCGGTGAGACGGAACGGGGTGAGCTGGGCACTGGACCAGCCGTGGCCGACCGGGCGGTCGGCTGTGTCCCCGGCGTCCCCGGCCACCACCTGGGCGGGCAGCGAGCGGTCGATGACGGCCTGCCGTACCCCGGGCACCCCGCGGACCGCTTCGGCGGTCCGCCGCGCGTGGTCCAGGCGGTGCGGGGAGGTGGCGGTCTGGCGCTGGTCGTACGCGCCGCCGCCGGAGCCGAAGTCGACCGTGAAGGACTGGCCGACCCGGACCACGACGGCCGCGGCGTCGTAACGCCCGGGGCTGCTGGGCTTCGAGGAGCCCCGGGTGGCGTCGAGGACCTGACCGGTACTGGCGATCAGCGCGACACCGAGCGCCAGCGCGATGAAGGTGCCGGCGAACAGCGCCCATCTGGTGCGCAGGGTGGAAAGAGCGATGGACAGCATCCGTCAGCCACCCAGCCGTGCCATGTGCTCGCTCACCGCGGCCACCGTCGGAGCCATCAGTTCGCCGTGCACCGCACCGTCGGACAGGAAGAGCACCCGGTCCGCCCAGGAGGCGGCGACCGGATCGTGGGTGACCATGACCACCGTCTGCCCCGCGTGGTCCACCACGGACCGCAGCAGGCCCAGCACCTCACGGCTGGTGTTGGTGTCCAGGGCACCGGTCGGCTCGTCGGCGAACAGCACGTCGGGCTGGCTGATCAGGGCGCGGGCGATGGCCACCCGCTGCTGCTGGCCGCCGGACATCTCGGCCGGCCGGTGGCCGCCCCGGTCGCCGAGGCCCACCTGCTGGAGCGCGGTGTCCACCTGTGCGCGGGTCGGGCGCTGCCCGGCCAGCCGCATCGGCAGGGCCACGTTCTTACGGGCGTTCAGCGACGGCATGAGGTTGAAGGACTGGAAGACGAAACCGATCCGCTCCCGGCGCAGCCTGGTCAGCTCCGTCTCGGACAGCGCGCTGATGTCGGTGGTGCCGATGAACACCCGGCCCGAGGTGGGGCGGTCCAGGCCCGCCGCGCACTGGAGCAAGGTGCTCTTGCCCGAGCCCGAAGGACCCATCACCGCGGTGAACGACCCGCGGCCGAAGGCACAGTGCACACCGCGCAGGGCGGGAACCTTGCTGTTGCCGCGGCCGTACAGCCTGGCCACCGCGCTGAGTGTCACGGCCTGCTCGACGCCGACTCCGGTGACGGGCACTTCTCCTCCTCGGCCTTGGGGTCCGTGCACGGTCGTGTCCACGGCGTGCCGCCAGTCAACCGGTGCGGGGCCGGGGTGCGCACGGGCGCCACATCCCGTCTTCCGGGTGGAGAAAACTCCACCCGGCCGTACCGGGGACACGTTCCGCTCCCGGTTTCCGCGCCCGGCCGGGAACACGGCCGGACAGCCGCGCGGACAGCGCGGACGGACCCGGGCGAAGCAGTCGCGGATGCTCGGAAGGACCTGCTTCTTTTCGCGTCAGCTTACAGAGGTGGCGCCCCGGTCGGTGGCGCACGACAGTAAGCAACTGGAAGCAGCGGCCGGGTGGGTAACGGGACCGACCGGCCGGCCGCTGCGACAGCGCGGACGAATTCGCGAACCTTCACAGAGAACGGGGGACATGGCCAGCATGAGCGGCACAATCACCGGGGACACCACCGGGAACACCACCGACTACAAAAAGTCTGCGGAGCTGTTCAATTCGACCATCGCCACCTGGGCGGTGAGCGCGGCCTGGGACATCGGAATCTTCGAGGTACTGGACGGCGCCGACGCCTTCGACATTCCCGCGTACGCGGCGGAGAAGAAGCTGCACGAGCCCTCGCTGCGGGCGACGGTCCGCGCGCTCACGTACGCGGAGGTGGTGGAGGTCGACGGCGACCGCGTCACCCGCGGCGCGACCTTCGGGGAATTCTCCCGGTCGAAGGGCCTTTTCCAGTGGCTGACGAAGGGATACGGCTCGCTCTTCCAGCGCATGGGCGAGGTGACGTACACCGCGGGACGCAGTGGCGACTTCATCCGACGGGACTCCACCGCGGTGAGCATCGCCTGCCGCGACGTGAATGAGGTCTTCATGGACGAGGCGTTCTTCGGCGCCCTCGACGGTCTGGAGTTCTCGGTCGCCGCCGACCTCGGCTGCGGCAGTGGCGAGCGGCTGGTGCAGCTCGCCAAGCGTGACCCGTCGGTGCGCTGCGTCGGCATCGACATCGCCAAGGGCGCCATCGAGGTCGGCGAGAAGGCACTGGCCGAGAACGGCATGCAGCACCGGGTGAAGCTGATCCAGGGCGACGCCCGAAAGCTCAGCCAGTACCCGGAGTTCGCGGACGTCGAGCTGATGACGTCCTACCTCATGGGACACGACTTCTGGCCGCGAGAGGACTGTGTGGCGCTGCTGCGCAGCATCCGCACCGAACTCCCGAACCTCAAGTATTTCCTGCTGTGCGACACCCACCGGGACACCACGAATCCGGTGACCGAACTCCCCGTGTTCACCCTGGGATTCGAGACCGCACACGCGCTGATGGGTCAGTACATCCCCACCCACGCGGAATGGGAGTCGGTCTTCGAAGAGGCCGGCTGGAAGTGCACCAAGCAGCATGTGTACAGCACGCCTTCGAGCACCGTCATCTTCCAGCTGGAGCCGGTTTCCGCCTGACCGGGAAACGGCAGAGTGAAGAGGATGGAATGTAGTGCCGCACACCACTGAAACCGCCACGCCGCTGCACCGGCTGGCACTGAACGAAACGCCGTACCCGCCGCTGCCCGAGGTACGGAAGGCCCTGGCGGATTCCGTCGCCGAAATCAACCGCTATCCGCAGTTCTACGCGGACGACCTGATGGAGGTCATCGCCGCGTGGCGCGGGGTCTCCGTCGATTCCGTGATGGTCGGCAGCGGCTCGGTCGGCGTGGCCCTGCAGACCCTGCAGGCGTACATCCAGGAACCCGGTGACCAGGTCCTGTACGCCTGGCGGGCGTTCGACGCGTACCCGATCATCGCCGACATGGCGGGCGCGGAGCGCGTCGAGGTGCCGCTGACCCCCGACGGTGAGCAGGACCTGCCGCGGATGCGGGCGGCGGTGACCGACCGGACCCGCGTGGTGATCCTGTGCAACCCGCACAACCCGACCGGCACCGTGATCGGGCGCCAGGCCCTGGACGACTTCCTGACGTCGCTGCCGCAGGACGTGCTGGTGATCCTCGACGAGGCGTACACCGAGTTCGCCTGCGACGCCGACGACCTGCCGCAGGGACTGGACCTGCTGCGCGCGGGACACCACGTGCTGAGCCTGCGCACCTTCTCCAAGGCGTACGGCCTCGCCGGGCTGCGCATCGGCTACGGCCTCGCCGCACCCGAGGTCGTCAAGCGGGTACGGGCCATGTCCGTGCCGTACAGCATCAGCGAACTGGCCCACACGGCCGTCGCGGCCTCCATCGGAGCCGAGGCGGACCTGGACCGGCGGATCACCGAGATCAGCACCGAACGCGCCCGCGTACAGGCCGGGTTGCGCGCCCAGGGGTGGCGGGTCCTGGAGAGCCGGGCGAACTTCGTCTGGCTGGACGAGCCGGAGCGCGCCGCGTCGTTCCACGCGGCCTGCGCGGACCGGGGCGTACAGGTGCGCCTGTACCCCGACGAGGGCATCCGGCTGACGATCGGCACCGCCGAGTCCAACGACCTGGTGCTGGCCGCCGCCCGGCAGGCCGCCGCGGGCTGACCGCGCTCCGCCCCACCCGGCGCCGACCGGCGCCCCCTTTCGCCCGCGCGGACGACGCTCCCGGCGGGCCGTTATCCGGAAGGAACCACCATGGCCAACCCGTTCGAGGACGCGGACGGCAGCTACCTGGTACTGGTCAACGACGAGGGACAGCACTCCCTGTGGCCGGACTTCATCGAGGTCCCCGCGGGCTGGGAGACCGTCCACGGCAAGGACAGCCGGGCGGCGTGCCTCGCCTACATCAACGCCCACTGGACCGACATGCGGCCCGCGAGCCTGGTGCGGCAGCCGGCGGCCTGAACCGCCGCGTTCGGGCCTTCCGCAGGACTGGAGAAGCAAAAAGTGCACAAGCTGGTGTTGACCGCCGAGGAGCGGGAGAACATCGACGCCCTCATCGACGGCATCGTCGCCACCGACGAGAACTGGGACCCGATGGCGGCCATGGACCACGCCGCCGAGGCGGCGCCGTCGCTGCCGCTGCGCCTGCGCGCGTTCCTGGCACAGGCGCGCGCCGAGGAGTCGGACGTCACCGTCGTGTCCGGTCTCCCGATCCACCCCGGCCTTCCCCCCACGCCGAGCGGGTGGGACCTCGCCGCGAAGTCCGGTGCGGGCCACCGTGAGGAAGTGGCCCTGCTGCTGTGCGGCACCGCGCTGGGCGATCCCTTCGGCTGGGAGAGTCAGCAGGACGGGCGCATCGTCCACGACGTCTGCCCGGCGCCCGGCATGGAGTCCTCGCTGACCAGCGCCAGCAGCGCCAAGACGCTGTCGCTGCACACCGAGGACGTCTTCCACCCGTGCCGCGCGGACTACGTCTCGCTGCTTTGCTTGCGCAATCCTGACGCGGTGGGTACCACGGTCACCCGGGTCAGTTCCCTGGATTTCCCGGAATCCCTGCGCAACACGTTGCGGGAGCCCAGATTCCGCTTTTACCCGGACGACTCCCACACCGGGACTTCACTCGCCGGAAACGCGGACGACGAGGTCGGCGGCACAGCCGCCGGAATGACCGGGCCGGTACTTTTCGGGCCCGAGCACGCGCCGTATCTGCGGTTCGACATCGACTTCATGTCGGGAGAGGACGCAGAGGCCGCCGAAGCCGTCATTGCCACTCAGGAAATCCTGAGCAATGCGGCGGGCCGGGTCGCTCTCGAACCCGGTGACGCAGTATTCATCGACAATTATCAGGTGGTACACGGACGGGAACCCTTTGCCGCCCGCTACGACGGAAAGGACCGCTGGCTGAAGCGCCTCAACATCAGCCGGGACATCCGCCGGCTGTACACGCACAGCGCGAGCCGCTCCCGGATCATTCCCGCCTGAGCGGCGCACACGAGGAAACCGCCGGCGGTACACCGTGCCGCCGGCGGTCGTGGTCGGCTGTCACCGGCAGAGCGCCGGCTCGGGCAGCAGGCCGCTCAGCCAGTCGTCGGCCGGGTCGTCCAGTCCGGTGACGCCCCGGTCGCGCAGCAGTGCCCGCCCCAGGGGAGTGAGTTCGTGCCGGGCGGTGTTGCGGTCGCGGTGGGTGGCGATCAGGCCGGCGCCGCGCAGCACCGCCGTGTGCTGGCTGGCGCCCGGGCCCGAGATGCCCAGCCAGCGGGCCAGTTCCCCCGTGGTGCGGCTGACGACCAGGGCCTCCAGCACGCTGGCCCGGGTGGCGCCGACCAGTGCCGCGAGGGCGTGCCCCTCCTCCTCGGGCTCCGACCAGAACGTCTCCGGGTCGGGTATCGGGCCGGTCGAGAGCAGCAACTGCCGCTGCCCCTGCGGCTCGGCCAGATCCAGCAGGTGCCCCTGCCGCGGCGGCAGGAAGAGGGACGGGACCAGCAGCAGCCCCCGCCCGTCGAGCTTGATGTCCTCGTCCCGTTCGTGCGGCAGCTCCAGCACCGGCGTCGACCAGCGGCCGCCGCCCTGCAGACTGGACAGCAGGTGCTCGACGCCGCCGACGGCCAGCGTCCGTTCCAGCGAAGCCTGTTCGGCCTGGACGCGGCCGCGGATACGTGACCAGTACGGCGCCACCGCGACCCGCCAGAACTCGTGGACGGCGTCCGCCAGCCGCTCCACCGTCTCCCCGATGCGCACCAGCGCGATCCGGACCTCCTGAGCCTTCCCCTGGAGCAGCCGCAGCAGCGCGCCGGGGGACGGGAACAAGCGGGACAGCTTTTTGAGCAGCGGCAGATTCCTGCCCAGCTTCGGAAAGACTTTCAGCTGCCATTCGGTCAGTCCCGCCGCTCCGGGACCCGACAGCGACCGCAGTGCGAAAAACGTTTCTACATGCGGCGCGACGGTGGTGCTCACGCGCAGCCTTAACAGGTCGTTCAGTGTGCAGTGGATGCGCTGCGAGGAGACACCGGAAAAACGTCTGCTGGGATTCATAGGAATCGACTCTGCCTCCTGCACCTGCGCGCCGAGGTCGGTCGATCCGCCTGGCGACGCAAGTACCCAAGGGGCTGCCCTGGGGAGGTCACCGCGTGAATGCATTGACTTACGCATAGAAGTGTGTTCCGTCGCCCCGTCCGGAACCCCCCGTTACAGATGACTGTCCGCAGGCTAACTGATACGGATGGGGTAGCGCTACCTCTACCCCCGCGAATGCCCTGTCAAATTTGCAAAACGGAACTTTGCCGATATTTCCCGTGCCGACCCGCCCTCATGGGTGGCAACTGTGGCAACTGCGACACCCTGCGGCGTTCCGGGCGGGTGGCGCGAGGCGGTCGGCGCACACCCGGATGGCGCAGTGGCGGCCGTTCCGTAAGTGACGGTCGGAAGGGCGGGGCCCGGCGGTCGCCGCGCCCTTCGGTCTCCAGGGTGCGGCGAGGGTGACGGCGGGCTGTCCGGGCGGGCCCGAGAGCGGCGTCAGGCCGCCGGCCGCCCCCGTTCGCGGGGTCGCATACGCGCCTGAGGGCAGGTTTTCGGTCGAAGGTCACGACCGCCGGGGGAGCAGAGCCGCAAAACGGCCATCCGCGTGACATACATCGCACGGCCCGTTCTCCGCCGTCGCAAGCGGAACATTAGACTCGGCGGATCGGCAAGCTCGACCAGCCAGAGCCAGCTACAACCAGGCGAATCTGCACGAAGCAGCACGAATCGCTCGAACCAGCTCGACAGCAAGGAGGCACGGGTGGCGCTGCTGACCCGCATCAAGGGACCGCGCGATCTGGACCGACTCGGACCGGAGCAGCTGGAGAAGCTGGCGGGGGAGATCCGTACCTTCCTCGTCGACGCCGTCTCCAAGACCGGCGGGCACCTCGGCCCCAACCTCGGCGTGGTCGAGCTGACCATCGCCCTGCACCGGGTCTTCGAGTCCCCGAAGGACAAGGTGCTGTGGGACACCGGGCACCAGTCCTACGTCCACAAGCTGCTCACCGGCCGGCAGGACTTCTCGAAGCTGAAGATGAAGGGCGGCCTGTCCGGCTACCCCTCGCAGGCCGAGTCCGAGCACGACGTCATCGAGAACAGCCACGCCTCCACCGTGCTGGGCTGGGCCGACGGCCTGGCCAAGGCCAACGAGGTACTGCGCAAAAACGATCATGTCGTCGCGGTGATCGGGGACGGCGCGCTGACCGGCGGCATGGCCTGGGAGGCGCTGAACAACATCGCGACGGCCAAGGACCGCCCCCTGGTCATCGTCGTCAACGACAACGAACGCTCCTACGCGCCGACCATCGGCGGCCTCGCCAACCACCTCGCCACCCTGCGCACCACCGACGGCTACGAGCGCTTCCTCGCCCGCGGCAAGGACCTGCTGGAGCGCACCCCGGTCGTCGGCCGGCCGCTGTACGAGACCCTGCACGGCGCCAAGAAGGGCCTGAAGGACTTCATCGCGCCGCAGGGCATGTTCGAGGACCTGGGGCTGAAGTACGTCGGGCCGATCGACGGCCACGACATCGAGGCCCTGGAGTCGGCGCTGCAGCGCGCCAAGCGCTTCGGCGGCCCGGTCATCGTGCACTGCCTCACCGAGAAGGGCCGCGGCTACCAGCCCGCCCTCCAGGACGAGGCGGACCGCTTCCACGCCGTCGGCAAGATCCACCCCGACACGGGCCTGCCCATCGCCTCCTCCGGCGCCGACTGGACCTCCGTCTTCGGCGAGGAGATGGTCGAGCTCGGCCGCGAGCGCTCCGACATCGTCGCGATCACGGCCGCCATGCTGCAGCCGGTCGGCCTGGACAAGTTCGCCAAGGCGTTCCCGGACCGGGTCTACGACGTCGGCATCGCCGAGCAGCACGGCGCCGTCTCCGCCGCGGGCCTGGCCACCGGCGGCCTGCACCCGGTCTTCGCGGTCTACGCCACCTTCCTCAACCGCGCCTTCGACCAGGTCCTGATGGACGTGGCGCTGCACAAGTGCGGCGTCACCTTCGTCCTGGACCGGGCCGGTGTCACCGGCACCGACGGCGCGTCGCACAACGGCATGTGGGACATGTCGATCCTCCAGGTCGTGCCCGGCCTGCGGATCGCGGCCCCGCGCGACGCCGAGCAGGTCCGCGCCCAGCTGCGCGAGGCCGTCGACGTGGACGACGCCCCGACCGTCGTGCGCTACTCCAAGGGCGCGGTCGGCCCGGCCGTGCAGGCCGTGGGCCGGGTGGGTGGCATGGACGTGCTGCGCGAGCCCGGCGAGGGCGTCGAGCGGCCCGACGTGCTGCTGGTGTCGGTGGGCGCGCTGGCACCGATGTGCCTGGAGATCGCCGATCTGCTCGACAAGCAGGGCATCTCGACGACGGTGGTGGACCCGCGCTGGGTCAAGCCGGTCGACGCGGCGCTGCCGGGCCTCGCCGACGCGCACCGCGTCGTGGTCACGGTCGAGGACAACAGCCGTTCGGGCGGTGTCGGCTCCGCCGTCGCGCAGGCGCTGCGGGACGCGGGCGTGGACGTGCCGCTGCGGGACTTCGGTATCCCGGAGCGGTTCCTCGACCACGCCTCGCGCAAGGAGATCCTGGCCGAGATCGGGCTCACCGCGCCGGACATCGCCCGGCAGGTGACCGGCCTCGTCTCCAAGATCGACGGCCGTTACGAGGACACGGACCGGTCCGTGGACTCGGCGGAGTCGGTGGCCGCCGCGGACGGCGCCGGGCGGGCGGAGGCCGCCCGCGACTGACGGCGGCCGACGCCGACGGCAGAAGGAACCGGCCGGGCCGGTTCCTTCTGTGGGGGTTGTGCGCGCGTCCCGTGGACATGCCGGCACGATCGTCTGACCGCTCGTACCGGCGGTTCACACCGGACGCATACATGCCGCCCAAGGCGGCACAAACCCGGCGCGCAACTCTGCACAAACATCGCTGAACGGTCATACGATGGGCTGGTGGGCCACCCGAACGGGTGCAACCACCGGCCCGTCGGCATATCCACCCGTCCGTACCATCGGGTGAATCCCCGCCGCGTGCAGGCCCGCCGCACCGTACTCGTCCCGACCATTGCGCAGACTCGGGCAGTTCACGAGTCGCGACGGTTGTCCAGGCGGAGGTTGGCCCATGAGCAGCACACAACGGGGCACGGGAAGCGGACCGGAGCACGGCGGCGGCACGGACCCCGTCCGGGGACGCCGCGGCGGCCTGTTCCGGACCAAGACGGTCGAGGAGTCGATCCGGGACACCGAGGAGCCGGAGCACGCGCTCAAGAAGTCCCTCTCCGCCCTCGACCTGACGGTCTTCGGCGTCGGTGTGGTCATCGGCACCGGCATCTTCGTCCTCACCGGAAAGATCGCCAAGGAGACGGCGGGACCGGCCGTCGCCCTCTCCTTCGTCGCCGCCGGCCTGGTCTGCGCACTGGCCGCGCTCTGCTACGCGGAGTTCGCCTCGACCGTGCCGGTCGCCGGCTCCGCGTACACCTTCTCCTACGCCTCCCTCGGCGAGCTGCCCGCCTGGATCATCGGCTGGGACCTGGTGCTGGAGCTGGCGCTGGGCTGCGCGGTGGTCGCCGTCGGCTGGTCCGGCTACGTCCGCTCGCTGCTGGACACCGCCGGGATCCACCTGCCGCAGGGACTGTCCGGCACGCACGAGGGCGCCTTCGGGTTCGACCTGCTCGCGTGCGTCCTGGTCCTCGTCCTGACGGCGATCCTCGTCGTCGGGATGAAGCTGTCGTCCCGCGTGACCTCGGTGATCGTCGGTATCAAGGTCACCGTCGTCCTGCTCGTCATCATCGCGGGCGCCTTCTTCGTCACCGGCGCCAACTACGACCCGTTCATCCCGCCGAGCCGGGCCACCGAGGGCAGCGACGGCCTCGCGGCGCCGCTGTCGCAGCTCGTCTTCGGCTTCACTCCGGCCGACTTCGGCGTGATGGGCGTCTTCGCGGCCGCCGCGGTCGTCTTCTTCGCCTTCATCGGCTTCGACATCGTCGCCACCGCCGCCGAGGAGACCCGCCTGCCGCAGCGCGACGTACCGCGCGGCATCCTCGGCTCGCTCGCCATCTGCACGGTGCTGTACGTCGCCGTGTCGATCGTCGTCACCGGGATGCAGAAGTACAGCGAACTGTCCACGGACGCCCCGCTCGCCGACGCGTTCAAGGCTGTCGGGCACCCGTTCTGGGCCGGACTGATCAGCTTCGGCGCCGCCGTCGGCCTGACCTCGGTCTGCATGATCCTGCTGCTCGGCCAGAGCCGGGTCTTCTTCGCGATGAGCCGCGACGGCCTGCTGCCGAAGCTGTTCTCGCAGGTCCACCCGCGCTTCGGCACCCCGTACCGCTCGACCGTCGCGCTGGGCGTCGTGGTCGCCGTCGTCGCCGGTTTCACCTCGATCGACGAACTCGCCGAACTGGTCAACATCGGCACCCTGTTCGCCTTCGTCGTGGTCGCGCTCGGCGTCGTCATCCTGCGCCGCTCCCGCCCCGACCTGCCCCGTTCCTTCCGCACGCCGCTGGTGCCCTTCGTCCCGGCCCTGTCGGTCCTGGCCTCGCTGTGGCTGATGTTCAACCTGCCCGCGGAGACCTGGCTGCGGTTCGGGGTGTGGATGCTGCTCGGCTTCGTCGTGTACTTCGCGTACGGGCGCGGCCACAGCCGGATGAACCGCCGGACCGACGGACGTACGGGGCGGACTACCGGCGAGGGGAACGCGGCCGGCGGTCCGGCGGAGCCCGGGCAGGGGAGCTGAGCGAGCGCGGCCACCGGAGCGCTCATGGTGTCCAACTGGGCACGGGAGCAAGGGAAAACCTTTGCCGCGAGACGTGGCCCCGGCCTACGCTGCCCGGATGCCCGAAACCACCACGCCGCCCCGGCCCGCCGCCCCCGTACGCCGCTCCGCCCGCGTCCTGCTCCTCGGCACGGACGACAGTCTGCTGCTCTTCCGCGGCCACCTGGACCCCGCCCGCCCGGACGCCGGACACTGCTGGTTCACCCCCGGCGGCAGCGTGGACGACGGGGAGTCGCTGCGCGAGGCGGCGGCGCGGGAGCTGGCGGAGGAGACCGGCCTGCGGGTGGCGCCCGAGGTGCTGGGGCCGCTGGTCGCCCGTACCTCCGGATACGCCGAACTGCCCTGGGCGAGCGGCGTGTTCGAGGACGTCTTCTTCCTGCACCGCGTCGCTCCGTACCCGGTCGACACCAGCGGCTTCAAGGAACACGAGCACGCCTCCGTCACGGGCCACCGCTGGTGGCCCGTGGACGAACTGGCGACGACGGCCGAGACCGTCTTCCCGTACGGGCTGCCGCCGCTGCTCGCGGATCTGCGCGACGGCCGGACGCCGTCCGTACCCGTACAACTGCCCTGGCACCACTGAGAACAGCGGTACCAGGGCAGCCGGTGAAGCGGACGTTCCGCCTTACGCCGGTACGCTCGCCACGCCCGGGGCCAGGAACTTCTTGCCGTTGACGCGCTCCGAGACACCCGCGCGGTCCAGGTACGGCGTGATGCCGCCCAGGTGGAAGGGCCAGCCGGCGCCGGTGATCAGGCACAGGTCGATGTCCTGCGCCTCGGCGACGACACCCTCGTCCAGCATCAGGCCGATCTCCTGCGCCACGGCGTCCAGGACGCGGTCCCGCACCTGCTCCTCGGTCAGCACCGAGTCGCCCTGCTTGAGCAGCGCCTTGACCTCCGGGTCCAGCTCCGGCTTGCCGGAGTCGTACACGTAGAAGCCGCGCTTGCCGGCCTTGACCACGGCGGCCAGGTTCGGCGAGACGGTGAAGCGCTCCGGGAAGGCGCCGTGCAGCGTCTCGGAGACGTGCAGGCCGATCGCCGGGCCGACCAGCTCCAGCAGCACCAGCGGCGACATCGGCAGACCGAGCGGCTCGACGGCCTTCTCGGCGGTCTCGACGGGGGTGCCCTCGTCGATGACGTTCTGGATCTCGCCCATGAAGCGGGTCAGGATGCGGTTGACCACGAACGCCGGGGCGTCCTTGACCAGCACGGCCGTCTTCTTCAGCGACTTGGCGACGGAGAAGGCGGTGGCCAGCGACGCGTCGTCGGTCTGCTCGGCGCGCACGATCTCCAGCAGCGGCAGGATCGCGACCGGGTTGAAGAAGTGGAAGCCCACGACCCGCTCGGGGTGCTTGAGCTTGGACGCCATCTCGGTGACCGACAGTGAGGAGGTGTTGGTGGCGAGCACGGCGTGCTCCGGCACGACCGCCTCGACCTCGGCGAACACCTGCTGCTTGACGCCCATCTCCTCGAAGACGGCCTCGATGACGAAGTCCGCGTCGCCGAACGCGGTGGCCTTGTCGAGGTGGCCGCTGACCAGCCCCTTGAGGCGGTTGGCCTTGTCCTGGTTGACGCGGCCCTTCAGGAGCAGCTTGTCGATCTCGCCGTGGACGTACTCCACGCCCTTGTCGATCCGCGCCTGGTCGATGTCGGTGAGGACCACCGGCACCTCCAGGCGGCGCGCGAACAGCAGCGCCAGTTGCGAGGCCATCAGGCCCGCGCCGACCACGCCCACCTTGGTCACCGGGCGGGCGAGGGACTTGTCCGGGGCACCGGCCGGGCGCTTCGCGCGCTTCTGCACCAGGTTGAACGAGTAGATGCCGCTGCGCAGCTCGCCGCCCATGATCAGGTCGGCGAGGGCCTGGTCTTCCGCGTCGAAGCCCTGGCGCAGGTCGCCGTTCTTGGCCGCCGCGATGATGTCCAGCGCGCGGTACGCGGCCGGAGCGGCGCCGTGCACCTTGCTGTCCGCGATGCCCTTGCCGCGCTGTACGGCCTGGTCCCACGCCTCGCCGCGGTCGACGTCGGCCCGTACGACCTCGGTGTCGCCCTTGAGGACCGAGGCGGTCCACAGCAGTGACTGCTCCAGGAAGTCCGCGCCCTCGAAGATCGCGTCGGCGATGCCCAGGTCGTAGACCTGCTCACCCTTGAGCTGCTTGTTCTGGTTGAGCGAGTTCTCGATGATCACCGAGACCGCGCGGTCGGCGCCGATCAGGTTCGGCAGCAGGACGCAGCCGCCCCAGCCGGGCACCAGGCCGAGGAAGACCTCGGGCAGCGAGAAGGCGGGCAGCGCCTTGGAGACGGTGCGGTACGTGCAGTGCAGACCGACCTCGACGCCGCCGCCCATCGCGGCGCCGTTGTAGTACGCGAAGGTCGGCACGGCCAGGCCGGACAGCCGCTTGAAGACGTCGTGGCCGCCCTTGCCGATGGCCAGCGCGTCCTCGTGCCGCTTGAGCAGCTCGACGCCCTTGAGGTCGGCGCCGACGGCGAAGATGAACGGCTTGCCGGTGATGCCGACACCGACGATCTTGTTGTCCGCGGCCTCCGCCTCGACCTGGTCGAGCGCCGCGTTCAGGTTCGCCAGCGACTGCGGGCCGAAGGTGGTCGGCTTGGTGTGGTCCAGGCCGTTGTCCAGCGTGATCAGCGCGAAGGCGCCGGCGCCCGGCAGCTCCAGGTGCCGTACGTGCGCCTGGGTGACGACCTCGTCCGGGAACAGCTCGGCCGCGCCCTTCAGCAACTCGGTGGTGGTGGTCACTTGCCTGCTCCCTCGAAGTGCGGGTTCTCCCAGATGACCGTGCCGCCCATGCCGAAGCCGACGCACATGGTCGTGATGCCGTAGCGGACCTGCGGCTGCTCCTCGAACTGCCGCGCGAGCTGCGTCATCAGCCGCACGCCGGACGAGGCGAGGGGGTGACCGTAGGCGATCGCGCCGCCGTACTGGTTGACGCGCGGGTCGTCGTCCGCGATGCCGTAGTGGTCCAGCAGCGACAGGACCTGGACGGCGAACGCCTCGTTGATCTCGAAGAGACCGATGTCGTCGATGGTCAGGCCCGCCTTGGCGAGGGCCTTCTCGGTCGCCGGGACCGGGCCGATGCCCATGACCTCGGGCTCGACGCCCGCGAAGGCGTAGTCCACCAGGCGCATCTTGACCGGCAGGCCCAGCTCGCGGGCCACGTCCTCGGCGGCGATCAGCGAGGCGGTGGCGCCGTCGTTCAGACCGGCCGCGTTGCCCGCGGTGACCCGGCCGTGCGGGCGGAACGGCGTCTTGAGGCCCGCCAGGTTCTCCAGCGTGGTGCCGGGCCGCATCGGCTCGTCGGCGGTGACCAGGCCCCAGCCGGTCTCGCCGGCCTCCGCGTTGGTGCGGCGCACCGAGATCGGCACCAGGTCGGCCTGGATCTTGCCGTCGGCGTACGCCTTGGCGGCCTTCTCCTGGCTGCGCACGGCGTACTCGTCGGCGCGCTGCTTGGTGAGGTGCGGCAGGCGGTCGTGCAGGTTCTCCGCCGTCATGCCCATGAAGAGGGCCGACTGGTCGACCAGCTTCTCGCTGACGAAGCGCGGGTTGGGGTCGACGCCCTCGCCCATGGGGTGGCGGCCCATGTGCTCGACGCCGCCGGCCACGGCGATGTCGTACGCACCGAAGGAGACGCCGCCGGCGATGCTCGTCACGGCGGTCATGGCGCCGGCGCACATCCGGTCCACGGAGAAGCCGGGGACGGACTGCGGGAGGCCGGCCAGGATGCCGGCGGTACGGCCCAGGGTCAGGCCCTGGTCGCCGATCTGGGTGGTGGCGGCGAGGGCGACCTCGTCGATCCGGGCCGGGTCGAGGTCCGGGTTGCGGCGCAGCAGCTCCCGGATGCACTTGACGACCAGGTCGTCGGCGCGGGTCTCGTGGTAGATGCCCTTCGGGCCCGCCTTGCCGAACGGGGTGCGGACGCCGTCGACGAAGACGACGTCCCTAGCGGTACGAGGCACGTTGGCTCTCCTCCAGGTGCGGGATGGCACTGCTGCGGGCGCGCCCGGAGGCGCGTCACGTCCCTCATGCTACTTGCGGGTAACCGGGCTGCCCAGCCCCTCCGGGGTAAGCGGCGAAGGTCACAATGTCGACTTCGCCGACGGGGGCCGGGCGCGGGCGGGGCGCCCCCGGTGCGTGAGCGAACGGCGGCCGGGCACTCGGGGTGGTGAGGTGGGCCGGGTGCGCGGTGTCGGGGGGCAAGAGGAACATCACGGACCTATCGTGCCCCTATGGATACGGATGGGAGCGGTGGTATGACCAAGCGTGTTCGAGGTGCCGGGGCTGTGTGCGCCGTCGCGGCGGCGGGGGCGCTGCTGGCCGGATGCGGGGACGACGGCGGGGGAGGCGGGAAGGAGAGCTCGCCCTCGGCATCGGCCACGGCCACGGCGCCGTCGCCGTCGGACGGGGAGTCTTCCGGGGCCTCGGGGCAGATGACCGAGGACCAGCGTTCCCGCAAGGCGCTCGTCCCCGAGGCCAAGGTCTCGTACGACAAGGCACTGAAGGCCGCGACGGAGGCCGTGGCGGACTCGAAGCCGGTGTCGGTGGAGTTGAAGCGGGGAGCCGGCGGCAAGCCCGAGTGGCACGCGAAGGTGGCGGCCTCGGACGGTACGGAGAGCACCGTACGGGTCGACGCGGTGACCGGTGAGGCGGACAAGCCGCAGACCAAGAACGAGGACGCCGACGACAAGAAGGAACTGGCGGACCGGCTCGACCGGGCCCGCGTCACGGCGCAGCAGGCGGCGGACACGGCGACCGGGAAGAAGAGCGGCACGGTCACGGCCGTGGAGCTGGACACCAACGACCAGAAGAAGGAGATCTGGTCGGTGGACGTGGTGACCAGGAACGACTGGAACAAGACCACGTACGACGTGGACGCGGCCAACCGGAAGGTCCTGCGCGAGCACGTCGACCGGGACTGAGCCGAGAGGATGCCGACCGGGACTGAGCCGGCGGGGCACGTCGACCGGGACTGAGCTGGCGGGGGCGGGCCGGGGTTCCCGGTCCGCCCCCGGAGGATCAGGCTCCGGTGGTGTGCAGGGCCTCGGTGAGGATCGGGGCGACCTGTTCGATCTGCCAGGGACGGGCGCCGTGGCCGGCCAGGACGGCGGCCACTGTCTCCTCGGCGGCATCGGCGGGCGGCTCCCAGCACAGGCGCCGCACCGTGTCGGGGGTGATCAGGTTCTCCTGCGGGAGGTTCAGCTCCTCGGCGAGCGCGGTCACCGCGGCGCGGGCGGCGGAGAGCCGGGCCGCGGCGGCCGGGTCCTTGTCGGCCCACGAACGGGGCGGCGGGGGACCGTTCAGCGGCTGGCCGGGCTGCGGCAGCTCGCTGTCCGGCAGGGCGCGGGCGCGGTCCACGGCGGCCTGCCACTGTTCGAGCTGGCGGCGGCCCATCCGGTGTCCGAAGCCGTTGAGCGCGGCGAGCGCGTGCGCGTTGGGCGGCAGGTTCAGCGCCGCCTCGATGATCGCGGCGTCGCCGAGCACCTTGCCCGGTGAGACGTCGCGCCGCTGGGCGACCTGGTCCCGGGCGGTCCACAGTTCCCGTACGACGGCCATCTGCCGGCGGCGGCGCACCTTGTGCATGCCGGACGTACGGCGCCAGGGGTCCTTGCGGGGCGGTGCCGGGGGAGCGGCGGCGATGGCCGCGAACTCCTGGTGCGCCCACTCCAGCTTGCCCTGCCGGTCCAGCTCCTCCTCCAGGGCGTCGCGGAGGTCCACCAGCAGTTCGACGTCGAGCGCGGCGTAGCGCAGCCAGGGCTCCGGCAGCGGGCGGGTGGACCAGTCCACCGCGGAGTGGCCCTTCTCCAGGGCGTAGCCGAGGACGTTCTCCACCATCGCGCCGAGGCCGACCCGGGCGAAGCCCGCGAGGCGCCCGGCCAGCTCGGTGTCGAAGAGCCGGGCGGGGATCATGCCTATGTCGCGCAGACACGGCAGGTCCTGGGTGGCGGCGTGCAGGACCCACTCGGCGTCGGCGACGGCGTCGCCCAGCGCCGAGAGGTCGGGGCAGCCGACCGGGTCGATCAGTACGCTGCCCGCGCCTTCGCGGCGCAGTTGTACGAGGTAGGCGCGCTGGCCGTAGCGGTAGCCGGAGGCCCGCTCGGCGTCCACCGCCACCGGACCCGTGCCGGCCGCGAAGGCCGACACGACTTCGGCAAGTTCCTCGGCCGTCGCCGTCACGGCGGGGGTGCCCTCGCGCGGTTCCAGTAGAGGGACCGGCGCCGGGCGGGTGTCCGGAGGGGAGTCTCCGGTTGTTCGCAGTGTCGAGTCTTCTGCGGTCTTTTGGGCGTCGGTCACCAGGCAAGGGTATCTGTGTATGCACGGCGCCCGCCGAGGGAACGTTCCCTCGACGGGCGTGACGGCGGGTTCGGGGTCGGGAGTCAGTGGATGATGCCGGTGCGCAGGGCGACGGCGACCATGCCGGCCCGGTCGCCGGTGCCCAGCTTGCGGGCGATGCGGGCGAGGTGGCTCTTGACGGTCAGTGCCGACAGGCCCATCGAGACGCCGATGGCCTTGTTGGACTGGCCCTCCGCAACCAGTCGCAGCACCTCGACCTCACGGCCGGACAGTTCGCGGTAGCCGCCCGGGTGGCCGGGGGCGCCCGGGGGGCGGCGGTGCATCCGGGCGGCGTTGGCGCCGATGGGTGCGGCACCGGGGCGGCCCGGCAGGCCGAGGTTGGTACGGGTGCCGGTGACGACGTATCCCTTGACGCCGCCGGCCAGGGCGTTGCGTACGGCGCCGATGTCGTCGGCGGCGGAGAGGGCGAGGCCGTTGGGCCACCCCGCGGCCCGGGTCTCGGACAGCAGGGTCAGGCCGGAGCCGTCGGGCAGGTGGACGTCGGCAACGCAGATGTCGCGCGGGCTGCCGACGCGGGGACGGGCCTCCGCGATGGACGACGCCTCGATCACGTCACGCACGCCGAGCGCCCACAGGTGGCGGGTGACGGTGGAGCGGACGCGAGGGTCGGCCACGACGACCATGGCCGTCGGCTTGTTCGGGCGGTAGGCGACCAGGCTCGAAGGTTGCTCGAGGAGAACTGACACCGGGCCTCCTGGGGGGAGTGGCGGGACGGATGCCGACATGTGGGGGCGAGTCGGAATGCTCCGTCTTTGAAGGGTCACTGACCTCTTCGGCACCAAACCGGGTCGACTTTAGAGTTTGATCTCAACTGAGTTGGTTCATTTCGGTCAAATCGGTCGCTTGATCGACTTTGGAGTGACCTGGCGGCGGAAGGTTGCCGTGAAGGCGTTCGAGCGTCGCGGAGCAGGCCGGGACCTGCCACCCGGTCGGGCCGGGCGGCACGGGGTGCGGACGGCCGCGCGCGCTCCCCGGCGCAACAACGCGCCGGGCGGTCCACGCTCCGGCGTATCCACGAGCGGAGGTAACCACGCCCCGCCGTATCCACGAGCGGGGCGACATCCACGCGCCGGCGCAACGGCGCGCCGGGCGCGTCAGCGCGCCTGCGGCCCCCGGCGCTGCGGCAGCGGTACGACCCCGCCGCGCGGTGACGGCTCGGGAGCCACCGGCGGCAGCCCCGCCACCTGGCACAGCAGGTCGCACCACGCGCAGAGGTGGGCCGCGAGGTCCGGCACACCGCCCTGCCCCTCCTCCGGGGTCCACGAGGCACGCATCTCGATCTGGGTCGCCGGTGCCCGCTCCGCGAGCCCGCCGAAGTAGTGCGAACTGGCACGGGTGACCGTGCCGCTGGGCTCCCCGTACCGCACGCCACGGGCGTCCAGCGCCCCGGTCAGCCAGGACCAGGACACCTCCGGCAGCAGCGGGTCGGAGCCCATCTCCGGCTCCAGCTCGGCGCGCGCCAGCGTCACCACGCGGAAGGTGCCCTGCCAGGCGTCGTGCCCGGCCGGGTCGTGCAGCAGCACCAGTCTGCCGTCGGCGAGGTCGGTGTCCTCCCCCTCCGGGCCGGTGCCCGGCTCGACGACCGCTGCCTCCAGCGCGTACGCGTAGGGCGCGAGGCGCTTGGGCGCGGGCGTCGGCTCGATCTCGATCTCGGGACGCAGCCGTGCCGCGCGGAGCGCCTCGACCGCCTGACGGAAGGGGATGGGGACATTGTCCGCGCTGTCCGTGAGGTGTTCGTGAGCCGCAGCCATGCCCGGAAGGTTAGGCGGAAGGAGCCGCTCGGTGAGGGAGGACACCCGGTGCGCGCGTCGCCCATTCGGAGGCGCCCTCGCGCGCGTGCGAAGATTTGGTGCGTGAGCGCCAACGACCGCCCGACGGGCCAGCAGCAGACCGCTACGTACGACTCGGCCTTCCTCAGGGCCTGCCGGCGGGAGCCGGTGCCGCACACGCCGGTGTGGTTCATGCGCCAGGCCGGGCGGTCGCTGCCCGAGTACCGCAAGGTCCGCGAGGGCACCGCGATGCTGGAATCCTGCATGATGCCGGAGCTGGTCACCGAGATCACCCTCCAGCCGGTCCGCCGGCACGGCGTCGACGCGGCGATCTACTTCAGCGACATTGTCGTGCCCCTGAAGGCCATCGGCATCGACCTGGACATCAAGCCGGGCGTCGGCCCGGTCGTCGAGCGGCCGATCCGTACGCGTGCCGACCTGGAGCGGCTGCGCCCGCTGGAGCCTGAGGACGTCACGTACGTCGCGGAGGCGGTGCGGATGCTGGTGGGCGAGCTGGGTGCCACCCCCCTCATCGGATTCGCGGGCGCGCCCTTCACCCTCGCCAGCTACCTCGTCGAGGGCGGTCCGTCCCGCAACCACGAGCACACCAAGGCGATGATGTACGGCGACCCGCAGCTCTGGGCCGACCTGCTCGACCGCCTGGCGGGCATCACCTCCGCCTTCCTGAAGGTGCAGATCGAGGCGGGCGCGAGCGCCGTGCAGCTCTTCGACTCCTGGGTGGGCGCGCTGGCCCCCGCCGACTACCGCCGCTCCGTCATGCCCGCCTCCGCGAAGGTCTTCGAGGCGGTGTCCGGGTACGGCGTCCCGCGCATCCACTTCGGCGTCGGCACCGGTGAGCTGCTGGGCCTGATGGGCGAGGCGGGTGCGGACGTGGTGGGCGTCGACTGGCGGGTGCCGCTGGACGAGGCGGCCCGCCGGGTCGGACCCGGCAAGGCGCTCCAGGGCAACATCGACCCGGCGGTGCTGTTCGCGCCGCGCGAGGCCGTGGCGGGCAAGGCCCGCGAGGTGCTGGACGCCGCCGCCGGCCTGGAGGGCCACATCTTCAACCTGGGCCACGGCGTGCTGCCGAACACCGACCCGGCCGCGCTGACCCGCCTCGTCGAGTACGTCCACGAGCAGACGGCGCGCTGACCTGACGGGCGCGCTGACCTGACGGGCGGGCCGCCGGTGGGCGGCCCGCCGTACCGTCAGCCGCCCGCCTCGCGGACCGCGGCGGCCGCCTTGCGCGCGGCGACCAGGACCGGGTCCCACACGGGGGAGAACGGCGGCGCGTAGCCGAGGTCGAGCGCGGTCATCTCCTCGACCGTCAGCCGTGCCGTGAGCGCCACCGCCGCCACGTCCACGCGCTTGCCCGCGCCCTCCCGGCCGACGATCTGGACGCCGAGGAGGCGCCCGGTACGCCGTTCGGCCATCATCTTCACGCGCATCGGGCGGGCGTTCGGGTAGTAGCCGGCGCGGCTGGTCGAGTCGATGGTGACGGTCACGTACTGCAGGCCGACCGACTTGGCCTGCTCCTCCAGCAGCCCGGTGCGGGCGATCTCCAGGTCGCAGACCTTGGAGACGGCGGTACCGACGACGCCGGGGAAGGTCGCGTAGTCACCGGCCACGTTCGAGCCGATGATCTGGCCGTGCTTGTTGGCGTGGGTGCCCAGCGCGATGTGCCGGGTCCGGCCGAGGACCAGGTCCAGCACCTCCACGCAGTCCCCGCCGGCCCACAGGTTGTCGTGGCCGCGCACCCGCATCGACAGGTCGGTGAGCAGCCCGCCCGTGTCGCCGAGCGGCAGCCCGGCCTGCTCGGCCAGGGTGGTCTCGGGCCGTACGCCCAGGCCCAGCACGACCACGTCGGCCGGGAACTCGCCGTCGTCCTCGGTGGTCACCGCGCAGGCCCGCCCGGAGCCGTCGGTGCGGACGCCGGTGACGGCCGCGCCGCGCACCGTCTCGATGCCCAGCCCGCACATCGCCTCGTGGACCAGTTCGCCCATGTCGGGGTCGAGGGTGGACATCGGCTGGGCGCCGCGGTCCAGGACGGTGACGTCGTAGCCGCGGGTGACCAGCGCCTCGGCCATCTCGACGCCGATGTAGCCCGCGCCGACGACGACCGCCTTGGCGCCCTCGGTGGCCTGGAGGGTGTCCAGCAGCGCCTGCCCGTCGTCCAGGGTCTGCACACCGTGCACGCCGGGCGCGTCGATGCCCGGCAGGGGCGGGCGCAGCGGCCGCGCGCCGGTGGCGATCACCAGCTTGTCGTAGCCGGTCCAGGTCTCGGTGCCGCCCCCGTCCAGGTCGCGGGTGCGGACCCGGCCGCGGTCCAGGTCCAGTTCGGTGACCTCGGTCCGCATCCGCAGGTCGATGTCGCGTTCGCGGTGCTTCTCCGGCGTCCGGGCGATCAGGCCGTCCGGGCCGTCGACCGTCCCGCCGACCCAGTACGGGATGCCGCAGGCGGAGTACGAGGCGAAGTGGCCCCGTTCGAACGCGACGATCTCCAGTTCGCCGGGCTTCTTCAGCCGCCGGGCCTGGGACGCGGCGGACATGCCCGTCGCGTCGCCGCCGATGACCACCAGCCGTTCCGCCATCGCGGAGGCTCCCTTCGTCGTGTGCCGGTACCTGTCCGTACCGGTTGCCCGTGTCGGCCGTTCCTACGACCTGCGGTCCCTACGACCGGCGGTCCGTACGGCCGTGCGCCCGCCCGTCGTCCGGACGGCCGATCCGCCCGTACGGCGCAGATTACGGGTCAGAACGGGTACCCGGCCGGGGCGGCGCGGACCGTGGTCCAGCGGGTCTCGGTGAAGGCGTCGAGGTTGGCCGTGCCGCCGAAGTGGGCGCCGGTGCCGGAGTCGGCGAAGCCGCCCATCGGCGCGACCGGCTCGTCGTTGACCGTCTGGTCGTTGATGTGCAGCAGGCCGGTCGGTATGCGGTCGGCCAGCTCCAGGGCGCGCGCGGTGTCGCGGGTGACGACGCCGAGCGCCAGCCCGTACCGCGTGTCGTTCGCCAGGGCCACGGCCTCGTCGGCGGTGTGGAACTTGCGTACGGGCGCGACCGGCCCGAAGACCTCCTCGGCGTAGGCGGGCGCGCGGTCGTCCACGTCGGCCAGGACGGTGGGCCGGTAGAACAGGTCGCGGTGGGTGCCGCCGGCCGCGAGCCGGGCGCCCGCCGCCGTGCTCGCCTCGACCAGGCCGTGCACCCGGTCCCGCTGTCCACCGTCGATGAGCGGCCCGAGCTGGACCTTTTCGCGGTACGGGTCGCCGACGGCGAGCGCGTCGGCCGTGGCCGCCAGCCGCTCGACGTACGCGTCGTACAGGGAGGCGTGCACGAGGTGGCGGCCCGAGGACATGCAGATCTGGCCCTGGTGGAAGAAGGAGGCCCAGGCGGCGGCGGACATCGCGGCGTCCAGGTCCGCGTCCTCCAGGACCAGGAAGGCGCTGTTGCCGCCCAGCTCCAGGTGGGCCCGCTTGAGGTGCCGGGCGGCGAGCGCGCCGACGCTGCGGCCCGCCTGCGTGGAGCCGGTGAAGGAGATCACCCGGACGTGCCGGTCGCCGACCAGGGCCTGCCCGGCCTCGCTGCCGCCCGGCAGCACGTGCAGCAGCCCTTCGGGCAGTCCGGCCGCCGCGAAGACCGCCGCCACGGCGTGGCCGCCGCACACCGCGGTGCGCGGGTCGGGCTTGAGGACGACCGCGTTGCCGAGGGCCAGGGCCGGGGCGACGGAGCGCATCGCGAGCACGAGCGGGACGTTGAACGGCGCGATGACGCCGACGACACCGGCCGGCACCCGGGTCGTGTACGAGTGGCGGGGCGCGGCGGAGGGCAGCACCTGGCCCAGGGGGTGGTGGGCGAGCGCGGCGGCCTCGTAGCACTCCTCGGCGGCGGTCCGTATCTCGAACCCGGCCTTGCCGGGGACGCTGCCGGCCTCCCGGACGATCCATTCGGACAGTTCCGCGGCGTGCTGGGTGATCAGGTCCCCGGCCCGGCGCAGCACCGCGGCGCGCTCCGTGTACGGCGTACGGGCCCAGGCGCGCTGGGCGGCCGCGGCCTCGGCGGCGGCGCTCGCCACGTCGGCGGGGGCGGCGAGGGGGAAGGCGGCCAGGGCCTCGCCGGTCGCCGGTTCGACCGCGGTGGTCGTGCCGCCGTGCAGCGGGGGCAGGTGTTCCAGGTCGAGCAGGGGCATCGCGCGCGGCCTCCGGTCGGAACGGTTGAGGAATGAACCAGTTCGGTTCATCCTCCCGCATCGGTGATAGCGGGGGCGGCGGGGCCGCGCCGTCCACGTCCGGGCCGCGCCGTCCATGTCCGGGCCGTCTCGTCCATACCCGGGCCGTGCCGCCCGGTCCCGCTGCCCGCGGCCGGCCCGATGTACGCGGTGCGAGTCCGGCCGGGCCCGGCCCGCGGCCGGCCCGAACCCCGCGTTCCCTGACTCGCGTCCCCTTACTCGCGTTCCAGTACGAGCGCCAGGCCCTGCCCCACGCCGATGCACAGCGCCGCCAGGCCCGTACCGGAGCCGCGCGCGGCGAGCTGGTGGGCGACCGCGCCGGCCAGCCGGGCACCGGACGCGCCCAGCGGGTGCCCGATGGCGAGGGCGCCGCCGCGCGGGTTGACCACGTCCGGGTCGAGTCCGGGCCACTGGGCGAGGCAGCCCAGTGCCTGGGCCGCGAACGCCTCGTTCAGCTCGAAGGCGGCCAGGTCGGTGATGTCGCGCCCCGCCTTGTCCAGGGCCCGCCGTACGGCCTCCACCGGGCCCAGCCCGAACAGCTCCGGCTCGATGCCGGTCACCGCGCTCGCGCCGATGCGGGCGAGCGGCTCCCGGCCGGTGGCCCGCAGCCCTTCCTCGTCGACGAGGAGGAGGGCCGCGGCGCCGTCGTTGAGCGGGGAGGCGTTGCCCGCCGTGACCGTGCCGCCCTCCTTGCGGAAGGCCGGGCGGAGCTTGGCCAGCGCTTCCACGGAAGTCGAGGCGCGGATCGATTCGTCCTGCGCCAGGTCCACGTCCGGCAGCGGTACGACTTCGGCGTCGTAGGCGCCCTCCTCCCAGGCGCGCGCTGCCTTGCGATGGCTGTCGAGCGCGAAGGCGTCCTGCTGCTCGCGTCCGATGCCGTACTTGTCGGCGATCAGCTCGGCGCCCTCGCCCAGCGAGACCGTCCACTCGGGCGCCATCCGCGGATTGACCATCCGCCAGCCCAGCGTCGAGGAGAACATCTCCTGGTGACCGGCGGGAAAGGCCCGTTCGGGCTTCTGGAAGACGTACGGCGCGCGGCTCATCGACTCCACGCCGCCCGCGAGCACGATGTGCGCGTCTCCCAGGGCGATGGAGCGGGCGGCCTGGATGACGGCCTCCAGGCCGGAGCCGCACAGGCGGTTGACCGTCACGCCGGGTACGGAGGTGGGGAGCCCGGACAGCAGCACGGCCATCCGCGCCACGTTGCGGTTGTCCTCGCCCGCCCCGTTGGCGTCGCCGAACACGACGTCGTCGATGCGGGCCGGGTCGAGGTCCGGGGTGCGCTCCACGAGGGCCTTGACGACGTGGGCGGCGAGGTCGTCGGGGCGGGTGCCCGCGAGGGCGCCGCCGTACTTGCCGACCGGGGTCCGTACGGCGTCGACGATGTAGACGTCCCGGGCGCCCCACGCGCCTCGTGTGTCCCGTGCACCCTGCTCGGTCATCCGGCCCTGTCCTCGCTGTCCGCCCGAAGCTGTCCGCCCGAAGATCGGCGCTGTCGTCCCGAGTCTTTGCCCGCCGCCCGCGGCTGTCAACGGTCCCCCGGTCCGTCACCCTCCCGTGCGGTCTCCGCGGAACTCTCCCGTGCGGTTCCCGTGGAGTCCTCCCGCGCGGCAACCTTCGGCGACCGCGTACGCCGCGACAGCCGCCCCCGCACCACCCGTCCCCGCAGCACCCGCCACAGCACGTACACCAGTGCCCCCGCCGCGAGGAACGGCAGCGACGCGCCGACCGCCACCAGAAGCCGCCGCACCCCCGCCGTGAAGGCGTCCCAGCCGCCGCTGAGCGCGTCCCCGAAGGAGGTCCCCTCGTCGTCCGCCGCCGCGTCCGGTTCGTGCAGCACCAGCGACACCGTCGCCATGCCGGTCTGCTCCTGGAGCGACTTCAGGCGTGCCTGGAGGGATTCCAGTTCCGACTGGCGGCGGCTGAGTTCGGACTCCAGCGTGACGATGTCGCCGATCGAGGTGGCCTTGTCCATCAGCGCCCGCACCCGTGCCACGCTGGCCTGCTGCGTTTTGATGCGGCTGCCGGTGTCCACCACCTGATCGGTGACGTCCTTCGCCGAGACCTGGCGCTTCTTGAGGGTGCCCAGCCGGGAGAGCCGGTCCAGCAGCCCGTCGTACGCCTCGGGCGGTACCCGCAGCTCCACCCGGGAGCGTTCCCGCCCTTCGCCGTCCCGGTCGGTGGACTCGTCCCCGACGTAGCCGCCGACACCCCTGGCCGCCGTACGGGCCTTGGCCAACGCTTCCGGTACGTCCTCGGCCTCGACGGTCAGCGACGCCGTACGGATGATCTGCGCCGTCGCGACCGGCGCGGGCTTCCCGGTGCCGCTGCCCGTACCGGCCTTCCCGCCGGCCGACTCCGCGGCGCCCGGCGCCTTGGGCCCGACCATGCCCTGCTCGCCCCGCGCGGCCCCGGTGTCCCTCCGCTCCGCGCTCGCCTGCCCGGTCTTGTCCTGCTGCCCGGCCGCCCCGCATCCGGCGACTCCGAGGGACGCCACGAGCAGCGCTGCCGCGGCCGCCCGCCGTGTCCCGTACGACCTGACCGCTGTGCCCATGTCCCGTACCCCCGAAGTGGTGTGCCGCTGTTGCCACTTCGACGTGGCGGGGGAGCCGCGGGTTGCCGTCCGTGCGTCGCGATGCGGTCACGGTCCGGACGCCGGACGCACTCTGAGAGAGTGGGGGCATGAGCACAGCGCACACCAGTACGGGCCGCACGTCCGGAAGTCATGTCGTCGTCATCGGTGGGGGCATCTCGGGGCTGGCAGCGGCCCACCGACTGCTGGACGGCGGGGCCCGGGTGACCGTGCTGGAAGCGTCCGGCCGGCTCGGCGGCAAGCTGCGCGCCGGAGAGATCGCGGGGGTACCGGTCGACCTCGGCGCCGAGTCGATGCTGGCCAGGCGTCCGGAGGCGGTGGACCTGGCACGCGCCGTGGGCCTCGGCGACCGCCTGCAGCCGCCCACGACCGCCACCGCCGCCCTGTGGACGCGCGGCGCGCTGCGGCCGATGCCCAAGGGGCACGTGATGGGCGTACCGGGCGACCTGGACCTGCTGGCGGCCTCCGGGGTGATCTCCCCCGAGGGCATGGCCCGGATCGCCGAGGACGAGGCGCTGGAGCGCACGGAGGTCGGCGCGGACGTGGCGGTCGGCGAGTACGTCGCCGCCCGGCTGGGCCGCGAGGTCGTCGACCGGCTCGTCGAACCGCTGCTCGGCGGTGTGTACGCGGGCGACGCGTACCGCATCTCGATGCGCGCCGCCGTCCCCCAGCTCTTCGAGGCCGCCCGCGCCGAGCGCTCGCTGATCGAGGGCGTACGGGGCATCCAGGCGCGGACGGCGGCGCGCGCCGCCGGATCCGACCAGGTGCCGGCACCGGTCTTCATGGGCATCGACGGCGGTGTGGGCACGCTGCCGGGCGCCGTCGCCGACGCGGTACGGGCCGCCGGCGGCGAGATCCGTACGCACGCCCCGGTACGGGAGCTGCGGCGCACCGCCGAGGGCTGGCGCGTCGTCCTGGACGGCGGCGCAGGACCGGCGGCGCTGGACGCGGACGCCGTGGTCCTGGCGGCACCGGCGCCCGCCGCCGCCCGGCTGCTGGCCGCCGAGGCACCGGCCGCCGCCACCGAGCTGTCCGCCGTCGAGTACGCCTCCATGGCCCTGGTGACCATGGCCTTCCGCCGCGCGGACGTCGAGGCGGCGCTGACCGGCAGCGGCTTCCTCGCGCCGCCGGTCGACGGCCGCACGATCAAGGCGTCCACCTTCGCCGGCAACAAGTGGGGCTGGATCGCCGACGGCGACCCGGACCTGTTCGTGCTGCGCACCTCCGTCGGGCGGTACGGCGACGAGGCCGACCTGGCGCGGGACGACGCCGACCTGGTGGAGCTGTCGCTGCGCGACCTCGGCGAGGCCGTCGGGCTGGCCGCCCGGCCCGTCGCGCAGCGGGTCACCCGCTGGGACGGCGGGCTGCCGCAGTACCCCGTCGGCCACCTGGAGCGCGTCGCCCGTGTCCGGGCCGAGACCGGCAAGCTGCCCGGACTGCGGGTGTGCGGCGCGCTCTACGACGGCGTCGGCATTCCGGCCTGCATCGCCTCCGCGCGCACGGCCGCGGACGACATCTTGGACACCCTGCCGCGAGCCGCCACGACGGGCGAGTGAGAATGGGACCCATGACTGACGCTTCCGCCCCCGCCAACCCCACCGGGGCCGCTCCCGAGAAGACCCCGAACGCCGGCAAGAAGGCGAAGGACCTGAACGAGGTCATCCGCTACACGCTCTGGTCGGTGTTCAAGCTGCGCGACGCGCTGCCCGAGGACCGCACCGGGTACGCCGACGAGGTCGAGACGCTGTTCGCGCAGCTCGCCGCCAAGGACGTCGTCGTGCGCGGCACGTACGACGTGTCCGGCCTGCGGGCCGACGCCGACGTGATGATCTGGTGGCACTCGGAGAGCTCCGACGCGCTCCAGGAGGCGTACAACCTCTTCCGCCGCACCAAGCTGGGGCGCGCGCTGGAGCCGGTCTGGTCGAACATGGCGCTGCACCGCCCGGCCGAGTTCAACAAGTCGCACATCCCGGCCTTCCTGGCCGACGAGGTCGCCCGCGACTACGTGAGCGTCTACCCGTTCGTGCGCTCCTACGACTGGTACCTCCTCCCCGACGAGGACCGCCGCCGGATGCTCGCCGACCACGGCAAGATGGCCCGCGGCTTCCCGGACGTGCGCGCCAACACCGTGCCGTCCTTCTCGCTCGGCGACTACGAGTGGATCCTCGCCTTCGAGGCCGACGAGCTGTACCGCATCGTCGACCTCATGCGTCACCTGCGCGGCTCCGAGGCGCGGATGCACGTCCGCGAGGAGGTGCCGTTCTACACCGGGCGCCGCAAGGCGGTCGCCGAGCTGGTCGCCGGGCTGGCCTGAGACGGCGCGACGGGCCGGGTGCGGCACCCGCACCCTGCCCGTCGCCTGTTGAGCGGCCCGTCGTGCCGCTTGGCCCGCCGCGCTACGTGCGCTTCTTGGCGGGCATGACCGGCTTGGGTTCCGCGCGCGGCCCGCAGAAGGTGTCCCGGGCCGGGGTCCGCCCGGTCAGCAGGTACCGCTCCACATGCCGGTTGGCGCAGGCGTTCGTCCCGAACG
This sequence comes from Streptomyces sp. NPDC045470, assembly GCF_040646595.1. Taxonomy (NCBI): domain Bacteria; kingdom Bacillati; phylum Actinomycetota; class Actinomycetes; order Kitasatosporales; family Streptomycetaceae; genus Streptomyces; species Streptomyces sp. NPDC045470. The sequence continues at coordinate 180,893 of NZ_JBEZAN010000006.1, forward strand.
AGACACCGTGCGTCCCGGCGCCGCGCTCGGTCACCAGCGACGCGCCGGGCAGCCGGCGCCGCAGCTCGACCGCGCCGGAGTGCGGCGTCGCGCCGTCCCGCTCGGCGGCCAGCAGCAGCACCGGCGGCAGCGCGCCCGGCGCGGTCCGTACGTCGACCGGGCGGTGCGGCGCGCCCGCCTGCGGCAGGGCCACGTCGGTCACGTCCTCCGCGTACCGGGTGGGGTCCTGGACGGCGCCCCTCGGCGAGTGGCGGGGCCAGAAGGCGCACGGCAGGTTCATCCAGGCGTTGTCCCACGTCTCGAAGGGCGCGACGCGCGCGCTGGCGGTGTTGTCCCGGTCCCAGACCCGCAGGTCACGCGGCCACAGTCCGTCGTTGCACTCCACGGCCGTGTAGACAGCGTTGCCGTTCTCGTCCGCTTTTTCACCGCCCGGCAGCGGCGTGGCCTGCTTGAGCAGCAGCTTGGGGTCGCCCTTGACGTACGCGGCGAGGGCCGCGGCGCGCACCGGCCAGTACGCGTCGTTGTAACCCGTCTTGAGGAAGGCCGCCTGCAACTGCGCCGACCCCACCTTGCCGCCCAGGGGCCGGCGGTGCAGCCGCTCCCGCACGGTGTCGTACGCACGCAGCACCGCCTGTGGAGTCGTACCCAGGCGGTACACCTTGTGGTGCTTGGCCACCCAGCGGCCCCAGTCCTGCCAGCGGCGCTCGAAACCGATGTTCTGGTCGAGGTTGTTGCGGTACCAGACCTGCCGGGGGTCGGGGTTGACGACGCTGTCGAAGACCATCCGGCGGACGTGGCCGGGGAAGAGCGTCGCGTACACCGCCCCGAAGTAGGTGCCGTAGGAGGCGCCCATGTACGTGAGCTTCTTCTCGCCGAGCCCGGCGCGCAGCATGTCCAGGTCACGGGCGTTGTTGGCGGACGTGTAGTGGCGCAGCGCGGGCCCCGCGTGGCGTGCGCAGCCCTGCGCGTACGCCTTCGCCTCGGCGGCCTTCTTGCGCTTGAACGCCTCGGAGGGGTGCCGCGGGCTCTCGCTCGGGATCTTGGCGAACTTGGCCGGGTCCTGGCAGGACAGCGGCGCCGAGCGCCCGACACCGCGCGGCGCGTAGCCGACGAAGTCGTACGCCCGCGCCGTCCTGCGCCAGCGGTCCACCTTCGCGTACAGCGGGAAGTTCATGCTGGACGCGCCGGGGCCGCCCGGATTGAAGACGAGCGCGCCCTGGCGCTCCTTGGCGGAGCCGGTGGCGCGGGCCCGGCTCACGGTGAGGGTGATCTTCTTGTCCCTGGGGCGGGCGTAGTCCAGCGGGACGGTGAGCCGGCCGCACTCCACACCGGCCGGCAGGTGCTCCTCGGGGGCGCAGCGGCCGAAGGCGATGCGGGGCGGTGCGGGCGCCGGGGCCTCGGCGGTGGCGGACCGGGTGGTCCCGTCCGCGGGGACGGCGACGAGGGCGGACAGGACCAGCGACCCGAGGGTGCCGTACAGCGCTACTGCTTTCACAAGCCGTCCCTTCGTATGGAGGCGCCCGGTGGGCATACAAAAGGGATGGTTGGGGCGTGGGTTGGGCTTGTAAAGCACCGCGCTCCGGTGTCGGGAGCTATGCCCCCAACGAGTGGAGCGCGGTGCGGACGTCACGGCCGTTCGGCTCGTACAGCCATGCGTGGACCCGGCCCCGTGTTCCTCACTGGCAGCGGCGGCCGGAGTTGATGCACTGCACCGCGCGCGCCATCAGGTCGCGCGGCATGAAGTTGGCGAAGTCGGCGTGGTCGGTCACCGGCTTGCGAAGCTGTTCGGGGAAGCTGTCGAGGGCGAAGGCGCGCGGTCGGGGCTGCACGGCGTAGGTCAGCCGCATCTGGAGCTGCGGCACGGCCTTCGTGCCGGTGGGGCAGCGGCCCGAGGTCCGGTCGGGGAAGACGAGGTGCGTGCGGTGGTCGGCGCTGTCCTGGTTCGTCCCGTCCCAGCAGCTCGGGAAGTCCAGCAGCCGTACGGCCTGGCTGCCGCCGGGGCACAACGGGTACTTGTCGGTCAGGCGCCGGTTCTCGAAGCCGGTGCAGGTCCACTGCGCCCGGGCGTTGGCGGTGCCGTTGGTGAACGCCTTGGCGTCGCCCGTGATGGCGCGCAGGCCCTCCGGCATGGCGGTGACCTGGCCCGCGGGACTGCCCCGGAAGGTGAGCGAGACGGAGCGGGGGGTGAGCACCTGGCCCACGTTTCCGTCCGCCGGGTCCTGTCCGTTGCCGCTGCTCGGGCCGTCCCGGCCGCTCAGGCGGCGCAGTACGGGCCAGAAGTACGTCGACTTGTCGCCGCGGGCGCAGGTGGTGCCGGCCGCGCGCAGCGAGTCGTCGGTGGAGAAGGCGTCCGTGGAGCGGTTGCCGACGTAGTCGTGGAGGTGGTGGGCGCCGTTGGCGACACCGGGAGTGACGATGAAGTTGTCGGGGTTCCGGTGTCCGTTCTCGTTGCGGCCGCAGTTGCTGGTGAAGGTGCCGGTGGAGGCGTCGCGTCCGCCGCGCGGGGGCGGCGGGCCGGGCCGTACGGAGCGGATGTCGGCGAAGTCACCGGCTGCCGGGACGCTTTGACCGGTGCCGGAGGAACCGCCGGGGCTTGTCGTGGCGCTGGTTCCGGTGGGTCCCGCGGGCCCGTCGGGGGCGTCGGCGGGGGAGTTCGACGGCCCGGCGGAACCGGTGCCGGAGGCGGTCGCGGAGGCGTTGTCAGTGGGCTGTGTCACGCTGGGTGACGTTGGGGTGGACGACGATTCGACGGGTGGGGGCCCGGACGGGGGAGTGGTGTGGTGAGCCGAGGCATTGCCGGTCACGGAGACGAAGGTGCCGGCCGAACCGAGCAGGGCGAGCAGGGCGATCAGCACGAGGTGCTTGGTGCCGAGCCGCCGCCGGTGCCGCGGGGGCCGGGGGGCGGGCGGCGACGGCCGCGGTGGCGGCGAAGGGCGGGGCGGCCGCGGCGGCTCGGGGGTTCCGGAGTGCCGGTGGTCGGGCATGGGAGATCACTTCTTCCCGTTCTCTCAGGGGTGTTGACGCCGGTCGCCGGAGGGTCCGGCGGGAGCCGGGGCCCTGGTGGCACCGCCGGTGGCGGTGGCGGGTGGCGTCGCGGGTGGAGGCAGCGAATACGTCGGTGACGGTGTGACGGGCGTCGGCGACGAGGCGGGCACCGCGTCGAGGGAAGGCGGCGGGGCCGAGGGGCTCGGTGGCGGCGAAGCGGTGGCCGCGTCCTCGGCGATCGCGTCGAAGTCGACGAATCCGGTGCGCTCCAGCATGGAGATGTGGTCCAGGACCGTCCGGTTGGCGTCGTCGGCCAGCGCGCGGACGAGCGCGTTGCGGGTGGTCGCGCGGACCTGCGCGACGACGGTGAAGACCTTGCCGTGCGCCAGCCGCAGGATGTTCGCGAACTTGCGGTCGTACGCGGCCCCGCGCGCGCTGCTCAGCTCCCTCAGCCACTGCCGCTGCTGGGCGTTGGGCCGGTCGGGCAGCCCGAGACCGAGCTGCGCGGCCACCTCGCGTACGTGCCGGTCGAGCGAGGCGTGGCCGTCGACGAGATGGTCACCCGCCTCCCGTACGGCCGGCACGGTCCCGCGCTGCTGGGCCTGCTGGCCCGCGGGCAGCTCCCACAGGCCCGCCAGCCGTACGCGGTTGACGAAGTCCCGGTCCAGCGCCGACAGCGGGCCGAACGAGGTGGCGACGGTCTGGGTGTTGACGTCCCCGCCCGCGCCCGGCCGGTCGGCGAACGACCAGATCGGAAAGAGCAGCGCGGCGAGGGTCGCGGCGAGCGCGGCGACGACGAGACCGGTGCCGGTTACGGATCGCATGGTGCCTCCTGGTGCGGCACCGCACGCTAGTGCGCCCTGCGTCGAGCCCGTCCCTCGTTCGGGGAAGCCCCGTCAAGGCCCGCTGGCCGCTGGTACGTTGACCGGTTGCCCAGGGGTGCCAGGCGCATCAGGGGCTCCGGGGGTGCGGCGCGGCGCGGGTGCCGGCGGTGCCGGGCACCACCGGCACCGCACGGCTCAGCTACCGCAGCCGCCACCGCCACCGCAGGACGAGGAGGAACTGCTGCTGCAGCTCGACCCGGAGCTGCTGCCGCACGACGATCCCCCGCCGCCGCACGACGACCCGCCGCAGCCCGACCCCGACCCGCCGCCGCACGAAGAACCGCACCAGGACGTGTGCGAGTCGTCGTCGGGCACGTTCCACCCGCAGGCCGCGTTCGAGGAAGGGGGCGACGAGCTGCCGGAGGACCCGGAGTACGCCCCGGCGGAGGCACCCACCGCCGAGCGCTGCGCCTCGTCGAGCTGGTCGCGCAGCACGTCGTCCACCAGCAGCGCGGTGCCGCCGAGCGCCACGACCAGCGCCGCGGACTGGGTCGGCGCGCTCACCAGGTCCGCCTTGTGCACGGTACGGAACGTCCGTACTGCCGTGGCCCCGACCGGCGTGACCCGCCGCCCCAGCGCCTTCCGGCACACCAGGCCGGTCACGGTGCCGAGGATCGCCGCGGGCAGGACCTGGATGACGAAGGGCACCCCTTTCCCGCCGATGGCTCCTGTGAGGGTCAGGAGCAGGACGAGCACAAGGCCCACCGCACAGATCCCGGTCTGCCAGGCGGCGAGGAGACGCCAGGGGCGGCCGGCGCGCGGGTGCCGCAGCAGGCCGCGCTTCGCCAGCCGGTCGCCGATGGCCTGGACGGCCGGAGCCCGCATGACGTGGCGGCGCAGGGTGTCCAGCGAGCCGTCCGGGGTCCGCGCCAGCGAGTCCAGCACGGCCGTCTCGACCGGGTCGTACGCCACCGACTGCCGCACGGACACCACCCCGGGCCCGCCCACCGCGAGCCGGCCGTCCTGGTGCATCCCGGCTATCGCGGCGTCCGCCACCCGGGCCGGGCCGCCGGCGAGGAAGGCGATCTCCCAGAGTTCGTACGGGGACGCCCTGCGGTACTTGGGCCGGGGCGCCGCCCGGACGATACGGACGGTACGGACGACGAGCAGCAGCGCGGAGGCGGCCACCGCCAGGGTCACGAGAAGAGCGGGCATGTCCTTCACCTCCGGTGGAGAGCGCGGCGTACGGCGTGGGCGAGTCGGCGTGCCGGACCGGCGCCCGGCGGCTTGGGACCGGCGCGGTCCCGCCACCACTGCGTCAGCCGGTGGCGGGCGTCCGGGTCGGCGGGCCGGCCTTCGGCCAGCAGATGGACGGCGAAGTCCATGGCGTCCTGGCGGTAGCCGTGGCGCATGGGCCGGTGCCGTGCGTAGGCGAGGAAGCCGGGCCGGAAGTCCTCGCCGAGGATGTCCGGCAGCTCCGGCGCGATCTTGGCGACGACGGAGGCCCGCTTGGCGGCCAGGGCCCGGCTCTGGACGTGCAGCCGCCGCCGGTCGAAGCCCTCCGGCGCCGGGGTCCCGGCGACCAGCGCGGAGAGCAGCGCGGTCTGCGCGACGGCCAGGCGCTGCCGGGTGGCGGTGGCCGTGCCGGTGCCCGGCGCCGGGACGGTCCCAGGCACCCGGCGCGGCGTCGGTACCGGTTCCGGTGCGGGCAGAGTGGCCGGGGTCGGGGCTTCCTTCAGGACGGTGCGGATCGCGTCGAGTTCGGCGGCGAGTTCACCGGTCGCCGGGAAGTCCTCGTCCCGCTCCAGCAGGACGCCGGGCGGGGTGACACGGGCGCAGAGTTCGGCCAGTACGTCCAGGACGGGCCGGGTCACCGGGTGGGCGTGGGTGTCGTGCCAGACGCCGTCCCGCTCGATGCCGCCCGCCACGTGTACGTACGCGATGGCCTCGACCGGCAGTTCGTCCAGTGCCGTGGCCGGGTCCTCGTTCCGGTTCACATGATTGGTGTGGAGGTTGGCGACGTCGATGAGCAGCCGTACGCCGGTGCGCTCGACCAGTTCGGCGAGGAACTGCCCCTCGGTCATCTCCTCGCCGGGCCAGTTGACCAGCGCCGCGATGTTCTCCACGGCGAGCGGTACGGGCAGCGCGTCCTGCGCGATCCGGACGTTCTCGCAGAGCACGTCCAGCGCGTCGCGGGTGCGGGGCACCGGCAGCAGGTGCCCCGCCTCCATCGCGGCGGAGGCGGTCAGCGGGCCTCCGGCCCGTACGAACGCGATGTGCTCGGTGACCAGCGGCGCGCCCAGCGCCTCGGCGCGTTCGGCGAGCGCGGCCAGCCGGCCGGCGTCCGGGCGCTCGGCGCCGCCGAGCCCGAGGGAGACCCCGTGGGGCACCACGGTCGTGCCGCGTGCGCGCAGTGCCTGCAAGGCGGGTGGGAGATGACCTGGACAGATGTTCTCGGCGACGACTTCCACCCAGTCCACGCCGGGCAGCTCCGCGATCCCGTCGGCTATCTCGGGCCGCCAGCCGATGCCCGTACCGAGCCGGTCCATGGTGGTTCCCCCTCCCACTCGTGCACCCCCGTGGTGTCCGGTACTCATCGCCGCGCCGGGACCGGGCCAACCCCGGAGGGCGCGGGTTCAGAGCATGATTTGAGCTTGCGACGTGCCGTGACCGGCGGCGGCACCGGGAGCGGTCCCGGAGTGGCCCCGGAGCGGTCCCGGCGGTGGCTTCGAAGACCCGGCGGCTCAGCGCGCGGTCTCGACACCGACCGCGGCGCCCAGTGCGAGCAGGACACCGCCGGTGGCCTGGTCCATGCGCCGGCGGACGCGGGGGCGCTGGAAGAAGGCGCGCGCCCGGTGCACCGCGAAAGCGATTCCGCCGAGCCAGACGAAGCCCAGTACGGCATGCACGGCGACCAGCAGCAGTGTCGTGGTCACGACCGGCGCGTCCGGCGGGATGAACTGCGGCAGCAGGGACATGTACACGACCCCTACCTTGGGGTTCAGGACATTCGTCAGCAGACCGGTACGGAACGCCTGGAGCGGCGACTGCCGGCCGGCCGGGCCGGGCTCGGGGAGGGCGGCGCCCGCCTCCGAACAGGCGGCGCCCACCTCCGGAACGGGAGCGCCCGCCTCGGTGCCGCGCGCCGCCTTCGAGGAGCGGCGGGCGCTGCGCAGCGCCTGGAAGCCCAGCCACATCAGATACAGCGCACCGGCCACGCGCAGCGCGTCGTACGCCGCCTGCGACGCCGACAGCATCGCGGTCAGTCCGGCCGCTCCGGCCAGTCCCCACACGAAGCAGCCCGCGGCTGTGCCGAGCGCGGAGCACAGTGCCGACCGCCGCCCCGAGCCGAGAGACGTCCGCAGCACGACGGCGAAGTCGGGGCCCGGCGAGACGGTCAGCAGGACGGCCACCGCGGTGAATCCAAGGAGAGAGGAGAACACAGGACGTAACCGTACGTCGTCCTCCGGCCAACGTTTCCCCGGCCTCCCTTCGTACGCCTGCACACCGCTGCGTACCTCTTGCCCGGGGGCCGGGCGCCTGCTCCCATGGCCATCGGGGGGTGATGGGTATGAGTGACTTCCGTCCCGGGCCCGGAGCACACGAGGGAAAGCAGGAGACGCGGTACGCGAGCGACCCGGACCGGCTGTTCCTGCCGCCGGACGACGACCTCGCCCCGAACCGGCCGGGCGAGGCCCTGCGGGTCCGGCTCGCCGAGCAGCCGCGCGCCAGGGCGGCCCTGTGGTGCGCCCGCCTGCTCGGCCGGCGCCCGCCCCAGGACGCCTGGTACCGGCAGCTCCTCGGCGAACAGGCCGTCGGCACGGCCCTGGACCAACTGGCGGCGGGCGGCTGGTACGTGATCCACTCCATCCCGCTGCCGCCCGCCGCGGTCATCGGGCACCTGCTCATCGGGCCCGGCGGCGTGCTGTGCGTCGACACCCACCACGTCCGCGGGGCCCGGGTGCGGGTGGGGGAGGACACCGTGGGCACCGGCCGCGGACGCGAGCCGCAGCCGTACGTCCGCGAGAGCAGGCAGCACGCCCGGCGCGCCGCGTACGTGCTGACCCGCGGCTGCCGGTTCCGCGTCGAGGCGCGGCCGGTGCTGGCCTTCGCCGGCGCGGCGGACGTGGAGCTGGATCCGGCACTGCGGGACGTACGGGTGATACGCGACGAACGTGACGTACCCCTGCTCGGCCGGCTCGGCGGGGTATTCGCCCCCGACCGCGTGGAACGCGTCTACACGGTCGCCCGCAACCGCCGCACCTGGCTACGGGCCTGAAAGGAGCCCGGACCCGGCGCGCACGGCCCGGCGGACGGCGTCGCGGAGCCAGTGGTGGGCTCCGTCCGCGGCGTGGCGGGGATGCCAGGCCATGCCGATGGTCACCGGCGGCAGGACCAGGGGGATGTCGAGGAGGTGCAGCCCGAGGGCGGTGGCTGCGTCGGTGAAGGGCGAAGGCGCGGCGCCGGGCGCCGCGGTGGGCACCAGGCAGACGATGTCGCTGCGCGCGGCGAGGGACATCGCGGCCACATGACCGGGCAGGACGGCGGTCACCCGGCGGTGCAGGTTCTGCTCGGCCAGGGCGGTGTCCAGAGGACCGGTGAACCGGCCGCGACGGCTGACCGAGACGTGTTCGGCGGCGGCGAGCCGGGCCGCGGTCAGCTCCCCTTCGGTGAGCGGGTGGCCGGGCCGGACGCCCGCCGCCATCCGGAGCGTGACCAGCTCTTCGACCTGCGTCTCGGGGGCGATGTGGTCGATGGCTCCGATCTCCAGGTCGATCCGGCCGTCGCGGAGGGCGGGTCCCGCCTCCAGCTCCTCGGCCCGGAACCGCAACGAGACCTCCGGCGCCTCCTGCCGGGCCAGCCGCAGCAGCCCGGGGGCCAGGGCCGCGCCCACCAGGTCGGCGGTCTGGAGGGTGAAGGTGGTGCGCAGGGCGGCGGGGTCGACGCCGGCGCCGGGGGTGAGCAGGGTGCCGAGGCGGCGTACCACCGCGGCGGCTTCGTCGCGCAGGGCCTGGGCACGCGGCGTGGGAACCATCGTCTGCCCGGCCCGGACCAGGAGGGGGTCCTGGAGGACGCGGCGCAGACGGGCCAGGGTGCGGCTCATGGCGGCGGGTGAGGTGTGCAGACGGGCGGCGGCACGGGTGACGCTCTGCTCGGCGAGCAGAGCGTCCAAGGCGACGGCGAGGTTGGCGTCGATGACCGGGTCAGGGCTGTTCACCAGCGTGATTCCATTTCGGGCAATGATTCATTGCTGACATTCCCATTGTGGCAATGCCTGGCCGCCCACAGGATGAGGACGTACCGATCCGGTCGCCCCACGAGGTCGTCGAAGCCCGCCGTCAGGCGGCCCGCACGACCGTCACCCGTGGCGTGCACGACCGTCTTCACCTGCCCGTCCCGCTACTTCTGCCACTTCGGAGGAACCGTCATGTCCGCACAGGAAACCGCACCGGTGGTCACCGCCTTCATGCTCATCAAGACCACGCCCGAGTGGCTCGCCATGACCCCGCACGAGCGGGTGGACGCCCTGAACACCAAGGTCATGCCGGTGGTCAAGGCCAAGACGACCGGCGTCCGGTCGCGCTTCTACGACACGGAGTTCTACTCCACCCGCGTCACCGACGTCTGGGTCTGGGAGGCCGACGACCACACCGCGTACCAGCTCCTGATCGACGCGCTGCGGGAAACCCCCTTCTGGGACCGCTACTTCGAGGTCGTCGACCTCCTCGTCGGCACCGAGAACGGCTACGCCCGCACGTACGACGTCGACCCCGTCGCGACCGTCAGCACCTGAGGTTCCGGCCGCGTAACCCCGCGCTCAGCCCCGCGCCCGCAGTGCCGGATGGTCGGCGACGACCGTGCACGAACCGGGCACGACCTCGGTGAACCCCGCGTCCCGCACCACCGGCAGGCCGCCGGCCGTCAGTTCGGCCCACCGGTGGGGCGGGCACGGGCGTACCGACAGGGGGAAGCCGGCTGCGCGCCAGGCGGCGCGGTCGGCCTCGGGCAGGGCCCACCAGGCCAGTTGCGCGCCGTGTCCCGTCTGGGCCATCGACTTGCCCGCCGACATGTCCAGTTCCGGGTTGAGCCACAGCACCGGGGCGCCGGTGGCGGGGGCGGCGGGCTCCCGCGGGTCGTCGAGGTGGGTGCCGGAGACCTGGAGGCGGGCCAGGTCCTTGGGCCAGCCGTCCAGCGGGACCGGCGGGAAGACCCGGACCTCCGCGCTCTCGCCGTGCACCGTGATGCCCGGCAGCGCCTCGGCGCGCCGCCATTCGGCGCCGCGGGCGCGGCGTACGACCTTGCGGATCCGGGCGTCCTCCCAGGCGTGTACGGCCGCCGCCCATACGCCGTCGCCCGTGGCCCGCTCGTCCGAGAGCAGGGTCAGCACGGCCCGTGCCGCGGTCTCCAGCGCGTCCGTACGGGCGGGCGGGTCGTCCCGCTCGATCCGGACGACGAGGGGGAGGACGTACTGCGGGGCGGCGTCGCGGCCGGTCGCCGCGGGGCGGGGCGCGTCGGCCGCGGCGTCGGTCGGATCGCCGGGCCCGGCGAGATCGGTGCTGGTCACACGGACCAGTGTGCCAGCCGCTCGGAACATCACCGCGCGGGCCGGCGCCTTGGCGGAGCGGAACGTTCCGGGTGATCATCCTCCTCATGCACAGCGACCTCTTCGCCTCCGAGAACATGGTCACGCCGGCCTCCGCGCCCGGCATGACCCTGCAGAACGCCAAGTCGATCAAGTACGCCGTGGACGGCGAGTGCTTCGCGCGCCAGGGCTCGATGGTCGCCTACCGCGGCGACCTGCGGTTCGAGAAACAGGGGCAGGGCGTCGGCAAGTTCCTCAAGCGGGCCGTGACCGGCGAGGGCCTGGCCCTGATGGCCGTGCGCGGCCGTGGCGAGGTCTGGTTCGCGCACGAGGCCGCCAACTGCTTCATCGTCGACATCGCCCCCGGCGACGGCCTCACGGTCAACGGCCGCAACGTGCTGTGCTTCGACCCGTCCCTGTCCTACGAGATCTCCACGGTCAAGGGCGCGGGCATGACCGGCGGCGGCCTGTTCAACTCCGTCTTCACCGGCCAGGGCAAGCTGGCCGTGATCTGCGAGGGCAACCCCATCGTCATCCCCGTGTCGCCGCAGGCCCCGGTGTTCGTGGACACCGACGCGGTGGTCGGCTGGACGGCGTCGCTGACGACCTCGCTGCACCGTTCGCAGAGCCTCGGCTCGATGCTGCGCGGCGGTTCCGGCGAGGCGGTGCAACTCCGGCTGGACGGCGAGGGCTTCGTGATCGTACGGCCCAGCGAACTGCGCCCCGAGAAGGCGGCCGGGAACTGACAGTGAGGGCGATGGGCGGGCAGCGGGGACAGCGGGGACAGCGGGGGGCTGGGACGAGGATGACGGCCGGGGGACCGATGAGGCTGGACGGGGTCGGGCGGCGTTACGGGGCGCGGGGCCCGTGGGTACTGCGGAACATCGACCTGGAACTGCCGCGGCGTTCGCTGGTACGGATCGAAGGCCCCAACGGCAGCGGCAAGTCGACGCTGCTGCGGATCGTGGCCGGGATCGACGCGCCCGGCAAGGGCCGCGTCACCGGGCGTCCGCGCAGCGCGTACGTACCCGAACGCTTCCCCGCCGCCCTCCCGTTCACGGCCGTCGGCTACCTCACCCACCTCGGGCGGGTCCACGGCCTGCGCGGCCCCGCCGCGGCCCGTCGCGCCACGGACTGGCTCGAACGTTTCGGCGCCGGCGGCCACGCCCGTACGCCGCTCGCCGAGCTGTCCAAGGGCACCAGCCAGAAGGTCGCGCTGACCCAGGCCCTGCTCGCCGACCCGGAACTGCTCGTCCTCGACGAAGCCTGGACGGGCCTGGACCCGGCGGCCCGCGACGTCCTCGACCGGGCGGTGGCCGAGCGCGTCGCGGCGGGCGGCACGGTCGTCTTCGTCGACCACGACCCGCGGCGCCTGGCGGGCGCGGCCGACGCGCGGTACCGCGTCACGGGCGACGGCCTGGACCGCCTCCCGGCCGGGGCGGGGACGGACGCGCGCTCGGCGGGGGACGACGGGGCGCTGCCGCCCGGGCCCCGGGTGATCATCGAGGCGGCGGCTCCCGGTGCGGCCGGACACCTCGCCGCTCGCGACCTCGCCGAGCTGCCGGGCGGGCCGTACGTCGCGCGGGGGCCGGACGGTACGACGGTCCGGCTGACCGTTGCCGCCGCCCACTCCGACGCGCTGCTGCGCGCCCTGCTCGCGGCGCACCCGCCCTGGCACATCCGCGCGGTCGCGCCGGCACCGGCGGGACCGTCGGCAACGACGCAGGACCCGTCGGCCCGGCCCGCAGCGGTCAGCCCGACTTCCGACGACGAAAACCGGTACCCGTGATTCCGCTCCTCCGCTACCAGTTCGCCCTGCTCCTGCGGTCGCACCGCTGGCTGCCGCCGGTCCTCCTCTACGCCGCCCTGCTCGCCGTGGGCGTGCAGGGCGGCGGCCCGATCCTCGACTCGTACGGTGTCGCCGCGTTCGGGCTGCTGCCCCTCGCCGCCTGGCTGTGCCGGATCTGCGTCACGAGCGAGCCGCCGGCCGCCCGCGCCTGCACGGCGGCGGCAGCCGGACCCGGCACGGCGCACCTCGCCGCGGTCCTGACGGGAAGCCTGTCGGCGGCGGGCCTCGCTCTTGCCGGTACGGCGTACGTCTCCCTCGTCGCCGACCCGCACGCCTCCGACCACCGGACCGCCGTCCCCGTGCTCGCCGCCGCCTGCGCCGGGCTGCTCGCCGGGCTGGTCTGCGTACTGCTCGGCACCGCCGTCGGGGCGCTCTGCAACTGGCCGGTGCTGCGCAGCACCGGCTGGTCGATCGTGTCCGGACTGCTCGCCGCGCTCCTGCTGCTGGTCGGGAGCGCCTCGCCCGCGAACGCCGCCGTCTCCGGACTGGTCACCGGCTCCGCCCACGGAACGATCACCCTGCCCTGGCTGCCGCTGCTCGCCGGCCTGCTGAGCGCAGGCGCCGCCACGGCCCTGGCCTGCCGCCTCAGCTCCCGCCGTAGCTGACGAGCGCCCGGCCACGGCCGTACGCCCCCTCGCACGCCAGCTCGCACACCCATCCGCACGCCCACTCGCACGCCTGCCTGCACGCCCGCGCGTAGGATCGAACGTATGCCGGACACGGAAGAAGAGCAGACGAGCCGTACGGACGAAGAGGCGGACAGCGGCCCGCCCCTCGCCGACTGTGTGCACTGCGGTGAGCCCACCGAGTACCCCGCCGAACGGCCCGGTGCGCTGCTGTGTCCGCACTGCGAGTGGCTGGAGGCCCAGCGCTCGGCCTGTTCCGGTTAGTCCCCCCAGGGCCCGGTGACCGCGAACGTCGTGCCCGGCGTGTAGCAGTTGACGTACATCGTGCGGTGATCGGGGGAGAAGGTGACCCCCGCGAACTCGCCCCACTCGGGCTTCTGCGGCGTGCCGATGTTCTGCCGGCCGCGTGCCACCGGGTACACCGTGCCGCGCCGGGTCAGGCCGAAGACGTGCTGCGCCCCGTCGCCGTCCTCGCACACCACCAGCCCGCCGCCGGGCGCCAGGCAGATGTTGTCGGGGGACTCGCCGGGTAACTGCACGTCGGCGTCCGGGCCGAAGACGACCACCAGCGTGAGGCGGCGCGCGGCCGGGTCGTACCGCCACACCTGGCCGTGATGGTCGGCGGCCGAACCGTCCTTGCTCCGCGCGAAGCTGGAGACGAAGTAGACGCTGGAGCCGCCCCAGTAGCAGCCCTCCAGTTTCTGCGCGTGGGTGATGCCGCGCGGCCCGAAGTCCTGGAACCGTATGGGGGTCTGCCGTGCGAGCGGGTCGGGGACGTCCACCCACTCCACATGGCGGAAGCTGGTGCCGGTCTCCTGGACGGTGGAAAGATCCTTGACGCCCGGTACACGCAGGGCCTGGAGCCGTCCGCCGGCCCGCAGGGAGCCCCGGCCGCCCAGCGGCTCGGCGGGCCGGAACCGGTAGAAGAGGCCGAACGGCTTGTCGAAGGCGTCCTCGGTCTCGTAGACCGTGCCGGTTTCCGGATCGACGGCTATGGCCTCGTGCTGGAAGCGGCCCATGGCGGTCAGCGGTACGGCGCCGGTGCGGCGCGGATCGTACGGGTCGACCTCGAAGATGAAGCCGTGGTCCTTGGTGTACCCGTCCTCGCCCGCCCGCAGCTCGGTCTCCTCGCAGGTCAGCCAGGTGCGCCACGGGGTGGGCCCGCCCGCGCAGTTGGTGGAGGTGCCGGCGATGGCGACGCGCTCGGACCGGACACGGTGGTGCCGGTCCACCTCCAGCGCCGTACAGCCGCCCTCGCCCGCCGGGTCGTAGGTCAGTCCGTCGACGGTGGGCACGGGGACGCGGGACTTGCTGCGGTTCTCGTGGTTGCGTACGAGGTGGACGCGGCCGTGCCGGCCGGGGAAGGCCGCCATGCCGTCGTGGTTGCCCGGTATCCGGCCCTCGCCGGAGGACAGCGGGGCGCCCTCACGGGACAGCACCCGGTACCGGAACCCCTCGGGTAGGTCGAGCAGACCCGCCGGATCGGGTATCAGGGGGCCGTAGCCGTGCCGGCCCGCGCTCCGCGCGGTGGCGGTTCCGGCGAAGATCTCGGGGATGCTGCCGGCGAAGGCGATCGATACGCCCAGCGCGCCGGTTCTTGCCAGGACCTGACGACGTGTCGCGGACATGGGCAACTCCCTGCTGGCGGACAGGTGATGTGACCCGCATGTGTGTACCACGCACGTCGGCCGCCGGGAACCGGCCGCGCGCGGGCCCGGAAACCGCCGCACCGGCCGCGCGCGACCCGGAACCATCGCACCGGCCGGGAGCCGCGGCTGAGCCGCCGTCCCGCCCGCCGCGTCCGCCGGGCTCCGCGCTACCCCTCCACCAGCGGCTTGGCGTCGCGGGCCAGCGCCGTGAGCCGGGAGATGGCGCGGAAGTACTTCTTCCGGTAGCCGCCCTTGAGCATGTCCTCGCTGAACAGCGTGTCGAACGGCTTGCCCGCCGCGACGACCGGGACCTCCCGGTCGTACAGCCGGTCCGCGAGGACGACCAGGCGCAGCGCGGTGGACTGGTCCGGCACCGCCCGCACATCGGTCAGGCAGACGGCGGTGATGCCGTCGCACATGGCTCCGTACCGGCTGGGGTGCACCTTCGACAGGTGGTCCAGCAGGGAGGGGAAGCCGTCGAGCGAGGCGCCGGGGGTGCGGTGGGCGACGCGGGTGACGGTCGCGTCGTCGAACGGCGGCGGGGCTTCGGGCAGTCCGCGGTGGCGGTAGTCCTCGCCGTCGATGCGCAGCGGCCGGAAGTGGGCGCTCAGGCCCTGGATCTCGCGCAGGAAGTCGGCCGCGGCGAAGCGGCCTTCGCCCAGTTTGCCGGGGAGCGTGTTGGAGGTGGCGGCGAGCGCGACGCCCGCCTCGACCAGCCGGCTCAGCAGGCTGGAGACGAGCACCGTGTCACCGGGGTCGTCCAGTTCGAACTCGTCGATGCACAGCAGGCGGTGACCGCTGAGCGTCTGCACGGTCTGCTGGAAGCCGAGTGCGCCGACCAGGTTCGTCAGCTCCACGAAGGTGCCGAACGCCTTGAGCGCGGGCTCGGCGGGGGTCGCGTGCCAGAGGGAGGCCAGCAGGTGCGTCTTGCCGACGCCGTATCCGCCGTCCAGGTAGACGCCGCGCGGGCCCGAGGGGGCCGCGGCCTTCTTGGCGCTCCGGCCGAACCAGCGCCGCTTGCCGCCGCCGGCCGGGTCCGAACCGCCGCCGATGCCCGCGGCGAAGCCGCTCAGGACCTCCACGGCCGCGGCCTGGCTGGGCTGGTTCGGGTCCGGGATGTACGTCTCGAAGCGCGCGCTCTGGAACCGCGGCGGCGGGACCATCTCCGCCACCAGGCGGTCGGCCGGCACGTGCGGCGCGCGCGCGGTGAGCGCGGCCGGGGCCGCTCCGGCCCCGTCGGCCGGCGGTCCGGCTATGGGGGAGGACTGGGATGACGAGGGCTGGGAAGGCGACACAGCCGTCCAGCCTAGTCGCTGTGCGGGAGGACTCCGCCGGATGAGCGAGGCATGTCACACTGCCGCGTATGCGACGCCTGTTTCCCCTTCCCGCCCCGCCCGTGCCGCCCGGTGATTTCCCGGACACTTCGGATACTCCGCATACTCCGCACGGCGAGAATTCCGCCGCGGTCGCGTCCGCTCTCGCGGTGGAACCGGGCGCCATTGCCGGAACCGCGACGGGGGCCGACGCCGGAGCCCTTTCCGGGGCGCAGGATTCCGGTACGGCGGGTCAGGCGCTTTCCGGTACGGCGCGCCCGTCCCATTCCGGTACAGCGGGTGCCGCTGATTCCCGTACGGCGGGCCCGGCCGATTTCCGTACGGCCGGTGACGCCGATTCCGGTGCCGCCGATTTCGCCGACCGCCGGTGGAGCCTGGACGAACTGGCCGACGCCTACGCGTACCCCCGTCTCGACGAGGGCGCCGGCTGGCTCCGCGCGAACATGGTCTCCTCGCTGGACGGCGCGGCCCACCACGAAGGCCGCTCGCAGCCGCTCTCCGGCGACGCGGACATGCGGATCTTCGGCGTGCTGCGCGGCCTCGCGGACGCGGTGGTCGTCGGCGCCGAGACCGTACGCAAGGAGGGCTACCGTCCGGCCCGCGCCCGCGAGGCGTTCGCGGCGCGCCGGGCCGCCGCCGGGCAGGCGCCCGCCCCCGCCATCGCGGTGGTCACCGCCAGCCTGGACCTGGACTTCGCGCAGCCGCTGTTCACCGAGCCGCTGGTGCCGACGGTCGTGGTGACCGGCGCCGGGGCCGACGAGGACCGGGTGCGGACCGCGCGCGAGGCCGGTGCCGAGGTCGTCTTCGCCGGTGAGGGGGCCGCCGTCGACCCGTCGCGGGTGGTCGGCGCGCTGGCCGGGCGGGGCCTGACCAGGCTGCTGACGGAGGGCGGGCCGCGGCTCCTGGGTCAGTTCGCCGGAAGCGGGGCACTCGACGAGTTGTGCCTCTCGCTGGCACCGCTGGTGGTCGCCGGCGACGCGTCACGCATCATGAACGCGCCGCTGACGACCGTTCCGGAGACATTCGTACTCGCGTCCGTGCTGGAGGAGGCCGGCTTCCTGTTCACCCGTTACCGTCGGTCCTGAACAAAAGGCGGAATTATTCGTTCCGCTTAGCTTCCGCTGGGCACACTAAAGGCCAACAGGCCCCGTGTGGCGACGGGGCAGGATGGTTTCTGTCGGTTCGCTCCAGGGCGGGCCGCGAGATGAGAAGAAGGGCGTCCGCCGTGTTCACGAGCGTATTGATGATCGAGAAGCCCCTGACGCCCGCCGACGTGGAGTTCGTCACCACGCTGCACGGCGACGACCAGGTCTCCTTCGTCGTCCTCATGCAGCCGCGCGGCAATCAGGACCGCCTGCTCAGGGCCATCGACGACGTCGCACTGGGCGAGTTCGAGGACGCCGTACGGGAAGGCGACGAGCCGGAGGGCGTCCAGGCGGAGCCGCCTGCCGAGCGCGCCCTGTCCTACACCCTCCACGCCCTGCGCGACGCGGGCGCCGAGGCGATCGGGCAGGTCGTCGAGGACCACCCGCTGGACCTGCTGCGGTCGGTCGTCGACGAGACCGGCGCCGACGAGGTGATCGTGCTGACCGCCCCGCACTTCGTCGAGGAGTTCTTCCACCGCGACTGGGCCTCCCGCGCCCGGCACAAGGTCGGCGTGCCCGTGCTGAAGCTCTTCTCGCACGCGGCCGACGACCCGGCCCAGGACGTGGCGCACAACCCGGCCAAGGGCCCGGCTAACGGCTCGACGGGGGATCCCGCCGGAAACTGAGCCGCCCGTCCAGCATCTCCGCGACCGCGTCCACCGCGTCCAGGTGGGCGCGGTCGTGCGTGACCAGGACGGTCGCGGTGGCGCGCTGGTGGGTGAGCGTGGTGAGCAGGTCGAGGACCGCGGCGCCGCGCTCGTGGTCCAGCGCGCTGGTCGGCTCGTCGACCAGCAGGACGGCCGGCTCGTTCATCAGCGCCCTGGCGATGTTGATCCGCTGCCGCTGGCCGCCCGAGAGCTGGTGCGGGCGGCGCGCCGCCTGGTCGGCCAGCCCGACCGCGTCGAGCAGTTCCAGGGCCCGCGGCCGGGCGGCGCGCGGCGCACGGCCGTCCAGGTGCGCCATGACCTGCAACTGCTCGGCGGCCGTCAGGGAGGGCAGCAGGTTGGGCTGCTGGAAGACCATGCCGACGCGGGTACGGCGCAGCGTGGTCAGCTCGGCCCGGCTCATCCCGGTGGTGTCCGTACCGTCGATCACCACCCGGCCGGCCTCCGGGGTGATCAGCGTCGCGGCCACCGCCAGCAGGCTGGACTTGCCGGAGCCGGACGGCCCGACCACGGCGGTCACGGACCCCGGCGGCACGGTCAGGCGCACGTCGTCGAGGGCGGTGAGGCGGCCGGCGCCGTCCGGGTAGGTGAGGGTGACGCCGGTGAGGGCGAGGCCGGCGGACGGTGTGCTTCCGCTCGTGGGGCTCGTGCGGGGCCGGATGGTGGCGGGGTTCGTCTTCATGAGGTGAGGTCCGTCGCTGTCCGTTGCCGAGTAGGGAATCGGGTGGTGTGCGGGTCGTGGGAACGCTGTACGGCCCGGTCTTTCGCGGCCGCGGAATCCGTACGGGTTTTTACGCGGCCGGAATCGGAACCGGGGGCGGAATGGGGACCGGGACCGGGCGCGGAACCGGGGCCGGAATCGGAACCGGGAGCGGAAGGGGGCCCGAGACCGGGACCGGAACGGGAGTCGAGACTCGCGCCGGAATTCCCGGCACCGGTTTCCGCAGGATGAAGGCCGTACGCCCGGCGGCCCGGAAAGGCGCTCACGGAATGGTCCGCGAAGAGCGGACCGGGAAGGGAAGCGCCTTCACGGATACCGTTCGGGCAGCGAAACCCGCCGGTCTCACCGCGCGCTCCCCAGCGCCGTCAGCGGGTCGACGGCGGTGATGCGGCGGATGGACAGCGCGGCGCCGACGGCCCCCAGCGCGATCATGACCAGGGCCGGGACCAGGACCGTGGCCGGGTCCAGGACGAACGGCACGGTGTCGCCGACGGCCGCGCCGGCCGACGCCGCGAGCGCGGTGCCCACGCCCGTACCGGTCACCAGCAGCACCACCGCCTGGCCGAGCGCGTCCCGCAGCAGGTAGCGGGTGGGTGCGCCGAGCGCCTTGAGCACGGCGACGTCGCCGCTGCGCTGGATCGTCCAGACCGTGAAGAACGCGCCGATGACCAGCGCCGATATGGCGAAGAGGAAGCCGCGCATCAGTTGGAGCGAGCCGTTCTCCGCGGTGTAGGAGCCGATGGCGTTCAGGGCCTCGCCGGTCGTGACGGTGCGGGTGCCGAGCTTCCGGTCGGCGGCGGACAGATCGGCGTCCGAGGAGGTGGTGAGGGCGACCACGGTGGCCGTCCGGGCCTCGGCAGCACCGGAAGCACCGCTTCCGGAGTCGTGTCCGGGACCGGCCGCCGCGGAGCCCGTGCCGCCCGACACGGCCGCCCAGTCGTCCAGCGACGTCCAGACCACCGGCGTGTGGCTGTACATCGCCTCGCCCGCCACCGCCGCGGCCGTCAGCGTCCGCCCGTTCAGCGTGAACCGGCCTCCGGCCCGTACGCCCAGTTCCTCGGCGGCCTTCGTGGACAGCACCGCCGAGCCGTCCGCGATCCGCCCGGCCGCGGGCGTCAGGTGCGAGCCGGGCCGGACCCCGAACGCGGACAGCGCCGCGGTCCGCTCTCCGGCGCCGTCGCCCGCGCCGTCACCCGCCGTGGCCTTGGCCGTACCGATCCCCAGCGGCTCCGCCGACCGGACGCCCGGCACCCGGGCCCAGGCGTCCCAGGTCCGCTCACCGACGTGCGAGTCGGTGAACGACACGTCGTCACCGCCGCCGGCCGGGGCGGTGAAGGCGAGGCGGTCGGCGGGCAGGGCGGTGATCGCCGAGGTGTTCTCCCGGCCCAGACCCGCCGTCAGGCCGGACAGCAGCCCCACCAGCACGGTGATCAGCACGACGACGGTGCCCATCAGGGCGAACCGGCCCTTGGCGAATCTCAGGTCTCTCCAGGCGACGAACACGGGGGCTGGGCCATCCTTCCGAGGGGCGCCGGGCCCGGTGCCCGGCGGCTGCCCCCACCGTCGCCGGGAACGGGGCCGCCGGACATCGCGCCCCGGAGTGGTTCGCCCGGATCGAAAGGCCGGGTCCGGCCTCCACCTTTTGATTGATGCCGGTACGCGCCGGGGCGCCTAGCCTGGAAGGGCTGTGACTCCCCACTCCCTGACCCCCGCCCTGCGGGTGCTGCGCGGCTGCCTGCACCTGATGGTGGCCGCCCTGCTGGCGCTCGCCGCCGTACGGGCCGTCGCCGACCACAGCCCGGACGCCCCGGCCGTCGTCGGCGCCGCCGTCCTGCTGCTCGCCGTGTACGCCGTCGGCCCCACGCTGCCGCCGGTCCGCACCTCCACGGCCGCCGCGGTGCTCTGGCTCGCCGCCGTCATGGCGGTGTGGGCCGTGCTGCTCGCCCTCACACCCCTCGGTGTCTGGCTCGCCTTCCCGCTCTTCTTCGTCCAGCTCCACCTGCTCCCGCTGCGCTGGTCGCTGCCCGCCGTCCTGATCACCACCCTCGTCGCGATCGGCGGGTTCGGCTGGCACACCCGGACGCTCACCGTCGGTACGGTCGTCGGCCCCGCGCTGGGCGCGGCGGTCGCCGTCGCCGTCGTCCTCGGCTACCAGGCCCTCTACCGGGAGAGCGAGCAGCGCCGCCGCCTCATCGAGGAGCTGACCGCCGCCCGCACCGACCTGGCGGCCGCCGAGCACGCCGCCGGAGTGCTCGCCGAGCGGGAGCGACTGGCCCGCGAGATCCACGACACCCTCGCGCAGGGGCTCTCCAGCATCCAGTTGCTGCTGCGGGCCGCGGAGCGGGCGATGGAGCGGCGCCCGTACGACGCCGCCGCGCTCGGCCACGTCCGGCAGGCCCGGCAGGCCGCCGTCGACAACCTCGCCGAGGCCCGCCGTTTCGTCCGGGCGCTCAGCCCGCCCGACCTGGAGGCCGGGACGCTGCCCGCCGCCCTGGAACGGCTGTGCGCCACCACCGCACGCTCCTCCGGCCTGGCCGTGCATTGCCAGGTCTCCGGGGCGCCCGTCGAACTGCCCACCCCGCACGAGGTCGCGCTGCTGCGCATCGCGCAGTCCGCACTGGCCAACGCCGTCCAGCACGCGCGCGCCGGCCGGGCCGAGCTGACCCTCTCCTACATGGACACCGAAGTCGCCCTCGACGTGGTGGACGACGGGGCGGGCTTCGCGCCCGACGCGGTGCCGTCCCCGGGCTCCAGCGCCGCCGAAGGCACCGGCTTCGGGCTGGCCGCGATGCGGGCCCGCGCCCGCGCGCTGAGCGGCACGCTGGCCGTGGAATCGGCGCCCGGCGAGGGCACGGCGGTCGCCGTCACCCTGCCGTACCCGGAACCGGCCGTCCCCCGGACCCCGGCCGCGGCCCCTGCCCCCACCCCCGGCACCCCTCCCGACCCCGAACAGGCCACCGCGTGACCCACCGCCCCGAGACCGGCCCCGGCACCGGCTACCGCCCCGGGACCGGCCCGGCCCCAGGCTCCGAGACCGCCCCCGGTACCGGCTCCGAGGCCGCCCCCGGCCCCCGCCCCGCCGCCATCGGCCTCCTCCTCGCCGACGACCACCCGGTCGTACGGGCCGGACTGCGCGCCGTCCTGGAGACCGAGCCGGACTTCGAGGTCGTCGCGGACGTCCCCACGGCCGAGGAGGCCGTCGAACGGGCCGCCCGGCCGGACGTCGACGTCGTCCTGATGGACCTCCAGTTCGGCGGGCGGATGCTCGGCTCGCAGGCCACCGCCGCCATCACCGCACGCGAGGACGGACCGCGCGTCCTCGTCCTGACCACGTACGACACCGACGCCGACATCCTCGCCGCCATCGAGGCCGGCGCCACCGGCTACCTCCTCAAGGACGCGCCGCCCGAGGAGCTGGCCGCTGCCGTCCGTACCGCGGCGGCCGGCAAGTCCGCCCTCGCGCCGACCGTCGCCCTGCGCCTGATGGACCGGATGCGTACCCCCGCCACGGCCCTCTCCCGGCGCGAGACCGAGGTGCTGAAGCTGGTGGCCGACGGCCTGTCCAACGCCCGGATCAGCAAGCAGCTCTTCCTCAGCCAGGCCACCGTCAAATCCCACCTGGTGCACATCTACGCCAAGCTGGGCGTCGACTCCCGTACGTCGGCGGTCGCCGCGGCCACCGCGCGCGGGCTGATCCGCCGCTGACCGCTGACCGCCCGATCACCCGCCGGCCGGCGCCCCGGGGCCCGCCCGGCACGGGCTGTCGGTGCCGGGTGCGAGAATCGTGCGCGTACGGACGGAGAGCCCGTACGGACGCAGAGATCGACGAGCAGGAGACTGACGCATGGCACCGTCCCCGGGCATCCCCGACGCGATGGACCGACCGCACTTCATCGGCATCGGCGGCGCCGGGATGTCCGGCATTGCGAAGATCCTCGCGCAGCGCGGCGCCCGGGTCGCGGGCAGCGACGCCAAGGAGTCGGCGACCGTCCGCGCCCTGCGCGACGCCGGCGCCACGGTCCACCTCGGCCATGCCGCCGCCCACCTGGCCGAGGACGCCACCGGCGTCGTCGTCTCCTCCGCGATCCGCGACGACAACCCGGAGCTGGCCGCCGCCCGCGAGCGCGGCATCCCCGTCGTGCACCGCTCCGACGCGCTCGCCGCCCTGATGGACGGCCTGCGCCCGATCGCCGTGGCCGGCACCCACGGCAAGACGACCACCACCTCCATGCTGGCCGTCTCCCTCGGCTCGCTGGGCCTGTCCCCGTCGTACGCCATCGGCGGCGACCTGGACGCCCCCGGCTCCAACGCCGAGCACGGCAGCGGCGAGATCTTCGTGGCCGAGGCGGACGAGAGCGACCGCAGCTTCCACAAGTACGCGCCCGAGGTCGCCATCGTCCTCAACGTGGAGCTGGACCACCACGCCAACTACGCCTCGATGGACGAGATCTACGAGTCCTTCGAGACCTTCGCCGGCCGCATCCGCCCCGGCGGCACCCTGGTGATCTCCGCCGACCACCCCGGCGCCCGCGAGCTGACCTCCCGCCTCTCCGGCCGCCTGGACATCGAGATCGTCACCTACGGCGAGGCCGAGGACGCCGACGTACGGGTCCACAAGATCAACCAGCGGGGGCTGACCAGTGAGGTCACCGTCGTCCTCACCAACGGCAAGGTCCTCACCTTCACCGTCTCCGTGCCCGGCCGGCACTACGCCCTGAACGCCGTCGCGGCCCTCGCCGCCGGCACCGCGCTCGGCCTCCCGCCGCACAACCTGGCCTCCGCGCTCGGCACGTACACCGGCGTCAAGCGCCGCCTCCAGCTCCAGGGCGAGGCGGCCGGCGTGCAGGTCATCGACTCCTACGCGCACCACCCCACCGAGATGACCGCCGACCTGGAGGCCATCCGCGGCGCCGCCACCGGCTCCCGTGTCCTGGTCGTCTTCCAGCCGCACCTCTTCTCCCGCACCCAGGAGCTGGGCAAGGAGATGGGCGAGGCGCTCACCCTCGCCGACGCCTCCGTCGTGCTGGACATCTACCCGGCCCGCGAGGACCCGCTCCCGGGCGTCACCAGCGCCCTGATCATCGAAGCGGCCCAGGCCAAGGGCGCCCGGGTGACCGCCGAGTCCGACATGTCCGCGATTCCCGAGGTGGTGGCAGGAATGGCGGAGCCCGGCGACCTTGTTCTCACCATGGGCGCGGGCGACGTGACCGAACTCGGCCCGCAGATCCTCGCGCGCCTGCAGAGCCGATAGGAAGCAGAGGGACTCATGCCGTACGAGATCGACAAGCCGGACGAGCAGTGGCGCGCCGAGCTGACCCCGCTGGAGTACCAGGTCCTGCGCCAGGGCGGCACGGAGCCCGCGTTCGTCGGTGAGTACACCGACACGAAGACGGCGGGCGTCTACTCCTGCCGCGCCTGCGGTGCCGAACTGTTCCGTTCGGAGACCAAGTTCGAGAGCCACTGCGGCTGGCCGTCCTTCTACGACCCGAAGGACAGCGACGCCGTGGAACTCCTCCAGGACCGCTCGCACGGCATGGTCCGCACGGAGGTCCGCTGCGCCCGCTGCGGCTCCCACCTCGGCCATGTCTTCGAGGGCGAGGGGTATCCGACCCCGACCGACCAGCGCTACTGCATCAACTCCATCTCGGTGCGGCTGGCGCCGGACGGGAGCTGACCACGGGGCCGCCGGGCCCGGCGCGGAGCCGGCCCGGCGGCCGTACTGCTCGTAGCCGCCTCTTCGCCACCGTCAGAACTGCGGCGCCCGCGCCACCGCGGGCAGGATCTGCACCTGCTGTCCCGGAGCCGCCTTGCGGCGGCGCCACTCGCGCGGGTATCCCAGGGACACCTCCACATGCGGGATGCCGTCCACCTCGATGGTGCGCGGAATGTGCAGATGGCCGTAGACGACGCTGGCGGCGCGGAAGCGGCGCGGCCAGTCGGCGGTGGCCTCGGTGCCGCACCACAGGGCGAACTCCGGGTGCCACAGCGGCTCGGTGGGCTTGCGGACGATCGGCCAGTGGTTGACCAGCACCGTGGGCAGGTCCTCGGGAATCTCGGCGAGCCGCGCCTCGGTGGCGGCCACGCGGGCCCGGCACCACGCCTCCCGCGTCGGGTACGGGTCCGGGTGCAGGAAGAACTCGTCCGTGCAGACCACCCCGGCCTCCTCGGCGACCGCCAGCGCCGCCTCCTTGGTGTGGGTGCCTGGCGGGCGGAAGGTGTAGTCGTACAGGGCGAAGAGCGGGGCGATCACCGCCGGGCCGCCCTCGCCCTCCCAGACCGGATAGGGGTCTTCGGGCGTCAGCACGCCCAACTCCCGGCAGATCTCCACCAGGTGCTCGTAGCGCCGGACCCCGCGCAGTTGCACGGGGTCGTTGGACGGGGTCCACAGCTCGTGGTTGCCGGGCACCCAGATCACCTTGGCGAAACGGCTGCTGAGCACGGTCAGCGTCCAGCGGATGTCCGCGACGTACTCGCCGATGTCCCCGGCCACCAGCAGCCAGTCGGCGTCCGAGGCGGGCCGCAGCCGGTCGACGATCGCGCGGTTCTCCTCGTAGCGGATGTGCAGGTCGCTGATGGCCATCAGCCTGCCGGGCGCGGCCCCTTCCCGGTCGGCCTCGGCGGCGCGGTCTCCTTCGGAGCATGAGATCTGCATGATCTGACGGTAGGACAGGAAGCCGGGGCGTGGGCATGCCGGGGGTGGGCTGTTGGACACATCCGGGCCCGGCGGAGGCCGTCGGGCCGCCCGCCCCGGCCGTCGGGACCTCATGTCCCGGTCGTCAAAACCTCCCGTCCCGGTCGTCGAAACCTCCCGTCCCGGTCGTCGAAACCTCCCGCCCCGGCCGTCAGGCCCGCCCCGCGCCGCCCTGCGGGAGGTCGCCGCCGCTCCGGATGCGGGTGGCCAGCCACAGGTCGAAACGGTCGTCGGGGTCGTCGAGACGGCGCCCGGTCAGGTCCATCGCCTTGTCGAGCCGGTTGCGTACGGTGTGCCGGTGCACGCCGAGGCGGCGGCTGGTCGCGTCCCATCCGCCACCGGTCTCCAGCCAGGCCGCGAGCGTCGTCAGCAGCTCCTCGCCGTGGTCGGTCAGGTCGAGCGGGCCGAGTACGGCGTCGGCGTAACCGTGCAGCGTACGGCGGTCGCCGAGGTCCAGGAGCAGCCGGCTGGCCGCGCTCTGCCGGGCCTCCTCGGGCACCCCGCTCGCCCGGCTGACGCCGAGCAGCCCGGCCGCCTGCCGCAGCGAGACCCGTACCGCGTCCGGCGGGGCGAGCGGGCCGATGCCCGCGGGGGAGCGCGGCGCGAACCGGCCGAGTACGTCGCGCACGTCCAGGCCCGCGCCCACCACGGCCTCGACGAGCCCGCTCTCCGCCACCCGGACCAGGCCGCCGGGCACGGCCAGCGCCAGGTCGGCGGCGATGTCGTGCGGGCCGCTGTCCGCCGGTCCGGCGGCCGGCGGCTCGACGACGACGCCGCGTACCCGGTCGTCGTGGAGCCCGACGGCGGCCAGGATGTCGCGCGCCCGGCCCGCCGGCCCCTCCTCGTCGGACAGCAGCTCCGCGAGCAGGGCCGACCTGCGGCGCCGCTCCGGCTCGTCCATCAGGTGGCGGCGCTCCAGCTCCAGCGAGAGCAGCGAGACCAGGCCGGGGACCACGGCGCGGGCCGCCGCGTCGGGGCTGCCGGTGAGCAGCAGCAGACCGCGCAGCCGCCGGGCGCCGAGCGGCTGCACCTCCGTCTGCCGGCCGTCGGCCGTGCTGGACGCGCTGCCGCGCAGACCGCGTGCGGCGACCCGTTCGACCAGGTCACGGGCGGCCACCGGGTCCGGGGGCCGCTGCCCGCCGCCCGTGGCGAGCAGCCGCCCGAGCGGATCGAGGACCGCCGCGCCGACGCCGGTGGCGGCGGTCCACTCCTCCAGCATCGGCTGCAGCCCGCTGTCCGTGGCCGCCGCGGTCAGCCGCCGCTGCGTCGCGAACGCCCGGTGCAGGACCGCTCGCTGCTCGTCGGCGCGCGCGTCGAACACGGCTTTGGTGACCGCGATGAACGGCACTTCGTCGGGGACCGTGAGCAGCGGCAGGCCCGTCTCGCGCGCCGCGTCGACCAGCGGCGCGGGGGCTTCCTGGTGCGGGAGCCCGGTGCCGAGGCCGAGCGCGAGGCAGGCGGCTCCGCCCTCGGTCACGTCGCGGACGTACGCCCGGCAGGCCGCCGGTTCCATCGGCAGCAGCAGGCCGATCGTCATCAGCAGCTCGCCGCCCTGCAGCCATTTGCCCGGATGCAGCAGGTCGGAGACGGTCGCGGCCTCGACAGTACGGTCCAGCAGCGCGGCCGGGACGTCGTAGGTCACCGAGAGGTTCAGCTCGGGGCGGGCGAGGAGGTCGGCGATACGCAGGGGCATGGACGCAGTGTCTATCAGGTGGAGCGGTGGTGGACAGCCGGGCCAGTGCAGCCGACCGGTTCATCGCTTCCCGGCACCCGCTGGCTTTTCGCTGCCGTCCGTTTGCGGCTGTCCCGTTTGCGGACCAGCCCCTCCCGGTACCCGCTGTCCTAGGGCGGATCACCTCCCATTTGGCACGTTTTTGCCCGGTTGCGACCGGGGATGCGAAAAGAAGACCGCAAAGGGAACACCCCTTCGTACGCAAGACGAGCGCAAAGGATGAACGGCCATGCAGGTGGCGTTTCTCGTAGCACCCGAAGGCATCGAGCAGGTCGAGCTGACCGAACCGTGGCAGGCGGTGATCGACGCGGGCGGCACCCCGAAGCTCGTCTCCACCGAGTCCGGCCGGGTCCAGGCGTTCCACCATCTGGACAAGGCGGACACCTTCCCCGTGGACCGGACCGTGGACCAGGCCCAGGTCGGCGACTTCGACGGACTGGTGCTGCCCGGCGGCGTCGCCAACCCGGACGCGCTGCGGATGAACGAGAAGGCCGTGGCGTTCGTCCGCGGCTTCTTCGACGCGGGCAAGCCGGTCGCGGCGATCTGCCACGCGCCGTGGACGCTGATCGAGGCGGACGTGGTGCGCGACCGTACGCTGACGTCCTGGCCGAGCCTGCGCACGGACGTCCGGAACGCCGGCGGCACCTGGGTGGACGAGCAGGTCAAGGTCTGCACCGGCGGCCCCAACAAGCTCATCACCAGCCGCAAGCCGGACGACCTCAAGGCGTTCTGCGACACCTTCGTAGCGGAGTTCCAGCGCTGATCCCCGCCCGGCGGGCAGCAGATCACTCCTCCCGCGCCAGCACCGCGGCCGACTCGGGCGGCAGTCTCAGGACGCCGTCCGGGCCGGCCGCCGACGCGTCCGCGTCCGGCCACGCCGCGAGCACCCGCTCCCGCGCGCTCCCGCCCGGCACCTCCGCCGTGCCGTCCCCGCCGAGGTGCACCACCACCCGCACCGGGCCGCGCCGCAGGGCCAGCCAGCGGGCCTCCTCGTCGTACGTGACCTCGGTGCGCGTCATGTCCGGATCGGTGAGCGACGGATGGGCGGCGCGCACCGCGAGCAGGGTGCGGTACCAGGCCAGCAGCGCGGCGTGCGGCGCGCGCTCCGGCTCCGACCAGTCCAGGCAGGAGCGGTCCCGTGTCGCCGGGTCCTGCGGGTCGGGGATGTCCGACTCCCGCCAGCCGTGCGCGGCGAACTCGCGGCGCCGCCCGTCGCGTACCGCCGCGGCCAGCTCCGGGTCCGTGTGGTCGGTGAAGAACTGCCACGGCGTACGGGCCGCCCACTCCTCGCCCATGAACAGCATCGGCGTGAACGGGGAGCACAGCACCAGCGCGGCCCCGCAGGCGACGAGCCCGGGGGAGAGGCCGGCGGCCTGCCGGTCCCCGAGTGCCCGGTTGCCGATCTGGTCGTGCGTCTGGGCGTAGGCCAGCAGGCGGTGGGCTTCGGTGGCGCGCCGGTCCAGCGGACTGCCGTGCCGGCGGCCACGGAAGCTGGAGTACGTACCGTCGTGGAAGAAGCCGCCGGTCAGCGTCTTGGCGAGGGCGGCGAGGGGCGCGCGGGCGAAGTCGGCGTAGTAGCCCTGCGACTCGCCGGTCAGCGCGGTGTGCAGACTGTGGTGGAAGTCGTCGTTCCACTGGGCGTGCAGGCCGTGACCGCCGTGCGCGCGCGGGGTGATGGTGCGCGGGTCGTTGAGGTCGGACTCGGCGATCAGGAAGAGCGGTCGCCGCAGGTGTGTGGAGAGCGCGTCGACGGCGGCGGACAGGTCGGCCAGGAAATGGCGGGCCCGGGTGTCCATCAGAGCGTGTACGGCATCGAGGCGCAGCCCGTCGATCCGGTAGTCCCGCAGCCAGGCGAGCGCACTCTCGATGAAGTACGCGCGGACCTCGTCCGACCCGGGCGCGTCGAGGTTGACCGCCGCGCCCCACGGCGTGTGATGGGTCTCCGTGAAGTACGGCCCGAAGGCGGGCAGATGGTTGCCGGACGGGCCGAGATGGTTGTGCACGACGTCCAGGACGACGCCCAGGCCGTGCCCGTGCGCCGCGTCGACCAGCCGCTTGAGCCCGTCCGGGCCCCCGTACGGCTCGTGCACGGCCCAGGGGGCGACCCCCTCGTACCCCCACCCGTGTGTCCCGGGGAACGGACAGACCGGCATCAGCGCGAGGTGGGTGACACCCAGTCCGGCGAGGTGCGGCAGACGTTCGACGGCAGCGTCGAACGTGCCGGCCGCGGTGAACGTCCCCGGATGCAGCTCGTAGAGGACCGCGCCCGGCAGGGGACGGCCGGGCCAGGCGTGCCGCCAGACGAACCGGTCGTGCTCGACGACCGCGCTGGGCCCGTCCGGCCCGTCGGGCAGCCGGGCCGAGCGCGGGTCGGGCAGCAGCGGTCCGTCATCGAGGCGGAAGCCGTAACGGTCACCGTCACGGGCCGGTACGTCGGCCCGCCACCACCCCGCACGGCCGGGAACGCGCTCCATGGGCACGTGCTCGGCGGGAACCCGCCCCGTGCGGACGTACCCCGTCGCCGCGGCGTGTCCCGTCGTGAGGGCGAGATCCTCGTCCTCCGTCCCTTCGGCGCCCCGGCCGGGGGGCGTCACGAAATGCAGCGCGACCCGTCCGGCGTCCGGTGCCCACACCTCGAACAGCACGGCAGTCCTCCTTCGTCCGCCAGGCGGACGAAGAAGGCCCCGCCCGCTCTGCGAGCCGTGTCCGGCCCGCGGCCGGACACGGTCTCTCAGACGAAGAATGCACGCTCCTGCGTCATCGGGTAGCCCGCCTTGGCGAAAGCCGCCGCCATCGGGACGTTCGGCTGGTCCGTTTCGCCGATGATCCGAGCCGCGCCGTGCTCCGCGAGATGGCGGGTGCAGTCCACCAGCAGGTCGTAGCCGTAGCCCCGGCCGCGGTGCTCCGGTACGACGCCGATGAACCCGACGACCGGCGACTGGGGATTACGGGCGGGCACGTGCAGCCCTACGGGCTCGCCGCCGCGCGCGGGTCCGGCCGTCCAGGCGACCCGCCACCAGTCACGCGGCGACGGGCACCAGCGGAAGAAGTCCAGCTCCTTCCGGGCGGCCCGCTCGACGCCGCCCTCGGCGATCGCCTGCCGGGCGTGGGCGTCCAGCGAACCGGTCTCCACGCGCCGCAGAATGTCCAGGAACACCCCGTCGTCGGGCTCGGGCCGGAACACCAGCCGCCCCGGCGGCTCCGGGAGCCCGCACGCGGGCGTCCAGGTGTAGCGGAACCGTTCGACCAGCGGTACGAGACCGGCCGCGGCCGCCACGTCCGTACGGGCACGGGCGGCGTCCCGTACCGCCGGCTGTTCCCGCCAGCGGGGCGGCAGTTGCAGGACGTACTCGGCGTGCAGGGGAGCGGTGCGCAGCGGCCGGACGGCGGCGTCCGACTCGCCCGGTGCGAAGTCCAGCCGGTCCAGGGCGACGGGCCGGGCGTCCTCCGGTCCGGCCCACCAGGCGGCCCTGGCCACCACCGCACCGTCGCGCAGCGCGACCCACGTCCACTCGGGGCGGTACTGGCCGCCCTGGGCAACCGTCGTGTAGCGGCGGCCGAACGGCAGAAGGCCCACGAGACCGGCGGTGGGATCGTCCAGCGTGTCGAACAGATACGCGTCGCTCTCGGTGAGCGCGCGGATGACCAATTCGGTCATGAGGTCCTCTCGGAAGACAGGCGATGCGCTCCCGACAGGCCGGGATCAGCCCGGAACGGCCCGGCGGGCGGAGCGGGAGCGCGGGAACGGGTACTGCGGCACGGCGCTCGCCTCCTCTCCTCGTCCGGGGCCGGCGCAGAGCGTAGCCCCGACCACCGGCGCGGCGCCACGGTTTTCCGGCAGGCACGCCCGGCCTCCCGCCGGGCTCCGCCCCGGTCCGTCCAGCTGGACACCGGCGCGCGGGCACCGGACAATCTCCGGCATGACATCGCTGGAGTTCCCGGCCCGACCGGCACGCCCGTCGGAAGCCGACCGGGAACGCGCCTTGGAACTGCTGCGCGAAGGCGCGGCGCAAGGCAGGCTGTCCCAGGACACCTTCCTGCGGCGGCTGGAGCTGGTGCTCACCGCCCGGCAGCACGCCGAACTCGCCGCGGCCACCGCCGACCTGGCCTCCCGGGGCCGGGTCGAGGGCGTCGTGCTGCGCGCGGTGGGCAAGGTGTCGTCGTTCAACATCATGGTCCGCAGGGCGTGGCGCCGCGAGCGGCTGCCGAAACTGCTGCTGCCCGCGCCGGGCCCGTTCCCCCTCCGCATAGGGCGCGCCCCCGGCTCGGGGCTGCGCCTGAACCACGACACCGTCTCACGCGCCCACGCCGAACTGCGCAGCGCGGACGGCGGCTGGTTCCTGCGCGACCTCGGCTCCACCAACGGCACCTGCGTCAACGGCCGCCGGGTGGTGGGAGAGGTACTGGTCCGCCCCGGCGACCACGTGGCGTTCGGCCGCGTGGACTACGTCCTCACGGAGGGGTAGCCGGCCGGGCCGCCACACCCCGGATCACGACGGTGCCCAGGGTGATCTCCGCGGCGTCGCGGCGCAGCGACGCCGCGGAGACCCGTCGGCAGTGCCCTAGGCGTACGACGCCCCCTGCGGCACCGGCCGGTCGCCCGCCGGTCCCGCCGGCTGGGACCACCAAGTGCCTTCGCCGCGGGTGAGACCCGGCAGCCGCCGCTCGGCGTCGGGGAGCCGGCGGGCCGGGAGGGTGCCGGTGAGGAGCCAGCGGCCGCCGGTGGCCGAGGCGTCGTCGAACTGCGCGCCCAGGGCCGCGAGATGCGCGGTGACCGGGGCGACGGTGTCGAGCGGCACCTCCGCCTCGAAGGAGTGGCACGGTTCGTACACCCGCGTACCGGCCCGGCGCAGCGCTCGCGCCAGGACGACCGGCGTGACCCCGCGGAAGTCCCCGGCCGTGCTCACCGGCCCCACGAAACCGGAACGGGTCAGCACGACCCGGCAGTCCGTGACCGCCCAGCCCTGCGGCCCGCCGCGCAGCGACGCGTACACCGTGTCCTCCACCGCCTGATGGAAACCGTGCGGCAGCGCGCCCAGTTCGGTCTCGTACGCGAAGAGCGGGCCGGAGCCGCGGGGGCCGGGCTCGACACGCAGGCCGACCGTCGCCCACCAGCCCACGTGGTCACGTCCGGTGATCTCCTCGTACGCCTCGCCGGTGCCCAGCAGCCGTTCCACGCACACCACCCGGCTCGGTGCGAAGTCCGCCGCGATGCCGTGGTCCTGGAGGAGCGTGGCCGCGATGATCTCCTTCTGCACCTCCCCGTAGAGGAGGACCGAGGTGGCACCGGAGCCGGCCGGACGGGCGTGGATGAGCGGGTCCTGCTCCGCCAGCCCCAGCAACGCGGCGCGCAGCCGGGCGGCTTCCGCCGGGCGCCGGGCGCGCACCACGGTCTCCAGGGTCGGCCGGGAGAACAGCGCCTCGCCACCCGCCCGGCGCGCGCCGGGCGCTGCGTCGCCCAACCGGTCGCCGACCCGGACGCCGGGCAGGCCGCGCAGCACCGCGATGTTCCCGGCCGTCAGCGGCGCCCGGTCACCCGGCGGGCGGCCCACGACCTCCAGCGCGGTGATCCGTCCCTCGACGCGGGCGGCCGTGCCGTCCGGTTCCCGGCGGTGCAGGGTGACCGGCCCGCGCGGCCGCACCTCACCGTCGTAGAGCCGCAGGTAGGCGCTCTTCCCGCCGCCCGGCTCGCGCCGGACGGCGAAGACCGTGCCGCGCGGCGGGGCATCGGCGGTGCCGGGCACCGGCGGAATCAGCCGGGTCATGCCGTCGACGAGCGCGCCGATCCCCTGCCCGCCGATCGCCGACCCGAAATACAGCGGGTGCACCGAGCCGTCCGCGGTACGGGCGGCCAGCGCGGCCAGCAGCTCGTCGGAAGTGGGCGGCGGGCCGTCCACGGCGCGGGCGAGGATGTCGTCGTCGGCGTCGGCGAGGAGTTCGGTCAGCCGAACCCGTGCGGCGGGCCCGTGCGCGCGCAGCGGCGTCGTCCGCGCGTCCGGGGTGCCCGCGTCGCGTACGGCGGCCATCGGGACGACGTGCGGTGCCAGGGTACGGCGAATGTCCGCCACGAGCGCGTCGGTCCGCGCCCCCGCCCGATCGATCTTGTTGACGAACAACAGGGTGGGCAGCCGCAGCCGCCGCAACGTCTTCATCAGGACACGCGTACGCGCCTGTACGCCCTCCACGGCGGACAGGAGCAGCACGGCGCCGTCCAGTACCCCCAGGGCGCGCTCGACCTCGGCGACGAAGTCGGAGTGCCCGGGGGTGTCGATCAGATTGACCTGGACGTCACCCGCGGTGAAGGAGGCGACCGCGGAGCGGATCGTGATGCCGCGTTCACGCTCGATGGCGCCGGTGTCGGTCCGGGTGTCCCCGGCGTCCACACTGCCGAGCCGCCCGATGGCGCCGGTCGCGTACAGAAGCCGCTCGGTCAGGCTGGTCTTACCCGCGTCGACGTGGGCCAGGATGCCGATGTTCAGGGTGTGCATGGGTGGTCGAGACCTCGAGAACTGTCGTCCGGTAAGGGCGCTGAGTAGTTCCGAGGTTTCGGCGCATTCCGTTGCTCCTGCCTGAGATCCGGGGTGCGTACGGGACGTCCGTGCGCGGGCGTACGGGGCGGATCGTACGCGGTGGTGCGGGTCGTACGCGCCGATGGTGGACGTGCGGCCGGGGTGGCGCAACTCCTTTTCCGGGAGGCGGTGGGCAGGCGGGAGCCGGGCCGTGGCCGCCGGACGGCCCGCCCTGCCGGAGCGGCGCCGCTCAATGCTGATGCAGCCCCCGCCCCGCCAGCGTCAGGAACGTCTCGCCGACCGCTTCCGACAGGGTGGGATGTGCGTGGATGTGCTGGGCGACGTCGGACGGTTCGGCGTCCCAGGCCACCAGCAGTTGGCTCTCGGCGATCATTTCCGAGACGTGCGGACCGACCAGGTGGACACCGAGTACGGCCCCGGTGCCGGTGCCCTCCGCCGCCGCGACCACCTTCACCACGCCGCCCTGCCCGTGCACCATGCCCTTCGCGACCGCCGTCAGCGGCAGGGTGTTGACCCGGACGGCCAGCCCGCGTGCCCGTGCCTCGGCCTCGGTCAGGCCGACGGAGGCGGTCTGCGGGGAGGAGTACGTCACGCGCGGCACGGTCGCGTGGTCCACCGGCCGGGACGGTACGCCGGCCAGTGTCTCGGCGACCAGCAGTCCTTCGGCGAAGGAGGCGTGCGCCAGGCCGGGGGACGGGGGCGGCAGCAGATCGCCCACGACGTGGACGCCGGGTACGGCGGTCTCCAGCCGGGACCAGTCGGCGGGCGGCACGAAGCCGCGCCCGTCGGTGGCCAGGCCGGCCGCCGCCAGGTCCAGGCCGTCGGTCACCGGCACCCGGCCGACCGCGACCAGCAGCCGCTCGGCCCCGACGGTCTCCTCGCCCTCGGGCGTACGGACGGTGACCCGCACCCCGTCGTCCGTCACGTCGGCCCCGGTCAGCACCGAGTCCGTACGGACCGTGATGCCGCGCCTCTTCAGGCCGCGCGCCAGATGGCGGCTCACCTCCTCGTCCTCCTGGGGCAGCAGCCGGCCCGCGGCCTCCACGAGTGTCACCCGGGCGCCCATCGACCGGTGGAAGGACGCGTACTCGACACCGATCGCGCCGCCGCCCAATACCAGGACGGAGCCCGGCAGCCCCGGCGCGAACAGGGCGTCGTCGCTGGTGACGACCGTACGGCCGTCGGGTACGAGGCCGGGCAGCCCGCGTGGGCGGGAGCCGGTGGCCAGGACGACGCCGCGCCGGGCGGTGAACTCCCCGCCGTCCGGGGCCTCGACGAAGACGGAGCGCGGGCCGGTCAGGCGCGCGCTGCCGCGCACCACACGCACCCCGGCGCGCTTCAAGTGCCCTTCGACGCCCTGGTGGTTACGCGCCACGATGCCGTCGCGGGTGGCGGTCAGCGCGTCCCAGTCCACGGCGTCGAGCGTGGCCTTCACGCCCCAGCGCTCACGCGCCTCCGCGATGCCGTCCACCAGTTCCGCCGCGTGCAGCATCGCCTTGCTGGGGATGCAGCCGCGGTGCAGGCAGGTGCCGCCGACGAGGTCCCGCTCGGCGAGGACCACCCGTAGCCCGAGGGCGGCGGCCCGCAGAGCCGTGCTGTAGCCGCCGGTACCGCCACCGATGACGATCACGTCGGTCTCGCCGCCACTGTCGCTGCTGCCGCCGCCCTGCTGCGTGTCTCTCATGTGGTCAGCCTCCGCCCGCCTCCCGTCATGAGTCCAAGGCAATGTTTCCATGGGGACGATGAGAAACGTTCATGGCAGGTTGCGGAACAGGATGCAGAAGGAGCAGTCGGCGTGAGTCTGCGGCAGATGGAATATCTGGTCACGGTTGTCGGGGAAGGGTCCTTCACCCGGGCGGCCGAGCTGCTGCACGTCACCCAGTCCGCGCTGTCCCACCAGATCAAGGCCCTGGAACGGGAGGTCGGCGGCCCGCTGCTGGAACGGATGCCGCGCGGCGTCCGGCTGACGCCCATGGGCCGCGCCTACTTCCCGCACGCCGAACTCGCCGTACGCAGCGCCGAACAGGCCCGCCGGGCCGCACTCGCGACGGCCGGGGCGGAGAGCGGCGAGCTGCACATCGCGACGGTGCACGCGCACGCCGTGGGCGTGCTCCCGGAGGTCTGCGCGCGCTGGGGGCGCGAGTACGGCGGCGTGCGCCTTATCCTGCACGAATACGCCACCACCGAGGATCTGTTCGCACACATGGAGCGCGGCGTCGCCGATCTGGCGGTCGGGCCGCGGCCCGAGAAGTGGCCGGGCCCCGTCACGGTCGTGGGCGCGGAGGAGATGGTGATGGTCCTGCCGCCCGGTGACCCGCTCGCCGGGCGCGCCGCCGTCCGGATCGAGGAAGTGGCCGACCGGCCGTGGGTGCGCTGCGCGCTGGAGCCGGTCCTGGCGGGCCGGCGGTGGCTGGACGTGGAATGCGAACGGGCCGGTTTCACGCCCCGTACGGCCGTCCGTACGCAGCACACGTCCACCGCGGTACGGATGGCCACGGCCGGCGTGGGCGTCCTGATCACCGCCGCCCACGAGCTGACCGGCCTGGCCTGCACCGCCGTCCCCACCGACCCGCCGTGGCGCCGCGAGATCACCGCCTTCTCCCGAGTCCCGCCCACCGGCGCGGCCGCGCGGTTCGTCACGCTCCTCCGCGAGACCCGGGTGCCGGGCGGTGGGCGGTGAGGCCCCCGGGGGCGTGCTGGTCGGCAGTACGGCTCGGCGGTAGGGCGGCGGAAGGGCAGGGGCAGGGCTCGGCGGTACGGATCGGCAGTACGGCGCCTGGTCGGTCAGTGCAGCCGCGCCCCGCATCCACGCACCGAAGAGCCGGTACAGGTCGGTGAGCGGCCCGCGAGCCCGGACGGTCCGGCTGCCGACCGAGGTCACCCCCGGTATGGCGAGCAAGGCGACCGCCACCGAGGCGGACTGCCACGGCGACGGTGGCGACCCGGTCGTCCCACTCCCGCATCTCCGCGCAGGCCCCGTCGTCACCGGTGAGCGCCACGACGGGCACACCGAGCGCGGCGGCGGTGGCCTGCGCCAGGCCGGTCTCGCCCACGGGGCGGCCGTCCAGCCGGATGTCCTCGATCCCATGGCCCATGAAGCTGTGACTCAGCACGCCGGGCGCGCCCGCGCGTGGTGGCCGGCCAGGATCATGGCGTCGTGCCCGGGGGGAGCCCTTCGAGCATTCCCATCGGTTTCGGACTGCCCCGGATCAGACGGACCGCCGGATGCAGGGCCTCGGGGAGCAGGTTGCGCATCGGCCCGTGCGCGTCGTTGACGATCACGTCCGCCGCGCCGGCCGCGACGGCGCCGCGGACGGCGGCGTTGACGTCCTCCGCCATCATCAGCCGCCCGGGTTCGTAGTCCCGCCCGCCGGGCTGGACGCCGTCCGCGTCGACCAGTCCGGTGACGCCTTCCATGTCGGCGCTGAGGTGGACGCGCATGAGGTGTACTCCTCGGAATCGGCGGGCCGTTGGGCAGAGGACTGCCGTCACCGACGCCTGCCGCCGAGTCCGCGGTTCCGCTCCGGAGCAGCCGCCGCTCCGGCCCGTCCGTACGCGCAGGCCCCTCAGCCCTCCGCGACCAACAGCGCCACCGGATACCGTCCCAGCAGCTCGCGCAGGCACACCACGGGCCTGTGCAGCTCCCGGCCGGTGAGCAGTTCGCGCCAGCCCGCCCCTGTGCCCGCGCCCGTGCCCGCAGACTTGCTCGGCAGCGTCAGTTCCGTGTCGCGCCAGCCGCCGTCCTCGGCCAGCCGGAGGGAGAGCCGGGTGGCCACCGTCACCACCCGCCCGGCCCGGGCGAAGGCCAGGCAGTGGCCGGCTGCGGTGCCGTCGGCGTGCAGGGGGGTGTAGGTGCCCTCGGTGCCGAACCACTCGGGGTGGCTCCGCCGCAGGCGCAGGGCCGTCGCGGTCAGCAGCAGCTTTTCGGCGGACAGGTCCTGCGGTTCCGCGCCGTCGTCGAGTTCGGTGAGCAGGTCGGCGCGGAGCCGGGGCGGGCGGCGGTTGTCGGGGTCTACCAGGGCGTTGTACTCGGTCTCGGTGCCCTGGTACAGGTCGGGTACGCCGGGCATGGTCAGGTGCAGCAGGGCCGCGCCGAGCACGTTGGCACGGATGTACGGCGCGAGTCCGGTGGCCAGTTCGGTCAGCGAGGACGCCGCCGGTCCGCACGGGCCGGCGCGCAGGAAGTCGCCGACCGCCTCCTCGTACCCGGTGTCCTGGTCCGTCCAGGACGTGTGCAGCCCCGCTTCGCGTACCGCCTTCAGCACCGACGGGATCAGCCGTTCGGCGGACGGCCTGCCGAGGCCGAAGGCGGTCTGCCAGGCCACCCACGCCAGGTGCTGGTCCGGCGGCTGCGGCCCCTCGCTCCCGGCGGACACCCGGCGCAGCAGTTCCCGCCACCGGTCCGGGCATTCGGTCAGGACGGCGATCCGCGCCCGCACGTCGGCGCTGCGCTTGGTGTCGTGGGTGGAGAGCACCGTCGAGGTCAGCGGCCAGTCCCGCTGGACGCGGGCGCAGTACGCGTGGAAGGTGTCCACGCCCACCGTCGGCGCCCCCGGGTCGGCGCCGACCTCGCAGGCCGACAGCAGCGGCACGTAGCGGTAGAAGGCGGTGTCCTCCACGGACTTGGCGCGCAGCGCGGAGGAGGTCTGGGCGAAGCGTGCGGCGAAATCCGCGCAGTCCGGGCCGTTGCCGAGCAGACCCAGCGCCAGGTCGCGCACCAGGTCCACGGCCAGCGCCTCCTCCGGCGCGCGGAAGACCGTACGCGCCCGCGCGGCGGCCTCGGCCAGCATCGCCGCGTCCTGCTCGCCACGCTGCGCGTCGCGCACTCCGGCGCCGTCGGTGGCGTACGGGCGGTAGACGGGCAGCCGGACCAGCAGTTCGCGGACGGCGGTGCGCAGCGCCCAGGGCGCGTGGTCGCCCTGGTGGGACGCCCGGTCGCTGATCCGGCCCGCGGTGCGCACCAGCCGTTCGACCTCGGCGGCGAGGTCGTGGGTGACCACTTCGTAGGCGGCGCGGCGGACGGTTTCCTCCCAGTCGCCGCCCGCGTCCGCGAGCGGGGCGACGAAGTCGCGGTAGACGCTGAACAGGCGCCCGGAGCCGAGCGGGCAGACGAACAGGCCGTCCAGGTGGCGCAGCGCGTCGTAGCCGGTGGTGCCCGCGCACCGCCAGCCGCGCGGCAGCTTCTCCCGACCGGTCAGGATCTTCTCGGCCACCGTCCAGCGGCCGCCGGTGGCGGCCTGCAGCCGGGCGAGGTAGTCGCCGGGGGCGGCCAGGCCGTCCGGGTGATCGATGCGCAGCCCGTCGACGACACCGTCGCGCATCAGCCGCAGGAGCGTGGTGTGGGTCGCCTCGAAGACCTCCTCGTCCTCGACCCGTACGCCGATCAGCTCCGAGATGGTGAAGAACCGCCGGTAGTTGATCTCGCTGCGGGCCAGCCGCCACCAGGCGAGGCGGTACCACTGGGCGTCCAGCAGGCGGGGCAGCGGAAGCTGCTCGGTGCCGGGCCTGATGGGGAAGGCGTGGTCGTGGTAGCGCAGCACGTCGCCGTCGACCCGGATGTTCCCCAGTTCGTCGCCCAGCCGCCCGCCCAGCACCGGCAGCAGCACCCGTCCGCCGTGCCCGCCGTCCCAGTCGATGTCGAACCAGCGGGCGTACGGGGACGAGGGGCCGTCCCGCAGCACCGCCCACAGCGGTGCGTTGAGCGACTCCGGCGCCGGGACGGCCATGTGGTTGGGCACGGTGTCCACCACCAGCCGCAGTCCGTGCGCCGCGGCCGTCGCGGCCAGCGCGCGCAGGCCCTCCTCGCCGCCCAGCTCGGCCCGTACCTCCGAGTGGTCCACCACGTCGTAGCCGTGTGTGGACCCGGGCACCGCCTCCAGCACGGGGGAGAGGTGGAGGTGCGAGACGCCCAGCGCGGCGAGGTACGGCACGGCCTTCTCGGCCGTGGCGAAGGGCAGGTCCGGCTGGAGCTGGAGCCGGTAGGTGGCGGTGGGGGGCGCAGTGGCGGTGGGTGGCGCACTGGAATCGGCCGTCATGGGAACACCCGTACCCGCCGGACGGCCTGTTGTTTCACCGGCCCGGCCGCGAGGGGCGCACCGGACGGGAGCCGTTCGTGCCCGCCCCGGCCCGCCCCGGGGCGGGGTGCCGCCGTACGGAGGCATGGCCGGGACCTGCGCGAACTGACCGTCGCGGAGCAGGGGCACGCGTACTACGCCGTACGGCGACCGGACCCGGCCGTACGGAACCGGCAGGATCCACCGCAATGGCGGAGCCGGGTGTACGGCCGGTGGCGTAGACGTACTGGACGCGGGAGCCGCGCGATGTACCCGCGCGACCGCTCCGGCGGGGCCGGGCACCGCCGTGCGCAGGCGGTTCCCGGCCCTGTACGGCCTCCGGCGCCGGGACGTCCTAGGCGGGCCGCTGGAGCACCATCATGCTGCGGCCGGGCAGCGTGAGGTGATCGCCGGCCTGGGCCTTGATGCCGCCGCCGTCGG
The DNA here is from genome assembly GCF_040646595.1 of Streptomyces sp. NPDC045470. Classification (NCBI taxonomy): domain Bacteria; kingdom Bacillati; phylum Actinomycetota; class Actinomycetes; order Kitasatosporales; family Streptomycetaceae; genus Streptomyces; species Streptomyces sp. NPDC045470. Next base: position 220,721 of record NZ_JBEZAN010000006.1, read on the forward strand.
CCACGACCTCCGGATGGGCGGTGTCCACGACCGCCTGCCACTGGCGGCCGTGGTCGACGGGCACGGTGAACTCCCGGTCGTCGCCGTGCGCGTTGAACATCAGCAGGAAGGAGTCGTCGGTGATCCGCTCGCCGCGCGGCCCCGGCTCGGTGATCGCGCTGCCGTTGAGGAAGACCGTCAGCGACTTGGCGTGTGCCGCCTGCCAGTCGCGCTGCCGCATCTCCTCACCCTCCGCGGTGAACCAGGCGATGTCGGACAGCTCGTCATGGGTGCCCTCCATGGGCCGGCCGTGGAAGAAGCGCCGTCGGCGGAAGACCGGGTGGTCGCGCCGCAGCCACACCATCTGCCGGACGAAGGCCAGCATCTCCCGGTCCTCCTCGCGGACGTCGGCCTGCCCCCGGGCGTCCGCGCCGGGGCCATCGGCGGCCTCCGCGCCGCGGTCGGCGGTGGCACCCGATCCGTCCAGGGCGCCCGGCGAGTCCGCGCCCGGTCCGGCCGTCGCGCCCGATGCGCCGTCGGACGCCGCAGTCCCGCCCGTACCCGGCCAGCGCACCCACGCCAGCTCGTTGTCCTGGCAGTACGCGTTGTTGTTGCCGTCCTGGGTGCGCCCGAACTCGTCGCCGTGGCTGAGCATCGGCACGCCCTGCGAGAGGAGCAGCGTGGCGATGAAGTTGCGCATCTGGCGGGCCCGCAGCTCCTGGACCCCGGGGTCGTCGGTCGGCCCCTCGGCCCCGCAGTTCCAGGACCGGTTGAAGCTCTCGCCGTCCTGGTTGTCCTCGCCGTTGGCCTCGTTGTGCTTGTTGTCGTAGCTGACCAGGTCGCGCAGGGTGAAGCCGTCGTGGCAGGTGACGAAGTTGACGGAGGCCAGCGGGCGCCGCCCGTCGCCCTGGTAGAGGTCGGAGGAGCCGGTCAGCCGGGAGCCGAACTCGGCTAGGGTACGCGGCTCGCCGCGCCACAGGTCCCGTACGGTGTCGCGGAACTTGCCGTTCCACTCGGTCCACAGCGGCGGGAAGTTCCCCACCTGGTAACCGCCCTCGCCCACGTCCCACGGTTCGGCGATCAGCTTGACCTGGCTGACCACCGGGTCCTGCTGCACCAGGTCGAAGAACGAGGACAGCCGGTCCACCTCGTGGAACTGCCGGGCCAGCGTCGCCGCCAGGTCGAAGCGGAACCCGTCCACCCGCATCTCCGTCACCCAGTAGCGCAGCGAGTCCATGATGAGCTGGAGGACGTGCGGGCTGCGCATCAGCAGCGAGTTGCCGGTACCGGTGGTGTCCATGTAGTAGCGGGGGTCGTCGGCCAGCCGGTAGTACGAGGCGTTGTCCAGGCCGCGGAAGGACAGCGTCGGACCCAGGTGGTTGCCCTCCGCCGTGTGGTTGTAGACGACGTCGAGGATGACCTCGATACCGGCCTCGTGCAGCGCCCGTACCGCCGACTTGAACTCCAGCACCTGCTGCCCGCGGTCGCCCCAGGACGCGTACGCGTTGTGCGGGGCGAAGAAGCCGATGGTGTTGTAGCCCCAGTAGTTCGCCAGCCCGGCGTCCACCAGGCGGTGGTCGTGCACGAACTGGTGGACCGGCATCAGCTCCAGGGCCGTGACCCCCAGCTCGGTCAGGTGCTCGATGACCGCGGGGTGCGCCAGCGCCGCGTAGCTGCCGCGCAGGTCGTCCGGCAGGTCGGGGTGGAGCATGGTCAGGCCCTTGACGTGCGCCTCGTAGAGCACCGTCTCGTGGTAGTCGGTGCGGGGCGGGCGGTCGTCACCCCAGTCGAAGTACGGGTTGACCACGACCGACGTCATGGTGTGCGGCGCCGAGTCGAGGTCGTTGCGGCTGTCCGGCTTGCCGAAGTGGTAGCCGTACACCGCCTCGTCCCAGTCGATGCTGCCGCTGACCGCCCTCGCGTACGGGTCCAGCAGCAGTTTGGCGGAGTTGTGCCGGTCGCCGCGCTCCGGCTTGTACGGGCCGTGCACCCGGAAGCCGTACCGCTGCCCCGGCATGATCCCGGGGAGGTAGGCGTGCCGTACGAACGCGTCGGTCTCCCGCAGTTCGACGGCGGTCTCCGAGCCGTCGTCGTGCAGCAGTGACAGCTCGATGCGTTCCGCCGTCTCGGAGTACACCGCGAAGTTGGTGCCCGCACCGTCGTACGTGGCACCCAGGGGATACATCTGTCCCGGCCAGACCTGCATACGTCGACTCTTCCACTTCCTCGATGGGCGCCGCGAAGCCTTGGGGCCTCACGGCGGTCATGCGTCGCCGTGTTCGTTTGCTGCGTACGGTGCTGCGATCGTCTCGTGTTCCAACCTGCCCAATACGGCTGGTTTTTCGCGCGATCTGCGCCGAAAGATGGGCAACCCGCAGCGAAGTCGGATCGTCGTACAGGACGACCGATATGTCTGAGCACCATGAGGCAGCAGGGGGGAACAGTGCGCAACATGATGCACCGCCACCTGGGCAAGCTGGTGGCGGGCGCGGCCGCGGCGCTGGCGGGTACCGCCGTACTGGCCGCGGTGACCTTGCCAGGGGACGCGGGGACCACCGGCGGGGGGAGCCGGGCCGCCGCGGCCGAAGGACCGGAGGCCGGAACCGGCCAGACGTCGCAGGTACGGCCGGGAGCGGTGGAACGCGCGCCCGAGGAGGGCAGCGCGGGCGTCGGCCGGGACCCGCTCACGGACGACGAGGTGGCGCGGGCCCAGGCCCTCGCCACGCCCCGTACGTTCCGCAGCGCTACCGAGGACGTCAAGGGCAGAGCGGGCCCGGAGCGGCTGACCACCGGCCTGGCCGAGCTGGGCCCGGACGAGACCGGCCTCGCCGCCCCGCCACGCCGGGCGAACGTGTCGTTCTACGACTACCGGTCCGACGCGTACGTGACCAAGACCGTCAACCTCACGACCGGGAAGGTGGAGAAGAGCGACAGCCGGCACGGGGTGCAGCCGCCGCCCAACCGGGCCGAGAGCGAGACCGCGGCCGGGCTGCTGATCGCCGCCCCCGAGGGGGCCGGGCTGCGGGAGGACTACGAACACGCCACCGGCAAGGAGCTGACCGGTCCCGGCCAGCTCACCGTGCGGGGCTCCGTCTACCGGGGCGAGGCGGAAGGACCGGCTCCGGCCAAGCTGCGCGCCTGCGGGGAGCACCGCTGCGTCCGGCTCTTCACCAAGGTGCGCGACGGCCAGTGGATCGACACCCGGCGCTATGTGGTCGACCTGAGCGCCCGTACGGTCGGCCGGCTCGGCTGAGCCGCCCGCGCGTGCCCCGGTACGGCGTCCCGGCCCGCCGCGGGCCGGCCGCCGCCCGGCGGGAACCGCGCAGCACCCCGCACCCGCGTACTCCGAAGCTCGTGTCCCACTGCCGTACAGGAGCGTTTCCATGCACGAAAGACCCTTCCGCCGCGCCCGCGTCGGCCACGGCCGCGCCCGTGTCCCTGCCCGTACCCCCGTCCGTACCCACCGTGCCCGGCTCCGGCGCGCCGCACTGCTCGCCGCGCCGCTGCTGCTCGGTACGGCCGCCCTGACGAGCGGACCGGCCGCCGCCCGGGCTGTGTCCTCGGCGTCCCCGCCGTCTCCGCCCGCGGCCACCGCCGCAGGGTGCAGTACCCCGTACAGCATCACGCAGACCCTCGAAGCCGGCACCACTTGGCGCATGTGCTGGCACTACGACGCGAACGCCGGGCTGGTTCTGGACAACGTCTCGTACCAGCCCAGGAACGAGCCCCGCCCGATCCAGGTGCTGACCAGCGCGAAACTGGCGCAGATCCACGTCCCCTACGACGACGGCGGCAACGAGTACGACGACCTCACCGGCCAGAGCTTCGCCCAGGGACTCCAGACACTGGACCCGGGCGAGTGTCCCGGCGGCACCATCAAATCGGTCAAGGTGCCGGACGCCTGGGACCCGGACCACCCGGACGTCAACGGACTGTGCGTCACCACCCGGGCCCGCGGTCACGCCTACCGCCTGGGCCGCTACCCCGGCGAGACCACCAGGATCCAGCAGCTCCAGGGCAAGGACCTGCTCGTCTACACGGTCAACAAGACCGGGTGGTACGAATACATCGTCGAGTGGCGCTTCTCCGCGGACGGCACGATCAACATGCAGGTCGGAGCGACCGGCACGCTCTCGCCCGCCGACTACGACGCGGGCGACGGCCGCGGCTGGCCGATCGGCAAGGGCGCCAAGGACTACGCCACCAGCCACAGCCACAACGTCTTCTGGCGGCTGAACTTCGGGCTGGACGGCTCGTCGGCCAACCGGGTCGAGCAGTTCGACTCGACGACCACCGCGCAGAGCGGCGGGCTGACCCCCAAGACGAAGACGGTCCGCACGCCGGTGGCCAAGGAGCTGGCGGGGGACGCCGGGCCGACCCGCTGGTGGCGGGTGGTCAGCAACATCGGCAAGAACAAGGACGGTCATCCGCGGTCGTACGAGATCGTCCCCGGTCGTTCCAGCAAGTACACCGGACGCGCCTTCACCCGGCACGACGTGTTCTTCACCGAGTACAACACGTGTGAGCAGTTCGCCAGCAACAACCTGGCGAACTGCGGAGCCGGCGCGGGCACCAGCGTGGACCGGTGGGTCAACGGACAGCCGCTGCGCCACCCCATCGCGTGGGTCAACATCGGGTACCACCACATCGCCCGGGACGAGGACCAGGAACCCATGCCGGTGCACTGGCAGGGCTTCCAGCTCGCCCCCCGGGACGTCACCGCTATGAATCCGCTCACTCCGCCCGAGCTTTCCGGACACAACGGTCACGTCGAATAAGGGGAGTTGGCCGGGGACTCGATCCATCCTGCTGCACCGCCTCCCGGACCCGCAGTAGTCTGCCTTGATCGTTGGCACGGGGGTTCGGAAGGCGGTGCGCAGGTGAGCTCGGGCGGGCTGGAGTTGCCCCCTGGTGACGACGGCCATGACGGCCAGGACAGTCACGAGGGACACGAGGGCGGCTCCGTCGACGCCCCGCCCGGGGCGGTGTCCCTGGCCCGGCCGATGGAGATCGGCGCGGAGCTGGACTGGGGCGCCGAAGCCTGGAGCGAGGTGCGCACCCGCGCCCGGCGGGCCGGGCGCGCCTACATCTGGCTGAACCTCGTCGAACAGCGGCTGCGGGCCGTCGTGGCGGCCGTGCTGCTGCCCGTCTACGAACCCGTGCACGGCGACGAATGGGTCATCGCCGCGGCCGGTCCCACCGGCCAGGAGTGGGTCCAGCGGGCGGTCGCGGTCCGCGAGGTCAGCCGCCGCAAGGGATATCTGCTCGACCCCGCCGACGACAACATCCTCAGCTTCCTGACCCTGCCGCAGCTTCGCGAGCTGATGGTCCAGCACTGGCCCTGCTTCGAGCCGTACTTCGACGACCGGCGGGAGGTGGAGCTGGCCCTCGACGAGCTGGAGGTGGCCCGCAACATCGTCTCCCGCAACCGCGCCCTGACCGGTACCGTCCTCGCCCAGGCGGAGAGGGCCTCCGCCCGGCTGCTGGAGATACTGGGCTCCGGCATCGGCACCCGCACCGCCGGGCGGCTGCCCATCGACGCCGTGGAGGACCTCGTCGGCGACCGGTACGCGGACGTCGTCGGCGTCCACACCGACCGGGTGCGTCTCCAGCGGCAGCTGCCTGCCGAGGACCTCTTCGGCGGTGCCCGGCGCCTGGACGCCATCGGCATCGGCCTCAACCTCCTCGTACAGAACTACTCCGGGCGCCGCATGGTCCGCCTCGCGGAGTCCGGCTGCCGGGTCCGGCTCCTCTTCCTCAACCCCGCCAGCAGCGCGGTCCGCCGCCGCGAGCGGGAACTGGGGCTGAAGAAGGGCGAGATGAGCCGCTCCATCGAGATGAACATCCTGCACATGCGGCGGGTACGGTCCCGGCTGCACGACCCCGGCGCCTTCGAGATCCAGGTCTTCGACGAGACGCCCCGCTTCACCGCCTATCTGGTGGACGGGGACGGTCCGGACGGCGTGGCCGTCGTCCAGCCGTACCTCCGGCGGAGCCGGGGCATGGAGTCACCGGTCCTCGTCCTGCGCGGCGGCGGCCGCGAGGTACTGCGCCAGGATCCGGACCGGGACGACGACCGCGGCCTCTTCGAGACGTACCGGGAGGAGTTCGAGAACGTGTGGGCGGACTCGCGGCCGGTGTCGTGAGGGGACGGCCCGCCGGGGCGCCCGGCCGCCGGGAAGCGGGCGGGAGCCGGGGCGTTGTCAGTGTCGCGTGGGAGAGTAGGGGAACACGGGGGAAGCAACACCGAAGGAGGCCGTCATGGGCTGGCATCAAGGGCTGCTCGTCAGTTTCGACTTGGAGACCACCGGCACGGACGTCGAGCGGGACCGCATCGTCACCGCCGCGCTGATAAGGCTGGACGCGGACGGCCGGGAGGCGCTGCGGAACACCTGGCTGCTCGACCCCGGCGTGCCGGTGCCCGAGGAGGCGGCGGCCATACACGGGATGACGACCGCTCATGTGCGGGCGCACGGCCAGGCGGCGGCGGAGGGCGTCGAGCAGATCGCCACCGCGCTCGCCGCGGCGCTGGAGGCGGGCCTCCCGCTCGTGGTGATGAACGCGCGCTACGACCTCTCGCTGCTGGACCGCGAGTGCCGACGCTACGGCCTGCCGACCCCGGCCGAGCGGCTCGGCCGGCCGCCCGCCCCGGTCATCGACCCGTTGGTGCTGGACAAGCACGTGGACCGCTACCGCAAGGGCAAGCGGACCCTCCAGGCCCTCTGCCGGCACTACGGCGTCCCGTTGGAGGCGGCGCACGAAGCGGGCGCGGACGCGGTGGCCGCGGCCGGTGTGGCGCGCCGGATCGGCGAGCGGCATCCCGCGGTGGCCGGGACGGCGCTCGCCGCGCTGCACGCCCTCCAGGAGGAGGCGGCTGCCGAGCAGGCCGCGTCGTTCCAGAAGTATCTGCGCCGCTCCGGTGACCCGGGGGCGATAGTCGAGGCGGCCTGGCCGCTCATTCCGTACCAGCGGGCACGGGAGCGCCCCGAGGAGCTGGAGCTGCCCGGGCAGGGGCGGGAGCAGGGACAAGGGCAGGCTTCGGCCGCGCGCGGTAGCGCGTAGAGGAGGAGAGGAAGAGACAGGGGGGCAGGAGAAGGGCGGCAGGGGAGGGCCGCTTCAGAAGGGGTACCAGCGGACGGTGGTGTCGCCCTCGCGCAGGGACGCGATGCGGCGGCGGAACTCCTTGAGGGCGGCGGGGTTGCCGGGAGCGTGCTGGGAGACCCAGGCACAGCTCGCCGTCTCCCGTGAGCCGCGCAGCACCGCGCAGCCCTCCCAGTCCCGGACGTCCCAGCCGTAGATCCGCACGAAGGTGTCGTACGCCGCGGCGGGCAGGCCGTAGCGGTCGCGGCTGAGCGCCATCACGACCAGATCGTGTTCCCGCAGATCGGAGGAGAAGGTTTCGAGATCCACGAGCACCGGGCCGTCGGGGCCCACATGAACGTTGCGGGTCAGCGCGTCACCGTGGACCGGGCCGCGCGGCAGATGCGGTTCCAGCGCGGTGGCGGCAGCGGCGAACGCGTCGCGGCGGCCCCGCAGGTACTCGGCGTCCCGCGCCGAGACCGCGTCGCCGGCCAGCCGCAGCCAGCGCTCCACACCGCCGAGCAGTTCCCGTCGGGGGAGGGCGAACGGCGGTTCCGGCAGCGCGTGCACCAGCCGCAGCAGGGCGGCCAGGTCGGCCGGCTCGGCGGGGCGTACGGGGTCGGGCAGCCGCTCCCAGAAGGTGACCGGGTGCCCGTTCACCAGACGGGCCGTCGGCTCGGCCGCGCGCACGGCCGGTACGCCCTGGTCAGCCAGCCACACGGCGACGCGCAGCTCCCGTTCGGCGCGCTCCAGCAGTTCGGCGCTGCGCCCGACCCGTATGACCGGACCGTTGCCGCCCGTGGCGAACACCGCGTTCTCGCCGAGCGAGAGCAGCCGGGCGTCGGCGGCGACGTCGGGCCGGCCGGCCGCGGCCAGGACGTCCCGGGCGTGCGCCTCCGTGAACGGAGTGGTGCTCGGTGCGGTCATCGGGGCGCCTCCTGCGGTGCGTGATCGGTATCAGTCTCGCAGGTCCCCGGGCGAAGGAGCCGGGAGGACCGGACCGGGGAGAGGGGAAGGGGCGGGGCGGGGCGGGCGGGGGGAAGAGGAGGGGCGAAAGGAAGCAGGAGAGACGGGAGGGGAGGTGGGGGATAAGGGGGACGGGGAGACGGAGTTCTGGTGGGGTGCTTGACTGCGTCGGGTGGCGTCACGACGATGACGGCGGCCGTCCGGCCCGTTCCGTCCGGGGACGCGCGGCCTGTTCCTGGTGGTCACAGCCGTCCTGGGTGTGCGGATGCGGGGAGTCGCGTTGGGTCGAGACGGTCCCGTACAGGGGCAGGGGCGTACGAGAGGGACGGGTGCGGGGCCGGTGCTGCGGACCGGGGGCCGGTCCGTGCCGGGGCGCGGGCACGGGACCTGGTTCCTGATACTGCCCGCGCTGATCCCGATCCTGGTGCTGAGTGTGGGCCCGCTGCTGTACGGCATCGGGCTGGCGTTCACCGACGCGCAGTCGGGGCGTACCCAGGCCACCCGGTGGGTCGGCCTGCTCAACTTCTCCGACCTGCTCCAGGACACCCTGTTCTGGGACTCGTTCCGGGTCGGGCTGGTGTGGGCGCTGGGCGTCACGGTCCCGCAGTTCTTCCTCGCCCTCGGGCTGGCGCTGCTGCTCGGCCAGGAGCTGCGGCTGCGCTGGCTGGCCCGCGCGCTGGCGATCATCCCGTGGGCGATGCCCGAGGTCGTGGTGGGCATCATGTGGCGGCTGGTCTACCACCCGGACGCGGGCGTGCTGAACGAGACGCTGCGCAGCTTCGGACTGGGCCCGGACGAGGGCCGGGACTGGCTGAGCGGCACGGCCACCGCCCTGCTCGCCGTGATCGTCGTGGGCGTCTGGGCGGGGATGCCGCAGACCACGGTCACCCTTCTCGCCGGACTCCAGAACGTCCCCCGTGAACTGCACGAGGCCGCCGCGGTGGACGGTGCCGGAGCCTGGCGCCGGTTCCGTACGGTCACCTGGCCCGCGATCAAGCCGGTCGCGCTGGCCGTCTCGGCGCTCAACTTCATCTGGAACTTCAACTCCTTCGCGCTGGTCTTCGTGCTGACCGACGGCGGCCCGGGCGGCCGCACCCGGCTGCCGATGCTGTTCGCGTACGAGGAGGCGTTCCGGTACGGGCAGTTCGGTTACGCCGCCGCGATGGGGCTGGCGATGGTCGCGCTGATCGCGGTCCTGCTGGCCGTCTACCTCTCCCGGCGGCTGAGGGGGGAGGGTGAGGAGGAACAGTGACAGCGCTCCGGAAGTCCTCACCGGCCGGGCGTCCCCCGGCCACCTGGCGCACCCCGGCCACCCGGCGCCGACCGGCCACTCGGCGTACCCCGGCCACCCCGCGCCGCCCGGCCACCCGGCGCAGCCTCGGCCGGGCCGGTCAGTACCTCGCCCTCCTCTGCTACCTCGCCTTCCTCGCCTTCCCCTTCCTGTGGCTGGTCTCCACCGCCTTCAAGCCGCCCCGCGAGCTGGGCAGCATCCACCCCACCTGGATCCCCCGGGTGCCGACGCTGGACAACTTCCGTACCGCCTTCGACGAGCAGCCGCTGCTCCAGGCGGCCGGCAACAGCCTGCTCGCGGCCGCGGTCTCGGCGCTGGTGGCAATCGTCCTGGCGACGCCCATGGCGTACGTCCTCGCGCGCCGCCGCACCCGCTTCGCGCGGGCGGCGACCGGCTGGGTCGTGGTCAGCCAGGCGTTCCCGCTGGTCCTGGTGATCATCCCGCTCTTCCTCGTCCTGAAGAACCTCCATCTGGTCGACTCCCGGGCCGGACTCGTCCTGGTGTACGTGGTGTGGTCGCTGCCGTTCGCGCTGTGGATGCTGACCGGCTACGTCCGGGCCGTACCGCCGGAGCTGGAGGAGGCCGCGGCGGTGGACGGCGCGGGCCGGCTGCGCATCCTGGTCTCGGTCACCGGACCGCTGTTGACGCCCGGCATCGTCGCCACCGGCCTGTTCGCCTTCATCACCGCGTGGAACGAGTTCTTCTTCGCGCTCGTCCTGCTCAAATCGCCGGAGAAGCAGACGATGCCGGTCGTCCTGACCCACTTCCTCGGGGCCGAGGGCGTCGCCGACCTCGGCCCGCTCGCCGCGGCGGCCCTGCTCGCCACGCTGCCCGGCCTGGTGCTCTTCGCCGTCATCCAGCGCCGGCTCACCGGCGGCATGCTGGCCGGGGCGGTGAAGCACTGATGGCCGCTCCCGGCAGCCCGCGCCGCCGTACCGTGCTCGCCGCCGCGGCCGTGCCCGCCGCTGCCCTGCTGCCCGGCTGCTCGGGCGGCGGAGGCCGTGGCGGCGACCGGGGCGTACTCCGCTTCCAGTCGCTGGCCTGGCAGAAGGAGTCCGTCGACGCCAACAGGCAACTGGTCGCGGAGTGGAACCGCCGGCATCCGGACATCCCCGTCCAGTACGTCCAGGGGGCCTGGCCCACCGTCCACGACCAGTTGCTCACCTCCTTCGAGGGCGGCGAGGCACCGGACATCATCCACGACGCCTCCGACGACCTCGCCGACTTCGCCTACGGCGGCCACCTCGCCGACCTGACCGGCCTGCTGCCCCGGCGCCTGCGGGACGACATCCCGCCGCGGAGCTGGGAGTCGGGCACCTTCGGCGGCCGGGTGTACGGCATCCCCTTCCTTCAGGAGCCCCGCGTCCTGATCGCCGACCAGGTGCGGCTGCGGCGTTCCGGCGTACGGGTGCCGACCACGCGCGAGCCGTGGACGTGGGAGGAGTTCGGGGAGGTGGCGAAGGAGCTGACGGGCGGCGGCGGGTACGGCGTCGCCTGGCCGCTGAAGGAGCCGGTGTCCGTCACGCTCAACCTGGCCCTGTCCACCGGCGGCCGGATCTTCCGGCGCCGCCCGGACGGCAGGGCCGAGGTACGGTTCGACGCCGCCGACCAGGTGGTGCCGTGCGCCATCCACGACCAGGTCAACGTCGCCCGCAGCGCGGCCCGTACGACGCTGGGCATGGGCGGCGCCGACACGCTCCCCGGCTTCTTCGCCGGCCGGTACGCGATCCTGCCGCTCGGCTTCTCCTACCGGCAGCAGATCGTGCAGCAGGCCCCGAAGGAGTTCGCGTGGACGGTGCTGCCCGCGCCCGGTGGTGCCGGCGGCGGGGATCAGGGCGTCAGCCCGCAGACCCTGTCGATCGCGGCGGACTGTCCCCGTAAGGAGGAGGCGATGGCCTTTGTCGACTTCCTGCTGAGACCGCCCAACATGGTGCGGCTCGCCCTCGGCGACTGGATGCTGCCGACCGGCCGGGAGGCGCTGCGGGCCCCCGAACTCCACACGGACCGCCACGGATGGTCGACGGGCACCGCGCTGGCCGGTACCTTGCGCGCCGCCCCCGCGCAGTCCGTGCGGGGCTATCCGGAGTGGAAGGACAAGATCGCGACACCGGCCTTCCAGGAGTACTACAGCGGCGCCGTCGACCTGGACGAACTGCGCGAGCGTCTGGTCCGCGACGGCAATCTGGTGCTGGCGCGGTATCAGCGCTGAACAGGCCCGACGGGCGTTCTGTGACGGAATATCGGCGCATTCCCAATAAGGGCGACGAAAAGCCGGGGTGGCGCACGGCCGCCCTGTCGCCCGCTGTGCCGGGGGAATTGCGGTGCGTGCAAGGCGGGTTCGGCCGGGGCGTGGTCGCGAGTGAGCGACGCCACGCCTCGGAAGTGTTATGCCGGGGATTGAAGCCGCGCCGACCGGGGATTGTTGAGCTGTGAAGAAGCGGAGAGGGGGCGGGGGTGACTGCCCGTCTGTTCCCTGTAGTGGCGGGTTTTCCCGCATTCGGGGCGCCACACTCCGTACTGCCGGTAACTTCGATGCTCGCATCGCATCTGACCTGCGTCATATTGCCGCTGTGTAAACGGAGTTGACGTGCTGTCGGGTGGTCGTGGTGCACCTTTGCCCCCTTCTGTGGTCGTTTGCAATTACGCAGGCTTGTTGCCTATCTCACAACGCCCGGGCGGCCTTGAATTGACCTCGTCAATCCGACAGGGTTTCGAGCCAGCCCGGCGGAGATCTTCTTGTCCGTCCGGGCTGTTGCGCAACGCTTTCCCCCCACACTTCCCGAACGAGGAGAACCCTCGAATGGCTCACGCTCACAAGCGTTCCAGCAAGAAGCGGCTCGTCACCGCGATAACCGCCGTGGTCGCCGCGACCGGTATCGCCACGGTCACCGCGGTCACCGCGGGCGCTTCGCCCGCCGAGGGCAAGATCTACGGCGCCGAGGCCAAGGGCGCCGTCAGCGGCAGCTACATCGTCATGCTGAAGAACCCTGAGAACACGGTGCGCAGTGCCGGGGTGCAGGCTGAACAGAACAAGGATCTGGCCGGCAAGTACGGCGGCGAGGTCAAGCGGACCTACTCCGCCGCGCTGAACGGTTTCTCCGCCACCGGCCTCAGCGCCGAGGAGGCCCGTCGCCTGGCCGCCGACCCGGCCGTCGACAAGGTCGTGCAGAACAAGAAGTTCCACATCGACGGCGCCCAGGACAACCCGCCGTCGTGGGGCCTGGACCGCATCGACCAGGCCGACACCCAGGGCGACAAGAAGTACACCTACCCCGACAGCGCGGGTGAGGGCGTCACCGCGTACGTCATCGACACCGGTGTCCGCACCACGCACCAGGACTTCGAGGGCCGGGCCTCCTCCGGCTTCGACGCGATCGACGGCGACAACGACGCCACCGACGGCAACGGCCACGGCACCCACGTCGCGGGCACCATCGCCGGCAAGGCGCACGGCGTCGCCAAGAAGGCCAAGATCGTGGCCGTCCGGGTGCTGGACGACCAGGGCTCCGGCTCCACCGAGCAGGTTGTCGCGGGCATCGACTGGGTGACCAAGAACCACAAGGGCCCCTCGGTGGCGAACATGTCGCTGGGCGGCGGCGCCGACGAGGCGCTGGACGCGGCGGTCCAGAAGGCGGTCGCCTCCGGCGTCACCTTCGCCGTGGCGGCGGGCAACGAGTCCACCGACGCGGGCCAGGGCTCCCCGGCGCGGGTCAAGGAGGCCATCACGGTCGCCTCCAGCACCAACACCGACGAGCAGTCCGACTTCTCCAACTTCGGCAGCGCGGTGGACCTCTACGCGCCCGGTTCGGACATCACCTCGGCCTGGAACGACAGCGACCAGGGCACCAAGACCATCTCCGGTACGTCCATGGCCACCCCGCACGTCGCGGGCGCCGCCGCGGTCTACCTGAGCGGCCACCAGGACGCCAAGCCGGACGCGGTCGCCACCGCGCTGACCGACGGCGCCACGCCCGACAAGATCAAGAACCCGAGCGAGGGGACGCCCAACAAGCTGCTGAAGGTCGGCGAGAAGTAGCCTCACCGCCCGTTCGGCTCCGGACGCCGGCCGTCGCGCTCGCCCCCACGGGGCACGACGGCCGGCGTCGCGCTGTCCCCGGCCGGGAACGTCTCACCCGCAGTACCGCCGCGCCGTCGACTCCCGCTGCGGCGCCTCCAGCAGCCGCAGCCGGCTCTCCACCTCCCGCGGCAGCGGGCGCCGTTCCCGCAGCACCCACGGCAGACCGCCGGCGGCCTCGGCGAACGCCCGTACGGAGACCGCGTCCCGGGGCACCGTCGAGGCGAGCACGCCCGTCCGGCGCACGGCGGCCGGCAGCGGCCTGCGCAGCCAGGTGAACCACAGGGTGTTGCGGATGCCCTGGCGCCGGCGCAGGGTCGCGTCGCGGTGCGGCGACGCCCGGTGGTGGACGGTGAGCCGGTCGGCATACACCAGCCACCAGCCGTCGGCCGCCAGGTCCGCGGCGAGCAGCTCCTCCTCGCCGCCCAGGACCAGCCGGGGCGAGAAGCCGCCCGCCGCCCGGAAGGCGTCGGCGCGCAGCACCGTGGCCGCCGCGAGGAACGAGCCGAGCGCCGGGCCCGGCAGCCAGGAAGGGGCGGGCAGCGGGGAGTGCCGCAGCTCCTGGACGATCGGGTCCTCGACGGGTTCGCCCGGACCGGTGCCGGGCGCGGCGCCCGCCTCCGGCGCGTCCGGGTGCGGATGGACCATGATGCGCGCGGTCACCGCGCCCAGCCGCCCGTACGCGTCCAGCAGGTCGGCGGCCCCGGCCAGGGCGCCGGGCTCCCACCACGAGTCGTCGTCGCAGAACGCGAGGTACGGCGTGGCCGCCACCCGCGCGGCCAGATTGCGGCCCACCGCCCCGGTGTTGTGCTTCAGCGGGATGAGCCGCGGCGCGAGGGGATGGCGGCGGACGGCGGACGCGGTGCCGTCCGTGGAACCGTTGTCCACCACGACGACGGGCGGCTTCTCCGGCAGTTCGGCGAGCCGGTCGAGGGTGTGCAGCAGATCGTCGCTGCGGTTGCGGGTGATGACGATGACGGTGGTGCGCGGATCGGTCACGGGAGGTTTCCTCGGGTCGGTGCGGTCACGCCCGGCACCGGCGTTCCGGTGCGTGGCGCGGGGAGTTCGTCCGGTGGACCGGTGCACGGCGAGTACACCGGCGGGCCGGCGTGCCGGGGGCTGCGCGGCGCCGGACGTGGTCGGCGTCCTCGGGGCTGGCGGTGCGGCCCGGGCCCTCGGCTGCGGTGAAGCGGTCCGGGTCCTCGGCCATGGCGACACAGTTGCCGTCCTTCGCTATGAAGGTGCGGCTCGGCGCCTGGGCTATGGCGG
>NZ_JBEZAN010000006.1:235479-427435 GCF_040646595.1 Streptomyces sp. NPDC045470
TTCGGTCCTGGCGGTGCGGCTCGGGTCCTCGGTAGTGGCGGTGTGGCTGCCGTCCGTGGCCATGGCGGTGTGGCTGCCCTCCTCGGCCACGGCGGTGCGGCCGAAGTCCTCGGCTGCGGTGAAGCGGTCCGGGTCCTCGGCCATGGCGACACAGTTGCCGTCCTTCGCTATGAAGGTGCGGCTCGGCGCCTGGGCTATGGCGGGGCGGTCGGCGTCCGTGGCGATGGCGGTGTGGCTGCCGTTTTCGGTCCTGGCGGTGCGGCTCGGGTCCTCGGTAGTGGCGGTGTGGCTGCCGTCCGTGGCCATGGCGGTGTGGCTGCCCTCCTCGGCCACGGCGGGACGGCCGAAGTCCTCGGCTGCGGTGAAGTAGTCCGGGTCCTCGGCCATGGCGACACAGTTGCCGACCTTCACTATGGCGACGCGGCCCAGGGCCTCGGCCATGGCGGGACGCCCCAGGATCTCGGCCATGGTGACGCCCCCGCCGTCCTCGCTCATGGCGACGCGCCCCCGCCCCGGCCCCCACCCCCGCTCACGGCCCCGCGCCCGCGGTCGGGCAGACGAAGTTCCCTGGTCACGGCGTCAGCTCCAGCGTCCGCACCCGGCGTTCCACCAGCCCCGGCAGCAGCCGTCGGCGTGCCAGTGCGGCCGGGAGGCGGCGTACCGCCTCGCTCAGGGCCAGGCGTGCCTCCGGGTCCGTACGGCCGTCCAGTGCCAGGCGCAGCGTGTGTGCGAGGGCGTGCCGGAGCGGGCGGCGCAGCCAGGCGGTGAGCAGGGCGTTTCGGCGTACGCGGGCGGTGCGGCCGGGGCGGGGGGCGCCGCCCGCGCCGTCGGGTTCGTGCCGGGCGACGAGGGCGGGGCAGTAGGCGACGCCCCAGCCGCGCGCTTCGAGGTCCATGGCCAGCAGGGTTTCCTCGGCGCCGAAGTGGAGTACGGGGTGGTAGCCGCCGGCTTCCAGGAAGGCGTCCCGGCGGGCGACGGCGGCGCAGCCCAGGAAGCCGAGGACGGACGGTCCCGGCAGGTCGGGTTCGCGGCCGAGCGGGGAGGCGGCGAGGACCGCGTTGAGCGGGTCGGCGGCGGCGTCCGTACCGACGAGGGTGCTGGCGGCGGCCAGTCCCAGCCGGGGGTGCGCCGCGAACACCTCGGCGGCGCGGGCCAGGGCGCCGGGTTCCCACCAGGAGTCGTCGTCGCTGAACGCGACGAGCGGTGTGTCGAGGGCGGCGGCACCGTACGTACGGCCGACCGCGCCGAGGTTGCGGCCGGGGGTGAGGACCCGCACGGCGGGGAAGCGCGCGCGGACGGCGTCGGCGGTGCCGTCCGACGAGCCGTTGTCCACGACCACGACGGGAGGCGCTTCGGGCAGCCGCGTCACCCGTTCCAGCGTGCCGAGCAGGCGCTCGCGGCGGTTCCTGGTGATCATGACGATGCCCACGCGCGGGGCCTCGGGGGCACGTCGGCCGTCCGGCACGGTGCGGGTGGCCGGCAGTCCTGCCGCCGGGGCGGTCACGACCGGTACCCCGGGCCCGGCGCGGCGGCGCGGGCCGCCCGCCGGGCCAGCGCGGTCGTCGACCTGCCGTCCAGGTAGGGCAGGACGAGCGCCTGGCCGCCCCACTCCCGCAGGGTGGCCGCCTCCGGGAGTGCGTCCACGGAGTAGTCGCCGCCCTTGACCCACACGTCGGGCCGCAGCCGCCGCAGCAGTTCGACGGGGGAGTCCTCCTCGAACACCGCGACGGCGTCGACGCTGCCCAGCCCGGCCAGCACGCGGGTGCGGTCCGCCGCCCGGGTGAGCGGCCGCCCCGGGCCCTTGAGGCGGGTGACGGACGCGTCGGAGTTGACGCAGACGATGAGGCAGTCACCGATCCGCCGGGCGCTCTCCAGCAGACCGACGTGCCCGGCGTGCAGCAGGTCGAAGCAGCCGCCGGTGGCGACCACCGTCCCGCCCCTGGCCTGCACGGACCGGGCCAGCTCGAACGGGTCGGCGGGCCGCTCCGGGGCCGGCCGGTCCGGCGGCGGAGCGGTGCGCCACAGGGCGCGGTTGCCCGCGCCGCCCGCCGCGACGAAGGCGGCGGCCTCGGCGACGGCCCGTTGTACGGCCTCCTCGGGCAGCGCGCCGTCGGCCAGCGCGGCGGCCGCCGTGGCGGCGAAGCAGTCGCCCGCCCCGCAGGGGTCGCCGTCGGCCCGGTACGGCGCGGGCACCAGCATCGGCGAGTCGCTGCCCGCCCTGGCCAGCAGCGCGCCGCGTACGCCGAGCGTCACCGCGACGGCCGCGGCCCGCCATTCGGCGGCCAGTTGGGCGCCCCGTACGGCGCAGGCGCGCAGCGACCGGTCCTCGCTGGAGGTCAGGGCACGGGCCTCGGACGCGTTGGGCGTGACCAGCCGCGCGCCCGGTACGGGCGTGCCGCCCTTGGGGTGCGGGTCCCACAGCAGCGGGACCCGGTGCGCCACCTCGGCGAGCAGGCCGTGGACCGCCGCCGCGGTACCGCGCCCGTAGTCGGCGACCAGGACGGCGCGGGCCCCGGCGAGCGTCTCGCGCACCGCGGGGCCGGGCTCGCCCGGACGTCCGCCGCCGCGGTCGAACCGCACCAGGGGGCGGCCGGAGGCCATCACCCGCGTCTTCTCGGGGAGCCCGCCGTCGAGGGGGAGCTCCACCAGGCGTACGGTCCCGCGCAGGGCGCGCCGTACCGCCTCGCTCGCCGGGTCCGGGCCCAGCGCGGTCACCAGGACCACGTCGCGCCCGGACCGCGCGGCGAGCGCGGCGGCGAGGCCGGCGCCGCCCGGCCGGCTGCGGTCGTCGGTGACGTCCACGACGGGTGCGGGCGCGTCCGGCGCCAGGCGCGAGGCGTCACCGTCGATGTCCCGGTCGAGGAGGACGTCGCCCACGACCACCAGAGGCCGACGGTTCCTCATGACCGCCTCCCGGGCGCGTCGCCACGGCGGGCGTTCACAGCGCGCCGTCCCGGTCCGCCACCGCGGCTTCCAGCGGGACGACCGCCGTGCCCTGCGCGGGCCGGGGCGCGCCACCGACGGCGTCGAAGTGCTCGCACAGGATGTGCACCGCGATCAGGTGCGCCTCCTGGACGGTCGCGCTGCTCGGGGAGTCCACGCACACCGCTTCGTCGGCGGCGTCGGCCAGCGGGTTGGGCCGGGGGCCGGTCAGTGCCCAGACCCGTAGCTCGGCGTCCCGCGCGGTCTCGGCGGCGGCCAGCAGGTTGTCGCTGCGGCCGGAGGTGGACAGCAGCAGGAGGACGTCGCCGGGGCGGCCGTGCGCGGCGACCTGCCGGGCGAAGACCTGGTCGAAGCCGTAGTCGTTGCCGATGGCGGTGACGCTGGAGGTCTCGGCGTGCAGCGCGATGGCGGAGTAGGCGGGCCGGTCCTGCTGGTAGCGGCCGACGAGTTCGGCCGTCAGGTGCTGGGCCTGGGCGGCGCTGCCGCCGTTGCCGGCGGCGAGCAGCCGGCCGCCGACGGGCAGTACGGCGCCGAGGTGGGTGCCCCACTCGGCCAGCCGGCGCAGGCTGTTCCGGCGCAAGGTGCGCACCGCGTCCTGGAGCGACTGGCAGTGGCGGTGTGCGGCGTCAAGGGGTTGGCTCATGGTCGTCGGGCTCCCGGGCGCCGGTGGCGCTGGGGCCCGCACCTCCTTCGTACGTCTGCGGCGGGGACAGGGCGTCGGACGGCGACGAGGGACAGCCCGGGGGACGGACGCGGTGCCGGGCCGGTCGAACGGCGGGGCGCGCGGCCGGTGGTCACACCACCTCGGTGACGGCGGCGGGCCGCGGGCTCAGGACACCGAGGTAGACGGCTTCGGTGCCGGCCGCGACCTGTTCCCAGCCGTACCGGGCCAGTACCCGGCGGCGGCCGGCGGCGCCGCAGGCGGCCCGTACCGCGCCGTCCAGGAGCAGTTCGCCGACGGCGCGGGCCAGCGCGGCCGGATCGCGGGGCGGTACCAGCCGCCCGCAGTCCGGGTCGGACACGGTGTCCAGCTGGCCGCCGACGGCGGTGGCCACGACCGGTGTGCCGCAGGCCATGGCCTCCAGCGGCACGATGCCGAACGGCTCGTAGTCCGCCGGGCACAGCACCACGTCGGCGGCGCGCAGCAGTTGCGGTACGTCCTCGCACCGCACGCCGCCGGTGAAGCTCACCCGGTCCGCGACCCCGGCGGCGCGGGCCAGTCCGCGCAGCCGCCGTACCTCGGGGTCCTGGTCCACCCGGTCCGCGGGCGGCCCCCCGGCGATGACGAGCCGGGCCTCGGGCAGCCGGGCCAGCGCGGCGATGGACACCTCGGCGCCCTTGCGCGGGACGAGCCGGCCGAGCTGGAGGAGCAGCGGGCGCCGCGTGCCGTGGTCGGCGGCCGGCCCGTCGGGGGTGAAGCGCGCCGTGTCGACCCCGCACGGCACCACGTCGATCTTGCTCTCCGTGATGCCCATCCGGCCCAGTTCGGTGACCTCGTCCCGGCAGGTGGCGATCACCCGGTGGCAGCCCTCGCCGATCGCGGTCTCGTCGGTGACGCGGGAGCGCGGGCTGGTGTCGGAGTCCTGCTGATGGCGCCGCTTGACGGTGCCCAGGGCGTGGTACGTGTGGGCCAGCGGCAGTCCCAGTTCACGGGTCGCCCGCAGCGCGGCCAGGCCGGACATCCAGAAGTGCGAGTGGACCACGTCCGGCGCCCGTACCCGCCACTGTCCGGCGAGATGGTCGCCGAACGCCGGCATGTACGGCAGCAGCGCGTCCTTGGGCACGTGCCGCGGCGGCCCGGCGGGGACGTGCCGGACCCGTACGCCGGGCCGCAGCACGACCTCGTCCGGCGGTTCGGGGGAGTCGCGCCGGGTGTACACGGTCACCCGGTGCCCCCGGTCGGCCAGCGCGCCGGCCAGGCGCGCGACATGGACGTTCTGGCCGCCCGCGTCGACGCCGCCGAGGACCGCCAGCGGACTGGCGTGCTCGGACACGAGCGCGACGGACAGGCGCGGGACGGTGCCGGGCGAAGTCATGCGGACACCTCCGTGAGGACGCGTTCCCAGTCGTGCAGGAAGCGCTTCAGCCCGTACCGCTCCAGCGCCGCCTGGCGGGCCCGCGCGCCGTCCTCGGCCGCCGCGTCGGGGTCCTCCAGGTACGTCCGGGCGGCCCGGGCCAGGGTCTCGGGCCGGTTGGAGAGCGTGCCGGTGCCGGGCAGCACCGCCTCGGCGGCCTCGGTGGTGGCGAGGGCCACCACCGGCATCCCCAGGTGCATGGCCTCCAGGAGCGACAGGCCGAGCGAGGTCCAGCGCACCGGGTGCAGGTAGAAGCGGCGCTGCGCCATCGCCTCGTGCAGTTCGGCCTGCGGGAGGTCGGCCGTGCGGCAGCGGTCCGGGGGCAGGCCGAGGTGTGCGGCGAGCCCTTCGGTGCGCATGCCGAAGACGTCCAGCGGGGCGGCTTCGGCCAGTGCGGGCAACAGGTCGGTGCCGACCGTACGGCCGCGGCGGACCGGCTCGTTGGTGACGACGGCGGCCCGCGCGAGCCGGCCGGTGTACTGGTGGCCGGGGTCGACGATGCCGTGCTCGATGACTTCCGTACGGGTGCCGCCGCTGTCCCAGAACAGCCGGTTGAAGTGGGTGACGTGCACCAGGACCAGGTCGTCGCGGTCGGCGCACGGGTGGCGGGTGTGCGGCACGTCGCCGTCCGGCGCGTTGTGCTCCAGGTAGACGGCGGGCACGTCACGGCCGGGGCGGCGCCCGCCCAGCCAGCGCTCCGCCAGCCCGGCCTCGTGCGGCCGTTGCAGGACGACCAGGTCGACGGGGGCGTGCCGCAGCTCGGCCGGGGTCTTCTCGACCACCGAGTCGGGCCAGGGGAAGGTACGGGCCCGGCCCAGCCCGTCGGGACCGCGGTCCGGGGTGACCGGCACCAGGTAGGTGTGCGGTCCCTGGACGAACGCGGTCGTCCAGGACCCGTGGACATGCCAGAGCAGGATGTTCATACAGTCGCACCTCGTTCGGTGTCGGTCGCGGACCGGGCGGGCCCGGCCGCGGGCGGTGCCGGCGGCCGGCCGGGGCCGGTCAGCCGGGACACGGCCGCGAGCAGCGCGGTGTCGCTGACCGTGTCGAGACAGGGGTGGCCGGGCACCGGGCACCGCCGGGCGCGGCTGCCCGCGCACGGCGCCTCCTGGTCGCCGAGCAGGACGTGCGGCACCCTGTACGGCGCCCACAGCAGCGCGGGGACCACCGGCGCGAACAGGCAGACGACCGGCGTCCCCACGGCCGCGGCCAGGTGCGCGGGACCGGTGTTGCCGACGACCACCGCCCGCGCGCGGGCCAGTACCCCGGCGAGCTGGTGGGCGTCGGTGCGCCCGCCGAGGTCCAGCGCGTGGCCGCCCGCGACGGCGGCGGTCAGGTCCCGTTCGCCGGGGCCGCCGGTGACGATCACCCGGTGCCCCGCCGCGCTCAGCGCGCCCGCCGCCCGCGTCGCCCGCGCCGCGCTCCAGGCGCGGGCCGGCACGGCGGCTCCCGGGTGCAGCACCACGTACGGGTCGCCGCCGGTCAGCGGCGTGGTGTCGGGCGGCGGGAGGACGCCCAGGGCGCCGTCGTCGTCCGGCGGCAGGGCGAACCCGGCGTCCCGCGCCAGGTCCAGCGCGGCCTCGGCCTCGTGCCGCTCCGGCTTGCGGTGGTGCCGCAGGTCCAGGAGGGCACCGGGATAGTCCACGCTGTCCGCCGCGATCCAGCCGATCCCGGCCAGCTTGAGCAGCAGCGCCGCGGGCAACGGGCTCTGGTGGTACGACACGAGCACCAGAGCCCGGTCGAACCGGCCCGCCGCGAGGGTGTCCACCAGCGCCTCCGTGGCCTGCCGGTCCACCGGCCCGGGCCGCAGCCCCACCCACGGCGCGTCGTGCACGATCACCTCGTCCACGCCGGGCAGCAGCCGCGCCGCACGCTCGCCCGTCGGGCCGCACAGCAGCGCCGTGTACGAGGAGCCCGCCGCCACGGCGCGTACCGCCGGACCGGCCAGCAGCACATCGCCCGCGCTGTCCAGCCGCACGACGAGGGTGCGCGGGGCCGTGCTCATACGGCGCCCTCCCCGTCACCCGGGCCGCACAGCAACAGGCGTACGGCACCCGGCAGATCACCGGCGTACTCCGGCGCCGCCGCGACCTCCTCCGAGCGCGTCACCGGCGTCGGCACGAGCACCCCGCGCGCGCCGGCGGCCCGCGCCGCGTCCACATCGGCGCCGATGTCGCCGACCACGGCGGCCCGCGCGGGGGAGACACCGAGGGACGCGCAGGCCGCGAGGATCAGTCCGGGCGCGGGCTTGCGGCAACCGCAGCCGTCACCGGGCCCGTGCGGGCACACCGCCCAGACGCCGAACGGCCCGAGCCGGTCCTCGACTTCCTCCCGTACGGCCGCGACCTGCGCGCTGCTCAGCAGGCCGCGTGCGACGCCGGACTGGTTGCTCACCACGCCCACCGCCAGACCACGCGCCCGTACGGCGTCCAGCGCCGCGCGCGCTCCGGGCATCGGCTCGACCAGCGCAGGGTCACCGTTGTACGGCACGTCGGCCACCAGCGTCCCGTCCCGGTCGAAGAGCACCGCCTCCAACGGGCCTGCGGCGCCTGGCCGCTGCCGCCCCGCGAGCACCGGTACCGGCACCCGCGCCGGAGCACTCCGCCCCGGCGCGTACAGCCACAGACGCCCGGGCTCCTCGCGGCCCGCCACCGGGGCAGCGACTGCCGTGGCCCCCTGCTCCCTGTCCGCGCCCACGGGTTACACCCGCTCCGGAACCGGCTGCGGCTCGGCCAGCGGCGCGACGGGCGCCGGCCGGACACCCAGCGGCGCCACCCGGCGGTGCCGCACCAGCCCGCGCAGCCAGTGCCCGGCGGCCGCCGACGGGATGAGCGCGCTGGTCACCGCCATCGTGACCACCTCGTCCCGGGTACGGGGCCCCGGTGCGATCCGCGCCCACGCGAACTCCGCCGTCCCGCCCAGCCACACCCCGGCCAGCGCCAGCGCCGCCCGGCGCCGCCCGGCCGCGGCACAGGCCAGCGAGGCCCCGGCCGCCGCCGTCACCGCCAGGTGCCACGGCAGCCGGCCGCGCGGCGCGTCCGCGTGGTGCCACCAGTCCCGGCCGTGCTTACGGGTCATCAGGACGTCGTCGGCGTTGCCCGCCTGGAGCCGCACGGAGACCCAGCGGCCGGCGGGCCGCACCGGATGCGTGGTGCGGCGGGTGCCGGCCGCCAGCGTCCAGCCGGCCGCCAGGACCCGCAGCGCCAGGTCGGCGTCCTCCCGGAAGGCGCGCCGGAACCGCTCGTCGAAGCCGTCGACGGACTCCAGCGCGTCCCGCCGGTACGCCATGTCCGCGGTGATCCACTTGGCGGTGGCCAGTCCGGCGGTGTTGCGCTCCCAGTCCGTGGACCGGCGCTCCGGCGGCACCGGTACGGCGATCCGCGCGGTGATCCCGGCCGTCCGCGGTGACGCGGCGGCGAGATCGGCGGCCAGGTCCGTGCCCCAGGTGGGGCCGGGCACCACGTCGTCGTCGAGGAAGACCACCCACGGTGTCGCGTCCGCCGCCCGCCAGCCGGTGTTGCGGGCTGCCGCGGGCCCCCGCGCGCAGCCCGGCACGACCTTCGTACGGTCGCGGAGCGCCTCGGGGATCTCGGCCGGCAGCGGGGTGCAGTCGTCCAGCGGCCGGTCGTCCACCAGCACCACCTGGAGCGGCGGCGGGCCCTCGGCTTCGGCCAGCGCCCGCAGGCACGCCGTCAGGCTGGGCCGCCCGAGGGTGGGGATCACCACCGTGTGGTCGGCGGCGGTCGGCGAGGTCATCGGACCGCCCCCTCACCGCTGCCCGCGACCGGTGCCTCCACGGGCCGCGCCAGCCGGTCGTACGCGGCGGGCGCCAGCTCCTCCTCGATCCCGGCCGGGAAGGACAGCACCCCGGCACGGTGCGCCGACCGGTTCCCGGCGGCGAAGAACGCGTCCCGCCGTACCGCGAACGGGCCGATGGCCAGCAGGTCGACGGGGGTGGAACCGAAGCACTCCAGCGCGTCCCGCGGGTCGTCGACCATCGGGCGGCCCGCGGTGTTCAGACTCGTGTTGACGACGACGGGCAGCCCCGTACGCCGCTCGAACTCGGCCAGCATCCGGGCCACCAGCGGCTCGTCGGCCGGGTCCACCGTCTGGATGCGGGCGGTGCCGTCCACGTGCACCACGGCCGGGATGCGCTCCCGCCACTCCTTGGCCACGTCGTGCACGAACAGCATGTACGGGCTGGGCAGTTGGCCGTCGAAGATCCGGCCCGCCCGGTCGGCGAGCACCATCGGCGCGACCGGCCGGAACTGCTCACGGCCCTTGACGTCGTTGAGCCGTTCCAGGTTCGCGGAGTGCCCGGGGTGCGCCATCAGGGAGCGGTGGCCGAGCGCCCGCGGACCGTACTCCGAACGCCCCTGGAACCAGGCCACGATGGCGTTCTCCGCCAGCGCCTCGGCGACGGTCGCGGCGATGTCCGCCGGCCGCTCGAAGGGCACGGCGGCGGTCCGCAGCCACGCCTCCAGCTCCGTGTCGGACCAGCCGCGGCCGAGGTCGGCGCCGGGCATCGGCGCGGGCTCCTCGCCGCCCTGGGCACTCAGCAGCAGCGCGCCGCCGAGCGCGGTCCCGGCGTCACCGGCCGCGGGCTGCACCCACACCCGGGCGAACGGCCCCTCGCGCGCGATCCGGGCGTTGGCCACGCAGTTCAGCGCCACCCCGCCGGCCAGCGTCAGCACGCTGTCGTGCGTACGGCCGTGCAGCCAGCGGGCCAGGTCCAGCAGGGTCTCCTCCAGGACGAGCTGGGCGCTGGCCGCGAGGTCGGCGTGCGCCTGGCTCCACGGCTCGTCCGGGTGGCGCGGCACGCACAGGTCGCTCCACGGCACGTGCGCGGCGTGGAAGCCGCCGTCGCCGGTGGGGTACACGTAGCGGCGCAGTTCGGGCAGCATCCGCGGGGTGCCGTACGAGGCGAGCGCCATCACCTTGAACTCGTCGCAGGAGCGCAGGAATCCGAGGTGCGCGGTCAGCTCCTCGTAGACCAGGCCGAGCGAGTGCGGCAGCTCCTGCCCGTACAGCGGCTCCAGCTTGCCCTGGACGCGCTGTGCGGCCAGGTGCGAGGTCGCCTCGCCGCGGCCGTCGAGCACGAGCACCGAGGAGCTGTCGGCGTCCGGCGCGCCGAACGCGGCGGACGCGGCGTGTGCCATGTGGTGCGGTACGTAGCGCACCCGCTGCGGGTCGAGCCCCGGCAGCGCGGTCTTGAGGAACCCGGGGGCCTCGCGCGCGTACGTCAGGCGCAGGTGGTCCCAGGGGTCGTCCAGGCCCATCTGGTCGGCGGGCCGGGCGAGCCGGGGGTCGAAGGAGTACGCCACCGCGTCCAGGTCCTCCGGGCGCAGGCCGGCCGTGGCCAGGCACCAGGCGGCGGCCTGGTCGGGCGTCTCCCAGGCGGAGAAGGGCACCGGCCGCTTGCCGTGCTTACGTCGGGAGAAGCGTTCCTCTTCGGCGGCGGCCACGGTCTGCCCGTCGACGACGAGAGCGGCGGCGGGGTCGTGGAAGAGCGCGTTGATGCCGAGAATGCGCATGGGGTTTCGCTGGCCTTTCGTCGGGATGGACGGCGCCCGGCCCGCCGCCCGGTCTCGGCCGGGACGGCCGCACGCCGCGGGCTCCGGCCCCGGGACGGCCGGAACCGGAGGCGGTGTCAGGCCCCTTGCCGCTTGCGGAACCACGCGACGGTGCGCGCCAGGCCGTCCCGGTGCGCCACTTCGGGCTCCCACTGGAGCTTGCCGCGGGCCATCGTGATGTCGGGGCAGCGGACCGCGGGGTCGTCGGTGGGCCGCTCGATGTACCGGACCGGGGAGCGGGAGCCGGCCAGTTCGGTGATCAGCCGGGCGAGTTCGAGCATGGTGATCTCGACCGGGTTGCCCAGGTTGACCGGTCCGCGCAGGTCGGAGGCGGCCGCCGCGAGGATGCCCCGGACGGTGTCGTCCACATGGCACAGCGAGCGGGTCTGCAGCCCGTCCCCGGTGACGGTGAGCGGCTCCCCGGCCAGCGCCTGCCGGATGAACGTCGGCACGGCGCGGCCGTCGTGGCCCCGCATCCGCGGCCCGTAGGTGTTGAACAGCCGCACGATGCCGGTGTCGGTGCCGTGGGTGTTCGCCTCGGCCGTGGTCAGCGCTTCCCCGAAACGTTTCGCCTCGTCGTACACGCTGCGCGGGCCGACCGGGTTGACGTTGCCCCAGTAGGTCTCGCTCTGCGGATGCTGCTGCGGGTCGCCGTAGACCTCGGAGGTCGACGCGAGGACGAACCGCGCCCCGTGCGCCCGCGCCACGGCGAGCGCGTTGCGCGTCCCGAGGCTGCCGGTGTCCAGCGTGTGCAGGGGCAGCCGCAGGTAGTCGGCGGGGGAGGCCGGGGAGGCGAAGTGCAGGACGAGGTCCACTTCGCGGTTGATCCGGAACGGCTCGGTGACGTCGGCCTCCACGAACGTGAACCCGGATATCCCCCGTAGCTGGGCGATGTTCTCCGCTGTTCCGGTGCTCAGGTCGTCGACGCAGGTGACGGAGGCGCCCTGGGCCAGCAGTGCGGTGCACAGGTGCGAACCGACGAAACCCGCGCCGCCGGTCACCACGGCGTGTTTCCAGTTCCGGGAAAGAGCGGCGTTCATGGGACTCCCTCAGCTAGGGGTTTGCCCCGAATCGGGTGCCTCGCCTGCTTCAGGAAAAACGTCACGCTAGGCGACACTGCGACCCTCTGCGACATGTCTTATGGTGAAAAGTCGCTCTCCCGGCAGCTCCCGCTACCCGGTCGGCCGCCTCCGGGCCGCAGGCCCCCCGGCGACCGGCGACACCACGTACGGAGCAGCGCACTTCCCCGGCGAGCCCTGGGGACGACGGCCGCCCCACAGTCACCCGTACGGCTGGGCCAGGCACCGCAGCAGCCCGTCGAGCAGCCCGCCGCCGCCCGGCCGGACCGTGTACCGCGCCGCCCGGGCCCGGCCCCGCTCCGACAGGCACCAGGCCAGCAGCCGGTCCAGCTCGGCCGCGCCCGCCTGCTCGCAGCGCAGCACCGCGGGCCAGTCCAGCGCCGCCGCCTGGGCACTCACCTTAGCGCCGCCCTCGACGGGGTCCACGGCGAGCGCCGGCGTGCCCGCCCGCAGCGCCAGGACCATGCCGTGCAGCCGGGTGGTCACCACCACGTCCAGCCGGGCCAGTACGGCGTGCAGTTCGTCCGGCGTCGCGGGCAGCCGCCAGTCACGCGCGTCCAGGCGGGTGTCCATCGGCAGGCGCGCCGCCTCGACGGTGACCAGCCAGTCCGTCAGCACGTCGCCGACCTCGCGGTGCCGGCGGCGGGCGCCGTACTCGTGCTGCCCGCCGGTCAGGACGACGCCGACGAGCGGAAGACCGGACGCCGCCGGAGCCCGCAGGCTCAGATCCCGCGCCCCGGCCGGCTGCCCGGCGGCGTCGCGGGGCAGGACGTCGTCGAAGCGGGTCACCGCCGGATCGTCCGGGTCGGGTACGGACACGCCGACGGCCACCCGGCGGCACCCCGCGAACCGGTCGTGCAGCGCGAGCAGCGGACTCGGCCCGCCGTCCGGCGGGGGACGGGAGTGCACCGGGCCGCAGGCGAAGACGAGATCGGTGTACCGGGCGGGATCGGCGCCGTCCAGATGCAGCGCGCCCGGCCGGAACGCCGGCGACCAGGCCGTGTCGTACGCGACCCCGGCACCGTCCAGCGCGGCCTGCACGGCCTCGGCCGCGAGCATGTCGCCGGCCGTCACCTCGCCGTGCAGAAAGCTGAACCAGCCGGTGAGCAGGACCCGCGGCGGGCGGCCTCCGGTCACAGCGCCGCCCGCACGGAAGCCCCGGCGGCGCTCCGCGCTCCCGGCACCCTCACAGCACCGGCGCCGCGACCGGCCGCTCCGGAACCCGGACGGGCTCGGGCAGCCGCGCCACGGCCCTCAGCACCTCCGCCGCGGTGATCCGGAGCAGCCGCCCGTCCGGCTGATCGCCGTGCGCGTCGCCGGGGCGCGCCCGGTCCAGGTGGCCCGGGTGCCACAGCACCTGGTGCCGGGGCGTCCGGGGCGGGCCCCACAGCCGCGGCGCCACCGGGCCGAAGAGCACCACGGACGGCGTGCCGAGGGCGCTGGCCAGGTGCGCGAGCCCGGTGTCGCCCACGATCACCGCACGGGCCCCGGCGACCAGCGCCGCCAGCTCCCCGAACGGCACGTCCGCCGCGCCCCCCAGCACGGCCGACGGCGGCAGCCCCGCCTGCGCGGCGACCTGCCGGGCGAGCGGGCCCTCGCCGGCACCCGCGGTGACGATCACCCGGCGCCCCGCCCGGTGCAGGGCGTGCGCCACCGCGGCGAACCGTTCCGGCGGCCAGCGGCGCGCCCCGGCGTCCGCCCCCGGGTGCACCACGACAGCGCCGGGCGCGGGGGAGGGCTCCGAGGGCGCCCCGATGCGCAGATCCTCCGGGTCCGCCGGAATCCCGTACCAGGTCAGCAGACGGCACCAGCGGCTGCGCTCGTGCTCGTCCTCGCGCCAGACCGGGCCCGCGATCCGCGGGGTGGCCGGATGCGCGTACGCGAGCAGCCGCGCCGGGCGCAGCGCCTGTAGCGGCAAGTGGCTGGCGGGCCCGTTGCCGTGCAGGTCGACGGCGACGGCAGGCGGCGGGCCGGTCCAGTCGATCACCTGCGGCACGCCGCGGGCGGGCGCCGACGCGGGCAGGAGCCGGTCGACCACGCCCGTGGCCGCGGCGGCCTCGCCGAGACGGCGGGGGGCCGCCAGCACCAGCTCGTGCAGCGGATGGGCGGTGCGCAGGGCCCGCAGGGCGGGCACCGCCGTCAGCAGGTCCCCGAGACCGAGCGCCCTGAGCACCAGGATGCGAGGCCGCTCGGACGAACGGAACGGATCACGCGGACGGGGGCGGGCCGGGGCCATACGGGTGCCTCCTCGGCATTCCAACGTGCCCATCGACGCCGGACCCCCGGCGCGGGGCGGTACGGGACAGCGCGGGCCCGCCTCCACGGCAAGCCCCGCTGCACTCCAATGTGCGGGTGGCGGGTGCGGGCCGCGACCGGGGGAGGCTTTCGTTGTCATGGGTTCACCCGGCTCTTGCGTACACCCGCGACGCCGCCGGGTTCACGGAGGTTCGGGGACGCGGGCTTCGGTGCGGCTACGCCCGGGTAGGCCCCCGGTGGGGGGATGTGAGCGTTCACCCCGTATGGCGGGCGGTTCGGCCCAGGTTCGGTTCGGGCGTGAGCTTCGGCCCCGGCCCGGCCCTGATCCGGCGCGGCGGCCCCTGCCCCGGCTTCGCCGACCTCCCCGGCTACGGTCTCCCCGGCCCCGGCCCCGGCCCTCGGCCCCCGGGCTACGGTCTCGTCGGCCCCCGGCTACGGCCCCCGGGCTACGGTCTCGTCGGCCCCCGGCCCCGTTCTCGCCAACCCGTAGGCCCCCGACCGCCCGGCCCGGATCTCCCCGAACCACCCCTGTGAGCAACCCCACCCACCCCCTTAACCCCTTGCGGCACACGGGATCGAGGGGCCTCGCGCGCGTCCACGGCGCGACCACCTCCCGGCCGGGTGTTCCCCCGGTCGGGAAGCGTCTGTGAAGATGGCACATTGCTGCGCCTGAGAGGGTCCGTCGCCACGGACCGGGAGAGGCCGGCATTCCGACCGAATCGGTGCCCACGCCGCACGCAGACGTGCCCCGTGCCCGCCGAGCCGCGCTCCGAGCCTGCTGGGCTCTTCACGAAGTTTCTGCCGCTGTGTCTTCTTCCGTCCGTTCCGCTGCCCGTGTCCCGGCGCAGGCGGATTCTCACGCAACGATTCCCGCACCGGAAACCCCCGAAACAGTCGAAACCGAAAAAAATGTGCGTCGCCGCGCCGGTGGCTACCGGTACCTCCTGGGCCGCAAGGCCAAGGGCGACGGCGGCGACCACGCGCCGTGGCGCTCCCTGCGCTACCGCAGCATGCGCTGGTGGTCGGTGGCGAACCTGGTGTCCAACGCCGGCACCTGGATGCAGCTCACCGTGCAGAACCTGCTGGTGCTGCAGCTCACCGGCTCCGCCGCGGCCACCGGTCTGTCGCTGTCCGTGCAGGCCGGGCCCGGACTGGTCATGGGCCTGTTCGGCGGTGCCGCCGTGGACCGCTGGCCGCGCAAGCTCACCGCCGGGCTGAGCCAGGCCGTACTGGGCCTGGTCGCCTTCACGACCGCGGCCCTGGTCGCGACCGGCCAGCTCAACTACGGGCTGCTGATGGCGCTGGCCGCCGTCACCGGCCTGATCGCCACGATCGACGGACCCGCCACCGCCCTGCTCGGCAACGACCTCGTGCGCCGGGAGGACGTGCCGTCCGCCATCGCGGTCGGCTCGCTGGTGCACAGTGTCGGGCGCCTCGGCGGTACGGCCCTGGCGGGTGTCGCCGTCGGCTTCCTGGGCACCGGTGCCGCCTACGCGGCCAACGGGGTGTCCTTCCTGTTCGTCGCGGCCGTCATCCCCTTCCTGCGACCGGTCGGCGAGGCCTTGCGGGCGCCCGCGAAGTCCTCGCGGGCCACCGAGAAGGCCGTGGAGGCCGTGGGCGCGCCGGAGGAGGAGATCGGCGACCGGGCCAGGGACGGGCTGGCGTTCTTCATGCGCCGTCCGCGCCTGGTCGCGCTGGCCGCCATCACCGGGCTGAGCGCGATCTTCGGCCGTAACTACCAGCTGACCCTGGCGGTCCTGGTCACCGGCCCGCTGGCGGCGGGCGCCGGAGCGTTCGGCACCGTCTCCTCGGTGCTGGCGGCGGGCGGCATCGTCGGCGCGATCCTCGCGGCCCGGCTCCGCAACCCCTCCGTCAAGCTGGTCGGCGCGCTGGCCGCCGCCGGTGCGCTGCTCCAGGTCTTCGCCGGACTGTCGCCGTCGCTGATCGTCCTGCTCGTCCTGGTGCTGCCCATGTCGGTGGTCGAGTCGGTCTCCGACACGGCCGGTACGACGGTGCTCCAGACGGACCCGCCCGCGAACATGCGGGGCCGGGTGCTGGGCGTGTGGCGCAGTGCGAGCACGGTGTGGGGCCTGGTGGCGCCGCCGCTGCTCGGCCTCCTGATGGAGGCGGTCGGAGCCCGGGGCGCCCTGGTGGCCGGCGGCCTGATCATCGCCGTGGCGATCGGCGCGGGCGCCCTGCTGCGCTCCCGCCGGCAGATCGCCTGGCTGGCGCCGGCGCCCGTCCCCGCCGTGGCGGCGGACTACCGGTCCGTGGCCTGAGGTGTGCCGGGCCTGCGAGGCAACCCTCCGGCCTGAGCGGCATGCCGCCACGGCCTGAGAAGCGTGCCGGGGCCGGCGGGACGACGCGTCCCGTCGGCCCCGGCGGCTTTCACCGGTCCGGTGGGGCGTCGCGCGCCCGCCCCCGGCTCGTCCGTACCCGGCTCACCGGCCCTTGAAGACGGCCTTCTCCACCTCGGCGGGGTTCTCGTAGCTCTTGCCGGGGATGTCGGAGATCTTGTCCATCATCTGGCGGCCCGCGTGGTTGCCCTCGGCGCAGGAGACCAGGTCGTCCTTGCTCGCCGGGTAGTGCGCGCCCTTGAGTGCCTTCTGGAGTTCGATCGGGTTGGTGTCGCTCATGGGTCCTCCGCTTGACGGGGGTGGGGTGGGCCGTCCGGCGGGCTGCCGGGCGGCCGCCCCTCCAGTACCCGGGCAATAGCGGATTAATCGGACAGGTGTCCTGGGGTCGGAAACCCCGCCTCCTCACCGCGTCACGCCGCCCACCAGCACTCTTGTCGCCGGCCGGCCGACTCCCCGGGGTTTGCCGCGATCGCGGCGGGTACTCGCGTGCCTCGCCGGACAGCGAGCGGCGAGGAGGATCACCCGGTGAGCCAGAAGAACATCTTTGTGATCGGCCTGGAGGCGGCCAACCTGCCCGCACTGCACGACGTTCCCGACGCGGACCGGTACCGCTTCCATCCGCTGCTCACCGTCAAGGAACTCCAGGTCGGCGAGGTCTCCGTACCCGACCTCCT
Organism: Streptomyces sp. NPDC045470; assembly: GCF_040646595.1. Lineage (NCBI taxonomy): Bacteria > Bacillati > Actinomycetota > Actinomycetes > Kitasatosporales > Streptomycetaceae > Streptomyces > Streptomyces sp. NPDC045470. The sequence continues at coordinate 252,437 of NZ_JBEZAN010000006.1, forward strand.
GGACAAGGCCCAGCAACTGCTGGACTCCTTCGACGGCAGCATCGACGCCATCGTCGGTTACTGGGACTTCCCGGTCAGCACCCTCGTACCGATCCTGAGCGAGCGCTACGGCACCCGCAGCACCGGCCTGGAGTCGGTCGTCAAGTGCGAGCACAAGTACTGGAGCCGGCTGGAGCAGGAGAAGGCCGTCGACACCCATCCGCGCTTCGGCCGCGTCGACCTGCACGCGGACCCGCCGCGCCCGCCCGAGGGCGTCGGCTTCCCCATGTGGCTCAAGCCCGCCCTCGCGTACTCCTCGGAGCTGGCCTACGGCGTCCAGGACGAGACGGAGTTCCGGGCGGCTGTCGAGAAGATCCGCAAGGGCATCGGCCGCGTCGGCCAGCCCTTCGAGTACATCCTCGACCGCCTCGACCTCCCCCCGGAGATGGCGGGCGTCGGCGGGCAGGTCTGCCTGGCGGAGGAGGCGCTGTCCGGCATCCAGGTCGCGGTCGAGGGCTACGTGCACGACGGCGAGGTCACGGTCTACGGCGTCCTGGACTCCATCGACTACCCCGGCAGTTCGTCCTTCCTGCGCCACCAGTACCCCTCGACGCTCCCCGAGACCGTGCTGCGCCGGCTGCGCGAGGCCTCCGCCCGCGTGATGCGGCAGATCGGGATGCAGGAGGCCACGTTCAGCATCGAGTACTTCTACGACCCGCACACCGACGACATCAACGTGCTGGAGGTCAACCCCCGGCACTCCCAGTCGCACGCCGAACTCTTCCAGTACGTCGACGGCGCCCCCAACCACCACGCCATGCTCCGCCTCGCCCTCGGCGAGGACCCGTCGATGCCGCACCGCGAGGGCCGCTACCGGACGGCCGCCAAGTGGTACTACCGCTGGTTCGCCGACGGCGTCGCCCGCGCGGTGCCCTCCCAGGAGGAGATCGAGCGCATCGAGCGCGAGATCCCGGGCACGCGGATCCACGTGATTCCCGAGCCGGGCCAGCACCTGTCGGACATGGAGCAGCAGGACAGCTACAGCTTCGAACTGGCCCATGTCTTCACCGGGGGCGACAGTGAAGAGGAGCTGCGCGAGAAGTACGACCACTGCGTGGCGGCCCTGCACCTGGCCTGCGAGAAGGCCGGACCCGCCGGCCGGGACAGCTGAACCGGCGCGACCGGTCCGCCGGCCGCGCCGACCGCACGACAGCAAGGAGAAGGTCGCCCCATGCGCTTCGTGAGCAATCTGCCCTGCGCGACGACGGAGGAGGACCACGTCACCATCCCCGTCTCCGACGGCACCCGCCTGTCGGCGCGCATCTGGCGCCCCACGGCGTCCGACGAGGAACCGGTGCCGGCGGTGCTGGAGTACATCCCGTACCGCAAAGGCGACCTGACCGCCGTACGCGACTCGATCCACCACCCCTACATCGCCGGCCACGGCTACGCCTGCGTCCGTGTCGACCTGCGCGGCACCGGCGAGTCGGAGGGCGTCCTCAAGGACGAGTACCTGGAGCAGGAGCAGGCCGACGCCGAGGACATCCTCGCCTGGCTGGCCGACCAGCCCTGGTGCGACGGGAACACCGGCATGATGGGCCTCTCCTGGGGCGCCTTCGCCGCCCTCCAGGTCGCCGCCCGGCAGCCCGAGAGCCTGCGCGCCATCGTCATCGCGTCCTTCACCGACGACCGGTACGCCGACGACATGCACTACATGGGCGGCCAACTGCTCTCCGACAACCTCGCCGAGGCGGGCACCATGTTCGCCTACGCCACCTGTCCGCCCGACCCGGCCGTGGTCGGCGGCCGCTGGCGCGGGATGTGGCGCGAACGGCTGGAGCACACCGAGCCGTGGGCCCTGAACTGGCTGCGCCACCAGCGCCGCGACGACTACTGGCGGCACGCCTCGGTCTGCGAGGACTACAGCTCCGTACGCTGCCCGGTCCTCGCCTCCAGTGGCTGGGCCGACGGCTACTCCAACGCCGTGACCCGGCTGCTGGGCAACCTCGACGTCCCGCGCAAGGGCCTGATCGGCCCCTGGTCGCACAAGTTCCCCCATCTGGGGGAACCCGGGCCCGCGATCGGCTACCTCCAGGAAGTCGTGCGCTGGTGGGACCACTGGCTCAAGGGCGCCGACAACGGCGTCATGGACGGGCCGATGCTCAGCGCCTGGATGCAGGACAGCGTGCCGCCGTCCACGTCCTACGAGACCCGGCCGGGCCGCTGGGTCGGCGAGCCGGACTGGCCCTCCCCGCACGTCCGCTCCGTCGCCCGCCCGCTCTTCCGGCACCGCATCGGCGCCGATGGCGAGGAGTGCGGCGACCGCGACTGCAGGGTGCTGACCGTGCAGTCGCCGCTGTCCGTAGGCCAGTTCGCCGGCAAGTGGGCCTCCTACAACGCCCCGCCGGACCTCCCGTACGACCAGCGCGAGGAGGACGGCGGCTCGCTGGTCTTCGACAGCGACCGGCTCACCGACCGTGTCGAGATCCTCGGCTCGCCCACCGTCGAACTCGACCTGTCGGTCAGCGAACCGGTCGCCATGGTCGCCGCCCGCCTCACCGACGTGGCCCCCGACGGCCGGGCCACCCGGGTGACCTACGGCGTGCTCAACCTCGCCCACCACGAGACGGTCGGCGAGCCGGAACCCCTGGAGCCCGGCCGGCGCTACCGGGCCACCATCCAGCTCAACGGCGTCGCCCAGGCGTTCCCGCCCGGCCACCGCATCCGGCTGTCGCTGTCCACCTCGTACTGGCCGCTGGCCTGGCCGCCGCCCCGGCCCGCCATGCTCAGCGTCCACGAGGGCAGCAGCACCCTGACCCTGCCGGTACGGCCCACCACCGAACCGGACCGGCTGCCCCCGCGCCCGTTCGGCGAGCCGGAGGGCGCCCGGCCGCTCACCGTCACCCAGCTCACCCCGCCGGAGGAGCGCTGGGACGTCAAGCGTGACCTGGTCGGGTACACGTCCGAGCTGGAGATCGTCAAGGACCGTGGTCTGGCACGGCTGGAGGACACCGGCATGGAGGTCGGGCGGCGCGCCTACGAGCGGTACACCACCGTCGCCGACGACTTCACCTCCGCCACCGGCGAGACCCTGTGGACCATGCGCTTCCGGCGCGGCGACTGGGACGTCCGGGTGGTCACCCACCAGAAACTGCGGTGCTCCGAGAAGGAGTTCCACATCGACGCCACCCTGGACGGCTACGAGAACGACCACCGCGTCTTCTCCCGCACCTGGAACGAGACACTGCCGCGCGACTGCCTGTGAGGACACGAACGGCCGGGGGACGCGACCGCCCGTGAGGACACGCACGCCCGTGGGACGCGACCACCGGTGAGAGGAGCTACGGTCGGCCCGTGCGCCTGCTGCTGATGTCCGACACCCACCTGCCCAAGCGCGCCAAGGCCCTGCCGCCGGAGCTGCTGGAGCAGGTGGCGAGAGCCGACGTGGTCGTGCACGCCGGTGACTGGGTGGACACCGCCACCCTGGACCTGCTGGAGGAACGCTCCCGCAGGCTCGTCGGCGTGTACGGCAACAACGACGGCCCGGACCTGCGCGCCCGCCTGCCGGAGGTGGCGTACGCCGAACTCGGCGGGCTGCGCTGGGGCGTGGTCCACGAGACCGGCCAGAAGCAGGGCCGCGAACGCCGCTGCGCCGAGCGGTACCCGGACCTCGACGTCCTCGTCTTCGGCCACAGCCACATCCCCTGGGACACCACCACCGAGGACGGCCGCCTGCGCCTGCTCAATCCGGGCTCACCGACCGATCGCCGACGGCAGCCGTACTGCACGTACATGACGGCGCGGGTGGCATCGGGCCGGCTCACCGACGTACAACTGCACCGGCTGCCGCCGTGCGTCTGAAGGCGGCCCGGTCAGGCGATCAGCGCCGGTACTTCCCTGCGCAGGGCCTCGTCGTACCGCCGGGCCAGCAGACGGGCCAGTTCCGGCGCCGGGCCCAGGACGTCGGCGAGGATGTCGGCGCCCGCCTCCTCGGCGCCGTGCGCGATGCGGTCCGGGAGGCGGCCGGGGGCGATCACGTACGGGGCCACCGCCACCCGTTCGGCGCCCTCGGCCCGCAGGGCCCGTACGGCGTCGGCCGTGCGGGGGAGGGAGGCGGAGGCGAACGCAGGCCGCACGGCGTACCAACCGGTGGTACGCCGCCACTCCCGCGCGATGTCAGCGATCACTGCGATCGCCTCCGGGTCGGAGGAGCCCGCCGAGGCCAGCACGACCCCGGTCGAGCGCCGGTCGCCGGGCCGCAGCCCGGCCTCGGACAGCCGCCGGTCCAGCGCGGCGGTCAGCAGCGGGGACGGGCCGAGGACCTCGGCCCGGTGGACGGCCAGGCGCGGCAGCCGCGTGGCGGCCTCACGCAGGACCGCCGGGATGTCCGTCTTGGCGTGGAAGGCCCGGGTGAGCAGCAGCGGCAGGGCCACCACGTCCCGTACGCCGTCCGCCGCCAGCCGCTCCAGCGCCCGGGGCACACCCGGCGCATTGAAGTCGAGGAAGGCGACCTCGGTACGCAGGCCGGGGCGCAGCGCCCGTACTCGCGCGCAGAGCGCGGTGACGGCCGCCGCGTGCCGCGGGTCGCGGCTGCCGTGGGCGATGACGAGGAGGGCGGGGCGGGCCGGGCCGGTGTCCATGGGTCAGCTCTTCACCAGCAGGCCGCGGCTGCGCAGCACCCGGCGTTCGAGCGGCCCGAAGATCAGCAGCTCGATGCCGATGCCGACGACGAGGATGAGCAGGATCGCGGACAGTACCCAGGACATGTCCTGGAGCTCGCGGCCCTGTTCCAGGAGCTGGCCGAGGCCGGTTCCCAGGTCGGCGGCGTTGACGATGAGTTCGGCGGCCATCAGGGAGCGCCAGGAGAACGCCCAGCCCTGCTTGAGCCCGGCGAGGTAGCCGGGGAGCGCGGCGGGCAGCAGGATGTGCCGTACGCCGGTCAGTCCGCGTGCGCCGATCGTGCGGCCCGCGCGGAGGTAGAGCGGCGAGATCTGGTCGACGCCGGCGACCAGGCCGTTGGCGATGGAGGGGACCGCGCCGAGCAGCACCACCGCGTAGATGGTGGCGTCGCTCAGCCCGAACCAGATGATGGCGGCGGGCACCCAGGCCACCGACGGCAGTGACTGGAGTCCGCTGAGGATCGGGCCGATCGCGGCCCGTACCGGCTTGACGCGGGCGACCAGCAGGCCGAGCGGCGTACCGATCACCACCGACGCCAGGAAGCCGAGCGCGCCGCGCGACACGCTCGTCCACACGTAGTCGAGCAGGGTGCCTTCGAGCCACTTGTCCTGGAGGGACCGGGCCACGTCGACCGGGCTGGGCAGCAGGTAGTGGTCCTTGAGCTCGAAGTGGTAGGCGAGCTGCCACAGGCCGAGCACGAGGGCGATCGCGACGACCGGCGGCACGGCCTTGGCGGCCAGCGTCCGCAGCCAGGGCTGGCGGTCGGAGACCTTGGTGTCCAGGGCGTCCAGGCCCGCTTCCAGGCCGGCGAGGTCGCCGCCGGAGCGGTCCGGCTGCGCGCCGTCCGGCTGCGCGGCGGTGGGCGCCTCCTCGGCCGGGGCGGGGGCCGGTGCCGCGTCGGCCTCGGGTCCGTCGGCGGTGCCGGCGGCCTCGGCGGCCGGTCCGGTCTCAGTGCTGGCCATGGCGGCGGATCTCCCCACGGAGCTGTTCGGTGATCTCTACGGAAAGGTCGGCGACCGCCGCGTCCTCGATGCGCCGCGGATGCGGGATGTCCACGGTCCATTCGCGGGCGATCCGGCCGGGCCGGGAGGACAGCAGTACCACCCGCTCGGCGAGCCGCACCGCCTCCCGGACGTTGTGGGTGACGAACAGGACGGACAGGCCGCCGTGGCCGGTGGCGCCGTCGTTGGCGTCCCGCCAGATGCGGGTCAGCTCGTCGTGCAGCACGTCGCGCGTGATGGCGTCCAGTGCGGCGAACGGCTCGTCCATCAGCAGGAGTTGACTGTCCTGGGCGAGTGCGCGGGCCATCGCGACGCGCTGCCGCATCCCGCCGGACAGCTCGTGCACCCGCTTGCCGTACGCGCCCTTGAGCCGTACGAGTTCCAGCAGCCGCTCGGCCTCGCCCCGGCGCTCCGCGCGCGGCACCCCGCGCAGCCGCAGCGCCAGTTCGATGTTGCGGCCCGCGGTCAGCCACGGGAACAGCGCGTGCTCCTGGAACATCAGGGCCGGCCGGCCGCCGGGCGTCTCGATGCGGCCCGCCGAGGGCCCGTCGAGTCCGGCGACCAGGTTGAGCAGCGTCGACTTGCCGCAGCCCGACGCCCCCAGCAGGCAGACGAATTCGCCCGGCGCGACGTCGATGCTGATGTCGTCCAGCACGTGCTGTTGCGCGCCGGGGCGGCCGAACGACTTCGAGACATGGTCGATGCGAGCGGCGTACGAAGGGGCCGCGCCGCCCGCGTCCGCCGGGGCGGACGGCCGGCTGCCGGGCTTGCTGAGCGTGGTGGTCGTCATCGGTGTCACCTCCTGGGATGCGTGCGCGGGCTATTCGCTGCCGAGACCGGCGTCGTCGACCGCCGGCTTGCCCTCGGCCTTGAGCACCTTGTTGAGCAGCGTGAGGTCGTAGATGCCCTTGAGGGCGGGCTTCTTCAGCAGGCCGGCCCGGACCGCGTGGTCCGCCTCCAGTTGGAGGGTGGCGGCCAGCGGGTCGTCGGTGACGTCGGTGTTGCGGAACGCCGGGTCGATCACGGACGGCGGCAGCGCCTTGCCGACCGCGTCGGCCAGCTTGTCGTTGAGCGCCTGCTTGGCCTCGGCCGGATGGGTCCTGATGTACGTGTTGGTCTTGACCGAGCCGCGCAGTACCGCCTCGACGGCCTTCGGGTGCTCCTTGAGGAACTTCTGCGAGACGATCACGTTCGTGATGACGAACTTGCCGTCCTTCCACAGCTTCTTCTCGTCGAGCAGCACCTTGCCGCCCTCGGCGACCAGCTTGGAGGCGGTCGGCTCGGGCACCCACGCGGCGTCGATGCTGCCCTGCCGGAAGGCGACCGGGGTGACCTTGTTCTCGGTGCGCTGGACGGTCACATCGCCCTTGCCGGTGGTCGCGTCGACCCGGTAGCCCTTCTCGGCCAGGTAGTTGAGCAGCGCCACGTCCTGGGTGTTGCCCAACTGCGGGGTGGCGATCGTCTTGCCCTGGAGATCGTCCAGGCTCTTGATCTTCTTGGGGTCGACGACGAGCGAGACGCCGCCGGACGCCGACCCCGAGATGATCTTCAGGCTCTTGCCCTGGGAGGTGGTCCACCCGTTGATGGCGGGGGACGGGCCGATCCAGCCGATGTCGATGGCACCGGAGTTCAGTGCCTCGATCTCCGCCGGGCCCGCGTTGAACACCGACGGCGCGAACTTCGTACCGCCCAGCTCCTTCTGGAAGAAGCCCTTCCGGTCGCCGACCAGCGCGGTGGCGTGCGTGGTGTTGGCGAAGTAGCCGACCTTGACCCGGTCCAGACCGTCGGTCTTCGGTCCCTTCGCCGCGACCGCGCCCTGCTCGTCCTGCTTGGCGCGGGAGCCGTACCCGCACGCGCCCAGAGCGCCGGTCAGCAGGGGGACGACGGCGAGGGCGGCCAGCAGGCGGTGGCGTACGGCAGACACGGGAGGGGGTCCTCTCGGAGGGCCGGGCGGTGAGCGCCTACGGCGGGCCCGGCAGAGCGGTGGATCTTCGGAAGGGGGGCGTGGGGGACACGTGGCGGTACGTCATCGGCGCACACATCGCCCGACGCCGCCCTGGCCGCTGCCCAGCGCGCCGCTGCCGATCCGGCCGCCTTCCTTCGCGAACGTCGAGAAGGCGTCCGCGAAGGTCGCGACGGTGTCCGGGGTCAGGGGAGCGCTCATGTCAGAAGTCCCATTCCGCGTCGTCGTCCGCGACCGCCGCCGCGGCCTCGGCCGCCTCGGCGAACGCGGACCCGGCCATCCCCGCGGTCAGCGTGGTGCCGTCCGCCGGATCGATGAGCAGGAACGATCCGGTACGCCGGGAGTCGGCGTACGGGTCCAGCGCCAGGGGCTCGGCGGTGCGCAGCACGACCCGGCCGATGTCGTTGGCGGCCAGCTCGCCGGGCGCCGGGTGCTGGGAGAGGTCGTCGAGCGTCAGCCGGGACGGGATGTCCTTGACGATCGCCTTGACCGTACGGGTGGTGTGCTTGAGCAGCACCCGCTGGCCGGTCTTCAGCGGCCGGTCGGCGACATGGCAGACGGTCGCCTCGACGTCCTGGGTGACGGCGGGCGGCGCGGCGGCCGGGGCGATCAGGTCGCCACGCGAGATGTCCAGGTCGTCGGCGAGCCGTACGGTCACCGACTGCGGCGCCCAGGCCACGTCGACCGCCTCGCCCAGCACGTCCAGCGCCTCGACGGTGCTGGTACGGCCCGACGGCAGCACCGTCACCGCGTCGCCGACACGGAGCACACCCGAGGCGATCTGCCCCGCGTAGCCGCGGTAGTCGGGCAGTTCGGGGGTCTGCGGGCGGATGACGTACTGCACCGGGAAACGCGCCGGGTCCTCGGACGGGTCGGCGACGACCGGCACGGTCTCCAGGTGCTCCAGCACGGTCGGCCCGCCGTACCAGTCCATGTTCGTGGACGGGGTCACGACGTTGTCGCCGGCCAGCGCCGAGATGGGGATCGCGGTGATCTCCGGTACGCCCAGGGACGCGGCGTACGTGGTGAACTCCGCGGCGATCGCCGCGAAGACCGGCTCCGCGTAGTCCACCAGGTCCATCTTGTTGACGGCGAGGACGACGTGCGGGACGCGCAGCAGCGCGGCGACGGCGGCGTGCCGGCGGGTCTGCTCGACCACGCCGTTGCGGGCGTCGACCAGCACCACGGCCAGCTCGGCGGTGGAGGCGCCGGTGACCATGTTGCGGGTGTACTGCACATGGCCCGGGGTGTCGGCGAGGATGAAGCGGCGCCGGGGCGTGGCGAAGTAGCGGTAGGCGACATCGATGGTGATGCCCTGCTCCCGCTCGGCCCGCAGCCCGTCGGTCAGCAGCGCCAGGTCCGGCGCTTCCTGACCGCGGCCCAGCGAGGCCCGCTCGACCGCTTCGAGCTGGTCGGCCAGCACCGACTTCGAATCGTGCAGCAGCCGCCCCACCAGCGTGGACTTGCCGTCGTCCACCGAACCGGCGGTGGCGAAGCGCAGCAGCGAGGTGGCGGCCGTACCGGCCACGTCGACCGGATCGACCATCGTGTTCGTGCTCATGATCAGAAGTACCCCTCGCGCTTGCGGTCCTCCATGGCGGCCTCGGACAGCTTGTCGTCGGCCCGGGTGGCGCCCCGCTCGGTGAGCCGGGAGGCGGCGATCTCCGCGATGACGGCCTCGATGGTGTCCGCGTCGGAGTCGACGGCGCCGGTGCAGGACATGTCACCGACGGTGCGGTAGCGCACCCGCCGCGTCTCGACCCGCTCGCCGTCCTTGGCGCCGCCCCACTCGCCGGGCGCCAGCCACATGCCGCCGCGGGCGAAGACCTCGCGCTCGTGGGCGTAGTAGATGGCGGGCAGCTCGATCTTCTCGCGGGCGATGTACTGCCACACGTCCAGCTCCGTCCAGTTGGACAGCGGGAAGACGCGGACGTGCTCGCCGGGGGAGTGGCGGCCGTTGTAGAGCTGCCACAGCTCGGGGCGCTGGCGGCGCGGGTCCCAGCCGCCGAACTCGTCGCGCAGCGAGAAGACCCGCTCCTTGGCGCGCGCCTTCTCCTCGTCCCGGCGTCCGCCGCCGAACACCGCGTCAAAGCGGTGCGACTCGATGGCGTGCAGCAGCGGCACGGTCTGGAGCGGGTTGCGGGTGCCGTCCGGGCGCTCGCGCAGCTCGCCGCGGTCGATGAAGTCCTGCACGGAGGCGACGTGCAGCCGCAGTCCGTGCCGGGCCACCGTGCGGTCGCGGTAGTCGAGCACCTCGGGGAAGTTGTGACCGGTGTCCACGTGGAGCAGCGCGAAGGGCACCGGCGCGGGCGCGAACGCCTTCAGCGCCAGGTGCAGCATGAGGATCGAGTCCTTGCCACCGGAGAAGAGGATCACCGGCCGCTCGAACTCGCCCGCCACCTCGCGGAAGATGTGCACCGCCTCGGACTCCAGCGCGTCCAGATGGCTCAGCGCGTACGGGCTGTCGGCGTCCCCGGCCTTCCCGGTCCCGCCGGGGCTCCCGGCGCCCGTGCTCACGGCAGCGGCGGTCGTCATGCCAGTCCCCTCTCGGTGAGCAGCGCGTGCAGCGCCGCCGCGGACTCCTGGACGGTCTGGGTGTGCGACGCGATGCGCAGATCGGGCGACTCGGGCTGCTCGTACGGGTCGTCGACGCCGGTCAGCCCGGATATCTCGCCCGCCGCCTGCTTCGCGTACAGGCCCTTCACGTCCCGCTCGGAGCACACCTCGACCGGCGTGGCCACGTGCACCTCCAGGTACGGCGTCCCCTCGCGCTGGTGCCGCTTGCGCACCGCCTCCCGCGAGTCCGCGTACGGCGCGATCACCGGCACCAGCGCCTTGACGCCGTTGCTCGCCAGGAGTTCGGCGACGAAGCCGATGCGCTGCACGTTGGTGTCCCGGTCCGCCCGGCTGAACCCGAGCCCCGCCGAGAGGAACTCGCGGATCTCGTCCCCGTCCAGCACCTCGACGCGGTGGCCCTCGCCCCGCAGCCGCTCCGCCAGCGCGTACGCGATCGTGGTCTTGCCGGCGCTGGGCAGTCCGGTCAGCCACACCGTGGCGCCCGTCATCTTTCGCTCCCGAAGGTCCTGGATGTCCTCGTGGTCCGGCGTCTGCTGGCCGGACTCCCCGGGGCCGCTCATCAGTGCAGCCCGCATTCGGTCTTGTTGCTGCCGGCCCAGCGGCCGGCCCGCGCGTCCTCGCCCGCCGACACCCGGCGGGTGCAGGGCGCGCAGCCCACCGAGGCGTAGCCGTCCAGCAGCAGCGGGTTGGTGAGCACCCCGTGCTCGGCGACGTACGTGTCCACGTCCTGCTGCGTCCAGCGCGCGATCGGCGAGACCTTCACCTTGCGGCGCCGCGCGTCCCAGCCCACGACCGGGGTACCGGCCCGGGTCGGCGACTCGTCGCGGCGCAGCCCGGTCGCCCAGGCGTCGTACCCGGCCAGGCCCGCTTCGAGGGGCGCGACCTTGCGCAGCGCGCAGCACCGGTCCGGGTCGCGGTCGTGCAGCTTCGGCCCGTACTCGGCGTCCTGCTCGGCCACCGTCCGCCGCGGCGTGAGGGTGATGACGTTGACGTCCATCACCTCGGCCACCGCGTCCCGGGTGCCGATGGTCTCCGGGAAGTGGTAGCCGGTGTCGAGGAAGACCACGTCGACACCGGGGAAGGCGCGCGCGGCCAGGTGCGCGACGACCGCGTCCTCCATGGAGGAGGTGACGCAGAAGCGCTCGCCGAAGGCCCCGGCGGCCCAGGTGAGGATCTCCAGCGGGGAGGCGTCCTCCAGGTCGCGGCCCGCCCGCTCGGCGAGCGCCGCCAGCTCGGCTTCCGTCCGTTCCTGAGTTGCCGTCATGTGCTGCTGCCCCCTTGAGGGTTGTCGTGCTGCCGGGCCGGGGCGGTGACGCCCTTGGCCAGCAGTCCGAGGAACGAGAGCCGGAACGCGCGGGCGCACGCCCCGCATTCCCACGCGCCGTGTCCCTCCCCGGAAGGGCGCAGGTCCTCGTCCCCGCAGTACGGGCAGTAGAACGGCGCGGCCCGCCCGCTCACTTCAGCGCACCCTCTTCCGCGCGGGCGGCCCAGGTGGCGAACCGCTCGCCCTCCTCGCGCTGCTCCTGGAACCGGGTCAGCACCCGCTCGACGTAGTCGGGCAGCTCGTCGGCGGTGACCTTCAGGCCGCGGACCTTGCGGCCGAAGCCCGCCTGGAGTCCGAGCGCGCCGCCCAGGTGCACCTGGTAGCCCTCCACCTGGTTGCCGTCGGCGTCCAGCACCAACTGGCCCTTGAGGCCGATGTCCGCGGTCTGGATGCGGGCGCAGGCGTTCGGGCAGCCGTTGATGTTGATGCTGACCGGCTCCTCGAAGTCCGGCATCCGGCGCTCCAGTTCGTCGATGAGCGAGGCGCCGCGCGCCTTGGTCTCGACGATCGCCAGCTTGCAGAACTCGATGCCGGTGCAGGCCATCGTGCCGCGCCGGAAGGGCGAGGGCCGGACCTGGAAGTCCAGCGCCTCCAGCCCGGCGACCAGCGGCTCGACCTGGTCCTCGGACACATCAAGGATGATCATCTTCTGTTCGACGGTGGTGTTCAGCCGGTCCGAGCCGTGCGCCGCCGCCAGTTCGGCGATCTTGACGAGGGTGGCGCCGTCCACCCGGCCCACGCGCGGCGCGAAGCCCACGTAGAACCGGCCGTCCTTCTGGCGGTGCACGCCCACGTGGTCGCGCCAGCGGCTGCTGGGCTCGGCGGGCGCCGGGCCGTCGGTCAGCTTCCGCTTCAGGTACTCGTTCTCCAGTACCTCGCGGAACTTCTCCGGTCCCCAGTCCGCCATCAGGAACTTCAGCCGGGCGCGGTTGCGCAGCCGCCGGTAGCCGTAGTCCCGGAAGATCCCCACGACACCGGCCCACGCCTCGGGCACGTCCTCCAGCGGCACCCATGCGCCCAGCCGTTCGCCGAGCCGCGGGTTGGTGGACAGGCCGCCGCCCACCCACAGGTCGAAGCCGGGGCCGTGCTCGGGGTGCTCGACGCCCACGAACGCGACGTCGTTGATCTCGTGCACCACGTCCTGCACCGGCGAGCCGGAGATCGCCGTCTTGAACTTCCGCGGCAGGTTCGAGAATTCCTTGCTGCCGATGAAGCGCCGCTCGATCTCCGCGATCGCGGGCGAGCCGTCGATGATCTCGTCGGCCGCGATGCCGGCGACAGGCGAGCCGATGATGACACGGGGGCAGTCGCCGCACGCCTCGGTCGTCGACAGGCCGACGGACTCCAGCTTCTCCCAGATCGCCGGGACGTCCTCGATGCGGATCCAGTGCAACTGGATGTTCTGCCGGTCGGTGATGTCCGCGGTGCCGCGCGCGTACTCCTGGGAGACCTCGCCGATGGCCCGTAGCTGCGCGACGCTCAGCCGGCCGCCGTCGACCCGGACCCGCAGCATGAAGTGCGTGTCGTCCAGCTCCTCCGGCTCCAGTACCGCGGTCTTGCCGCCGTCGATCCCGGGCTTGCGCTGGGTGTAGAGGCCCCACCAGCGCATCCGGCCGCGCAGATCGCTGGGGTCGATCGAGTCGAAACCGCGCTTGGCGTAGATCGTCTCAATGCGTGTCCGCACATTGAGACCGTCGTCGTCCTTCTTGAACTGCTCGTTGCCGTTCAGCGGAGTGAAGTGACCTACGGCCCACTGGCCCTCACCGCGATGGCGTCCGGCCTTGCGGCGGGTCGTGGCGGAACCGGTTCGTTCGGGGGTGGCGGCCATGGCGGTATGTCCTTCTGGGCGGCTCGGTGAGGGGGGACGGCAGCGGCAACCCCACCGTGACCTGCGAAGACGCGCCTCGGCGCAAGGGGCTGGGTACAGAAATGCCCGGGGCAGGTCGGATCAGGGTGCCCGCGCGTCCGCGACGGTGGGGACGGCGAAAAGGCGACGTTGCTGAGACTGTCAGCCCGCCGGACAGATGGCGCTGGACAGGCGGCCGAGGTCGACGTGCCGCCGACTCACCAAGGCAATTCCAGCTGTAGACATGACGGAAGCGTGTCATGGCGCTCTTTAGCCAGTCCACCGTCTTCCAGAATATGGACAAGAGTGTCCCGGATGGTGAGAAGGTATGGCCTCGGTCACGCCACGGCAGGGCGGGCTCCGCGGGTCCCGCCCTGCCGTTTTACGGCATATCGCCAGGAATTGCCGCCCGGGGTCAGGCGCCCGGCCACGGACCCGGAATGGGCACCTCCGCTTCTTCGGTCTCCTCGGTCGCGTACACCCGGAAGCCGCGGCGCCGGTAGTTGTCCAGTGCGTACGGCCCGTCCTTGCTGCACGTGTGCACCCACACCCGCCGGGTCCGCTCACGCTCCGGCCATCGCTCGTCCAGGTCCCAGGCCCGCGCCGTCCCGTACGCCAGCAGATGCCCACCGATCCGTCGCCCCCGGAACGCCGGCAGCAGCCCGAAGTAGCTGATCTCGACGGCCCCTTCGGCCTGCGCGTCCAGCTCCACGAACCCGGCCGGCGTGTCCCGCTCGTACGCCACCCACGTCTCCACGCCGGGCCGCCCGAGGAACTCCTCCCACTGCCCGTACGACCAGCCCAGCCGGTCGGTCCAGGTGATGTCCCCGCCGACCGACGTGTAAAGGAACCGGCTGAACTCCGGCGAGGCCACCTCCGCCCGGGCGATCCGGACCCGCTGCTCCGCCGGGGGAGCGACGGCGGGGGCCAGGTCGTCGGGAGAGGTCTGTTCGAGGTGCCAGGTGGTCACGGTGAGAGTCATGGGGGCAGCACATCACGGCGCCGCGACCGCACAGCAGCCGCGGGGGCGTCCCGGTGAGCGGCCGGGCCGCGCGGGAACCGCCCGCGCGGCCCGGCCGGGATCACAGCACCGCGTCCGCGATGCGCTCCACCTGGTCCGGGTCGGTGGCCCAGCAGTAGAGCATCACCTCGTCGGCGCCGATGGCGCGGAAGGCGGCCACCGCGTCGCGGATGCCGCGTTCCGTGGTGAGCAGTCCGTTCACGACGTGGTCGGTGTACGCGAACGGCCCGTAGTACGCGCGTGCCTCGCGCCGGGCCTCGTCCAGGACGGGCTCCGGGTCGAGTGCCACGTTCACCTGTGCCACCAGCCGCGGGCGGCCGGACCGGCCCGCCGTGTCCCACGCCTTCTCCACGTCGCGGAACAGCCCGTCCATCATCGACGGCGGCAGCGCCGCACCGAGAAAGCCGTCGCCCCAGCGGGCCACCCGCCGGACCACGGCCGGTACGAAGCCGCCGAAGAGCACTTCCGGGCCGCCGGTACGGGCCGGCGCGGGGCCGACCGGGCCGGCGCCCGCGCCGTACGGCTCACCGGCCCAGACGGAACGCAGCCGGGCCGTCTGGCCGTCCAGCCGGCGGCCGCGGGTGCGCTGGTCGACGCCCGCCGCCGCGTAGTCGTCCGCGCGTCCGCCCAGCCCGATGCCGAGCGTGAACCGGGCGCCGGAGAGCACGTCGAGGGTGGCGGCCTGCTTGGCGAGCAGCGCGGTGCGGTGCAGCGGCGCGAGCAGCACCTCGGTCTGCAACCGTACGCGGGAGGTGGCGCCGGCCAGGGCGGCCAGGGTGATCAGGGGTTCCGGATTGCCGTACGCCAGCCGGTCGAGCAGCGCGACGCTGCGGAACGGGACGGCGTCGGCGCGCCGGGCCCAGGTCAGCAGGGATGCGGGGGCGCCGATGGGCAGGCCGAGGCCGATGGGCATGTCAGATCCTCCAGGAGGGCGGGGTCGAGCACGAAAGGTCGTGTCGCCCGCTCGCCCGGCCGCACGCGCACCGTGGCGTGGGCTGCTCCCGTTCTGCGACGTCCTCCTGGGGAGCTGATGTTCGAAGCGGTGCCAGATTACCCAAGGGGCGGGTGGACCGCACCGCTTTTACGAGGCGTACGGGAGGTACGGGGAGCCCGGGACGTACGGGGCGGGGCCCCGCGCCCCCTCACGCGCGTCGTGCCGCCATCACCGCCGGTGCCGTCGAGTGCGGCAGCAGGTCCACCGGGCTCGGTGGCAGCCGCAGTTCCACGTCCACCCCGTCGGCGAACCGGTACGGGCGGTGCGCCAGGACACTCGCGAGATGGCGGCGCAACCGGGACAGCTCGGCCCGTACCGTCACCGTCCGGGCACGGTCCCCGAAGAGGTCCTGCGCCAGGTCGGCCGCGCTGCGCCCCTCCGGCCGGTGCGCCAGCACGAACAGCACCTCCGCGTGGCGCGGACTCAGCTCGTGCGTCCAGCTACCCGCCGGGCCGGTGACCGTGACGGCCGGCCGGGTACGGCTGCCGAGGTCCAGCAGCACCCGGCTGGTCCGCGGCTCCTCGCCCTGCGGCGCGCCGACGCGGATCAGCCAGCCGCCGGGCAGCGGCTCCAGCGTGCACATCCCGTAGCGCGGCAGCCACAGCGGCCCGGCCTCCGGGGACTTGGGCAGGGCGACCCGGTCCGGCGGCGCCAGCCCGATGACCGCCGCGGTCCAGCCGTCCTTGTCGACGGCCAGCGCCTGCCCGCCGAGCCGGGCCAGTACGGGCGCGGCGCTCGCCCGCAGCCGGTCCAGCGCGCCGTGGTGCCGTTCGCGCAGCTCGCCCTCCGCGAGCCGGGCCACCGCGGAGACCAGCGACAGGGTGCTGGGATGGAAGGTGTGCGCCGGGCCGCTCACGTCCACGATGCCCAGCAGCCGCCCGTCGCGCGGATCGTGCAGCGGCGCCGCGGCGCACGTCCACTGGTGGTGGGTACGGACGAAGTGCTCGGCGGAGTGCACCAGGACGGGGCGGCGGGCCACCAGCGCGGTCCCGATGGCGTTGGTGCCGACGATCTCCTCGGTCCAGTCCGCGCCCTTGTCGAAGCCGTGCCGGTCGGCCATCCGCCGGACCGGCGCGCAGCCCTCCCGCCACAGCACCCGGCCCTCGGCGTCCGTGACGACCATGATCTGCTGGGCGGCGTCGGCGGCCGGCAGCAGACCGCTGTTGAACAGCGGCAGCAGCGAGGCGAGCCGGGAGCTGTGCCGCCGGTGCTCCAGCTCCTCGACGGTCAGCGGCCGTTCGCGCCGGTCCCGGTCCGGGTCGACGCCGCGGTCCAGCGCCCGGCGCCAGGACTCGCAGATCACGGCACGGGGCGCGGCGGCCGTCCGGCCGTCGCAGAGCGCGGCCTCACGGAGCGAGGCGAGCCGCCGCGTCGTCTCGCGTACCTCCTGGGCCGACCAGATGCCCATGTCGCTCGGTCTGTCGCTCACGCTCTTCTCTCCGTCGTGCACTGTCCGTGGGTTGCCGCCCCATGGTGCCGTCACCGGGCCGCTCCGAACGCGGGATTGCGTCAATTGGTTGCAACCGGCTGCAACTGTTGTGGCCTATGACGGCGGCGAGGAAGGTGACCGGCAGGACGAGAGGGGGCGACGTCATGGTGAGCGGAACCCCTCGTGCCGTCGGGGCCGCCGTTCCCGGAGCCCGTGCCGCCGGGAGCCGCCGCGCTCCGGCCGCCCGGTACGGGCCGCAGCGGCGACGGGCGGCGACAGACCTCGCGGGCCGGTCCTGAGGACCGGTCCGAGACCGGGGAGCGGCGCCGGGTCGGCGCGGCACCGCTCCCCGACCACACGGTGGCGGGCCCCGGACCCCGACCCCCCTCCTGAGGGAACCGGGCCCGCCACCGCGTACTTCACCGCTTGTCGCGGCGCGCCGGTTCCTGGTACGTCACCGCTCCGCCACCGGCCGTGCCCGCTCCACGATCGCGCGCAGGGCGAGGGTGTGCGGCAGGGTGCCGAAGGAGGTGCCGTGGTCGGTGCCCAGGCGCGCGGCGCAGAACGCATCGGCGACCTCGGGCGGCGCGTACCGTACGAGCAGGGAGCCCTGGAGGACCAGCGCCAGCCGCTCCGCCAGCCGCCGGGCGCGGGCCTCGATGCCCTCCAGGTCGGCCAGTTCGGTCAGCAGTCCCTTGATCGCGCCGTCCAGCCGGTGGTCGGCGCCCCGGGCCGTACCGATCTCCGTCAGGAAGGCGTGCAGCGCCGCCGGTTCGCGGCGCAGCGCCCGCAGCACGTCCAGCGCCTGGATGTTGCCCGACCCCTCCCACACGGAGTTCAGCGGCGACTCGCGCAGCAGCCGCGGCATTCCGGACTCCTCCACGTAACCGTTGCCGCCCAGGCACTCCAGCGCCTCGGCGGCCACCGGTGTGCAGCGCTTGGTCACCCAGAACTTGGCCGCGGGCACCGCCAGCCGCAGGAAGTGCCGCTCCTGGTCGGTGTCCGCGTCGTACGCCGCGGCCAGCCGCAGCGCCAGCGCCGTCGCCGCCTCCGACTCCAGCGCCAGGTCCGCGAGGACGTTGCGCATCAGCGGCTGCTCGGCGAGGGGCTTGCCGAACGCCTCCCGGTACGTGGTGTGGTGCAGCGCCTGCGCCACCGCCTGCCGCATCACCGCCGCCGAGCCCGTCACACAGTCCAGCCGGGTCGCCGCGACCATCTCGATGATCGTCGCGACGCCGCGCCCCTCCTCGCCGACCCGCCGCGCCCAGGTCGTGCCGTCGAACTCGACCTCGGCCGACGCGTTCGCGCGGTTGCCGAGCTTGTCCTTGAGCCGCTGGATGCGGAAGGAGTTGCGGCTGCCGTCCGGCAGCACCCGCGGCAGCAGGAAACAGGAGAGCCCGCCCCCGTCCCCGTCCGCCCGCCGCGACGCGTCCCCCGGCGTCCGCGCCAGCACCAGGAACGCGTCCGACATCGGCGCCGAACAGAACCACTTGTGCCCCGTCAGGACGTACTCCCCGTCGGACGACAGGGGCTCCGCGACCGTCGTGGTCGCCTGCACGTCACTGCCCCCCTGCTTCTCCGTCATCGCCATCCCGGCCAGCGCGCCCGGCTTGTCCGCCACCGGCCGCAGCCCCGGCTCGTACACCCGCGAGGTCAGCAGCGGCTCCCACTCCGCCGCCAGCGCCGGGTCGGCCCGCAGCGCGGGCACCGCCGCGTGCGTCATCGACAGCGGACAGCCGTGCCCCGCCTCGGCCTGCGTCCACACCAGGAACCCCGCGGTACGCCGGACGTGCCCGGCCGGCCGTGACCAGGCGTCGGTGAGCCCGGAGGAGACGGCGTGTCCCAGCAGCCGGTGCCACGCCGGGTGGAATTCCACCTCGTCCACCCGGTGGCCGTAACGGTCGTGGGTACGCAGGACGGGTGGATTGCCGTCGGCCAGCGCACCCCAGCGCTGCGCGTGGGCGGAGCCCGCCGCCCGGCCCAGCTCGCCCAGTTCCTGCCGCGCCTCCTCCCGGAGAGCGGGCGAGACGTGCCGCGCGACGCCCTCGGTGAGCGCCGCGTCCGCCGCGAAGACGTCGTACCCGACCAGCGGCGGAGGCTGGTTCGTGACCGTATGAGTGGTGGGTGCCATGGCAGATACGGTAAGGAGGTGCAGCCAGTGAACGAAGCAGCGCAGCGGCCGGCCGGCCGTCTGCACCGGGCCCGGGTCCTGTACCGGAACGTCTCCAAACGCCGCCTCGCCTGGCTGCTGCTGAAGGACACCGTCAACTCCTGCATGGAGTACCGCGTCACCGGGCTCGCCGCCGAGGCCGCGTTCTTCTGCCTGCTGTCGCTGCCGCCGCTGCTCCTCGGCTTCATCGGCCTGCTCGGCTACATGGAGCCCTGGATCGGCCGGGAGACCATCGACCACATCCGCGAGAACATCCTCAGCGCGTCCGACACCCTACTGTCCAGCAAGGGCGTCAACGAGATCGCCCGGCCGCTGCTCGACGACATCTTCACCGGCCGCCGCCCGGACGTGATCTCCCTCGGCTTCGCCATCGCCCTGTGGTCCGGCTCCCGCGCGCTCAACGTCTTCGTCGACACCATCACGATCATGTACGGGCTGGACGGGCGGCGCGGCATCGTCCGGACCCGGCTGCTGGCCTTCGTGCTCTACCTGGCCGCGCTGGTCGTCGGCGCGGTCGCGCTGCCGCTGATGGTGGTCGGCCCGGACACCGTCGTCAGTTGGCTGCCGGCGAGCGGGACCGCCATCCGCATCCTGTACTGGCCGGTCGTCCTCATCCTCTCCGTCGCCTTCCTCACCACCCTCTACCACGTGTCCGTCCCCGTACGCTCACCCTGGCGCGAGGACATCCCCGGCGCGGTGGTAGCCCTCGCCATGTGGGTCCTGGGCAGCCTGCTGCTGCGCGTCTACCTCACCCAGACCGTAGAGGGCCCCACCATCTACGGCTCCCTCGCCGCACCCGTCGCCGTCCTCCTCTGGATCGGCGTCTCCGCCTTCGCGGTCCTGGTCGGCGCGGCCATGAACGCCGCCTTCGACCGCGTATGGCCCTCGGTCGCCACCGCCGCCGGCCGCGCCGAGAAGGAACGCCGGGCCCGCGAGGTGGCGGCGGCCCAGAGCTCCGCCCTGGCCGCCGTCGGCCTCGGCGCCACGGCCGACTCCGCGGATGCCGCCCTCACCGGCGACCCGCAGCCGGACGACGGCGACGAGGACGACGGCGACGACGGCGACGACCCGGGCGCGTCACCCCCGGCGGAATACCCCGAACGCTGGGCCCACTTCCTGCCCCCGGCCGACATCCGGGCACGACTGCACACGCGTACGAAGCGTCACCGGCGGCACTGAGGGACGAGCGCCGGGCCTGTAGGGCCGCACGCCGAAGGCCTGCCAGGCCGCACGACAACCAGCACCGGTAGAACGCAGGGATTGGCCGCGCCGCGCCGGCGTATGGGGGTGTCCGGGGCGGCCGGAACGTACGAGGCGGCCGGTGTCGACGGACGCCGGGGCCATAAGGCGGACACGGACCCACTCCGGTCCTCAGACACGAACCAGCCGCCCCTCGATCAGAGCCCGCAGCCGCTCGGCGTCGGCGGGGTGGGCGGCGCCGCGCTTGGGCAGGATCGTCATATCCGTGATGTTCCGGTCCCCGCTCAGCAGCACGAACGCCCGCGGCGTCTCGGCGTAACGGTTCACCGCCCGCCAGGAGAGAGCACTGGTCCGCTGCCGGTTCGTGACCGTGACACCGCTCTCGTCCACCACCGCCCGGAACTCGCCCATCGCCTCGGCCTGCCGATGGAACTGCCGGGCCAGTATCCAGGGCGACACGAACATCATCAGCAGCAACGCCACCGGCACCACCACGAGCGGCACGTCCACGGTCCCCTCGGCCACCCAGGTCCACACCATGACCCCGAGCAGCAGCACAGCCCCCACGATCACCAGCAACCTGTAGCGCCGCGCAGCAACCGAGACCCGCGCCCGGGCACGCAACCCCTCACGAAAGTCCTCGACGGTCATGCGGTACGCGAACTCGATCCGCGTCCCGGCCCCGGTTTCGGTGTGTGGTTCAGCGGACATGTGCCCCCCTTGTGCATGGAAAATCAGGACGAAAGCTTATCGTCCGGATACGGGCGCATCATTTGCCGGGTGGTCGAGCGATGCGTGGACAGCGCGGACGCGCAATGGTGGCCTGGGTTCGGCGTCACCCGCGCAGCCTTCGACGGGAGCAGGAGCCGTTTCCAGCGGCAGCGGCAGGATGATCGGGGCGGTGGAGTGCGGCGTCGGATCGGTCATGCGTTCCAGGGTTGAGAGGTCATCTCATTGGCGTCTGCCTGGGGGGAATCCGCGACAAGACGAGCCATCTCGTGCAGGCGGTGCCAGTATTCAGGGTGGTCCGCTTCACTGAGTACAGGTATGACCTGGTCCAGGCGGGCGATGGAGCGAAGCAGACCGCTCCGAGCTCGCGCGTCGAGCTCGCCGCCGTTCTTGATCCAGGTGAAAACCCAGCCTGCGGTGTCCGAGTCCAGCATCACCAGATCGAAGCCGGCCCGGTCCGCGCCAGCCAGTCTGGGAGGAAAAGGCAATGTCATGAACTCTTGGTACAGGCGTGATACGGCCTCAAGCGCAGTCTCTTTGCTCACGCTTGCCATCATGGCTGAGCTTTCACAACGCATGGAGTCGTCTTGAGTCCGCGGTAGCAGGTGAGGGTGCAGGCGAGGCTGGTGAAAGCGAGGGGGGCTCGGCCTTGCGTTCGTAGCGGCGGTGGAGTCGACGGCACCCGGCGAGCCAGGCCATGGCCCGTTCGATGGTCCATCGGTGTCGTCCGAGCCGCTGTGAGGTCTCGACGCCCTTGCGGGCGATGCGGTGCCGAATGCCTCGCTGCGCCGGCCATTGCCGCAGGTAGCGATAGTCATAGCCCTTGTCGGCGTGGAGCCTGCCGGGCTTGCGTCGGCGGCGGCCGAGGCGGGAGCGGATCGGGGGTATGCCCTTCACCAGCGGGACCAGGGCCTGGCTGTCGTGCACGTTCGCGCCGGAGATTCCGACGGACAGGGGCGGACCGGTCCGCTCGGTCGCTGCGGGCCCTGAGTTCGTCGAGGACCAGGCGGCGGAGCTCGGCCCACACCCTGACCTTCATCCATGCGGTGAACCGGCGGTGGGCCATCGCCCGGATGGCCCGAATGACGCCGCAGGCACCACCCGCTGGAACAACCCCCACCATTCGCCGGGAACCAACCGTTCCACAATCTGCACCACAGCGAACAGCCGACCCAGCCAAATGAGATGACCTCTGAGCCCCCTCAAGGGCCAATCTGTATCTGGCGGCGGACAGTTGGGCCGTCGAGGCGCTGCGTTCGCGAGAAGACCCGAATGTCCGGGGGAGGGGACTTGAACAATGCCCTGCGCTCGGCTACGGCAAGCACCGGGCACGACCGGGAACTGGTGCGCAGCTATCCGTACCGGTCCGCCTGTCCTTCCGACGTATGGGGCGAGCTGATCGGGGGCCGGGAACTTCTCTTCGCGGGGTACACGAATTACTTCTTGTGGTCGCAGGTGCCGGCGTTCTCCGAAACGCTGCGGCAGAAGGCCGGCGAGGGATGCCGGGGGGCGGTTCCTGGTCGGTGATCCGGAGGAGGATGTCACCCGGGGCCGGGAGCGCTCGGAAAAGGTGACCATGACGGTCTCGACACGGATCCGTACCACGCTGGAGCAACTGGGCCGTATGGGTCCGGTGGACGGGCTGGAAATCCCGTTCAGCGCTGCCGCGGACGCCGTCTGTCACGTGAGCCTCTCGGTGTTCCGTTTCGATGACGACGCGTTCGTGACGCCGCAGAGGGAGAGGGGTGTCGGAGTCGTCGGTCCCGCCATCGACTCCAGGCTTGCCCTCCTCGAATGAGCCCCCTTTTTCCTCAGGGGAGGGATGCATCTCTGGATGCGCGGCGGTAGGCATAGTCGTTCACCCATTCGAGTGAATCGCTGGCAACGGGTGCCACATGTAAATGCTGGCACCGGAACGACCCATGCCCCGTTTCCTGCGCGGCTGCCACGTGAGCGGGGTGGGTCAGTGCCCCTGATCGACCCTGGGCGGCTCGCCTCAGTCAGAAACTCCACCGGCACGAGGCGGATCGTAGCCAGCGCCAACAGTCGCCCGGCGGCCTTTCCATGAACCCCAGCGGCAGCCGCATCCCGTGTGTTAGAAGCTCTCTCGTAACTCGTAGCGGCGTGATACCCGAGACGAGGGCTGTGCCTTAGCAGGCGGGATTCACGATCCCCCGTCTGGTCTGCATAGGCGGGCATGTGGGGTAGCGCGTAGCGAAAATGGCAGGAGGTTCGACATGCCCCCGGGGGCGGGGTTGCCCGTCATTCGATGTGAGGATCAAGAACACACCGAGCGCGGGAGACACGTGGGCGTCGATCCACTACGTGACACCAGAGAAGGGGAATGGCATGCCGAACGACGAAGCACCGGCCCCATTGGAACCAGCAATCTTTTCGGGACAAGGCCCTGACCCGGGTCCGCTGCCGCAGGGAGAAGGTCCTAGCCCGGTGACGGTACCTCCAGATAAAGACCCTGACCAGGGACTCACGCCTGAGGAGACAATGCCGCCTGTCTCGGAGGTGGGCGATATCGAACCCAAGCCCGTTTTCTTGTGGAAGGGCGGGGTGCTATGGGGCTACCTGGGGATCAACTGGGCCGGGTGGTGCTACGTCGCCGGAAGCACCAGCGACGCAGCCAAGTGGCAGTTCGGCGCCTACAAAGAAGACCCCACAAAGAATTACTTTCGCGTCTGGAACGGCAAGTACTTCTGGCACGCCTCCGCCCACATCGGAGCCGACCACAGGCTGGGCGGCTACGCCCGCAACTTGAGGCCCGAGCACTGGAACTTCGAGAAGGGGAAGAGCTGGATCCCCGCATTGACCCGCGTACAGCCGCACGGATACAAGTCGGGAGACACCTGGTGGCTTTACTGCAACGATGGCAAGGAATACGATCCGCCCCTCTGCGTCGGGAGCGCCTGCGGGGCATAGCTGCCGACTGCGGAGACGACACGCGAAGCCCTGGGGCGACCATCACCCGGTGCCCTGGTACAGCTTGTCTCGCGATGTCGATCAGGCTCGGCTGAGGGCGAGGTCATGCATGTGGGCGACGCCGCTGGTGGCCCAGTAGACACCGTCTCCCTTGAGGCAGCAGTCCCGCAGGATCTTACAATTCTTCGATCTGGCGAAGGCGTGCTCAACCCGGGCCCGGACCTGCCGGTGGAAGGCGTTGCGCTGCTCCTTCCAGACCGGAAGCCGGTCCTGTCCGGCCCGGCGCCGGTGGGCCATGAGAATCCCGGTGCTCTGGTAGCTGCCGTCGGCGATGACGGTCGCGTTGCGCAGGCGTCCTTGATGCCGGACTCGGTGCAAACGGTGCAGTCGTTGAGGTTGCCCAGCAGGGGCCGGCCGGCGGCCAGCACGAGCCGGGTCCCGGCCTTGGTGAAGACCTGGAGGTTCGCCGAGTAGCGGTAGTTCTTGGACGAGGCGGCCACCGTCCGGTCCCGGCTGGGCACCAGCGTGCCGTCCACGACGAGGACCTGGTGCCGTCCAGGCTTGCGTTTGCCCGGCGCCAGGGCCAGCAGTGGGCCGTGCCGGCTGATGATCCGGCCGACGGCTGCCGGGGAGATCCCGAACAGCGGGGCGAGCTGGCGCATGGTGAGGTTGGTACGGCAGTACATCGCCACCAGCAGCACCCGGCCCTCCAGTGTCAGTGCCCACGGACGGCCCGGCCGGTCCGGGTCCAGGGCCTTGCCGCCCTCACGGTGGACAGCCCGCACCGGACGCTGGAACTCGTCCGGGCGAAGCCCGGTGAACACCTCTATGAGCTCACGGCGTTGAGCGGTGACGACCTGCACGACCAGCTTGACGTCGCACCCGAACCGGAGTTACGAGGCAGGCTAGGCGCTGGGGAGGGGCCTGGGTCGTGTGTGCTGAATTCGGGTGAAGAGGCGCGCGGGGCGGTGGTGAGGAAGGGGTGGGCGGTGAGCGGGTGCCGCATGGTGTTTTCCAGGGCGCGGAGAATGCGCCGCCTATTCCTTGGGAGACCTTGTGTATCCGATGCTGACCTCTTCGGCCGCGCTCGGGGCGGTGGTGTTCGTCGTGGGGGCGGTTGTGCTGGCTGTGGCGCGGGATGTGGCGAACGTGCGGCGGAGGCGGGCGCGACGGGTGGGGCGTGGTGATCATGGATCGGCCGCCGCGGGGCAGGAGGTGGAAGAGGAGCCGTAACCGTCCCGCGGAAGTGAAGGAGCAGCGCCGGTGGCCGCACCCACGCAAGTTGACGGGGCATCACCAGGGCCCCGGGGCCGTACGTACCCGATGCGGCGGACGATGTTCGTCCTGGCCGTGATCGGGGTCCTTCTGTGCGGTGGCTTCCTCGCCGTCCGCGAAGTGGTCCGGTGGGCGACGGAGCACCCGGGCCCGGCCACTGTGGTGAGCGTCGTCGCCCTTCCGTTCGTCGTGGCCCTCGTCGTCGTGGCGATCCGGGGCATGCCGCGCCTGCGCGAACTGCGGCGGGCCGCGCGGGCGGGGAAGGCGGAGGCCGAAGCGGAGGTGGCCCTGGCGGCCGCGGCGGAGGAAGCCGCCCCGGCTGTCGTAGCTCCTGTGGCCGATCCCGAGCCCGATCCCGTGGCCGCCCGGTGGGGCAGTGTCGAGGACTTCCTCGCCATGGACGCGTACGCCTTCGAGCAGGCGATAGCCCATCTCTGCGAACGCGACGGCTGCCGGAACGTCGAGGTGGTCGGCGGCGCGGGGGACTTGGGCGCGGACGTCCTGGCCACCACAGCCGACGGCCGGCGGATCATCATCCAGTGCAAGCGCTACTGTCCGGACAACAAGGTCGGCTCCCAGGACGTGCAGCGCTTCGGCGGCACCTGCTACACGGTGCACGAGGCCGAGGTCGCCGCCGTCGTCACCACCAGCACCTTCACCGAACCGGCCGTCGACTACGCCGACACCTGCGGCATCCGCTGCTTCGACGGCGACCGGTTGGTGGCATGGTCGAACGGCGCCGGGCCGACGCCCTGGGGGTGACGGCGCGCGCCCGTTGTTCGCCGCGTCGTGGGCGATCGCGAGGACAACGGCGCTCCGGAGCGAGCAGCGGGCCGGGCCGGGCTGGCCGCAACGGGGGCGGGCTGGGCCGGGCCGTAGCAGGGGCACCTCACGACGGCGCTGCGTAACAGTGGATGGTCACCGTCTGATCCGGACCCCACGCCTGCTCGACGGTGGCCATCAGCTCCCAGCCCAACCGCTCGTACAGGGCCGCCGCCGCCACATCGGATGCGACGACGTCGAGTACCGGATGCAGACCACGATGCCGCGCGTGCCGCACCGCTTGGCCGATCAGCAGCGCGCCGATCCGATGCCCCCTCGCCCGCGGGGCGACGAACAGCCTGCTGACCACAGCCGTCGCAGCCCGCGTCGTCCCGTTCCGCTCGCTCCACAACGCCGGAGCCAGGTCGCCTTTGCCACCTCGCGACAAACTGACATGCCCGACGATGCGTCCCTCAAGTCCGGCCACCCAGGAGTCGAGCTGGGGCCCGCGTGACAGCCACTCGCCGGGCTTGTCAGGCCAGTTCACCGGGTAGCCGTCACGCCGATGGACTTCCGCGAGCACCCGCACGCACCCCTCGACATCGGCATCAGTTCTTCGCCGGACGCGGGGGCTCGGTCTCTCCTCAGGCGTCCCGGAGCTGTCGGTGTTGTTCACTTCGCAACAGAAACACACACCCACAGTTCCCCCACAGCCACTTTCCCCACATGCCTTGACCCGGAGGTGCTTGTTTCCATGGGGAACACTGGCCTTCCAGTGCCCACCGTCCGTTGGCCTCAAGTGAAGCTCCGGAGCCCTCGGCGGGACCGGCGCCGGTGCTCCGGGCTTCTCAGGCGAGCGGAATCCTCAGGTACCGCCCCGCCGTATGCAGATCCGCCTCGATGCGCGCCGCGGCCGCTCGTAGCGGGGGCAGGAGGGTGTCGCGGTCCTCGGTGGGGGAGCGGTGGCCCGCGTGGGTGGAGACGTTGACCGCGGCGACGACCCGGGAGTGGCGGTCGCGTACGGGGACGGCGATCGAGCGGAGGCCCTCCTCCAATTCCTGGTCCACCAGGGCGTAACCGTCCTCGCGTGTCTGCTCCAGTACGACGGCGAGGCGCTCGGGCGAGGTGACGGTGTGCCGGGTGAGGGGGGTGAGGTCGGCGCGGGCGAGGTGGGCGGCGCGTTCCGCCGGGGTGAGGTCCGCGAGCAGGACCCGGCCCATGGAGGTCGGGTACGCGGGGAAGCGGGTGCCCACCGTGATGTTGACGCTCATGATCCGTACGGTGGGGACCCGGGCCACGTACCGGATGTCCGTGCCGGACAGCACCGCCATCGACGCGGAGTCGTGCACCTGCTCCACCAGCGCGGCCAGGTGGGGCCGGGCGATGTCCGGGAGGGACAGTCCGGAGAGCGGGGCGAAGCCCAGTTCCAGGATCTTCGGTGCGGGGCGGAAGAGGCGGCCGTCCGAGGTGAGATAGCCGAGGTGTTCGAGGGTGAGCAGGGCGCGGCGCGCGGTGGCGCGGGCCAGGCCGGTGGCCTCCGCCACGGCGGTCAGGGGGAGTGCGGCCCGGCCGGTGCCGAACGCGGTGAGGGTGAGCAGGCCGCGGGCCAGGGACTCGACGAACTCGGGGCCCAGTTCCCGCTTGGAGGCGC
The DNA here is from genome assembly GCF_040646595.1 of Streptomyces sp. NPDC045470. Lineage (NCBI taxonomy): Bacteria > Bacillati > Actinomycetota > Actinomycetes > Kitasatosporales > Streptomycetaceae > Streptomyces > Streptomyces sp. NPDC045470. The sequence goes on from NZ_JBEZAN010000006.1 coordinate 279,969, forward strand.
GCGTCCAGGAGGCGTGCCGGGTGGGGGACGGTTCGGCGGTCGAGACAGCGGCGGGGGCGGTCAGGGAGTGTTCCATCTCCGCCACCGTCTTGCGGAGTTGGGGGAGGACGGCGGCGGGTAGGTCTTCGGCGGTCAGCCGGCTGGTGTGGCTGACGACGCTCACCGCGCACACCGGGCGGCCCAGGGGGTCGCGTACGGGCATGGCGACGGCGACCAGGCCTGGTTCGATCAACTGGTCGTCCAGTGACCAGCCGGTGGCCCGGGCCGCTTCGACCCGGGCGGCGAACTCCGTCACGGGGCACGGCTGTTCCGTACCGGTGTTCTCGCGCCGGCGCGGCGGTACGGCCGGGAAACCGGCGTCCGTGGGGTCCGCCGCGTGCCGCTGCCGCCAGCGCAGCCAGGCGTCCTCGTCCCAGTCGGCGGCGAACAGCGCGCCGACCGCGCCCCGTTCGGCGGGCAGCAGGTCGCCGATGCGGAAGGCGAGCGACATCGCCCGCCGCCGCGTCGCCTGGTGCACGAAGCGCACTCCGTCGCCGTCCGGTACGGCGAGCGAGACCGACTCGTCGAGCGTGTCGGCGAGCCGGTCGGCGGCCGGGGCGAGCCGGTCGGGCAGCTCGGAGGCGGCCAGGTAGGCGTTGCCGAGTTCCAGCAGACCGGGGGCGAGCACCGCGTCCCGGCCCTCGACGCGTACGTGGCCCAGGCGGGCGAGGGTGCTCAGAACGCGGTCGACGGTGGAGCGCGCCAGTCCGGTCGCGCGGACCAGGTCGCCGACGGCCTGCCGTCCGCCGTCCGCGGAGAGCGCCCGCAGCACGGACAGGCTGCGCATCAGCGGGCCCACCGCCCCCTGGGGCGGCCGTGGCGGGTCGGTGGCGGGGTGCGTCATGGGCTCTCCACGGTGCGGACATCTCGTCGGAACCGTACCCGCCGACCCGTTGACACGGCCGGGAGAGGGACCCAGACTCGGGGCACGCTCATTATGAACCAAAGTTCACCTGGCGAACAAGGCGGGCGGGGCGGGCGGGTGGAAGACCTTGCCGCCCCGGCACCCAGGACGACGCGAGGGCGAGGACATGGCCGACATCCGTTCCCTGCGCGAGGCCGTGCGGGACCTGGTCCACGACGGGGACACCGTCGCGCTGGAGGGCTTCACCCACCTGATCCCGTTCGCCGCGGCGCACGAGATCATCCGGCAGGGCGTCACCGGCCTGACCCTGGCCCGCATGACCCCGGACGTGGTCTACGACCAGTTGATCGGCGCGGGCGCCGCCCGCAGGCTGGTCTTCTCCTGGGGCGGCAACCCAGGCGTCGGCTCGCTGCACCGCTTCCGCGACGCGGTCGAGAACGGCTGGCCGCACCCGCTGGAGCTGGACGAGCACAGCCACGCGGGGATGGCCAACCGCTATGTCGCCGGTGCCTCGAAGCTGCCGTTCGCGGTGCTGCGCGGCTACCGCGGCAGCGGCATGCCCGGCCGTACGGACACCATCTCCACCGTCACCTGCCCGTTCACCGGCGAGGAACTGGCCGCCGTGGCCGCCCTCAACCCGGACGTCACGGTCGTCCACGCCCAGCAGGCCGACCGGCAGGGCAATGTGCAGCTCTGGGGGCTGACCGGGGTGCAGAAGGAAGCGGTGCTGGCCGCCGGGCGGGTGCTGGTCACCGTCGAGGAGATCGTCGAGGGCGCCCTGGAGCCCAGGCCCGGCTCGGTGGTCCTGCCCGGCTGGGTGATCGACGCCGTCGCGCTCGTGCCCGGCGGCGCCCACCCCTCGTACGCGGCCGGGTACTCGGTCCGGGACAACGACTTCTACCAGCGGTGGGACGCCGTCTCCCGCGACCGGGAAACGTTCCTGCGGTGGATCGACGAGAACGTGCGGAGCGGACGGGACGTGCCGAACGTGCGGGACGTGCCGAACGTGCGAAGGAGTTCCCGATGAGCGGTACGGCCGACGCCGCGCACTGCGGCCGCGACGAACTGATGGAGGTCAACGCGGCCCGCGCGCTGGCCGGCGCGCGGAGCTGCTTCGTCGGCATCGGGCTGCCCAGCACGGCCGCCAACCTGGCGCGCCGCACCGTCAACCCGGACCTGGTCCTGGTGTACGAGTCGGGCACCATCGGCTCCCGGCCGACCCGGCTGCCCCTGTCGATCGGCGACGGCGAACTGGCCGACACCGCCGACGCGGTGGTGTCCGTGCCGGAGATGTTCAACTACTGGCTGCAGGGCGGCCGGATCGACGTGGGCTTCCTCGGGGCCGCCCAGCTCGACCGGTTCGCCAACATCAACACCACCGTCGTGGACCGCGGCCCGGGCCGGTCCGAAGGGCGGCTGCCCGGCGCGGGCGGCGCCCCCGAGATCGCCGCGAACTGCGGCGCGGTGCTCATCGTGCTGCGGCACACCCGCCGCAACCTGGTGCCCGCACTCGACTTCGTCACCACCGTCGGGCACGGCGCCGGGCCGGGCGACCGCGCCGCCCTCGGCATGCGCGGCTCCGGGCCCACCGCCGTCGTCACCGACCTCGGCGTCCTGCGCCCGGACCCGGACACCGCCGAACTCGTGCTGAGCGCGCTGCACCCCGGCGTGCCGCCGGAGCAGGCACGGGAGGCGACCGGCTGGGACCTGCGCGTCGCACCGGACCTGACGACCACCCAGGCGCCCACCGATGCCGAACTGGCCGCCCTGCGCGCCCTCAAAGCAGCCGGCGGGAGGGCATCATGAGCGCGAGGCGGCACGTGCCAGGGCGGTCGGGGCGGACGGGCTCCGCACGCCGCCGGACGCCGGGCGCCGCCCACCGCTGGACGCCTCCGCAGCCGTCTCAGGCTCTGTCCCTGGAGAACTCCCGATGACTCCTCCCGGCGCATCCGCCACCCCGGCACCCCCGGCCCACCCGGTCGCCACCGCCCCGGCCGGCCCGGCGGCAGTACCGGCGACACCGCCCCCCGGCCCCGAACCCGACCCCGAACCGCAGTCCGCCATCGACCGGGAGATCGCCGCCCTGCACACGGCCGCCGCCCACGCCCGCACGGCGGGCGGCCCCGTACCGGCGCACCCCGGCCGCGACTTCGCCCCGTACCGCAGCACCCGCCTGCGCCACCCGGTCCAGCCCCAGGCCGCGTTCGACACGCTGCGCGACCCGGAGGCCGTCGAACTGGCCGGGCCCGCCTTCGGCGGCACCGACGTCACGGCCCTGGACGCCGACCTCACCCGGCAGCACGCCGGCGAGCCGCTCGGCGAGCGGATCACCGTGACCGGCCGGGTACGGGACCGCGCCGGACGCCCGGTGCGCGGCCAGCTCGTCGAGATCTGGCAGGCCAACGCCGCCGGCCGGTACGCCCACCAGCGCGACCAGCACCCGGCCCCGCTCGACCCGAACTTCACCGGCGTCGGCCGCTGTCTGACGGACGACGAGGGCCGGTACGCGTTCACCACCGTCCGGCCCGGCGCCTACCCGTGGCGCAACCACCACAACGCCTGGCGCCCGGCCCACATCCACTTCTCGCTCTTCGGCACCGCCTTCACCCAGCGGCTGGTGACCCAGATGTACTTCCCCGGCGACCCGCTGTTCCCGTACGACCCGATCCTCGCCGCGTGCACCGACCCGCAGGCCCGCGCACGGCTGGTCTGCGCGTACGACCCGGAACTCGCCCGCGCGGAGTGGTCCCTCGGCTACCGCTGGGACATCGTGCTGGACGGACCGGCCGCCACCTGGACCGAGGAGGACCGCTGATGTCCGCGACCCCGCACGAGGCCGCGTCGCACGGGCCCACGCCCCGCCGCGAAGGCGTACCGCAGCAGCCCGGTGCCGTCCAGGAACCGCCGGAGAATCCAGAAGCGCCCGAACCGCTCGCCCCCACCCCCTCCCAGACCATCGGCCCCTTCTACGGCTTCGCGCTGCCGTTCCCCGGCGGCGGCGACATGGCGCCCGCAGGCCACCCGGACACCGTCACCGTGTACGGCCGGGTCGTGGACGGCGCGGGGGAGCCGGTGCCGGACGCGCTGCTGGAGTTCTGGCAGGCCGGTCCGGACGGGGGCCTGCGCGGCGCGCCCGGTTCGCTGCGCCGCGACCCGGCGACCGGCGCGGTCGTCGGCCGCGACGGCGTGGACTTCACCGGCTTCGGCCGGGTGCCCACCGACGCGGACGGCCGCTACGTCCTGCGCACCCTGCCCGCCACGGCCCCGGCGGGCCGCCCGGACGCGACGCCGTACATCGCGGTGTGCGTCTTCGCCCGCGGCCTGCTGCACCACCTGTTCACCCGGATCTACTTCCCGGAGGACACGGCGGCGCACGCGGCCGACCCGCTGCTGTCCCGGCTCCCCGAGCGCCGGGCGCGCACGCTGGTCGCGCGGGCCGACGGCGAGCGCCGGTACCGCTTCGACATCCGCCTCCAGGCGGCCGACGCCGGGGACGGTGCCGCGGACGGCGGCGAGGAGTGCGAGGAGACGGTTTTCCTTGAGTTCCGCTGATCACGGCCTGCTGGCGCCGGGCCGGGTGGACTCCGCCGTCGAGGCCGCCACCGGCGACGCCGCGTACGTACGGGCCCTGCTGGACGCGGAGGCGGCCCTGACCCGGGCGCAGGCGGCAGTCGGCCTGGCGCCGCCCGCGGCGGCCGGAGCCGTCACCGCCGCGGCGGGCGACGCCGGCTGTCACGACCCCCGCGACCTCGCGGTACGGGCCCGTTCCGGCGGCAACCCGGTCATCTCGCTTATCGCCGCGCTCACCACCGCCGTGGCCGCGCGCGACGCCCGTGCCGCCGCGTACGTCCACCGCGGCGCCACCAGCCAGGACATCCTCGACACCGCGACGATGCTGGTCTGTTCGCGCGCGCTGGAAGCCGTCCTCGGCGACCTGGACGAGACCGCCGCGGCCCTGGGCCGGCTGGCGGCCGAGCACCGTGACACCCCGATGGCGGGCCGTACGCTCACCCAGCACGCTGTACCGGTCACCTTCGGCCTCAAAGCGGCGGGCTGGCGCACGCTGGTCCTGGACGCCCGGGGTCGGCTCGCCGCCGTACGGTCCGCGCTGCCCGCGCAGTTGGGCGGCGCGGCGGGCACCCTCGCGGCGTTCCACGCGTTCGCGGAGGCCGACGGCTCGCACCCGGATTCCGGCCCCGGCACGGACCCCGGTCCCGGCATGGACCCCGGTCCCGGCATGGACCCCGGCCCCGGCACGGACCTCGGACTGCGGCTGCTTGCCGCGTACGCGGCCGAGACCGGCCTCGCCGAGCCCGTCCTGCCCTGGCACACGCTGCGCACCCCCGTGGCCGACCTCGCGGGCGCGCTGGCCCACACCGCGGGCGCCCTCGGCAAGGTCGCCGCCGATGTGCTGGTCCTGTCCCGTACGGAGACCGCGGAGCTGGCCGAAGACGGCGGCGGCGGCTCGTCGGCCATGCCGCACAAGTCAAACCCGGTACGGGCCACGCTGATCGCCGCCGCTGCCCGGCAGGTCCCGGCCCTGGCCGGGGTGCTGTACGGGTCGCTGGCAGCCGAGGACGAACGGCCGGCCGGGGCCTGGCACGCGGAGTGGCAGCCCCTGCGCGACGCCCTGCGCCTGGTGGGCGGCGCCGCCCGGGACGCGGCCGGACTGACCGCGGGCCTACGGGTGCGCACCGGGCGGATGCGCGCGAACCTCGCCGCGACCGGCGGACTGGCCGTCGCCGAGCGTCTGGCGGCCGCCCTCGGCGCCCACCTCGGGCGGGACACCGCGAAACGGCTGCTCACCGAGGTGTCGCGCCGGGCGGCGGACGAGGGCACCGGCCTGGCCGAGACGCTGGACCGCGCCCTGCGCGAGGACCACCCCGACGCCGCGGCGGCCTTCCCCGCGGCGCGGCTGCGGGAACTCGCCGACCCGGCCGCGTACACGGGCTCGGCGGGCGCGCTCGTGGACCGCGCCCTGCGCCGCTCCGGCACCCACCGCGCCGCACCGACCGCTCAGGAGAACGCATGACGTCCCCCGTTCCCCCATACCACCGCGAGGACGGGCCCGCCGACGCGCCTCCGCTCGTCCTGGGGCCGTCCCTCGGCACCTCGCTCCAGGTGTGGGAGCCCCAGATGGCGGCGCTGGCACGCCGGTTCCGCGTGGTGCGCTGGGACCTGCCGGGCCACGGCGGGACACCGTCCGACGTGCTCACGGGCGCAGGCACAGGCACGGGCCGTACGGACGGGCCCTGCACGGTCGCCGACCTCGGCGGCCTCGTCCTCGCACTCGCCGACTCCCTCGGCCTCGACCGGTTCGCGTACGCGGGCATCTCCCTGGGCGGCGCGGTCGGCGCCTGGCTCGCCGTGCACCACCCCGAGCGGATCGCGTCCCTCGCCCTGCTGTGCTCCTCCGCCCGCTTCGGCGAGCCCGCGGCGTGGCACGAACGGGCCGCCCTCGTCCGGGCACAGGGCCTCGCACCGGTCGCCGCCACGGCCGCCGGCCGTTGGTTCACCCCCGGCTTCGCCCGGTCACCGGCGGCGGACGGACTGCTGGCCGGGCTGCGGGCCGTGGCGCCCGAAGGGTACGCGGCCTGCTGCGACGCGCTCGCCACGTACGACCTGCGCGGCGCACTGGACCGGATCGGCGCGCCCACCCTCGTCGTCGCGGGCCGCGACGATCCCGCGACGCCACCCGCCCACGCCCGCGAACTCGCGGACGGCATCCCCGCCGCGAGCCTGACCGAGGTCGCCGGGGCCGCCCACCTGGCCAACGCCGAACAGCCCGTACCCGTCCTCGCCGCCCTCCTCGGCCACCTCACGGCCACCCCGTCGCCGGCACACCCCACCGACGACCGCGCCCGGCACGCCGCGGGCACCGCCGTCCGCCGCGCCGTCCTGGGCGACGACCACGTCGACCGCGCCGCCGCCCGCACCACCGCCTTCACCGCCGTCTTCCAAAGCTTCCTCACCCGCTACGCCTGGGGCGAGATCCGGACCCGCCCCGGACTGCCCCGGCCCACCCGCAGTTGCGTCACGATCACCGCCCTGGTGGCACGCGGCCACCACGACGAACTGGCCCTGCACCTGCGTGCGGCCCTGCGCAACGGCCTGACTCCCGAGGACATCCGCGAAGTACTGCTCCAGTCGGCCGTCTACTGCGACGTGCCGGCGGCGAACTCCGCGTTCGCGCCGGCCGACCGCGTCCTCGCCGAGCACCGCGAAGAGAGCTGATCCCGATGCGTCGCACGACCACGGTCGGCATCGTCGGCGGCGGCCCGGCGGGACTGCTCCTGGCACGGCTGCTGCACCGCTCCGGCATCGACAGCGTCGTCCTGGAGAGCCGCGACCGCGCCTACGTCGAACACCGTCAGCGCGCCGGAATCCTGGAACAGGGCACCGTCGACACGCTGCGCGCCTGCGGCGCGGCGGAGCGCCTGGACCGGTACGGACTCGTCCACCACGGCATCCGGCTGCGCTACGACGGCCGCTCGCACCGTGTCGATCTCCCGGCCCTGACCGGCGGCCGCAGCGTGGTCGTCTACGCGCAGACCGAGGTGGTCAAGGACCTCATCGGCCTCCAGCTCGCCGACGGCGGACCGCTGGTCTTCGGGGCACGCGCGCTCGCCGTGACCGGCGCGGACACCGCACGGCCCGCGATCCACTATGCGCACCAGGGCCGCGAACACACTCTGACCTGCGACTACGTGGTGGGCTGCGACGGCTTCCACGGCGTCACCCGGGACGCGGTGCCGACCGGAGCACGCCGGACGTACGAACGCGCGTACCCGTACTCCTGGCTCGGCGTCCTCGCCGACGTGCCGCCGTCCTGCGACGAGCTGGTCTACGCCCACTCCGAGCGCGGCTTCGCCCTGTTCAGCATGCGCTCACCCACCGTCAGCCGCCTCTACCTCCAGGTGCCCAACGGCACCGACCCGGCCGAGTGGCCCGACGGGCGGATCTGGGACGAACTCGACGCCCGCTCCGCCACCGACGGCCCCTGGGAACTGGCGCGCGGCCCGATCACCGCCAAGTCCGTCCTGCCGATGCGCAGCGTGGTCGTCGAACCCCTGCGGTACGGGCGGGTGCTGCTCGCCGGGGACGCGGCGCACATCGTCCCGCCGACCGGCGCGAAGGGGCTCAACCTCGCCGTCTCCGACGTCACCGGACTGGCCCGTGCCTTCGCCCACCTGAAGGACACCGGTTCCACCGAGCTGCTGGACGGCTGGTCCGACGCCTGCCTGCGCCGCGTCTGGAGGGCCGAGCACTTCTCGTACTTCATGACGACGACGCTGCACACGGCCCCCGGCCAGAGCGCGTTCGACACCCGCCTCCAGCTTTCCCAGCTCGACCGCATCGCCTCTTCGCCGCACGCGGCCGCCGAGCTGGCCGAGAACTACACGGGCCTCCCGCAGGTGCCCGGGCCCCGGTCAGCCGCCCGGCGGGCGGTGCCGGGCGGGCGGCAGCCCGTCGAGCGGTGACATCACGTCCACCCGGCGTCCTCGCCGGACTCCGCTCTACCCGGCGTCCTCGCCGGACTCCGCCGCCACGTCCTCGGCCACCTGCTTGAGCGTGTGCCCGCTCAGCGCCGAGCGCGCCCGGCGGGGATCGGGCGTGCCCTGCCCGTCCGCGTGGGCGTCGTCGGCCTTCACCAGCAGCCAGGATTCCCGCTCGTCGCTGCCGGGGCCGCCGCGGAACCGGGTGAGGGCATAACCGCCGTGCAGTTTCTTCCCCTCCATCCAGAACGTCGCATGGCCTTTTTCCAGCGATTCGGCGAAAGGGACCGCACGGCCTTTCTTGTCGTGCGACATCGGGCGATAACGGCCCTGGTCCCACACGATGACCGTACCGCCACCGTATTCGCCCTTCGGGATGACGCCCTCGAAATCCCGGTAGTCCAGTGGATGGTCCTCGGTCGGCATCGCCAGCCGTTTGTCCTTCGGGTCCGAGGACGGCCCTTTCGGTACGGACCACGACTTGAGCACCCCGTCGACCTCCAGCCGGAAATCGAAGTGCATGGTGCTCGCGTCATGGATCTGCACCACGAAGCGCGGCTTCTCGGCAGAAGCGGCAGAAGCGGCAGAATCCGGAGAGTCCGCCGCATCGCCGCCCCGTGGTTCCGACGTCCGGTCGAAATGCCGTTTGGACTGATAGGTCCGCAGCGGTTCCTTGCCCATGGCCGCTCCGCCGGCTCAGCGGCCCAGGGCCTTGGCCAACTGGTCCTTGTTCATGTTCGACCGGCCTTCCACACCGCGCTGCTTGGCCTCGTTGTAGAGCTGGTCGCGCGTCGGGCCCTTGGAGCCGGTGCGGTTGCCGGAGCGCTGGCCGCCGCGCTCGGGCGCCGACTTGCGGTCCTTGGTCGAGGACTTGCTGGCGGTCTTGGACTCGCCGGAGCGGGCGCGTTCCTTGTTGACGGTACGGGCCGCGATCTCCTTGGCCCGGCCCTTGGACGTGCCGCGCTTCTCGGCGCCTTCCTTGATGTGCTCGTACTGGCGCTCGCGCTTGGAGTTCGATCCTGCGGGCATGACATTCCTCCTCGACCTGCCGTGTTCCGTTGCTGGCACTACGGATACCCGTCAAACCCGGACCGTAACGATTTCTCAGACGCCCGACTTGCGGGCCCGTACGCACCGGATGAATTCCTCCGCGTACGGCAGGGCGACGCAGGTGCCCACCCCGGCCGCGATACCGGCCAGGTACTTCCCGGGCAGCGGACGCTCCTTGGGCAGCAGTTTCCAGGCGTCCGGCCGCTTTCCGCCGCGTGCGAGGTCCCGTACGGACTCCCAGTGCAGGCAGGACGTGATGACCACGGCGGCCAGCGGCAGCACCTCCAGGAAACTGTGGATGTGCTGCTCCACCGGGCGTACCTCGCGGTCCTCGGTGGCCACCGTCACGTCCCAGATGGCGGTCGCGCTGTGCAGGGCGGCGGCCCCGCCCATCATCGACAGCACCAGCGGGTTGATCCGCGCGACCAGTCCGGCCAGCACCGGCACCCCGGCCTCCGCCATCATCACCGCGTGGATCGCCGACTCCTTGACGCCGGTGGTCCGCTCGATGTCCGTACGCCGGTGCATCACCCAGTCGGCGACGGCCGGTACGAACCACATGGGCAGTACCCCGTACATCAGGACGCGCTGGGTCGCGTTCTCCACGTCGTCCGCGCCGGGGGCGGGGCGCAGGGCCCGCCCCCGCCGCCAGTGCCGCCAGTCCTTGAGCGCCGTCAACCTGGCCACGGTGCCTCCTTGCCGTTCGACTCGTGCAACTCGGTGGGTGTGGGGGCCGGGCCCGGCGTCCGCCGCCGGGCCCGGCCCGCCGGTCAGTCCTGGCCCTCCCCGCGGCCCTTGCCGCCCGGCAGGAACTCCTGGATCTTCGCCTTGACGCCCTGCTTGAGCACCCCGGCCGTCTCCGGGTCGCCCTTGAGGATCGCGCTCGCCGCCGCCTCGATCTGGTCCAGCGTGGCGTGCGGCGGGATCGGCGGCACGTTGGGGTCGGTACGGAAGTCGATGACGAACGGCCGGTCCGCGGCGAGCGCCTGCCGCCACGCGCTCTCCACCTCCTCGGGCCGCTCGACCCGGACGCCCCCGAGGCCGATGGAGCGCGCGAAGTCGGCGTACGGCACGTCCGGGATGCGCTGCGACTCCTCGAACTGCGGCGCCCCGGACATGGCCCGCATCTCCCATGTCACCTGGTTGAGGTCCTCGTTGTTGAGGACCGCGACGATCATGCGCGGATCGCTCCACTCCCGCCAGTACTTGGACGCGGTGATCAGCTCGGCCATGCCGTTCATCTGCATCGCCCCGTCACCGACGATCGCCAGCGCGGGCCGCTCCGGGTGGGCGAACTTGGCACCGATGACGTACGGCACGCCCGGCCCCATGGTGGCCAGCGTCCCGGACAGCGAACCGCGCATCGAGCCGCGCAGCCGCAGGTGCCGCGCGTACCAGTTGGCCGCCGAGCCGGAGTCCGCGGCCAGGATCACGTCGTCGGGCAGCAGCGCGTCGAGCGCGTGCACCACGTACTCCGGGTTGACCGGGTCGGCCTGCACGGCGGCGCGCCGCTCCATGACCTGCCACCAGCGTTCGACGTTCGACTCGATCTGCTCCCGCCACTTGCGCGCCTTCTTGTGCTTGAGCAGCGGCAGCAGCCGTTCCAGGGTCGCGGACGCGTCACCGACGAGGTTGACCTCGAAGGGGTAGCGCAGGCCGACCATGAACGGGTCGATGTCGATCTGCACGGCGCGGGCCTGCCCGTACTCGGGCAGGAACTGCGAGTACGGGAAGCTGGAGCCGATCACCAGCAGCGTGTCGCACTCCTGCATCAGCTCGTAACTGGGCCGGGTGCCCAGCAGCCCGATGGCGCCGGTCACGTACGGCAGCTCGTCGGACAGCGCGTCCTTGCCGAGCAGGGCCTTGGCCACCCCCGCGCCCAGCCGCTCGGCGATCTCCTCGACGCGCTCGCGGGCGCCCCGGGCCCCCTGCCCGACCAGGATGGCCACCTTCTCGCCCGCGTTCAGCACCTCGGCGGCGCGCCGCAGCTCCTCGTCGGCCGGCACCGGCGCGTACTGCGACACGCCCAGGCTGGACGGCACCATCTTGAACTCGTGCGTCGGCGCGCTGTACTCCAGCTCCTGCACGTCACCGGGGATGATGACCGCGGTGACGGTGCGCTTGGCGTACGCGGTCCGCATCGCCCGGTCGATGACGTTCGGGAGCTGCTCGGGGACGGTCACCATCTCGCAGAATTCCGACGCGACGTCCTTGTACAGGGCCATCAGGTCGACTTCCTGCTGGTAGGAGCCGCCCATCGCGCTGCGCGCGGTCTGGCCCACGAGGGCGACCACGGGGACGTGGTCCAGCTTCGCGTCGTAGAGCCCGTTCAGCAGGTGGATCGCGCCGGGCCCGGAGGTCGCCGCGCACACGCCCACCTTGCCGGAGAACTTGGCGTACCCGACGGCCTCGAACGCGGCCATCTCCTCGTGCCGGGCCTGCACGAACTTCGGCTGGTTGTCCGCCCGCCCCCAGGCCGCGAGGAGGCCGTTGATGCCGTCCCCCGCGTAGGAGAAGACATGGTCGACGTCCCATTCGCGCAGGCGCTGGAGGATGTGGTCGGAAACTTTGGTGGTCATGCGGTTCTTTCCTCTCACAAATCGCGACGGCGGGTGCCGGCCCGGTTTTCCGTGTGCCCGCCCCGGCTCCACGGATGCACGGCTGACCGGACCGTTCTCAAACGGACGTACCCGCCTCAAACGGTTGCACGGTTCCCGGCCCGGGGATCAGCGGCGCAGCCTGCGCACCAGCAAACGGGTGACGGCCGCCAGCGCGCCGCCGGCGGCCACGGCCGCGGCGGCGGTCAGCAGGCGGCCGGTGCCGGCCGCGGGAGGGGCCGGACGGTCGGCGGTCCGCTCGGGACGGTCGGCGGGCAGCCGCCGGTCGAGCGCCAGGGCCAGCGCCTCGGCCAGGTGTACGGGCTGCCGCCCGGTGCCGCCCTGCTCGATCTGCGTACGGCAGCTGAAGCCGTCGGCCAGCACGAGCGCGCCGGGCGGCGTGTCCCGTACGGCAGGCAGCACGCCCTGCTCCGCGATGGCGGTGGAGAGCCCGTGGTGCCCGCGCTCGAAGCCGAAGTTCCCGGCGAGCCCGCAGCACCCGGCGTCCAGTACGTCGGCATCCACCCCGGCCCGGCGCATCAGCTCCCGGTCGGCGTCGAACGCCAGCACCGCGTGCTGGTGGCAGTGCGTCTGCACGGTCGCCGACCGGCCCAGTGACGGTGGCCGCCAGCCCTCGGGGGCGTGATGGACCAACTGCTCGGAGAAGGTGCGGAACTGCCGCGCCAGGCGCCGTACGTCCTCGTCGTCCGGCAGCAGCTCGGGCGCGTCGACGCGGAAGACGGCGGTGCAGGACGGCTCCAGTCCGATGACAGGGGTGCCGGCCTCGATCCACGGCCGCAGCACGTCCAGGGTCCGCCGCAGCACCCGCCCGGCGGTGTCAAGCTGACCGGTGGAGATCCACGTCAGTCCGCAGCACACCGCACGCTCCGGCACGGCGACCCGGAACCCGGCGTCCTCCAGCACCCGCACCGCCGCCTTCGCGACGCCCGGATGGAAGTACGTACTGAACGTGTCGGGCCACAGCACGACCGTCCGCGGGTCCGCCGGGTCGGGCTCGGGGGTGCCGCGCGCCCGCCACCACTGCACGAACGACTCCGCCGCGAAGACCGGCGCGTCCCGCTCGGCGGCCACCCCGGCCAGGCGCTTGCCTAGCCGGGCCAGTCCCGGCGCGTTCAGCGCGGCGTTGACCAGCCCGGGAGCGAGCCGGGAGAGCCGGGCCCACAGCGGCAGCCAGCCCATCGAGTAGTGCGCGGCGGGCCGCAGCCGCCCCGCGTAGTGATGGGACAGGAACTCCGCCTTGTACGTCGCCATGTCGACACCGACCGGGCAGTCCGACTTGCAGCCCTTGCACGCCAGGCAGAGGTCCAGCGCGTCCCGTACCTCCGTGGAGCGCCAGCCGTCGGTGACCGGGGAGTCCGCGTGCCCGCCCAGCATCTCGAACAGCAGCCGGGCCCGGCCGCGCGTGGAGTGCTCCTCCTCGCCCGTCGCCCGGTACGAGGGGCACATCACGCCGCCCTCGTGCGTACGGCAGTTGCCGACGCCGACGCAGCGCAGCACGGCCTGGGTGAAGCTGCGGTCGTCGTCGGGGTACGCGAAGCGGGTGTCCGGGCTCCGTGGCCGCCAGACGGCGCCCAGGCGCAGGTGTTCGTCGACGCCGGCCGGGTGCACGACCTTGCCGGGGTTCATCCGTCCTTCCGGGTCGAACAGCCCCTTGACCTCGGCGAAGGCCGTCACCAGCCGCTCGCCGAACATCCGCGGCAGCAGCTCCCCGCGGGCCTGTCCGTCCCCGTGCTCGCCGGACAGCGACCCGCCGTACGAGGCGACCAGGTCGGCGGCGCGGAAGAGGAACGCGCGGAAGTCCGCGACGCCCTCGGCGCTCCTGAGGTCGAACGGGACGCGGGTGTGCACACACCCCTGCCCGAAGTGCCCGTACAGCGCCGCGTGGTCGTAGCCGAACTCGTGGAACAGGTCGCCCAGGTCCCGCAGGTAGTCCCCGAGCCGGTCCGGCGGCACCGCGGAGTCCTCCCAGCCCTCCCAGGTCTCCCGGTCGTCCGGCGGCCGGGCGGTCACGCCGAGCCCTGCCTCCCGCGCCTTGAGCATCTTCCGCTCGCGCCCCGGATCGTCGGAGAAGGCCACCGACGCGTCGTCCGTGGACCGGCCGATCCCGTCGAGCAGTGCCTGGCACTGGGAGTCCACCTCCTCCCGGCTGTCACCGCTGAACTGCAACAGCAGCCAGCTCTCGCCCTCAGGGAAGTTCTCCAGCGAGTCCAGATAGGCGCCTTCCTCCCGCATCAACTGCGCCATCCGGCCGTCTATGGCCTCAAGCTGTGTCGGGTCACCGTGCTGGAGGAGGTGCGGTACGTCGTCGGCGGCCGTGCAGATGTCCGGGTAGCCGAGGACCAGCATCGCCTCGTAAGGCAGTACGGGCACGAGCTCCAGCTCCGCGCGCAGGACGGTGACCAGCGTGCCTTCGCTGCCCACCAGCGCGCGGGCCAAGTTGAAGCCGTGCTCCGGCAGCAGCGCGTCCAGGTTGTAGCCGGAGACCCGCCGGGGGATGTCCGGGAAGTCGCGGCGGACGTCGGCCATGTAGCGCGTGGCGATGCTCCGCAGCCCCTCGTAGAGCTGTCCCTTGCGACCGCCCCCGGCGACCGCCTCCTCGTACGCGTCCTCGGACGTCGGGCCGACCCAGCAGCGCAGCCCGTCGTACGTCAGGACCTCCAGCCGCCGTACGTTGTCCGCCGTCTTGCCGTACGCCTGCGCGGACGCGCCGCAGGAGTTGTTGCCGATCATGCCGCCCAGCGCACAGTGGCTGTGCGTCGACGGCTTGGGCCCGAACTTGAGCCCGTGCGGCGCCAACTGCCGGTTCAGCTCGTCCAGCACGATGCCGGGCTCCACCACACACGTACGGGCGTCCGGGTCCACGGACAGCAGCGCGGCGCAGTACTTGGTCCAGTCGATGATCACCGCGGTGTTGGTGCACTGGCCGCCCAGGCTCGTCCCGCCGCCCCGCGACAGCACCGGCGCGCCGAACTCCGCGCACACCGCGACGGCTTCCGCGCCCGCGTCGGTCGTCCGCGGCACCACCACGCCGATCGGCACCTGACGGTAGTTCGACCCGTCGGTGGCGTACGCGCCCCGGCTGCCCGCGTCGAACCGCACCTCGCCGTCCACGCGGGCGCGCAGCGCCTCCTCCAGCGCCGCCGTGCGCGCCTCCGGCCACGGTGCGGGGTGGTGCCCGTCGCGGACCGGCCCCGCCGTCATCGCCTTCCCGGCGCCGCGAGCAGGCTGCTGTCCAGCCGTTCGACCAGGTGCGCCGGACCCTCGTACACCTCGTGCGCGCCCGCCTCCCGCAGGTCACGCTCCGGATAGCCGCCGCTGAGCACCGCCAGACACGGCACCCCGGCACGGTGGCTGGCCCGTACGTCCCAGACGGTGTCCCCGATGAAGACCGCGGAGTCCGCGGCGACACCGCTCTGTTCCAGCGCGCTCCGCACCAGATCGGGAGCCGGCTTGCTCGCCGACACGTCGTCGGAGCTGGTGACCGCGGCGATGGCGTCCTCCGCGTCCAGCGCGCGGCGCATCGCCTCCAGCTCGGGCCCGTGCGCCGAACTGGCCAGCACCACCGTCCAGCCGCGCTTCGCGCAGGCCCGCAGCAGCTCCGCGGCGCCGTCGAGCGGGGCCAGCCGCTCCCAGTACTGGGCGAAGAGCGTGCCGTGCGCCGTCCGGATCGTCTCGTCCTCGTCGCTGTCCCGGTCCTCGCCGAGCAACTGGCCGATCAGATGGTCGGACCCCATGCCGATGGTCCGGTGGATCTCCGCCATGGGCACCCGGTGCCCGGACTGCCGGAACGCCTCCCACCAGGTGACGGCGTGCAGATAGGTGCTGTCGACGAGCGTTCCGTCGACGTCGAAGAGTGCGGCTCCGCGTGGGCTCACCCGTGTCCGTCCTTCCGCGTGGGCCGGTCACGTACAGATCCGGCCGTGTTGCCTTGTCTCCGGGGCCCGGACCCGGGGGCGCCGGGCCGGACCGCCGGTCAGCGGGCGGGCGGCGCCGCCCGCCCGTACTGGTTCAGGCGCCCGGCGGCCCGGTCGTTGAGGGCACTGAACACCTTGCGCAGCCGCGAGGCGGGGGCCCGCCCGCCGTTCTCCACCGCGATGCCCTCGGTCACGCCGGGTTCGCCCACCGCGTCCCGCGGCAGGACCCTGGCCAGGACCGACGACAGGCGGGTGGTGGTGACGGGTGCCAGGCCGTGGGCCTTGGCGGCCAGATGGGCGGCCGGGGTCAGGACGACACGGGGGCGGCGGCGCTGTACGCCGGAGACGATGCGCTCGGCGGCGCGCGCGGCGTTCATCGACAGTACGGGCGTGCCTGCCAGCGCCGAGAACCATGCGTACTCCCGAGGGGCGTCGCCCCCGAACTGCGCGTGCAGATGGGACCCGGTCCGCATCAGCCCCGGGTGCACCGCCGTCACCGACACCCCGTACCCGCTCTCCTCCGCGTGCAGCCCCTCGGCCAGCGCGGCGACCGCGAACTTGGCGCAGGAGTACGGCAGCAGATGCGGTACGGCCAGCAGACCGCCGACCGAACCGATCAGCGCCAGCCGCCCGCCGGCCGGACTGCGCCGCAAGTGGGGGAGGGCCGCCAGGGAGGTGTTGAGCGCCCCGTCGAAGATGGTCCGCATGGCGTCGTGGAACGCCTCGTGGCCCACGGACGCGGACGGCCCCACCTGGATGACCCCGGCGTTGCCGATGACGATGTCCAGCCCGCCCTCCCGCGCCGCCACGTCCTCGACGACGGCCTCGACCGCCGCCCGGTCGCGGACGTCGCACACCGCCGTACCGACCGCCGGCCCGCCGGGGCGGGACAGCGACCGGGCGGCCTCCGCCAGCTCCTTCGCGTCGCGCGCCAGGACCGTCACCCGGCAGCCGCGCGCCACGAGCTGACGCGCCATCAGCAGGCCCAGGCCGCGGGACCCGCCCGTCACCAGGGCCGTCAGCCCCGCGATCGGCGGTGCGGCAGCGAAATGCGGCATGACCGGTCCTTTCCCGTCGCCCCGTGGGTCCCCGGGCGCGCCAGGTGCCGCCCCGTCACGGGGTGAACAGCACCTTGATCGCGCCGTCGGTCTTCTTCTGGAACATCTCGTACGCCTCGGGCGCCCGGTCCAGCGGCAGCCGGTGCGTGGCGAAGTCGTCCACGCCCAGCGGGTCCTCGTCGGTCAGCAGCGGGAGGATGTCGTCCGCCCAGCGCCGCACATTGGCCTGCCCCATCCGGAACGTGAGCTGCTTGTCGAACATCACCAGCATCGGCATCGGGTCGCTCATCCCGCCGTACACCCCGCTGATGGAGACCGTGCCGCCGCGCCGCACCATCGAGATCGCCAGGTGCAGGGCGCCCAGCCGGTCCACCCCCGCCTTGCTCATCAGCTTCTCGGCCCAGCGCGACGGCATCAGCCCGGCCGCCTGCTGCGCGAGCTTTCCGGCGGGGCTGCCGTGCGCCTCGGTGCCCACCGCGTCGACGACGGCGTCCGGGCCGCGGCCGTCGGTGATGTCCTTGACGGCGTCCAGCAGCCCGTCCTCGTCGTCGAAGGCGTCCAGGTCGAAGACGGTCGCCCCGTCGCGGCGCGCCCGCGCCAGCCGCTCGGGCACATGGTCGATGCCGATCACCTGCTCGGCCCCGAGGTGCCGGGCGATCCGGCAGGACATCGCGCCGATCGGCCCCAGGCCCAGGACGGCGACACTGCTGCCCTTGGTGACACCGGCGTACCGCACCGCCTGCCAGGCGGTCGGCAGCACGTCCGACAGGTAGACGAAGCGGTCGTCGGCGGGGCCGTGCGGCACCTTGATCGGCCCGTACTGGGCCTGCGGCACCCGCAGGAACTCGGCCTGCGCGCCCGGCACCGAGCCGTAGAGCTTGGTGTATCCGAACAGTGCGGCGCCCGAGCCGTGCTCGCGCACCTGCGTGGTCTCGCACTGCGTCTGGAGGCCGTCGCCGCACATCCGGCAGGAACCGCAGGCGATCTGGAAGGGGATCACCACCCGGTCGCCGGGACTCAGGTCGGTCACCTCGGAGCCGACCTCCTCCACGATGCCCATCGGCTCGTGCCCCAGGATGTCGCCCGGTGTCATGAACGGCGTGAGGACCTCGTACAGATGCAGGTCCGATCCGCACAGGCCGCTGGACGTGACCTTGACGACCGCGTCGGTCGGCTGCTTGATCTGCGGGTCGGGGACGTTCTCCACGCGGACGTCACGCTTGCCGTGCCAGACGTTCGCTCGCATCGCGGATCTCCTAGTTCTGGCGGCCGGTCTGGCGGCCGGTCTGCCGGACGGTCCACCGGTCGGCCCGCCGGACAGCCCGGTCCGCCGGTCGGGATCACCGCTCTCCAGCCACCCAAAAGCCGCTTATAAGTCTAAAGCGGTGTTCTTTGTCGTGGCAGCTCCAGTACCCCGATCGCCCGAGCCGAATCGTTTGCGTACGACAGCGGTACGCCGACGGCACGACCCCGGCGTACCCCGGGCGGGTTTTCCCGGCCGCGAAAGGGTTACCCGGCGCAGCACCCCCGGGGGCGAGCCATCAGCCACCCACCCCGGCCCTCCGCAGGGCCGTCGAGACCGCACGGAGCCCCGATGACCGACTACGGATACTTCCTCTCCTGCGAGGAGCACAGCCCGGCGGAACTGGTCGAACAGGCGCGCATGGCGGAGCAGGCCGGCTTCACCAAGCTGTGGATCTCCGACCACTTCCACCCGTGGAACGACGCCCAGGGCCAGAGCCCCTTCGTCTGGTCGGTGATCGGAGCGCTGTCCCAGGTCACCTCACTGCCCGTGGAAACCGCGGTGACCTGCCCCATCATGCGGCTGCACCCCGTGGTGACGGCGCAGGCGGCGGCCACCAGCGGAGTGCTCCTCGACGGCCGCTTCCGGCTCGGCGTGGGCAGCGGTGAAGCCCTCAACGAGCACATCCTCGGCGATCACTGGCCGCAGGCGTCGGTGCGGCTGGAGATGCTGGAGGAGGCCGTCCAGGTGATGCGGCAGCTCTTCGAGGGCGGCGAGGTCAGCCACCACGGCAAGCACTACACCGTGGAGAACGCCCGGCTCTACACCGTCCCCGCGGAACCGGTGCCCATCGACGTCTCCGCGTTCGGCCCCAACGCCACCGAACTGGCCGCCCGCGTCGGCGACGGCTTCGTCACCATGACGCCGGACGCGGACGCCGTCGAACGCTTCCGCCGGGGCGGCGGCGGCAACAAGCCCGTCCTCGGCGGCGTCAAGGTCTGCTGGAACCAGGACCGCGACGAGGCCGTACGCACCGCCCACCACCTCTGGGCCAACGAACAGCTCCCCGGCGAGCTCCCGCAGATCCTCCCCACGCCCCGCCACTTCGAGCAGGCGTCCCAACTGGTCACCCCCGAACGCGTCGCGGAGGCGGTCACCTGCGGCGACGACGTGGACGCGCATGTGTCCGCGCTGCACGCGTACGCCGAGGCCGGGTTCGACTCCGTCTACGTCAACCAGATCGGCCCGGAGCAGCGGGGGTTCTTCGACTTCTACCGTACGAAGGTGCTGCCGCAGTTGACGGACTGAGCACCGGGACCGGTACGGCGGCCGCCCGCACGCACCGGCGACGGCGGCCCGCCGCCCCCGCCTGCCCGTCACTCGCCTTCCTCTCACCCGTCCGTGCGCCGGGCGGCCCGGTGCCGTTCCACCGCGGCCTGCAACTGCGTCCGCACCGGCTCCGGAGCGACCGCCCCGGTGGCACTCGCGACCACCTCGCCGGCGACCTCGTGCACCTTGGTGTTCGTGTGCTGGGACGTCCGGCGCAGGATGTCCCACGCCTGCTCGGCGGTGCAGGACTCGGTGGCCATCAGGATGCCGCGGGCCTGGTCGATCACCGGCCGGCTGTCGAGTGCCTGCCGCAACTGCGCGTTCTCCGCCCGCAACTGCTCCACCACCGTCTCCTCGCCGCTGCGCGCCGCGCCGTCCGGGCCGCCGGACGCCTGCTCCTTCTTCGCGCGCCGCGCCCCCGGGGTGGTGGCCAGCCGCAGGGCCGCCAGGGAGCGCCGTCTCACTGCGGTTCCTGGACCGTCGGCACCCCGGCCGGGGCCGTACGGCCGGGGTACGCGCACGACTGCGGCGTGCCGGGCCACTTGCGGGCCAGTTCCATCACCCGCTGAGGCTGACGGCGCAGGTTGAGCGCACGCACCGGTATGCGCCGCCGCTGCCCGTAGGCTTCCAGGCGCCGCAGGAAGTGCAGTCCGGCCGCATCCATGAACGTGACTCCGGTCATCTCCAGAACCACACTCCCCAGGCCGGACGGCAACGCTTCCACGGCCTCGTCCAGAACCGGCACGGTGCCGTAGTCGATCTCGCCCCGTACGGTCAGCACGGCACAGGAACCGAACAGCCGGGTACGGACCCCCAGGGCATCCGGACCGGCCAGGGAAGACCGGTCTGTCTGTAGGGACATGACCCCATCGTGGCAGGAGTCAAACCGGTCTGTCCACGCCCGCACCAGAGCCACCCAGACACCCTGGAGCCCACCACCGGCCCCCGGCCGGCACCGCACGCCGGGGGTGGCCCCGGAGCCCGCGGAACGGGGCCTGAGCGCCGCCCGGATACCGCCCGGAGGGGCAGGGCGGTCCGACGGCCGTCCTTCGCCGACCGTCAGGCCAGCAGTCGCGCGAACTCGGCCATTTCGGTTTCCGGGTCGACGACGGGCTGGATCAGCAGCTCGTCGACCCCCGACTTCCCCAGCGTGCCGATCCGTTCGACGACCTCGTCCCTGGTGCCGACCAGGCCGAATCGGTCCATCAGGGAGGGCACGACGAGTTCGCGGTCCTCGGGGAACAGCCGGCCCAGGTAGTTGCGGTAGAGCGTCTGGTGACGCTTGGGGTCGGTGGGGGTGGTGCCGCGGAGTTGGAGCAGGCGGTCGACGGCGGCGGCCTCTTCCGGAGGGAGGGCCGCGCGGAAGGCGGAGTTCTCCGCGGCGAGGATCAGTGCGCTCAGTGCGATGTGTCCCGTCGAGTCCTTGACCCGGTCGCCGTAACGGTCCTCGCCGTCGGCGAGGACATGGAGGGAGGTCATCAGGTACGAGCGGGTCTGCCCGGCGCTGCCCGCGTCCCGCGCCGCAGTCCGACGGGCCCGGCCGAGGGCTGACCAGACCGCGGGGTCGTGCATCGCGTAGGAGATCACTCCCGCGCCGAGCCGGCCGGCGACCGCGGCGGCCTTCGGGCCGAACGCGGCCACGACGAACTCCACGGGAGCGTCGGTGTTGACGTACGGTCCGATGTGCAGGAACCGCACCCTGCTGGACCGGTTTCCCTCGCGGTGGTCCGTCTCGCGGCCCGCGGTGAGATCCTGGAGAGCGGCCGTGAACGACTCCAGCTCCGCCAGCTTCGTGGGCCGCATGCCGAGCGTGCGGCGCGCCGTGTTGCCGGTGCCGACCCCGCAGACGATGCGGCCGGGGGCCAGGGCGTTGAGGCTGCTGACGGCCGCCGCCGCGGCGGGCGCGGAACGCAGCGCCGGTGAGGTGACGCCGATGCCGAGCCTGATCCGGTGGGTGGACTTGGCGCAGAGGGCGAGGCTCACGAACGGATCGCCGTGGAGCATCGGCGTGTCGTACACCCAGAAACTGTCGAAGCCGAGTTCCTCCGCGCGGGCGGCCAGGTGTTCCACACCCGGCCCTGCTGTCGTGACGATGCCGGTCCGCATGGCGACTCTCCTCGCCGTCCAGTGAGGTGGCTGAACCATTCCCGTTGCAGTTCGCTGTCGCCCAGCTTCGTACACATCGGGTGCCTGTGGAGCGGAGGCGGTGAAAAAACCGTTGGCGTCGTAGCGCGCGCACCTCTACGGTGAGGGTGTTCGACGCGGCCGTGACCGGCCGCCATGTCCGGCCGAGTGAAGAAGGGGAGGTGTGACCGATGGCTGTCTCTGTGACGGGCGCTGCCCGC
Source organism: Streptomyces sp. NPDC045470 (assembly GCF_040646595.1). Taxonomy (NCBI): domain Bacteria; kingdom Bacillati; phylum Actinomycetota; class Actinomycetes; order Kitasatosporales; family Streptomycetaceae; genus Streptomyces; species Streptomyces sp. NPDC045470. The sequence continues at coordinate 301,926 of NZ_JBEZAN010000006.1, forward strand.
AACCAGAAGTTCATCCATTCCACCTCCGTGGTCCCCGGCTGACCCTTTCTCACTTTCCGCCGCGCGCCGTGCGCGGGGAGCCGGGGCCACCCTTGTGAAGGGTTTCCCTTGCAATCGTCTTCCGTTTCCTCCTCCGCTTCGCCGCGCCCGCTGACCGATTACGGCTGGGACGACGGCTTCGCGGAGAGCTTCGCTCCCTTCGCCGGGCAGGGGTACGTGCCCGGCCGTGTCGTCCGCGTCGACCGCGGGCGGGTGGACGCCGTGGTGCCCGACGGGGACGGCGTCCGGACCGTACTGGCGGACACCGCGCTGGTGGCGACCGGCGACCCCATGCGCGTGCCGTGCACCGGTGACTGGGCGGTGATCGACCTCGGCGAGGTCGGCGCGGGCCGGGACGGTGCGGTGCGGGCGCTGCTGCCGCGGCGTACCGCGTTCGTACGGTCCACCTCCTCCAAGCGGTCCGAAGGACAGGTACTGGCGGCGAACGTGGACCACGCCGTGGTCGCGGTCTCGCTCGCCGTCGAGCTGGACCTCGGGCGCATCGAACGCTTCGTCTCCCTGGCCTGGGAGAGCGGGGCACAGCCGCTGGTCGTCCTGACCAAGGCCGACCTGGTCGGCGACCCGGCAGGACTGGCGCACCTGGTCGCGGACACGGAGACCGCCGCGCCCGGCGTGCAGGTGCTGGCGGTCAGTTCGGCCGCCGGCGAAGGGCTGGACGCCCTGGCCGCGGTGGTCGCGGGCGGTACGTCCGTCCTGCTCGGCCAGTCCGGCGCGGGCAAGTCCACGCTCGCCAACGCGCTGCTGGGCGAGGACGTCCAGGACGTACGGGCCGCCCGCGACCGGGACGGCAAGGGCCGGCACACCACGACCACCCGGGACCTGCTGGTGCTGCCCGGCGGTGGAGTGCTCATCGACACCCCGGGGCTGCGCGGCGTCGGCATGTGGGACGCCGACGCGGGTCTCGCGCGCGCTTTCTCGGACGTCGAGGAACTGGCCGCGCGCTGCCGCTTCCACGACTGCGCGCACGCTACGGAACCAGGCTGCGCGGTGCTGTCGGCCGTCGACAGCGGCGCACTGCCGGAGCGGCGGCTGGAGAGCTACCGCAAGCTGCTGCGGGAGAACGAGCGCATCGTGGCCAAGACGGACGCCCGACTGCGCGCGGAAATCCGCCGGGACTGGAAGCAGAAGCAGGCCCTGGGTCGCCACCTGGGGGAGAGGAAGCGGGGTGGCGCCCGGAGGTGAGGTGACCCCACGGAATCGGTGAGCTCGTCACCCAGCGGCGCCCCGCCATCGACAAGCCTATGGCGGGGCGCTGCAACACCTGGGTCGGAAGTGAGATGCCGGCCCACCCGAGATCATCGACGTCCCGCATCGGCGTAGGTGTCCCGGTCCCGACCGGAAGGGACGGATCGAGGCTGTCTATGCCACCGGTCCCGCCCATGACAGGGAAGGTACGGATCGGTGGACGGCACCGTCATCATCATCGTTCTCGCCATCGCCGGCGTGGCATCCGTGCTGCTTTTCGCGCTGAAGGGGCTTCTGGACCAGATCCCCGAGGTGATCGCGTCGGCCGCCAGGGCCCGCGACGCCTGGGCCGGCTTCCGGCGGGCGCCTTCGCCTCCGGCCGGGGGGAGCCGCCTGCCGCGGAGTGAACTTCTCCAGGTCTTGGCGGGTGGGCCGGACCGGGCCCCGCCCCGGCGTGATGTCCGATTTCCGCCAGAAGCCGGCCGGGGCGTGGCGCACACTGGATCGTGTGATGGATGACGAGACCAGGTACGAGGCGGTGTCCAGCCGGGACGCGCGCTTCGACGGGGAGTTCTTCTTCGCCGTCGTGACGACCGGCATCTACTGCCGCCCGAGCTGCCCGGCCGTCACCCCCAAGCGCGCGAACGTGCGGTTCTACCCGTCCGCGGCGGCCGCGCAGGGCGCCGGGTTCCGGGCCTGTCGCCGGTGCCGTCCGGATGCCGTGCCGGGGTCGGCGGAGTGGAACGTCCGGGCCGACCTGGTCGGCCGTGCCATGCGCTTCATCGGCGACGGTGTGGTCGACCGGGAGGGCGTCGGCGGGCTCGCGCGGCGGCTGGGTTACAGCGCGCGGCAGGTGCAGCGGCAGCTCACCGCCGAGCTGGGCGCCGGTCCCGTGGCCCTGGCGCGGGCCCGGCGTGCGCACACCGCCCGCCTGCTGCTCCAGACCACCGGCCTGCCGGTCACCGACCTGGCCTTCGCCGCCGGATTCGCCAGCATCCGGCAGTTCAACGACACGATGCGGGAGATCTACGCCAGTACGCCGAGCGAGCTGCGAGCGGCGGCGGGGGCCCGGGCGGACAAGGGCGTGCCGGGTGGGGACAGGGCCGGGGCCGTGCGGCAGGCGGCGCCTGCCGGGGTGCCGCTGCGGCTCGCCTACCGGGGGCCGTACGCGGCCGCCGAGATCTTCGACTTCCTCCAGGTGCGCGCGGTGCCCGGCGTGGAGGAGGTACGCGGCGGCCGGGGCGCCCGTACGTACCGCCGTACGCTGCGCCTGGCCCACGGCAGCGGTGTCGCCGAGGTCGACGAGCACACCGGGGCCCGGCCGCCGCGCCGGCCGCGCGCCGGACCGGTGGGCGCGGCCGCCCGGGGTACGGACGGCGGCTGGCTGGAGTGCCGCCTGCACCTGACCGACCTGCGGGAACTGTCCACCGCCGTCCAGCGGATGCGCCGCCTGTTCGACCTGGACGCCGATCCGTTCGCCGTCGCCGAGCGGCTGGGCTCCGACCCGCTGCTCGGGCCGCTCGTCGCGGCCCGCCCCGGGCTGCGCTCGCCGGGCGCCGCCGACCCGGAGGAACTGGCCGTACGGACCGTCCTCGGCGGGCCGCCCGAGCGCGCCGCCGAGTTGGTACGGACGTACGGGAAGCCGCTGGACGCGGCGGACGGCGCACTGACCCATCTCTTTCCCGGGCCCGCCGCGCTGACCGGCGACGAGGTGCCGGACGCGGTGCGCGCACTGTGCACCGCGCTCGCGGACGGCGCGGTCACGCTGGACGCGGGCGCGGACCGGGAGGCCGCCGGACGGGCCCTGCGCGCCCTGCCCGGCGTGGGCCCGGCGGCCGCCGCGTACATCAGGATGCGGGCGCTGGGCGACCCGGACGTGGGGCCGGTGGGCGGCGACAGCGGCGGGGCGGCCCGGGACGCGTGGCGGCCGTGGCGGTCGTACGCCCTGCACCACCTGTGGCAGGAGACCGGTACCGGCCCCCAGGAGGGTCAGCTCGCGATGACCGCTCCCGTCCAGGCGCCCACCACCAGCAGGCAGGCGAGGAGTTCGGTCAGCACGGCGAACCCGATGGACCGCATGGCCGTACGGGTGGCGGCCCACGCGTCACCGTGACTGCCCAGCCGCTGTCGCTCCAGCAGGTACAGCACACCGACCGCGCCCGGCACGGCCCCCACCACGGGTACGAGGAAGAAACCGGCGATCCCCGCGACGCCCGCCAGGAACAGCGTGCGGTACGGCGCGCCCGCGGCCTTCGGGTCGCGTGGCGGCAGCAGCCACTTGAGGACCTGGCCGATCAGCAGCACGGCGCTCGCGCCGAACAGGACGTACCAGGCCAGAGAGGTCTGCTCGGTCATCGCCCACCACAGCACGCCCGCCCACACGATCGGCGGCCCCGGCACCCCGGGGACCAGCACGCCGAGCAGGCCGAGCAGGAAGACGAGACCGACCGCGAGCAACTGCCACACGCCCATGGCCCCAGCGTGCCGGAAGCGGGCCCGGCGCGCTCCTCGGCCGGGGCCCGGGGCGGGGCGTCCGTGGCCCGACCGCCGGGACCGCGCTGCCGGGACCGGGGTACCGCGGTCCCGGCAGCGCGAGCCGGGGCGCCGGGGCCGGGGTGCGGTGCCCGCGGTGGCCGGAACCGGCCGGGCACCCTCCGTGGCGCGTACCCGCCGGGAGCCCGCCGTGCCCCTGTCTCCGGGCCGCCGGCCGGTGGACAATACGCCGCATGAACCCACAGGGGGATCGGCGCCACCACGAGAACTCCTGGTGGCGGGAGTTGTACGAGGACCACGGCGAAGCGGCGCGGGACACCGGCCCCGCGACGGCCCCGGACACGCTCGACGACCGTGTGGACTCCGCCTTCCGCGCGGTGAGCCGGGCATCCGGAGCCGCCCCCGAGCCGATGGCCCTGCCCACCGCGGACCCGGCCGCCCTCGACGACCTCGTACCCGACACGGAACTGGACGGCGCCGGATACGGCCCGCTCACCCTGCGCGCCGCCTCGCTGCGCGGCGAAGCGGCCCGCCGCCGGGCCGAGCCACGCGGGGACGCCCTGCTCACCGCCCGGTTCGGCGCCGGGCAGCAGGCCCTGATCCTGGTCGCCGTGGCCACCGCGGTCGGGGGCGACGGCGGGGCGTACGCGTACGCGGGCGCCCACCGTGCAGCCCGTGACGTCTGCCGCTGGATCGGCGGCGCCGTCGGCCGCAGTTACCCCCGGCTGGCCGAGGACGTCCGTACGGGTGACCGCTGCGCCCTCAAATCCGGCCTGCACCGCCTCACCGACCGCAGCTACGGCAGGCTCCGCGCGGACGCGGGCGAGCAGGGCATGGCCCCCGAGCAGTACACGGCGGCGCTGCGCTGCCTGTTGCTGCCCGCCGATCCGGCCTGCCGCACCCGGGTGTTCTTCGGTGTCGGGGCGGGTGGTTTCCTCCGGCTGCGCAACGGCGCCTGGCAGGACCTGGAGCCCGCGCCGCCCCGGCAGGACGCGGCAGTCGCCGGGACCGGCCCGGACGCCGCCGGGCAGCCGGGCGACGGCTCCGCGGACGGTGAGGCACGCGCGCAGGAGGCGCCGGGCGCCACGCCGCCCTGGCCGCTTCCCGGCGACCCCGCCACGGACGCGCTCCGTCGGGGCGTCCAGCGGCCACCGGACACCCGCCCCGACCTCCGCCCGCTGTCCGACACCCGCCCCGACCTGCGCCTGCCGCCCGACACCCGCCCCGACCTGCGCCTGCCGCCCGACACCCGCCCTGATCCCGGTCTGCCGTCCGGCACCGGCCCCTACCTGCGCCTGCCGTCCGACGCCGGTCCCGGCCTCGTCCCGTCCGGACCGGACCCGGGCGGTGCCCTCCCCGGCCTGCCCCGCGCGCCGTCCGGGCAGCAGTGGCGTCCGCCGTACGAACCCGCGCCGCGGACGTGGCCGGAGCCGTTCCGCTTCCGGGCCTGTGTGACCCGGCCCGGCGACACCCTGCTGCTGTGCAGCGCCGGGTTCGCCGGCCCGCTGACCGAGGCGGCCGGTTTCGCGGGCCGGCTGGCCGCCCGCTGGTCCGGCGGCGGGCCACCGGGCCTCGCGTCGTTCCTGGCCGACGTCCGGTTGCACGCGGAGGGGTACGGCCGGGACCGCACGGCCGTGGCGGTCTGGGAGGGGCGCGACGGGGTGGGCGGGGAGGGACCGGAGTGACACGCGGGCGCGGTGGTGCGCGCGGCGGCACCGAAGTGACGCGGCAGGCGTAGTCCGGCCGGACACGGGCCCGGGGGAGTGGTAGAACCGAAGGAATGCCATAAAAGGGCCATTGTCGGGCAGGTGCCCGCCCCTCGGTCCAGCACCGGAGGAGCGAGGCGACATGGCGAAACAGACCGTGGCCGGGCAGTTCGTCGACATTCTGGTGCGCGCCGGCGTGCGGCGGCTCTACGGAGTCGTCGGCGACAGCCTCAACCCCGTCGTCGACGCGATCCGCCGCAACGCCGCGATCGACTGGGTGCAGGTCCGCCACGAAGAGGTCGCCGCCTTCGCGGCGGGCGCCGAGGCACAGATCACCGGCCGGCTGACGGCCTGCGCCGGCTCCTGCGGCCCCGGCAACCTGCACCTGATCAACGGCCTCTTCGACGCCCACCGCTCGATGGCCCCGGTGCTCGCGCTCGCCTCGCACATCCCTTCCAGCGAGATCGGCACCGGATTCTTCCAGGAGACCCACCCCGACCGGCTGTTCACCGAATGCAGCCACTACAGCGAGATGATCTCCACCCGGGACCAGATGCCGCGGGTGCTGCAGACCGCCGTGCAGAACGCCATCGGGCTCAGCGGCGTCGCGGTCGTCTCGCTGCCCGGTGACATCGCCGACGAGGAGGCGCCCGAGCGCTCCATCGAGACCGCGCTGGTCACCTCGCGCCCCTCCGTGCGCCCCGGTGACGCGGAGATCGACCGGCTGGTCCGGATGATCGAGGACGCCGGCAAGATCACGCTGTTCTGCGGCAGCGGCACCGCGGGGGCACACGCCGAGGTGATGGAGTTCGCCGAGCGGCTCAAGGCCCCGGTGGGCCACGCGCTGCGCGGCAAGGAGTGGATCCAGTACGACAATCCGTACGACGTCGGCATGAGCGGTCTGCTCGGCTACGGCGCGGCCTACGAGGCCACGCACGAGTGCGACCTGCTGATCCTGCTGGGCACGGACTTCCCGTACAACGCCTTCCTGCCGGACGACGTGAAGATCGTGCAGGTCGACGTGCGTCCGGAGCGGCTGGGGCGCCGCTCCAAGCTGGATCTCGCGGTCTGGGGCGACGTACGCGAGACGCTGCGCTGTCTCAATCCGCGTGTCACGCCCAAGAAGAGCCGCAAGTTCCTCGACCGGATGCTCAAGAAGCACGCCGACGCCCTGGAAGGCGTCGTCAAGGCCTACACCCGCAAGGTCGACAAGCACACGCCGATCCACCCCGAGTACGTCGCGTCCGTGCTGGACGAGGAGGCGGCGGAGGACGCGGTCTTCACTGTGGACACGGGGATGTGCAACGTCTGGGCGGCGCGCTACATCAGTCCCAACGGCCGTCGCCGCGTGATCGGTTCCTTCACCCACGGATCGATGGCCAACGCCCTCCCGCAGGCGATCGGCGCGCAGTTCACCGACCGGCGCCGCCAGGTCGTCTCGATGTCCGGCGACGGCGGCTTCTCCATGCTGATGGGCGACTTCCTCACCCTCGTCCAGCACGACCTGCCGGTGAAGGTGGTCCTCTTCAACAACTCCTCGCTCGGCATGGTCGAGCTGGAGATGATGGTCGCCGGCCTGCCCGCCTACGGGACCGACAACCACAACCCGGACTTCGCCGCCATCGCGCGGGCCGCCGGGGCGCACGGCGTACGGGTGGAGAAGCCCAAGGAACTGCGCGGCGCGCTGCGCGACGCCTTCAAGCACAAGGGTCCGGCCCTGGTCGACATCGTCACCGACCCCAACGCGCTGTCCATGCCGCCGAAGATCAGCAAGGACATGGTCCAGGGCTTCGCGCTCTCGGCCGGCAAGATCGTGCTGGACGGCGGGGTCGGCCGGATGCTCCAGATGGCCCGCTCCAACCTCCGCAACATCCCGCGCCCTTGAGGGGGCGGTCCCGCCCCCGGCGGAGCTCGGGTGCGGGCTCTGACGGGACGTTCCCCGAGGTGAGCCGCGGGCACATGCCTGCGGTCTGCTGTCGTGCCGTCTCGTGGGCCGAAGCATGGCGCCGGGTCGGGTGGGAATGCATGACCGTGAAGCTGTTCGAGACCACGGCACGGAAATGCGTACGGGGCGGGGAGGATGAAGCGTCAGTCTGTGCGGCGCGATGACAGAGCCGGACCGGTGGACGGACGCGCCGGCGTCCGCAACGGCACCCGGCTGCCGGGGACGATGGAACGCACACTGCGGCAAGCGGATCTGACGGCGGTGGCGGGCGTACGCGCCGAGCTGCGTCAGCTCCTGCGCCAGTGGGGGGAGTCCGGGGACGCCGACATAGCGGAACTGCTCATCAGCGAGCTGGTCACCAACGCCCTCGTGCACACCGACGGGGGCGCCGTCGTGACCGCCACGGTCACCGACCGGCTGCGGGTGGAAGTACGGGACTTCGTGGGACGGCGGCCCAGACTGCGCCCGCCGACGGCGGACGGCACCTCGGGAAGGGGGCTGATGCTGGTGCACTCCCTCGCGGACGCGTGGGGGGTCAAGGCCCACGGCGTGGGCAAGTGCGTCTGGTTCGAGCTGGGCGGCGGACCGGCCTGACTGAGGATCTGTCGTCACCTCCCCGCCTGCCGCGCGGCTCCCCCGGCTACCGCTGGGGGACCCTCATCGAGGGCGCCCCGGCGCCTTGCGATCGGCTCGGCTTCCGAAGGATGGATGAAAGAGCCGAGACGGAGCGCAGCGGAGTGCACCGGACGCCGCGCGGCCCGCCCTCCGGGCGGAACCACGGGAATGTGACCACAGGGCCTCGGCCGGGGGTGCGGGCCCGGTCCGCCGCGGGTCAGCCGAACTGCTTCTCGATCTGGGCCAGTTTCTCCTCCAGGGAGTCCAGCCGGGGCAGTGCCTGGGTGTCGTCCTCGGCGGTCAGGTCCACGGTCCGCCGGTACGGACCCGCCGGATCGGTGCCGGGGCCGTGCACGGCCTTCAGCGCCGGGCGGGAACCGACCGGATGCACTGGGTCGGACCCCGTGGACAGCGGTCCGGGCGGCAGGGATTCCGGGTCGCCGGCTATCGCAGGTTCCGCGCCGGCCTGCTGCGCGGCGGCGGGTGAGCCGTGCGCCGTCGGGGCGCCGGCCGTCAGCGGGACCTGCCGGCCGCCGCGGCCGCGGCTCCAGTGCCGGTGCTGGCGGTTGATCGCCTTGATGCGGGCGCGGTCCAGCTTGTCCCGCTCCCGCCTGCGGTGACGGTTCTGCTCCTTCTGCCGCCGGTCCTCGCGTACCTCTTCGACCGCCTCGTCCAGGGTCCGTACGCCTTCCAGCAGCATCAGCGACCAGGCGCCGAAGGTCTCCCGGGGGGCCCGCAGCCACCGTACGACACGGATCTGCGGCAACGGACGCGGTACCAGCCCCTGTTCGCGCAGCGCGGCCCGCCGGGTCTGCTTGAGCGCCCGGTCGAAGAGGACCGCCGCCGACAGGGACATCCCGGCGAAGAACTGGGGCGCGCCGTCGTGGCCGAAGCCCCGGGGCGCGTGCACCCAGTTGAACCAGGCGGCGGCCCCGGCGAACAGCCAGACGAGCAGGCGCGAGCCGAGCGCCGCGTCACCGTGGCTGGCCTCCCGCACGGCGAGCACGGAGCAGAACATCGCCGCGCCGTCGAGCCCGAAGGGCACCAGGTACTCCCAGCCTCCGGAGAGGTTGAGGTTGGTCACGCCGAAGCCGACCAGCCCGTGGAAGGAGAGGGCCGCGGCCACCGCGGCGCAGCAGAACAGCAGCAGGTACGAGGCGGTGCCGTAGACGGCCTCCTTCCGGCGCCTGCGTTCCTCGCTGCGCTCCCAGGAGTCCTCGCTCCCCGACGCCGCTTCGGACGAGCGCTTGCCGCGCAGGACCACGAACACGGCGGAGAGGATGCCGACGAGCAGCAGCACTCCCGGAGCCAGCCAATTCAGCGATATATCGGTCATTCTCATCCAGGGACCCCTTGCCCTCGGCGTACGCGGTTCGCGCGACATCCTGGCGGAATCCGTCCGCCGCGCCGGGGGGTTTCGGGGCAAGAGCACCGCAAGGGAGTGCGGAGACCTACGGATGGGTGTGTTCGGCTCGAACTCCCCTGGAGGGAAGCAGGGTTGAGTTCGAATTTGACGACTCGATCGGGTGGTGTGGGTGTCAGGTGGTTGCGGTGAGGCGGCTGATGCGATCCGCGTCGCACGTACGCGGGCAGGTCACACAGGTGTCCTCGGGGCGCAGCGTGTAGAACATGCAGCAGCTCGCCCGGTCCCGGGTGGGCAGCGCCGCACCGTCCGGACCGGCCAGCTCGCGGAAGGCGGCGCCGCCCGGGTACGGGGCCGTGCCGCCCGGCAGCAGCCGCTTCAGCTCGGCGACCGCTCTCGGCTCCTCGCCCAGCAGGTGGCCCAGGTACCACAGGCCCTCGGCGATCTCGTCCGACACCATGCCCCACAGGGCCCGGGGACCGCGCCGCACACGGGGCCGGAAGGCGTCCAGGACCGGCCCGAGGTGCTCGGCGACCGCCTCCCGCACCTCGGCGCGCAGGGCCTCCTCGTCCGGGACGACCCGGGCCCCGGGCAGCGCGGCGGCCGGGTCGCCGGGCAGGCACGCGAACGAGCGCACCCGTACGGCCATCCGGCCCTGCTCGCGATGGTGGGCGACGGCCTCGACGGGCAGCCGCGGCACCCGCCGGTGCAGGAACCAGGGGATGGTGATCAGCAGGCAGGCGGGCCAGGCGTAGCGGTGCAGCGCGAAGGTGGCGACGACGTCGGGGCGGGCCCGCTGTCCGTAGTCCGCCACCACCTGTGCGTCGTCCCAGGCCAGGAAGGCGTCCAGGGTCGCGGGGTCGGTGGCCAGCCCGGCGGCCGTCACCCAGCCCTCGCCGTGCGGCGCCGCCGCCTCCCAGTCGGTCACCGTCAGGGTGGGGAACACCTCGGTCAGCCGGGCGTACGCCACGGCGAAGGGCTCGATGCGCGGCCGGGCGGCGAGCAGAGAGGCCATGCGGGGCACCACCGTTATCACGTCCGTTGGCAGGTAAGGCTTACCTTACCCGATCTTCGGCGGTTTTGAGCCGGGTTTGAACTGTCACAGGGGGCGCCTATGGTGCTGGAGGACGTGAGGAGGAACCCGTATGGAGCAGGGCAGAGCGGAACCGGTGCCGCGGCTGCGCGCCCAGGTGCCCGCGCAGGGCGGCTCGCAGCCCGTGCGGGGCGAGCACACCGGACGCGACGTGCCCGCGCGGCACCCTGCCGCGCCCACCGGACCCGGCGCGCCGGACACCGCGTTCGAGCACGACCCCGGCGTGCCCGACCCCGCCACGGCGTTCGTGCCCGTGCCGCTGTCCCCTCTCACGGCTCCCTCCAGGGCAGTGCCCGGCGGCGTACGAGGAGGGGTGGCGGTCCCGGCCCCCGCTTCCGCCACCGACGCCGTGCCCCGCAAGCAGCCGCAGCGGCATTCCGTACGCGGCCAGGTGCTCGCCGCCCTCCGCGAAGCCCTGATATCCGGTGAACTGCGTCCCGGCGAGGTCTATTCGGCCCCCGCGCTCGCCGTCCGCTACGGCGTCTCCGCCACGCCCGTCCGGGAGGCCATGCAGACGCTCGCCGGAGAGGGCGCGGTCGAAGTCGCCCCGAACCGCGGCTTCCGCGTCGCCGAGCGCACCCACCGCGACCTCGCGGAGCTGGCCGAGGTGCGCGCCATGCTGGAGATACCGGCGCTGCTGCGGCTGGCCCGGGCGCTGCCGGCCGAGCGGTGGGAGGACCTGCGCCCGCTGGCCGCCGCCGGCGTCGCGGCCGCCGCCCGCGGCGACCGCGCCGGTTACGCGGAGGCCGACCACGCCTTCCACCACGCGCTGCTCGCGCTCACCGGCAACCGCCAGCTCCTCCTGGTCGCCGACGACCTGCACCGCCGTACGCAGTGGCCGGCGCCCGGCGGCACCCCGCTCCGCACGGCCGACCTGCTCGCCGCCGCGTCCGAGCACACGGCGCTGCTGGACGCCCTGATGGCCCGGGAGTACGCGATCGTCGAGCGGATCGCCCGCGAACACCTGGCGTCGGCCCGCCGCCCGCACTGAGCGGCGACGGGCCTCAGGGGAGCAGCCGCTCCAGAGGCAGCGCCGCCACGTCCGCCGCGGGCCGGGAGAGGTAGAGGTCCGCGTGGTAGAAGCCGTCCGACTCCTTGCCGGTGGTGTCCAGGTCCCGGTCCTGGAGCGCGCCGAAGGCGGCCCGGCGCTCCGCGAGGTCGGCGAACCGGCGCTGGCGGAAGGTGCGCGCGGGCAGCCGCTCGGTCACCAGGCCCGCGTCCGCGAGCAGCGCGGCGACCGGCGCGTACGACACGGTCCGCAGGACGAACGCGGCGACCCAGGGCGCGGTGGGCGTACAGGCGAGCAGCCGGCCGAAGGTGGTGGCGGAGATGTAGCCCACGCCGCCCGTCACGGTGATCAGGTCGGTGCCGGCCAAGGCGTCGCGCAGCCGCCCGGTGGGCTCCGCGGCCTCCAGGTTCTCGGCGAACCCGGCGTCCAGCAGGCCCACGCGCTCGGCGTAGCCGACCGCGTGCCGGGCCGCGTCGATGCCGAGGATCCGTACCGCTTCCGGACGGCGCAGCTCGTCGAAGAACGTCCGGTCCTCGGCGGCCAGCCGGCCCGGCGGCAGACCGCCGGTCTCCTGGGCGTCGGTGTACCGGTCGTACAGGTCGTCGAGGCTCAGCTTGTGGTTCAGCAGCGCGGCGTTGACGCCGTAGGAACAGCACAGGTCGACGACCTGGAGCGGCGGGCGGCCGGGGCGGCGCCGTTGCAGGGACTCGGCCAGGGCGCGGAAGACGCCCTGGCCGTGGTGCGGGATCTGATAGTCGAGCGGACGCAGCGTACGGAAGTACGTACGCGGGTCGGGACGGTCGTAGATGGCCTCGAAATCCGCCTTTCCCCAGTCCGGGCCGGCCGATGGGTGCGGTGCTCCTGCTGCCAAGGTGTGGCCTCCTGAAAGGCGCTGCCGAAGGTTGGGAGTCAACCGCACCAGCATCCAGTGCCAAGTCCCGCACGGACAGTGCGACTTGAGGCCAAATTCGGGGTCCGTGGGGCGCGCGGAGCGACATATGCCCCGACAGCGCGGCATGCCGTGCCCTACGAAGGCGCGGGCGCCACCGGTACGTCCGCGAGGTGCTCGGCGAGCCAGGTCGGTACGCCGCCCATGAGACGGAAGAGGCGGGCGGCCTCGGCGCGCAGTCCCTCCGCCTCCTCCGGCGGAGCCGCGTCGGCGAGGGCGACCAGGGCCGGCGCCGTACCGACCAGGAAGCCCAGCTCCTCGCGGATGCGCAGCGATTCGGCGAAGCCGTGCCGGGCCTCCGCCAGTTCACCGTCGCGCAGGGCGAGACCGGCGAGATGGCGCCAGGTGAAGGACAGCAGCAGGGTGTCGCCGTGCGCGGTGGCGCCCGCGTGGGCGCGGCGGTAGGCGGCGCGGGCGGAGTCCGGGCTGTCGGCGACGTGTTCGGCCATCAGGCCGCGCCGGAAGTCCAGCATCGGGCGGCCGGGCGCCGCCGGTGCCAGCAGTGCCGCGGCGCGGCCGAGCGCGGAGCGTGCCTCGTCGGCGCGGTCGCGCACGCCGAGGACCGTGGCGGCGTACGCGAGCTGGCCGCGCTCGCAGGCCGCGGCGCCGCGCTCGTCGTTGTCGCCCGCCAGCGCCTCGGCGGCGCGCAGCGCGTCCTCGGCCGCGGCCCAGCCGGTGGCGGTGAACATGCAGCGCTCCACGAGGAGCGCGGCGCGGCGGATCGCGTACGGGGGGAATCCCGCCGCGTGGGGTTCCAGCAGCGCCGCCGCGTCGTCCCAGCAGCCACGGGACCGCAGCCGCCACACGGCGCGGCCCAGGGCGTCCGCCCCGGCCGCCGACCTGGCCGCCGGAACCCCCGGCGCCGGCCCCGCGGTGTGTGGGGTTTCCGCGGGTTTCGCCGGTTCCGCGGTTCCCACCGTTTCCGCGGATCCTGCGGCTCCTGACATGGCGGTGTCCGCCACATTGCCCTCCCCGAGCGCACCGTTGAGCTGGATCTGAGAAGCAGTGGGCGCATCTCAGCACGGATTCCGCCGCCCGGCCAAGGGGGAAGGTGAATGATTTCACAATCTCTTGGACGCGTTACGGGGTCGACGGCGCGCTCGGGGGGCGGGCGGGGTGCGGCGCCCCATGGGCCGGGGGGCTCGGGGCGCGCCGTTCGGCCGGGCTGCCGGGATACGCCCGAACGGGTGATGCCGGTCCGTTGCTTCCCGGCACTGCTGACAGTGAGTCAACTGACGGCGGAAGGTGACCAGTTGTGTATCGGCCGCCGGAGCGGTACATACGCGCCATTCGGCTATGGCCGGATGTGCGCCCTGCCGCCCGCCCGCGTACGCGTCTCAGCTCATCCGCAGCGCCAGGAAGAAGTCCAGCTTGTCCTCCAGGCGCGCCAGGTCGCGTCCCGTCAGCTGCTCGATGCGGCCGACCCGGTAGCGGAGGGTGTTGACGTGCAGGTGGAGACGGGTGGCGCAGCGGGTCCAGGAGCCGTCGCAGTCGAGGAACGCCTCCAGGGTGGGGATCAGTTCGGCGCGGTGGCGGCGGTCGTAGTCGCGCAGCGGGTCCAGGAGGCGGGCCGTGAAGGCGCGGCGTACGTCGTCGGGCACGAAGGGCAGCAGCAGGACGTGCGAGGCCAGCTCCTCGTGGCCCGCCGCGCAGACCCGGCCGGGGCGGGCGGCGGCGACCCGGCGGGCGTGCCGGGCCTCCTCCAGGGCGCCGCGCAGGCCCTCCGCCGAGTGGACGGAGGCGCTGACGCCGAGGGTCAGCCGCCCGTCGTCGGCCAGTCCGCGGGACAGCGGTTCCTGGACGACGGACAGCAGGGTGTCGGCCTGGAGCCCGGCGGCGGACGCGTCCCGGCTCTCCCGCGCGTCGCCGTCCTCCGGTACGGCCGGCAGCGGTACCAGGGCCACCGCCTCGTCGCCGGTGTGCGCGACGGCGATCCGGTCGGACGGGTCGGGCCCGAACGTACCGGGGTCGACGAGCACCTCTTCCAGGAGCGACTGGGCGACCGGCCCGCCGGGCACGTCCCCGCCCTCCCACTCGACGCGGGCGACGACGACCTGCCAGTGCGGGGCGGTGCCCAGTCCGGGCAGCAGCACCGGGGCGGCCACCCGCAGCCGCGCGGCGATCTCGGCGGGCGCGGCGCCCGTCTGGACCAGTTCGAGGACCTCCTGGGCGAGGCGCCTGCGGACCGTACGGGCCGCGTCGCGGCGGTCGCGTTCGACGGCGATCAGTTGGGTGACGCCGTGCAGCAGGTCCAGCCGCTCCTCGGCCCAGTCGCCCGCGTCCGCCTCGACGGCCAGCAGCCAGTCGGACAGCACGGTCTCGCGCAGGTCCCGGCCGGTGCTCCGGATGGGGAAGAGGGAGTACGTGGTGCCGCCGAGCGGGAGCCGGTAGGGGCCGCGGCGGCCGGTGCGGGACGCGGCCAGGTGCTCCCCGGCCAGCCGTGCGCCCACCTCGGCGGGCAGCTCGGGGCCCGACCCGGCCAGCGTGGACCCGGCGATCTGCCGGCCGGTGGGGGACAGCACCCAGGCGCGCAGGTCCAGGTCCGAGCCGAGCAGGTCCAGGACGACCTCGGGGCCGCCACCGGCCGGCCCGGACGTCATCAGGCGGCGGTGCCGGTCCACCACGGCGGCCAGGTCGCCCGCCCGCTCGCCGGAGACCTGCCGTACGACGTACTCGGTGATCGACGCGAACGAGACGGCCTCGACGACGGAGAACAGCGGCAGGCGGTGCCGGGCGCAGGCCGCCACCAGGTCGTCGGGGACCGAGCCCAGTTCGGCCTCGCCCGCGGCCAGTCCGGCGACCCCGGCCGCGGCCAGTATGCGGACGAACCGCTCGGAGTCCGTCGGCTCGCGGCGCCAGGCCAGCCCGGTGAGCACCAGTTCGCCGCCGGACAGGTAGCGGCTGGGGTCGCGCAGGTCGGTGGTCATCACACCACGCACGGTCCGGTCCAGTTCCTCCTCGCCGCCCAGCAGCCGCAGGCCGAGCGTGCCGGTGTCCAGGAGTGCGCGGAGCCGCATGGTCTCTCGCCCGCCGTTCTTTTCTGTCCGATGTTGCCGGTGGAATGCCGCGAGGTTTCTGGGCCCCGCCTTTCGTTCGAATCTACAAGACATGCGCCGTGGCCAGCCAACCGCTTCATGGTTTCGGTGACTGCACCCGGCGGGTGCCCGGCGCGTTCACTTGGCCCGACCGCGTAAACACGACATGAACAGCCCGGCGGACGCGAGGGCCGAAAGTCCTCGTTCCGGGCAGCGGACGACCCGATTTCGCGAGCGGATCCGGTGCCCGGCCGGCCCGGCGTTCCGCCGCACCGAAGATTCGTGGAAGAGAGCCCCCGTATGGACTTCCTTCGCCCCGCCAGCTGGGAGGAGGCGCTCGCCGCCAAGGCCGAGCACCCCACCGCTGTGCCGATCGCGGGCGGCACCGACGTGATGGTCGAGATCAACTTCGACCACCGCCGCCCGGAGTACCTGCTCGACCTGAACCGCATCGACGACCTGCGGGAGTGGGAGGTGGGCGAGGAGACCGTACGGCTGGGCGCGTCCGTGCCGTACACGCAGATCATGGAGAACCTGCGCGCCGAGCTGCCCGGCCTGGCGCTCGCCTCGCACACCGTGGCCTCCCCGCAGATCCGCAACCGCGGCGGCGTCGGCGGCAACCTGGGCACCGCCTCCCCGGCCGGCGACGCGCACCCGGCGCTGCTCGCCTCCGGCGGCGAGGTCGAGGCCGAGTCGGTCCGCGGCCGCCGCACGATCCCGATCGACGCGTTCTACCTGGGCGTCAAGCGCAACGCGCTGGAGCCGGACGAGCTGATCCGCGCGGTGCACCTGCCGAAGGCGGACGGCCCGCAGCAGTTCTCCAAGGTCGGCACGCGCAACGCGATGGTCATCGCGGTGTGCGCCTTCGGTCTCGCGCTGCACCCGCGCACCCGGACGATACGGACCGGCATCGGCTCGGCAGCGCCCACCCCCGTACGCGCCACGGCCGCCGAGGAGTTCCTGGCGGCGGCGCTGGAGGAGGGCGGCTTCTGGGAGTCGGGGCGGCCCGTGCCGCCGTCCGTGGCGAAGCAGTTCGCGGAGCTGGCGGCGGGCGCCTGCAACCCGATCGACGACGTGCGCGGCAGCGCGAAGTACCGGCGCCACGCGGTAGGGATCATGGCGCGCCGCACCCTCGGCTGGACCTGGGAGTCCTAC
This sequence comes from Streptomyces sp. NPDC045470, assembly GCF_040646595.1. Lineage (NCBI taxonomy): Bacteria > Bacillati > Actinomycetota > Actinomycetes > Kitasatosporales > Streptomycetaceae > Streptomyces > Streptomyces sp. NPDC045470. The sequence continues at coordinate 318,534 of NZ_JBEZAN010000006.1, forward strand.
CGCGGCAACGAGAGGAGCGCCCAGTGCGCGTGACATTCACCGTCAACGGCCGCGAGCAGCAGGCCGACGACGTATGGGAGGGCGAGAGCCTGCTGTACGTGCTGCGCGAGCGGATGGGCCTGCCCGGTTCGAAGAACGCCTGCGAGCAGGGCGAATGCGGCTCCTGCACGATCCGTCTGGACGGTGTGCCGGTGTGCTCCTGCCTGGTGGCGGCCGGCCAGGCGGAGGGCCGCGAGGTCGTCACCGTCGAGGGGCTGGCCGACTTCGCCGGGCAGCGCGCGCAGCGCGGCGGCTGCGCCACCGGCGCCTGCGGGACGGAGACAGGCACGGCGGCCGGCGATGCAGCCGGTACGAGCCTGGACGCGGCGCGGCGCTGGCAGGCCAAGCCGGCCGGCGCCGACGGCCGGACGGGGGAGCAGGCCGGGCTCGCGCCGATCCAGCAGGCGTTCATCGACGCGGGCGCCGTGCAGTGCGGTTTCTGCACGCCCGGTCTGCTGGTCGCCGCCGACGAACTGCTGGAGCGCAACGCCCAGCCGTCCGACGCGGACATCCGCGAGGCACTGTCCGGCAACCTGTGCCGCTGCACGGGCTACGAGAAGATCCTCGACGCGGTCCGGCTCGCCGCCGCCCGCGGCGACGTGCGGACCGTCGGAACGGGGGCCTGACCATGACCGGAGTCACCCGCACGCCCACCCACCTCACCCAGGGCGGCAAGACCGACGCGGGCATCGGCGCCTCCACGCTCCGCCCGGACGGCACCCTCAAGGTGACCGGCGAGTTCGCGTACTCCTCGGACCTGTGGCACGAGGACATGCTGTGGGGCTTCACCCTGCGCTCCACCGTCGCGCACGCCGAGATCGTCTCCATCGACACCTCCGAGGCGCTCGCCCAGTCCGGCGTGTACGCGGTCCTCACCTACGACGACCTGCCCACGGACGTGAAGAACTACGGCCTGGAGATCCGGGACACGCCTGTCCTGGCGCACGGCAAGGTCCGCCACCACGGCGAGCCGGTCGCGCTGGTCGCGGCCGACCACCCGGAGACCGCCCGCCGCGCCGCTGCCAAGATCAGAATCGAGTACGCCGAGCTGCCGCTGGTCACCGACGAGGAGTCCGCGACCCGCGAGGGCGCGCCGCTGGTCCACGAGAACCGCGACGACTCCCACGCCGGGCACGTACCGCACCCCAACATCGTGCACCGCCAGCCCATCGTGCGCGGCGACGCCGCCGCGGCGGCCCGCCGCGCCGACGTGATCGTCACCGGCGAGTACGTCTTCGGCATGCAGGACCAGGCGTTCCTCGGCCCGGAGTCCGGCCTCGCGGTACCGGGCGAGGACGGCGGCGTCGACCTGTACGTGGCCACCCAGTGGCTCCACTCCGACCTGCGTCAGATCGCGCCGGTCCTCGGCCTGCCCGAGGAGAAGGTCCGGATGACGCTCTCCGGCGTCGGCGGCGCCTTCGGCGGCCGCGAGGACCTGTCGATGCAGATCCACGCCTGCCTGCTCGCGCTGCGCACCGGCAAGCCCGTCAAGATCGTCTACAACCGGTTCGAGTCCTTCTTCGGCCACGTCCACCGGCACCCCGCCAAGCTCTGGTACGAGCACGGCGCCACCAAGGAGGGCAAGCTCACCCACCTGAAGTGCCGCATCGTGCTGGACGGCGGTGCCTACGCGTCCGCCTCCCCGGCCGTCGTCGGCAACGCCGCCTCCCTCTCCGTCGGCCCCTATGCCGTCGAGGACGTGGACATCGAGGCCATCGCCCTGTATTCGAACAACCCGCCCTGTGGCGCCATGCGCGGCTTCGGCGCCGTCCAGGCGTGCTTCGCCTACGAGGCGCAGATGGACAAGCTGGCGAAGAAGCTGGGCCTGGACCCGGTCGAATTCCGGCAGCTCAACGCCATGGAGCAGGGCACCCTGCTGCCGACCGGGCAGCAGGTCGACTCCCCGGCGCCGGTCGCCGAACTGCTCCGCCGCGTCAAGGCGATGCCGCTGCCGCCGGAGCACCAGTGGGTGACCACCGAGGGCGCCGACGTCCGCGCGCTGCCCGGCGGACTGTCCAACACCACGCACGGCGAGGACGTCGTGCGCGGCATCGGCTACGCCGTCGGCATCAAGAACGTCGGCTTCTCCGAGGGCTTCGACGACTACTCCACCGCCCGCGTCCGCATGGAGGTCGTCGGCGGCGAGCCGGTCGCGACCGTGCACACCGCGATGGCGGAGGTCGGCCAGGGCGGCATCACCGTCCACGCGCAGATCGCCCGTACCGAGCTGGGCGTCGAGCAGGTCACCATCCACCCGGCGGACACCCAGGTCGGCTCGGCGGGCTCCACCTCCGCCTCCCGGCAGACCTATGTCACCGGCGGCGCGGTGAAGAACACCTGCGAGCACGTGCGCGAGCAGGTCCTGGAGCTGGGCCGCCGCAAGTTCGGCACCCATCACCCGGCGTGGGCCACCGCCGAGCTCGTCCTGGAGAGCGGCAAGGTCGTCACCGACGGCGGCGAGGTGCTCGCCGACCTCGTGGACGTCCTGGAGGGCGAGGCCGTCGATCTGGAGCTGGAGTGGCGGCACCGCCCCACCGAGGCGTTCGACCTGCGTACCGGCCAGGGCAACGGCCACGTCCAGTACTCCTTCGCCGCGCACCGCGCGGTCGTCGAGGTGGACACCGGACTCGGCCTGGTCAAGGTCATCGAACTGGCCTGCGCCCAGGACGTCGGCAAGGCGCTCAACCCGCTCTCCGTCGTCGGCCAGATCCAGGGCGGTACGACGCAGGGCCTCGGCGTCGCGGTGATGGAGGAGATCATCGTCGACCCGAAGACCGCGAAGGTGCGCAACCCCTCCTTCACGGACTATCTGATCCCCACCATCCTCGACACGCCGACCATCCCGGTCGACGTGCTCGAACTCGCCGACGAGCACGCCCCGTACGGGCTGCGCGGCATCGGCGAGGCCCCCACCCTGTCGTCCACCCCGGCCGTCCTCGCGGCGATCCGGAACGCGACCGGGCTCGAACTGAACAGGACTCCGGTCCGTCCGGAGCACCTCACCGGTACATAGCCGCTCCGGCCGGGCAGCCGTACGCGGTGCCGGTCACCGCCGTACGGCTGCCCCGCCGCAGGCGCCTGGGCCGTCCCCCGGGTCGTGCAGCCGATGTTCCATCCCAAATCTCGCGGCGCGGTGCGCGCGTGACGCGAGGGCCCCTATGAACCTTGGGAGTAAGGCACCATGACCCAGCAGTTCCTGGAGCCGAAGACCACGGCGGAAGACGCGGGCGCCGGCTCGCGGCAGCCCGCCGGCCGGTCCTGGCTCGACCGGTACTTCCACATATCCGACAGAGGGTCGACGGTCGCGCGCGAGGTGCGCGGCGGCATCACCACCTTCATGGCGATGTGTTACATCCTCCTGCTCAACCCCCTCATCCTGGCCACGCCGGACGTCGAGAAGACCACCCTGGCGAGCGCCGGGGTGGTGACGGCCACGGCGTTCGGCGCGGCGGTCTGCACCCTGCTGATGGGCTTCGTCGGCAAGGTGCCGCTGGCCCTGGCCGCCGGGCTGAACGTGTCCGCGGCGCTGACCTCGCAGGTCGTCCCGTACATGACGTGGCCGCAGGCGATGGGCATGTGTGTGCTGTACGGCGTCGTCATCATGCTCCTGGTGGTCACCGGCCTCCGCGAGATGATCATGAACGCCATCCCGCTGGCCCTCAAGCACGCCATCACCATGGGTATCGGGATGTTCGTCGCCCTGCTCGGCCTGGTGAAGGCCGGCTTCGTCGGCAAGGGCGCCGGCGGCCCCGTACAGCTCGGCCTGACCGGCGAACTCTCCGGCTGGCCGGTCCTCTTCTTCGCCGTCACGCTGCTGCTGATCTTCATGTTGCAGGCCCGCAACATCCCCGGCGCCATCCTCATCGGCATCGTCATCGGCACCGTCCTGTCCGTCCTCGCCACCAGCCTCGGCGGCCTGACCGACAAGGACTGGGGCGGCACCTCGCCCGAGCTGCACGGCAGCGCGGTGGCCGCGCCCGACTTCGGGCTCTTCGGACACGTGGAGTTCGGCGGCTGGGACCAGATCGGCGCGATCACCGTCGGCATGATCGTCTTCACTCTGGTGCTGGCCGGCTTCTTCGACGCCATGGCCACCATCATCGGCGTGGGTACGGAGGCCCAGCTCGCCGACGACAAGGGCCGGATGCCCGGCCTGTCCAAGGCGCTGTTCGTCGACGGCGCGGGCGGCGCGATCGGCGGTGTCGCGGGCGCGTCCGGCCAGACCGTGTTCATCGAGTCGGCCAGCGGCGTCGGCGAAGGCGCCCGTACCGGCCTGTCCTCGGTCGTCACCGGTCTGTTCTTCGCGGCCTGCCTCTTCTTCACCCCGCTCACCCAGCTCGTGCCCGCCCAGGTCGCCGCGGCCGCCCTCGTCGTCATCGGCTCGATGATGATGAGCGCCGCCAAGCACGTGGACTGGAGCGACCGATCCGTGTCGGTCCCGGTGTTCCTCACCGTGGCGCTGATGCCCTTCACGTACAACATCACCGCGGGCGTCGGCGCGGGCGTCATCGCCTACACCGCCATCAAGACCGCGCAGGGCAAGTGGCGGGAGGTCGGCGCCTTCATGTGGGTACTCAGCCTGATCTTCCTCGTCTACTTCGCGCTGCACCCGATCGAGAACTGGCTGGGCGTCAAGTAGCACCCGCCCCGCACCCACCCGTAAGGAGACCGACATGCTGGACATCGCCGACGAGCTGCACCGGTGGGCCCGGCAGGGACGCCCCTTCGCGGTGGCCACCGTCGTGGCCACCAGCGGCAGCGCCCCCCGCCAGCCCGGCGCCGCCCTGGCCGTCGACCGCGACGGCACGGCGATCGGGTCGGTCTCCGGCGGGTGTGTGGAGGGGGCGGTCTACGAGCTGTGCCTGGAAGCGCTCCGCACCGGGGAAACGGTGGTGGAGCGCTTCGGCTACAGCGACGAGGACGCCTTCGCGGTCGGCCTGACCTGCGGCGGCGTCATCGACATCCTCGTCACTCCGGTACAGCCGTACGGCGTGGACGAAACGGACGCACCGGGCACGCCGGGCACACCGGGTGACGGTGGCGCGGCCCGCGCGGAGGACGGTACGGGCCGCGCCGCCACCCTCACCGCCGCCCTGGCCGCCGCGGCCTCGGGCGAAGCCGCGGCGGTGGCCCGGGTCGTCGGCGGCCCGGCCCGCCTCCTGGGCGGCGCCCTGCTCGTACGCCCTGACGGCGGCGTCACCGGCACCCTCGGCGGCCACCCCGGCCTGGACCGCACCGCCGCCCACGAGACCCGCGCCCTGCTGGACGCCGGCCGCACCGCCACCGTCGAGATCGGCGCCGACGGCTCCCGCTGCGGCGAACCCGTCCGCCTCCTCGTCGAGACCTCCGTCCCCGCCCCGCGCATGATCGTCTTCGGCGCCATCGACTTCGCCGCAGCCCTCGTACGCGCCGGAAAGTTCCTCGGCCACCACGTCACCGTCTGCGACGCCCGTCCCGTCTTCGCCACCCGCGCCCGTTTCCCCGACGCGGACGAGGTCGTCGTCGACTGGCCGCACCGCTACCTCGAAACCCAGGAACTCGACGCCCGCACCGCCCTGTGCGTCCTCACCCACGACGCCAAGTTCGACGTCCCCCTCCTGGAACGCGCCCTGCGCCTCCCCGTCGCCTACGTCGGCGCCATGGGCTCCCGCCGCACCCACCTGGACCGCCTCGCCCGCCTCCGCGCCATCGGCCTGACCGAACTCGAACTCAACCGCCTGCGCTCACCCATCGGCCTCGACCTCGGCGCCCGCACCCCCGAGGAGACGGCCCTGTCCATCGCCGCCGAGATCGTCGCCAACCGCCGCGGCGGCACCGGCACCCCCCTGACCGGCGCCCACACCCCTATTCACCACGACCACCCCGCGCCCCTGGACCGCATAGGGCCGGCTTCGGTGGCGTGAGGGGGCGGAGCCGACGGCTGCGGTGATTCCGCGGGCTGATCAGGACGGCGAGCACAGCGGTCAGAAGGGGCACCAGGAGCGCGGCGCGGTACGCGGTGAGGAGACCGCCGTCGCCGGGGGCCGTGGCGGCGCCCGCGACGGCCGTGGCGACAGCGGTGGCAGCCGACAGGCCCAGCGCGGCGCCGAACTGCAAGGACGTGTACAGAAGCCCGGCGGCCAGACCCTGTTCGTGCTCGGCGACACCCTCCGTCGCGGTGATCGTGAGCGGCCCGTGGACCAGCGCGAAGGCGATGCCGATCAGCAGGAGGCTCGGGAACATCGCGGCGTACGCGCGGTCCATGCCGAGCGGCAGGAAGGCGGCGTACGCGACGACCGCCAGCAGCAGGCCGCCCAGAATCACCCGCGCGGTGCCGAACCGCCGGACCAGCCGGGGCGTCAGAACGGGCGCGAGGACCACGTCGGCACCCATGGCCAGCATCGCGAAACTCGTCTGCAGCGTGGACCAGCCGCGCAGTTCGCGCAGGTAGAGCACGGCGATGAACTGGAACCCGAAGAAGCCGGCGGTGAACAGCAGCCCGGTCAGGCCGGCGCGGACCAGCGAGCGCGTACGGAAGATGCCCGGCCGCACCAGCGGCGCCGCCGACCGGCGTTCGATCAGCACGAACGCGAGCAGGAGGACGAGAGCGGCGGCGAAGGTGGCCAGGGTCCGGACCGGCGGGGCGTGCGAGGCGCGCTCGACGGTCAGGACGAACAGGAGGATCGCGCCGGTGACGGTGACAGCGCCGGGGAGGTCCAGCCGGGGGCGTGGCGTCGCACGCGTCCCGGCCGCACGCACCTCTTTCGCGCGTATCGCCTCCGTACGCGGAATGAGCGGCAGCCCCGCGGCGAGGATCACGGCCGCCAGGACGACCGGCGCGAAGAACACCCACCGCCAGTCGGCCGCCGTGAGCAGGCCCCCGGCGACCAGCCCGACGGAGAAGCCGCCGCCCCCGGTGCCCGAGTAGACCAGCAGGGCCTTGGTGCGCTGCCGCCCCGCGGGAAAGCCGGTGGTGATGACGGACAGCCCGGCGGGCATCATGAACGCGGCGCAGGCACCCGTCACGAACCGGGCCAGGACGAGCGTCCACCCGTCGCCCGCGATGCCGCCGAGGCCCGAGAAGACGAGGAAGACCGCGAGCGGCAGCAGGAACATCCGCCGCCGTCCGAACAGGTCGGCCGCCCGCCCGCCGAGCAGCATGAAGCCGCCGTAGCCGAGCACGTACGCGCTCATCACCCACTGCAACGCGCCGGTGGACAGCCCGAGATCGGCCCGGATCGACGGCAGCGCCACGTTCAGCATGGCGATGTCGATGCCCTCCAGGAAGATCGCTCCGCACAGCACCAGCAGCACGCCCCAGCTCCGGCCGCTCATACGGTCGCCGTCCCCGGGCGCCAGGTGGCGGTGGTGAGGTCCATGGTCGGTGCTCCCTGTGCCGGTCGGTTACCTCTTGTTACCGACCGCATCTTCCGGCACCGTGAACCCCCATGGAAGAAGGCACTTCGAAGTCACCCGGGCACACCGGGGTAACCCGTCCGGCCGAGCCGTGCGACGACGGCGCGCACGGACCCGGCACGGCCCCCGGCGCCGCGTGCGGCTACGACGCCCGGCAGTGGGACGTACGGGAGGGCTGTGAGGTCCGGCAGATCCTCGACCGGGTCGCCGACAAGTGGTCGCTGCTCGTCATCGCGCTGCTGGACCGCCGCACGCTGCGCTTCACCGAACTGCGCCGCGAGGTCGACGGCATCAGCCAGCGGATGCTGACGGTCACACTGCGCCAGCTCGAACGCGACGGCCTCGTCCGCCGTACCGTGCACGCGGTCGTCCCGCCCCGGGTCGACTACGAGCTGACGCCCCTGGGCGCGACCCTGCACGACACCATCCAGGCGCTGGTCACCTGGACCGAGGAGCACCAGGAAGAGATCGCCGAGGCCCGTGCCGCGTACGACCGCCGCGAACGGGACCAGGGGCCGGGGGAGGGCTGACGGAGGGGCCACTTCAGCGCGCCGCGTGCAGCTCCAAGTCGACGGCCAGCGCCCGGTGGTCCGTGTCCGGCAGGTCCAGGAAGCGGGCCGCGCGGGGGCGCAGGGCGCCGCTGACCAGGACGTGGTCGATCTGGGCGCCCAGCACGGGAGTGGTGCGGGCGGGCCAGGTCGGGGTGCGGGGGCTGCCGGTCCGCTCGGCGCTGTCGTGCAGGCCGGTGTCCAGGACGGCCCGGAAGGCGGCGTGGTCCTGGGAGGAGTTGAAGTCGCCCGCGATGACGAGAGGTTCGCGGCCGCGGGTGGCCGCCAGGTCGCGGAGGCGGCCGAGTTCGGTGCGCCAGGTGGCCAGGGAGGCGGGCAGCGGCGGCATCGGGTGGGCGACCTGGAAGCGCAGGCGGTGGCCTCGGACGGTGACGGACGCGCGGGGCATGGCGAGTTCGCCCGCCACCGCGCCGTCCGTGCGCAGCGGGTACCGGCTCAGTACGGCGGAGCCCTCGGACGCGCCGTGTCCGGCGAGGAGGCGGAAGGGGTAGGCCGCGCGGACGGCGGGGGAGGCCAGGGCGGCGGCGCAGCGCTCCGGGTCGCACTCCTGGACCGCGACGAGGTCGGGGCTCTCCCGGCGCAGCGTGGCCAGCAGTCCGTCCGTGGCGCGGCCGAATTCGAGGTTCGCGGTGAGGACGCGGAGGCGGGCGAGGGGCTCTCCGCGCGGCGCGGGGGCGTCGTCGCCGTACGGCCGGACGAACGCCGTCAGGCCGAGCAGTACGGCGGCGGCCCAGAACAGTCCGGGCCGCCAGCGCGCCGCGAGGGACAGTGCCAGGGCGAGCGCGGCGGGCACCAGCAGCCAGGGCAGGAAGGCGAGCAGTTGCGGTACGGGCGTCACGCCGTCCGAACCGGCGGCGCGGAAGACGAGGGGAACGGTGGCGGTGAGGAGGAGGGCGCCCGCGACGGCCGTGGCCGCCCGCCGCCGTGATGCCGTGCCGGTCGCAACGGCCGTGGCATTTCCCGTCCCCATCGGACGATGATGCCGTACCGGAGGGCGGGTGCGAGGTGAATCACACCGGTGCTTGGGAAATTCTTGGCCGAAAGGGGGAGAGGCCGGCGGGCCGGGTATGGCATTATTCGGTGGTGCGGGTGCCGGAACGCGCGGCGCCCGGGTTTGTGTCCGCGCGAGCAAGGAGGTGATCGGGATGAGTCCCGAAGGAAGTCCTTGCCGCAGCGTTGCAGTGTGCTGACTGCTGAATTCCCCGTGAGCTGACACCGGTGCCCTGCAAGGGGCCGGTGTACCGCCGCGCTGTGGGCCACTACCGCTGAGAAGTGCCGGATGTCCGCTGCCGGAAGCCGCCGAGCGTGGCGATGACGGCGGCCGCCGGTGTGCGCTGCCCCCGGCTGCTCCTGCTCCGCGCTCTGTATTTCCGTTCCCTTTTCCGTGTGCCGCGCACAACGCCCGGCGCGCGGAAATGCGTACGGCTGTGCCGTGGTGCTTTTCGGCGTGCGCGCACTCTCTTTCCTTTCCCGTGATTCCACATCACCGATAACGCAATTCCCTGTGCCGGGGCCCCGCGCCGCCCGGTCATGCCGTCATGCCCGCATGCCGTCATGGCCCCATGCCGCCGCGCCCCCGCACGGAGGGAGGTTCTGTCATGACCGATCTGCTCACCCCCGAGAAGCTCGCTCCGCCGGGCCGCCGCCCGTGCCGCCGGGAGCGGAAGGCCGCCGAACTGGCGGCCCGCACCCGCGCCGTCGGCGAGCACCTGGCCGCCATCAGCGCGCGCCCGGCGTCCGGGGTCCTCCAGGACCTGCGCACCGGACGCGACGGCCTGCTCCAGGAGAACGCCGAGGCCCGCCTGGAGCACGACGGCCCCAACGTCATCGCGCACGAGCGTCCGCCGCGCTGGTACGCGCAACTGGCGAAGGCGTTCTGGAACCCGTTCATCCTCGTGCTCACGGGCCTGGCCGCCGTCATGTACGTGCAGTGGCTCCAGGCCGCCGACGAGGAGCCCTTCGACCCCAAGATCCCGATCCTCGGCGCGATGGTGCTGATCAGCGCACTGCTGCGGTTCTGGCAGGAGTACCGCTCGGGCAGCTCCGCCGCCGCGCTGCGCGCCCTGGTCACCACGACCACCGCCGTACAGCGCAGGGCCGCCCGTACGCAGGCTCCGGCCACCGTGGAGGTGCCGGTGGCGGACGTCGTGCGCGGCGATGTCGTCGTGCTGGCCGCCGGTGACCTCGTACCGGCCGACCTGCGACTGCTGTCCGCCAAGGACCTCATGGTCGCCCAGGCCGCGCTCACCGGCGAGTCGCTGCCCGTCGCCAAGGCCGACACCCGGGCCGAGGACGGCGGTCAGCACACGACCGCCGACCCGGTGGAGGCGGACAACCTGGCGCTGGCGGGCACCTCCGTCACCTCCGGCACCGCGACCGGCGTGGTCGTCGCCACCGGGCGGGACACCTACTTCGGGTCGATGGCCGGTTCGCTGGCGGGCGAGCGCCCGGAGACCAGCTTCGACGCCGGGGTGAAGAAGGTCAGCTTCCTGCTGATCCGTTTCATGCTGGTGATGGTGCCGCTGGTGTTCGCCGTCAACGGCCTCACCAAGGGCGACTGGGCCGAGGCTGTCACCTTCGCGGTGGCCGTCGCGGTGGGCCTGACGCCCGAGATGCTGCCGATGGTGGTCACCACCAACCTGGCGCGCGGCGCGGTCGCCATGGCGAAGCGCAAGGTCGTCGTCAAGCGCCTGAACGCCATCCAGAACCTCGGCGCGATGGACGTGCTGTGCACGGACAAGACCGGCACCCTGACCGAGGACCGCGTCGTCCTGGACCGCTACCTCGACGTACGCGGCCACGAGGACGGCGAGGTGCTGGAGTACGCCTACCTCAACAGCCACTTCCAGACGGGGCTGCGCAACCTCATGGACCAGGCCGTCGTCGACCGGATGCACGAGGCCGAGGAGGTGGTCGTCGACGCGCGGTTCACGCTGGTCGACGAGGTCCCCTTCGACTTCGCGCGGCGCCGGATGTCGGTGGTGCTGCGGCGCGACGACCTCGACGGGCCGGCCGCCGAACACCTCCTCGTCACCAAGGGCGCGGTGGAGGAGGTCCTCGCACTGTGCACCCACCTCACCGACGGCGGGCAGCGGCTGGAGCTGACCGACGCACTGCGCCGGCAGGTCGCCCTGACCGCCGAGAACCACAACCGGCAGGGCCTGCGGGTCCTGGCGGTGGCGACCCGTACGCTGCCCGCCACCCGCGAGACGTACGGCGTCGCCGACGAGGCGGAGCTGACCCTGCGCGGCTTCCTGGCCTTCCTCGACCCGCCGAAGCGGGACGCCGCCGAGGCCCTGCGGGCGCTGGCCGGCAGCGGCATCGCCGTCAAGGTCGTCACCGGCGACAACGAGCTGGTCGCGGCGCGGGTGTGCGCCGACGTCGGTATCGAGGCGGGCACCGTCGTCACCGGGCCGTACCTCGATCTGCTCGACGAGCCGGAGCTGGCCGCCCTGGTCCGTACGACGACCGTGTTCGCCAAGGTCAACCCCGTGCAGAAGGCAAGGATCGTCCGCGCGCTGCAGGGCGCCGGACACACCGTCGGCTTCCTCGGCGACGGCATCAACGACGCCGCGGCGCTGCGCGAGGCGGACGTCGGTGTCTCGGTCGACACCGCCGTGGACCTCGCCAAGGAGTCCGCCGACATCATCCTGCTGGAGAAGGACCTGACCGTCCTCGGACAGGGCGTCCTCCAGGGGCGCCGGACCTTCGGCAACACCATCAAGTACATCAAGATGACGGCTTCCTCGAACTTCGGCAACGTCTTCTCGGTGCTGGCCGCCTCCGCCTTCCTGCCGTTCCAGCCGATGCTCGCCACCCAACTGCTCGTACAGAACCTCTGCTACGACATCTCGCAGCTCGCCACCCCCTGGGACCGGATGGACGAGGAGTACGTGCGCAAGCCGCGGACCTGGGACGCCCGGGGCATCGGACGCTTCATGCTCGTCCTGGGACCGACCAGCTCGGTCTTCGACATCACCACCTTCCTGCTGATGTGGCACGTCTTCGGGGCGAACAGCGAGGCGCACCAGGCGCTGTTCCAGTCCGGCTGGTTCGTCGAGGGGCTGCTGACACAGACGCTCGTGGTGCACATGCTGCGCACCCGCAGGATCCCGTTCGTACGGTCCCGGGCCACCCGGCCCGTCCTGCTGATGACCGCCCTGGTCATGGCGTTCGGCATCGCCCTGCCGTTCTCGCCGCTCGCCCCGGCGCTCGGCCTGACGGCACTGCCGCTGAGCTATTTCCCGTGGCTGGCCGGGACGCTGCTGGCGTACTGCCTGCTGACCCAGGGAGTGAAGACCTGGTACATCCGCCGGTTCAACACCTGGCTGTGAACCGCCGATGGAGAAGGCCGACAGAGCAAGCCGGAGCAGGGGCCCGCCTCCGGGCGGCCCCGCACCGGCGCACGGAGGAGGAGCGCGGATCATGGTGAACGAGTGGCAGCTGGCCGGCAACATCGCCGCCGGCCTGGGTTTCGGCGCGGTCATCGGCCTGGAACGGCAGTGGCGCGCCCGGATGGCGGGACTGCGCACCAACGCGCTGGTCGCCGCCGGCGCCGCGCTGTTCGTCCTGCTGTCCCAGTACGGCTTCGCGGCCGCGACCAGCACCACCGGCTACGACGGATCGCGGGTCGCCGCGCAGATCGTCTCCGGCATCGGCTTCCTCGGCGCCGGCGTCATCATGCGCGACGGACTGAACGTACGCGGCCTGAACACCGCCGCCACGCTGTGGTGCTCGGCCGCGGTCGGCGCCCTGGCGGGCACCGGGCTGTACGTGGTCGCGGCGCTCGGCACGGCCGGGGTGGTCGGCGCGAACCTGGTGCTGCGGCCGCTCGGCCGGCGGATGGACCGGGAGCCGGGCGGCGGCGCGGAGGTCGCGACCGACTACTACTTCGAGGCGGTGTGCCTGGAAACCGAGGAGGCGCACATCAGGACGCTGGTCGTACAGGCCGTCACCCGGCCCGGCTTCCGGCTGCGGGCGGTGCACAGCCGCGACGAAGGCGCCGAACGGCCGGACGGCGGGACGCCGCCGAGGGTCACCGTCGCCGCCGAGCTGACCACCGAGCGGCGCGACGACAGCCTCCTCGAAGAGGCGGTCAGCCGCCTGTCGCTGGAGCCCGCGGTGTCGGCCGTGAGCTGGGCCGTCCTGAACAACCCGGACGGCGGCGAGGGGGACTACGACGAGCCGTACGGTGCGGACTACGGCGACCGCGGGCGGCACGGGCGCCGCCACCGGGTGCGGGACTTCTTCTCGGGGACGGGCGGTCCGGCCGGGCCCGGTGGCCCGTCGCGTAAAAACGGGTGACGGCGCGCGGGGCCCGGCGTTACCGTCCCTGAGGTGACCACGGACATCCGGGGCATCCCCGAAGCTCACGTCGACCGGGCACTCGACCTCGCGCACCTCGCCTTCCACGTGACGGCCGGTGACGCCACCCGCAAGCGCCAGCGCGAACTGCTGCTGAACTGCGAGCGGGTGGGGGCGTACGACGACGAGGAGATCGTCGGCTTCGCCGCGGCACACCGCCTGGGCCTCTCCGTGCCGGGCGGCGAACTGCCCGTCGCCGAACTGGACTTCGTCTCGGTAGCGCCCACCCACCGGCGGCGCGGCGTGCTGACCGGCATGATGGGCGAACTGTGGCGCCGCTGCGCCGCCGACCACCGGCCGCTGGCCTGCCTGTGGGCGTCGGAGGAAGCGATTTACGGCCGCTTCGGCTTCGGTCCCGCCACCGAGGCGTACGCCGTCGAGGTCAACACCACCCGGCCCCTGGCCCTGCGCATCACGCCCGACCGGCGCCCGCTGCGGCTGATCGCCCCGGCGGACGCCGTCACCCTACTCGCGCCGCTGTACGAGACGGGCCGGGCGCGGCGCGGCGGACGGCTCTCCCGCAGCGAGGCGTGGTGGCGGCGCGCGGTGCGCGCCGACGCCGAGGACGGTGACGACGCCAAGGGCGGCCCGGCGCGCGTCGTCGTCCTCGGCGACAAGGACGCGCCCGCCGTCGGGTACGTCGTCTACCGGGTGGGGGAGAAGGGCATCGTCACCGTCGAGGAACTGGAGGCGGACGACGCGCCGGCCGCCGCCGCCCTCTGGTCCTACCTCGCCTCCATCGACCTGACGCGCAAGGTACAGGCATGGGCGGTCGCCCCTGACGACCCGCTGCTGCACTTCGCCGCCGACCGCGACCAGGTACGCGTCACCGGCCAGTGGCCCGCGATGTGGCTCCGGCTGGTGGACGTGGCACGGGCCCTGACCGCCCGCTCCTGGGCCGCCCCCGTCGACCTCGTACTGGAGATACGCGACGCCACCCTGCCCGCCAACGCCGGCCGCTTCCGCCTGACCGCGGACCCGTCCGGTACCGCCTACGGGCCGACCGGCGACCCGGCCGACCTGGCCCTGGACGTACGGGACCTGTCGGCCTGCTACCTCGGCGGCGTCCGGCTGCGGCGGTTGGTCCACGCCGGGCTGGTCGAGGAACGCACGCCCGGCACGGCCCGGGTGCTGGACGCCGCGCTGGAGACGGAGTACCTGCCGTTCGCCGGTGAAGGCTCCTGAGCCGAGAAGGGCCGAGAAGGGCCGAGAACGGCCGAGGACGGCTGGAGACGGTTGACGACCGCTGAGGGCGGCGCGGTGGCCGGAAGCGGAGCACCGTGCCGCACCCCGCCGTTTGGGTGAGGTGCGGCCGGGCACCCGGCGCCGTGTTCCGAGTCCCGATCGCGCGAAGGAGCGTTCCATGACCGACATCTGGGGCTACCCGGCCGGCGCCGGCCACACGGCCGGTACGGACCTCGCGGGCTACAAGGTCGAGGCCACGGACGGCCATATCGGCAAGGTCGACAAGCACTCCGACGAGATGGGCTCCGCCTGGATCGTGGTCGACACCGGAGTCTGGATCTTCGGCAAGCACGTCCTGCTGCCGGCCGGCGTCATCGCGTCCGTCGACACCGCCGAGCGCAAGATCTACGTCTCCCGCACCAAGGAAGAGATCAAGAACTCCCCGGAGTTCGACAAGGAGAAGCACCTCGGCAACCCGGACTACCACCAGCAACTCGGCTCGTACTACCAGCCGCACCACGAGTGACCGGCCCGGCCTGACCTGTCGCCGGCCGAGGGCGGGGCTCTCGTGCCCCGTCCTCGGCCGTGCTGTGTCCAGTCCAGCCCAGCCCAGCCCCGCCCTCCCGTGGCGCGCTCACACAGCGGGCAGGTGTGCCTCGGCGAAGGCGACGGCGTCGGCGACGGCTCGGTCGGCGGCGGGCAGGTGACCGGTGAGCAGATGCCACACGTGTCCCATCCCCGGTGCGACGTCCAGACGGACGGACACGGCGTCCTCGGCCAGCTTGGCGGCCAGTCGGACGGCGTCGCTGAGCATGACCTCGTGACCGCC
This sequence comes from Streptomyces sp. NPDC045470, assembly GCF_040646595.1. Taxonomy (NCBI): domain Bacteria; kingdom Bacillati; phylum Actinomycetota; class Actinomycetes; order Kitasatosporales; family Streptomycetaceae; genus Streptomyces; species Streptomyces sp. NPDC045470. Next base: position 333,915 of record NZ_JBEZAN010000006.1, read on the forward strand.
GACCTGGATCAGGACCGGCGGCAGCCCGCGGGTGCCGGCGAAGACGGGGGAGGCCAGCGGGCTGCTCGGCGGGGCGCTGCCCAGGAAGACGTCCGCGGCACGGCGCAGCCCCGCACGGCTGACGGACGGATCGACGCCGTCGAGGGTGCGCATCGTCGCCCCCGTATGTTCGAGGTTCGCCCAGGGCGAGACGGCGATCGAGGCGGCCGGCCGGGGAAGTCCCCGGTCGCGAGCCGCGACGAGGACGCTGACCGCCATCGCGCCGCCGGCCGAGTCGCCGGCGAACACCACGTTCTCGGGCGCGGCGCCCTGCTTCAGCAGCCAGCCGTAGGCCGTGACGGCGTCGTCGACGGCGGCGGGGAAGACCGCCTCGGGCGCGAGCCGGTAGTCCGGCACCAGAACGCGGGCGCGCAGCCGCCGGGCGAGTTCGCCGGTCAGGCCACGGTAGCCCTGCGGGTCGCCGACGAGGTAGGCACCGCCGTGCAGGTAGACCAGGTACCGGCCGGGGACGGCGTCCGCGGGGACCGCCGACTCGGCGGGCACCCCGTCGGCGTCCACCGGGGTGAACGTCACGCCGTCCGGCGCCGGAAAGCAGTCCTGGAAGAACTGCCGGTAGGCGAGCCGGACGTCCTCCAGGCTGTCGGGCCCCTGCCCGGCGGCCGCGTCGAGGACGCCGCTGCTGCGAGCCGCCCATTCCCGGTAGAACGCGGGGACATCGATCGTGACCATACTGGTCCTCCTCCTGCGCAGACGCACCGCGGCCGCGTTCCGGCCGCCCCGCGAGTCTCGGACCTTCACATCGATGGGAAGGTCAAGCGGAGGGCCGGAAGCGGAGCCGTAGGCTCAGGCGCATGAGGATCGGAGAGTTGGCAGAGCGCACCGGCACCTCCCGGCGTCTGCTGCGCTACTACGAGGAACAGCGGCTGATCACGCCGGGACGGTCCGGCAACGGCTACCGTGCGTACGAGGAAGCACACGTGGGCCGCGTACTGCAGATCAAGGGACTCCTCGACGCCGGGCTGCCGACCCGGATCATCCGGCAGATCCTGCCCTGCCTGGCCGAGCCCCGGAGCATCCACTTCGACGATCTGACACCGGAGATGACGGGCATTCTGGAGCAGGAACACGATCAGCTCAGCCGGCGCATCGACTGCCTGACCCGCAACCGGGACGCGATCGCCGACTACCTGCGGACGGTACGGGGCATGCGGGCCGCCGCCGGTTCCCCCGGCCGGGCGGACTGACCGACAGCCACGGCCCCGCAGGAACCGCCACCCGGCTCACGGCAGCAGCCCCGCCCGGCGCGCCGCCACCACCGCCTGGAGCCGCGAGTGCACCCCCAGCTTGCGCATGGCGGACCGCAGGTAGCTCTTGACCGTCTCCGGGCGCAGGCCCAGCCGTTCCGCCGTCATCGCGTTGGTCGCGCCGGAGGCCACGCACGCCAGGACGTCCACCTCGCGCGGCGCCAGCACCGGGCCGTCCGGCCGGCCGTGCCCGCCCGGCGTCCGGCCGTGCCCGTCGCCCGTACGGCCGCGCCCGGGAGCGGACGCCGCCGCCAGCCGTCCGCACGCCGCCAGCAACTCGTGCCGCAGCACCGGGTCGGCGACGCGCTGGGCCAGACCCCGCAGGTCGCCGTGTGCCTCCCGGACCTCCTCCCAGGCCGCCGGATCGGCGGCCGCGGGCTGCCGGGCGACCGACAGCAGCCGCTGCGCCTCGTCCTGGAGCAGCAGGGCCTGCTCCAGCTCGCGGGCCGCTTCCATCGCGGCGGACAGCGGGCGGTCGCCGAGCTGTACGGGGTGGCGCAGCGCCCCGTACAGCACCCCGCGCACCCGCCGCCGCACGACGACCGGCACCGCGAGCACGGAACACAGTCCCTCGGCCGCCACGGCGGCGTCGTACTCGTGGCTGATGACGGCGGACGCGTGGTAGTCGGTCACCGCGAAGGGGCGGGTGAGCTCGGCCGCCTTGCCGCCGAGGCCGTTGCCGTGCCGGACGGCCAGGCCGTGCAGCGCGGCGGTTCCGGCACCCGTCAGCTCGCTGATGCGGTAGCGGCCGGTGCCGTCCCGCAGCCCGCCGAACGCCACCGGCAGCCCGCTCGTCCGCCGCAGCCGCAGCAGCGCCGCCCGTACGTCGGCGGACCCGCCGCACTCCGATTCGACCCGCACGCCGAAACCTCCGCTTCCCCCCGTTCGGGGGTGGTGAGACCTGCGTCACTGATTACACGATGGCGGTAGGCGGTGCGGCAATGAGGAGGACACATGGCGGACACGGATACGACAGGTGCGACGGGTGGTACGGACGGTATGGGTGGGGTTAAGGGGGTTACGGAAGTGACGGGAGAGAGGACGTCCTCGGGTCCCACCGCCGAGTTCCGCGCGGCGCGGGACTTCCTCCTCCGCCACCGCGAGGACTACGACGCCGCCCGCGCGGGCTTCACCTGGCCCCGCCCCGCGTACTTCAACTGGGCGCTGGACTGGTTCGACCACATCGCCGACGGCAACGGCCGCACCGCCCTGCACATCGTCGAGGAGGACGGCACCCACACCCGCCGCACCTTCGACGAACTGCGCCGCGTCTCGGACCGGGCCGCCAACTGGCTGGCCGCGCAGGGCGTGCGCGCCGGCGACCGGATCGTGGTCATGCTCGGCAACCAGGCCGAGCTGTGGGAGACCGCCCTCGCGGCGATGAAGCTGCGCGCCGTCGTCATCCCCGCCACCCCGCTGCTCGGCCCGCTCGACCTGGCCGACCGCGTCGAGCGGGGCCGGGCCCGGCACGTGCTCGTACGGGCCGCGGACACCGGCAAGTTCGCCGGCGTGCCCGGCGACTACACCCGGATCGCGGTGGGCGGGGACGCCGGGACGGCCGCCGCGGGCTGGCTCGCCTACGAGGACGCGTACACCGCCCCCGAGACGTACGAGCCCACGGGCCCCACCCGGGCCGACGACCCCCTGATGCTCTACTTCACCTCCGGCACCACGGCCCGCCCGAAACTCGTCGAGCACACCCACACGTCCTACCCCGTCGGCCACTTGGCGACGATGTACTGGATCGGCCTGAAACCCGGCGACGTCCACCTGAACATCTCCTCACCCGGTTGGGCCAAGCACGCCTGGTCCAATCTCTTCGCCCCCTGGAACGCCGAAGCCACCGTCTTCATCCACAACTACACCCGCTTCGACGCGGCCCGGCTGACGGCCGAGATGGACCGGGCCGGCGTCACCAGCTTCTGCGCCCCGCCGACCGTGTGGCGGATGCTCATCCAGGCCGACCTGACCGCGCTGAAGAACCCGCCGCGGGAGATCGTCGCGGCCGGCGAGCCGCTCAACCCGGAGATCATCGAACGGGTACGGGAGGCGTGGGGCGTCACCATCCGCGACGGCTTCGGGCAGACCGAGACCGCCGTCCAGGTCGCCAACACCCCGGGCCAGCCCCTCAAACCGGGCTCCATGGGCCGTCCCACCCCCGGCTTCGAGGTCGTCCTGCTGGACCCGGTCACCGGCGAGCCCGCCGACGAGGGCGAGATCGCCCTGGACCTGTCGGCCCGGCCGGTCGGACTGACCACCGGCTACCACGGCGACCCGGAGCGCACCGCCGAGGCGATGGCCGACGGCTACTACCGCACCGGCGACATCGGTTCGCGTGACGCCGACGGCTACATTTTCTACACGGGCCGGAGCGACGACGTCTTCAAGGCATCCGACTACAAGATCTCACCCTTCGAGCTGGAGAGCGCACTGCTGGAGCACGAAGCGGTCGCCGAGGCCGCCGTGGTGCCGGCGCCGGACCCGGTACGGCTGGCCGTACCCAAGGCGTACGTGGTGCTGGCGGCCGGCTGGGAGCCTGGACCGGAGACCGCGGCGGAGCTCTTCGCGCACTCCCGCGCGGTGCTCGCCCCGTACAAGCGGGTCAAGCGGCTGGAGTTCGCCGACCTGCCCAAGACGGTCTCGGGCAAGATCCGCCGTGTGGAACTGCGCGAGCGCACCGCCGAAGAGGGCGGCGGCGCCGCCGAGTACCGAGAGGAAGACCACCGATGACCGACATGAGCAGGCCGCCGAGCCACCCGCCGGGACCGCGGGAGAGCGGCACGGAGCGCCGCCCGGAGGCGTACGCGCGGGGGGAGAGCGACCGGCCGCTGCTCGACCGCACCATCGGCGCCGACCTGGACCGGGCGATCGGCCGGTTCGGCGACCGCGAGGCGCTGGTCGACGTGGCGGGCGGGCGCCGCTGGACCTACGCGGAGCTGGGCCGGGCGGTGGACGAGGTGGCGCTCGGGCTGCTCGCCAAGGGCGTCCGCAAGGGCGACCGGGTCGGCATCTGGGCGCCCAACTGCCCCGAGTGGGTGCTGGTGCAGTACGCCACCGCCCGCATCGGCGCCATCATGGTCAACATCAATCCCGCCTACCGGGTGCACGAATTGGCGTACGTGCTCAAGCAGGCCGGGATGAGCGTGCTGGTCTCCGCCGTCGCGCACAGGAGCAGCGACTACCGGCGGATGATCGAACAGGTGCGGGCCGAGAGCCGGGCCCTGCGCGACGTGGTCTACATCGACGACCCCACCTGGGACGGTCTGCTGGCCGCCGGCGCCGGGGTGCCGCGGGAGAAGCTCGCCGCCTGCGCGAAGGAACTGTCGCCGTACGACCCGGTCAACATCCAGTACACCTCCGGCACCACCGGCTTCCCCAAGGGCGCCACCCTCTCCCACCACAACATCCTCAACAACGGCTTCTGGGTGGGCGAGACGGTCGGCTACACCGAGCACGACCGGGTCTGTCTGCCGGTGCCCTTCTACCACTGCTTCGGCATGGTCATGGGCAACCTCGGCGCCACCTCGCACGGTGCCTGCATCGTCATCCCGGCCCCCGCCTTCGACGCGCCGGCCACCCTGCGGGCCGTCCAGGAGGAGCGCTGCACGTCCCTGTACGGCGTACCGACGATGTTCATCGCCGAACTGGACCACCCGGACTTCGCCTCGTACGATCTGTCGTCGCTGCGCACCGGCATCATGGCGGGCTCGCCGTGTCCCGAGGAGGTGATGCGGCGGGTCGTCTCCGAGATGCACATGGCCGAGGTCTCCATCTGCTACGGCATGACCGAGACGTCCCCGGTCTCCACCCAGACCCGGCGCGACGACGACCTGGCGCACCGCACCGGCACGGTGGGCCGGGTGCTGCCGCACATCGAGGTCAAGGTGGTGGACCCGGCAACCGGCGCGACGGTACCGCGCGGCGAGCCGGGCGAACTGTGCACCCGCGGCTACAGCGTGATGCTGGGCTACTGGGAGGAGCCGGAGCGCACCGACGAGGCGATCGACGCGGAGCGCTGGATGCACACCGGCGACCTCGCGGTGATGAACGACGACGGGTACGTGCGGATCGTCGGCCGCATCAAGGACATGATCATCCGGGGTGGTGAGAACGTCTACCCGCGCGAGATCGAGGAGTTCCTCCACACCCATCCCAAGATCGCGGACGTGCAGGTGGTCGGCGTCCCGGACGCCAAGTACGGCGAGGAGATCGCCGCCTGCGTCATCCTGCGCGACACCGCGGACGGGCTCACCCGCGACGAGCTGGCCCGCTTCTGCCGCTCCCGCCTGGCGCACTACAAGGTGCCGCGGTACGTACACGTCCTCGACACCTTCCCGATGACGGTCAGCGGCAAGGTCAGGAAGATCGAGCTGCGGGAGCGGCTGGCGGCGCGGCTGACGCCGGAACCGGAGGCCGCGGCCGCACCGGCCGTCGCTCCGGAACCGTCCGGTCCCGTCGAAGCGGCGCACACCTGACGGCCGGACGCAACGGCCGGCACGGCCGGGCCGCGCGCCCTGGGATCAGGCGTGGCCCGGCCAGTCCAGCACGAGCTGCTGCGCACGCGGCAGCCGCGCGACGATGAGGTCGTACGAGTCCTCGATCATGTCCAGGACCAGCCGGTCGTCCAGTGTCCCTGTCAGTGAGACGGTGTTCCAGTGCCGCTTGTTGAGGTGGTGGCCCGGCACGACCTCGGGGTGCGCGGCCCGCAGCCGCTCCGCCAGGTCCGGATCGCACTTCAGGCTCACACTCAGCGGCCCGGCGTCCAGGCTGCTCAACGCGAAGATCTTCCCGCCGACCTTGAACGTGCACACCTCCTGGTTCCGGGGGAACGGGAACTCCTCGACCGCCCCGTTGAAGCCCAGGCAGACGGCCCGCAGCCGCTTCGCATCGAACATGCGGCCATTATCGCGCGCGAGCGGCACGGAAATGCGTGCGCACGGCGCGAGCCTCACGGCGCGGGCGGCAGCGGTACGGCGGTCAGAACGGCGGAAACCAGCACCACCGCGGCCAGCGCCACCACCTCCGCACGGGCCGGCCCGGTCGCCGCCCCCGGCAGCGCCACCTCCCGCCGCAACCGCCTGCGGGCTACCAGCGCCAGCCCGCTCACCACCAGGACGAGCACGAGTTTGACCAGCAGGACACGGCCGTACGCCGTGCCGAACGTCTCCGCGAGCGGCAGCCGGCGCAGTGTGCTGCACACACCGGTCACCGTGATCGCGGCGAACAGCAGCGCCGCCGGCCGCGCGTACCGCAGCAGCAACTCCCGCCCCGCCGCCGCGTCGTGCCGCCAGTGCCACCGGATCCGCAGCACGTGCAGCAGGCCGCCGGCCCACAGTGCCGTCGAGGTCAGGTGGGCGAGGGTGAGCGCGACGCCGATCTCCGGCGTGTCCGTCTCGGGGTGGGCCCGCAGCGCCTCGCCGATGACGACGGCGGCCAGCGGAACACCCGCCCATCCCGGACGGCCGGAGGCGGCACACAAGGCGGCGAGCAGAAAGGCGTTGGCTTCCAGGAGGGCCGACAGGCCGGGCCGGGTGGCGTACGCGTCGACCAGAGCCGGCCCCGACAGCCCCGCCAGAGGCGATCCGCGCCCCGCGATCAGCAGCAACTGCCCCACGGCCACCGCCGCTCCCACCCACGCGGCCCGTTTCGACCAGCCCCGCGGCAACCCGGCCGACGCGCCCCGCACACCCCGCGCGAGCCACGCCCCGGCCAGCTCGCCGGCCTGCACGCACAGCGCGGCCAGCAGCACCGCCCGCAGCAGCGCGGTGCCCCCGTCCCCGGGCAATCGGATCTCGTACGACTCGTCGACCACGAGCCCCGTACCGAGCAGGGGCACCAGGACGGCGACGCAGCCCGCCGCGGTGACGGCACAGACCCGCCGAGCGGGGGAGAGGCGCGCGGGCGCCCCGTCCGCGCCGGACACACCGCCGCCGTCGCCGCCCGTCGCGACAGGTTCGGGGGTGGGCGGTGAGACCGGTTGACGTGGATTCATCCCGCGATGGTCCCCGTCAGCCGAAGCGCCGGGCAACAGGGACGCACCGGCGAGTCACGCGACCAGGCCATCGGCCTCCGGCCGCCCGAGTCAGCCACCCCCTGCTCGCGTCAACCGTCCCGCCGCATGCAGACCCGCTTCCACCGGTCCAGCCCCAGCTCCGCCTCCCGGCGCCGGATCTCGCGCAGGCCCCGGGTGAGATCGGTGTCGGCCAGGACACGGAAGCCGAGCCGGGCGTAGTACGGGGCGTTCCACGGCACGTCCGCGAAGGTGGTGAGGGTGACCGACGGCAGCCCGCTGTCCCGCCGGGCCCGCTCGATGAGCGCCCGGCCGAGCCCGCGCCGCGCGCCGTCCGGGTGGACGGACACCTGCTCGATGTGCGCGCAGCCGTCGACCGGCTCCCAGAGCAGGTACGCGAGCGGCACACCGCCCGGTGCCACCCCGGCACAGGCGACCAGCGCCCGCCCCGCCTCCTGACAGCGCGCCAACTCCGGCAGCGAAGGCGGCTCGTCGTCGGCGATCGGCCCCATGCCCACGGCACGGAACGCCTCCCCGGCCGCACGCTCGATGTCGCGCAGGACGGGGAGGTCGTCGGGCACGGCCGGGCGGACGACGGGGCGGGGCTCCATGACGTTCATGGACATACCGTCGCAGGTGCCCCGGCGCACGGCAGCCGATTTTCGGATGCGGTTCTGCCTGCGGACGTGTCCGCGAGGTCGAGCACGCTTTCCTCGCCACCGGAGTTCACCCGGTGCAGCAGAATCCCGACCTGGACCGCAGCCGCCGGCGCGCCCGGCGTTCCTCCACGGTGGACCACCGGGCCACGGAACGGTACCGGTGGTGCCGGGGGCCCACCTGGCGCGGACGGGAAGCGGCCGTGGCCTCCCGGGCGTGCGCCGCTTCGGCCGGGCTGCGGGCGCTGTACCCGAGATCGCGGACGACCACGGGACGCCAAGGGCCGCCCGCGGTCCGGCGTCCCCGTTCCGGCTGCGGGAAGGGGAACAGTGATGGGCGGTACGTGCCACGGGCCCCGTCGGTAACCCGCCAGGCACCTCCTGGCGGGTTACCGGAATCCAGGCCCGCGCGTTCGTCGCTCACGTACGCGCCCCTGCCGCCCGCGGCAGCCCTGACGGTGTCGAGTCAGTGTTTGACGAGCCGGTCCGCCGAGCGCACCACGAAGCACAGCAGACCGGCCGTGAGCAGGGCCGCCACGGTGGCCACGGAGGCCACGGACCGAGGGTCGAGGCCGTGGCCGAGGGCCGCGTTCAGGACGAGGACGAGGCCGGTGACCGACACGAGCGGTCCGGCGGCGTACCACGCGGCGAACACGAACGGTCCCGGGCCGCCCATCGGAGTGGCGCCGCCGACGAACAGCAGGTCGGTACGGGCCGGTCCGCGGCACGCGCCGAAGACCGCCGCCGCCGCGAACGGCACCGCGCACAGCGGCATGAGCAGGAGCGTCCACGCCGCGCCGGCCACCGCGTACGGCACGGCCGCGAGCAGGCCCAGCAGCGCGCCGAGCACCGCGGGCACGATCGCGTGATGCAGCATCAGCGTCCGCAGCCGGAACGGGGACCAGGCCGCCCGCCGTACGTTGTCGGTCTCCAGGCGGGCCGGTTCGGCGAGGGCGCCGACCGCCGCGTAGCCGCACAGCAGTCCCACGGCCAGGCCGAGGACGCGTTTCTCGCCCGCCGTCGCCGCGCCGAGCCCCGCCGCCGAGGCGGCAGCGGCCGTCCAGGCGACGGCGCGGCCCAGCCTTCCGGGCGCGCGCAGCAGGGCCAGCAGGTCGCGCCAGACGACGACCAGGTGCCGGTTCCGCGGTGCCGGCAGGCGGACCCAGCGCTTCGGTTCGTCGCCGCCGGCCTCCAGGACAGCCAGTTTCGCGGCCCGCAGTTCCAGGGCGAACACCCCGGACGTGACGGCCGTGGCCGTCGCCGCGCGGCTGCGCAGTTGGGCGTTGGGTACGTGGGCGGCGTCCCGGTGGGCGTACCGGACGGCCGCGGCGGTCACGGCCGCGAGGAGCACGGTCGCAACCGGCCATCCGTGCGCCGGTCCGCCCGTCACGGACACCACCGGCTGCGCCGCCCAGCCCCACGGGCCGGACCACAGTTCGGCCCGTTCCAGGGGCGCCCAGCGGTGGCCGGCGCCGGCCAGGGCGGCCTGGCCCGCGCCGAGGGCGCACAGCAGGGCCGCGGGTGCGGTCGCGCGCCGTACGTACGGTGCCAGGTGCGGCCTGCGCTCCACCGCCATGCCGAGTGAGACGGCCAGCAGCGGCAGACAGACCGCCGCCGGCAGCAGGGCCAGGAACCCACCGCCGAACGAGGCCTGACCGGTGACCTGAAGGACCACGGCCACGGCCGCCGCCACCAGCAGCCCCGCTGCCACGGCCAGTCCGGCGGAGCGACGGAAGCCGGGGCGCAGCACCGCTCCGCGCCGTACGGGCTGGGCGAGGAGCCAGCCGACGGAAGGCCCGGACACCACGACCGGCCCGCGCCACAGCGCGTCGCGCGCGGCGAGTACGGCCAGCCCGAGGGTGACGGCGACGAAGGCGGCCGGCAGGGTGCGCTGGAGGTCGGCGCCGAGGCTGCCGTGGTCCGCGCCGAGCTTGAGTTCGCGCAGGAAGCGGTGGGCGTAGCCGCTGCCGTACCCCAGGGCCGCGAGGACGACGCAGTAGACGAGGACGGCGCGGTCGCGGCGGCGCTGCCGGTGGTGGGCGCGGCGCTTGGCGCGCAGCCAGTGCAGCGTCTCGGCGGTGCGGTCGTCGTCGGCCTCGTTCCACACGGCCTGCTCCCCGGCCTCCTCCGCAGAATCGCGTACGGTCATGAGCGGACGCCCAGCTTCGCCAGTACCTCGGCCGGGCTGCCGGTTTCGACGACCTCGCCGTCCTCCAGCGCGATCATGCGGTCGGCGACCTCCAGGGCCAGCTCCGCCTGGTGCGTGGCGAGCAGGACGGCCACGCCGTCCGCCTTCTCGGCGACCAGCAGGGCAGCCAACCGCGCGCGGGCGTCGGGGTCCAGCCGCTGCTCGGGCTCGTCGAGGACGAGCAGGTCACGCGGCCGGACCAGCGCGGCGGCCAGCAGCAGCGACTGCAACTGGCCCGAGGAGAGCGAACCCGGCAGCGCGTGGGCGTGACCGGCCAGCCGGCGGTCGGCGAGCACCTGGTCGATCCATGCCTGGGCGTCGTCCACGGCATGCGCCACGGTGACGAGTTCCAGGTGTTCGCGGACGGTCAGGTCGGGGTAGCAGGCGACGCTGTCGCCGACCACCGCGACCCGCGCCCGTACCTCCGGGTCGTCCTCGGCGACCTTGCGGCCCGCGAACCGGGCCGTGCCGGTGGTCGGCGCGTCCCGGCCGCACGCGATGCGCAGCAGGGTGGACTTGCCGGACCCGTTGTGGCCGAACAGGGCCGTGCAGCTCCCGGCGGCCAGGTCGAGGTCGATCGGGTGCAGCGCCTGCCGGTCGCCGTAGCGACGGCTGACGCCGCGCAGTTGCAGCAGCGCGTTCGCGCTGGTCCTGGCCTTCATGGGGGTGCTTTCCGTCCGCGGGTCGGGTCGCCTCCGACCTTAGATCCCGTGTCCGGGGCGCGGCCGGGCGCCCGCCCAGGTACGCGGCAGGCCCGGCGGCGTCCGGCGTCCGGCAGCCGGGCCTGGCCGGGGTCGGTCCGCGCCGTCAGCCGACCAGTTCGTGGTCGCGCGGTACGAAGGCGCTGGGCGTACGCCTCCGGCATCCGGCTCACCCGGAACACCTCGTAGTCCGTCGCGAGGCCCGAGGTGGGGGAGCAGCGCGTCGTCGTCGTGGGTCCGGGAGAAGTCGACGAATGTCGCGATCTGGCCGGTGACCGGGACTTCGGCGCCGGGGTGGCGCAGGACGTGACCGGCCCGCCGGGAGCCGAGGCCGGGCTGGTGGCGGGCTTCCTTCGCCGCGTGCCTGGCGGCCTGGTGCTGACCGCGGGCACCGGGCGGCTTGCCGGAGACGTGCTCGCGGTCCCGGCGGCGTAGGACCTCGACCGGCGCTGAGCCGAGCAGCGCCGGTACGACGGTGAGGGCGACGAGGACGGCGACAGCGATGGCTACGGCGACAGTGTCCGCAGCGCTGGAAGGGCGGAAGAGGTGCAGGCCGAACGGGGCGGGCCTCGGCACGGACTCGGCGCGACGGCGGCGCGGCTTCGGCACGAGCGTCAGGCCGGTGTCGGTGGTCGGAGGAGTAATGGCGCCAGCCGGCGGCGGCATGGCGCCATAACGGCGTTTCGCTGGTGCAATGCCGTGATGCGGCGCGGGAAGCCCCTCCGTGCGCGCGGTGTCGCCGTGGTGTCGCTGTGGCGCCATTGCCAGCTTCGGCCTGTCAGTGCGGCATCAGGGCGCGCCGATTCACCCGTGAACCTGCTGGTCGCAGCCTTGAGCGACGAAAGAACGCCAATCTGGCTCGTCAGTGGTGCCATTGATGTGCCATGATGACGCCATGGACCTGACGCCCTACGTCGACAACCTCCGGCAGGAGCTGGCTGTCGCCGCGGAGACCGGCGGCGACGACTCCCGCGCCCTCGCCGAGCGGCTCGCCGCGCCCCTGGAATCCGCCGCCCGTCTGACCCTCCTGGACGCGCTGTCCGCCGCCATGGGCGAGGTCACGCGGGAACTGGCGCCGGGCTCGGTCGACGTACGGCTGCGGGGCCTGGACCCGGAGTTCGTGGTGACGGCGCCGCCCGTACCCGAACCGTTCCGGGAGGCGCGGGAGCCGGTCACGGCACCCGGCACGGCGATACCGTCACCGCCGCCCGCGGACCCCGACGACGGTGCCGTGGCGCGGATCAACTTCCGGCTCCCCGCCCACCTCAAGGTCCGAGCCGAGGGCGCCGCGACCGTGGAGGGTTTGTCGGTCAACGCCTGGCTGGTGCGGGCCGTGTCCACCGCCCTCGACGGCGGGGAGCGCGCCGGCCCGACGGACCGCGGCCCGGACCCGGACAACCAGGGCCTCGTCGGCTGGGCCCGCTAGAGCCCCGCCCCACCCCACTTCCACCGGCCGGGGACACCGGCCCCGCCGACCCGCTCAGCACCCGCCTCACCAGCGGGAACAACCACTCACGTCAAGAGGACGGGACAGCCATGCCTACGTTCGAGACCCCGGAACCGATCATCGCCACCCTGGAGCTGGACTGCGGCACCGCCCGCATCACCGCGGGCAAGCGCACCGACACCGTCGTGGAGGTGCTGCCGCGCAACGGAGCCGACGACAACGACATGCGCGCCGTGCAGCAGACCCAGGTCACCTGCTCGGGCGGTCGCCTCTCGGTCAAGACGCCCAAGAAGCGGTCCCTGTTCGGCAAGCCGGGCGCCGTCGAGGTGAGCGTCGAACTGCCCGCGGGGTCGGAGGTCCGGGGCTCCACGGGCATGGGCCACTTCCACTGCGCGGGCCGCTTCGGGAACGTCACGCTCAAGACCTCGCTCGGCGACCTCCAGATCGACGAGGTGGCCGGCGGCGACCTCAAGACCGACCTCGGCGACATCCGCCTGGACCGCTCGGCCGGACACATCGAGATCACCGGCGCGGGCCGGATCGAGGTCGGAGCCGTCACCGGTACGGCGACCGTCAAGAACGGCAACGGCGCGACCAGGATCGCCGAGGTCGCCGGGGACCTGAAGACCAGCGCGGCCAACGGTGACATCTCCGTCGGTACCGCGCACGGCAGCGTCGGCGCCAAGTGCGCCAACGGCCGCATCGACATCGACGTCGCCCTGGCCGGGGTCGACGCTTCCTCCTCCTGCGGCGGCATCCGCGTCGGCGACGTCGTCCGCGGCCGGATCGACCTGCGCACCTCCGTCGGCGACCTCCTCGTGGGCATTCACGAGGGCACCGCGGCCTGGCTCGACCTGAACACCAAGTACGGCGCCGTACGCAACGAACTCGGCTCCGCCGCCGGCCCCGCGGACTCCGACGAGACCGTCGAGGTGCACGCCCGTACCGCGACCGGTGACGTCGTCGTCCGTCGCGCCTGACCGCACGTACGCCCACCGCACCGCACCCGAAGGGACAGCGGCATGACCGTCACTCAGATCTCCGCGCCGATCGCCGTGGACACCACGGCACCGGCGATCGCCGCCACCGGACTGCGCAAGTCCTACGGCGACAAGCTCGTGCTCGACGGCATCGACCTGAACATCGCCGAAGGCACCATTTTCGCCCTGCTCGGGCCCAACGGCGCCGGCAAGACCACCACCGTGGAGATCCTCTCCACCCTCATCGACGCCGACGCGGGCGACGCCTGGATCGCGGGCCGCCATCTGACCCGGGCCGCCGACGCGGTGCGCTCCGCGATCGGCGTCACCGGCCAGTTCTCGGCCGTCGACAACCTGCTGACCGCCGAGGAGAACCTCCTCCTCATGGCGGACCTGCACCACCTCGACCGGCGCGAGGGCAAGCGGCGGGCCAAGGACCTGCTGCGCCGCTTCGACCTGTCCGAGGTGGCGCGCAAGACCGCCGCCACCTTCTCCGGCGGTATGCGGCGCAAGCTGGACCTGGCGATGACCCTGGTCGGCGATCCGCGGATCATCTTCCTCGACGAGCCCACCACCGGGCTCGACCCGCGCAGCCGCCGCACCATGTGGGAGATCATCCGGAACCTGGTCGCCGACGACGGCGTGACCATCTTCCTGACCACCCAGTACCTCGAAGAGGCCGACCAGCTCGCGGACCGCATCGCCGTGCTGGACCACGGCAAGCTGATCGCCGAGGGCACCGCCGACGAGCTCAAGCAGCGCATCCCCGGCGGCCACATCCGGGTGCGGTTCGCCGACGCCCGGGCCCTGGACACCGCCGCGGGCGTCTTCGGCCTCGCCACGCGGGACGAGGAAGCCCTCACCCTGCGGATCCCCGGCGACAGCTCCGTCACCACCCTGCGAGCCGTCCTGGACACCCTGGAGACGACCGCCGTACGGGCCGAGTCGCTCACCGTGCACACCCCCGATCTGGACGACGTGTTCCTGACCCTCACCGGTCAGCCCCGCCCCGCCGGCACCGCCGGCACCGCCGCACCGACCGAGGAGAACGTCTGATGGCCACCCTGTCCTACGCGGTCCGGGACTCCAGGACGATGCTGCGGCGCAACCTCAAGAAGGCGCTGCGCTACCCGTCCCTGACGCTCACCGTCGTCATCATGCCCGTCATGATGCTGCTGCTGTTCAACTACGCCTTCGGCACCGCCTTGGGCAGCGGCATCGGGGCGTCGGCCGCCGGGGGCGGCGAGTACATCGACTACCTTGCGCCCGGCATCATCCTGATGGCCGCCACCTCCGGCGCCCTGACCACCGCGATCAGCGTCTGCATGGACAAGACCGAAGGCATCGTCAACCGCTTCCGTACGATGCCGATCTCCCGCGCCTCGTTCCTGACCGGCCATGTCGTCGGCAGCCTGATCCAGACGATGATCAGCATCGTCCTCGTCGTCGCCGTCGCGCTCCTGGTGGGCTTCCGCCCCGCCGCCACCCCCGTCGAATGGCTCGCCGCCCTCGGCCTGCTCGCCCTGCTCACCCTGGCGCTGACCTGGCTCGCCGCCGGTATCGGCCTGGTCGCCAAGAACCCCGAGACGGCCAGCAACATCCCGATGCCGCTGACGTTCCTGCCGTTCCTCGGCAGTGCCATCGTGCCGACCGAGTCGATGCCGACCGCCCTGCGCTGGTTCGCCGAGTACCAGCCGTTCACGCCGATCATCGACACCCTGCGCGGCCTGTGGCTCGGCACGGAGATCGGCGGCAGCGCGGTCACCGGACTCGCCTGGTGCGTCGGCCTCACCCTGGTCGGCTACGTCTGGGCGCGCCGCACCTTCAAGTCCGGGGCCAAGCGCTGACACGGCCCCGCACCACCGGCTCCGAGCGGTGACCCGCCCCAGCCGCCAGCACGTTCACCAGCACCGACCACCACTGGAGAACCCCATGTCGCACGACCCGACAGCCGCCGGATCCCTTCCCGACACCACCGACCACCCCACCGACGACACCACCGCCGAAGAACTGCCCACCCTGCCCACCGACCGCCGCACCGGCTGCCCCTTCGACCCGCCCGCCGAACTCACCGCGCTGAGCGACGAGCCGCTGCGCCGCCTGCGCTACGTCGACGGGCACTCCGGCTGGCTGGCCACCGGACACGCGGCGGCCCGCGCGATCCTGTCCGACCCGCGCTTCAGCGCCCGTTACGAACACCTGCACCTGCCGATGCCGCTGTCCGGCATGGAGGGGGTGACGGAGATGCAGCCGGCACCGGTCGGTGACTTCCTCGGCCTCGACGCCCCCGAGCACACCCGCTTCCGGCGGCTGCTCACCGGCAAGTTCACGGTCCGCAGGATGCGCCAGCTCTCCGAGCGCGTCGCGCAGTTCACGGACGAGTGCCTGGACGCCATGGAGCAGGCCGGACCCTCCGTCGACCTGGTGGAGGCGTTCGCGCGGCCGATACCCGCGCTCGTGATCTGCGAACTGCTCGGCGTGCCGTACGCGGACCGGGACCGCTTCCAGCAGCACGTGGCGACCCTCTTCGACCAGGCGGCGGACGTGGCGGCGAAGGGCGAGGCGTTCGCCGCCGTCGGCCGGTTCATGGGGGAACTCGTGGCCGCCAAGCGCGCCGCGCCGACCGACGATCTGCTCAGCGATCTTACCTCCTCCGACCTCACGGAGGAGGAACTGATCGGAGTCGGCGGGGTGCTGCTGGCCGCCGGACTCGACACCACCGCGAACATGCTCGGCCTCGGCACCTTCGCCCTGCTGAGCAACCCCGACCAACTGACGGCCCTGAGCGCCGACCCGGGCCTCGCGGAGCAGACCGTCGAGGAACTGCTGCGCTACCTCAGCGTGGCCGACCCCATCCTGCGCTCCGCCCTCGAAGACGTCGAGGTGGAAGGCCGGCTGGTCGAGGCCGGTGAGACGGTGACCGTTTCGGTCCAGGCCGCCAACCGCGACCCGCGCAGGTTCCCCGGCCCCGACCGGCTGGACATCCACCGCAAGGCCACCGGACACCTGGCCTTCGGCCACGGCGCCCACCAGTGCCTCGGCCAGCAGCTCGCCCGCGTAGAGATGGCCGTCGCGTTCCCGGCGCTCCTCGCCCGCTTCCCCACCCTGCGCCTCGCGGTGCCGCCGCACGAGGTGCCGCTGCGCGACCGCGCCAACATCTACGGCGTGGTCAGCCTGCCCGTCACCTGGGACAAGGAGTAGCCCATGAGCGACCCACGCGAACCGCTGCGCCTCGGCGCCGACCGTGACCGCTGCGTAGGCGCCGGCATGTGCGCCCTGACGGCGCCCGGCGTCTTCGACCAGGACGACGAGGAGGGTCTGGTGGTCGTCCTGGACGCCGCGCCGGCCCCCGGACACCGGGCCGCCGCCCGGATGGCCGCCGGCCTCTGCCCGGCCGGAGCCATCACCGTGGCCTCCGCGGAGGCCGAGGGCCCGTAGCACCGGGGCAGCCCCGGACCGAGAACCCCGCACCGCGCGCCGGTGGGGGGCTCTCGTGTGCCCGACGGCCGTCCCCCCGGCACCGGATCGGCGCGGCCGCCCTACCGGCCCGTACCGTCCCTGATCAGTTCGTCGGCCGGGTCGTTGACCGGCTGCGGGGTGCCCGTGAGGTCCATGACGAACAGCGGTATGTGCAGTGCGTCGGCGCGGGCGCGGGCGTCGCGGGAGTAGCCCGCCAGGGAGAAGCAGACGGCGACCGCGGAGTCGTTGAGCGCGTTGAGCCACAGGCACTCGACCTCCCGCAGCTTGGTCGCGCGGGTCGTCGGGTCGACCTGGGCCACCAGCCCGGAGCCGCGCAGATCCACGCCCGACGTGGTGCGTTCCGGCACCCGCGCGATGTCGGTGAAGCCCAGCCATTTCAGGTACTGGGCGGCGGCGGTGACACAGTCGCCGGCCGTACGGATGGTGACCGGACGGAAGGCGGGACGCAGCACCGGCGGCCGGCGGGGCGGCCCGCCGGGCGGTGCCGACGCGGGGCCGCCGGGGGCGGGCGGGTCGGGCGGCGGCGGGTTCGGTACCGGTACGACGGGGACGCGTACCACCGTCCCGCACGCGCAGCCGGACTCCGGCGCCGGCCACTCGTCGAGCCGTCCGCAGGTCTCGCAGCGCACCTCCACCCAGGAGCTCTGCCACGTCCGGTGCAGGATCTCCACGGGTATGCCGCCGCGCAGCACCGGCAGGGTCAGCGGGGCGCCGCACGCGCACGGGAAGGTGGGCGGGGTGAACGCGTTCTCGCGGCGGCACGTCGGGCAGCGCACCGGCACGCTGTCGGCCATGGCGGCTCCTGGCAGGTAGGTCGGCAGACAGGTTCTGCTGCTGCCGTCCATGGTCCTCCACCGGCTCGCGCCGGGGAGGCTCAGGGTGCGAGGCCGACATTACCGCAGACATATGCGCGCGGACCCGGCTTTCCGCGATCGTGCGGCAGGGCAGGGCCCGTGGGCGATGGTGCCGCCCGGCGGCACGGGAGATGGGCGCGACAGGACAATCGCACCGCCGGGCGGAGCTTCGGGGGAGGGAGAGAGAAGCAGCGCGACGCGGGCTCCGCGGCGCTGTCGGGGAGACGGACCGTCCTTCCTTCGGACGGGCACGACCACCGCACCGGTGTCTCCCGGGGAACCGGGCCGCGCGGGCCGTCGGCTCCCTGACCGTACGCCGCGGAGCCCCGCGCCGCCGTACCGTACCGGCCGGCCACCCCTCAGCGGACCGGCCGGTACGGACGCGCGAGGGGCCGGACCTCCCGTCGGGCCCCTCGCGCCGATCCGGGATCAGTCCTCGCGCAGCTCGTGCAGCGCGGCCTCGACGCGCTTGCCGTACTCCGGGTCGGCCGCGTGGAAGTGGGCGAGGTTCTTCTCGACCACGTCGTCCCGGGAGACCTGCGCCAGGCCCCCGGCGATGTTCGCCACCAGGCGGTTCTTCTCGTCCTCCGACATCAGCCGGTACAACTCGCCGGCCTGGAAGAAGTCGTCGTCCTTGGCGTGCGCCGGGGCCGCGTGGGTGCCGGTGTGGCCGGTCAGCGCGAGCGGCGCGGACAGCGGCTGGTCCGACTGCGCGGGACCGGAGTAGGAGTTGGGCTCGTAGTTCTTGGCATGCCGGTCGTAGGCGTTGGACGCCATCAGACCGTCCCGGCCGTAGTTGTCCGCCACGGTCGCCTTCGGCGCGTTGACCGGCAGTTGGGTGTGGTTGACGCCCAGGCGGTAGCGGTGCGCGTCGGCGTAGGCGAAGAGCCGGCCCTGGAGCATCTTGTCCGGGGACGGGCCGATGCCGGGCACGAAGTTGTTGGGCGAGAACGCGGACTGCTCGACCTCGGCGAAGACGTTGTCGGGGTTGCGGTCCAGGACGAGGCGGCCGACCCGCTGGAGCGGGTAGTCGGCGTGCGGCCACACCTTGGTCAGGTCGAACGGGTTGAAGCGGTAGTCCGCCGCCTCGGCCGCCGGCATGATCTGCACGTACAGCGTCCAGGACGGGTACACACCGCGCTCGATGGACTGGAGCAGATCGGTCTGGTGGCTGTTGGGGTCCTTGCCGGACAGCTCGGCGCCCTGGGCGGCGTCCAGGCAGCGGATGCCCTGGTTGGTCTTGAAGTGGTACTTGACGAAGAAGGCCGCACCGGCGGCGTTCGTCCACTGGTAGGTGTGCGAGCCGTAGCCGTTCATGTGCCGGTAGGAGGCCGGGATGCCGCGGTCGCCCATCAGCCAGGTGATCTGGTGGGTGGCCTCGGGGGAGTGGGCCCAGAAGTCCCAGACGTTGTCCGGCTCCTGCTTTCCGGTGAACGGGTCGCGCTTCTGCGAGTGGATGAAGTCCGGGAACTTCAGCGGGTCCTTGATGAAGAAGACCGGGGTGTTGTTGCCGACGAGGTCGTAATTGCCCTCCTCGGTGTAGAACTTGACCGCGAAGCCGCGCGGGTCGCGGGCGGCGTCCGGGCCGCCGAGGTTGTCGGCGACGGTCGAGAAGCGGATGAACAGCTCGGTGCGCCGGCCGACCGCGCCCAGGAAGTCGGCGCGGGTGAACCCGGTGACGTCGTCGGTCACTTCGAAGTACCCGTACGCGCCGGAGCCGCGGGCGTGCACGACGCGCTCCGGGATGCGCTCGCGGTTGAAGCGGGCGAGCTTCTCCAGGAGGTGCTGGTCCTGGAGGAGCAGCGGGCCGCCGACGCCGGCGGTGGCGGAGTTCTGGTTGTCGGCGATCGGAGCGCCGGCTTCCGTGGTGAGACGGCGCGTCGTCGTGGGCTTCGGCATGGTGACCTTCCGTACGAGAGCGCGGAAGTCGGCTTCCGCATGTGGGAGCGTAAGGAGCACCCCCACCTCCGTCAACACTTTGTTGAAAAGTTGCCGGGCGGTGCTCGGAGGGGGTGCGGGAGCGGCTCACGGGCGCGCTCGGGGTGTTCCCGGCGGCGGCGCCTGGGCGCGACAGGACAGGTGTCGGCGCCGCCGCCGGGAAGTCTCGGGGAGGCTCACGCCTCGTGCGGGGAGCGCGGGTGCGGGACGCGCGCGACGAGCGCCTGCGTACGTGCGGTGGCACGTACTCCGGCCGGGGTGTGCGCGGCGATCAGCAGCAGGACCGGGCGCGCGGTCGTCACGCACTCTTTGCGGGCCCAGGTGATCGCGGACCGCAGGCCGCCGCGGCCGTCCACCCGGTGCCCCGAGCAGCCGTGGGCCCGCATCAGCTCCCGTGCCCGTCCGCCGCCCCGGCCGCCGGGGTCGAACGCGGCCAGTACGAACGGTACTTCGTACCTCGCCGCCACCCCCAAACTACCTGCCGCATACGGCAGTTGGTCGGCGCGGACCAGCGCGACGACTGTGGTGCCCCGGTGGCCCGACGCGTCCAACGCCACCCGTACACCGACCGCGGCCGATACCTGCCGGCCGGGCGGCCCGCCCCACCCGCACACCACGTACCGGCGGGTGCGGAGCGACGCCCGGCGCGTGCGGCGGTCGTCGGCCGGCCTGCCGTGCTGCTCGTCCACCGCGTCGAGCGGGATGTCGTGGGCGGCCGTCGCGTACGGCAGGTCGATCAGTACGGGCCCGGGGCGGCCCGCCCGCGCCGTCCGGAAGGCCGCGCGGAGAGCCTGCGGCACCCGGGCCGGGTCCTCGACCTGTACGGCGGCCTTGGCCACCGGCCGGGCCGACCGGACGAGGGCCGCGGCCGGTACGGCTGCGCCGCCCCCGCCGGGCGGTGCGGTCCGGCCGGTCACGCAGACCAGCGGAACCGCGTCCGCGTGGGCCGTGCGCAGCCCGGCGAGCAGGCCGTCGAGGCCCGCGCCGGACCTGACGCCGGTCCGCTCCGGCTCCTCCGGGGCCGCGACGACGACACCGGTCCGCCCGCTCGTACGGGCCCAGCCGTCCGCCATGTGCACCGCGTCCACCTCATGCTGCGCCATCAGGTGGCGGGAGCCGTGGGCCCGTTCCAGCGCCTCGTACCACGGCAGGGCGGTGGCGCCGGGGGAGCCGAAGACGTGGACGGGCACGGTGTCAGCCGCTGGTGTGGCCGGAGAGGCGCTCGACGCCGCGCAGGAGGGCGGAGTGGTCGAGGCCGCCGTCGCCCTGGGCGCGCAGGGCGGCGACCAGGCCGGCGACGACGCCGCCGACGGGCAGCGCGGCTCCGACGGTGCGGGCGGCGTCGGTGACGATGCCCATGTCCTTGTGGTGCAGGTCGATACGGAAGCCGGGCGCGAACTCGCGGCTCAGGAAATTGTCCTTCTTGCGGGTCAGTACGGTCGAGCCGGCCAGCCCGCCGTTGAGGACGTCGAGGGCGGCGGCCAGGTCGACGCCGGACTTCTCCAGGAAGACGACGGCTTCGGCGCAGGCCTGGATGTTGACCGCGACGATGAGCTGGTTGGCGGCCTTGACGGTCTGCCCGGCGCCGTGCGGACCGCAGCGCACGATGGTCTTGCCGAGCGCCTCGAAGACCGGGTACGCGGCGTCGAAGTCCTCCTGGGCCCCGCCGACCATGATGGACAGGACGGCCTCGACGGCGCCGGCCTCACCGCCGGAGACCGGGGCGTCCAGCACCCTGATCCCCTTGCCGGCCGCGGCGGCGGCCAGGTCGACGGAGGTCTGCGGGGTGATCGAGGACATGTCGATCAGCAGCGCCCCGCGCCGGGCGTTGTCCAGGATGCCGTCGGGGCCGTAGGCGATGGCCTCGACCTGCGGGGAGGCGGGCACCATGGTGATGATGACGTCCGCTTCCCGGACCGCCTCGGCGATCGAGGCGGCGGGAGTGCCGCCGGCGGCGGCGAGCCGGTCGAGCTTGTCCTGTTCGAGGGTGTGGCCGGTGACCGGGTAGCCGGCCTTGATCAGGTTTTCGGCCATGGGCGCGCCCATGATGCCCAGCCCGATCCAGGCGATCTTCGGAAGAGTGCTCATGTACGGGGTGCCTTTCGCGAAACGGGATTCAGTGGGCGGCGGCGCGCAGCGGGCGGGGCAGCCAGGCGAACGCGCCGGCGCTGGGGGTGTCACCCGGCTTGTACTCCAGGCCGATCCAGCCGTCGTAGCCGTTCTTGCGCAGCCGGTCGAGGAGGTCTTCGAAGGGGAGGGTGCCGGTGCCGGGGGCGCCGCGGCCGGGGTTGTCGGCGATCTGGACGTGGCCGGTCCTGCCGGTGTGGCGGTCGATGACCTCCTCCAGGTCCTCGCCGTTCATCGACAGGTGGTACAGGTCCATCAGGAACCGGGCGTTGTCCAGGCCGGTGGCCGCGTTGACCGCGTCGACGACCTCGATCGCCTTGGGCGCCGAGACGATCGGGCAGTCGGGCGACTCCGGCGCGTTCAGCGCCTCGATCAGCAGCGTGGCGCCCACCCGGTGCGCGGCTCGGGCGGCCAGTGTCAGGTTCTCCAGGGCCAGGGCGTCCTGGACGGCCGGGTCCGCGCCCTCGACGCGGTTGCCGTACAGGGCGTTGAGCGCGGTGCAGCCCAGCGACTGCGCGAAGTCCGCGGCCACCTCCACGTTGGCCCGGAAACGCTCGGACTCCTCCCCGGGGACGGACAGGGCGCCGCGGTCGGGACCGGGCAACTGCCCGGCGTAGAAGTTCAGCCCGACCAGCCGGGTGCCCGCGTCGCACAGGGCGTCGCGCAGCGCGTCCAGCTCCCGCTGCTCGGGCACCGGGGCGTCCACCCACGGCCACCACAGCTCCACCGCGCCGAATCCGGCGGCCGCGGCGGCCGCCGGGCGTTCCAGCAGCGGCAGCTCGGTGAACAGGATCGACAGATTGACGTTGAAACGCGCGTCCGAGAAGCCCATGAGGGAAGAGCGCCCTTCCGTATTGCGGAACTTTCTTTCTGCTGATTGGAACATTGCCTGCGGATCTCGCGACCTGTCAAGGGGGTCGCGCGAGCGGCGGGGCACGGCGGCGGTTCGCCGCCCTCCTGTGCGCGGGGAGTTCCGGGGGCCTGGACGGGGCGCCGTCCGGCGGCGCTAGTTTGGGGGCATGGTGCGATTGCGAGTGGAATTCACGACGGAACCGTTCGACCTGGACGAAGCGCCCGCCCACGCGGTCGTGGGGCGCGACATCATCACGGGCGCCGGGCTGGACGCCGTCGACGTCGGCCCGTTCGGCAACACCGCCGAGGGGGAGGAGGAGAAGGTGCTCTCCGCGGTGGACGCGCTGCTGCGCAAGTCCCTGGAGGCCGGCGCCACCCGCGTCTCCCTCCAGGTCAACGTGATCGCGCCGGCCGGGGAGGACGCCACGTGACCGAGCCTGCCGACCACCCGTTCGTCCGGGCGGTGAAGCCGCTGGTGGACGCCATGGGCGCGGAGATGGTCGCGCCGGAGCAGGCGCGGGGTGACGATGTCGTCCTGGCCTGGGAGGGGCGGGACCGGGTCGCGGTACGGCTGCCGCACCTGGCCGAGTCGCTGGACCACCTCCTCGCCGAGCTGGAGCGCCGGCACGGGGTGCCGCTCAGCGATCTGGACCGCCGCACCAAGCAGTCGGTGGTGCGCATCCTGGAGGCGCGGGGCGCGTTCTCCGTACGCCACGGGGTCGAGACGGTCGCCGGTGCGCTCGGCGTCAGCCGCTTCACCGTCTACAACTACCTGAACAGGGACAACGCGGCGAAGGGTGCCGACTGACCCAGAAATGGTGCCAGTTGGGCACTTGCGCACATGCCGCCGTCCGGGTGAACCGGACGGCGGCTTTCTTGTTGCCGAGTTTTCAACAAAGTGTTGACGTGATGTTGCCGGAGGTCTTAGCTGTTTCCAGCCAAGCAGAGCCCGTACCGCACCAGGCCACGGAGGCTTCCCGTGTCTTCGAATCCGACGCCGGGTCTCGCCCGGTTCAACGCCGCAGCCGAGCGTACGGCCCGTGCCGCACTGCGCGAGGCGTGCGCCAGCGAAGCGTGGGGGAGCAGACTTCTCGACCGGCGCCCGTACCCCAGCACCGACGCCCTGTTCGCCGCCAGCGACGCCGCCATGGCCGAGCTGACCGCGGCGGACCTGGCCGAGGCGATGGCCGGACACCCGCCCATCGGCCGGCCCGCACCGGGCGACGCCACGTCCTCCCGCGAACAGCGGGGAATGTCGGCGGCCGGGGACGACCTCAAGGCGGAGATGCTCGAACTGAACCTCGCGTATCAGGAGAAGTTCGGGCACGTCTTCCTGATCTGCGCCACCGGACGGACCGGTGAGCAGATGCGGGACGCCGCCCGTAACCGGTTGGACAACACGCCGGAACAAGAACGCGAGATCGTCCGTACCGAACTGGGCAAGATCAATCGCATCCGGCTGGGCCGCCTCGTCGAGGACGCGGCTGACCCGGCAGACGCCGCAGAAGGAGCGCGACCATGAGCAGCGAGACGGCCCGGCACGACCCCTCGGTGTCCACGCACATCCTGGACACCAGCGTGGGCCGCCCCGTGGAAGGCATCGCCCTCACGCTCTCGGCGCGCTCCGGACCCGGCGGGGTCTGGAAGGAGCACGGCACCTCCAAGACCGACGCGGACGGACGCTGCAAGGACCTGCCGGCGCTGCCGCAGGGCACCACCCACGTACGCCTCGACTTCGACACCGAGGCGTACCTCGCCAGCAAGGCCGCAACGGCCGACCAGCAAGCCGAGGAACAGCAGGACGCCCCCCGCGTAAGGGACAGCGGAGCCTTCTTCCCGGAGGTGGCGATCACCTTCGCCGTCCAGCCGGGTGAGCACTATCACGTACCGCTGCTGCTCAACCCGTTCGGCTACTCCGTATACCGAGGGAGCTAGCACCGATGGTCCACACCCCCCGTCCCGCCCGCCCGGCGATGCTCGGCCAGAACCAGTACGGCAAGGCGGAGAACCGCGTCGTCCGTATCACCCGGGACGGCGACACCCACCACATCAAGGACCTCAACGTCTCGGTCGCGCTCTCCGGCGACCTCGAAGAGGTGCACCTCTCCGGCTCCAACGCCCACTGCCTGCCCACCGACACGACGAAGAACACCGTGTACGCCTTCGCCAAGGAACACGGCATCGAGTCGGCCGAGCAGTTCGGCATCCACCTGGCCCGGCACTTCGTCACCAGCCAGGAACCGATCCACCGGGCCCGTATCCGCATCGAGGAGTACGCCTGGGAGCGCATCGAGACCTCCGAGGCCAACGCCAAGTTCATCGGCGCCGACGAGGTCAGGCACTCCTTCGTCCGCAAGGGCCAGGAGACCCGGCTGACCCAGATCACCTACGACGGTGAGCGGTGGCAGGTGATCTCCGGCCTGAAGGACCTGGTGGTGATGAACTCCACCAACTCCGAGTTCTGGGGCTACATCAAGGACCGGTACACGACGCTCAAGGAGGCGTACGACCGCATCCTGGCCACCGAGGTCTCCGGCCGCTGGCGGTTCAACTGGACCGACGACGACCAGCGGATGCCGAACTGGGAACGCTCCTACGCCCAGGTCAGGAAGCACCTGCTGGACGCCTTCGCGGAGACCTACAGCCTCTCGCTCCAGCAGACCCTGTACCAGATGGGCTCGCGGATCATCACCCACCGCGCGGAGATCGACGAGGTGCGGTTCTCGCTGCCGAACAAGCACCACTTCCTGGTGGACCTGGAGCCCTTCGGCCTGAAGAACGACACCACCGACAGCGCCGTCTACCACGCGGCGGACCGCCCGTACGGCCTGATAGAAGCCACTGTCCTGCGCGACGGTGTCGAAGCCGAGATCCCGATGGATCTGACCAACCTCTGACGGCTACCGACGCAGCGCCGTGCCTCGCCGTCCCTCCCCGTCCCGCAGCGGGGAGGGGCCCGCGCCTCCTGAGGGGAACGCGAAACATGGCCGCACCACCACCGCACGTTGAGCACCACCCCGTCCCACCGGTCCACCCGGTGGACGAGAAGCCGGCTCCCAAGCGGCTCGTCCCCGCCGCTCTGCAGCACATCGCCGCCATGTACGCCGGCGTCGTCACCCCTCCGCTCATCATCGGCCAGGCCACCGGCCTGGACACCGCGGGACGCACCCGGCTGATCGCCGCCAGCCTGCTGATCGCCGGTCTCGCGACCCTCCTGCAGACCCTCGGCGCCGGCCGGTTCGCCGGCAACCGCCTGCCGTTCGTCAACGCCGCCTCCTCGGCCGGCATCACCCCGATGCTCGCCATCGCCGAGACCACCGCCAAAGGCCACCAACTGCCCGCCATCTACGGGGCGGTGATGGTCGCCGGCGCCTTCTGCCTCGCCGTCGGCCCGTTCTTCGGCAGACTGCTGCGCTACTTCCCACCGCTGGTCACCGGCGTCGTCATCACGCTCATCGGCGTCACCCTGATGCCCGTACCGGTCGGCTGGGCCCAGGGCGGCGACAAGGAGGCCGCCGACTTCGGCGCCATGAAGTACCTGGCGCTGGCCGCCTTCACCCTCGTGGTCATCCTGCTGATCCAGCGCTTCACCCGCGGCTTCGTCAAGCAGATCGCCCTGCTGCTGGGCCTGGTCGCCGGTACTCTCGCCGCCGTCCCGTTCGGCATGGCCGGCTTCGACGCGCTGGGCGAGGCGCCCGTCGTCGCGCTGCCCACGCCCTTCGCCTTCGGCGCACCGGAGTTCCAGCCCGCCGCCGTGCTGTCCCTGTGCATCGTGATGCTGGTCCTGATGACCGAGTCCGCGGCCGGGATGCTCGCCCTCGGCGAGATCTGCGAACGGCGTACGACCGGGCAGACCATCACCCGCGGCCTGCGCACCGACGGCATCGCCACCCTCGTCGGACCGGTCTTCGGCGGCTTCCCCACCAGCGCCTTCGCGCAGAACGTCGGTGTCGTCTCGCTGACCCGGGTACGCAGCCGCTACGTCGTCGCCGTCGCCGGAGCCACCCTGCTCGTCCTCGGCGCCTTCCCTGTCCTCGGCGCGGTCGTCAACCTCGTGCCGATGCCCGTCCTCGGCGGCGCCGGCCTCGTGCTGTTCGGCTCGATCGCGGTCAGCGGCATCCGTACGCTCGCCGAAGCCGGCCTCGACGACAGCTCCAACATCATCCTGGTGGCCGTCTCGCTGGGCGCGGGCATCATCCCGCTCGCCGCCCCGACGTTCTACGAGGACTTCCCCGCCTGGGCGCAGACCGTGCTCGGCTCCGGCATCAGCGCCGGCGCGCTCGTCGCGGTCCTGCTCAACCTGTTCTTCCACCATCTCGGCACCCGGAGCACCAAGGGGGCAGCGGTCCTGTCAGCCGCTTCGCCCGGTTCCGGCACTCAAATCCCGTAGGGCCATGCCGTGCCCTCCCTCAGGCTCCCGACGAGCAGGGGGGAAACCCATGCCGCATTTTCTAGGAGAACCACCATGGCAGCACCGGCATCCCCTGACAGCGCGGTGACGCGGCGCGTCGTCATCGAGAACTGCGCCGTCGCGACCGTCGACGCCGACGACACCGAGTACGCCTCGGGCCATGTCGTCGTCGCCGGCAACCTCATCGAGTCGGTGGGCGCGGGACCGGCCCCCGAGGGCCTGGCGAACGTCGTCCGCCGTATCGACGGCACCGGCCACCTCGTCACCCCCGGCCTGGTCAACACCCACCACCACTTCTACCAGTGGATGACCCGGGGCATGGCCACCGACCACAACCTCTTCAACTGGCTGGTGGCCCTCTACCCGACCTGGGCCCGCATCGACGCGCCGATGCTCGCGGCCGCCACCCAGGGCTCGCTGGGCATGATGGTCAAGGGCGGTGTCACCACCGCCTCCGACCACCACTACGTCTTCCCGCGGGGCTCCGGCGACCTGGTCGGCGCCGAACTGGCCGCCGCCCGGGAGATCGGCGCCCGCATCACCCTGGCCCGTGGCTCCATGGACCGCGGCGTCAAGGACGGCGGACTGCCGCCGGACTTCGCCGTGGAGACCACCGAGGGCGCGCTGAAAGCCACCGAAGAGGCCATCGACACCCACCACGACGCCTCCTTCGGCTCGATGGTGCACATCGCCGTGGCCCCCTGCTCCCCGTTCTCGATATCCACCGAACTTCTGCGGCAGGGCGCCGAACTGGCCCGGCGCAAGGGTGTGCGGCTGCACACCCACGGCTCGGAGACGGTCGAGGAGGAGAAGTTCTGCCACGAACTGTTCGGCATGGGCCCGACCGACTACTTCGAGTCCACCGGCTGGCTCGGCGAGGACGTGTGGATGGCGCACTGCGTCCACATGAACGACTCCGACATCGCCGCCTTCGCCCGGACGAGGACCGGCGTGGCGCACTGCCCGTCCTCCAACGCGCGGCTCGCCGCCGGCATCGCCCGCGTCCCCGACATGCTCGCGGCGGGCGTACCGGTCGGCCTCGGCGTGGACGGCACCGCCTCCAACGAGAGCGGCGAACTCCACACCGAACTGCGTACCGCGCTGCTGATCAATCGCCTCGGCGCGCACAAGGAGGCGGCCCTCGACGCCCGCAAGGCACTGCGCCTGGGTACCTACGGCGGCGCCCAGGTCCTGGGCCGGACGGCCGAGATCGGCTCCCTGGAGGCCGGCAAGCTGGCCGACCTGGTGCTGTGGAAGCTGGACGGCCTGGCCCACTCCACCATCGCCGACCCGGTGACCGCGCTGGTCTTCGGCGCCGCCGCGCCCGTCACGCTGTCGCTGGTCGACGGCGCGCCGGTGGTCGAGGGCGGCCGGCTGACCAACGTCGACGAGGAGACCGTCGCGCGTACCGCGCGGGCCGAGGCCCGGCGCCTGGCCCGTATCGCCGCCGAGGGCTGAGCCCCCGCCCGGCGGCCCGAGAACTCGGCCGGGGGGACGGCCCCGGCCGGGAGCTTGTGGATCCGAGCGGGATCCACAAGCGCCGGAACCCGGGGGCACGGAGACCTCTCTCCGTGCCCCCGGCCCGGTACCGCCGTACCTCATGCCCCGGCAACCCAGCTTTCCATGCGCACATGTGACGACCCGTCACACACTTTGACGCGCCACAAGCGCGGACCGCTGCACCACCGCACCGACGCACGCCCTCCGTGACAGGCTCGCGCCGCCGCCCCCCTCGCGGCGCAGAAATCGAAGGAGGCCCGCAGTGGCCGCAACCCCAGGGCGGACGGCGCAGGGCGACCGGAAGCACCCGGTCGACGAGACCCTCCCGCCCTTCAAGATGTTCACCAGCGGCCTGCAGCACGTGGCCGCCATGTACGCGGGCGTGGTGGCCCCGCCGATGATCGTCGGCCCGGCCTGCGGGCTGAGCCCCGCCGAGACCGCGTTCCTGATGGGCGCCAGCCTCTTCACCGCGGGCGTCGCCACCCTGCTCCAGACCCTCGGCTTCTGGAAGATCGGCGCCAGACTGCCGTTCGTCAACGGCGTCTCGTTCGCCGGGGTGACCCCGATGGTCGCCATCGGCAAGGCGCAGAGCCCCGGCGACGCGCTGCCCGTCATCTTCGGCGCGGTGATCGTCGCCGGTGCCCTCGGCTTCTTCCTCGCGCCCTACTTCTCCAAGCTGGTGCGGTTCTTCCCGCCGGTCGTCACCGGCACCGTCATCACCCTGATCGGTGTCTCCCTGCTGCCCGTCGCCTTCAACTGGTCACAGGGCGGCAACGCCCGGGCGCACGACTACGGTTCGCTGACCAACATCGGCATGGCGGCGCTCACCTTCGTCATCGTGCTGGTGCTGCGCCGGGCGCTGCGCGGCTTCCTCCAGCAGATCTCCATCCTGCTCGGCCTGGTCACCGGCACGCTGATCGCGATACCCGTCGGCATCACCGACTTCGGAGCGATCACCGAGGCGGATGTCGTGGGCTTCCCGGCGCCTTTCCACTTCGGCGCGCCCCAGTTCGACGTCGCCGCGATCGTCTCCATGTGCATCGTCATGCTGGTCTGCATGACCGAGTCCACCGCCGACATGCTCGCCCTGGGCAAGATCGTTGACCGGCCCGCCGACGAGCGCACCATCGAGGGCGGCCTGCGGGCCGACACCCTCGGCACCGCCCTCAGTCCGCTCTTCAACGGCTTCGCCAACAGCGCCTTCGCGCAGAACATCGGTCTGGTCGCGATGACCAAGGTGCGCAGCCGGTTCGTCGTCGCGACCGGCGGCCTGATCCTGATCGTGCTGGGCCTGTGCCCGGTCGCCGCCTCGGTGATCTCGCTCGTTCCGCTGCCGGTGCTGGGCGGCGCGGGCATCGTGCTGTTCGGCTCGGTGGCCGCCAGCGGCATCCAGACGCTGGCCACGGCCGCGATGGACAAGGGGGAGAACGCGCTGATCGTGGCGGCCTCGGTCGGCATCGGCCTGATCCCGATCGCGGCGCCGCGGTTCTACCACGACTTCCCCAAGGACCTGCTGGTCGTCCTGGACTCCGGCATCAGCACCGGCTGCCTCGTCGCCATCGTGCTCAACCTCGCCTTCAACCACCTCGGCAGGCGGCGCGGCGAACCGCCGTTGGAGGTGATCCCGCAGCAGCCGGAGCGCGGGGCTCCGGACGCGCGGCCGGCCGGGGCACACTGAGCCGCCGTACGGACACGGACGCACCGACGGCCCGTACCGTGCCGGAATCCCGGCGCGGTACGGGCCGTCGCCCCGCTCAGCCGATGTGGTACGAGTCC
Organism: Streptomyces sp. NPDC045470; assembly: GCF_040646595.1. Lineage (NCBI taxonomy): Bacteria > Bacillati > Actinomycetota > Actinomycetes > Kitasatosporales > Streptomycetaceae > Streptomyces > Streptomyces sp. NPDC045470. The sequence goes on from NZ_JBEZAN010000006.1 coordinate 364,139, forward strand.
CCGTACACCTTCCAGTCCAGCGGCGGGTCCAGGTTCAGGTTGCCCTTCTTGAGGAAGACGCGCTGCGCGGTGTCCACGCGGCTGGTGTCGCTGTGCGCCTCCTCCTGCTGCATCGCCCACACCCGGGCGTCCAGGAAGGCGTTGAGGTACGCCTTCTCGTCGCCGCCCTGGGCCGGCGTCTTCGCCTTGGCCATGGCCCGCTTGCGGATGTTGGAGAAGCTGGTCTTGTCGCTGCCGTCACCGTGCATGACGAGGGCGTCGTAGTACGCGAACTGGCCCAGTACGCCGATCTTGTCGGCCTTGCCCTGCTTGACGGCCGGGTTGAAGTACACCCGGTCCCGCTCGTCGTTCTGAGCCTTCTGGAAGTCCTGGTCCTGGGCGGCCTTCTTCCAGTCCTTCTCGAAGGCGGACCCCAGGCCCGCGTGCGAGTCGCTGCCGTTGACCTTGCGCAGCGCGGGCAGGTACTTCGCCAGGACGTTGCCGGGCTTGCGCTTCGTGTACAGCTCGACCAGGTCCAGCATGTCGCCGGTGCCGGAACAGAAGCCGATGATGCCGGCGGTGTAGCCGCGGCCGTCCTTGATGTCCTCGATGTAGGCGTACTGCTTCTTCCAGTCCAGCGAGGAGTTCTCGGCGCTGGAGACCAGTTGCATGGCGATCTCCTTCTTCGCCGGGTCGTCCAGTCCCGCCGCGGCCTTGGCGGCGACGCGGGCCGTGGCGGGTGCCTGGCCGGTGGCGGCGACCGCCGTACCGGCGACGGCGGTGGCCGGTACGGCGAGCAGGACCAGGCCGAGGGTGAGTCCGGTGGCGGGCTTGCGGATCGCCTTGCCTATGGATCGGGCACGCATGGTTGTCCTCCAGTGGGGAGCGGGCCGGGTGAGGGCCGTGGTGCGGTGAGGGATCCCAATCGTTAGGAAGCTTTCCTATCAGACTCCGCCCAGGGCCGTCACCGGTCAGATCGCGCCAACCCCCGGCGTATCAGACGCCTCCGGGCGCGTCGCCGGACGGCCGCCAGACGTACGGAACGGTCGTGGCGGCGCTGACCAGGCCCAGCCGGTTGAGGATGGGGCGGCTGGTCTCCAGCGCGTCGACCTGCACGTACCGGAAGCCGCGCGCCACCGCGAGCGCCGCCCGGTGGGCCACCAGGGCGCGATAGATGCCCTTGCCGCGCCAGTTGGGCAGCGTCGAGCCGCCCCACAGCGAGGTGAAGGCGGTGCCCTGGTGGAAGCGCATCCATGCCGCCGAGACCACCTCGCCGGCCAGCGACTCCGCCACGGTCACCGTGCAGGGGTCGCCGTCCCGCCCCGCCACCCACTCCTCCATGGCCGGCGCCAGCCAGCTCCGGTCGTCGGCCCAGACGGCCGCGGCCAGCTCCCCGATGCGGTCGAAGTCGGCGCGGCCGGTGACCTCGCGCAGCCGTACGCCCTCGGGGAGCGGCGCCTCGCCGGGCGGCCCGGCGATCTCCGCCGCCTCGCCGATGACGACCGTCTCCTGCTCGTCCGGCACGAATCCGGCGGCGGCCAGCCGGTCCGGCAGGTCGGCGGGCAGGTCGTGGCCGTGGTACTTCCACTCGACCGGCAGTCCGCGGGCGGCGAAGTGGTCGCGCTGGGCGGCGATGAAGGCGTCCAGCTCCGCCCCGTCGAGTCCGCCCAGGTCGCGGTAGAGGATCAGTCCGCCCTGGGCGGGCAGGGTTCTGCGCAGTACGGGGCCGACCCGCTCGATGCCCGGTGTGTCCGGCGCGAACCCGCGGTCGCGCATCTGCTCGTCGTACGCCGCGCGGTAGGCGGCGGCTCGTGCTGACTCGGTGTCTTGTGTGGTCACCGGCGCCACTCCACCACAGGCCGCGGCCGGTGGCCATCGAATTCGGCCGCGGCGTGGCGTACCGGCGTCAGGCCGTCGCGGCGGGCTCCGGGGGTGTGCCGAGCAGTCCGGCCAGCAGTTCCCTGATGCCCGGCCCCGGGTCGAAGCTCCCGGCCGGGAACGAGAGTTGGTGGAAGGCGACACCGTCGAGGTAGTCGAAGAGGATCTCGCAGTGCCGCCGCGGCGTCGGCGACCCGAAGCGCCGCATCCACTCCGTGCCCCAGCCGACGACGGCCTCCCGCCCCCGAGTGAGTGCGGGCCGCAGCTCGGGCCGGGCGGAGGCTTCCAGGCAGAGGGCGTAGCGGGCGGCGGTCCTGGCGCGCTCGGGGCCGGTCGCGTACAGGAGGAACCGCGTCACGGCGTCCGCGAGTTCGGGTACGTCGGCCGGGGCGGCCTGCCGGGCGAACTCCTCCCAGTCGCGGCGCTCCAGCGCCTCCAGGTGGCCGACGATGCCGTCGATCAGGGCGCCGCGGTTGCGGAAGTAGTTGGAGGTGGTGCCCGACGGTACCCCCGCGGCGGTGTCCACCGCCTGGTAGGTGAGTCGCCGGGGCCCCTCGGCGCCCAGTACTCCGATCGCCGCGTCCAGCACCTGGTCCCGCCGTCGTGCCACCCTGCGCACCTCTCGTTACTATGTTTGTAGTGCCGATTCACTATAAACATAGTACCGTGCGGGGGCATGGAGCTGACACCACGCACGGCAGCCGTCGTCGGCGGCGGCATCGGCGGCCTCGCCACCGCCCTCCACCTGCGCGAAGGCGGCTGGTCGGTCGACGTCTTCGAACGCGCCCGCCGCCTGCCCGCCACCGGCACCGCCCTCGGGCTGTGGCCCGGCGCGCTGGCCGCCCTGGACGCCCTCGGCCTCGGTGAACGGGTACGGGACCTGAGTCGGCCGCAGACCGCCGGCGCCTTCCTGCGCCCCGACGGCGGACGCATCGCCACCCTCGATGTCGCCGCCCTCCATCGGCGCACCGGCGATGTCGTCCGCCTGATCTCCCGCCCCGAACTGCTGGCCCTTCTGTACGAGGCGGCCGGCGGCGAGGGTTCGGTCACCTTCGGCCACCCGGTCGACGACATCCGGGCGGTGGCCGGCGCGTACGACGTGGTGATCGCGGCCGACGGCCTCAACAGTGCCGCCCGCACGGCCCTGTTCGGCCCGCGGTACCGCGCCCGCTACGTCGGCGCGTCGTCCTGGCGCGGCGCGGTCGAGGGTGACACCGGCGCCGTCGTCGAGACCTGGGGCGAGGGGCTGCGGTTCGGCGTCACGCCCACCACGGGCGGGCGCACCAACTGGTTCGCCTGCGCGGTGGCGCCGGAGGGGCAGCGCGATCCGGGACGCGAGGCCGAGGCGCTGCGCTCCCGCTTCGGGCACTGGCACGCGGGTGTGCGCCACGTGCTGGAGCGGCTGGACGAGCCCGGGGTGCTGCGCCTGGACCTGTATCACCTCGATCCGCCGCTGCCCTCGTACGTCCGCGGCCGCACCGCGCTCATCGGTGACGCCGCTCACGCCATGACGCCCGACCTGGGGCGCGGGGCCGGTGAAGCGCTGGTCGACGCCGTGGAGTTGACCCGGGCCCTGCGGGTGTCGCCCCACGTGACGACGGCCCTCCGTACGTATGATCATGAACGGCGTTCCGTGACCCAACGGCTGGTGCGCACGGCGCGGCTGATGAACCGGATGGCGCATGTGCGGCGGCTGACGGGTCTGCGGAACGCGGCGATGCGGGCCGCGCTGACGCTCGGCGGGCCGCCGGCCTGAGGGGCGGCGGGTGCCGAGGGTGCAGACGTTTTGCCCGATACGCTTCATTCGTCCTGATCGTCAGTCAAGTGCGCGCCCGACGCCACGGAGAGGGGTTCCGCGGTGGACCCGAACGCCCAGCACCCACCCGCCCGGCCGCCGGACACCGAGCCCTCGCGCCAAGCCGGCCCCGCCCCCGGGGGCGTCCCCCCGGACCTGCGTTCCGCATCCCCGGGCGCCCGTTGCGCACCTCAGGGCGCCGACGACCTGGAAGCCGCCGTCGACCGCCTGATGCCCGGCATCCGCGACGACCTCAAGCGGCTCGCGGCGATCCCCTCGGTCGCCTTCCCCGGCCACCCGCCCGAGCCGGTCCTCGCGGCACGCGACGAACTCCTCGCCCTGCTGCGCGCCGCCGGCGTCACCGACCTCGGACAGCTCGACCTGCCCGGCACCGCGCCGGTCGTCACGGGCACCGTTCCGCCGCCTTCCCCGGACGCCCCCACCGTCCTCCTGTACGGCCACTACGACGTCCAGCCCGCGGGCGACCCCGGCCTGTGGACGTCACCGCCCTTCGAACCCACCGACTTCGACGACCCGCACGGCGGCCCCGCCATCCGGGCCCGCGGCATCGCCGACTGCAAGGCGAACCTCCTCGTCCACCTCGGCGCGCTGCGCGCCCACGGCGGCCGTCCCCCGGTCGGCATCAAGATCGTCTTCGAGGGCCAGGAGGAGTACGGCAGCCCCTTCGACGACTACCCGCCCACCGACCCCGGGCGCTTCGCCTGCGACGCGATGGTCATCGCCGACGCGGGCAACCTCCGCGCCGGTACGCCCACGCTCGTCACCGGCCTGCGCGGCGCCGCCGAACTGACCGTCGAGGTGCGCACCCTCGACGAGGCCGTGCACAGCGGCGAATACGGCGGCGCCGCCCCGGACGCGCTGCTCGTCCTCCTCAACGCCCTGGCCACCCTGCACGACGTGCACGGCGACGTCGCCGTCGAAGGGCTGCGCCGCGAACCGTGGACCGGCACGTCCCCCACCGAGGCCGAGTTCCGCGAACTGGCCGGTGTGCGGGCGGGACTGCCGCTCCTCGGCTCCGGCAGCCTCGGCGAACGCCTCTGGAGCGGCCCGGCCATCACGGTCATGGGCCTGGACGCTCCCTCGGTGGACCAGGCCGCCTCGGCGGTCGTGCCCTACGCCCGTGCCAAGCTCAACCTGCGCTGCCACCCGCGCCAGGACCCGAAGGAAGCGCTCGACGCACTCGTACGGCATCTGGAGCGGCTGCGTCCGTTCGGCGTCCCGCTGACCGTGACACCCGGCGACGCGGGCGCCGGCTTCGAGGCCCGTACCGGCGGGCCCGCCTACCGCGCCGCCGAGGCCGCGATGCGCCGGGCGTGGGGCGCCGAACCCGTACACACCGCGGGCGGCGGCTCCATCCCGCTGGTCAACGGCCTCGCGCGCGCCGTACCGGAAGCCGAGGTGCTGATCTTCGGCGCCGAGGACAAGCAGTGCAATCTGCACGCGCCCGACGAACGTGTGCTGCTCTCGGAACTGCGCGCCGCCGTCCTGGCGGAGGCCGTCTTCCTGCGCGAGTACGCCGCCGCCTTCCGTGCCGGAGCCGCCGCGTGAACGTCCCGATGCCCGACGAGAACCCCCGGCCCGCCGAGGACTCCCGGACCACCGCTACGGCCGACGCCGGCCACGACGACGGGCCGCGACGCCCCCGGCGCGGGTTCACCTTCCCCAGCGCCCTGACCGTCCTGGTCGTCGTGACCCTGGCCGTCTGGCTCCTGGCCTTCTTCATCCCCTCCGGCACCTACGACCGCGACGGCGACGGCACCCCGCAGCAGGGCACCTACCACCGCACCCCCTCCGGCCAGTCCTTCACCGACCGCCTCAACGACCTCTTCCTCTCGCCGGTCAACGGCCTCTACGGAGTGCAGGACACCAAGACCGGGCAGGTCGGCCCGACCCTGGCGGGCGAACTGTACGGCAGCGCGGGCGTGTTCCTGTTCGTGCTGGCCATCGGCGCGTTCATCACGGTCGTCTTCTCCACCGGGGCCCTGGACCGCGGCATCGGCCGGCTGGCCCACCGCCTCCGCCACCGCGGCGCGCTGCTGATCGCCGGGGTCATGGCGGTCTTCTCGCTGCTCGGCACCGTCGAGGGGTTCGCCGAGGAGACGCTCGGCTTCTACGGCCTGGTCGTACCGCTGATGCTGGCGCTCGGGTACGACCGGATGGTGGCCACCGCGACGATCATCCTTGGGGCCGGCATCGGTGTCCTGTGCTCGACCGTCAACCCCTTCGCCACCGGCGTCGCCTCCTCCGCCGCGGACATCTCGCTCGGCGACGGCATCGCGCTGCGGGTGGTGATGTGGCTGGTGCTGACCGCCGTCACCATCGGCTACGTGGTGCGCTACGCGCGGCGTGTACGGGCCGACCCGGACCGCTCCCTCGTCGGCTTCCTGCCCGGCGACCGGGACCGCGCGCGGGCCGCCGACGACGACGCGGTCGAACCACCCCCGCTGACCGGGCTGCACAAGACCGTGCTGATCACCGTCGCGCTGGTGTTCGCCTTCATGATCTTCTCGGTGATCCCGTGGGCCGGGGCGCTCACCGGGGACGCCGACGCCGCGCCGTACGCCTTCGAACTGGGCTGGTCCTTCCCCCAACTGGCTGCGTTGTTCGTCGCGGCCTCGATCCTCGTCGGGATCATCGCGCGGATGGGCGAACAGAAGCTCAGCTCGACGTTCGTGCAGGGGGTCGCCGAGTTCATCTCACCGGCCCTGGTGATCGTGCTCGCCCGGGGGGTGACGACCATCATGAACAACTCGCGCATCACGGACACCGTCCTGCATGCCGTCGAGGGCGCCGTCTCCGGTACCCCGTCGGCCCTGTTCGGCATCATGGTCTACGTCGTCAACCTGCCGCTGGCCTTCCTCATCCCCTCCACCTCCGGCCACGCCACCCTCGCCATGCCGATCCTGGCCCCGCTGGCCGACTTCGCGCACGTCTCGCGCGCGGTGGTCGTCACGGCCTGGCAGGCGGCCAGCGGGTGGATGAACCTGTGGGTGCCGACCACCGCCGTCATCATGGGCGGCGTCTCGCTGGCCAAGGTCGGCTACGACAAGTACCTGCGTTTCGTCTGGCCCCTGCTCGCCCTCCTCGCCGTTCTCATCTGCGGCTTCGTGGGGCTGGGAGCGGCGATGACCTGAGCCGGCCGGCCCGCGCGTCACAGGAGAGCGGTCGGCTCCGGCGACGCGGGCCGCGGCTTGCAGGTGAAGCCGAGCCGGCGCAGCGCCCGCACCATCTCCCCGGCGCTGAAGTCCCGCGGATCCTGGCCGGTGACGATACGGCCCACCTGCTTGACGGGGTAGGCGACGGATCCGACGAGCACGGAGTCCCCGTGAATGGGCTCCGGTTCGACCGCGCTCATCTTCTGCTCCACCTCGATCGCCTGAAGGTAGAAGAAGACGCCGGCGATGGTGACACGCATGCTGCCTCGACAAGGGTGAGCAGGAATGGAGCCGAGCCCCCACCTTCTCATGTGGCCCGCCCGTCCGGTGGTCCGATCGCCGCCGGATTCCGGGTCACGCCGAACGCGTGTCCCCGTCTTCGGCTCCGCGCACCCGCAGCCCGGCGATCTCGGTGTGCGGCGGCCGGTCCCCGGCCAGCAGCAGGGTGGTGATGCGGTCGGCGGGGCCGGCGGCGAAGTGCACCCGGCCGCCTTCGAGCGGTACGACGGTGCCGCTCGCGTCCACCGGGATGCCGGTGAGCGCGCCGAGCCAGGCGGCGGCACCGTGCGGGTCGGGCGTCTCGACGACGAACCCGGCGAGGTCGAAGGCGCCGCGGTCGACGCGGCCGGACGCCTCGTGCTCGCGGCGCAGCGCGGGGTCGGCGTGGACGGTGATGAAGAACGGCGCCCAGGGCGGGACGCCGGAGCCCGTCAGCATCACCTCCTGGAAGGTGACCCGGCCCGCCAGGAAGGAGAAGTCGTGCACGTCGGTGCCGTGGCCGGCGCGGCGCAGCCGCTCGGCCGTGGCGGTGGAGTCCGCGACGTGCACCGCGAAGTTCAGCGGGCCGCCGCCGGCCGCCAGGAGCGCGTCGATACGGGACTGCCACGGGGCCGTGGCCCGGCCGAACGCGGAACGCGCGTACGTCTCCGGGTCGACGACGGTGAGGATTTCGACGTACCGGTCGTCCAGCCGCCAGGCACCGTTCTGGAAGCCCTCGTGCACCGGATTGGTGTGCGCGGGCAGTCCGGCCGCCGTGTAGTCGCGTACGGCGGCGGCCACGTCGGGCACGCAGTGCAGCAGGTGGTCGAAGCGCGGTGCTTCGGTCGGGCGGAGATCCGGGGTGCGGATCGGCTGTGTGGCGGTCATGGTCACCCTCCCCGAGTTGGTAAGGGCAGCCTAACCGTACCGGGTTGAGGGATCGTACGGGGGTGCGGCCCCCTGGGGGAGGTGGCTGCCTCGCGGGGCAGCCACCTGCGGGGCGACCGGGGTCAGTCCAGCAGTTCGTACGCCGGCAGGGTCAGGAACGCGGCGTAGTCGGTGTCCAGGGCGACCTTCAGGAGGAGGTCGTGGGCCTGCTGCCAGCAACCGGCGGCGAAGGACTCGTCGCCGGTCTCGGCGCGGATCGCGGCCAGTTCCTCGTCGGCGATCCTGCGGACCAGGTCGGCGGTGGCCTTCTCGCCGTTCTCGAACACGACACCCGCGTCCACCCACTGCCAGATCTGCGACCGGGAGATCTCGGCGGTGGCCGCGTCCTCCATCAGTCCGAAGATGGCGACCGCGCCGAGGCCGCGCAGCCATGCCTCGATGTAGCGGGTGCCGACCCGGACCGCGTCCACCAGGCCCTGGTAAGTGGGCTTGGCGTCCAGGGAGTCGACGGCGATGAGGTCGGCGGCCGAGACCGCGACGTCCTCGCGCAGCCGGTCCTTCTGGTGCGGCCGGTCACCGAGCACCGCGTCGAAGGAGGCGCGGGCGACCGGGACCAGATCGGGGTGGGCGACCCAGGAGCCGTCGAAGCCGTCCCCGGCCTCGCGGTCCTTGTCGGCGCGGACCTTGGCCAGTGCCGTCTCGTTGGCCTCGGGGTCGCGGCGGTTGGGGATGAACGCCGCCATGCCGCCGATGGCGTGTGCGCCGCGCTTGTGGCAGGTGCGGACGAGGAGTTCGGTGTACGCGCGCATGAACGGCGCGGTCATGGTGACCGCGTTGCGGTCCGGCAGCACGAACTTCTCGCCGCCGTCGCGGAAGTTCTTCACGATGGAGAACAGGTAGTCCCAGCGGCCGGCGTTCAGCCCCGAGGCGTGGTCGCGCAGCTCGTAGAGGATCTCCTCCATCTCGTACGCGGCGGTGATGGTCTCGATGAGGACGGTGGCGCGAATGGTGCCCTGCGCGATGCCGACGTAGTCCTGCGCGAAGACGAAGATGTCGTTCCAGAGACGCGCCTCCAGGTGCGACTCGGTCTTCGGCAGATAGAAGTACGGGCCCCTGCCGAGGTCCAGCAGGCGCTGGGCGTTGTGGAAGAAGTACAGGCCGAAGTCGACCAGCGCGCCCGGGACCGGCGTGCCGTCGAGCCGGAGGTGCCGCTCGTCGAGGTGCCAGCCGCGCGGGCGGACGACGACGGTCGCCAGTTCCTCAGCGGGCTTCAGGGCGTACGACTTGCCGCTCCCCGGGTCGGTGAAGTCGATCCGGCGCTCGTAGGCGTCGATCAGGTTCATCTGGCCGCCGATGACGTTCGCCCAGGTGGGGGCGGAGGCGTCCTCGAAGTCCGCGAGCCAGACCTTCGCGCCGGAGTTGAGCGCGTTGATGGTCATCTTGCGGTCGGTGGGGCCGGTGATCTCCACCCGGCGGTCGTCCAGCGCGGCAGGCGCCGGGGCGACGCGCCAGCTTTCGTCGTCGCGGACGTGGGCGGTCTCCGGCAGGAAGTCCAGGCTGCTGGTGCGGGCGATCTCGGCGCGGCGCGCGTCGCGGCGGGCGAGCAGTTCGTCGCGGCGCGGGGTGAACCGGCGGTGGAGTTCGGCGACGAAGGCCAGCGCGGCCTCCGTGAGGATCTCGTCCTGGCGGGCGGGGGCCTTGCCGGGGTCGACGTCGGTGATGGCCAGCGGGGACGGCGCTGGTGCGGACATGAGCTGTCACTCCATTCAGCGGCGGAGCCCGGGCGGCCGCCGGGCGGGTGCGCGGCACGGGGTGCCGCGGGCCGCAGCCGGCGGTGGCGGGCGCCGTTCGGGTGCAGGGCGCTTCTGACCAGTGGAGAGTAGTTTCCTTATCGCGGAACTTCAATGGTTTGTTGACGTCGAGATTCTCTCCGTCGACAGAAGCGGGGACCGGATGACTCGGAGTGCCACCACGGTCACTGCCCCTCGCCTGCCCGGGGCGCGCCCGGTGACGCCAGACGGAACAGATCCCGCGGCGTGTCGATGTCGTACGGCTCGGCCACGTCCGCGCACTCGACGAGGGTGAGGGCGGCCGCGTGCTCCTCCAGGTACGCACGCGCCCCGCGGTCGCCCGAGGCGCCCGCCGCGACCGCCGCCCACCGGTCCGCCCCGAACAGCACCGGATGCCCGCGCTTCCCGCCGTACGCGGCCGCGACCAGCCCGGCCCCGCCCTCGTACGCGGCGATCACCCGCGCCACCGCCGCCGCGCCGATGCCCGGCTGGTCCACCAGCGAGACCAGTGCGGCGCCCGCCCCGGAGCCCGCCAGGGCGGCCAGTCCGACGCGCAGCGAGGACCCCATGCCCTGCGTCCAGTCCGGATTCTCGGCCGTCTCGTACGCCGCGAGGTCGGCCCGCTCCCGTACTGTTGCGGCCGCCGCGCCCAGGACGATGTGCACCGGGCCGCAGCCGCCCTCCCGCAGGACCCGGGCCGCGTTCTCGACCAGCGGCCGCCCGCGGAAATCCAGCAGGGCCTTGGGGCGGCCGCCCAGCCGTCGCCCGCCGCCCGCGGCGAGGAGCAGTCCGGCGACCGGGCGGCGTACAGGTGGGGCGTCCGAGGCGGGAGGTGAGATGTGTGCCATGGGGTCTGCTTACCTCATGGCCGGGGCCCGCGGTGTGGTGTGGGGCCGGTCGCGGCGGCGGGGAGCGGGGGCGGGCCGAGAACGGTACCGCACGACGGCCGCCGGTGCGCACCGGAATTCGGTGATCCTGATTTCGCTCTCCGTATGGCGCGGACCGCGCAGGGTGGCGTTAACTGGCCCGCGTCGTGGAGCGGGGCCAACGGCCGTGGAGGGTACCGTCGTTGTGGAGCAGAGGCAGAAGCACAGGCGAGTCGCAGGAGCCGAGGGCGACCCGCGGGCCGTCGCCCTGTGCGGGGCGGTGGCCCGGTTGCGCCGTGAACTGGCCGTTCTCCCGGCGGAGTTGCCCGACCGCGCTGCCGCCGACGACGAACTGGCCGCGCTGCACGCCCTGGTGAGCGCCGGTGACCCCGAGGTGCCCCGGCTGCGCCGTTCCCTGCTGCTGATCGCGGGAGCGGTCGGCTCGGTCAGCGCGCTGGCGCCCGCACTCGCGGACGTGCGCGACCTGATCGGTATGTACGGGGAGGCGCCGCGCCGGTTCTGAGCCCCGGCCGGGGCGGGGAGCCGTACGGCCTGCCCCGCGCCCCGGCCGGAACGTCACGCCGGGTTCTGGTTGGCCAGCGCCACGGACAGTTCGGCCGCGATCTCCTGGAGCACCGGAACGATCGTGCCGATGGACGCCTCGGTCACCCGGCCGGTCGGGCCGGAGATGGAGATGGCCGCCGCGGTGGGGGAGTCGGGCACCGGCACCGCGATGCAGCGGACGCCGATCTCCTGCTCGTTGTCGTCCATCGCGTACCCGAGCCGGCGGACCTCTTCGAGGGCGTCCAGGAAGCTGTCCGGGTCGGTGATGGTCTTCTCGGTCGCGGCCGGCATGCCCGTACGGCCGAGCAGCGCACGCACCTCCTCCGGCGGATGGCCCGCCAGCAGCGCCTTGCCCACGCCCGTGGAGTGCGGCAGCACCCGGCGGCCGACCTCGGTGAACATCCGCACCGCGTGCCGGGACGGCACCTGCGCCACGTACACGATCTCGTCGCCGTCCAGCAGCGCCATGTTGGCGGTCTCGCCGGTCTCCTCGACCGCGCGCGCCAGGTAGGGCCGGGCCCAGGTGCCGAGAAGGCGCGAGGCGCTCTCGCCGAGGCGGATCAGCCGGGGGCCGAGCGCGTACCGGCGGTTCGGCTGCTGGCGGACGTAGCCGCAGGCCACGAGGGTGCGCATCAGCCGGTGGATGGTGGGCAGCGGCAGCCCGCTGCTCGTCGACAGCTCGCTCAGACCGACCTCGCCACCGGCGTCGGCCATCCGCTCCAGCAGGTCGAAGGCGCGCTCAAGGGACTGGACGCCACCGCCGGCGGCTGCGGGTTTGGCGGCGGAAGTGCTGGCGCTGGACGGCGGCACGACGCGTTCCTTTCGGGGCAGGTGGTGGCGGGCTCGGCGCAGGGCTGGGTGTTCGGGTGCCGGGACCGACCCGGAGCAGCCTACCGGTCCCCTCCGGTGGACACACGGTCTGTCGCACACTCGTTCCCGCCGGTCAGGACCCGTCCTCGACCTGCGCCCGGCCGGCATCCGGGCGCTACCGGCCCGCGCCGGTCCGGGCCAGTGGTCGGAGCTACATTCTGCTGACCGAAAGTCCGTATCCATTCCGTGGAATCCTCCAGTCGTCCGCTCGGGGGGCATGATCGCGCCATGAACCCGCACCCGCCGCTCCCGCCTTCCGGCGCGATCTGTGCCACCGCCCCGTGTCCGGCAGGGTCTTGACGGGCCGCGGCACCGGGGGAAGACTCCTTCAACAGAAAGTTGAATTCCGTGGTGCGGAAGCCCACGGGGACCGCACGAGGAGGGGACCGGGTGTCCGAGATCGATCTGGTGCTGCGCTCCACGCGCGTCGTCACCCCCCGGGGGACACGCGCGGCGACCGTCACCGTCCGGGACGGGAAGATCGTGGAGCTGCTCCCGCACGGCGCCCCCGCACCGGCCGGGGCGCGGGTCGAGGACTTCGGCGACGACGTCCTGCTGCCCGGCCTGGTCGACACCCACGTCCATGTGAACGACCCCGGCCGCACCGAGTGGGAAGGCTTCTGGACCGCCACCCGCGCGGCCGCGGCCGGCGGCATCACCACCCTCGTCGACATGCCCCTCAACAGCCTGCCGCCCACCACCACCGAGGCGAACCTGCACACCAAGCGCGAGGTCGCGCGCTCCAAGGCGCACATCGACGTCGGCTTCTGGGGCGGCGCCGTCCCCGGCAACATCAAGGACCTGCGGCCGCTGCACGACGCCGGCGTCTTCGGCTTCAAGTGCTTCCTGTCCCCGTCCGGCGTGGAGGAGTTCCCGGAACTGGACCAGGAGCAGTTGGCCGCCGCACTCGGCGAGATCGCCGGCTTCGGCGGCCTGCTCATCGTGCACGCCGAGGACCCGGTCCACCTGGAGGCCGCGCCGCAGCCGCACGGCCCCAAGTACGCCGACTTCCTCGCCTCCCGCCCCCGGGTGTCCGAGAACGACGCGATCGCCGGGCTGATCGCGCTCGCCCGGCGGCTGAGCGCGCGGGTGCACATCCTGCACCTGTCCTCCTCGGACGCCCTGCCGCTGATCGCCGACGCCCGCGCCGAGGGCGTACGGGTCACGGTCGAGACCTGCCCGCACTTCCTCACCCTGACCGCCGAGGAGATACCGGACGGCGCCACCGAGTTCAAGTGCTGCCCGCCGATCCGCGAGGCCGCCAACCAGGACGCCCTCTGGCAGGGCCTCGCCGACGGCACGATCGACTGCGTCGTCTCCGACCACTCCCCCTCCACCGCCGACCTGAAGACCCCCGACTTCGGCGACGCCTGGGGCGGCATCTCCTCCCTCCAGCTCGGCCTGCCCGCCGTCTGGACCGCCGCCCGCGAACGCGGCCACACCCTCGACGACGTCGCCCGCTGGATGGCCACCGCCCCGGCCGCACTGGTGGGCCTGCACCACAAGGGCGCCATCGAACCCGGCCGCGACGCGGACTTCGCCGTGCTCGACCCGGACGCCACGTTCACCGTCGACCCGGCAGGTCTGCAACACCGCAACAAGATCACGGCCTACGCCGGGCGCACCCTGCACGGCGTCGTACGGTCCACCTGGCTGCGCGGCCGGCGGATCAACGACGGCGGGACGCCGGCCGAGCCTGCGGGGCAGTTGCTGGACCGGCCGTAGGCAGTGTCCGGCGCGCCCCTCAGGGGCGCCACCCGGTCTCCGCGGCCCATGCCTCCGCGACCTCGGCCACCAGGTCCACGACCGGGTCCTTGACCTCCGCGTAGCTGCCCAGGTCCGCGGTCCGCTGGGCGAGTTCACGCTTGAAGCGCGCGTACGCCGGTACCGCCTCCGGGTGGGCGCGGAACCAGTCGCGGAACAGCAGCGCCAGCCGCTCGTTGGGCGAACCCGCGCGCCGCACGTGCAGGTTGACGTCCGGCCCGGGGCCGCCCCGCCGCGACCACAGCCGCTTCGCCCACCGGGCCGGATCGTCGTCCCGGCCCGCCGGTACGTGGTCGCTCTCGTACCGTGAGCGGACGAAGCCCCGGGCCGCCAGCGGCGCCTCGAAGGTGTCCGCGGCCTCCGCCAGGTCGGCCACGCTCACCTGGAGGTCGAAAACGGGCTTGGCGGCCATGCCGGGCACGGACGTGCTCCCGATGTGCTCGGCCCGCCGGGCCACCGGGGCGAGCAGCGCCAGCAACTCCTCGGTGAGCGCGTTTCCTGCGGCCGCCCACCCCGGGTGGGCGTCGACCAGCAGGGCCCGCGCCTCATGATCCTCCCCGGACTCCGCCACCACCTCCAGGAACGCGTCGTGCAGCGGCCCGCCCGTGATCAGCACCGTGCCGTCCCCCGCCAGGACGGGCGCTCCGGTGAGGTCCGTGATCCGCCCACCGCCCTCCGCGACGATCACGGGCAGCGGCGCGATGTCCTCGTACCGCATCGCGGGGCCCGCGATCACCCAGGCGTCCGCCCGGCCGGCGAGGACGTCCACCACACCGCCGCCGGTCGGTACGAGCGTCACCCGCCGGTGCAGCGCCGTCAGCAACGACTCCGGCCAGCCCGCGATGTTGTGCGCCTGCGTCCTGGCCCCGCTCAGTTCCGTACGGCCGTGGACGTGCAGCCGTCCGTGCCCCGAGCACAGCGCTTCCAGCGGGTCCGGGTCCTCGCCCAGCAGCAGCCAGCAGCCGAGACCGCGCCCGGCCGCCACCGTCTGCCGGCTCATCGGCAGGTGCACCACGCCGATCGCGGGCCCGTGCTCGTCCTCGTACGCCAGGTCGCAGGAGAAGGTCGGCACCCGGTTGGTGAGCTGCTGGGTGCCGTTGACCGGGTCGATCACCCAGCGCCGCCCGGACGTCCCGGCCCGCAGCCCGGCCTCCTCGCCGAGCACCGCGTCCGCGGGACACGCCGCCGCCAGTTCCTTGCGCACGAGATCCTCGACGGCGAGGTCCACCGAGGTCACCTCGGTGCCGTCCACCTTGCGTCCGGACGACCAGCCGCCGAGGAACCCCTCGGCGCTCAGCCGTCCGGCGCGCGTGGCCAGACGGACGGCGAAGTCGAACAACTCTCGGGAGACGGGCGGGGTGCCGGTGAAGTGATCCATGGGGCGAGCCTGCCACACCCTCTGGCGCGCCCTGGCGGCGGCGGAGGAAGGTGTGCGCACGGTGTCCGTCCGGCACCGGGCAGCGGCCCGGCCGGGGGAGGAGTGCGGTATGGAACACGAGGAGTTGCGACGGCGGTTCGCGGCGCTGACCACGGCTCACCTGGCGGACGCGTGCCTGCGCGCCCGGATGCCGGTGCGCTGTGCGCCGCCGCCGCTGCGGGCGTTGGTGCCGGGTGCCCGGCTGGTCGGTCGGGTACTGCCTGCCCGGCACGTGGGCAGTGTGGATGTCTTTCTCGAAGCGCTGGAATCTGCCGCTCCCGGCGACGTGCTGGTGGCCGACAACGGCGGCCGGGCCGACGAGAGTTGCGTCGGCGACCTCGTCGCGCTGGAGGCGCAGGCCGCCGGGCTGGACGGCATCGTCATCTGGGGACTGCACCGCGACACGGCCGACCTGCGGGAGATCGGCCTGCCGGTCTTCAGCCTGGGTGCGACACCGACCGGGCCGCGGCGCCTGGACGCCCGTCCGGACGGTGCGCTGGACAGTGCCACGGTAGGGGAATGGACCGTCGGCCGTGCGGACCTGGTGTGCGGTGACGACGACGGGGTGCTCTTCCTGCCCGCCGCGGACGCCGGTGAACTCTTCGCGCTCGCGGAGTCGGTCCGTGCCACCGAACGCCGGCAGGCCGACCGCATCCGGGGTGGCGAGCCGCTGCGCCGGCAGTTGGCGTTCGCCGCCTATCTGGCCGGGCGGCGGCGCGATCCCGCGCTGACCTTCCGCGCGCATCTGCGGGCCGTGGGCGGAGCCGTGGAGGAATGACGGCCCCGCGCCGCAGCGCACGGAATGTGTGCGGCGGGGAAGGTCCGCGCGGTCAATTCTTCGGGCACAGATGGGTGTGCACGGCCTGCAGAATCTTCTCCGCCTGCTCCGGCGTGAATTGGGTCGCCCCGGAGAAACGCTGCCGGGTCAGATCCACCTGCTTGGCATGGTCCTTCGGGAAGGAGTGGATCGTGCCGCAGGTGCTTCTGCCACGGCTCACCGCGCGCTCCGGTTTCCCGTTCACGATCTCCCGGGAAATCGCGTCGAGGGCGGCGGTGTAGCGCCGCTGGGTCGCGGCGTCGGGCTTCGGGGGGATGCCCAGCCGCGCTTCCGCGTCGGCGATCGCCTTGGACGGCGCCTGCTCCGACGGAGCACCGGAACCCGACGGCGCGGCGGACGTCCGGCTCTCGCTCTTGGTGCTGCCACCGCACGCGGTGAGTCCCGCGGTGGCGATGAGGGCGGCGGACCAGGCGACGGCGGTGCGGTGTTTCACGATTCTCCCTGACCGGATGACGGAACGGCCGATGACCGATGACCGAATGACCGGTGACCGGAGATCGATGACCGGTGGACATGAGCGGTCATTCTGACAGGGAAAGCGCCTGGTGCTAAGGGGGGTTGGGAAAAAGATTGAAGTTCTCTGTTTCCGGAGTCCCGGTGTGTGCCGCGCGCGGTCATTCCGCGAGCGCCGTCCAGAACATCAGCTCGTACTCCTGGAGCAGCCGACCGTAGCGGTGCGCGAGGCGGGGCGTGACCCGCGAGGCGTCGAGGCCGTGCCGTACCGCGGCCTGGGCCAGGACGGCGGGTTCCGCGGCGGGTTCGGCGAAGAAGTCGAAGAAGGCGCACGCCGCGTCGGGAAAGCCGTAGCGGCTGCGCAGGGCGTGCGCGACGGTGGCGCAGCAGCCGCCCCAGGCCGCGAAGTTGGCGGTCAGGGCGATCACCACGTCGGCGGGCTCCGCCTCCAGCGCCAGCCGCGCCACGTACGAGGGGTACGCCTGGCATCCGGCGCGCGGCTCGTGCTCCCGTAGCGCGTCGGCATCGAGGCCGCAGGTCTCCTCCAGCCCGCTCAGCGCGCCGAGCGCCATCGACTCGCCCTCGGCCACCGCCTCGAAGAAGGCCGCCACCGGCGGGTCGCCGTCGGCACGCCGCGCCAGGTGCCGGAAGCTGCCCCGGTCGGCGGTGATGATCTGGTGCTGTTCCAGGGCGAGCACGGTGAACACCTCGCGCGGCGCCTCGCCCGCGGCGATCCGCGCCACGAGCGGGATGTCCGCCGCGCCGGGAGCCTGCTCCCGTACCGCTGCTGCCAGGATGCCGTCGGCGGTGGGCGTGTCCGCCCGCCCTGGGGCGGACGCGTCGTTCTCACGGGCCATGAGCGTGCCTCCCCGCGTGCGGGCTGGTGGGGCGGATCTGCTGGGGCGCGTACGTACCGGGAGCCTGGAGCCCCGTACGGCCCGCGCGGGGGAGGCCCGCCGGTCAGTGGAGGGGCGCGCTGCCTCGCGTACGGTCCTGCCGGGCGGTCGCGCCGTGTCCGCGTCCCTCGTGTTCGGCGATGGCGTCCGCGACGAACGTGTCCACCACGCCGTCGGCGACGAGGACCGGTACGCGCTTGCCGTTCATGTCGACATAGACGTACGACTTCGCGACCGCGACCTGTGCCGCGAGCCGGGTGCGCAGCCGCTGGGCCGTCGCGTCGTCACCCGCGCGCGACGCCTGGACCATGCGCAGCGCCGTGCGGGCGGCGCCGCCCCACGCGGCGGTCGCGTCGAGCCAGGGCCCGCTGTCGGCGATGAAGCCGCGGTCCGGGAGGGAGTCGCGCAGCACTCCCGGCGCGCGCTGGAGCGCACGCAGGGTCGCGTCCAGGGACTTCGCGCTCCCGCCCTCCCAGAAACGGCCGATGGCAGCGGCCAGTTCGGGCGATTGCTCGGGGTTGAGGGCGGAGCCGTAGTGGGCGTCGGCGAAGGTGCGGAGGGCCCGTTCGGTGCGCGCGGAACCGCCGGAGAGTTCCTTGAGCGCCGCCGCCCAGGAGGTACGGGCGTCGTAGGCGCCGTCGTTCCACGCGTAGTCGGCGACCGTGAACAGGGCGATCTTGGAGGCGGCGGGCTGGATCATCGGGTTGGCGGTGATCCCCGCCAGCCGCCCGGGCAGCCCCTTCTCGCGTCCGTTGAAGGGCCCGAGCAGCAGCCGGTTGGTGACGTAGTCGTTGACGGGATAGTTGTCCCAGGTCAGGATCGGGTGCCCGAAGACCTGCCGGGCCGCGTCCGCCTGGGCGACGGTCATCACCGGCGCGATGACCCCCACGCCGGTCCACTCCACGAGCACGTCCGGGTCGAGCCGTTCCCTCAGCGCCGCCTTGTAGGGCGTCGCCTTCACGTCGTAGTACTCGGTCGGCACCATCTGGAGCGGCTGTGCCCCCGCGTCCCGGTGGGCGGCGATGAACTCGCGGTTCACCCGGTTGAGGAGATGCGCCTGGGCGGTGCCGGCGGCGCCTCCGCCGGTGCCGAACCGTTCCTTGTCGGCGGCGCAGTTCCAGTCCGTGTAGCTGATGTCGTCCAGCGGCACCGCGAAGGTCCGTACGCCGATGTCCCAGAGTGCCTGGAACTTGCCGGTCAGCGCCTTGAGGTCGGCGTCCGAGCTGTAGCAGACGGACAGGCCGGGAGAGAGGGCGTAGCTGAACTCGACGTGCCGGGCCCGCGCGCGGTCCACCAGCTCCTTGAGCCGCGCGAGCTGCTCCGCCGGGTAGGGGGAGCGCCACTTCTCCCGCAGGTACGGGTCGTCCTTCGGTGAGTAGACGTACGTGTTCATCTTGTGCGCGCCGTAGAAGTCGAGCTGGTCCAGGCGCGCGGCGTGCGACCAGGGGGTGCCGTAGAAACCCTCGATGACGCCGCGCAGCGGGGTGGCGGGCCAGTCGCGTACGGCGGTGCCGCGGATGCGGGCGCCGGGGCGGTCGCGGTGCGGGAGGAGCTGGCGCAGCGACTGGGCGGCGTAGTACGTGCCGGTGGCGTCCGCGCCGGCCAGGGCGATCCGGCCGTCGCCGACGGCGAGCGCGTACCCTTCGGCGGGCAGCCCGGCGGTGCCGCGCGCGCCGAGGTCCGCCAGGGTGCGGTCGGCGCCCGGGCCGTCCACGTACACGGTCAGGCCGCGGCCTGCCTTTCCGGCCCGTACGACCCGGTCGGCACCGGCCCGCTTCAGTGACCGCTCGACGACCTCCAGCGCCGGTCCGTCGGCCTTCGGGCCGGCGACGACCGTGACGGTCGGGGTGATGGTGACCCGGCCGCCGAGGGCGCGGACGGACTGCGGTGCCGGGGTGATGGCGGGCCCGGCGGACGGCGGTCTGTCCCGTCCGCCGTCGTCCTGCCGACCGGCGGCCCCGGCGGGCGGGCCGGTCAGCGGGACGGCGGCCAGGGCCAGGGCGAGGGCGGCGGTGGCGACGGTGCGCGTACGGTGCATCCTTCGAGTCCTCCTCGGTGCCACGAGGTGCGCGGATCAGCCGTGGTGCGTGCGCTGCGAGCGACAGCAGGGTTCACCCGTCGCGGGCGGAGGACAATGGACTTTTGCGCCGGGTGGTGGGACGTTCCGGTGGCGGTGCCCCGCTCGGGGGCGCCGGGCGGCGCCTCTCGGTGGTCCCGGGCGGCGGCGCCTCAGCGGCACCGCGCGGCGGCGCCTCAGCGGTTCTTCGCGATGATGAAGATGATGCTCATGAAGGCCAGCAGGACGTGGGTGGCCACGACGTAGATGAAGACGCGCACGTAGACGCCGCGCGGCGGCTTGTTCTCCACGTACTTGCGCGCGGGGGCGGGGGCGGGGGCGGTTTCGGGGAGGGCCTGGGGGGTCGGGTCGTCGGACATGGCAGAGGTTCCTTCCTCGGTCACAGGCCGCGGCGCGGAACGGCGTCGCCGAGGCACAGCTCGGCCGCGCCGCTCTGCAGCAGTGTGTGGACGAACAGCAGCTCCGTGCCGCCGCGGGTGGCGGCGGCGATGCGGTGCGGGGTCAGCGAGTCGAAGTGGGCGGCGTCGCCGGGGTCGAGGACGTGGGCCGTCTCGCCGAGCGTGAGCCGCAGCCGCCCCTTGAGGACGTAGAGCCACTCCTCGCCCGGGTGCACCCGCACCAGGTCGCCCTGCGCGCGCTGCGGCACGTGCACCCGCAGGGCCTGCATGGCCCGTCCGGCGCCGCCCAGGGTCCAGTACGTCCAGCCGCCCGCCTCGGACGGCTCGGCGCGGCCGGCCCGGACGATCGGGTCCCGTTCCGGCGTCGCCTCGCCCAGCAGATCGGATACCGTTGTCCCGTACATACGTGCCAGGGCGAGCAGCATCGGCAGCGACGGCTGGCGCTGGTTGGTCTCCAGCCGGGACAGGTGCGCGGGCGACAGGCCCACCCGCCGGGCGGCCGTCTCCAGCGTGAGACCGGTACGGCGCCGCAGCTCGCGCAGCCGGGGCGCGACGGAGGGCAGGTCCTCGGGCAGCTCGCCAGGGGCGGGCTCGGCAGCGGTGTCGCTCATGCAACCGGTATAGCCAGGTTTCGCCTCTCGGGCAAAAGTTTTGCCTCACGGGCAAGTGGATCATTTCCGGGCATTGCGCTCACCCGGTCGGGTGGTCTCCGGTGAACTCGCGGGAAACATCCGCCCCTTGGCATTGACAGGTACCTGTCTACGCGCGTCATGCTGGGTCCATGAAGATCCCCCCACGCATCACCCGGTTCGGCGCCGTCGGCGCCCTCGCGTCGGCCCTCCTCGTCGGCGGGCCCGCCATCGCGGCCACACCCACCACGACGGCCGCCGCCCCTGTGGCGCACACGGCCACCGTCCGCCCCGCCGCGCACATCAACGCGGTCGGCGACATCTGCTACTCGAAGCTGCCCTCGCAGGCCCACGACACCTTGGACCTGATCGCCAAGGGCGGCCCTTTCCCGTACCCGAAGGACGGCACGGTCTTCAGCAACCGGGAGGGCGTCCTCCCCAAGCAGCAGAGCGGCTACTACCACGAGTACACCGTGAAGACGCCGGGCTCCCCGGACCGCGGTGCCCGGCGCATCGTGACCGGTGAGAAGAAGAACGAGGACTACTACACCGCCGACCACTACCGGTCGTTCGACCTGGTCGACCGGAGCTGCTGAAACGATCGGTCAGTGGTCGCGGAAACGATCAGCCGGTAGCTGCCGAAGCGACCAGCGGGTAGCTGCGGAAACGATCAGATGGTGGGCGCGGCGGAGGTCGGGGCGGTGTCCCGGTCTCCGCCGTCGTCCGTCCCGCCGACCCGCGCCCCCTTTCCGGCGGGCTGGTTCACGCGCCCTTCACTTGGCCGTCTGCCGCTGCGCCTTGGTCAAGCGCTGCTCGACGGAGTCCGTGGTGACCGGGCGGCCCGCCGCGGCGTCCGCGAACAGCTCCTTGACCGCCGTGCCGACGAGCGCCTCGAACCGGCTCTCCTCGGGGCCTGGGGGAGCGGCGCGGCATGGCGTCGAGTGCGGTGCGCTGCATGGCCTGCTCGGGCGCGTCGAACGCGGGGCCCTACTGTGCCCCCTCGACCGGTGGCAGCGACCCGGAGGCGGAGTCGGCGCGGCGATCTTCTCCTCCGCGATGAGGCCGGCGTACTGCTTGTCCAGCTCTTCTGGCCGAGACCGCCGAGCACTCGGCGCGGGTCCCCGACCGACCTTCGAGCGCACCGTCATCGAACCGGGGCGGCTCGGGCGGCTCGGCCCGGAAGCCGTCACCGTGGGTGCCGCAGCCCTGCGGCCGGGCCGGTTCCCGGCGTTCGGCAGGCGCCGTGACGTACCCCCGCGAGAGGATTGTCAGCGGTCCCCGGTAGCGTTTCGGTAGAAACGACGAATGGGCGGGCAACGGCGGCAAAGGGACCAGGAGGTGTGGTCACCTGCGACGCGGCACGGCCCAGGAGACGCCGTGTGCCCGGCCGTTCCGCGGGCGTACCGCGACGGGTTTGGCGATAGAGACAAGGAAGGCGGCGAACTGCCGTGTACCGCTGGGAGATCACCCGGGCCGCTCTGGCGCAGCGTGTTTTCGCCGTCGTCCGCAGCGAGACCTACGACGAGGCCAGCGCCACCGCTGACACCCTGCTGTCCGCCGGGATCACCAGCCTGGAGATATCGCTGACCACGCCGTTCGCGCTGGAGGCGGTCACCACCCTCAGCCGCGAGCTGGGCAACGACGCCGTCATCGGCGCCGGCACGGTCCTGGACGCCGTCTCGGCGCGGATGGCGGTGGACGCCGGCGCCCGCTTCCTGGTCTCGCCCAGCCTCGACGCCGAGGTCATCCGCACCGGCCACCGCTACGGCGTACCGGTCTTCCCGGGCGTCGCCACCCCCACCGAGATGGTGCGCGCCCTGGAGCTGGGCGCCGACGCGCTCAAGCTCTTCCCCGCCTCGGCGCACCGCCCGGACTGGCTCCGTGACGTACGCGCCGCCCTGCCGCAGGCACCGGTGCTGCCCACCGGCGGTGTGACGGTCGAGACGGCGCCCGAGTGGATAGCCGCCGGCGCGGTGGCCGTGGGCATGGGCTCGGCGCTCTCGGAAGGCGACCGCGAGACGGTCGCCAAGCGCGCCACCGACCTGCTCGCCCGCCTCGCCGACGCCGCGCCGCAGCCGCCGGCCGGCCCGGGGACGCCGGGCCTCTACGAGGTCTGAGGCCGCCCCGCCCGCGGCAGTACCGCAGGCGAAGCACTCCGTACGGAGGATGCCGGGACTCCCGGCTCCTCCGTGGGGCCGATGCCGCCCGCCCCCGGCGAACGTACGGTGACGAAAACGTCTACGAGGGGCGGACAGGCCATGCCGGACATCATCGACCTGGGCGCGTACGGCCCGGATTTCGTCGCCGACCCCCACCCGTACTACGCCAAGCTGCGTGCCCAGGCACCGGTCCACCGGGTCCGCGTCCCCGAAGCCGACACCATGGACGTATGGCTCGTGGTCGGGTACGAGGAGGTGCGGGCCGCACTGGCCGACGCCCGGCTCGCCAAGGACTGGACCCGCTCCGCCGCTCCGCTCCTGGGCCCCGACGAGGACGCCGAGTGGCAGCTCATGAACATGCTCGACGCCGACCCGCCGCAGCACACCCGGCTGCGCAAGCTGGTGGCCCGCGAGTTCACCTCCCGCCGCGTCGAGGCGCTGCGCCCGCGCGTCCAGCAGATCACCGACGAACTCCTGGACACCATGCTGGCCGCCCCCGACGGCCGCGCCGACCTCGTCGAGGCGCTCGCCTTCCCGCTCCCGATGACCGTCATCTGCGAACTGCTCGGCGTACCCGACATCGAGCGGGAGACCTTCCGCGTCTGGTCCAACGAACTGGTCTCACCGACCAGCCACGAGGCGACGATGACCGCCGCCCGCGACATGGCCGCGTACCTGGACGGCCTGATCGAGACCAAGCGGCGGTCACCGGGCGAGGACCTGCTGAGCGCCCTGGTGCGGACGAGCGACGAGGACGGCGACCAGCTCTCCCATCAGGAACTCCTCGGCATGGCTTTCCTTCTCCTGGTGGCCGGCCACGAGACCACCGTCAACCTGATCTCCAACGGTGTGCGCGCACTGCTCCGGCACCCCGCGCAACTGGCCGCCCTGCGCGACGGCTTCTCCCTCCTCGACAACGCCGTGGAGGAAATGCTGCGCTACGACGGCCCCGTGGAGAACTCCACCTGGCGCTTCGCCACCGAGCCCGTCGAGATCGGCGGCAAGGTCATCCCGGCCGGGGACGTCGTCATCGTCGGCCTGGCGGCGGCCGGCCGCGACGCCGAACGCTTCGAGGCCCCCGACACCTTCGACATCACCCGCGAGACGCGCGGCCACGTCGCCTTCGGCCACGGCATCCACTTCTGCCTAGGCGCCCCACTGGCCCGTATGGAAGGCCGCATCGCGATCCGCACCCTCCTGGAACGCTGCCCCGGCCTGGCACTGGACGCCGACAACGACGCGCTGACCTGGCGTCCCGGCATGACGATCCGCGGGCCGCAGCAACTGCCGGTGCGCTGGCGCTAGGTGCGCCGTTCGGGCAGGTGCGGGCCCCGCGGTGAGCGGAGCGGCGGGCCCTGCGCCGGCGCGACCGCTGCGTCTCGATCGGGCCCAGGTACTCCGGCGCCCAGGTCTCCTGGAACTCGGGCTTCGGCGGTACGAGCGTGATCCGCGCGCCGCGGTGCCCGGCACGCAGGGCGAGTCCCTTGTCCGACAGGATCTCGACGCCGCCGATGACGGGTTGAGGCGGTCGGTGATGACGGGAGCACCGTGTTGGACGGCGTACTCGGTGGCCGTCAGCAGGCTGCTGGGACCGATGATGTGCGCGTGCATCTTGTCCTTGCCGGGCTTGGCCGGGATCGGAGCCAGGGACGGACGCCCTCTCCGGCGGAGCGCGCCCTCTCTCACGGAGTGCGTCGAGCGATGACTGCGTACAAACGGCACACGCTTCCCGCCCCTGCCACGCAGCAGCCCGGCACAAAGGGGGGAATGCGGCCAAGCCGACTGCGGCGCGGTCTGGTCGGTCACAGGTGCCCGCGCGGTGGTGTGCTGTCGGGTGTACGGCTGGGCGGCGTCTCGGCCCGGCGTGCCCGCTGCGCCCGTACGCCGGGCCGCAGGCGCGCACCGATCGGGACGGAGAGCGCGATCAGTGCCGCAACGGCCCCGAACGCGCCACCGGGCCCCAGCCAGGGCGCGACCAGCCCGACACCGGCCGAACCGAGTCCGGTGCCGCCGTCGTACGCCGTGTTCCACGCGGTGCCCGCGGCGCCGCTGCCGTGCGGCCCGGCCCGCCGGAACATCAGCACCAGGGTCTCGTTCTGCAGAGCGCCGTCGGCCAGCCCGTACAGCGCCACCATCGCGAGCGCCACCGGTACGGTCGCCTCGTGCCCGGCCGTCAGGGCGAGGACGGCGACGGCCGGCGCGCAGACCGCCGCGGCCGGCAGCACCAGCCGCCCCGGGCCCCGCCGGTCGCTCCACACCCCCGCCGCCCACCGGCCCGCGATCATCGCGACGAAGAGCCCGAGCAGCGCGGTGGGCGCGAGTTCCGGGCGCGCCAGCACGAACGGCAGGAAGGACGTGAGCCCGCCGAGCGCCACCGAAGCGGCGGCCAGCAGGAGCGCCGGGCGGAGCAGTGGACGGTGGCTTTCGGACGCCGACGGTTCCGGGGGCCGGGACGGCGCCGGAGACGGCCGCAGGGACGCCGCAGGCCGCCCGGACATCGCCGCCACCAGCGGCACCGCCGCCACGCTCAGCGCGCCCGCCGCCGCGAAGACGGCGCCGAAGTGCCCGTCGGCGGCGAGCCACGCCCCCAGCGGCAGCAGCACCACCTGGGGCAGTCCCACCGCGACGCCGTACCAGCCGACGGCCCGCCCGCGCTGCTCCGGCGGCACCAGTTCGGCGACCAGCGCGCTGCCTGTCACCGCCACCACGCCGAAGCCCACACCCCGTACGGCGGAGACCGCCAGCACCCACGCGAGCCCGGACGACAGCACGTAACCGAACGTCGGCAGGCCGAGCAGCAGCGCACCCGCGCCCAGCAGACGGCGCAGGGAGAAGCGCCGCGTCAGCCACCCCATGCACAGTTGGACGGCCACGGTCGTCGCCATCGTGACGGCGGTCGCCGCGCCCGCCACGCCCTCGCCCGCCGCGCCGCGGGCGGTCCACAGCGGGACGACGGTCAGCATGGGCGCGTAGTTCGCGAAGGTGCCGAGGGTCGCGAGCAGCAGGAGCAGGAAGTCCCGGCCGGCCAGACCCGTCGCCGGCCGCCGGTCCCGGTGTGGCGGCCGCTGTCGGCGCCCGGACGGGAAGAGGGAGGTGAACGCAGCCATGCCTGCCGTTCTACGGGCCCCGGAACCATCGCGTCCAACGAATGTTTCCGATCCGGAGCATCGCGGCAGCCGATCGATGGCCCGCCGCCCTGCTGTCCCGCACTCCCGGTCCGGCTCCTGCGGCCCGCCCTACGATCCGCTCATGGAACTGAAGCATCTGACGACCTTCCTGGCGGTGGCCCGGCACCTGAGTTTCACCCGCGCCGCCCAGGAACTCGGCTATGTCCAGTCCAGCGTCACCGCGCAGATCAAAGCGCTGGAGAACGACCTCGGTACGCGCCTCTTCGAACGGCTCGGCCGACGCGTCACCCTCACCGAGGCAGGGCGCGAACTGCGCGGTCACGCCCGCAGGATGCTCGCGTACGCGGACGAGGCCCGGGACGCCGTACGCGGCGCCGGCGACCCGGCGCAGGTCCGCGGCACCCTGCACATCGCCGCCCCCGAGACGCTGTGCGCGTACCGTCTGCCGCCCGTACTGCGCGCACTCCAGGACCGCTTCCCGCGCCTGCGCGTCGTCTTCGGCCCCGACAGCAGGACGACGCTGCTCGCCAACCTCCGCGACGGCGCCCTGGACGCGGGGTTCCTGCTGGAGGAGTCCGTACGGGACCCGGTGGCGCGCGCGGAACGCCTCACGGGCGAACCGATGGTCCTGATCGCCCACCCCGACCACGCGCTGGCGCGCCGTACCCGCGTCCGTACCGCCGACCTGGCCACGCAGACCCTCCTGCTGATGGACCACACCTGTGCCCAGCGCGAGCTGATGGACCGGGAGTTGCGGTCGGCGGGTGTCCGGCCGGCCGTGATGGAGTTCCTGAGCGTGGAGGCTCTCAAGCGCTGCGCCGCCGCCGGTCTCGGTGTGGCGCTGCTGCCCGCCGTGGCGGTGGCGGACGAGGTGGCGCGTGGCGAGGTGGCCGTTCTGCCGTGGACCTGCCGGCCCGCGCTCGGCGTCCATCTCGTACGGCACAAGGACCGGAGCCCGACCGCGGCCCTCGCCGCCCTGGCCGGCATCGCCCGCGCACACTGGGCCGCCGACGCGCAGTGACGGCCGGTGCCCCGTCCCGCCCACCGGCCCCGCTCTCAACTCCCGTCCCGCCCACCGGCCCCGGCCTTCACTTCCGCCCCGCCCACCAGTCACGCCCTTCACTCCCGACAGCCGATCACGCCCTTCAGCCCCCGTCCCATCAGCCGGTCACGCCCTTCACTCCCGTCCGGCCCTCTGCCACGCTGACGGCCCGATCCGCGTGTTCCGCCCGTCGCCCGCCCCTCGCCGCGTACAGGAGCCGCCCCATGCGCCGCGCCGTAGCCCTCTCCGCCCTGGCCTGCGTCCTCGCCCTCACCATGGCCGCACCGGCGACTGCCCCGCCGATCGCCCCGTCGGCCGCCCCAGCGGCCCAGGCCGCCCGCCCGGACCGGCCGGCCACCGCCGGGCACCCCACGACGCACCCCGCTCCCGGCCCCGCTTCCCTCCTCGACACCGTTCCCCGCCGGGGTGTCCTCCGCGTCTGCACCACCGGCGACTACCGCCCCTTCACCCACCGCGACCCGGCGTCCGGGGCGTACCGCGGTGTGGACATCTCGATGGCCCGCGACCTGGCCCGGAGCCTGGACGCCAAGCCCACGTACGTGCCCACGACCTGGGCGAAACTGGTCGACGACCTGACGGCGGGGCGCTGCGACATCGCCATGGGCGGCGTGTCGATCACCCTGCCGCGCGCCCGGAAGGCGGCCTTCAGCGAGCCGGTCCGCACCGACGGGAAGACCCCCGTCGTCCGCTGCGCGGACCGGGACAAGTACCGGACGCTGGACGAGATCGACCGTCCGGGCACCACGGTGATCGTCAACCCGGGCGGCACCAACGAACAGTTCACCCGGTCCGTCATCAAGCGCGCGACCATCAAGACGCACCCCGACAACACCACCATCTTCGACGAGATCATCGCGGGCCGGGCGGACGTGATGATGACCGACGCGAGCGAGACCCGCTACCAGTCCAAGATCCACCCCGAGCTGTGCGCGGTCCACCCCGACCGGCCCTTCACCTTCTCCGAGAAGGCGTACGCCGTACCGCGCGCCGACTTCCCGTTCAAGGCGTACGTCGACCAGTGGGTCCACCTGGCGAAGCACGACGGCACGTACAAGAAGTACGAGGACGCCTGGATGGCGAAGTGAAGGGGACACCGGCCACGGTGCCGGTGATGACGGTGGCTGAAACCGTTGGTACGTACCAGCCCCTGACGTGATTGTCCGGACAATGTGACCTCCGGACTTCCCGTCATCATCGCGGCCGGATACGCTCCCGCCCGTGGGGAAACGCGATACAGACTCCGAGGGAACCGAGAGCCCCGTCCAGTTCAGTGTGGACCGGAGCAGCCCGGTCCCGCTGTACTTCCAGCTGTCCCAGCAACTGGAAGCGGCGATCGAGACCGGCAGGCTGGCTCCGGGCAGCCTGCTCGGCAACGAGATCGAGCTGGCCGGACGCCTCGGGCTGTCCCGGCCCACGGTCCGCCAGGCCATCCAGTCGCTGGTGGACAAGGGGCTGCTGGTGCGGCGCCGCGGCATCGGTACGCAGGTCGTGCACAGCCAGGTCAAGCGCCCGCTGGAGCTGAGCAGCCTCTACGACGACCTGGAGGCCGCCGGGCAGAAGCCCGCCACCCGCGTGCTCCTCAACACCACCACCGAAGCCACCGTCGAGGTCGCCGCCGCGCTCGGGGTCGCGGAGGGGGCCGAGGTCGCGCTCGTCGAGCGGCTGCGGCTCGCGCACGGTGAACCCGTCGCCCACCTGCGCAACCACCTGCCCGCCGGACTGCTCGATCTCGGTACCGAGCGGCTGGAGGAGACCGGCCTGTACCGCCTGATGCGGGCGGCCGGCATCACCCTGCACAGCGCCCGCCAGTCCGTCGGCGCGCGCGCCGCGACGGCCGGGGAGGGGGAGCGCCTGGGGGAGCCCGAGGGTGCCCCGCTGCTGACGATGCAGCGTACGACCTTCGACGACACGGGCCGAGCGGTCGAATTCGGCTCGCACGTCTACCGGGCCTCGCGGTACGCCTTCGAGTTCCAGTTGCTCGTACGGCCCTGAGGGCGCCGCATGCCGGAGTTCCGGTACCTCGTACGGCCCTGTGGGCGCCGGGCGCCGGAAATCCGGCCGCCCGGACACCGCCCGGGTAAGAATGTTCTGACAAACCATTGACGGGGCTCGGTGCGCGCCGCTAGAACTCCTCCAGTCGCCGTCGGGCGGCACGGGAGAGAGGGCGGCCCCATGAGGCGTACCGCGCGCACGGCCCGTACCACCAGCGAGCCCGGTACCACCCAGCCCGGTGTCACCGAGCCTGATACCTCCGTGCCCCGGACCGTCCCCGTCCGCAGGGCCCGGCTCCCGGCGATCCGGCGTTGACCGGCCCGTCCGCGCGGCCACCGGTACGGGCGTACGGCAGCCGGACGCCGGCGTGTCACAGCCGGGGACGGGCGCACCGCAGCCGGCGGAGTACCCCGGGCGCGGGACCCGATGACCCCACGCGGAACAGGCGTAACGGATACTTGGGCGGCCGGGACCGATCATTTTCGGCCCAAACCCGGCACAGCGCCCCAGGCGCGCAGTGACAGCAGCAACAGCAACGAGAAGGGCTCGACCTCGTGGCAAGGGTTCGGACAGGGGTACGCGCGGTGACCGCGGTGCTGGCAGCGGTGCTCGCCGCGTCCCTGGCGGGGTGCAGCAGCACCGGCGGCAAGCGCGCCGAGGAAGCGCGCGCCGCCCAGACCGCGGGCGGCAAGGCGGCCGTCAACACCCCGAGGTGGACCTTCGCCATGGTCACCCACTCGGGCGACGGCGACACCTTCTGGGACATCGTGCAGAACGGCGCCCGGCAGGCCGCCGACAAGGACAACATCAAATTCGTCTACGGGCACGACAAGGAGGCACAGCGGCAGAGCCAGCTGGTGCAGTCCTACATCGACCAGAAGGTGGACGGGCTGATCGTCACGCTGGCCAAGCCCGACGCGATGAAGGACGTGGTCGCCCGGGCCGAGAAGGCCGGCATTCCGGTGATCACCGTGAATTCCGGCGCCGAGGCGTCCAAGGCGTACGGCGCCCTGACCCACATCGGCCAGGACGAGACGGTGGCCGGCGAGGCCGTCGGCGAGGAGCTGAACGAGCGGGGCCGCAAGAAGGCACTGTGCGTCCTGCACGAGCAGGGCAACGTCGGCCATGAGCAGCGCTGCGACGGCGCGAAGAAGACGTTCGAGGGCGAGATGCAGAAGCTGTACGTGGAGGGCACCAACATGCCCGACGTCCAGTCCACCATCGAGGCCAAGCTCCAGTCGGACCGCGGCATCGACGCCGTGGTGACGCTGGGCGCGCCGTTCGCGCCCACCGCCGTCAAGGCCAAGGAGCAGTCCGGCAGCGACGCCGAGATCGACACCTTCGACCTGAACGCCAAGGTCGCCGACGGCCTCAAGGACGGCTCGCTCGGCTTCGCCGTCGACCAGCAGCCGTACCTCCAGGGGTACCAGGCCGTCGACCTGCTGTGGCTCTACAAGTACAACGCCGACGTCCTCGGTGGCGGCAAGCCGGTCTTCACCGGCCCCCAGGTGATCACCAAGAAGGACGCGGCGGCCCTGCAGGAGTACACGAAGCGGGGGACCCGATGAGCACCGCGGAGACCCCTGTGCAGGACAGCGGGCCGCAGGACGGCAAGGAGCCGGACGAGCGGCTGGTGCCCCGTTCGCCGGCGCGTCGCCTGATGAGCCGTCCCGAGCTGGGCGCGGTGGTCGGCGCCGCGGCCGTCTTCCTCTTCTTCTCCTTCGCCGCCGACACGTTCCTGCAGGCCTCCAGCCTCTCCACCGTGCTGTACGCGTCGTCCACGATCGGCATCATGGCCGTGCCGGTGGCGCTGCTGATGATCGGCGGCGAGTTCGATCTGTCGGCCGGTGTCATGGTCGTCAGCTCGGCGCTGGTCTCGTCGATGTTCAGCTATCAGATGACGGCGAACGTCTGGGTGGGCGTCGGGGTGTCCTTGCTGGTCACCCTGGCCATCGGAGTCTTCAACGGCTTCCTGCTGACCCGTACGAAGCTGCCCAGCTTCATCATCACGCTCGGTACGTTCTTCATGCTGACCGGCCTCAACCTCGGCTTCACCAAGCTGATCAGCGGCACCGTCTCGACGAAGTCCATCGCCGACATGGAGGGCTTCGACTCGGCCCGGGCGCTCTTCGCGTCCCACCTGAGCGTCGGCGGTGTGGACATCCAGGTCACCATCCTGTGGTGGATCGGCCTGGTCGCGCTCGCCACCTGGGTCCTGCTGCGCACCCGCGTCGGCAACTGGATCTTCGCGGTGGGCGGCGGCTCCGACGCCGCGCGGGCGGTCGGCGTCCCGGTCACCCGGACCAAGATCGGCCTGTACATGGGGGTCGCGCTGGCGGCCTGGATCTCCGGGCAGCACCTGCTGTTCTCGTACGACGCGATCCAGTCCGGCGACGGCGTCGGCAACGAGTTCCTCTACATCATCGCCGCCGCGGTCGGCGGCTGCCTGATGACCGGCGGCTACGGCTCGGCGATCGGCGCCGCCGTCGGCGCCTTCATCTTCGGCATGGCCAGCAAGGGCATCGTGTACGCCCAGTGGAACCCGGACTGGTACAAGTTCTTCCTCGGGGCGATGCTGCTGCTGGCCACGCTCCTGAACGCATGGGTCCGCAAGCGCGCGGAGGCGACAAAATGAGCAATCCGGACGAAGCGCCGGACGGAGTGCCGGGCGACGCCCCGGGCACATCCCCGGGCGAAGCGACGGACGCCTCGCCCGCCCCGGGGACCCCAGCCGCCACGGACGGCCTGCCCGCCACGGGTGACCCGTCCGCCGCTGACACCACCCCGCCCCTCGTCGAGCTGGCGGACGTCAGCAAGTTCTACGGCAACGTCAAGGCCCTGGAAGGCGTCTCGCTGGAGGTGCACGCGGGGGAGATCACCTGTGTGCTCGGTGACAACGGCGCGGGCAAGTCCACCCTCATCAAGATCATCGCGGGGCTGCACCAGCACGACGCGGGCCGCTTCGCGATCGAGGGCGAGGAGACCCGGCTGTCCTCCCCGCG
Organism: Streptomyces sp. NPDC045470; assembly: GCF_040646595.1. Classification (NCBI taxonomy): domain Bacteria; kingdom Bacillati; phylum Actinomycetota; class Actinomycetes; order Kitasatosporales; family Streptomycetaceae; genus Streptomyces; species Streptomyces sp. NPDC045470. The sequence goes on from NZ_JBEZAN010000006.1 coordinate 396,019, forward strand.
CGAGGCGCTGGACCGCGGCATCGCCACCGTTTACCAGGACCTGGCCGTCGTCCCCCTGATGCCGGTCTGGCGCAACTTCTTCCTCGGCTCCGAGCCCACCAAGGGCGTCGGCCCCTTCAAGCGGCTCGACGTCCAGTTGATGCGCGAGACCACCCGCGCCGAGCTGCTGCGCATGGGCATCGACCTGCGCGATGTGGACCAGCCCATCGGTACCCTCTCCGGCGGCGAGCGGCAGTGCGTGGCCATCGCCCGCGCCGTCTACTTCGGCGCGAAGGTGCTGGTCCTGGACGAGCCGACCGCGGCGCTCGGCGTCAAGCAGTCCGGCGTCGTCCTGAAGTACGTCGCGGCCGCGCGGGACGCCGGGCTCGGCGTGGTGTTGATCACCCACAATCCGCACCACGCCTACCTCGTGGGCAACCGTTTCGTCCTCCTCAAGCGCGGGACGATGGCCGGCCGCCACACCCGGTCGGAGATCGCCCTGGACGAGCTGACGCGCCAGATGGCGGGCGGCAGCGAGCTGGAACAGCTCAGCCACGAGCTGGCCCGCGCGCCCGAGCCCAGCCACCTCGGCGGCCACCCCACGCACTGAGCGGGGCGGCCCACGGGCGGTGGCGCGGGTTCCGACGGGCCCGCGCCGCCATGCGCCGTGTACCGCTGTTAGGGCACAATCGCACCGGACCGTGCACGTCACCGCCGCCGGCACGGCCACCGCGCGCCCTCGGGGCCCGGCCCCGCGAGCGCCCGTACGCGTACGAGACCGTACGAGCAGGACCCGTACGCGTACGACACCGCACGAGCACGAACCCGTACACGCGTACGGCACCGAACGAGCACGACACCGGACCATGCACGCCCGAGGCCCCGGCCTCCCGACACCCGCAGGGACGAGACGACTCTTGCGAGCACGCAGCCGCCGCCACCGCAACGGCGAAGAGGTGGGTCGATGAGCACGTACCGGGACCGGGTGCACCGAGGATCCGCCAGAGCGACCGTGCTGCGCACGGTGGGCACCCGCGAGCGGCGCTCCCACCTGAGCGCGCCCCGCGTGCCGACCGTCGGCATCGACATCGGCGGGACGAAGGTGATGGCCGGCGTCGTCGACGCGGACGGCACGATCCTGGAGAAGGTCCGTACCGAGACGCCCGACAAGTCCAAGAGCCCCAAGGTCGTCGAGGACGTCATCACCGAGCTGGTGCTGGACCTCTCCGACCGGCACGACGTGCACGCGGTGGGCATCGGCGCGGCCGGCTGGGTCGACGCCGAACGCAGCACCGTCCTCTTCGCCCCCCACCTGAACTGGCGCAACGAGCCGCTGCGGGACCGCCTCGCGGGCCGCCTGGCGGTCCCCGTCATGGTCGACAACGACGCCAACACGGCCGCCTGGGCCGAGTGGCGCTTCGGCGCGGGCCGCGGCGAGGACCACCTCGTCATGATCACGCTCGGTACCGGCATCGGCGGTGCGATCCTGGAGGACGGCGCGGTCAAGCGCGGCAAGTACGGGGTGGCCGGCGAGTTCGGCCATATGCAGGTGGTGCCGGCCGGGCACCGCTGCCCGTGCGGCAACCGCGGCTGCTGGGAGCAGTACAGCTCCGGCAACGCCCTGGTCCGCGAGGCCCGCGAGCTGGCCGCCGCGGACTCCCCGGTCGCGTACAACATCATCGACCGGGTCGGCGGGCGCGTCACCGACATCACCGGCCCGCTCATCACCGAGCTGGCCCGCGAGGGCGACGCCATGTGCGTCGAACTGCTCCAGGACATCGGCCAGTGGCTGGGCGTCGGCATCGCCAATCTCGCCGCCGCGCTGGATCCTTCCTGCTTCGTGATCGGCGGCGGCGTCAGCGCCGCCGACGACCTGCTCATCGGCCCGGCCCGGGATGCCTTCCGGCGTACCCTGACCGGCCGCGGCTACCGTCCCGAGGCCCGTATCGCCAAGGCACAGCTGGGCCCCGAGGCCGGCATGGTCGGCGCCGCCGACCTGGCCCGCCTGGTGGCCCGCCGCTTCCGGCGCGCCAACCGTCGGCGCGTGGAACGCTATGAGCGGTACGAACGATCGGGCCGGCGATGACGGAGCTGGACACCCCACCCATGACCGAGGAACACGATCCGGCCCCACCCGGGGCGGGGCCGGCCGCGCGCGAGACCCCTGAGCGTCCGGAGGTGCCGTCCGGGTCCTCGGCCGGAGCTCCGAGCGGGCCCCCGCCGGGGCCGCCGCCCGGGTCCTCGGCCGGCGCGTCCGCGGCTGCCCGGCCGAGCCGGCGCCGCCGCTGGCTCACCGCACTGGTGATCTTCCTGCTGATCGCCATCCCGGCGGGCTACATCGTCATCTCCGCCGAGCAGAGCCGGGACAGCGGCCAGAGCAAGGAGGAGGAGGCGGCCTCCACCGGCCTCTACAACGATTACCCCTCCAAGGTGCAGCAGCGCATCTACAACGTCCCGGTCCCGGCCGGTGCCACCCCGGTCTACTACTACGAGTCCAACGCCTGGCACCGCAGCTCCCTGTACGTCCAGTTCCGCACCAACGACTGGGGCCTGGACCACTACCTGAAGTGGATCGGCACCAGCCGTGACGCCCTCAAGGACGGCGAGATCACCATCACCGGGGCTCAGGCGGCGAAGGTCGGCTGGGACCTCAGCGGCGGCCAGTGGGCCGGTACCTCCCTCAAGGCCGAGGACCCCCACCCGAGCCAGAACATCACCGTCAACTTCGACGAACCGGGCCAGCCGGTGGTCTACGTCGTCTCGACGGTCCGCTTCGAACGCTGAGCGGCGTACGGGCGGACCGCCCCCCCCGCGAGCGGTCGGACGAGGCAGAGACGACGGATCCGCGTCGATACAGGGCGACCTCCAGACCACGAGCGCCGCGCCGGTAAGCCGCTGCCGGCCCGGCGCGGGTGCAGCAGCGTCCGGCCGGAGCTTCAGAGCGCCGGGAAACGTGCCCTGGCCGGGGGTGAGCAGCCAGGCGAGGCAGCGGTACGGGGTTCCGTCGGTGACCGGCGCGACCTCACCCACGGCGGAGCGCTGCGAGACCCCGAGGACCAGCGGCGGAACGACGGCGGCGACGCCCGCGGCCTGCGCTGACCGAGCCCGACAACCGCCGCCGCCCACAGGGCCGACCTCGCCGGGCTGGGCAGCGGCTGTCGAATGACCCGAAGTGTGTACGTTCTCCCAGCGAGCGTCGGTACACGGGCTACAGGCTCACGAAGCGGCCTCGGGGACGGTCCGGCCGGGCGTGATCAGACGAGGGCACGCCGAGCGGTGCCCGCTACCGGGCACATCGTCATTCACGACTCCTCCCCACCCGGCACGGGCGGGACCGCTGCTCCGGCCGCCAGGAGCCGCTGTGCCAGCGCGTGGCAGCGCTTTGCGAGCTCCGGAGGGTCGAGTACCTCGAACTCGTGCCCCAGCAGGAGCACGTGCAGGAGCATGGCGTCGAGGCCGGCGGCGCCGCTGAGCACTTCGCAGTGCTCGCTCCCGCGGCTCCGCACCACCGCCGCCGACGCCGGAATCTGCGCCCGCACCGTATCGGCCGACGCGCGCACGAGGAAGCGCGCCTGGTGCGGGTAGACGCGGCTCGCCACGCCCTCCTGCACATAGGCTGCCGCGTCAGGCGCCGCGCGCGGGCGAAAGCGCCAGGTCCGTGCGGACACGTCGGTCATCCGGTCGACACGGAAGCTGCGCCAGTCGTCGCGGTCGAGGTCGAAGGCGAAGAGGTACCAGTGCCGGTCGGAGGCGACCAGCCGGTAGGGCTCGACCCGCCGCTGCCGCACATCGCCCTTGGACGCGTAACCGAACCCGGCCTCGACCTCGTCGCGGCAGGCTCGGGCCAGTGTCATGAGCACCCCGGGATCGACCGGCGTCCGGCCTCCGCCGAAGGACTCCACCGAGCCGGACAGCGCCCGTACCTCGTGCCGCAGCCGGGCCGGCAGCACCTGGTCGAGCTTGGTCAGCGCCCGGAGAGCGGCGTCGCCGGTGCCGGTCACCGCACCGTCCGCACCGGCGAGCAGCGAGACCGCGGTGGCGATCGCCTCCTGATCGTCGAGCAGCAGCGGGGGCAGGTCCTGCCCCCGGCCGAGCCGGTAGCCGCCGCCGATCCCTTGGGCGGCATGCACCGGATAGCCCAGTGCGCGCAGCCGCTCGACATCACGCCGTACCGTGCGCGGGGTGACCCCGAGCCGGTCGGCGAGCTCGGGCCCGGTCCAGGTCTGGCGCTGCTGCAACAGCCCGAGCAAGGTGAGCACCCGCTCCGTCGTACCCCGCTCGCCACCGCATTCCCCGCCCATGCCGCGCCCGCCCTCCCGCAATAGCGGACCGATCCTGTCCGCCAGAGGTGTCACGGTAACCCCATGGACGCGGACGACGAACCGCGCGACCTCCACGTGCACCTGCACACCACGCCACCCATGACGAACGGAGCACCCCGATGAGCCGCCACCTCCAGCTCACCTTCGACGCCCACGACCCGCGGGCCCTGTCGTCCTTCTGGCGCGACGCACTGGGTTACGTCCACCCCGGCCCACCCGGAGTCGACCTGCCCGAGGGCGCCGACCCCCTGGCCGCTTGGGACGACTTCCTCGCCCGGATCGGCGTACCGGAGGACCAGCGCAACACGAAGTCGGCCATCGAGGACCCGGAAGGACACGGCCCGCGCCTGTTCTTCCAGCAGGTACCGGAGGGCAAGACCGCCAAGAACCGCGTCCACCTCGACGTCCGCGCAGCCCCCGGACTGGAGGGAGAGGCACGCATGGCGGCCCTGGAGACCGAGTGCGCCCGCCTCGTCACCCTGGGGGCTGCACGGGTGCGCCGCCACGAGCCGGCTCCTCCGATGAGCGCCGGCTTCATCGTGATGACCGACCCGGAGGGGAACGAGTTCTGTTTGGACTGAGGCGGTGGTCAACTGCCCCTCCGCCGCCCGCCTTGAGACACACCGCGCTTCGACGCGGCAGTGCCGGGCACACCCCCGCGCACGAACACCGGGCCACCACCCGGCACCCCACCGCCCACAGAAGAGACCGACGAGACGCAAGTAACGACGGGAACCGCCTGAGGATTCATTGGCCGGGTGGCGGTCTTCCCTTTGCCCGCGGGGCGGCCACAATGGTCCGGAGTCTCGGACGCGGGGACGACATCCGTACGGGCGCTCCACGGACCATCGCCGATCTGCGTGCGTGTGTGCGGGGCCGCGGGCCGGGTGCGCCGACCGACAGACCTTCCTGGGATCTCCCGAAGGAGTGGTACATGGTCGCTCATCGTGACTACCCCGTCATCGACGCCGACAGCCACATCGTGCTGCCCGACTCCGACGACTGGTGGCGGGGGAGGCTGCCCGAGAAGTACGCCGCCTGGATGCCGTCCTACCGGGACGACCGGCTGACCGCCGAGGGCCGGGTCATCGAGCAGCCCTCGTCCACCTTCCACGGCCGGCCCACGCAGGCCGCCTGGTTCGGTGGCAGCCAGGGGGCCACCTACACCCCGGGGAGCTGGAAGTTCGACGATCCGGCCGCCGTGGACGTGCTCGGCGCCCTGCGGCGTGGCGGCCTGGATCCGAAGGACCGGCTCGCCGCCATGGACCGGGAGGGCATCAGCCGCGCCTACATCTTCCCGTCCAAGGTCCTCGGACTGCTTCCGGCCCTGCGCAGCTCCGCCTTCGCGTACGAGGTGGCCAAGGCGTACAACGACTGGGTGCTGGCCTACTGCGCCGAGGACCGGGAGCGGCTGTTCCCGGTGGCCGCGGTGCCGCAGCACGACCTCGTGCTGGCGGTGGACGAGGCGCGCCGGGTCCTGGAACAGGGTGTGCGCACCGTCATCCTGCGGCCCAACACCGTGGCCGGCACCAACATCGACGACCCGGTGTACGACCTGCTGTGGGAGTTCTGTCAGGAACACGACGTGGCGGTCTGTTTCCATGAGGGGTTCGGGGTCGCCCGCATCCCCCGTATCGGCACCGAACGCACCCACGACACCATGCAGGGCCACCTCGTCAGCCACACCTTCGAGCACATGATGGCGGTCATGCTGCTCATCACCGGTGGTGTCCTGGAGCGCTTTCCCGGAGTGCGGTTCGCCTTCATGGAAAGCGGGGCGGGCTGGGCCCCGTTCTGGCTGAACCGGATGGACGACCACGCCGAGCAGTTCGCCAAGGACCGGCCGCCGCTGCCCGAGCGGCCCAGTACGTATTTCAAGCGGCAGTGTTACCTGGGGGTGGAGCCGGAGGACCCGCTGCTGCCCATGCTCATCGAGCAGGGACTGGGGGAGAATCTGCTCTTCGCCAGCGATTTTCCGCACTTCGACGCCAAGTTCCCCGGCGCGGTCACGGCTCTGACCGACCGGAAGGACATCGACGAGGCGGCCAAGCGGCAACTGCTCTGCGACAACGCCCGCCGTTTCTTCGGGATCGGCTGATGGGGCGGGTTCCCGCGGAACCGGACACCCGGTTCACGGCTGTTCTGACGGAGCTGGAGGAACGGTCCCTCAAGGAGCAGCGGGAGCTGGAGGCGTTGCGCGCGCAGGGCGGCACCGCCCTGCGCGCCCGCGCCGGGTCTTTCATGCTCGACGTCGGCCCGGAGGTCGGCCAGTTGCTGAACACCCTGGTCAGGGCGGTGGCCGCGCGCACGGTCGTGGAGGTCGGCGGTTCGGTGGGCTACTCCACGCTCTGGCTCGCCGAGGCGGTACGGGCCACCGGCGGACGCCTGTACTCCATCGAGGTCGACCCCGCGAAACGGGCCGAGCAGCGGGACAACGTGACGCAGGCGGGGCTCGCCGACGTCGTCGAACTGACCGCGCTGGAGGCGCCCGCCCTCGTCCCCACCCTGTCCGGCCCCATCGACCTCGTCCTCCTGGACCACTGGAAGGAGCTGTACGTACGGGACTTCGACGCCTGCTGGCCGGCGCTGCGTCCCGGCGGCCTGGTGGTGGCCGACAACATCCTGGTCCCGAAGAAGAACGCCGAGGTCATCGCCGCGTACCGGCGGCACGTGGGCGGCATGCCGGACGCGCAGAGCCAGGTACTGAAGATCGGGGACGGGGTCGAGTTCACCGTAAAGCGTGAAGCGCGGCCCGGCGTTCGGCGAGGGCCCGGTTCCGGGCCCTAGCGTGGCCCCGCCACCGCCGCCCCCTCTTCCGACGGAGAGCTTGGAACATGAAGATCGGCATCGAGTCAGAACTGCCCGTGGTCGACCGCCGGGGGGCCGCGGCCGACCGCCCGGCCGTACAGGCCGTCTTCGAACGGCTCGCCGCCCGACCGGACTTCGACCCGTACCACGACGCGACCACCGGCACGCTGGTCGGCGCCCGGTCGGCACGCGACCACGGCACCCTGGACGTGGGCAACGACTACGGTGTCTGCACGGTCGAGGCAGCCCTGCCGCCGGAAGAGGGGTTCGCCGCCGCCAAGGCCGCCTGGCACCGCACGCTCGACGACGTGGTGTTCCCGGCCCTGGCGGCCGAGGGGCTGTCCGCCCTCGCGCACGGCTGCCAGCCGCTGACCGAGACCCTCGGCGGCCCGTACCTGGCCGACAAGGCGCACTACGGCCTGTGGCTGGCACAGGCCGAGCGGTATCCGGGGCACTACGCCAGCGACGCCTGGCCCGGGTTCGCCGCCGTCCAGTTCAACGTCGACGTCCCGCTGCCGCGGGTGATCGACGCCTGCAACACGCTCATCAAAATGACACCGCTGATCTTCGCGTGGGGCGCCAACTCGGCGGTGTTCGGCGGCCGGGTGCAGCCCTGGCACTCCCTGCGGCTGCGCGGCTACACGGAACTGTCCGAGACCAACCCGTTCTTCGCCCACCGTCTGCACTATCCCCGCCACCTGTACGGCAGCCTCGCGGACTACATGCGTGCGGCCTGGGCGCTGCCGATCTTCGAGGTCACCCGGCACGGCGTCCTCCACACCCCGCTGGTGCCCGAGCTGACGACGCGGCAGTTCGCCGAGGCGGGCCACGCCGAATTCGTGGACCCGGACGGCACCAAGCGCATCCTGCACTGCACCACCGCCGACCTGGCGTCCGGCCTCGTCTTCTGCTGGCCGGCCGTACGGGTACGGATGCGGCTGGACGAGTCGTGCACCGTCGCCGAGGTGCTGGAGGCGGTGGCGGCGGGCCGGGGCGAGGCGGTGCTCCGGGACGGCGGACGCGGCACCTTCGTCGAGATCCGCCATCTGCCCACGATGAACCGGGAGGAGACGTTCGCGTGGCTGGCCGTCCTGCTGGGCTGGCTGGGCGACACCGAGGGCTGCCGCGACCTGTTCGGCGGCTGGTCGCTCCAGGACGCCCGTACGGCCGCCGCCGAGGTCCAGACCCGCGGCTGGGCGGCCGAGGTCGCCGGGGTGCCGCTGCCGGAGTGGGGCCGGCGCGCCCTGGACCTGGCGGCCGAGTCGCTGCGCCGGGAGCCGGTGGCGCCCGTCGAGGAGCTGGAACCGCTGGCCCGGCGGCTGCGGGACCGGACGAGCCCGGCGACCGACGCCGTCGCGCAGGTCCGTTCCGAGGGCATCGAGGCGTTCGTGGAGGGGCTGCGGATGTGCTGAGGGGGTGGGGGCGGTGGCCGTACGTGAAGGCGCCCGCGCCGTGCGGAGGGCCTGAGGACGTACAGACGACCGGGAGGGGCGGCGGGATGGGACGGCTGCAGACGCAGGGCAACCGGCGGGGCGCGCCCGGCACGCCGCCGGAGCCCCGGGACGCGTACAACTTCTCCGCGGGACCCGCGACGCTGCCCCGGCCGGTGGCGCGGCGGGTGCGCGAGGAGTTCGCGGCGCACGCGGGCGACGGTGCGTCGATCATCGAGATCAGCCACAAGCATCCCCGCTTCACCGGCGTACTCGACTCCACCGTGGCGCTGTACCGGGAGGTGACCGGGCTCCCGGCGGACCACCAGGTGCTGTTCGTGCACGGCGGCGCCCGGATGCAGTGCGCCGCCGTGCCGCTCAACCTCATCGGCCGGTCACCGACCCGCACCGCCGGGTACGTCGTCACCGGCCTGTTCGCCCAGCAGGCGCAGCGCGAGGGCGCCCGCTACGGCACCGCTGTGACCGTCGCTGGCAGCCAGGACACCGGTTTCGACCGGATACCGGAGGTGACCGTACGGGATTGCCCGCCGGACGCCGCCTTTCTCCACCTCACCAGCAACAACACCGTCCACGGCACCCGCTGGAACGATTTTCCGCAGGACTGCCCCGCCCCGCTGGTGGCCGACGCCACCAGCGACATCCTCTCCCGGCGGCTGGACCACAGCCGGTTCGGCATCGTCTACGCCGGGTTCCAGAAGAACCTGGGGCCCGCCGGCACGGCCCTGGTGACCGTCCGCGACGACCTGCTCGGCCACGCCCTGTCCGAGACGCCCCGGCTGCTGGACTACTCCGTCCACGCGGCGTCCAAGTCCCTCGACAACACCCCGAACACCTTCGCCGTCTTCGTCCTCTCCCTCACGCTGGAGTGGATACGCGACCAAGGCGGCCTCGCGGCGGTCGAGCGGACGAACCTGGCCAAGGCACGGCTGCTCTACGAGGAACTGGACCGTACGGCGTTCTACCGCCCCACCGCCCACCCGGCCCACCGCTCCGTCACCAACATCGTCTTCCGGCTCGCCGACGAATCGCTGACCGGGGAGTTCCTGGACCGCGCGCGGGAGGAGGGGCTTCTCGGGCTGGCCGGGCACCGCCTGGTGGGAGGGGTGCGGGCGTCCGTCTACAACGGGATGCCCCTGGAGGGCGTACGGGCGCTGGCCGATTTCCTCCGGGAGTTCGCGCGAGTACGGGGGTGAGGCGGCGGGCGGGCCGCGCCTGCGGGGAGGGTGGGGTGGGGCCCGGCCCGAGAGGCGGTCCGGCCCCCTCGGAGCGGTTCAGTCGCCGGGCCCCACGGACTCGCTCAGTCTCCGGGCTTGACCACGGTGAACGCGTACCGGCCGAGGCTGAAGAAGTACCGGCCCGCCGCGTCCAGCTCGCGCAGCTCCCGGCCCCAGGCCCTGGTCTCGTCCGGGTCCGCGCGGGGGTGGCCGGCGAGGAACGCCTCGATGAAGCCGACCTGCCAGTAGCTGTAGGCGTCGCGGTGGCACCGCCGGTTGAGGAAGGTCAGCGTGGTCAGGCTCTCCTCGGTGAACCCGGCCTCCCGGAGCAGCGGGCCGAGCCGCCGGGGCAGCCGGGGGTCGGCGACATGGTCCTCCCACAGAGTGAGGACGCGCCGCATCCGGGGGCGGTCGGCGGAGTGCCACACCAGGGAGTCCCAGTCGGTGTCGAGCACCACCGCGCGGCCTCCCGGGCGCAGTACCCGGTACAGCTCGGCCAGCGCCTGTTCGATGTCACCGACGTACTCGTACACCTGTGAGGAGACGGCGGCGTCGAACGACGCGTCGGGGAACGGGATCTGCTCGCAGCGCCCTGCCACCAGGCTGACCCGCGCGCCGGCCGGCGCGCACCGTGCCCTCGCCAGGTCCAGCATCGACGCGCTGATGTCGATGCCGTACACCGCGCCGTCCGGGCCGACCGGGTCCACCAGCTCCGAGACCAGGTAGCCGGGGCCGCAGCCGACGTCCAGCACCCGCTGCCCGGATGTCACGGCGAGCTGCCGGAGCAGGTGCCGCCGCTGCCCGCGCATCTCGGGAGTGTGCGCCTCGATGTCGGCCTCGCAGGCCCGTTCGCCGTCGAAGCGCAGGAGCGCGGTCATGAGGGCACCCCCTCCTCCGCGCGATCCGCCCGGGGCACGCCGGGCGTTGCGGGCGGGGGCGGCCGGAGCCGGGCGCGGGCCACCGCCCGGTCGGTCAGGGCGCCGGCCTCGCCCACGTAACGGGCAGGATCGAGCAGATCGTCGAGCGTGGCGGCGGGGATCCGGGAAGTGATGTCCGCGCACTCGCGTACGCAGGCGCGCAGGGGGCGGCCGTCGCTCTGTGCCCGCTGGCTCACCGCGTACACGAGGGTGTGCGCGGTCTGCTTGCCGATGCGTTCGCCCAGCGCCAGCATCAGCGCCTCCGTGCACAGGAACTCCGCCACCGAGGCCGCGTTCGCCGCCATCCGCTCGCGGTGCACCTGGAGCCCGGCGAGGACGTCGTTCAGGATCGCCAGCGCAGCCAGCGTGTAGTGCGACACATCGGCGACGGTGACCCACTCCATCCGCAGGCCCCGCGCGTCGCGCTCGTGCTCCTGCACCATGCCCTCGACGCCGAGCGCGGCGGCGGAGCGGGCCAGCCGGGCCAGCAGGACGACCTGTTCGGAGCGTTCGGGATTGCGCTTGTGCGGCATGGTACTGCTGCCCACCCGCCCGTACTCCCAGCCCTCGGACAGTTCGCCGACCTCGGCGCGCGAGAGGACCCGGATCTCCTCGGCGATCCGGGCCAGCGTCCCCGTCAGCAGGGCCAGGGTGGTGCCGTACTCCGCCACCCGGTCCCGCGCGACATGCCAGCCGACGGCGGGCTCCCCGAGTCCGAGGCGGGCGGCGAAGTCGGTGAGCAGTTCCTGCCCGCGCCCGTGGAACCCGGCCATGGTGCCGACGCCGCCGTGCAACTGGGCCACCAGGGCCCGTTCGCGCAACTGGGCCAGCCGCTCGCCGTGCCGCCCCAGTTCGTCGAGCCAGCTCGCCACTTTGAGACCGAAGGTGATCGGCAGCGCGGGCTGGGCGTGGGTGCGGCCCACCATCAGAGAGTCGCGGTGGGTCCCGGCCAGCGCGATCAGCCGCGCCGTCATGGCGGCGAGTTCCCGGTCCGCCTCGTCGAGCACGTCCCGCATCTCCAGGGACTGTGCGGTGTCCTGGATGTCCTGGGTGGTGGCTCCCAGGTGCACCGTCTCACCCGAGTCCGCCTCGCAGGCCGCCGCCAGGCCGCGCAGCAGCGGTACGAGGGAGTGGCCCGTACGGCGGAACTCCGGCGCCAGGGAGACCAGGTCGATCCGGCCCGGCTCACAGGCCCGCGCCACCTGCGCCGCCGTGCCGGGCGCGAGCATGCCGAGCCGTTCCTGACTGGCCGCCAGGGCCGCCTCCACCCGCAGCCATCGTTGCAGCCGACATCGGTCACAGAAGATCCGGCGGCTGGTGGCCGTGGCGTACCCCTGCCCGTGGAAGAGCGAATCCAGTACGTGTCCCCGCTCGTGCCCGCACTCCGCCACCGTGCGGCCGCCGTCACCCCCGAACACCGGTGGCGCGGGCGCGTCGGGCCCGTGGGGGAGGCCGTCCCCGTACGGGGCGGGTGCCGCGGGTGCCTGCTGGTGCCTGCGAGAAACAGCCATGAATCCTCGCATTCAGTGAGTTGCTTCTAGGTCACTTCGGTCATCCCGGCAGAACTCGCCTCATGGCACCACACGGGGGAGTCGGGGCCAATAGGGTGCGCGGTGGCTGTTCCCGGGGGACCGGTGAGCCTTGCTGTGCGGGGGAGAGGAGCCGGAGCGTCGCGGCGGGCGAGCCGCGGAAGGCAAGTCCCGTCGGCGCGACGCCCCAGCCGTCCCCGGCTCGGTCGGCTCTGCCCGGCATGGCGGGCTGCCCGCGAACCAGTCACCGGCGTGTCTCCTCGCCTGCGACTCACCACCTGTGCCCGCCCCTCGCCGTTCTGTCCATGAGCCTGCGGCGGCTCTCCCGGCGGCGTGCTGGGGCCCTGGCCCGCATGGCCGACGAGTCCCGGAGTTGTCGCCGCCGAGCCGAGAAACCTGCCTCGACGTGAGCGTCGGGCTCAGCCTCGCTCGTTCTTGCCGGCATCTCTCAAGAAGCACCCTGATCCTCGTCCGCAACCTCCCGCACGCGGACTGCCGTCGGGCGCATGTCGTCCTCCGCGGCTTCGGCCTGAAGTCCCGCGGAAGCAAGGATGTGAATCATCGCGTCCTGCATATACCGGCCAACTGCCCCGGAATGCCGGATCTCTCGCGCCTGGAGCTGGCCGCTCTGTACCTTTTCAAGCGCGGTACGCGTAAGCGTCGGGTGGGTTTTCCAGGTCACGTAGACCCCTCCCGCTGCGTCGTCCCCGAGGTCGACTTCGACCTCTGCTCCGGGCGGGCCTCCGGCACCGTCCTGCAAGAACGCGGTAAAACCCGCCAGTTCCAGCTCTCGGAGCGCCCGGGCAGCCAGCGCATTCCTCTCGTTCAGCACCTCACCGGTCACTTCGCTGTAGTCATACATTTCTGCTCACTCTTCCAGTGCTCGTGGTGTGTGCTGCCCCGAAGGGGGCCCGGCCGGTCTCCCCGTGCTGCTGATTCCCGCCGGGCCCCGAATCAACTGCCCGGCTCAGCCCCTGGCGTCGCGGATCATGTCGCGCAGGGACACTGCGTACAGCTGGTTCAGGTCGTAATCGTCCGTCCAGGGGACGGACCACCTGATGGGCGTACCCGGTTTCAACGCCCCTTCGAGCAGGGGTGCACACGCTCCACAGGGCTGACGTTCACTGTAAAGCTCGGTGATCTGCGTCGGCTTGAAGCCCCGTTCCGCCAGTTGGTCCAGAATATGGTTTTCCGAGTGGTAGCTGTTGCCCTTGCTGAATCCGACCACGATGTCACCGGTTTTGGGGTCGTTCCACCCCGGCACCCGCGCGGCCGCGACATTCCGTCCGGGCGTCACTCCGGTCCCGATCCTGCCCTGGTAAGCGGCGCGGCTCAGCGCATCGCTATTGTAGGCGATGATCCCTTCGCAGGAGTTCGGCCGGGAAGCGGCGAAGGCGACCGTACGAGAGCGTCTGGTGCAGGACTTGAGAAGGTCGTCGACGGCCTTGATCCCGGTGCCCAGGAGGACTTCCTCCGAGACGCCGAGGGCCCGCAGCCCCTTCCATGCGTCCGCGAATCCGATGCCGGTCCTGGCCGACGCGTCGAGGGCCCGAATTCCGTCGGCGAGGGCGCCCAGCGGCTTTCCGACGGGAGCGAACATGGCCAGTGCCCAGGCGCAACTGGACGAGCTGCCGTGCAGACACCTGACGAAATCACCGAGGATGACCTCGTAGAGCACCGTACCCAGCGCGTCACCGAAGAGGTTCTGCCAGCCCAGACGGAGAATGTCGCTGCCGCTGAAGTGATGGTTCCACTGGCTGGTCTGGTTCTTGAACGTCTGCCGGTCGACGTAGCGCCAGGCCTTTTTGGGGCAGCCCGCGGCGGTGGCGAGGGCGTTCGCGTCGGTGCACAGGTAGAAGTCGGCGACGACGTCCATGTGCAGCGTATAGGTCGCATTGCAGCCGACCAGGGGCGCGTTGGCCGGGCACTCGCCGATCTGGTCCGCGCTGATCAGCTTGGACGCGCTCTCGTCGATGACATAGAACACGCCACCGACACCGGTACCGGCCCCCGTGGAGACCTGCTTGTTGGCCTGCTTCCGTTCGGCCTCGTCCGCTGCGTCCTGGGCCGAGTCGGCATACCTCTGCGCGTCTTTGGCCGCTTCTTCGGCGGCGGTGGCGTCCGCGTCCGCGCGGTCGGCCGCCGCGCGGGCATCACGGGCGGCCTGTTCCGCCGCGTCGGCGGCCGCGTGGGCCGCTTCGGCGTCGAGGGCCGCCGCGTCCGCAGCGGCCCGGGCGCCCTTGGCGTAGCCCTCCGCCCGGCCCGCGGCCGCGTCGGCCGCGGCAGCGTCCACGGTGGCCTGCCGGTCGTACTCGATGGTACGGCTCAACGACTGCGCGGCCTTGGACGCCGCCGCGGCCGCTTCGGCAGCATGGCCGAGCGCCTCATTGGCGTAACCACGGGCCTCCGCCGCGTAATCGGCGGCCCGAGCGGCGCTCTGGTAAGCGGCCTTCGTGTCCGCGGCGGCCTTGTCGGCGAGGCTCTTGGCGAGCTCGGCTTCCTTCTTGGCGTTCTTGGCATGCGCCTCGGCCACCGCGGCCTGCTGCTCGGCGATGGTCTTCGACGCCTGCCCGGTGAGCACGACCAGCGGGGCAGCGGAGTCGGTGGTGGCGTAGCGCGAGCCCAGCTGGATGGCGTCGTTGGCCGGCTTGGCGACCTGTGCCGCCGCCTGGCGGGCGTCCGCGGCCGCCTGCGCGGTGGCATAGGCGAAGCCGGCGGCCTTCGCCGCTGCCGCCCGGGCCTTGACGGTCTCCTTCCCGGCCTCGTCGGCGTGGGCCTTGGCATCCTTGGCGTGCTGCTCGGCTGCCTCGGCGTCCTTGACCGCGGCGTTGGCCTCGGCAGCGGCGTGCTGGGACGCGGCGATGGCGTCAGCGGCGGCGCTGGTGGCCGTCCTGACCGCGGCATCGGCCTTCAGCTTGTCGGCCTGGGCCGCGTCGGAAGCGGCGCGGGACCGGCTCGCGGCGGCTTCGGCACGCGTGGCGGCGGCATCCGCGTCCGCGGCGGCCTGTGAAGCCGCATCGGCCTCGCCACGGGCCGACTTCGCTGCCGATTCGGCAGCGGTGGCCGCCCGATCCGCGTCATCGGCCGCCGCACGGGCCGCCTTGGCGTTGTCGTCGGCCTCGTGCGCGTCGGCGTACGCGCCCTTCGCGTCCGCCTTGGCACGGGCCGCGTCCGCCTTTTGTTCGGCGTCCCAGGCATCGTCCCGCTTGGCCTTGGCACTGTCGCGGGCCGACTCCGCCGCTTTACGCCGGTCGGCGGCAGTGGCGGCCGCGGTATCGGCCTGCTGCTTCGCCCCTTCCGCCGTGGACCGGTAATTCTCGGCGTTGCGCCGGTGCTGCGCGGCATCGGCCTTCTTGGCGTCCGCCTTTTCCTTCTCCGCCTTGGCCGTCTTCTCCTCGGCCTCCGCAAGCAGCCGCTTGGCGTGCGCATCGGCCGCCGCGGTCTTGGCGTCGGCCTCCGCCTTGAGCGTTTCCCGCAGCTTGGCTTCGGCGGTCTCCTTGTCCTTCTTCGCGTTGTCGCGGTGCTCCTTCGCGGAGGCCGCCGAGGCTTTGGCCTGCTGTTCGGCGTACTGTGCTGCCTGCTTACGGAATTCCGCCTTCGACTGCGCCGCCTGGGCCAGCGCGCGCTGCGCGATGGTCGCGCTGTCGGAGGCCGAAGCCCGCGTGGCCGACTCCGCTGTCTGCCCGGCGACGACCATCGCCTCCAGCGCCGCCGCCACCCCATGGGTGACCTGCGCCTTCTGCTGCGCGACCAGCAACCCGCGCCCGCGCGGCGCCCCATTGGTGTCGGCGATGGCGTGGGCGGCCTGCTCGGCGGTGTCGGAGACGGTGACCGCCCGCTTGGCCGCCGACGCCTGCTGCGTGAGCAGAATCAGTTGCGCCTTCGCCACCGCTCGTGCCTGACCCAGGCTCTTCTTGGCTTTGGCGAACTGCGCGGCGTCGGGCTTACTGGGCTCTTTGCTGCCGGCGCCACCGGGCGACCAGTACGACTGCCACCGGGCGACATGGTCGGCCACCCAGGAGTTGCCCAGCATATTGCCGAGAATCTTCGCCCCGGAGGCCAGCGCCGTCGTCGCCCCGGTGTTGGCGTCCAGAATCTGGTTGCGCTGTGCGGCCTGTGAGGCGATCTCCTGCTGCCACTCCTGGGCAGCGCTGCTCACCTCGTCGCCGAGCACCTTGCCCGGGTCGATCGGGTCGCGCCACGCGCAAGCGGCGAAGCGGGCTTTGAGATTCTCGACCGCGACGCGGAACTCGGCGCTGTCCGGCTGCGGAGCCGACTTCGGGAATCCGCCCGATTCCAGAAAGATCCGGGCGTTGTCGGCCCCCATCGGCTCGAACACGTCGTCCGTGAGAGATACGTACGCATCGTGTTCGGCGTTGGCCCGGTTCCACTCGTCGGGCGGCAGGCCGGTGTCCGGATCTTTGGAGTACAGCGGACCGCCGAGGTCGGTCACCGCCTTCTTGGTGGCGTCGTCGGCAGTGGGGGTGGGGTCCTTGTAGAACTCCTCCTCGTCCTTCCAGAACTGCCCTGCGTGCCACTGCCAGAGGCCGGTCTGGTAGTAGAAATTCTTCTTTCCGTCACCCGGAGAGCCGGGCGGCCAGTGGAAGCCGGTCTCGGTGAAACCGCCCGGCGTGTCCAGGCCGTCCAGAGGCGCCTTCCACCCCTGAACCAGGGCGTCGAGGGACTCCACCGCCTTGTCCGCGGCACTTTCGTCAGCGGCATACGCCCGGCCGAGGGGAGTGTCCTCCCAGTAATCGCGGTTGGCCAGCACCCGCAGTTTGTCCGGCGGCTGGTTGAGACCGTCCTGGGCTGCCGCGGCCATGGACGCCCCACCCAGCCGCAGCACGTCGTTCATCAGGCACTGGTCTTCGCGCAACTGCTCGGCCGAGGCAACGCTGAGCCGGCCGTAGGAGTCGGCGGCCTTGGCGGAGCGTCCCGCCTGCTTCGCCGTCAGGTCCTCCGGCTGAACAGCAAGACCGGCCAGCAGAGCCAGCGCGGTGACCGGGGTCAGCGCCGGAGCTAAACGGGCAAGTCTTCGCTTTCGGCGCTTGTCCGCCATACCTCTGAGAAACAACTCGACTCCTTCCACGCGGCCCTGGGCAGCGCGAAACATGCGTGTGACGGATCAGGTGAAACCCGCGCCTGCTGCCGAGGGTTGACGCCAGGGCGTCAGCAAATGGGATGGCCGCCCGGTTATGTCAACGGGCGTGTTCTTCGTCGGTAGGGCACGGGTTCTTCACAGTAGGCACGCTGGATGTGCATATGACAAGATCCGCGAGGCGGTCGGCCCCGGATCGTGATCGTTGTGGGATCACGGCCGTGATGTACGGACAGGGGGGTAGGCCAACGCCAGGGCCCGGAGAGGTACGAGGGACGTCGCGGCCGCCGCGCCCAACGACCTGCCCAACGATCTGGACAGCGCCACCTGACGCTTCACGGGACGACCTTGCACAGGTAGGCGCAACTGCTCTCCAGCGTCCACGTGTTCTGGAAGCCCTGAGTATGGCCGCCCGCGAGGAGGCGGCCGACGTGCTCGGTGGTGTGTCGGCGAGTGGCGTGTGCTGTTCAGGGGTATGGCGGGAAGCAGCGATGACGGGGGAGCGGGTCTCTTCCGGGGGTGCGAGGGGCCGTAGGGGTGCTTCGTGCGTCTGTCGGTCACGCATCTGACGGGGGGCGCGCCTGTGTGGCGCGTCGATGAGAGGGGCGCCGAACGCCATGCAGAGAACGTCTTTCCGTGGCTTCTTCCGTACCGGACTCGTGGTGTCGGCCGTCGCGGTGGCGTCGGTCATGCCGGGTACCGCGGCGAGTGCGGCCGTGCCGGCGGACGTGTCGCACGGCGTTCCGATGGGGGCGCGGACCCCTTCGGCGCGCGGCTGTGCCATCGTCTACTTCGATCTGGGCGAGACTCTGGTGCACACGGCCGCGGACTCCGGCATCCGCTATCTGCCGGGTGCCGCCGCGTACCTGCGCACGTTGCGGGAGCGGCACATCGAGGTCGGGCTGATCACCAACGTGCCGTCCTCGTGGGGCACCACGGATGCCGAGCGCGCTGCCGCCCTGAAGAAGGAGGTCGACGGCGCGTGGAAGGGGCCCGTCCCGTTCGCCTGGGAGGACTTCGGCGACCGGATCCTCACTCCGCGCACCGAGGCGGAGCGTAAGCCGGCACCCGCCCTCTGGAAGCGTGCCAAGGCCGCGGCGCACGGCTGTCGCCTCGTCTACGAGGGGGAGACTGCCGAGGAGACGTACGTGGCGGCTTCGCTCGGTTACGTTGCCTATCGGGTCGGACGGCCCTTCCGTCCCGCCTACCTCCCGGCCCGAGTGATCGAGTGCCTGACGTACGGCTCCCGTCGGCGCGCCTGAGCAGTTGTGTGCGCCTGCGCCCGTACGTACGCCCGCACTCCCGCGCCCCGAAGTGGGCGCGGGAGTGCGGGCGTCCTACACGGCGGCCTTGGGATGTGTGTCCGGCGCGCCGGACGCCGCGCCTCCCGGATGCCCTCGACGGGAGCCCGGCTCCTCCGCCGTCTCGGAACCCGGCCCTTCTGTCGCCTCGGGACCCGGTCCCTTTGCCGTCTCGGAATCCGGCTGCTCCGTCGTCTCCAGGACCGCACGCCCCTCCGTCGTCCCCTCCACACCGCGCCGCGTCCGCATGCTCCGCAGGACCAGTTGGAAGGCGCCGAGCAGCACCGCCGTCGCCAGGGCGCTGTGCCAGAGCAGGGCGTCCAGGTGGCCTGCGGAGAGGTAGGCGCCCACGGCGACGGCCGCCAGCGCGCACACCGCGCGGTCCACGATCGACTCGACCGACAGCAGCGTCGCCCGTGGGGCGCCGGCAGGTACGGCATCGTTGACCAGCTTGCGCTGGACGGGATAGGCGAAGCCGGCCGCGGCGGCGAACACGCAGAGGAGAGCGACGACCGTCCAGGGCCCGCCGAGGGTGATGCCCGCCAGGGTGCCCGCGAGGACGAGGCTGAGGACGGAGACCCAGGCCACCGGTGTCAGGCGGCGGCCCAGCCACTGGGGGCGGGCCGAGCCCACGGCCTCCGCCACCGTCATGGCGGCGAGTACCCCGCCGTGCGCGGACTCGCCGATGCCGTGGTCGAGCAGGATCGGCTGGAAGAGGTTGACCTGACAGATCCTGGACAGAGTGAACACGGCCACGCCCTGCACCATGACCAGCGCCAGCCACGGCGAGGAGACGACGCAGCGCAGTGCGGCCTTCGCGTCGCCCAGTGAGGTGTCGCGCCCGCCCCTCGGTGCCCGGGGCTTTCCGGTCCGGCCCGGCGAGGCCGTACCGCGTGCCTCGGCGGACGTTGCCGTTCGTGGCAGGGCGACGACACAGATCAGGGAACCCGCCGCGCTCAGGGCGCTCAGGAGGTACGGGGCCGGGTGGACGAGGACCATCAGCGGCCCGACCAGGGGCCAGCACAGGATCTTCGCGGCGAGTCCCAGGGCCCGGGCGGTCCCCTCCGCCTTGAGGTAGTGCTCCTCGCACCCCTCGGCGCGCAACCCGTCGTACAGGTACGCGCTGGCCGCGCCCGAGGTGAGGGAGCGGCCTGCGGCGATGGCGAGGAAGTGGACGAGGAAACCGGAGTACGAGGAACTGACCACCGGGGCGAGGTTCGCCGCGGTCATCACGACGGCGCCGGCCCGCAGGCAGTTGCGGGTACCGATGCGGTCGGCGATCAGTCCGGTCGGGATCTCGAAGAGGCAGAAGGCCACGTAGTAGATGCTCTGGATACCGAAGATCTGCCCGTCGGAGAGGCCGGCGTCCTTCTGGTAGGCGTAGAACACCGGCATCCACCACAGCAGGTTGAACAGTAGCTGGAAGCCGTAGTTGAGGCGGATGACACGGCGGGCGGTGCCGGTCGGGGGCGTGGCCGCGGGCCGTGCCGCGGAGCGCGGGGGGTGGGGGCTCACAGCGCGTAGGGGCGGATCTGGACCAGGCGGAAGTCGCCCTGGTCGGTCAGCAGCCACTCGATGTCCAGGGGGTCGTCCACCTCGGGGGCGCTGAAGTGGGACTGGAGCAGCCGGCCGGTCAGGGACAGGTCCGCCAGCCGGGCCCGTGCGGTGGCGGGCAGGCCCTCGCTCCAGGAGCCGAGGGCGACGGTGCGCCCGCCGCCCTCGACGGTGTTGTAGAGGTACTGCTGCGGCAGCACCTCGCCCTCGACGACCTGTTCGGGCGAGCCCGGCGAACAGTTGAGGTAGACGTTGCGGAAGTCCTCGCGCCGGGTGGGGTCGCAGGTCACCAGGACGCCGCCGAGCGCGGCGGGGACGTACTCCTGGATGATCACGCCCATGTAGGTGTCGTCCAGGGATATGCCGACCTGGTGGCGCAGCCGCACACTGCGCGGCGAGAGCAGGGAGGCCCACACCTGCCGCACGGCGTCCAGGAGTTCGCCGGTGCCGCGGACGGTGGTGACGGAGTCGTAGACGCCGGCCGCGGAGAAGCCCGGCAGGTCCTCGGCGTTGGAGGAGGAGCGTACGACGAGGCGGCCGCCGGCGGCGAGCGGGGCGGGGAGGGACCGGGTGATCTCCCCGGTGACGGAGTCGGGCATCGCGGTGTGCCGGATCAGGTGCTGGATCTCCAGGCAGAGCGAGTCGAGGACGCCCATGGCGTCGAGTTCGAGCGCCATCTTCAGCTTGCCGATGCCCTGCTGGAGCGCGGGGGAGGAGGTGAGGAACCGGTGCAGGAGGGAGAACGGCAGGGCCATGCCCTCGGGGGCCGCGACGGTGCCGGCCACGAAGGCGGACGCGGCCGCCCGGAGTTCGGTGGCGGAGGGCGCGTCCAGGCCGAGCCGGGCCGCGAGGTGCCCGTACAGGTTCTTACGGGGCGGGCGGGGGCGGCCGTAGAACGCGGTGAGGTCGGCCGTGCGGCTGTCGAGCACGTGGTGCAGCTCTCCGAGGCTGGCCGCCTTGGTGCCGTAGCGGTCCCGGTCGGCGCTGCGCAGCCGGTGCAGGGAGAGGACGGGCGCGTCCTCCAGGAGCGGTGGTTCCAGGCGGATGCGCTGCTGGTGCCAGGCCGGGGCCCGCAGCTCGGGGGCCTGCTCCAGCCGCTCCAGGGTGATCTCGTCCTCGCGGACCCGGTAGCTGACCCAGGCCCCGTCCAGACCGTCCCTCTCGACGAGCTGGTCCAGGTCGCGGACGATCGCGTTGGGGATGCCCCATCCGGAGGCGAGGACGTTGGTGTGGGACAGCGGGGTGATGGGCGCGGTGTTGATGAATCCGGCCACCCGCTGCACGCCGTCCGGCAGGCAGGGCATGGCGACGATGTCCGACCAGCCGAGTCCGCCGGCCGCCGCCTCGTACTCCGCCACGGTCTCGAAGCAGCGCAGCCGGCCGGTGGCTTCCCCGGCGTTGAGCGGCACTCGGACCTTGGAGCCGAAGAGCTGGTGGCCGAGGATGCGCGGCACCCGTTGCTCACTGACCGAGGCCAGTGCCTCCTCCTGACCGTGGTTGGCGGGCTTGAGCAGGAGCGGCAGCCTGCCGTCGACGCGCTCCCGGACGAAGCTGTAGAAGAACTCCAGCAACTCCCCGTGCATGGTGTCGGCCTCGGTGGTCTCCAGCACGAGGAAGGTGCCTTCGCGGCCCTCCCGGCCTTCCCGGTCCTCGTCGGTGTGCAGGGACAGCACTCCGAGCAGGAAGCGGCGCTCGGGGTCCATGTAGACGGACGCGTTGAACTCGTCGAGCCGGGCGTCGAGTTCGGAGAGGTCCATGCCGAGGACACGGGTGGCGATGTAGTTCACGTGGAAGGGGTGGGCGGCCGTGTCGAGCAGGTGCCAGGTGGCCTCGGCGCGGTCGACGACGACCTTCAGGTACGGGTGGCCTGCCAGGACCCCGGACAGCGTACGGAACAGCGGCAGCGAGAGGTTCTCCCCGACGACCGTGCGGTCGGTCGCGGGATCCGCGACGCTGACGGGGAGCGGAGTGGTGGTCATACGGCGACCTCCTCGGACGGTACGGCCGGCCGGACGCGCGGGCGGGTGGGGGATGGCAACGGAGTGGCCGTGGACGTGACCGTGGCCGGGGGCCGGGCGGCCGGAGCCTCGGACCGCGGCGCGGCGGGTACGGCGGGCGGCAGCACGTCGGGCAGCGCGTCCACCAGAGCCGTGAAGTCGCGCAGCACGGTGCGCGCGTCGGCGGCGGAGAGCAGGCACAGGGCCGCCATCGTGTTGGCGCCGCCGGCGGGGTCGTAGACCGGTACGGTGCTGCCGTCGGGCAGGGAACTCTCCGGTACCACCGAGAGCGTGCTGCCCGCGCTCAGCGCGACGGCCTCCTGCACCACGGAGAAGTCCCACCGCCTGCGGTCCCGCCAGGCCGCGCCGCGGCCGTCCACCGCGAGCACGACTAGGGAGCCCGCGGCGCCCCGCGCCTGCTCCGGGCCGAGGACCCGCTCGGGCCAGGCGACCGGACGGCCCAGAAGATGGTCCACGAGCATGCCGACGACGTCGAGCCCGAACACCTCCTCGATCTGCGGGACGGTCATCGCGCCGCCGAACCGGGCGGCCGTCTCGATCAGCCACATGCGCCCGTCGGCGCCGAGCTTGATCTCGGTGTGCGTGCCGCAGTCGCGCAGGCCGAGGGCGTCGACGGCCTCCCGGGCGAGGGCGACGACGCGGTCCTGGAGGTCCGCGGGAAGCGACGCGGGGGTGATGCCGGCGCGCTCGGTGAACGGCTGCACCGTCGGCATCCGGCCGCTGACGCAGACCGGCCGGAAGACGCCGCCGGTCACCACGCCCTCGACGCTGACGTAGTCGCCCCAGCCGGGCTCGTCGAACCAGCCCGCGGTGTCGCCGGTCACGATCTCCTCGACCACGAAGTGTCCGGCTGCCTCGGCCACATGGAGTTCGGCGAAGCCCAGCCGGGCGGACAGGGCCATGGTCTCGCGCGAGCGCCGCCAGGCGGCGTCGGCCTCCTGCGGGGAGCCGATGATCTGATGGGCGGTGGAACCGGCGCTCCAGGCCGCCTTCAGCAGCAGGGGAGCGGTCAGGGCGGCGACGGCCTCGTGGAGGTCCGCCTGGGTGGCTACGGGGCGGAACGCGGGCTGCGGCAGACCGTGCCGGTGCCAGGTGTGCCGCATCATCCGCTTGTCGCGGGCGAGCGCGGCGGCGTCTCCCGCCCCGGCGAGACCGAGCGCCTCACACGCCTCGGCGACGGCAACGACCGCGTACTCGGAGAAGGTGAGAACCGCGTCCGCGCCGACGGCTTCGGCTCGCGCGACGATCAACGAGACCAGGTCGGACCGCTCCGCGTCGGTGGGCAGCACGACCGAGGCGCACAGCCGCTCCGCGGACGCGGCGACCGACGGCGGAAGCGCGCTGAGCGCCAGCAGGTGCACGTCCGCCCGTGCGGCTGCCCGGGACAGGACATGGCCGAGCGGCGGACCACCCTTGGCGTGCACCAACAGCACCGTGCTCACGGAAATTCGTCTCCCATCGCTTGTTCTGTTCGCTCGTCCGTCCGGAGGCGTCGGGCCGGGACCCGGACACGGTGACGCAACCCGCGTAGAACACGGCGGGTAACCGGTGACACACACAAGGGAAACAGAAGGCGAGTGCCGGAAATGCCACCGGAGGCGGGCGCCAATCAGGCAAATGCCAAAGTCGTGGACATCGTTGGAGGGCGGACGAACGGTGGGGATCACCTGAGGCAAGCCGCCCCGGCGACGCGCTCACGTATCGCAGTCGGCCGATAACCGAGCATGGCCGGACTCCGCACGGGATAGGCATCGCCATGTCACTTCCCGCCACCCGGCGGGGACATGGACGGAAAGGCCGCCGTGGACGATCCCGGTCTCAGAGCACTGCTGGAGCGCCTCCCCGTGTCCTGGTGGGAGGCCGACGAGCAGGGGCGCGTCGAGGAGCAGGGCGGCGGGGCCTTCGCCGACCTGCCCACCGCGCAGCGCTTCCTGGACCGCGTGCGCCAAGAGCTGTCCGCTCCGGGGACCGCTCTCCAGGACGACCACCACCTGGTCCGGTTCGACGGCCGGACCTTCGACGTGAGACGGCCCCAGGACGGGAGCCCGGGCTGGACGCGCGGGTTCGCGATGGAGGCCGGCACGCTGCCCGCGGGCGGCCGGCCGTACGCCGCTTTCGCGGACTTCGCCGACTTCGCACCGGCCGCGGCCTTCCTCCGCGACCGCGACGGCCGCTACTTATGGGCCAACCACGCCTACGCGCATCTCTACGGCACCACACCGGAGCGGGTCGTCGGCAGCCGTATCGAGGACCTCGACACCCCCTCCGACGCCGCCCAGTTCCGGGCCCTGGACCAGGAGATCCTCAGCCGCGGCAAGCCGGTCCGCCACCACCTGCGCTATCACCGTTCGGACGGCAGCACAGGACAGGCGGCCGGCCACCGCTTCCCGGCCCAGGAGAACGGCCGTACCTGTGTGGCCGGGATCTATGTCGACATCACCGACCACGTCCGCGCGACGAGCCAGCGCCAGGAGGCCGAGGAGAATCTGCGCGCGCTGCGGGATCACAGCGGCCTGCCCTGCGCGCTGCTCTCGGTCGGCGGCCGTATCGAACAGGCGGGTACGGCCGCCGCCGAACTGTTCCGGACACGCCTGTCCGACCTCGTCGGCCGCCGCGCGCACACTCTGCTCGCCGCCACGCCCGACCTCCGCCCCCTGCGTCGCGCCTGGGAGGGGCTGATCACCCGCCGCATCAGGCGGGCGGAGACCTCCGCCGTACTCCTGGACGCCGAGGGGCGCCAGCGCCGCGCACAGCTCCACCTGTCCACGGTGAGCGGGCCCGTCGGCCGTGTCGCGCACGTGTGGGCCGTCGTCACCGACCAGAGCATCGCCCACGAGGCCCACCCGCCGCTCACCGCCGCGCAGATCCGCATACTGTCCCTCCTCGCCGGCGGCCGCACCAACGGCGAGATCGCCACCTCGCTGAAGCTCTCCCGGCAGGCGGTCGACTACCACCTCAGCCGGCTCCGGGACCTGCTGGACGCCGAAACCAGGCCCGCCCTCGTCGCCCGTGCCTACGTCCTCGGCATCCTCGCCCCCCGCGCCTGGCCACCGCGCCCGGCCGCGACCCACGGCCCGCTCAGCTCACGCTGAGAGCCACGGGCCGCGCCCGCGGCCGCGGGCCGGCCACGGGAGGCAGCGAAGCCGGCGACTTGCCGGCATCGCGTCAGGCCCGCGCCGGCTCCTCGACGCCCGCCCAGGCCGGCAAAGGGGAACCCCGCCACGGTCACCTACCGCGTCCTCCGCCAGAAGCGCGCTGCAAACTGACGAAGGTGTCGGCCGTCAAGACCCGTACGCAGGCAATCAACCAGCTCAAGGCCGTCCCCATTACTGCTGATCTCGCCTTGCGGGAAGAACTGGCCGGACTGGGCAATGCCGGACTCTTCCGGGACCTCTGTCTGGTTCGCCGACGTGAG
The DNA here is from genome assembly GCF_040646595.1 of Streptomyces sp. NPDC045470. Lineage (NCBI taxonomy): Bacteria > Bacillati > Actinomycetota > Actinomycetes > Kitasatosporales > Streptomycetaceae > Streptomyces > Streptomyces sp. NPDC045470. The sequence goes on from NZ_JBEZAN010000006.1 coordinate 421,625, forward strand.
CGGTGCGGAGCAGGTGCCGTCGCCTTGGCCGCAACCGCCATCGGCGCAGCCCGCACTCGCCGGGCCGAGCAGCCCGCGACCGCGCCGGAAACCGCCGGACCGTACCCGGGCCGAGCGATGCCCCGAGCTGGCAGGAGGGCATGTGCGTTGAACGGGCTGACGTCCAGGGCGGTATCCGCGCCGGCCTGCCCTTGCGCCGAGGCGGCCCGCTCGTGCTGCGGTCTTCGCGGACTCTTGCCTCACCCTCCGGCAAACCGACTCACGGTCACCCTGCAAGCCGTAAAGGGGCGCGTCGTTCGGCACAGGGAACGCCGGTGGGCGACGCGACCTCTTCGATGGTGCGGGTGCTTGCGCCCGCACGGATTCTCGCGTGGGAGGGCGGGGGGCCGCTGTGCGTCGCAGCAGCGGGTGTTCGGCGCGGCATCGACGGAGCGCCTCCCGGCCATGGCGGCAGGGTGCGCGCTGCTGTATCTGGCCTGGCGGGACGAACGCGATCGGGTGCTGTGGTGGGCGGTGAGCGACGGGCGGGTGGAGCGGGCCGCGCGCGGTACACCGGAGCCCGCTCCGGCCACGCCCCCGCACGGCACCATACGGCGCGCGCTTTCCGAGGACGCCGCCCGCCGGTGGTCGCAGCCGGTCGCCGTACCTGTCCGCCCGCTGCGCGGGATCGCCTTCGCTTCACTCAGAGACTCAGAGAACCGTCCATGGCCGTTTGCGGCCCCATGTGGCCGCGTGTGGCGATGACGATACGGCGCGAACCTGGTCCTGAGCGGTGTCTTTGCGCCAGTTCGGATGGGTGATCTGGTGGGACCGTACGGGCTGGGTCAGGCTACGACCGCACTGATCGCCTTGTCTGCCGCCCCAGAGGGGAACCATCGTGCGTACTCGGTACCGTTTCGCGGCTGTCGCAGCTTCCGTTGCACTGGCGGGTGGCGGCCTGCTGGGCATGGCCCCCCATGCCTCCGCCGCCCCCGCAGCACTCTCCTGCAGCACACCCTCGTACTTGGTCGGAAGCGGAGGGCACCACGGTGCCTCCATCCGGTGCACCGGTTCGTCCTTCACCGGATACATCGACTGCTACAAGGCGAATTACGGCACCTACCGGCACTTCGGCAACCGCGTGCCGTCCGGTGGAACGTCGACCACCTGGTGCGACCTGAACGCGAAGGTGGTCGCGGCGGGGGCCACGCCCTCCTGACACGCCGCCTGACCTCCTGTCCCCGGCGCTGCTGCGGCCGGGGACAGGCAGGCCCTTCTCCGCCGGTCCCCGCGCACTGCCGCTGCGGGGGTCAGGTGCCGGAAGCGGCGGGCCCGTTGCTGCGTGTGGTGTGGCGTCGGCGGCGCACCACGGCGGCCGCCGCTACGGCCGTACCGAGGAGCGTCCCGGCGAGGAGGCCGCCGTACGGCACGCTGCCGAGAAGCCCGTAGTCGTGCCACAGCCAGAACAGCATGGCCGTGACCACTCCCGCGGCCGTGAACCGCGCGCTTCGCCCGCGCCGTGCCAGCGCGGCGAACAGGAAGACCGCCAACACGGCCAGGGGTGCCAGAGCTTCCAGCCCCCACAGCGTCTGGGTGGCCCACGTCATCTCCCCGAGGGAGCCTGTGGCCCAGGCCAGCGTATGGGTGAGGAAACTCGCCACGGCCACGGCCGCGATCGCTGTCCGGTCGCGGACACGGACGGGTGGCAGGTCCTTCGGGCAGCACAGCAGGATCAGGGTGATCAGTACGGGACAGAGGATGTCCGAGGTGGCGAGCAGCGGGCGGTTCAGGTACCGGAAGTAGATGAGGTAGTCCGCCTCGAACACCCAGGTGGCCACGGGCAGGGCCACCACACCGAACATGGCGAGCATCCTTGCCGGCGCCCACCGTCCTGCGGCCCCGCACAGCAGTGCCAGCGCACAGGCCAGCGTGCCGCACTCATGGACGAGCCACACCACCCGGTCCGCCGTCTGCCCTCCGTCCGCCCAGTACTGCGCTGTCCAGCCGTCTGCCCACAGCGTGCTGTTGCCCAGCAATCCGAACAGGGCGGGGGCGCACACGACGGCCAGGACGTAGGGAGCGGCGGCGGCCAGAAAGCGCCCGGGGCCGTCCGCGGAGGTCAGACACAGGTGCACCCGAAGTGCGTGCCGGACCATGTCGGCCGCTTCTCGCAGGCGCACCAGACGCCCGGCGTCCCGGATCACGTCGGCATGGATGGCGGCGATCTCCGGCCCGTGCTCGCGGCGGTAGGACGCCGGGTACAGGCGCAAGAGCCGTGTGGTACGGGCCTGTTCAGGCGCCTCGGTCATGCGGTGGCCCCCTTCGGGCCGGGCCGGTGGACGGCGAGCCGGCGCTCGGCCTCGACGGCGGTGGCGCGCAGACGCTCGGCTTCGGCGGCCAGCGTGGCGCGGCCCTGCGGTGTCAGGGCATAGGTGCGACGGGCCCGTCCGCTGACGGTCTCCTCGCTGTGAACCTGGATCTGTCCGTCTTCGAGCAGGCGTTGCAGGGCGCTGTAGAGGGTGCCGGTTCGCAGTGTCACACGCCCGTCCGACATCTTCTTGACCTCCTGGGTGATCGCGTAGCCGTGGCGGGGCCGGTCCGCCACGGCGCACAGGATCAGCGAGGTCGGTTCCTGCAGAGATCTTCTAGTCACGTCCTCACCATAGGTCGCCCATCGGCATATGTCGACCAGTCACCTATGGCGCCTTGGAATCTGCGTCGGTCTGTTCAGCGTTTTGCTGCGCCCCGCCCGAGGCCGACCGCGCCCCGGCGGGCCTGCACCTCGGGGGCGCCCGGGCCCTCGCCGGTCGCGAACTGCACTCTCCCGACCTGCGGCCCCGGCGGCCGTTGGCGCCGGGGACACGGCGGTGGCCGCGTACACGAGTACCGCAGCGCCGATACACGAGATCAACACCCGCTGCGTTCAGGCCTCTTCCGGCCGAGGAGAAGCTGGTTCTGGGGAGGCGTACGTCGGGTCCGGCTACGTGGTGGTACATGAGTCAGGGGAAGCTCTCTCGATGAGGCAGTTTCGTCGGCGCGCGCGTACTGGCTTACGGAGCTGGGTCGGGCACACAAACATCAAGACGACCATGAGGCGGTATGCCGGGCCGGACGTAGAGGGCCTCCACGGAGCCGCCGCCTCAGGGGACGGCCTGCACGGGGGCGAGAGGAGTCGAGCCGAACTCGGAGTCCGGCTACCGCTTGCGGACCGACAGCCATGAACGGGAGAGCCAGTCCGGCCGCGGCCAAGTCTCCTACCAGGCGCGCGCTCCCATTGCCGACGCGGTCACGCGTACACGCCAGTGAACGGATACCTGGCGGTTCGAGTGTTCCGTCAGTGTCCCGACCCGCTGTCGCAGGAGAGTCAAGACCGCTAGGTTCACCCTGGCGATATGACATCCCGCGACAGATGAGAGGGTCAGGCGGGTGAGTGAGACGACGGTGAAGACCCTGCAATTCCGCTCTGACGGCCCGGAAGACGCGCCTTGTCTGGTTTTGGGGGCGGCGCTCGGGGCGACCTGGCACAGGTAGGCAAATCCGTCTCAGGACGTCCAGCCAGTCCAATGCGAACACCTATGTCCAGTTCGGCCCCGTTGAGTTGGAAGGTGTCCATGGGGTTGGTGACTTTTCGGTGACACGAAGATGTCCCGCCGGTGATCCGGCGGGACATCTTCGTGTGACTGGGTAAGGGTGTCAGCAGCCCGCTTCGTGGGCGCTCCGTTGTACTCGGGCTCGCCGCTATCGAGTACCCGGAGCACGGACACGGTGAGGACGCATGTGCTGCGGCTGATGCGGAGTGTGCGGCACGGAAACTGCCCCTGGCAGAGCAGGTGGTAGCCCTTTGCTCGTGAGCATCCGAACTCCTTGGGTGCTTCCGCCACGCAGCCGGTCGCGGGCGGATCGACTTGCTGGAGCTCGACGAGAACGGTGCCCCCGTGATCGTCGAGTACAAGTGTGGCACCTGCGCGGGCGTGATCAACCAGGGTCTCTACTACATGGGGCTCCACCGCTACCCTGCTTCGTGCTTTAGCAAGGGGCGTCCACCCTGTCGGTGGAGGAGAACACGATGCTGGGCGTTGAGGGTCGTGACGGCACCGATGTCTCGTCCGCTGCCGCCGGTATCGCGGCTGGTTCAGCCGCGCAGTTGGCTGTCTCGCGTTGGAACGCAGGCCACCCGCGCATTTGCTCGCGCGGACGTGCGATTCATTGGGGCGCGCGATCCTGGGGGCGTGAGCGCTGCCCAGCTTCAATGTATCCGTCACAGGGAGAGTTTTCTGTTACTGCGGGCCTGTGGCTGGGAAGGAAAACGGTGAACACCGCCGCAGCTCCGGGAGCTGACTCCTGACATCTCTGGACCGAAGTGTCCTGACCATCCTGCGTCGTTCATGGGGCCAGGCGGTGCGCTCAGACGTTGGTTCGGGCAGCGTGTCCAGAGCACTGCTCTGCGCGGCGTACGCGCACTGTCTCACTGATGACCGCTCGTCCGGACCAGCGGCATTGCTGACAGGGTGACACTACCGACGGGGGTGAATCAACGATCAATTCACCAGAACCTGCCCGCTCTATGGGCCCTTCTTTGGGCGCTACGGAGGCAGTGCTCGGGGTGGATACGCATCGCGACTTTCACGTTGCGGCTGTGCTGTCCATGTCTGGAAGAACTCTGGGTATCGAGCGCTTTCCCGCCACTGTGGACGGGTATCGGCGACTGTTCGCGTGGGCGTGCCAGTGGGGCGGCATCCGGTGCGCCGGAGTGGAGTCGTCTGGTACGTACGGCGCTGCTCTTTCGCGATATCTCCTGTCGCAGGGCATCGAGGTCGTTGAGGTTCCGGGCCCTGGGCGTTCGGCCCGCTGCCGACGGAGCAAGTCGGACCGAGCTGACGCGGAGGCCGCCGCCCGTGCCGTGCTGAGCGGTCGGGCGCACTCGCCAGTGAAGTCCGGAAGCGGGCCCGCTGAGACCGCGCGCATCTACATCGTGGCCAAAGACTCTGCAGTGAAGGCTCAGCGGCAGGCAGCGAACCAGCTCAAGGCAATCTTGGTCACCGCCGATCCGGCCTTGCGTGAAGAGTTGGCTACGTTGTCCCGCCGTGCGCTTGTCCGCGCGTGCTTGGAGTTGAGTGAGAGCGACGGCGGAGTGGACTCGGTGGTGCGGGCGACGCGATTCACGTTACGTGTGCTGGCTGAGCGCATCGAGCAGCTGAGGGCGCAGGCTAGAGTGCTGGAGTGTCGACTGGCGGACCTGATCCGGTGCCATCATCCTAGGCTTGTTGACGCTGTGGGCATCGGGCCGCATAGTGCTGCTGTGTTGCTGACCGTCATGGGTGATAACAGTGACCGGCTGCGTGGTGAGGCGTCGTTTGCCGCGTTGTGCGGGGCAAGCCCGGTTGAGTACTCGTCTGGGAACAGGCAGCATTGTCGGCTCAATCGCGGCGGGAATCGGCAGGCGAATGCTGCGCTGCATCGCATCGTGTTGAGCAGGCTGCGCTGGGATGCTCGTACGCGGGCGTATTACGAGCGGCGCGTGACGGAGGGCAAGACGCGGCGTGAGGTCATCCGGTGTTTGAAGCGCTACGTGGCCCGCGAGGTCTACCGGCTGGTTCAGGAGGACCGCCGAAGCCTGAGTTGCACACCGGCTTTGATTTCCGCAGTACCGCGCTGAACTTCAGCGCCGTCCGCTGGGCGGACGGGCCGCCGGTGAGGCGCATCCGACCACGGCAGCAGAAGCTGCCGCCCGTGCTGTTCCTAGGAGTTGTCTTCAAATGTCAGGCCCACATCAGGAGCGATGCGAGGGTGACGGCTGCCTGGTAGGACTCGGCGGTCTTGTCGTAGCGGGTG